>JBGAOY010000022.1:0-73186 GCA_044221555.1 Acidimicrobiales bacterium
CGACGGAGGACGCCAGGTGCCCGGCTGTCGACCGGCTTCGGAGGGCGGCGGCGGGTCGATCATCGACGGCTCCCGATCACGGGTCGACCGGGCCGCCTGGGAGCGTCTCCAGGCACCCCCTCACCTGCGCCCCCCGGACCGGTCGGCCTCGGGCACACGGTCCACGCCTCCGTGTGCGGCCGGTACGGCCGGACCGGCGGTCGATGGCGGGCCACGGGCAGGAAACGTACTCCGTGGCGTGGCCCACGGCGCTCGCATGGAAGGACCGCCCTGCACCCGTTCGGCCGATCGGCCGGAGTGCAGTGACGTGGTCGGCAGTGAGGTGGTCGGCAGTGAGGTGGTCGGCAGTGAGGTGGTCGGTGGTGGCCGTCGCCGGAAGCGCCCCAGGTCGGATCGCCGCCGGGCCGCCGGTCAGGTCGGCGCCACCGCGAGGCCGGCCAAGCGGTCGAGGCCGGCGGCCACCGCGTCGGCCATGCGGGTGCGGGCGGCGTCGACGGCGGGGTCGTCACGGCGGGACGGGTCGATCCGGGCCGGGTTCAGGGCGCAGCCGTTGGCCCACTCGACGATGTCGGGCTCGGCGCCCTGGAGGCGGTTGGTGCGGGCGCTGCGCACCTGCATCCACGCCCAGTCGCCGGGGCGGTTCGGCAGGGTGCTCGGGGGGCAGAGGCGGTTGCGCTCCCGGTCGTCGTCGCGGGTTGCCTCGACGTAGCCGGCCAGCGCCGCGTTGAGGCACGGGAAGCCGGCCCGGATCGTCTGGAGGCGGATCCTGTCGGGCTCCCAGACGGGGACGAGCGGCGGGTACCGCAGCCCGGACGCCGCGCAGTGCACCACGAGCGAACCCGCCTCCAACGGCACCGTGCCGCCGTCGAGGACGATCTCGCGGCCCGTCACCCGCCGGATGTGGCCGAGGCGCACGACCCGCTCGACGGTTCGGAGCAGGTCGAGCTCCCAGACGGCGAGCGTGGGGCTCTTGGCCATCGTGGGCGTGACGTCGCGGTCGACCCGCAGCATCACGCCGGCGGCTTCGAGGCGCAGGAAGAGGTCGTCGAGCGACTCGGCGGCGGCGGCGGCGATCATCGTCTCCGCGGCGAGGGTGAACGCCACCACTGGGTCGGGTTGCACGACGGCACGGTTGAGCATCCAGGGGTCGCGGGGGCGGACCCACACGATCCGATCGGGCGGCACCCCGTTGGTGAGGAGCCACACGATCCCGTCGGTGGCGGTCTTGCCCGCGCCGACCACCACGTAGGCGTTCGGCGCCTCGTCCAACCGGGCCAGCTCGTTGACGGCGACCACCCGGGCGTCGTCGGCGACCTCGAACGGCGGAGGGGTCGTGGCGGGGATGGTCGGGGACAGGTACGCGGCGTCGACGACGCGGCGACGCACCGTGACCTGCACCGTCTCACCCGACACCCGTGACCGCACCAGGAGGGCCGACCCGTCGGCGTGGTACTCACTGGCTCCGAGGAACGAGACGCGGCCCGAGCCCAGGAAGCGGCGATGGAGGATGTCGTTGTAGTAGGCCTGGATCTCGGACTGGCGGGCCCGCTCCTGGAGGCCGGCCTCGGGCCCGCTCGTCTGCACCGACCCGGTGCCGAGCACGGTCGACGCGACGCCGTAGAAGACCGAGGCCTGGTGCAGGCGGACGAAGGGGTAGGCCTCCTGCCAGTGCCCGCCGGCCGACGGGCGACGGTCCACGAGCGTGACGTGCACGTCCGCGTGGTCGATGAGGGCGTCGGTGAAGGCCATGCCCATCGCGCCGGCGCCCACGACCAGGTAGTCGGTGTCCAGCAGTCGCAACGCCACGGCGCTGCCTCCGGGGGTGGGAGCTCGGTGTGCCGGGCCGATGGTACGCCAGCCGTCCGGTGCGCACCGCGGCCGACTCGAGGCGGCGTGTGGACCGCGGGCTGCAGTGAGTCGACGTGCGTCGATCCCGGGGCGAACTCCCGCAGCTGTCGCCGCTGCCGAGGTGGAGACGGTCGAAGCGGACCGCTCGGCGCCGGCGGCGACGCCGCCGATGAGGAGCCCGGGAGGTCGTGCTACCCGGCGACGAGATCCGCGTAGTGCGGTTCCTCGTCGATCACCTGGGCCACGAACCAGCACTGCGGGGCCACCTGGTGGCCCTGTGCCCGGAACTCGTCGAGGGCGGCGGTGACCACCTGCTTGGCGTAGCCGTTGCCGCCGTGGGCGGGTTGGGTGTGGGTGTGGTGCATCACCATCACGCCGTCTCGATCGTGGTAGTCGGCCACGGTGACGATCTCGTCGTCCACCTCGCCGACGAACCGTCGCCGGTCGGGCTCGTGGCGGACGGTGAGCGCGGGTGGCTGGGCGGGGGAGGTCACCCTGGATCCTTACCCCGTCGGCCCTGAGCGGTGTCCGACGCCCACGTGTCGGACGCTCACGTGTCGGACGCGGTGCCGCTGCCGTACGGGCGGGTGAGCACCTCGAGGAAGTGGCCGGACGGGTCCTGGAAGTAGAAGCCCCGCCCGCCGTCGCCGTGGTTGATCTCGCCCTCGTGGCGGGCGGCAGGGTCGGCCCAGTAGGTGAGACCGCGGTCGGTGATGCGGGCGAAGATCTCGTCGAACTCGTCCTCGGTGATGAGGAACGCGTAGTGCTGGGACGGGATCTCCCCGTCGGCCTGGATGAAGTCGAGCGAGACGTCGTTCGCGGCCTCGACCACGAGGAACGGACCGTAGGGCGTCGGCGCCGGCAGGCCCAGGATCTCGGACAGGAACTGGGCCGACTCACGAGGGTCGTGCGCCGCCACGATGGTGTGGTTCAGCTGGGCAGGCATGGCCTCCAGTGTGGCGCCGCACGGGCGATCGGTCACGAGGTGTCGGCTGAGTCAGCCGACGCGATGCGTTCGACCCCGGGCGGCAAGGCGGAGGGCGGCGGCGTCCCCTCGGTGCTCCCACTGGCGGGCGGCGCCGACGCTGGATGTGTCGGTCAGCAGCGTAGGACCGGCACCGTCGGGCTGAAGGCGCCGGCGTGCTTGGTGACGAGGGGGACACCGAGCGCCTCGGCCAGGCGCAGGGTGACCGCGGTGTCGAGGCCGTCGTGCAGGTGCGCTGAAGAGTCGCCGGTCGTGGAGGATCCCGGCCAGCTACGGATCTGTCTCGCCGAGCGCCTCCGTGACCATGGCGGCTACCGCCTCGGGGGTGCGCCAGAGGACGAAGTGGTCGCTGTCGACGATGTGGACGTCGTCGAAGCGGCCCGCGGCCCACGCCTGCTGCGCCGGCGACTGGGTGGTGTCGGAGCGCCCGAGCACGACGGTGGTGGCCACCTGCCGCCACGGGCACGTCGCCTCGCCCTCGGCCCACGCGCCCAGGGCGAGCGAGCGGCGCGGATGGTCGTGCAGGTGCGCCTGCACGTCGGGCGGCAGCGTCGCCACCTCGTCCTGGGCGAGCCACCACTCGTCATCGAGCACGCAGGTGCCCTCGTCGGCGAAGACGACGTGCGAGAGATCCATGTCGAACGGGGGCGGCGCCTCGCCGGGCCCCGGCCCGGTCGGGAAGCTGGCCACGTAGACCAGCCGAACCAGCCCGAGCCCGTCCGGGTCGAGGCTGTCGATCACGGCGCCCCCGTACGACCAGCCCACCAGCACCACCGGATCCGGCACCGCCCGGATCGTCGCCTCCACCTCCGTCACGTCGTCGGCACGCGTGGCCGACGCAGAGCGGTGCGAGGGCAGGTCGACGGCCCGCACCTCCACGCCGTCGGCCTCCAGCAGCGCCGCGACCCACCGCCAGTCGTCGGGGTTCGACCAGGCGCCGTGCACCAGGACCGCGCTGCCCGTCATGGGGCGATCGTACGGTTGGACTCCACGCTCCGACAGGGCCACAGGTCCCACCCCGCGCCCGGTGAGGGATCACGGCGCGTCCCGCCTCGATCGAGGGCGACGGTCGCCAGGGGCGACGGACGGGGCGGTCGACGGGGGCCCGCCGCCGATCACATCGAGGTCGGGTGTCGCGGTGCTGCGCCGGGGGTCGGGGTGAGGGGCCGGCGGACGTGGCGGTGGCTCACGACCGGGTCCAGCGCTCCACGGGGATGTCGCTCTCGCGGAGTATCCGCTCGAAGTCGTACGACCCGGGGCCGATGTACGACTGCTCGAGCACGTCGAGCACGTCGTCGCCCTCACGCCCACCGAGCAGCCCCACCAGGCGACCGACGTGGGCGGCCGCGACCGTCGTGACCCACTCGTACTCCCCGTCGGGCGAGACGATCGCGGTGCCGGGCCCGAGGTCGTGGCCCTCCACCCTGAGCGCGCCGTCACGGGTCATCGACGCCGTCAGCCGCCGGAAGTCCTCGCCGTCGTCCTCGAGGCGCATCGTGACAGCGCGGGTGCCGCGCCTCCGTCCGAACATCGTGGGCCCCCCTGGTCGCTCGCCGGGGAGCGTAGGCGCCACCACGGTGCCGCGGTGCCCGGGGGTCGAGCCCGACGGGCGGCGCTCGTCGGGCGGCCCCGAGTGGGGGCGAGCGCGGCGTTGCGGCTGCTCTCGTCGGTGGCCAGGGACGTGGACCAGACGCAGCCACGGCGAAACGTGTCGCGGATGCACTCGCCGGGCCCCCCTCGGTGGACTCGATGATGGCCTCCTCCCGGCCGGCGGGGCCACGGCCACGCCCTCGGGTGACCTGGCGCCCGATTCGGTCGCCCCGACCACCAGATCGGGCGCCAGTTCACGCCGGACACCGCCTCGGCGCCGGCGCTCTGGTAGGACGTCGCCATGCTCGAGGTCGGGATCCACCTTCCCCAGTACGGCCGGGTCGCCGGCGCCGACGCGGTGGGCCGGGCCGCCCGCCTGGCCGAGTACCGAGGCTTCGCCGGCCTGTGGGTGAGCGACCACCTGGTGCAGCCCGCCGAGCAGACGTACCCGTCGCCGTACCTGCTCGACCCGATGGTCACCCTCACCTGGGCGGCGGCGCTCACCAGCACCATCGGCCTGGGCCTCAGCGTGCTGGTCGCCCCGCAGCACAACCCGCTGGAGGCGGCCAACCAGCTGGCGAGCCTCGACAACCTGTCGGGCGGGCGGCTGACGGTGGGCGTGGGCGTGGGGTGGTCGGCGGGGGAGTACGCCGCCCTCGGCTACGAGTTCGGCGACCGGGGCGACCGACTCGACGAGATGCTCGACCTGTGGCGGGTGGTGTGGCGCGACGACCCCGCCACCTTCCACGGCCGCTACACCAGCTTCGACGACCTGCGGGTACTGCCCCAGCCCGCCCACGACATCGACCTCTGGGTCGGCGGCTCGGGGCCCCGGGCCCACCGGCGGGCGGTGGAGAAGGGCGACGGGTTCCACCTGATCGGCCTCGACCCCGACGAGGTGCGGGCGCCGATCGCGGCGCTGCGGGCCGAGCGGCCCGAGCCCGGGTTCCGCATCTCGCTGCGCACCGGCTGGGATCCCCAGGGCATGGACCACGACCGCATCCGCGACGAGCGGGATCGCTACGAGGCCGCGGGCGTCAGCTACGTGGTGGCGGCCCCCTGGCGGAACGACGTCGACGACTGGCTGCGCTCGATGGAGCTGCTGGCCGACCTGGTGGGCCTCGAGCCCCGCTGAGGCACCGCGGGCGACCGCCGCCGCGTCAGTTCTTGCGCTGGCCGGTGGCCTGCTTGATCTCCCGCACGAGCTCGCGGGTCTGGTCGTTCTGGAGGCCGTCGACCACGGTGAGGCGCTCGTTGCCCTCGGCCTTGACGCCGATGCGCACCACCTTGGTGCGATAGTTCGTGCCGGTGTCGTAGTCGAGCGACTCGAGCTCCTTGTAGGTGGACGCCAACGTCACCGTCGAGGCGGGCCACCAGCCGACCAGCCGCTCGATGGTCGGCATGCCCGCGCCCCACTTGGGCGCCCGGTAGAGCCACAGGGCGCCGTCGCCCAGGGCCAACACGTTGAGGCCGGCCATCTGGTCGGCCGGGTGCAGAGAGCCCCGCCGGCGCCGGAACCAGCGCCGCAGCCCGCCCCGCACCTGCGGCCGCGGTGCCATCACCGGGCCGGCGGCGACCACGTCGCCCACGCCCAGGAGCCCGAGCGCCTCCCGGTACAGCTCGCGCTGGCGGTCGATCTCCTTCATGGCCGGGCACGTTACCGACCGCTCCGAGAACGTCCGCTCCGTGCCCTGCGGCCGGCCCGTCGCCCAGGCGTTCGGGGCGGCGGCGTCCGCCGCCGCCCCCGGCCGCATGCCACACTGACGCCTCGCAGGCAGGTGGCCTTCACCCGGGCGGACCGGGGCGGTCGCCGCCGACGTCCGTTACGAGGTGATCCGGGCCGCCGCCCGGGTGAGGGGAGGGCCGATGGCCGACGATCGACCGCTGCAGGGCTCGGAGACGATGTGGGAGTTGGTGGAGCGCCGCGCCGCGCTGACGCCCGACGCCCGGGTGCTGGTCGATCCGGCCGATCGCTCGCTCACCTTCGGCGAGCTGCGCGACCGTGCCGAGCGGGTCGCGGCCGGCCTGCACGCCATGGGCATCGGCCCGGGCGACAAGGTCACCTGGCAGCTGCCCAGCCGCATCGAGACGGTGCTGGCGTCGATGGCCCTCGCCCGCCTCGGTGTGGTGCAGAACCCGATCCTGCACATCTACGGGGAGAAGGAGGTGGACTTCGCCCTGCACCAGTTCGCCCCGAAGCTCTACCTCGGCCCCGGCGAGCTGTTCGGCGTGGACTACAACGCCCGGGCCGAGCGCCTGGGCGCCGACGTCGACCCGCCGGTGCAGGTGCTGTCGGCCTACACCGACCTCCCCGAGGGCGACCCGTCCACCCTGCCCCCGCCGCCCGAGAGCGGCGACGACGTGCGCTGGCTCTACTACACGTCGGGTACCACCTCGGACCCGAAGGGTGTCCAGCACACCGACAAGACCCTCATCGCCGGCGGCTACGGCCTGGCCCACGCCATCGAGTGGGACCCGGCCGTCGACGTCGGCTCCATCGCCTTCCCCTTCGCCCACATCGCCGGCCCGGACTATCTCGTGCTCATGCTGGTCACGGGCGTGGGCGCGGTGATCGTCGAGGGCTTCAACCTCGAGGCCATCCTGCCGGCGTTCCGCAAGTACGACGTCACCTCGGCGGGCGGCTCGACCGCGCACTACCTGATGTTCCTCGCCGAGCAGCGCAAGGACCCCGGCACGCGCATCCTCCCGTCGCTGCGCCTGCTGGCCGGCGGCGGCGCGCCCAAGCCGCCCGAGATCTACTACGAGGTCAAGCGGGAGCTGTGCGAGCTGGGCACGCTCCACGGCTACGGCATGACGGAGTGCCCGATGATCGCCCAGGGCTCGCCCAGCGACACCGAGGACCAGCTCGCCAACACCGAGGGCAAGCCGGTCGCGGGCTGCGAGGTGCGCATCGTCGGCGAGGACGGCCAGGTCTGCGACCCGGGTGAGGACGGCGAGGTGCGCCTGAAGGGACCGATGGTCTTCAAGGGCTACACCGACGAGTCCCTCAACGCCGACGCCTTCGACGAGGACGGCTACTTCCGCACCGGCGACGTGGGACACCTCCGCGAGGACGGCCACGTGGTGCTCACCGGCCGGCTCAAGGACATCATCATCCGCAAGGGCGAGAACATCAGTGCCAAGGAGATCGAGGACGTGCTCTACACCCACCCCAAGGTGGGCGACGTGGCCGTCATCGGCGTGCCCGACCGCGAGCGGGGCGAGATGGTGGTGGCCGTGGTGCAGAGCGCCCCGGGCGAGGAGGCGCTCACCTTCGACGAGATGACCGAGCTCTGCCGGGAGTCGGGCCTCATGACCCAGAAGATCCCCGAGCGGCTCGAGGTGGTCGAGGCCCTGCCCCGCAACGAGACCCTGAACAAGATCCTCAAGTACAAGCTGCGCGAGCAGTACAGCTGACGCCGCGATCGACCACCGTGATCGACCGCGGCCCCGGGCTGCCCGCCCGGTGGTCGCCGGCCGCGGTGGCCGGCGGCCGGGTGCTCGCCGGCCCACCGGTGAGGAGGGAGGGCCAGCGGTGGCGATGAACACCCGCCGGTTGCCCGCCCTCGCCGTGGTGGCCGGCGCGGGCTACCTGCTCGGCAGCATCCCGTGGGCCGACCTGGCCGCCCGCCGGGCCGGGGGCGCACGGGTCGACCTGCGGGCGGTGGGGTCGCACAACCCGGGCGCGCTCAACGCCATCGACGTGCTCGGCCGGCGATGGGGCTACGCGGTCGGGGTGGCCGACATCGCCAAGGGCGCGGCGGCGTGCACCGTCGGGCGGGCCGTGGCCGGTGACCTGGGGGCCCACGTCGGCGGTACCGCGGCGGTGATCGGCCACTGCTACCCGGTCTGGAGCGGGTTCCGCGGTGGCAAGGGGGTGGCGTGTGCCGTCGGGCAGATGCTCGTCACCTTCCCGGCCGCGGTGCCGGTGGAGGTCGTGGCCGGCGGGCTGGGCGCGCTGGCCCCCGGCAGGCATCGCTCGTGGTCGGTCACCGCGGGCATCGCCGCGGGATGGGTGGCGGCCGGCCTGGTGTGGTGGCGCCAACGGCGCCCGAACGCATGGGGGGTCGAGCCCACGGCGGCGCTGCCGGTCGCCGCCGCGGTGTCGTCGGCGGTGGTGCTGCGCCGGTTCGCTCAGGGTCGGGCCACGACGGTCACGGAATCGGCTCCCACCACCACGCGAGGCCGCTGACGCCGGGCCCGACGTGGACGATCATCACCGGGCCGAACGACCCGATGAACCAGTCGGCCTCGGGCTCCTCGGCGAGCACCTGGTCGAGGAGCAACTGGGCACGGTCGGGGGCGCCGGCCTCCAGCACCGCCACGTGCAGGCGCGCCGCACCGTCGGCGGGCCGGTCGGCGAGGCACCGCTCGACGATGTGGCGGCCCGCGGCGCGGGCACCGTGGGCCGGGGCCAGCGCGTGGGCGGCGCCGTCGTGGAACTCGAAGAGCGGCTTGGCGTTCAGGGCGTTGGCGGCTCGCCGCGCCAGGTCGGGGACGCGCCCGCTGCGGACGAGGTGGTCGAGGTCGTCGAGGGTGGCGACCAGGTGCACCCGCTCGATCACGCCGCGGGCGGTGGCCTCCACCTCGTCGAGGTCGGCACCCTCGAGCGCCTGCCGTGCCGCGGCGAGGGCCACCAGCCCCCCCCCCGCCGCGGTCCGCGTGTCGACCACGCGCACCGATCCCGGGTCGAGCCGCACCGCCAACTCGGCGGCCGAGTAGGTGCTGCTCATCTCCGCCGACAGGGTGAGGACGAGCACGTCCTCGGCCACCTTGCGGGCCTCGTCGATGGCGGCGACGAACGCCCCCGGGGCCGGGCCCGAGGTGGAGACGTGGCCGAGCGGCAGCTGGGCCAGCAGGTCGGCCACCGGCACCGACGTGTCGGGGCGGATCTCGTCGTCGACGATCAGGGCCATCGGCACCACCACGATCCGGTGCTGGTCGGCCAGCTCCACCGGCAGCGACGCGGCGCCGTCGACCACGACGGCGACGGTCATGGTGCCACCGGCAGGCCGGGACCGACCCGGTTCGCCCGCCCCGTCGGCCTCGTCCGCAGGACTGCTGCCACGGCTGGGCACCCTAACGGGCGCGGCCCGTTCGGCGGGGCCGTCGTCGGGGTGGCGATCACCCACCGGCCCCGTACCGTGAAGGGGGATGTTCGATCAGGAATGGACCACGACCGGCGACGGCGTGCGGCTCGCGGTGCGCCGGTGGCACCCTGAGGCCCACGAGGGCACCGCGGTCGTGGCGGTCCACGGGTTCGGGGCCACCAAGGACAGCCCCACGGTCGGGCGCGTCGCCGAGGCGCTGCGGGCCGACGGACACCAGGTGCTCTCCTACACCGCCCGCGGCCACGGCGAGTCCGACGGGCTGTGCACGCTCGGTGATCTCGAGCGCCACGACGTGGAGGCCGCGGTCCTCCTCGCCCGCCGCAGCGCCGACCGGGTCGTGCTGGTGGGAGCGTCCATGGGGGCGATCGCCGTGCTGCGGCACGCAGCCGCCCAGGCCCCGGAGGGTGTGGTGACCGTGTCGAGCCCCGCGGAGTGGAACCTGCCGCGGACGGTGCAGAGCGCCGGCGCGGCGGTGCTCACCCAGACGCGCTTCGGGCGCTGGGCCGCCCGCCGCGCCCTGCGGGTCCGGCTGGCGACCCACTGGTCCGATGCGGTGCCCCCGATCGACCTCGCCCGCGACATCGACGCGCCCCTGGCGATCATCCACGGCCACGACGACGCCTTCATCAAGAGCGCCGAGGCCCACAAGCTCTACGCCGCCGCCCCCGACCCGCGTCGCATCGAGTTGGTCGACGGCATGGGCCACGCCTACGTCGCCGAGTCGGTGCCGGTCATCCGCGAGTGCGTGCGCTGGGCGCTGTCGTCACCGGCGCCGGCGGAACCGGCGCCGACGTGCGTCGCCCTCGGCTGAGGCGGTCGACGCAGATCTCCGGCCCCTGCGCCACCTGCGGGAGTCCCAACAGTCGGCTCAGTCCCCGAGAGCACCCGGCATGGTCCGGCCCGGGAATCTCGGCGTCGCTGCTGCCGTTGCGAGTGTCCGAAGAGTAGGGAAAATAGCGTCCGAAACGTAGGGTGTCGACCGTCCAAAGAGTAGTTTCAATCCGATGGACTATCAGGCGCGCATCGTGGATGGGGAGCTCGACGAGCTGCTCGCCGGCCTGCCCGCGGTTTCGCTGGAGGGGCCCCGTGCCGTCGGCAAGACCGAAACGGCGATGCGTCGAGCTTCCACCGTCCACCGGCTGGACGACCCCGGACAGCTCGAGATCCTCCGTGCCGCGCCCGACCGTGTGACTGCGGGCGGACCGCCAGTGCTGATCGATGAGTGGCAGCGGCTCCCGTCCTCGTGGGATCTGGTGCGCCGCGCCGTCGATCGCGATCCGGCCCCGGCGCGGTTCCTGCTCACGGGTTCAGCCGCGCCTGCGGAAGCGCCGGTCCATTCTGGGGCCGGGCGGATCGTGACCGTTCGCATGCGCCCGATGTCGATCGCCGAACGCGGCGTCGAGGCGCCATCGGTGCGCTTGGGCGACCTACTCAGCGGCTCACGACCAGCGGTGGCCGGTGCCACGATCGTCGGGCTGGCCGAGTACGCCGCCGAGATCACGGCGTCGGGCTTCCCTGCCATCCGTCCGCTGGCCGGTCGACTCCTGCGGTCCCAGCTCGACGGGTACATCGACCGCATCGTCGAGCGGGACGTCGCCGAGGTCGGGCACCGGGTCCGCGATCGGGGTGCGCTGCGTCGGTGGCTCACCGCCTACGCAGCGGCGTCCTCGACGACCGCCTCGTTCGAGACCATCCGTGACGCTGCGTCTGCCGGCGAGAACGACAAGCCCGCGAAGACGACCACGGGCCCGTACCGCACCACCCTGGAACAGCTCTGGATGATCGAGGACGTCCCGGCGTGGGCGCCGGCCCGGCATCGGCTGCGCCGCCTCGGTGTCGCCCCCGTGCACCAGTTGGCCGATCCGGCCCTCGCCGCCCGACTGTTGGGGGTCGACGTCGATGGCCTGCTCGAGGACCGGCCCGCAGGTCCGCCCATTCCCCGCGACGGCACCCTGCTCGGTGCGCTGTTCGAGTCCCTCGTGACCCTTTCCGTCCGGACCTATGCACAAGCCAACGAAGCTCGGGTCCGCCACTTGCGCACCCGTGGCGGCGAGCACGAGGTCGACCTCATCATCGAGCGGGGCGACGGTCGGATCGTGGCGCTCGAGGTGAAGCTCGCCGCGACCACGCGGGACCACGACGTGCGCCACCTCCGCTGGCTGGCAGAGACGGTTGGCGACGACCTCCTCGATGCCGCCGTCATCACCACCGGCACCGAGGCGTACCGGCGCGCGGACGGCATCGCGGTGATACCGGCGGCACTGCTGACGGCGTGACGATCCGGCTGGCGTCGCGGGCGCGGAAGCTCGCCGCCGCCCGCTCACCCCTCGGTGTGCTCGGACCGTCGATCCGGTGACGCCGGGGTGATGCGCAGGACGGCGCCCACGGTGCCCTGGTAGAGCACCTGGTCGGGCCCGATGGTGCCGGCCAGCTGCAACGGGTCGGCCACGGTCGCGCCCAGGTCCTGCTCGGCCAGCAGCTCGCCCGTGTCGGCGTCGACGACGGCGTACGAGTACCGCGCCGCGCCCGTGGGCCGGGTGATCGTGGTGATGGTGCCGTCGGCGGTCGAGAGGCGGGGCACCGCCGCCGACCGCGTGTCGGTGTCCCAGATCACCTCGCACCCGGCACCGTCGGGCGCCACGTCGACCCGGGTCATCCCGCCCGTGAACGGCGCGGTGGCGGGCCGGCTGGGCCCGGCGTCCTCGGGTAGCCGCGGGTACACGTAGCCGTAGGTGCCGGCCACGACCACGCTGGAGCCGGCGCCGATCGGCGAGTTCTCCGAGCCGGGCCCGCCCCGTGCCAGCACGACCGGAGCGCACACCTGGCGACCGGCATCGGGCCCCGTGGCCCGGACCACCACCAGGTGCACCTGCGGGTCGGCGTTGTCGACCACCGCCACGTAGTCGGCCCCGTCGGTGGGGCCGAAGAACGTCGGCGTCGACCCGGTGCCCCAGCTCAGCTGGCCCGGCTTGCGGGCGGGCCCGCGGTCGTAGGCCAGCCGCCACCGCACCTCGGGTCGGCCGTCCGGGCCCGCGTCCAGGAGGTAGACGGCGTGGTCGGTGGCCACCGTCATCCCCACCGGCGCGGTGGAGATGCTGTTCGACACCCGCTCGCCGTCGCCGAGCGCGAGCGTGCGGGTCGAGCCGGTGCCGGTGTCGACCAGGCCGACCGTGCCCCCGCCGGTGGCGAACCACACGCCGCCGCCGTAGTCGGGCGCCACGCTGGTGACGGTGTCGCCGGCGGGGACCGAGTCGGCCAGGGGGGTGCGCTCGACCACCTCGAGGGCCCAGCCCGAGCCGTCCCGGCGGTGGCCGATGCGCAGGAGGTCGGCGGCGCCGTCGACCAGCACCATCCGGTCGTCGTCGTCGAGGTAGCCGTACACCCCGCCGAACAGGCTGCCGGCGGTCACCTCGAGCGCGGCCAGCGGCGCACCGTCGTGCGGGTCGAGCAGGTGGACGACGGGGCGCACGTCGGTGACGCGGGTGCAGAGCGCGACCGGGTAACCGTCGCTGCCGATCAGCACGGTGGGGCACACCGCGCCCAGGTCGATGGGCTGCACGTCGACCGGGCCGGCGCCGGGCCCGGCCAGCGGCGTGGTGTCGGACGACCCGCTGTCGCCGTGCATGGTGGCCGTGCCTGCGGGGCCGAGGTGCGGGTTCGGCGCCAGCGGAGGCCCGAATTCGCCTGCGGACCCGCCGTCGGCGGTGGAGGCGGTGGTCGTCGAAGCGGTGCCGGGCGCAGTGCCACCATCGCCCGATCCGCAGGCGGGAGCGCCGACGGCGGCGACCGCGGCCAGGCCCGCCAGCACCAGCAGGGCACGGGGACGGCGCACGGGCCGGGAGGTGCTCGGCGGCATCGGTGGCGGCACGGTGGCTCAGCCTGTGCCCACCACGACGGGCGCCACGAACTCCTCGAGCATCGCCCGCTCGTCGTCACCGTCGGCACCCGGGTCGGCCAGCAGGGACACCAGCACGCGCACCACCCACCGGGCGCGTCGTCTCATGGTCGGATCGGCGCCCTCGCCGAGGAAGCTCGCCACCAGGGCCTCGATCACCTCGGACGACTGGGCCAGCCGTGCGGTGCTCCCGGCGTCGCCCTCGGTGAACCACGGCGCCAGGGCGAGGTCGCCGCGGACGAGGGCGAGCGCGCCGGTCATCGCCTCGACCAGTCGCCGGCGGGGGTCGTCGATGCCCACGACCCAGGCCGCGACCTCGGCGCCGATCCGGCGGGCCTCGCGGTGGACGTAGGCGATGCGCAGCGCGTCACGGCTGTCGAAGTAGCGATACAGCGTGGCCCGGGAGCAGCCCGCGGCGCTCGCCACGTCGGCCATGGCCACCGCGGCGACCCCGTGGCGGGCGAACAGCACGCCGGCGGCATCGAGGATCTGCTCCGCCGCCAGGCTGGCCCGCTCGGCCCGCAGCCATCCGGTGGTCGTCACCCGGCGGTCCCCGCGCCCGCGGCGGCGGTCGCCTTGGACGCCCCGGCCGAACCGGTGGATCCCCTGCCCCCGGCCGACCGGGCGCCTGCGGCGGCCCCCGACCCGGTCCCCGACCCGGTGCGCATCACCCGGCGGTCCCGGCGGTGAACGGCAACGACTCGTAGCGGCGCACGTAGTTACCAGTGGCGAACCGGCCGGCCGCCGCGTCGACCGAGAACTGCGGGCAGCGCCGGAGCAGCTCCTCGATGGTCACCCGGGCCTGGAGCCGGGCGGCGGCGGCGCCGAGGCAGTGGTGGGCGCCGTAGCTGAAGCTCATGATCTGGCGGGGCCGGCGGGTGACGTCGAGCTGCTCGGCGTCGTCGCCGAACTCGCGTGGGTCGCGGTTGGCCGACGCGTACAGCAGCAACGCCTTGCGCCCGGCCGGGATCGTGGTGTCGCCGATCCTGACGTCGCGCGTGGTGGTTCGGGCGAGGCCCTGGACCGGGCTGGTGAGCCGCAGGAACTCGTCGACCGCGTCGCCGATCAGTTCGGGCGACTCGAGCAGCCGCGCGCGTTGGTCGGGCCGCTCGGTAAGCAGCTCGGCGGCGCCGCCCAGCAGGCCGGTCGTGGTGTCGTTGCCGCCCGCCACCATGGTGAACGCGAAGCCCAGCACCCGCAGCACCGGCACGGGCTCGTCGGCCTCGTCGCCGGTGTGATCGGTGTCGCCCGCATCACCGTCCGCGTCCGCGGCGGCCACCAGCTCGCTGATGGTGTCGTCGCCGAGGTCGCGACGACGGCGCTCGATGAGGTCGGAGAAGTACTCGAAGAGCTCGCCGACCGCCTCGGGGGTGGCCAGGGGGTCGCCCTCGGCGGCCGCGGCCACGATGGCCTCGGTCCAGTGGTCGAAGCGGGCCCGGTCGGCCTCGGGCACCCCGAGGTAGTGGGCCACGACCATGCTCGGGAGGGGCTTGAACAGCTCGGCCACGATGTCGCCGCCGCCCCGCCGGCACAGCCCGTCGAGTCGATCCGTGACGAAGGCCCGGACCTTCGGCTCGAGCTCGGCCACCTGCCGGGGGGTGAACCCCCGGGCCAGCAGTCGGCGGAAGGCGGTGTGCTCCGGGGGGTCGAGCATGACGATCGGCGTGGCCTCGGCGAGGCCGGCGGCGTCCATGTCGCCGTACCGGAAGGTGAGGCCCTGGGCCGACGAGAAGGTGGCGGTGTCGCGGGCGGCGGTGAACACGTCGGCGAACCGGGACAGCACCCAGTAGTCACCGTGGGCGACGTGGTGCACCGGGTCGTGGTCGCGCAGCGCGGCGTACATGCCGAAGGGGTCGCGCCACGTCGGGCCCGACCGGGGAACGAAGGCGACACTGCTCGACAGATCAAGAGACATGTGCCGAAGATGAGACATGATCGAAGAAATGTCAAGCAGCTGACGGGGGCACCCGCCCCCTGCGGTCCGCGGCGGGCGTCAGCCGGCGTGGCGGAGGATCGACGCCACCGAGCGGTCGACGTCGTCGGCGGTGGTGGCGCAGCTGGACACGGACAGCCGCAGGAGGCGGCGTCCCTGCCAGTCGGTGGTGGCCAGCCAGCACGTGCCCTCCTGCTGGACGGCGTTGGCGATGGCCGCGTTGCGGGCGTCGTCGCCGAAGTCGGCCAGCACCTGGTTCAGCACCACCTCGTTGGCGATGCGGGCCCCGCCCGCGTCGAGGCCGTCGGCGATGCGCCGGGCCATCGCGCACAGGTGGTCGACCAGGTCGGCCACGCCGCGGCGCCCGAGGTGGCGCAGCAGCGCCCACGCGGAGAAGCCGCGGGCCCGGCGCGACGACTCGAGGGTGAAGTCGGACATGCCCAGGTCGGCGCCGCCCGATCCGGTGAGGTAGGCCGCCGAGTAGCGCACCGCGGTGGCGTGCACCTCCGGGTGGGCGCAGAAGGCGAACCCGGAGTCATAGGGCAGGTTGAGCCACTTGTGGCCGTCGCAGCCCCACGAGTCGGCCAGCTCGATGCCGTCGACCAGGGCCCGGGTGCGCGGGCTGGCCGCGGCCCACAGGCCGAACGCCCCGTCCACGTGCACCCAGGCGCCGTGCCCGCGAGCGGCGCCGACGGCCTCGCGCAACGGGTCGCAGGCCCCGGTGTTCACGTTGCCGGCCTGGAGGCACACGATGGTGGGGCCCGGCGGTCGGGCCGCCAGCACCCGGGTCAGCTCGTCGGGTCGGAGGGCGCCGTTGGCGTCGACCGCGACGGGCTCGAGGGTGCTGGTGCCGAACCCCAGGAGGCGCAGCGCCCGGTCGATGGTGGCGTGGCGCTCCGCTCCCGCCACCACCCGCACCCGGGGCGCCCCCGCCAGCCCGTCGGCCTCGACGTCCCAACCGGCCTCGGCGAGCACGTGGTGGCGGCCGGCGGCGAGGCCGACCGTGTTGGCCTCCTGCCCGCCGGTCACGAACCCCACCGACGCGGTGGCCGGCAGCCCGAGGAGGTCCTTCAGCCAGCCGCCGGCCGCCTGCTCGGCGGCCGCGCCCGCCGGGGTGAGCACGTGGTTGTAGGCGCACTGGTCCCACCCCGCGGTGACCATCTCGGCCGCCACCGCGAGGTCGTAGGAACCGCCGATCACGAAGCCGAAGAAGCGCCCGCCGGCGGTGTGCACCAGCCCCGGCTCGGCGGCGGCCACCAACTCGTCGAGCACCTGGGCGCCGGGCCGCGGTCCGTCGGGGAGCGCCACACCGAACGCGGCGCGCAGCTCCTCGCCGGTGGCGGCGGCCCGTACTGGACGCCCGCCCACCGAGCCTCGATACGCCGCGGCCACCGCTGCGGCACGCTGGAACAGGGCATCGGCGTCGTTCATCCCCCGAGCCTGCCTCATCGACGTGGCCCCGTCCGGACGAGCGGTCGATCGGCACCTCGCCGGTCGATCCGTGGAACGCGCCGGTCGAGCGCGGCCGGGTCCGCGACACCCACGGAGTCCGGGCGCGCCGGCTTGGGACCGCTCCGGGTCAGAGCGAGAACAGCACGAGGCCGATGGCGACCGACGCCAGGTTGGCCGCGGCGGCCACGCTCAGCGATGCCGGCCAGCCCGTGCCGGCGGTGGCTCGCACCAACCCCGCCTCCAGCAACCAGACGACCACCTCGGCGAGGCCCACCTCAACTACGGTCGGGGCGCCGGCCCACCGGCCCAGCGGTTGCAGCGCGAACCACAGGAAGGGGTGCGACACCACGTTGACCAGCACACCCACCGACGCCGCCCTGGTCGTCGACAACGGCACGGCCGCGAGCCGAGGGAGCAGCACGGCATACAGCGGCACCTCGACCGCCAACGTGCCGGCGAGGGCGACGGGGTACGAGAGGTCAGCGATCGTGGGCCTCGGCGTGGCGATGGTGATCGCGCTCGGGTTGGCGCTGTCGATCCCGCTCGACGTGGTGGTGTTCGGGCTCCTGGCCATCGGCATGGTGCACGTGGCCCTCGAGGTCCGGTACGTGTCGGGTCGCTACCACGGGGTGCTGCACGGCCGGTTCCTGGTGGGCGTGAACGTGGTGCTCGTCAGCATCGTGGTGAGCCGCCTGCTCCTGCCGGGGGTGCTGCCCCGCCGGGTCGAGATCGTACTGCTGGTGGGCATGCTGGCCGTCACGGTGCTGCTGGCCCGCTCGTGGCGGGCAAGGGCGGGGGGGCTGGCGGTGCTGGCGCCCGTGGCGGCGTTCGCCCTGCTCCGGCCCGACACCTGGTTCGTGGTGCAGGCCAACCTGCACAACCTGTTGCCGGCGGTGTTCCTGTGGGAGTGGTCGGCCACCATGGCCGACCCGGTCCGGCGTCGGGCCCTGCGGGGCACGACCCTGGCCTGGGCCGTGGCCGCGCCGATCCTGCTCCTCTCGGGCGTGCTCGACCCGTGGCTGACCGCGGGCAGCTCCACCGCGTCGGCCACCGCCGGCGCCACGGTCGTGCCGTCGATCGTGCTCGACCCCGCCGGCCCGGCGGCGGCGCGCTTCCTCGCCCTGTTCGCGTTCGCCCAGGTGATGCACTACACGGTGTGGTGCTGGTTCTTCCCCCGCCACGCGCCCGAGGCCACCGCCGCCTTCGAGGCCACACCGGTCGGCTCGAAGCTGCGAGGACGACGCCTGCTCCTGCTGGCGGCCGGTGCGACCGTGCTGGTGGCTCTGGTGGCGGCCCACGACTACGGCCAGGGCCGCACCCTCTACACGTCGCTGGCGTCGTACCACGCCTACCTCGAGTTCCCGGTGCTGATCGCCCTCACCATGGCCTGGGCCGGTGGCCTCCGCCCCGGGCGCGACCGCAACCCTGATTGGATGGTGCCATGAGCCTGCTGCTCCGCCTGGTCGTCCTCGCCGACATCCCCGACGAGAGCAATTCCTCGTCGTCGTCCCCGGTGCTGTTCATCGTGGGCGCGGTGCTGTTGGTGGCCGCCGCCGTGGGCGTGTGGCTCTTGATCCGCCGCTCCCGCCGCTCGTCCTGACCCCACCCACCGGGGGCGTGCCCGGCACGGCTCATGCGGGCGCCCAACGCCGGCGATGAGCGCCGGCCTGCCTCGACCGAGCGGCGGCCGCGCTCGACCGGACGGCGGTGTGGTCAGGCGGCGGTGGTGGGTGTGGTGTCGGGCGGGTTGGTGACCGGTGGCTCGGTGACGGGTGGCTCGGTGACGGGCGGCTCGGTGACCGGGGCACCGGTGGACGCCGGCGAGTCGGTGGCCGGCGTGGGCGAGTCGCCCGTGTCGTCGCGGGTCAGCACCAGCACGATGAGCACCGCCACCGCGATGGCGACGAGCACGCCGATGATGGCCAACGCGGGCGAGCGCCGGGGTGGCGCCGGCGGCGGTGCGCCCTGCGGCCCGGCGGTGGCGCCGGCCGCGGCGCCGGTGGTGGCGCCAGTGGTGGCCCGCAACTCGCTGCCGGGGATCGGTGGGATCGCGACCTGATCGGGATCGGGCGGCAGCTTCAGCGTGACGCCGCCCCGCGACACGGCGTCGGTCCAGCGCAGACCGTTCCAGTAGCGACCGTCGGCCTGCCCGAACGGGTCGATGTACCACCCCGCAGGTGTGGTGCTCTCGGGCATCGTGGGTCTCCTGTCGTCGCCCCGGCGGCGCGTGCCGCCCCCAAACCGTAGGGGCACGCACCGATCGGGTCGCGCACCCCGATCGGCGCAGCCGGGCGACGCTCGACGCTTCCCGGAGGTCGCCGGCCGACCGCACCCGCGCGCGGTGGCCTACCGGGCGGGGAACGTGTCGTGGATGGCGCCGATGAGCTGGGGGAACGCCAGCAGATGGGTGCCGAGCATCGGTTTGCCGGTGGTCAGCAGGGCCACGACCAGGTCGCGGTCGGGGTCGGCCCAGGTGAGCATGTTGGACATCCCCAGGTGACCGAAGGCCCGTCGATGGCCCCAGCCGTAGAGGCTGAGGCCCTCGTTGCCCAGCATGAAGGCCGAGCTGTACCGCATGGGCAGGCCGAGCATGCGGTCGAAGGGCGTGCCCACGTCCTCGGGCTCGAGGGCACGGGCGATGGTGTCGGCCGCGAACACGCGGGTGCCGTCGATCTCGCCGCCGTTGAGCAGGCACTGGTAGAAGGTGGCGGCGTCGCGGGCGGTGACGATGACGTTGCCCGACGGCACCACCGCGGTGAGGAACCGAGGGTCGTTCGACATGCGCAGCAACCGGCCCCAGGGGGCGCCGAGGGCCCGCTGGAAGAAGACCTCGAGCGGGAGCAGGAAGGCCAGGCCGGTCTCGACGTTCTCGGCCACCAGGTCGACCTCGGCGGGGTCGACACCGAAGCTGAACCGGGACAGGCCGAGGGGCCCGCGCACCTCGTCGTCGAGGATGTCGCGCAGGCTGCGACCGGTGGCGTGCCGGGCCACCATCTCCATCACGAACCCGCCGACTACGGCGTGGTAGGCGGGTGGCCCCCCGATCGGCGCGGACGGACGCAGCTCGCACAGCACCGCCTCGGCCCGCTCGGGGTCGGCCAGCATGTCGAGGTCGAACGCTTCCCTCGGCATGGTGGGGATGCCGGCCTGGTGGCTCAGCACGTGGCGCAGCGTGATGGCGCCCTTGCCGTGCTTCGCGAACCCGGGCACGTGGTCGGCCACCCGATCGTCGATCGAGAGCACCCCCTGCTCCTCCAGCTTGTGCATCAGCATGCCGGTGACGGCCTTGGACGCAGAGAACAGGTTGACGGGCGTGTCCAGCTGCATCGCCACGGCCGCGTCGGGGTCGAAGGGGCGGTCGGGGCGCACCCCTCGGGCATGACCGATCGCCCGGTCGATCACCACCTCGCCCTCGTGACGGACGCACATCTGGATGCCGGGGTGCATCCCCGTGCGGTAGAGCGCCTCGACCCGCTCCCACACCGCGTCGACCGGCACGGTCGCCGGCGCTTCGTGGCCCCGCACCGTCACGGCGTCCACGGCCTCGGGCACCGCGGCGCGGCGTGCCAGCGCACCCACCGTGGTGTCCACCATCCACCTGATCACGAGCCTCTCCCCTCGAGCGTCCGGGCGAGGCTACGCAACGCGGCACGTGGTGCCGGTCGCCGGGCGGCGCAGGAGACGAGCGCCGGCCGGGCCGGGCTCAACGACCCGTGATGATCGCGGCGATCGTCGCCTCGGCGACGGGCCGGTAGTCCCACACGTCGACCCCCACGTTGACCTGGCGCCCCTCGGTGCGCCACCGGTCGTGCACGTGGCCGTGCAGGATCCAGCGGCCGTCGTCGTGGGGGCGGAACTCGGTGTAGCGGTCGACGGGCTGACTGTCGCCCTGGTAGGGGAAGTGGCCGGCGAGCACACCCACGCCGCCGACCGTGAGCTCGACGGTGCCCTGGTGGATCTCGTCGAACCCGGCGTCGCGGTAGGCGGCGGCCCACTCACCGGGGTGCGCCCGGGGCCGGGCCCGATACCCGCTCCAGCAGCGGTCGTGGTTGCCCGCGACCAGCACCTTGCGACCGGCCAGGCCGGCGACGAGGGTCAACGACTGCCGGATCGGCCCCATGGCCAGGTCGCCCAGCACCCACACCTCGTCACCGGCGGCGACCACCTCGTTCCACCGCGCGACGAGCGCGGCGTTCATGGCCTCGACGTCGGCGAAGGGGCGGTGGCAGTACCGGATGATGTTCTCGTGGCCCAGGTGGAGGTCGGCGGTGAACCAGCGGGACACGCGTCCATCCTGGCGCCGGAACGGCGCGACCCCGACCGGTTCGCCCCGAAATCCGGTCAGAGCGGGACGGTGACCTCCCGCCACCAGCCAGTGGTGGCGTCGCAGTCCTGGGTGTTGAACAGGCGGCTGCGCCTGGTGAGCTCGTCGACCAGACGCCGCCGTGGCACCTCGGTGCCGTGGTCCTCGTCGCCGTGCTTGCCCGAGGTGGTGGACAGCAGGGTGACGAGTCGCTCGTCGGGATCGACGAGGTCCTTGCGGGTGAAGCCGCCCCACAGCATCGTCCGTGGTGTGGCGTTGAGGCTGCCGTGGTGGCCCACCTTGTACACCTTGGTGGCGGCCAGCCGCTGGCGGATGTCGGCCGCCTCGGGCGCGAGCTCGAGGGCGTAGCGCCAGTTCTCGAGCTGCGCGTCGCCGGGGAAGAGCAGCCGGCTGTCGCCCACGGAGAACAACAGGATCAGGCTGGTGTTGTTCATCACCCCGTCGAGGATGCGCACCAGTGCCAGCAGCTCCTCGGCCTGCATCTTGTCGATGCGGGGGATCAGCCAGCGGGCCTCCTGCGCGCGGGCGCGGGTTCCGGCCTTGCGGGCGCCGGGGAAGAGCGGGTCGTGGCCCCCGACGACGGCCTGCCCGGCCGACGCCGCCAGGAGCGACCAGAACTCGTCGGCGTCGGTGTCGGCCATGCGGGCGATCTCGTCGGACTGGGCCAGCGTGGGTGGGCCGAGCACCTCGACCTCGACCCCCGGCAGGAGGGACCCGATGCGCAGGTCGGTGCCGAACGACGCGTACACGCGCCGCTTGCCGAGCGCCTGCAGGGCCCGCACGGCATCGATGTTCTTCAGGTTGGCCTCGCCGATGAACGCCAACTGGTCGGCGACGGTCCTGGTCACGCCCTTGGTGGCCCGCACCCGGGGCACCTGCTGGAGCACCTGGTCGGCGGCCTCGTGCAGGGTGTCGAGCCGGGCCGCGAAGCGCCGGGCGGCCATGCCGCGGGTGCCGCCCGTACCGCTGCTGCTCCCACCAACCCCGCCGCGCACGCCGGCGGCCCCGGTGGCGTCGACGGCGAGGTCGGGCTTCTCGGTCCACGGCTGCACGACCACATCGGGCTGCAGGCCGGCGATGATGCGGCCCGACTCGCCCGCGAACCCCGAGATGTGGTCGCGGTGGCGGTGGGTGGCGACCACCATCTGGAGCTTGCCACCGCAGTCGTCGGCGATCTTGCGGGCCACCGCCTCCATCGAGTCGGGCCGGAACTTGGCCGCCCGCTTCGTCGTGCCGAAGTCGACCAGCACGTGGCGTGCCGTGCCGTCCGGGTACGAGAAGCGCAACAGCACGCAGTCGCCGAAGCCCACGTTGTAGACGATCATCGTGGCCTCGGTGGGCGTGGTCACCGCCATGGCGCCGCCTCCCCAGAGCCGTGCGTCGTCCGAGCCCAGCGGGTGGTCACCTGACGCCTCACCAGGTCTCCTCCCGCCGAGACGCCACCGCGGAGGCCCGCAGCCGGTGCACGTTGGCCAACCGGGCCTGGAACCGGGCCCCCCGGGCGAACGCCCCCGACTCGTGGAGGTAGTCGATCTGCTCCTGGGTGCGCGCCAGCGCCTCGGGCTCGGACCGCGACGGCAGCCGGTTGGAGATCTCGTACTTCAACATCCCGTACTCGTCGAGCACCAGGGTGGTGCCCCCCTCCAACGCCACCTCGGTGTCGTCGGCCATCCCGGTGGGCTTGCGGAGCCCGAAGGCGGCCAACTCGCCCCCGGTGAGGTCGAGGTACTGGATGCAGGTGGCGACGGTCTCACGCACCGTCAGGCCGTCCTCGGGCTCGACCCGGACACAGGGCCACAGGTCGCTGACCCAGGAGTAGGCGGTGATGGGCAGCTTCAGCGCATCGCGGTTGGCCCAGATCAGCCGGAACATCTCGGTGGGGTCGGACTGCACGCTGCTGAACCGGACGCCCGGGTGGTGGAGGAGCCGGTCGGTCCGCTCCCACAGGCCGTCGGCGGTGCCGGCGGCCGGCGCGATGCCGTAGGCGCCGAACCAGGACCGCAGGGCGTCGCGGAGGTGGTACCGGCTGTCGTCGGAACGGACCTCGGCGTCCGCGGTGAGCGCCGCCGACAGGAAGTCGCCGAAGCGGAGGTGGACCGGTGGGGTGTAGTCGAGGGCCCGGATCATCATCGTCAGCAACAGGCCGGCGATGGTGGCCCCCTCCTCGACGGCCCGGTCACGGTCGATCGTGGCGCTGCCCGGCGGGGTCAGGGCCGTGAGCCGCGTGGTCCAGACCTCCAGGAAGGCCTGGCACACCGCGGCCACCAGCACCTCGCCGCGCCGGTGCGAGTCGGCGAACTCGGGCCACTCGAGGATGGTCGGGTCGGGGTCGAGGCTCACCGAGCGCCGGAGCGCACCGGTGAGCCCGGGATCGACCTCGTCGGCCATCTCCTCGGCCAGCGCGAACAGCGCCGACCTCCGCAGGCGGTCCGCCCGGAACCGCGCCTTCGGCACGTACTGACCCGGCGGCCGGTGCTCGCGATCGCGGCCCACGTCGTCGACCAGGCGGGCGGTCACCTCGGTCATGGTGAACACCGACAGCAGCGCCACGATGTCGGCGAACCCCTCGTGGAACGCGGCCTGGTCGGGTGACGACGGCTTCATGAACCGCCGGCGCAGCCCGTCGAGCAGGGCGTGGGTGGTCTCGTGCACCACCACGTCGTGGGACAGGCAGGTGAACACCCGCCGGCCGTCCCGGCTGAAGTAGCCGAACAGGAGCGCCTCGCTGTCGGGCGCGTAGAAGGCGTTGGCCACGTCGAACGCGTGGGGGACCACCTTGATCTGGTGGGCGGGGAAGCCCCAGCCCACCCGGCGGCCCAAGGCCTGCTCGAACCGGGCGACCGTCCCCATCACCAGCCCGTAGACGTTCTGGGCGTGGAAGCCCGGGTCGCCCAGGATCTCGTCGTCGCTCGGCTCGCGCTGCCAGTCGTGGCGCCGACTGGCCTGGTAGAGCGTCTTGCTGGAGCTGTCGTAGTCCACCACGCTCACCCGGTGCCCGGTGGGGCCGGCCTCGAGCTCCTCGGCGGGGAAGCTGACGAGGCCCGTGAGGATCCGTCCGCCGACCCGCACCGACGGGTCCTGTGCGACCACCCTGACCTGCATCGTCTGGGCGCCTGCCATGGCGTCGTCCCCTCGGCGGCGGTTCGGCCTGAACGCTGGGACGACGCTACGTCCGATCGCCGACGGGTGCCACCGGTTCCGCCGGCGACGGGCCCGCAGGCGTCCCGGAGCGCCTTCGGTGACGCGTGCGACAGGATGAGGGGCGCCGCCGCGCCCGCCACCCGAAGGAGCACCAATGCGAGCCGTCCTCTCCACCAACACCGGTGGGCCCGACACCCTGGAGCTGCAGGACCTGCCCGCGCCGACGGCCGGGCCCGGTCAGGTGGTGCTGGACGTGAAGGCGGTGTCGGTGAACTACCCCGACGTCCTCATCATCGAGGACCTCTACCAGTTCAAGCCCGCCCGCCCCTTCGCCCCGGGTGCCGAGGTGTCGGGGGTGGTGGCGTCGGTGGGCGAGGGCGTCACGTCGCCCCGCGTGGGTGACCGGGTGCTGGCCGTGCCCGGCTTCGGCGGCATGGCCGAGCAGGTGGCCGTGGGGGCCGACGCCTGCATCCCCATCCCCGACGACATGCCCTTCGACGATGCCGCCGCGCTGTTGATGGCCTACGGCACCAGCCACTACGCCCTCAAGGACCGGGCCCGCGCCCGGGAGGGCGAGCGCCTGTTCGTGCTCGGCGCCGCCGGTGGGGTGGGCCTGGCCGCGGTGCAACTCGGCAAGGCCATGGGGCTCACGGTGATCGCGGGCTGCAGCTCCCAGGAGAAGGTGGACCTGTGCCGCCGGCACGGTGCCGACGCCGGCATCGTCTACCCCCGCCAGCCCCTCGACCGCGATCAGCAGAAGGCCCTGTCCAACGAGATCAAGGACGTCGGTGGCGGTGGGGTCGACATCGTCTACGACGCGGTCGGCGGCGACTACGCCGAGCCCGCCGTCCGGGCGCTCAATTGGGAGGGTCGCTTCCTGGTGGTCGGGTTCCCCGCGGGCATCCCAAAGCTGCCCCTCAACCTGACGCTCCTGAAGTCGTGCCAGATCGTCGGGGTGTTCTGGGGCGCGTTCGTGATGAGCCAGCCCGAGGCCAACGCCGCCAACGTGGCCGAACTGTTCCGGCTCTACGCCGAGGGCCGCATCAAGCCCTACATCTCCAGCCGCTACCCGCTCGAGCGGTCCGCCGACGCCATCCGCGAGCTCGGCGAGCGCCGCGCCGAGGGCAAGGTGATCGTCACGGTGTGAGCCGGCCGGGCCGTTCCCGGCGGCTCACGGGGCGGAGAGGGCCAGGAGGCGGGCCGCGTTGTCGTGCAGCACGGCCCGGCGCAGGGCGTCGTCGCCGTCGGTGGCGATGAGCACCCGGGCCAGGGTGAGGGCCTGGTGGTAGAAGGGCCAGTCGGTGCCGTACACGACGCGGTCGCCGGGCACGGTGTCGAGCACGGTGCGGATCACGTCGAGGCCCAGGCTGGCCAGCTCGAACATGGTGTTGGGGTAGCGGTCGGCGAAGGCCAGCGCCTCCTCGCACTGGAGCGCGCCGGAGTGGCCGAGCACGAAGGTGGTGTCGGGGTTCTCGGCGATGGCCTTCTCGTACCGACCGACCTGGCAGCGCCGGTCGGCCGACTTGGTGGCGATGCCCACCGGGCCGCAGTGGAACAGGACCGGGAGCCCCTTGGCGCCGCAGCGGCCGCAGAGGTGGACCGTGCGGGGGTGGTCGGGGCCGATGGCCTGTACGGCAGGGTGGATCTTCACCCCTCGGGCTCCCGCGGCCTGGTGCCGGTCGAGGTGGGAGTCGACGTCGCGGCGGAGCGGGTGCACCGAGCTGAACGGCACCAGCTCGGGGTGGGAGGCGCAGGCGGCCAGGACGACGTCGGTGTTCTGGGCACCGAGGGGCAGGTCGATGGGCAGCACCACCGAGTGGGCGATGCCGAGCGCGCGCATGTCGCGCAGCAGGTTGGGTGCGGTGTGGGTGGTGCGCATGCCCTTGCCGCTCAGCGACAGCGCCGTGAGGTCGAGCTGCATCATGAACAGGGCGCCGGCGTCGAAGTTGCGGTTGGCGTAGCCCTCGAGGTCGACCGGGAGGGTGAGCGGGAAGTAGTAGGCGGTGGCCGGCGTCTCCACGGTGACGTCCACCTGCAGCGCCCGGAGATAGCCCATGGCCAGGTGGGTGTGCATGTCGATCACCGGCCCGACGGTGTCGTCCACCACCAGCCGGTTGCCGCCCTCCACCTCGAACCAGGGCAGGCGGGCCAGGTCGAGGGTGGAGGCGAAGGTGGTCGGGTGGGTGGTCACTCGGGCTCCGGGGTCGTCACACCGGCGCGGGCCGCCGGCGGGCGACCCAGCCTAGGGCCGGGCCGCGTCACCGGGCCGAGCGCCTCGGCACGCGTGTGCCGTGTCAGGCCCGGCGCACGTCGACGGTGGCGTCGTTGAACCGGGCGCCGCCGGCCAGGTCGGACAGGCCGTCGGGCGCGAACACGTTGGCGGTCCACCCGTCGGTGGTGGCCGAGCACCACAGGCCCTTGGGCATCACCGCCACCCCCGGACGGACGTCGGTGGCCACCGCGACGGGCACCCGCACCTCGTGGCGCCCATCGGTGACCACGACGGCGTCGCCGTCGGCCAGGCCCCGATCGGCGGCGTCGGCGGGGTTGAGGCGCACGGCCGGGTCGGGCGGGTCGTACTCGGCGAACATGGAGGTGATCGTGCGGTTCGTGGCCGGCGTGAGCAGCGTGAGGGGCCCGCCGGCGACGTCGTTGTCGCGGTAGGTCGGCACCCGGTCGGCACCGGCGGCCACCGCGGTCGGTGGCGCGACCAGCCGGGCGAGGGGTGGGCCGCCGTCGGCGTGGCGGGGGAACACGTCGGCGAACTGCACGAACCCGTCGGCCTGGAGGCGCAGTGGCAGCTCGAAGCCGCCGAGCAGGGCATCGCGCAGGCGCGTCGGCGACGGATCGAAGCGCTCACCCTCCAGTCCGAGGCGCACGGCCAGGCCGTGGGCCACCTCGTTGTTCGAGCGGCTCTGACCCACCGGCGGGATGACCGCCGGGGCGTCCTGCACCACGTACGAGCCGTAGCCGCCGACCAGGTCGTCGACCTCGAAGCTGGTGGTGGCCGGCAGGACGATGTCGGCGAAGCGGGCGGTGTCGGTGAGCACCTGGTCGTGGACGACGGTGAACAGGTCGGTGCGGGACAGGCCCTCGTGCACCCGTGCCTGGTTGGGGCAGGTGGCCGCCGGGTTGGAGCCCTGCACGAACAGCACCGCGGCGCCGCCGTTCTCGCCGCACAGGACGGCGCCGATCCGGTTCATGTTGACCACGCGCCGCCCCGCGTCGGCCGCCGGGGCGACCGGGCCGTCGCCGAAGACCAGCCGGCGCATGGGGCCACCGGTGGCGTCCTCCTTGGGACTGGTGGAGCCGACCACACCGGTGCCCGGCCGGCCGAACCCGCCCAGCAGTGCCCACAGCGACAGGGTGGCCCGGTGGGCCGAGCCCCCGTTGCGGTTGCGCTCCATGCCCCAGCCCACCCGCAGCAGGGGGCGGTCGGCGGTGGCGAGATCGTCCACCAACCCGCTGATCTCGCCGGTCTCGAGGCCGCACACCTCGGCGGCCCGGTCGAGGGGCCAGGCCCGACAGGCCTCGAGGTACTCGTCGGCGCCCTCGACGTGGGCGTCGACGAAGGCGCGGTCGACGCCGCCACGCCGCTCGAGCTCGGCGGCCGCGGCCATGGCCAGCACCACGTCGGCCCCGGGGCGCACCGCGAGGTGGCGGTGGGCCTTGCCCGCCAGCGGCGTGCGCCGGGGGTCGATCACCACGATGCGCAGGCCGGCCCGCCGGCGCTGCTCGAGCACCGCGGCGAGGTGCGAGTTGGACACCGTGGGGTTCGCCCCCCACACCACCACCAGGTCGCTCCGGGTCACGTCGGCCGGATCGCCGCTGGGCAGGGCGCCCAGCACCAGGCGCCACGCCTCGCTGGCGGTGGCCGCGCAGATGGTGTCCTCGACCTCGGCGGTGCCGAGCGCCTCGAACAGCAGCGGCGTCAGTCCCGCCGATGCCAGCACCGCGGCCGACGAGTTGTACAGGTACGGCACCACCGAGCCGGGGCCGTGGTCGGCGATGGCGGCGCCGATGGCGGCCGCCGTGCGGTCGAGGGCCTCGTCCCAGCCGATCTCCGCGAATTCACCCGAACCCTTGGGCCCGGTGCGGGCCAGGGGGGTGGTGAGGCGGCCGGGGCCGTGCACCCGCCTGGTCATGCGGCGCACCTTGCGGCAGATCCAGCCGTCGGTGAGCGGGTTGTCGGCCTCGCCCGCGGGCACGGCGTCGATGGCGGTGATCAGGTCGCCGTCGACCGTCACCTCGAGGGAGCAGCCGTCGGGGCAGTCGAGCGGGCAGGCGGTGCGCACCTTCGTCATGCCCAGAACCCTATGGATCAGCCGGTGGCGGTGCCCGGGCATTGAGCAATCGTGCGAAGCCGGCGCAGAATCCGGCGCCGGGCGCCGGGAATTGCGCTGAGTTCGGGGTGGTTCGGGTATCGGGCCAGTCAGGCGCCCTCGAGCTCGGCCTTCATCCGCTCGAGGGTCGTGCGCATGCCGTTGCGGTTGGTCCTACCGCGGGCCCGGCCGAGGAGGGCCCAGTAGATCCTGGTGGGCAGGGTGTCGGGCAGACGGAACGACTCGGTGACGTCGGTGCCGCCGCCCTCGGCCGGCGCCAGCTCGTAGCGCCAGCTGTTCAGCACCTTCCCCTTCGGTCCCACGTCGAAGCCGAAGCGCTCGTCGGGGACCGCGTCGGTGACGACGCACTCCGCCCAGTAGACGGGCCCCCGCCCGTTGCGCTTCACGTGGCCGCGGAACCGTGCGCCCACCTCGGGGCCCGTGGCGCCGTCCAGCCACTCGGCCTCGAACGTCTCGGGGCTGTAGCTGCCGATCCTGGTGACGTCGCTGACGAGCTCCCACACCTGTCGAGGCGTGGCGCCGATGTGGACGGTGACCGAGTCGTGCATGACCGGCACCCTACGGCGACGTGGTTGCTCGTCGTCGGGCTCAGGCCGGGCAGAGCCAGTCAGGTGATCCTGCCAGCGACTCGGCCACCTCGACCACGCCGCCGGTGACGGCTAGCGGAGGGCGGGCTCGGGCTCGTCGGCACCTTCGCCGGATCCGACGCCGACGCCGGCGCCTGTGCCGTCGCCCGACGGGCCGTGGGCGGGCAGGTCGTCGGCGGCGTCCTCCAGGTGGCCTTCGACGTCGATGTTCGGCAGGAGCCGGTCGAGCCACCGGGGCAGCCACCAGTTCTTGTCGCCGAGCAGCTCCATGGTGGCGGGCACCAGCAGCATGCGGACGATGGTGGCGTCGAGCAGGATGGCCGTGGCCAGGCCCACACCCATGAGCTTGACGGTGCGGTCCTGCTCGAGGATGAAGCTGCCGAAGACGAACACCATGATCGCGGCGGCGGCGGTGATCACCTTCGCGGTGGCGGCCAGGCCGTCGGCGACGGACCGCCGGCTGTCGCCGGTGCGGTGCCACTCCTCGCGGACGCGGGAGAGCAGGAACACCTCGTAGTCCATGGAGAGGCCGAACACGATGGCGAACAGCATCATCGGCATCCAGGGCTCGATCGGCGCGGGCTGCACGCCGGTGATGTCGCTGAACCAGCCCCACTGGAACAGGGCCACGATGATGCCGTAGGCCGCGCCGATCGAGAGCAGGTTCATGATCACGGCCTTGAACGGCACGAGCAGCGACCGGAACACCACCATCAGGAGCAGGAACGACAACAGCAGCACGGCGCCGAAGAAGTAGGGCAACCGCGAGGTGAGGTAGTCGGAGAAGTCGATGTTCACCGCCACGCTGCCGGTGACCTTCACGTCGACGCCCGCGGCCTGCTCGGCGGGGGGCAGCACGTCGTCACGGAGCCGGTTGACCAACTCGGTGGTGGCGGCCTCCTGTGGGCCGGTCGTGGGCACCACGTTCCAGATCGCCGCGGTGGGGTTCGCGGGATCGTTGGGCTGCGCCGGCGACACGAAGGCCACCCCGGGGTCGGCCTTCACCGCGTTCTCGACCGCGGCGAGCGAGTCGATGCCGGTGCCGTCCGGAACCTCGGCCACGAGCAGCAGCGGCCCGTTGAACCCGGCACCGAAGCCCTCCACCAGCAGGTCGTAGGCCTGCTTGGTGCTGGTCTCCTGGGCGAAGTTGCTCTCGTCCGAGAACCCGAGGCGCAGGCCGAGCACCGGCAGGGCCAGGACGAGCAGGGCCAGGGCGCCCGAGATGGCGCTGATCCAGGGGTGGTGCTGGATGATCCGGCTCCAGCGGTAGGCCGTGGTCTCGTGGCGCGGCTTCACGGGGCGCCGGGGCACGTCGGACCGGAGGCCCGCGAGCGGCTTGACCCACCGGCCGAGGATGCTGACCAGCAGCGTGAGCGCGGCGAGCACGAACGCCACCGTGGCCACGGGCGTGACGTTGAGCCCGGTGGCCATGAGGCCGACCGCCACGAGGCCGGCGGCGATGAGGCCCCGCCACCGGGTGCGCTCCACCTTCTCGCCGGCGAACCCGAGGAGGGCGGGCAGCAGCGTGAGCGACGCCAGCACCGTGACCGCGACCACCGAGGACGCGCCCACGGCGAGGCCCTGCACGAAGCTGACGCCCATCAACAGCATGCCGAGCAGCGAGATGACCACCGTGATGCCGGCGAAGACCACCGAGCGCCCGGCCGTGTCCATGGCGATGGCGACGGACTCGCGCGACGTGTGCCCCGCGTGGAGCTGCTCGCGGTAGCGGGTGACGATCAACAGCGCGTAGTCGATGCCCACGCCGAGGCCGATCATGACACCGAGGAACGTGGCGAAGTCGGGGATGGTCAAGACGTTGCTGAGCAGGGTGATGACCGCCGAGCCGATGCCGATGCCGAACAGGGCCACGCCGAGCGGCAGGCCCATGGCCAGCACCGAGCCGAAGGCCAGGATCAGGATGATGATGGCGAACCCGATGCCCAGCACCTCGGAGGACGGGTTCTCGAACTCGGCGAAGATGAATCCGCCCAGCTCGATGCGAAGGCCGTCGATCTCCGGCGCGTCGCGCAGGATCTGGTCGCGGATCGCACCGGCCTCGGTGAAGTCGATGTCGTCGGGCATCTCGATGTTGGCGTAGGCGATCTGGCCGGCGTGCTCGCCCTGGGTCGAGATCTGGAGGGCGCCGTCCTCGGTGTACGGGCTCTGCACGCGCGTGACGTGGTCGAGCGTCGCCACCTCGTCGAACAGGTCCTGCATGGCGGCCTGCACCTCGGGGTCGTCGACGCCCTGGTCGGCCTCGAACACGATGGTGCCGGTGATGCCGGCGCCCTGGCCGCCGAACTGCTGGTCGAGCAGGTCGAGGCCCTGCTTGGACTCGACGTCGGGCAGGTTGAACTCGTCGCGGAAGGCGTTGCCGACCACGCCGCCGGCCACGTTGGCGAGGATCAGCGCCACCACCCAGGCGGCCAGGATCCACCGCCGCCGGTCGTGGCAGAACGGCCCGATCCGGGCGAACCACCCGAGATCGAGGTCTGGCTCCTGATCGGGACGGGCAGGGGTGTCGACGCTCACCTACAGGCTCCTTCGCTCACGGTCACACGGGAGAGACCGACGTCCGCCCGCAAACTCATCGGTGCTCAGCGGCGCGGGGATCGCCCTCGGCCCCGGCACCCGGCGGAGGCTACCGGGGGCCTCGCCGGTGGACCACCGGATTGGGGGGCCGTGTGAAGGAGGTCACAGCGCTCTGGCCGGGCGCTCGTGGCGCGCCCTCGTGCGGCCGGTGAGGGCCACCGGGGCCAGGCGCTACGTTGTCCGCCACCCGCCTGGAGGCACCCATGAGTGGCACCGTCGGCCCGTTGCTCCCCGCGGACGAGCGCTTCGACCACCAGATCGTCGACACCTTCGCCACGGTGGCGCAGACCGATCCGAGCTGGACCGAGAAGGTGTGCGGCCAGGCGTGCGCACGGGACGGGTCGCTCCAGGTCGCGTTCGGGCTCGGCAAGTACACGAACCGCGACGTGATGGACGCCTACGCCGGCATCTCGCAGGGCGTCCAGCAACGCACCGTGCGGGCCAGCCGGCGCCTGTCGCTCGACCCGTCGTCCACGGTGATCGGCCCGATCAGCTACGAGGTGCTGGAGCCGCTGCAGCGGGTGCGGGTCCGCCTCGAGCCCAACGACGTGCAGCCCATCGCCTTCGACCTCACGTTCGAGGGCAGGGTGCCCTGCTTCGTGGAGGAGCGCGAGGACTGGCGGGTGCCCAGCGGCTACCGCCACCAGGCCCACCAGATCCGCTACCACCAGTCCGGCGTGGGGTCGGGCTGGGTCGAGGTGGCGGGCGAGCGGACCGAGATCACCCCCGACACGTGGGTGTCCACCCGTGACCACTCCTGGGGGATCCGGCCCGACGTGGGGGTCCCCGCCCCCGACGTGGAGCACCCCGACCGGCCACCGGGGCTGTCGGTGCTGGCCATCTGGAACCCGGTGCTGCTCACGCGCGACGACGGCAGCCAGTACGCGCTGCACCACTACCTGCGTCGCCTCGAGATCCCCGACGTGTACCGCAGCGAGACGTTCCAGGGCGGCATCGAGCACGCGAACGGCCGCAAGGAGCTGTTCGCCGCCCACGTCCCCGAGATCCGCTTCGATCCGGTGAACCGCCGCTTCCAGGGCGGCCGCTTCGGCTTCACCATGGCCGACGGCACCGCCCGCCCGGTGGACGTCGAGGTGGTCAGCGACACCGGCTTCCACCTGGGCACCGGGCTCTACCACGGGTTCGACGGCTGGCACCACGGCAGCTTCCGCGGCGTGCTGAACCTCGACGGCGAGCACGTGCCCGACTGCAGCGAGCGGGCCTCGGCGGAACGGGTGCACCAGATCCGCGACTGCGTCGTGCGGGTCACCGACCCGGTGGGCGGCGGGGTGGGCATCGGCAACTGCCAGACGGTGGCGCTCGGCGCCTTCCCCGACTGGGGCCTGCCCACCGCCGACGACTCCTTCCTCTGACGCGCCGCTCGCCACTCTGACGCGCTCCCTCCTCTGACACTCCGCCCCTCCCGCCGATGCGCCGCGCGCACCGTCCGTCGAGCCGGAGGGAATAGCAGTCACCGGTGACCGCTATGTCCTCCAGTCCGGGTTCGGGGCGGCGAGCGCGGTCCGGCGGGGGCAAGACTGCGGGGGTGACCTCGCCGGTGCATCGACTGCGTGAACGCCAGGAGTGGACGTTCTTCGGCGTGCTGCCCAAGGCGGCGCCGGGACTGGCCGCCGCGTGGTGGCTGGTGCTGGCGCTTCGGGCCGTGTTGCCCGCCGCCTTCGCCGTCGCCATGGGCGTGCTGGTGGCCGCCATCGAGGGCGGCACCTCGCTGACGGGGCCGCTCGTGTTGATGGGTGTCGTGTTCCTGCTCCTGCAGGTCGTGTTCCCGGTCCACGCCGCCATCAGCGCCAACCTCGGCGACCGCACCGCGGCCTGGCTCTACGACCAGCTCACCGACGCCTGTGTCGAGCCACCGGGCATGGCCCACCTCGAGGACGCCGAGCTGGCCAACGACCTGCAGGTGGCCCGTGACTTCGACCTGGGCATGACCGGTCCGCCGCTGTCGGTGTCGATGGACTTCATCGCCCAGGGGCTGGCCCAGATGGCCGCCGGGCTGGTGTCGGCCGCGCTGCTGTTCGGCTTCGCGTGGTGGGCCCCCGTCGTGCTGGCCGGCGGCTGGCTGTCGACCCACTGGCTGTTGAAGGAGAGCGGCGTCTGGAAGGACCGCAACACCGACGAGGTGCGGGCCGCCCAGCGAGACGCCGACTACGCCTACCGCCTCGCCGTCGACCCCCCGGCCTCCAAGGAGCTGCGGATGTTCGGCCTGGCCGACTGGACCATCGACCGGTTCATCGCCCGCCGGACGCGCCTGCACGAGCTCCAGTACGAGGCCACCAAGATGCGTGAGCGTTCGGTGGTCGTCAGCGTGATCGTCGTGGTGGTCGCCAACGCCGTCGTGTTCTGGGCCCTGGCCTCGGCGGTCATCAGCGGCGAGCTGGACCTGGCCCGGGTGGTGGTCTACGCCCAGGCCGCGTTGGGCACGGCCCTCATCGCCTTCGGGGGGCTCAACTGGGCGCTCGACGGCTCGGCCGCCCCGGTGGCCGCGGTGCTGCGGTTGAAGCCGGCCATGGGCCCGATGGGCGACCTGCCGTCCGGCGACCGCCCCGCCGAGGGGCTGCCCACCCGTGAGCTGCGCTTCCGGGACGTCACCTTCGCCTATCCGGGCACGGACGGCCCACCGGTGCTCGACGGCTTCGACCTCACGATCCCGGCGGGGTCGTCGCTGGCGATCGTGGGCCAGAACGGCGCCGGCAAGACGACGCTGGCCAAGCTGCTCTGCCGCCTCTACGACCCCCAGGAGGGCGCGCTCGAGGTGGACGGCATCGATGTGCGCGAGCTCGACCTCCACTCGTGGCGCCGCCAGGTCACCGCGGTCTTCCAGGACTTCATCAAGTTCGAGCTGTCGCTGCGCGACAACGTGGTGCCCCAAGGCCCGAGCGGCCTCTCAGCGCGGGAGGGACGCGGCCCCGTCGGGCACACGGTCGACGGCCGTCCGATCGACGCTGCCGCCCTCGACGACGTGGTGGGCCAGGCGCTGGCCGACGCCGGCGCGGCCGACCTGGCCGCCCTCGACACGATCCTGGCCAAGGGGTATGAGCAGGGCACCGACCTGTCGGGCGGGCAGTGGCAGCGGGTGGCGCTGGCCCGAGCACTGGCCGCGGTCCGGCTCGGCGCCGGCGTGGTGCTGCTCGACGAGCCCACCGCGCAGCTCGACGTGCGGGGCGAGGCCGAGATCTTCGATCGCATCCTCACCGCCTCCAGGCACTGCACGACGATCCTCATCTCGCACCGGTTCTCGACCGTGCGCCACGCGGACCGCATCTGCGTGCTCGAGCACGGCCGGGTGATCGAGCTCGGCACCCACGACGAGCTGATGGCCCACGGCGGGCGGTACCGCACGATGTTCGACCTGCAGGCGCAGCGCTTCGCGGCGGGCCTGCCCGTCGACGAGGACGACGCCGACGTCGAGGAGGTGACCCTCGATGTCTGAGTTCGCCGCCGCCAGCAAGGACGAGGAGCTGCCGCCGGCGCTGTCGTCGATGTGGCGGCTCTGCAAGCTTGGCTACCGGCACGAGCCGTCCCTCATGGCGGTTGCGTTCGGCCTGGCCCTCCTCGCGGCGTTGCCCGAGGCGATGCTGGCCCTCGGGTTCAAGTTCCTGGCCGACGCCATCACCGACGGCGACGACGCCCGCATCCGGACGGTCATGATGGCGCTGGCCCTGGCGGCGGTGGCCACCTGGTTCCTCACCACGGTGTCGGCCCGGGTGCAGCGTCGGTTCCGCGACCGGGTCACCATCGCCCTCGAGTCGCACGTGGCCCGGCTGCAGGCGTCGGTCACCACCATCGCCCACCACGAGCGACCCGACTACCTCGACCGCCTCTCGGTGCTGCGCGACCAGATCTTCGTGCTCGACCACATGTACATGTCGGTGTTCGCGACGGCCGGATGGATCCTCCGCCTCGGCGTCACGATCTTCCTGCTGATGACGATCAGCCCCGTGCTGATCCTGCTCGCCCTGTTCGCGCTCCCGACGGTGCTCACGTCGTCGTGGCGCCCGGCCGTCGAACGGTCCGCGCGCGAGCAGGGCGCACGCCACGAGCGGCTGTCCCGTCACCTGTTCACCACCGCCACGACCGCGGCCCCGGCCAAGGAGGTGCGGGTCACCGGCATCGGCCCGCGCCTGGCCGCCGACCGCCGCGAGGCCTGGGAGCGCTGGTACGGGCCGCTGGCCCGTTCCCGCAACGCATCGGCGGCGTGGCACACGCTGGGGTGGGCGGTGTTCGGCGCCGGGTTCGTGGGCTCGGTCGTCTACGTGGCGTCGGGGCTCGAGGCCCCCGCCGCCGACGTGCTGTTGGTGCTGGCCGCCGGCTCTCGCCTGTCCGCCTACATCGGGGCCACGGTCGGCGAGATCGGCTTCCTCCGGGGCATCTGGATGGACGGCTCGCGCCGCCTGGCCTGGCTGGAGGACTACGCCGCGTCGCTGGTCGCGGACTTCGACGAGCCCGTGCCGGACCATCTCCGTGAGGGCATCCGCTTCGACCACGTCGACTTCGCCTACCCCGGCACCGACCGGCTGGTGCTGCAGGACGTCGACCTCTTCCTGCCCGCGGGCGCGGTCGTGGCGGTCGTCGGCGAGAACGGGGCGGGCAAGACGACGTTGGTGAAGCTGCTCTCGAAGTTCTACGAGCCGACCGCCGGCAGGATCCTGGTGGATGGCGTCGACCTGGCCCGGATGGCGACCGACGAGTGGCGCGAGCGGCTGGCGGGCGCCTACCAGGACTTCTTCCGCTTCGAGTTCCTGGCTCGGCACAGCGTGGGGGTGGGCGACGTGCCCCGCCTCGACGACGAGCCGGCCGTGGTCGCCGCGGTCGACCGGGCCGGCGCCGACGACGTGGTGCGGGCGCTGGGCCGGGGCCTCGACACGCAGTTGGGACCGACCTGGCCCGACGGCGTCGAGGTGTCGTTCGGCCAGTGGCAGAAGGTGGCGCTGGCGCGGGGCTTCATGCGGGACGAGACGCTGGTGCTGGTGCTGGACGAGCCCACCGCGGCCCTCGACGCCGAGACCGAGCACGCGCTCTTCGAGCGGTACGCGGCCAGGGCTCGAGCGGCCCCTCGGAGCGGGGAGGGGGCCCGAGCGGCCCCTCGGAGCGGGGAGGGGGCCCGAGCGGCCCCCTCGGAGCCGGGGACGGACGCGGAGGACGAGGAGGATGGGGGCGACGGGCGGATCACGGTGTTGGTGTCGCACCGCTTCAGCACGGTGCGCATGGCCGACCTGATCGTGGTGCTCGACGGTGCCCACGTGGTGGAGGTGGGCACCCACGACGACCTGATGGCCCGCGGTGGACCGTACGCCGAGCTCTACGCCATTCAAGCCGCCGCCTACCGCTCGGCCTGACCCGGAGGCGGCGGCCCCCGGGTCAGGGCCGAACGGGGGCCGTCACAAGGTGATGCGGAACGGGTCGCTGTAGACGCTGACGCCGTCGCGGTCGTGGAGGTAGTACGACACCTCGACGCCGGGGTCGTCGACGTCGTAGAGCGCGTGCCAGAACGTGCGGGCCCCCTCGACCGGCGCCTCGAAGCGCACCGCCCGGAACTGCTCGCGGATGTCGTCGCGGTCGACGACGGCGCCGTCGGACACCTGGTCGGTGAGCGTCCGCCACCGGCCGTAGGTGACGGCGGCGGTACCGACCGGGCCCGAGTCGTCGGGCAGGGTTGATCCGGCCGGCCACCGGTGCAACAGGTGGTTCGTGCAGACCAGGCGGCCGTGGGTGCCGGCGGGGACGTCGACGATGAACTCCTGGTTGTGCCCGGGTGAGCGCTCCCACACGAACGCGTCCCCCGACCGGTCGGCGACCAGGAAGTGGCACGGCGTGAAGAAGTAGTACTGCTTCGCCCGCAGCAGGGCGTCGCGTGCCTCGTCCGCCGTGGCGCAGGTGTCGAGCAGGTACCGAACGATCTGCTGCTCGGACACGCCGACCTGCGATCCGCCCGACGGCTCGGGGTTCGGCGACTCGTTGTCGGCCATCAGCGCCACGGCCAGGCCGGCCTCGTTGACGCCGTCCATGGCGCCGTGCACGTCCATGATCCCGAGCACGACCGACGCGTAGCCGCCCCGGGGGCGGAGCTCGACGATCCACGGGTCGGCGGCCAACGGCCGCTCGCCCGCCTGACGGCCGAGGCCGACGATCTCGCCGAACGTGGCGGTGGGGAAGTCGAAGTGCCGCGACAGGATGCCGTGGCCCTCCTTGGTGCCGTCGGCGGGGTAGAAGACGACCGAGCAGCCGGCCGGCAGGTCGAACGTGCCCAGCCACGCCAGGTCGTGGGCGTCGTCGTCGGCATCCACGCCGAAGGCATCGGCCACGCCGCGCATGCGCTCCGACATGGCCGGCCAGTTGGCGGCGTACCAGGCGCGGCGGGCCCGCTGCACGCGGGCGTCGCGCGCGGGCAGGGGGCCGGCCGCCGCCCCGTGGGCCCGGCGGGCCGCCAGTGCGAGCGCCCGGCCGATCTCTCGGTTCGTGCCCTCGGCCCGCAGGTGGCGGACGGTGAGGACGTCGTCGGCGCCGCCACCGGCGACGACCGTGGAGGTGGGGGTGGGTGTGGGGGTGGTGGGTGTGGTTTGCATGGTGCCTCCAGTTAGTGCGATGTCGTAGTAGTATGGAGATAATGCGAGATCGCACTAGTTCTGTCAACCCCCCTTCGCCGTCGTCCCGACCGCTCGGCGTGCGGGCGGACGGTGGCACGGTCCTGCTCGACGTGTGGCTGGTGTTCCGCTCGACCAGCGAGTTGCTCGACACGGCGCTGGCGCCCACCGGTCTGAACGCCGACGAGTTCGCCGTGTACTCGGTGCTCAGCGTGGAGGGTGGGCTCACCCCCTCCGAGCTGGCCGGGTGGATGGCGGCCCCGCCCACCACGGTGTCCAGCTACGTCAAGCGCTTCGAGGGCCGCGGCCACGTGACCCGGGTGCCCAACCCGGACGACCGCCGCTCGTACCGCATCGTCCTCACCGACGAGGGGCGCGCCGTGCACACCGACGCGGCCACCCGGTTCGTCCCCGTGCTGGGGCAGGTGGTGACCGCACTCGACCGGCCCGAGCCCGAGGTCGCAGCGGCGCTGGCCTCCCTGCGGGCCGCCCTCGACGCCGTTCGCCGGGTCGACGGCTGACGAGGCGGCCGGCTCCCCACGCCGGAGCGCGGTTCGGCCGGCACGAGCGTGTTCTCCTCGACACCCGAGGTGCCGGTAGAACCGGGGGGCCGGGTTCCGAGGCGGTCCGGGGGAGTGCAAGACTCGTCGGACCAGTCGTCGGGGGAGCACACGATGCGATTCGCCATCATCGGAGCCGGGATGTCCGGGATCCTGGCCGCCATCAAGCTGCAGGACGCCGGGTTCACGGACTACGCGGTCTACGAGAAGGCCGATCGCCTCGGCGGCACCTGGCGGGAGAACACCTATCCCGGCATCGCCTGCGACGTCCCGTCGCACCTCTACAGCTACTCGTTCGCGCCCAATCCGGACTGGAGCCATCAGTTCGCGCCGGGTGACGAGATCGAGGCCTACTTCGAGCGGGTGGCGGCCGACCACGGCGTCACCCCGAAGATCCGCTTCGGCGAGGAGGTCACCCGTACCGAGTGGCGCGACGGCCGCTGGCACCTGACCACCGGCACCGGCCGCACCGACGAGGCCGACGTGGTCATCGCCGCCACCGGGGTGCTGCACCGGCCCCGCCTGCCCGACATCGAGGGCCTCGACTCGTTCGCCGGCCCGTGCTTCCACAGCGCCCGCTGGGACCACACCGTGGCCCTCGGCGGCCAGCGGGTCGGCATCGTCGGCACCGGGTCGACCGCGGTGCAGATCACGTCGGCCATCGTCGACGAGGTCGGCCACCTCGACGTGTTCCAGCGCACGCCACCGTGGATCTTCCCGGTGCAGAACACCGCCTACACCGACGCGGAGCTGCGCGCGTTCCACGAGCACCCCGACCGGATGCGCCAGCTGCACGACACCCTGGCCGAGCTGTTCGCGGGGTTCGCGGCCGCGGTCACCGACGCCGACTCGACCCAGAACGAGAGCATCGCCTCCGCCTGCGTGGCGAACCTCGAGCACAGCGTCACCGACCCCGAGCTGCGCGAGCGGCTGCGCCCGGACTACCAGCCCGCCTGCAAGCGCCTGATCATGTCGGGTGACTACTACGAGGCCGTCCAGAAGCCCAACGCGGGCGTGGTGACCGAGGGCATCGAATGTGTCGTCCCCGACGGCGTGCGCACCAAGGACGGTGAGCTGCACGAGCTCGACGTGCTGGTGCTGGCCACAGGCTTCCAGGCCGACGCCTTCATGCGCCCCATGGACATCGTGGGGCGCGGCGGCGTCACCCTCGCCGACGCCTGGGACCCCCGCCCCAACGCCTACCTGTCGATCTCGATCCCCGACTTCCCGAACCTGTTCATGCTCAACGGCCCCAACGGCCCGGTCGGCAACTTCTCGCTCATCGAGGTGGCCGAGCTGCAGATGGGCTACACGATGGGCCTCATCGACGAGCTCGCCGCCGGTCGCTGCACCGAGATCTGCGCCACCCAGGACGCCATGGACGCCCACGAGGAGGCCCGGGTGGCGGAGATGGGTCACACCATCTGGGTCACCGGGTGCAAGAGCTGGTACCTGGACGACCGGGGCATCCCGGCCACGTGGCCGTGGCCCTTCGAGGACTTCCGCACCGCCATGGCCGCGCCCGACCTGGCGGCGTACGACCGGCGCTGACGGCGGCGCCCGCTCCCGGCCCGCGATTCCCCGAACTGGCGCCCGATCACGTCGCCCCGGCCGCCGAATCGGCCGCCAGTTCGCCGGGCCGGCATCGCGGTCCCGGAACTCCTGCGGCGGCCCCCGGCCTGCGCCCCTAGCGTCGGCGTCCGTGCTGCTGACCCTGTCGACCGATCACCGCCCGGCCACCGACCTGGGCTACCTGCTGCACAAGAACCCGGGGCGCCTGCACACGCTCGACGTGTCGTTCGGGTCGGTGCAGGTGGTGTTCCCGGAGGCCGACGGCGACCGTTGCACGGCGGCGGTGCTGCTCGAGGTGGACAGCATCGGCCTGGTGCGCGGCCGCCAGAAGGGGCGGCGATCGGCGTCCCTGTTCGACTACGTGAGCGATCGCCCGTACACCGCCAACTCCTTCCTGAGCAGCGCTCTGGCCAAGGTGTTCGGGACCGCGATGACCGGCCGCAGCAAGGAGCGTCCCGACCTGGCGGCGACGCCGATCCCGCTGGAGATCGGCCTCCCGGTGGTGGCCTGTCGAGGGGGCACCGACATCCTCCGACAGCTGTTCGGCCCGCTCGGGTGGGACGTCGCCGACGAGTCGATCGCCCTCGACCCCGCGCACCCCGAATGGGGCGACAGCGACTACCGCTCGGTGGTGCTCCGGGGACGGCATCGCGTCAAGGACGCCCTCGAGCACCTGTACGTGCTGCTCCCGGTGCTCGATGACGACAAGCACTACTGGGTCGACGCCGGTGAGGTGGATCGCCTGCTCCGGCGCGGGGGAGCGTGGGTTCCGAACCATCCCGCCCGGGAGCTGATCACACGTCGCTACCTCCGTCACGATCGGCGCCTCGCCACCGAGGCGCTGACGCGGCTGGTCGAGCTGGACGACGCGCCGACCGTCGACGCCGACCCGGCGCTCGACGAGGGCCCTCCCCGGCCCACGCTGAACGAGCAGCGGCTGGATGCGGTCGTCGGGGCGGTGCGGGCGGCGGCGCCGAGATCGGTGGTCGACCTGGGCTGTGGTGAGGGCCGGCTGCTGGGCCGGCTGCTGTCGGAGACGTCGGCGGACCGCGTCCTGGGGGTGGACGTCTCCCACCGGTCCCTGACCGTCGCCGCTCGACGGCTGCGCCTCGAGACGATGACCCCACGTGAGCGTCAAAGGATCGACCTGCGCCAGAGCGGGCTGACCTACGTGGACCCGGCGCTGGAAGGGTTCGACGTGGCCTGCCTGGTGGAGGTCGTCGAGCACGTCGAGCCCTGGCGTCTCGACGCCCTCGAGCGAGTGGTGTTCGGCGAGGCCCATCCGAGCCGGGTCATCGTGACGACGCCGAACGTCGAGCACAACGTCCGCTTCGAGGGCATGGCGCCCGGCCGGCTGCGCCACGCCGACCACCGGTTCGAATGGACCCGGGCCGAGTTCCACGAGTGGGCCGGCGCCGTGGCCGACCGCAACGGCTACACGGTTGCGTTCGCGCCGGTCGGTGACGACGACCCCGAGGTGGGGCCACCCACGCAGATGGCGGTGTTCGCCCGATGAGCACGATCAAGATCCCTGATCTCTGCCTCGTGGTGCTCGTCGGCGTGTCCGGATCGGGCAAGTCGTCGTTCGCACGGGCGCATTTCGCCGACACCGAGGTGGTGTCGTCCGACGCCTGCCGGGCGCTCGTGGCCGACGACGAGAACGACCAGACCGCCACCGAGTCGGCGTTCGCGGTCCTGCACTCGATCGTGGCGGAACGCCTCAAGCTGGGGAAGCTGACCGTGGTCGATGCCACCAACGTCCAGCGAGACGCCCGTGCTCCGCTGGTGGCGCTGGCCAAGCGGCACCACGCGTTCGCCATGGCGATCGTGCTGGACGTTCCGCCCGCCGTCTGCCACGAGCGCAACGCATCACGACCCGACCGCGACTTCGGTGACCACGTGGTGCGCAACCAGCACAACGCGCTCCGGCGATCGGTGAACAAGCTGCACAAGGAGGGATTCCGCAAGGTCTTCCGGCTGACCGGGGTCGAGGAGGTCGCCACCGCCACCGTCGAGCGCGAACGTCGCTGGACCGACTTCCGCGACGTCGCGGGCCCGTTCGACGTGATCGGTGACGTCCACGGCTGCCTCGACGAACTGGTCGATCTGCTCCTCGCCCTCGGGTACGAGGTGGCCGCCGACCGGTCGTCGGCCCACCATCCCGACGGGCGGACGGCCGTGTTCGTCGGCGACCTCGTCGACCGGGGCCCGGCCGTGGCCGGTGTGCTCCGCCTGGTGATGGCGATGGTCGCCGCCGGCGACGCGCGCTGCGTCCCCGGGAACCACGAGAACAAGCTGGTCCGCGCGCTCAACGGTCGGAACGTCACCACCGGGCACGGGCTGGCCGAGTCGCTGGCGCAACTCGAGGTCGAGCCACCCGAGTTCGTCGAGTCGGCGCGCCAGTTCATGGACCGCCTGGTCAGCCACGTGGTGCTCGACGAGGGCCGGCTGGTCGTGGCCCACGCGGGCCTGCGCGAGGACATGCACAACCGGACCTCGGGCGCGGTGCGCAGCTTCGCCCTGTTCGGCGACACCACCGGCGAGACCGACGAGTTCGGCTTCCCGGTGCGCTACCCGTGGGCCGAGGAGTACCGGGGAGCCGCCGCCGTCGTGTACGGGCACACGCCGGTGCCCGAGGCGGTCTGGCTGAACAACACGATCTGCGTCGACACGGGCTGCGTGTTCGGCGGCGCGTTGACCGCGCTGCGGTGGCCCGAGCGCGATCTGGTGTCGGTCCAGGCCCGCGAGACCTACTGGGAGCCGGCCCGCCGGGCCGAGTCGGACACACCGGCGTCCGGTGGGATGCGGGACCTGGCCCTCACCGATGTGTCCGGCACGCTGCGCATCGAGACCAGGCTGGGCCGCACGATCACCATCCGGGAGGAGAACGCCGCGGCCGCGCTCGAGGTGATGAGCCGGTTCGCGGTGGACCCTCGCTGGCTCGTGTACCTGCCGCCGACCATGTCGCCGTGCGCCACCTCGGAGCGGGACGGGGTGCTCGAGCACCCGGACGAGGCCTTCTCCTTCTACCGGAGGGCCGGCGTCGAGCGGGTGGTGTGCGAGGAGAAGCACATGGGATCGCGTGCCGTCGTGGTGGTGGCACGGGACGCGTCGTCGGCGTCGGCTCGCTTCGGTGTGCCGGGTGACTCCGCCGGTGGGGTGATCGTCACCCGCACCGGTCGGCGCTTCTTCAGCGACGAAGTGCTCGAGGCCGCGCTGCTGGGCCGCATGCGGTCGGCCGTCGATCGGGCCGGGCTGTGGGACGAGTTGGCTACGGACTGGTTGGTGCTGGATGCCGAGTTGCTGCCGTGGTCGGCGAAGGCGGGCGACCTGCTGACCCGCCAGTACGCACCGACCGGCGCCGCCGCGTCGGCGTCGCTCCCCGCCGCGGCCGCCATCGTCCAGCGGGCCGCCGAACGCGGCGTCGAGGTGGACGAACTGCTCGACCGGACCCGTCTGCGGATGGCCCAGGCCGAGGCGTACCGCGACGCGTACCGGCACTACTGCTGGCCGGTCGACGGTGTCGACGACCTGGCCGTGGCGCCCTTCCAGATCCTCGCGGCCGAGGGTGAGGTGCACGCGCTCCGGCCCCATGCGTGGCACCTCGAACGGGCCGACCGGCTCGTCGAGGCGGGCCCGGACGTGTTCCGCCGCACCGATCGGATCGCCGTCGAGCTCGACGACCCCGCCCAGGTGGCTGCGGGCGCGGCCTGGTGGGACGACCTGACCGGGCGCGGCGGCGAGGGCATGGTGGTGAAGCCGGCCGACACGATGGTGCTGGGCGACCGCGGTGTCGAGCAGCCGGGGGTGAAGTGTCGCGGCCGCGAGTACCTGCGCATCATCTACGGGCCCGAGTACACCACGCCGGCCAGTCTCGACCGGCTGCGCCAGCGCCGCCTCGGCCACAAGCGGGCGCTGGCCGCTCGCGAGTTCGCGCTCGGCATCGAGGCGCTCGAGCGCTTCGTCGCCGGGGAGCCGCTGTGGCGGGTGCACCAGTGCGTGTTCGGTGTGCTGGCCCTGGAGAGCGAGCCGGTCGATCCCACGCTCTGATGCGCGGCGTCTCCGTGATGATGCAGCGAGAGGTTCTGGATCGCCTGCACGGCGCAGGCGTCGAGGATGGCGGTGTGTACGACAGATCTCGGGAGCTGGCGCCTGATCTCGTGGCCAGGGCCACCGAATCGGGCGCCAGTTCAGCGGGCCTCGCGCTCGACGAGTGCAGTGATGGCGGCGGCCTCGGCGGGGCGGACGTTGCGATCCTGCAGGCGATGGGCGGCGACCGCGGGCAGCGCGGCACGGGCCGCCGCCTCGGCCCCGCTGGCCCGGAGGAAGGTGCGCACCAGTCGCCGCCGCAGCCACGGCTCGACGCGGCGCTCGACGCGGGTCACCAGGCGGTGGGGCACCGAGCCCGTCGGCGGGGCCTGGTCGTGGTCGAACGCCGCCATCAGCAGCCAGGTGAGGGCGATGTCGAGGGCGGGCTCGCCCCCTCGGGCGTTGGTCCAGTCGATCACCACGGGCCCCGCCGGCGAGAGGATCACGTTGCCGGGATGGAGGTCCTGGTGGACGATGGCGTCGCCCGGCAGCGCCGGGTGCGGGGCCAGGCCGGCGGGCGGGTCGATGGCGTGGAGGCGGGTGTGCAGCTCGGCCAGGGTCCGGCCGTGCGAGCCCACCCGCCACGGCCTGGCCTCGAGGTCCTCGAGCATCGTGGGGCCGTCGACACGGGCCAGCTCCATCTCGCCGTCGCCGACCCGGAACACCTCGGGCACCGGGTAGCCCGCGGCCCGCACGTGCTCCATCACCGTGGCCTCGGCCCGCAGGTCCCGCCCGGGGGCGGTGCGGCGCAGCACCCGGGCGTTGCCGGCGGTGTGGACCGTCGCATCCCGGCCCGCGGCGATCAGCTCGCCCACCTCCCGGTCCGGCGTCCGGAGATCGTCGAGCTCCACGACGACACGGTACGGGGGGCGCAGTAGCGTCGTCGCCGTGCTCGAGATGCGTGCGTCCTGTGAAGCGTGTGAGGCCCCGCTCGCGGTCGATGGTCCCGCGAGGATCTGCAGCTTCGAGTGCACGTTCTGCGAAGCGTGTGCCGACGGGACGCTGGCCGGCATCTGCCCGAACTGCGGCGGCGAGCTGGTGGCCCGCCCCCGGCGCGTCGCCGCCGGCACCTGATCGACGCCGGTGGGATGGGGTTGGTCGAGCGCCGCGGGTGGGCGACACGCCACTAGTGCCCCGTCCGGCGACGTCTGCCCTGTTGTCGGGGTCAGCCGGCCGTCGGGAACATGCAGAGGTCGTCTGAGGGGGCAGTAGGTTCGCGTGACGTGGAGGTGGGTCCATGAGGGTGCTGGTGGTCTACGAATCGATGTACGGCAACACGCACACGGTCGCCGCGCACATCGCGGAGGGCCTGACCGCGGCCGACCGCGTCGACGTCGTGCCGGTCGGCGACGCCACCCCGGAGGCGGTCGCTGCCGCGGACCTGCTCGTGGTGGGCGGGCCGACCCACGTCCACGGGCTCAGCACCGAAGCGTCGAGGGAGCAGGCACTGACCCCGGAGCGGCTGCACCGTGGCGACGACCTCGAGGTCGATCCCGATGCCGAAGGCCCTGGCCTCCGGGAGTGGTTCGACCAGCTGAAGCTCGGCCACCGGCTGCTCGCTGCCGCATTCGACACACGCAGCCAGGGCTCGCCGTTGCTCACGGGGAGGGCCTCGAAGGGCATCCGTCGACGACTACGGCATCACGGGTGTGTGATGGTCACCGAACCCGAGAGCTTCGTGGTGGCCAAGGACCAGCATCTGGTCGACGGCGAGGCGGAGCGGGCGGTGGACTGGGGGCGCAGCCTGCTCGGCCACGTAGCCGAGCGCGCCGCCCACGGCGGTCCAAGCGAGGAGAGCGGCCCCGACGTCCTCGGCGACATCATCGAGTCCGGCGGGCGGTTCGCGCCACCCACCTGAGCTGGCCGAGCCGTGGAGGTGTCGCTCCCATGGGGCGCGGCCGTCGACGAACCCGGCGCAATTTCCGGCGTGTGGCGGCGGATCTTGCGCTGAGTTCGGCGGACCGCGGCGGTCGTCAGTCGCCGGCGACGGGGCGCACGACCGTCACCGCGATCGGGACGTCGCCGTCGGCGCTGACGCCGTCCATCAGGCGCTCGAGCGCCGCCGCCATCTTGGCCGCCTTCAACTTGGCGGTGTCGGCCATGGGGCCACGGAACTGCTCGTCGATCGTGAGGTCGAACAGCTCGAGCCACCGCTGGTAGTGCGCCGGGGTGAACGGGGTGTCGGCCTGGAGCGGCCGGTGGGCCAGCAGCGGGTTGCCCTCGTAGCCCCGCTCGCCGAACAACTGCCAGGACCAGAAGTCGATCAGCGTGGCGATGTGGGCCGGCCAGTCCACCTCGGCGGCGGCGAACACCGGGCCGAGGCGCTCGTCCATGGCCGCCTGCCGGTAGAACGAGCGCACCAGCACCTCCACCCCCTCGCGGTCGACCAGGTCGACCGGGCCGGTGCCGGCCAACCCGGGGTCGACCGCGGCGGGCAGGTCGGGGAGGTGGGGCCGGGCGGATGACGCGGCGGCGCCCACGGCCCCGGTGTCGTCGCCGATGTCTCCGACGTCTCCGCGGTCATCGACGTCGGCGTCCTCGTCGAAGAGGTGCGCCCAGCACGCGGGGTCGCCGCCCTGATCCTCGGGCGGCCGCGCCATCAGCGCGCCACCGCCTGCTGCTCGAGGGTGGTGACCGCGGGGAACAGCACGTTGTTCTCCTTGTGGACGTGCAGGTGGGTGTCGGCCTCGAGCTCGGCCAGGCCCTCGTACAGCGCCCGGTAGCTGGCGCAGCCGTCGTCGGGCACCCGGTAGCCGTCGGTGAGCCGGCGCAGATCGGCGAGCAGGTCGCCGGCCACGTCGTGCTCGATCATCATCTGCGCGATCGGCCCGTCACGCAGCGACCCGCAGTGGAACGCCGCCGACCCCCCGGCGGCCTCCAGCTCCCGGATCATCGGGAACAGGATGCGCTCCTCCTTCATGAGGTGGGGCTCCAGGTCGTCGCGCAGCTCGCCATAGGTGTCCCTTACCCGCGCCAGTTCGGGGTGACGCTCACCGTGCACGTCGGCGACCTTGACGGCGAGGGCCGCGAGGCGGTCGAGCTCGGTGTGCAGGTAGGCGTGGTGCGTGGCCTCGAGGTGGTCGACCAGGTCGCTCGGGCCCATGGCGGCCCAGTCCGGCTCGGGCCCGTCGTCGAGGGCGGCGAGCGCGTCCAGCACCGCCGCCGGGTCGGCCCCCGCCTCGGCGCAGGCCTGGTCGAGGCGGCGTTGGCCGCCGCAGCAGTAGTCGAGGCCGAACGCCTCGAGCACCCGGGCCGAGCCGGGTGCAGCGGTGACGATGTCGGCGAGGCGCCGGTCGGGTGCGTTGGTCGTGGTCATGGAGAGGCCTTTCGCGGGTGGGCAGGACGGGAGCGATGCTGCGGGCAGGGGCGACATGGCGGTCATCAGGCGAGGGCCACGCCCAGGGCGGTGATCACCACCACACCGACACCGAGGGCCATCTGGCGCAGGCCGAGCACGACCGGGCGCGGCACCGGACGGCGGGCCCCCAGTCGCTGCACGACGATTACCGCGGCGACGGCGAGGGCGCCGGCGACGAGCGCCCGGTCGAGGGCGATCGAGATCGCCGCGGCGGCGAGGGCGGCGCCGTCCGCCACGAGGGTCACCGTCGCCGAGGCGGGGCGACCGTGGAGACGGGCGATCTCGGCCCGGACGAACGGGATGGAGGTGGTCACCCGGGCGGCCAGCACCAACCAAAATCCGACGGCCAGGAGCGCGGGACCGTCGTCGGCCAGCACGATCATCGGGGCGACGGCGCACACCGCCGCCGCGCCGGCGAGCTCGGGGACCAGCCGGCGGCCGCGGGAGCGCACCTCGTACCAACCCTCGACCGCGACCAGAGGGGCGGCGGCGACGGCAGGAACCCAGAACCACGTGGCACCCAGCACGACGGCGGCGATCGCGAGCGCAACGAGCATCGTCACCTCGACCGTGGCCACCCGAGTGGCGAGCACGGTGCGCTCGAGGCGGCGTCCGCGTCGGCGGTCGACGACGGCCAGCTTGAGCGGGGTGCGGGCCAGGAACGCCAGCAGTGCGGCGCCGGCGATGCAGAGCCCGGCCGCGCCGGGTGCGACCAGCAGCCCGAGCAGGCAGGGCTCGAGCGTGAGGCCCCAGCCACCGTGCTCTGCCGGCAGCGCCACCGCCCGCAGCCCGGACCGTGCGGCCGGGGCCGGGCGGGCGGGCGTGGCGGCCGGGGGTTCCGACAGGGACGGACCCGCGGCGCCGTGCCCGGGTGGGGCGGCCGGTCGCCGCCCATGGGCGGGGGCCTCGGGGGTCGCCGAGCTCATGTCTCCCGCTCCGGGCGACTCGGTCGCCGGGACGCCAGCCATTGCGTTCGGGTCACGCAGGCCGGGGCCCCGCCCGTAGCCCGTTCGGCCACGTAGGCAGCGTTCCTCGCGCTCACGCCCGGCTCCGTGCCCGCAGGCCGGCGAGGGGCGTGCCCCGCAGTTGCGCGAGCAGCTGCGTGCGGGCGTTCACCCAGGGGTGGTGCAGGGCGCACGGTCCCTCTGCCGCGCACGGGCGGTCCTCCAGCACACAGCGGCCGGTGTCGGTGGGGCCCTCCACCGCTTCGATCACGTCCAGCACGCTCACCTCGCCGAGATCGACGGTGAGCGTGTAGCCACCCGACGGACCGGGGTCGGAACGCACCCACCCACGGGCCACCAGTGGCGACATGGCCTGCGACAGGAAGCCCGGGGTGGTGCCCACCGCATCGGCCAACGCCGACGCCTTGGTGCGATCGGCGGTGGCCTCGAGCTCGAGCAACGCCCGGGTGGCCAGGTCGGTCCGCCGCGTGATCTCAAGTCGCATAGTCCGAGACTATGGGAACCGCGCCCTGGGCGGGCAGGGCCGTTGGTCCTATCGCTGTGCGGGTCGGCGCCTCGCCGCCACGAAGGTGAACGGTTGCTCGGCTCCCCAGGGGGTGCGGTGCAGCTCGCGGCGAACGTCCACCACCTCGAACCCCTCGAGCAGCTCGGCCAGTTCGCCACCGTCGTAGCGGCGGACCGGCAGGCCCGAGCACGCCTCGGGTCCGTCCGGGGCGAAGGTGGCGAGGATCACCGCGCCCTCCGGCACCGCGGTCTGCAACGTGGCGAGGTACGCGTCCCGGTCAGCCTCGTCGACCAGGAAGTGGAGCACTGCCCGGTCGTGCCACAGCCCGAAGGCCCGCGCGGGCGTCCACGCCAACACATCTGCGGTGATCCACTCGACGGGCGCGACGGCGCCCACGCGGGACCAGGCCGCGTCGAGCGCCGTGGCCGAGACGTCCAGCACGGAGAGGTCGGTGAAGCCACGGGCGACCAAGGCGTCGACGAAGGTCGATGCCCCCGCGCCGACGTCGATCACCGGGGTGGCGGCGCCGACACCCAAGGCCTCGACGAGGGCCAGCGACGTGACCGGGCTGGCCTGGTACCAACTCACCTGGTCGGCACGGCGGGTCCGGTAGACCTCCTCCCAGTGCTCGACGCGGCTCGCGGAGCGGTCCACCGCCTCACGGTACCGACGTCCGCCCTACGATCCCGGCATGCGGATCGGTGGCACCTGATGTACTCGCGGCTGGTCAACCGGTTCTCGGCCACGCGGCCGGGGTCGTGGCTGGTGAAGCACGTCGCCGCGAAGGTCGACCCGAAGATCTTCCGGCTCACCAACGGGCGCTTCACCCTCACCGGCAAGCCGACGCTGCCGATGCTGGCCCTCACGGTGGTCGGGCGGAAGTCGGGCGAGCCCCGCACCGTGCAACTGGCCTACCACCGGGACGGCGACGACTACCTGGTGGTGGCCAGCGCCATGGGCCAGGAGCGCCACCCCGCCTGGCGGTACAACCTGGAAGCCAACCCCGACGTGGAGGTGCTGGTCCGCGGCCGCACGTTCCGGGCCCACGCGACCGTGCTCGCCGCCGACGAGAAGGCCCGCCTGTGGCCGGCGATCGCCACCACCATCCCCCAGATGCACACCTACGTCGAGCGCACCGACCGCGACATCCGCGTCTTCCGCCTCACCGAGACGTGACATTGGCTCCTCCTCCGTCGGAGCGGCTTCGCCATCCGGTTCTCACTCCGTGCGGCTTCGCTCCGCTCCGCCACGTGAACGGGACCTGACATTGGCTCCTCCTTCGTCGGAGCGGCTTCGCCATCCGGTTCTCGCTCGCCGCGGCTTCGCTCCGCCCCGCCACCTGACCGTGGTACGGCGTCGGTCAGCCGAGGCCGAGCGCCGCGGCCACCAGTGCGCCGGCCACGAGGCCGGCGCCCAGGCCGGCGGTGACGTCGAGGGGGTTGTGGGCGCCGACGTAGACCCGCCCGACCATGACCGCGGCGGTCAGCAGGGACGGGATGCCGACCCAGACCAGGCCCAGGTCGTCGACGATGACGGCGGTGACGGCGGCCACCAGCACCACGTGGCCTGACGGGAAGCTCATGCCCGAGGTGGGCACGTCGGACCCGCGCAGCTGAGCGCCGGGCTCGCTGGTTCCCGGGCGCTGACGGATCGAGAGGTACGGCGCCATCCAGTGGCGGATGGCGCGCTCGGCGACCAGCTTCAGCGCCGCCGCCAGCACCACGGCGACGGCGAGTCGCCCGTCGCGCCACGCGAGGGCCAAGGCCAACCCCGCCACGGTGCCCACCACCAGGTTGCCGAGCTGCATGGGCACCCACAACGGCACGTACAGCCAGTCGGGCAGCCCGTTCACCACCCGGAACGCCCGTTGCTCGACGGGGTGGATCACCGGGTGCCGGGCACCCACGAGCGAGAGGCCCAGGACGACGGCGCCGGCGATCAACGCGGTCAGCGTGGCCGGGTGCATGGCCAGACGGTAGGCCGGGGCGCGCGACGGCTCAGGCGTCGGCGGGGGAGACCTCGACCGGGATCCCGTTGACGACGGCGTTGTTGCTGAGCGGGTCGGTGAGGTGGCCCGGCGCCAGCAGGTTGTTGTTCACGCCGGGGTGCTCGCGGGCGACCGAGAGGCGGGTACCCGCCTTGTCGTGGCCCCAGCCGTGGGGGAGCGACACCACGCCGGGCATCATCTCGTCGCTCACCTCGACCGCCACCTCGACCTGGCCGGCCTCGGAGCCCACCACGGCCAGCTCGCCGTCGGCGACACCGGCGCGCGCCGCGTCGTCGGGGTGGATCAGCAGCGTGCAGCGGTCCTTGCCCTTCACCAGCACGTCGACGTTGTGCATCCACGAGTTGTTCGAGCGCAGGTGCCGCCGCGAGGTGAGCACCAGTCCGGTCGACGGTCGGTCGATGCGCCCGGCCAGGCGATCCAGGTCGGCGGTGATGTAGGGCGGGGCCAACTCGATCTTCCCCGAGGGGATGTTCAACAACTCGCGCACACGGGGCACCAGCGGGCCCATGTCGATCCCGTGGGGGTTGTCGCGGAACGACTGCAGGCTCAGCCCGTCGGGCACCTCGCCGTAGCGGTCGCCGAACGGCCCGGTGCGGATCTGCAGATCGAGCAGGCGCTCGGGGCCGCCGTGGTCGTAGTGGGCCATCGTGGCCTCGGGGTCGACGCCCTGGAACTCGCACAGCGCGGCGAAGAAGCCGTCGTCGAGCATCGCCACGTCGATGTCGTCGGCGGGGAAGCCGGCGATCATGGCCGCGAGGCGGGTGAGGATCTCCCACTCGGCGGGACGGTCGTCGGCGGGAGGGAGCACCGGCGGCGAGTAGTTGCCGATGCTGGACGCGGCCCACATCGTGATCAGGTCGTCGAAGTGGGGCTGCTCGAGCGCGGAGAGACCGGGGAGGATGACGTCGGCGTGCCGGGTGGTCTCGTTCACCCAGTTGTCCACGCAGATCATGGCCTCGAGCTCGGGCAGGGCCTCGTCCAGGCGCCCGGCGTCGGGTGCGCTGATGACCGGGTTGCCGGCGATCGTGACCAGCGCCCGCACCTGGCCCTCGCCAGGCGTCACGATCTCCTCGGCCAGGCACGACAGCGGCACCTGGCCCAGCACCTCGGGCGTGCCCCGCACCCGGCTGGACCAGCGGCCGAAGGTGACGCCGTCGGCGAAGTCGGGCAGGGGGAGCGAGTTCACGCCCCAGGCGACGGGATTGCCGAACATCAGCCCGCCCGGGGTGTCGAAGTTGCCCGTGAGCAGGTTGACCAGGTCGACGAGCCAGGAGGCGAGGGTGCCGAACTCCTGGTTGCAGGTGCCGATGCGCCCGTACACCGCGGCGGTGGGCGCGGCCGCCACCTCGCGGGCCATCCGGCGGATGGTGTCGGCGTCGATGCCGCAGGTGGCGGTCACCCGCTCGGGCGCCCAGTCGGCGGCGAGCGCCTCCACCTCGTCGAGGCCGTTCACCACGTCGGCCAGCCCACCCAGGTCGACCAGCCCCTCGGCGAAGAGCACGTGCACCATGGCGAGCAGGAGCGCGGCGTCGGTGCCCGGCACGATCGGCACCCACTCGTCGGCCACGTCGGCGGTGCCGGTGCGCCGGGGGTCGACCACCACGACCTTGCCGCCCCGCTGCTGGATGCGCTCGATCTCGCCCAGCACGTCCGGGCAGGCCAGCAGGCTGCCCTGGGAGGCCTGCGGGTTGCCGCCGAGCACCACCCAGTGGTGGGTGCGACGGATGTCGGGCGTCGGGATCCACCACATGTGGCCGTACATCAACATGGTCGACACGTTCTTCGGCCACTGGTCGACCGTGCCGGCCGAGTAGATCACGGGCAGGTCGGCCAGGCCCACGAACAGCCCCACGTAACGGCCCAGAGAGAAGTTGTGGGCGGTGGGGTTGCCGATGTAGGCCGTCACCCCCTGCTTGCCGTGGCGCTCGACGACCCCGCCGAGCAACTCACCGCAGCGGGCGAAGGCCTCGTCCCAACCGGCCTCGCGCAGCTCGCCGTCCCGGTCGCGGACGAGCGGCGTGCGCACGCGGTCGGGATCGTGGTGGAGGTGACCGAGGGTGGTGCCCTTGGGGCACAGGTACCCCTTGCTCCACACGTCGTCCCGATCGCCGCGGATGAGCGCCACCTGCTGATCCTCGACGTGCACCTCGAGGCCGCACATGGCCTCACAGAGCGGACACGTGCGCAGATGGATCGTCCGTTCCCGCGCCTCTCCGCTCCTGGCTCCTTCGTCGCCGGGCCGCTGGGCCGCAGCTCCGCTCCTGGCTCCTTCGTCGCCGGGCCGCTGGGCCGCCGCTTCGCTCATGGCGGCGCAGCTTAGGCAGCGCCGGTCGGCCGGGCCGCCAGCGCCAACAGCGTGTCGAGGATGTGGTCGCGGGCCGGCAGCAGGGCGCCGCGCGACGAGGTGGCCAGGTCGGACCAGCCGTGCTCGGCCGCGAACAGCACGCGGGCGAAGCCGTCCCGGTCGACCGTCGGCGGTAGGACCCCGGTGTCGAGGCACCGCTGCACGATGCCCAGGAGCTCCTCGAAGGCCGGGTACGCCGCGTGGATGAGGCGCCGGCCCAGCTCGACGTTGTCGGGGTCGAGGGACTGGCCGCCGAACATGGCCCGGTAGACGCCCGGGTTGGCGCGGGCGAACGCCATGTACGCGTCGTGGCCGGCTCGCAGCTGCCCGAGCGGGTCGTCCACCGTGGCGGCGATGGCGCGCAGGGTGTCGGTGAAGGTGGCGAACCGGGTGGCCACGGCCTCGACGACGAGGGCGTCGCGGCTGGCGAAGTGCAGGTAGACGGCGTTGGGCGCGGCGCCGACGCGCGACGCGACCCCGCGCACGGTCACCGCGGCGGGGTCGCCGCCCTCGTCGAGCAGGGTGACCGCGGCGGCCAGCAGCTCGTCGCGCAGCAGCTCGCCCTGACCGCGGGCGTTCCGGCGTCGGGGGGTTGCCAACCGGGTTCGGCTCCTTTACTGTACGCCGTACATGGACGCTGTACATGGACATCGTACACGTATAGCGTGCCGGTGATGCGCCCTGGCCGTCACCGTAGGCCGGCACCGACCACGACAGGAGCACTCCCATGACGCTGACCACCGCCGACCACTCCGGCGAGCCTTCCAGCTCGGGCCCGCCCCGCACCTACGTCGAGGGGCCCTTCGCCCCGGTCGCCGAGGAGCGCACGGCGTTCGACCTCCCGGTCACGGGCACCCTCCCGGCCGAGTTGACCGGGCGCTACGTGCGCAACGGGCCCAACCCGATCGACCCCGACCCGGCGACGCAGCACTGGTTCACCGGGGCGGGGATGGTGCACGGCGTGCGGCTCGACGAGGGTCGGGCGCACTGGTACCGCAACCGCTACGTGCGGACGGCCAACGTCACCGCGGCGCTCGGCGAGCCGGCCATCCCGTCCGCGCGCCAGGCCGAAGGGGTCAGCGGCTCGGTGAACACCAACGTCGTCGCGCTCGGCGGGCGCACGCTCGCGCTGGTCGAGGCCGGGTCGTCCCCCGTCGAGCTCTCCTACGAGCTCGACTCGGTGGCCTCGGTCGACCTCGACGGCACGTTGCCAGAGGCCTTCAGCGCCCATCCCCACCGCGACCCGCGCACCGGCCGGTGGCACGCGGTCACGTACTACTGGCCCGAGGAGGCGGTGCGCCACGTGGTGGTCGGACCCGATGGGCGCGTGGAGCGCAACGTGGCGATCGACGTGGGTGAGCGGCTCATGGTGCACGACACCGCGATCACGGCGTCGAGCGTGCTCCTCTTCGACTTCCCGGTCACCTTCGACCTCGAGGCGGCCATGTCGGGCGTCGCCGGGGTGCTGCCCTACTACTGGAACGACTCGCGCCCGGCCCGGGTGGGGGTGCTGGCGCTGGACGGCAGCGCCGACGAGGTGCGGTGGTGCTCGGTGCCCACGGGCTTCGTGTTCCACGCCTTCAACGCCTTCGACCGCGACGACGGGCGCATCGAGCTCGACGTCGTGCGCTGGCCCCGCGTGTTCGATCTCGACCGCCTGGGCCCGGGCGAGGCCTCATCGAGGATCGAGCGATGGACGCTCGACCCCTCGACCGGCACCTCGTCGACCGCGGTCGTGGACGACCGCTCCGTCGAGTTCCCCCGCATCGACGAGCGCCGCACCGGCACCCACCATCGGTTCGGCTACGCGGTCTCCATGCCCCGCCCGGGGGCGGCGCACGCCCCCCTCCACCGGTTCGACCTCGACCGGCAGCTCGCCGAGTCGTACGACTTCGGCCCCACCTCGGCCGCGCAGGAGTTCGTGTTCGTTCCCCGTGAGGGCGGGACCGCCGAGGACGACGGCTGGTTGCTGGGGCTGGTCACCGATCGGGCGTCGGCCACCACCGACCTGGCCGTGCTGGCCGCCGACGACGTGGCGGGCGGCCCCGTGGCCCGGGTGCACCTGCCGGCCCGGGTGCCCGACGGCTTCCACGGCAACTGGCTGCCCGACGCCGAGGGCTGAGCGGCGGTTGCGGCGCGAGGGGCGGCCTCAGCGGCGAGACTGGGGGTGACGCCACCCCACCGGGAGACCGCCCATGTGCCGCAACATCACCACCCTCCGAGGCCTCGAGCCGGCCGCCACCGACGAGGAGATCGAGGCCGCCGCCCGGCAGTTCGTGCGCAAGATCAGCGGCATCCAGAAGCCGTCGGCCAAGGTCGAGGGGCGCTTCGAGCAGGCGGTGGCGGAGATCGCCCACATCTCCGCCCACCTGCTGGCCGACCTGCCCCCCCGCAAGCAGCCACCGCCCACCGTGCCGCCGTTGCGGCGTCTCGCGGCCCAGCGCGAGGCGGCCGTCACCGGCTGACCGCCTCCGTCCGCGTCAGACGGCCAGCCGACCGTCGATGATGTCGCGCGCCAGGTCGGACAGCCGGATGTTGTGGGCTCGGGCGTAGGACCGCAGCAGTGTGAACGCCTCATCGAGATCGAGGCCGCGGCGCTCGGCCACCATCCCCTTCGCCTGCTCGATCACCACCCGGCTGTTGAGCGCGTGGCTGAGCTGGTCGTTCAACAACTGAGCCTCGAGCGCGGCACGGTGCTGGAGGATGGCGATGGTCGCCACGTCGGCCAGGGCCTGCGCGGCGTCGATGTCGCTCGGGGACATCTCGCTGGGCTCGACGTGGAACAGCGTGAGCGCGCCGATCACCGTGCCGCGGAGCCGCATCGGCAACGCGTGGACCGAGTGGAACCCGGCCGCGATGGCCCCGGGCCCGAACGACGGCCACCGTTCGGCGGAGGCACCGAGGTCCTGGTTGACCACCGGCTCCCTCCGCGAGAAGCACTCGACGCCGGGGCCCCTCCTCCGCCGCCAGCTCCTGCAGTTCGAGCAGCCGGACGGTGTCGCTCGAGGACGCCATGACGCGCAGGCCGCCCTCCGGGCCGGCCAGCATCAGCGCGGCGGCCGCGGCCCCGAGCACTCCGACGCAACGGTCGGTGAGGCGGGTGAGGAGCTCGATCACGTCGAAGTCGTCGACGAGCGTGTCGGCCAGCTCCACGAACGCCTGGGCCAGCAGCGTCTCGCGCACCATCGAGCCTCCTCTCCCGCGGTCGTCCGCCGGCGAGGCGCTCGGCGCCAACCGCAGCTGTGAGCCTACGCGCCCCGCGCCGGCCCTGTCGCTGTCCCTGTCGCTGTCGTCCTTGTGGCTTCCCATGTCCCTCGGTCCCTCGTCATCGGTCATCGCAGCAGGTCCTGCTCGCCACTGGGGGCGTCGAAGCGGAGTCGCCGCGCCACCACGTCGTGGGCCACCTCCTGCAGGGGTCGGTCGTTGCCGAACGCGTGCGCGCGCAGCCGGATGAGCGCACGGCCGACGGTGATGCCCAACTGCGCCGCCACCATGCCGGAGGCCTGATGCACCACGTCCTGGAAGTCCGCAGCCGTCTCGAGCTCGGTCGCCAGGGCGCCGGGGGGTGCGTCGGCCTGGAGCACGAGGACCGACTGGGCGCACAGGTCCGCCAGCACGAGGGCATCGGCGTGCTGCTCGTCCGTGAGCGAACCTGGGCGGTCGCTGTACAGGTTGAGCGCCCCGAGTCGCACCGCGCCGACCTGGAGCGGGAAGCCGAAGACGGCCCGGACGCCGGCGTCGAGGGCCGGGCCGCTGAAGGCGAGCCAGCGGGGATGCTGTGGCTCCCGCAGGTCGGGTTCGGCGACCGGCCGATCCTGCTGGTACGCATCGACGCAGGGGCCCTCACCGAGGCCGTATTGGAGCTGTTCGATGAGATCGCTCACGCGGTTGGTGGTGCAGAGCGACCCTCTCGGGATGTCGCCCGACATCAACATGATGCCGGCACCCGTCATCGCGGTCACCTCGGCGCACACGGCGCACAGGCGACCGGCGCCTGCTTCGGCGATGCCGCCGGCCAGGCGGTCGGCCAACGCCTGTCGGCGGCCCTCGTCACGGTGGCTGCTCACCGGTCGACGCGACGGCGACGGTCGTCCACGCCGATGGTGGGCGCGGCGTGATCATCCGGGCGCGCCTCGGCGTCGACCACGAGGCGGCCACGGACCGGCACCTCCACGCCGCTCCTCAACGCGCCGGCCGCACCGAACGGTGGCGCGGCGGCCGACACGAGCGGAATGGCCTCGAGCAGGCGTTCGAGCCGGAAGACCTCGATGAGGCGCTGCGCGGCCGGTGACGGGGCGCGCAACTCCAGCGCACGCCCCTGCGCCTGCAGGGTGCGGCGCGTCCGGAGGAGGATGCCGAGCGTCGCCGCGCCCATGAACGTCACCTCGCTGAGATCGACGACCACGTCGGCCTTGTCGAGCCGGGTGGCTCGTCCGGCGGCCGCGTTCACCATCGTGGTGGTGGACACGTCGTGGTCCCCACCGAGCCACACGACCGTGCGACGGGCCCGACGCCCCACGCTGGCGGTGGCCACCGCCGACGTCGCCACGGTGGAACGGGGGGTGCGAGACTCGAGTCGGGCCATGGTGTGCTCCTGGTTCAGGCACTGCAGATGTGCGCTACCAGGGTCCGGAGCACCGCTCCCGGGCGACCGCAGTGGCCGACCCCACACGTTGGGTTCTTCGTCGTGCTACCTGCACGCTACACCCTCGCCGGTCCGAATGGAGACGAGCGACATTCGCGGAACGGTGGCGTTCCGGTGGCTGGGCGGTGATACTGATCTCACTATTCGAACTGCGCGTTGCCCCAGACCCCGGTGGCGCTCCTCCGTAGACGATGGGGAGCAACGACATGGGGCTGATCGCGGGCTCGTGGGTGCAGGAGCGCCTGCCGAGCGAGGTGGCCGAGCAGTCGCCCGACCTCCACATCGTGGCAACGCTCGACGGGGTCCTGCGCTACGTCTCGGCGGAGAGCGCCGCCCTCTTCGGTTGGGCGCCCGCCGACCTGGTCGGCCGGCATCAGGGCTCGGTGGTCCACCGCGACGACGTGGCCCAGATGGCGCTCGAGCGATTGACCGACAGCCCGGGCTCGATCACCACAGTCCTTCGCGTCCGGTGTGCCGACGGCAGGTACCGCTGGGTCGAGGCGCTCTCCCGCCGGGTGGACCTCGCCGGGGAGGCGGCGGTGCTGACCGCCATCCGCGACATCGGGGACCGACGAGAGACCGAGCTCGACCTCCAGCGCCAGGCATCGACCGATCCGCTCACCGGGGTGGCCAATCGTGCGGTGTTCATGGACCGCCTCCAGCAGGCACTGCGCCGCCTCGACCGGCACGAGGGCCTGGTGGCGGTGCTGTACCTCGATCTGGATCGCTTCAAGCAGATCAACGACTCGGTCGGGCACCTCGTCGGTGACGCCGTGCTGTTGCAGATGGCCGAGCGGCTGAGGACGATCCTGCGCCCGCAGGACACCCTGGCCCGCCTGGGCGGCGACGAGTTCGCCGTGGTGGTCGAGGACATGGCCCTGTCCGAGGAGGCGGTGACGCTCGGCGAGCGCATCACCGAGGCCGGCCGTGTGCCGTTCGTGGTGAACGGCGAGCAGTTCATCTGCACGACGAGTGTGGGCATCGCGGTCACGCCCCACGGTCAGCGGAGCGCGGAAGGGCTGCTGCAGGAGGCGGACCTGGCCCTCTATCGCGCCAAGGACGTGGGCCGCGACCGGGCCGAGGTGTTCGACGAGCACCTCCGGACGCGGGCCATCGGCCGGCTCGGGACCGAGCGCATGCTGCGCCGCGCCATCGACGAGGACCGCCTGCGCGTGCACTACCAGCCCATCATCGACGTGCGCACCGGCGCGACGGTCGCCGCCGAGGCACTCGTGCGGGTGTGGGACGGCGACGACGACCGGCTCATCAGCGCCGAGGTCTTCATCGAGGTGGCCGAGGACACGGGCCTGCTGGCGGGCATGGACGACTGGGTGCTGCGTCAGGTGATCGTGCAGGCCGGGGTGTGGGCCCGGATGTTCGGTCCGCGGGGCATCTCGGACATCGCGGTCAACCTCACGTCCCGCCACCTGGCGGACCCAGTGTTCGCGGGCTCGCTGATCGACCAGTTGCTCACCGCCGGCCTCGCCACCGACGTCTTGCAGATCGAGGTGACCGAACGGGTCCTGATGGAGGCCTCGAACTCGGCGATGTCCGGATTGAAGGCGTTGCGCGACGCCGGGGTGAAGGTGGGGCTCGACGACTTCGGCACGGGGTACTCGTCGCTCTCCTACCTGCGCATGTTCCCGCTCGACTTCGTGAAGATCGACCGCTCGTTCATCAAGGAGATCACGGTCGGCTCACCCGAGGCCGCCATCGTCGAGTCCATCATCGACCTCTCCCACGCACTGGGCATGGCGGTGGTGGCCGAAGGCGTCGAGACGCAGGGTCAACTCGAGCATCTGACGGCGCTCGGGTGCGACCGCGCCCAGGGGTTCCTGTTCGCCCCGGCGGGGCCGGCCGAGATGGTGGAGGCCCGGGTCGCCCATCTCCGAGGGCCGACGCTGGCCGCGGAGTCGACGCGCTGACGCCGCGGTGATGCGGTGCCCCGCCTCGCACCTCGCGTCGGGTCACCGGCAGCGGCCCGCCGGTTGGCACCTAACCTGCGGGCATGACCCACTGGCGGCGCCTCGGCGGGGCGATGGTCGCCCTGGTGCTGGTGTCGGTGGCCGGGACGATCGGTTACCTGGCCCTGGGGTTCGGCCCCCTCGACGCGGTGTACCAGACGGTCACCACGGTGTCGACGGTGGGCTTCCGCGAGGTCGAGCCGCTCACGCCCGCCGGCAAGGTCTTCACGATGGCCCTCATCCTCGTCGGGGTCGGGGCCGCGCTCTACGCCTTCAGCGTCCTCATCGAGACCTTCCTCGAGGGCCAGCTCAACGAACTGCTCGGGAGACGTCGCATGGAACAGTCGATCGCGTCGATGCGCGACCACGTCATCATCTGCGGGTGGGGCCGGGTGGGCCGCTCGATCGGCAGTGAGCTGGTCGACGGCAACCGAGACCTGGTGGTCGTCGAGCGCAACGAGGCCAAGCTGGACGGCGGCCCACCCGCGGTGGTGGGTGACGCCACCGAGGACGCGGTGCTTCGGGCCGCTGGCATCGAGCGGGCGTCGGCGCTGGTGGCCGCCGCCGACAGCGACGCGGCCAACTCGTTCATCGTGCTGAGTGCCCGCGCCCTCAACCCCGACCTGTTCATCGTCGCCCGCACCCGCAACGAGGACAGCGGCGACAAGCTCTACCGGTCGGGGGCCGACCGGGTCGTGAACCCGCAGAACATCGGCGGCGCCCGCATGGCCGCCTTCGTGCTGCGACCGCACGTCGCCGAGTTCCTCGACGTCGTGATGCACGAGGGCACCCTGGAGTTCCGCCTCGAGGAGGTGGCGGTCACCGCGTCGTCGCCGATCGCGGGTCGGAGCCTTCGTGACACGCACATCCGGGACCGGACCGGCGCGCTGGTGCTCGCCCTGCGTGACGAGCGCGGCCAGTTCAGGACCAACCCCGACCCCGACGCCGAGGTGCGGGCCGGCCATGTGATCATCGCCATCGGCACCCAGGACGAGCTGGACGCGCTGGTCGCCCTCGTCGGGGGCTAGCGCCGCCGGAGCCGCGCGGGTGCGGTCCGCGCCCATCCCGACTCGGACACCTCCTGGTGGCTCGCGGCGGCCCGTAGCCGCAGCAGGTCGACGCGCGTCACCATGCCCACGCAGCGCTCGTCGGTGTCGATCACCGGCAGGTGGGCGAGGTCCTCGTCCAGGAACCGGTGCAGCACCGACAGGGCGCTGTCGCCTGGTGCCGCGCCGGCCACCGGGGTGGTCGCCACCTCCGCAACCGTGGTGTCGGGGCCCGAGTCGCAGTCGAGCAGGTCGGCGGCGGTGACGATCCCGATGCAGCGGCCCGCTCCGTCGATCACGGGGAGGGCACCGTGGCCGGTGTCCTCGAACCGGTCCTCGGCACCGGCCACCGTGGTCGCGGCATCCACCGTGTCGACCGGCGCCGACATCACCTGGCGCACCGTCGTGGCCCGGAACACGTCGGGCTCGTACTCGCGGTGCACGCGCAGGCCCCGGCGTTGGAGCTTCTCGGTCATCAGACGGTCGCGCAACAGGGTGCCGGCCACCAGGTCGGCCACGACGGTGGCCAGCATCAGGGGCAGGATCACGTTGTAGTCGCGGGTCAGCTCGAAGACGAACACGATCGACGCGAACGCCGCCCCGGTGCTGGCGCCGAACGTGGCGGCCATGGCCACGAGGGCGAAGGCCTCCGGGGCCAAGTGGGCACCGGGCACCAGGTGGGCGAACAGCGCGCCCACGAGGGAGCCGAACCCGCTGCTGATGAGCAGCACGGGAGCGAGGGTTCCGCCCGAGGTGCCCGAGCCGAGGGCGAGCCACCAGGCCAGCAGCTTGGCGAGGACGATGGCGGCCACCACATCGAGGGCCAGGCGGCCGTTGACGATGTCGTCGATGACGCCGTAACCCACACCGAGGGCACGGGGGACGACCAGGCCCACCAGGCCGAAGGCCAGTCCACCGATCACCGGGTGCCAGAACTCGGCCACCGGGAGCCGCCGGTACCCGGCCTCGACCAGGAAGAGCCCCTGGCAGATCACCACCGCCAGCAGGCCACAGCCCAGGCCGAGGGCGACGTAGAACGGCAACTGGTCGAGGCCCGCGTAGTCGTGCGTCGGCACCGAGAACAGCGGGCCCTCGCCCAGGAGCAGGGTGTGCATGCCGGCGGCGACCGCACTGGCGACCACCAGGGGGATGAAGGCCCGGCTGGAGAACTCGAACAGCAGGAGCTCGATGGCCAGCACCACCGCGGCGAGAGGGGTGCCGAAGGTGGCGGCCATCCCGGCCGCGGCGCCGGCGGCCAGCAGGATCTTCCGCTCGGCCGGGCTCATCGACAGCACCTGGCCGAGCAGCGACCCGATGGCGCCGCCGGTGACGATGATGGGCCCTTCGGCGCCGAAGGGCCCACCGGTGCCGATGGCCACCGCCGCGGACAGGGGCTTGGCCACCGCGGTTCGGGGCTGGATGCGGCTCTGCCGGGTGAGCACGGCCTCCATGGCCTCGGGGATGCCGTGGCCGCGGATCACCGGCGACCATCGCGCCAGGAGGGCCACGACGAGCCCACCGAGCATCGGGACGATCACCAGTCGGGGGCTGCGGGGCAGGTCGGCGAAGTCGGGGAGGTTCCACCCCCACTGCCCGAACAGGGCCACGTTGGTGATCGCCGCGATCAGGTGGAGCAGCAGCCATGCCGCACAGCCCCCCAGCAGGCCCAGCACCGCGGCGAGGCACGTGAGGAAGGCCAGGCGCCCGGGGGGCGTACGTTGAGCACCGTGGTGACGAGCCAGGCTCCGCAGGTGGCTGTCGATCCGTTGCCGCACTCGTCGAATATATCGTGTCACGATAGAAATGGCCCGATGACCGGCACGCGGCGATCGCAGTGAGCGAACCGGCGGTCACGGACGAGCAGTACGAGCGCCTGCTCGAGCTCCGCACCGGGCTGCGCCGGTTCCTGGCGTGGAGCGAGGCGCAGGCCAAGGCCCAGGGCATCACGCCGGCCCAGCACCAGCTGCTGTTGGCGGTCCGGGGCCACCGCGGCGACCGACCCCCCACCGTCGGCGACGTGGCCGACTCGCTGCTGCTGCGCCCGCACAGCGCCGGGGAGTTGGTCGACCGGGCCGTCGCCGCCGGCCTGGTCGAGCGGGTGCCGGATGAGCGGGACTCGCGGGTGGTGCGGGTGGCCCTGCTCCCCGAGGGTGCCCGCCGTCTCGAGGCGCTGGCCGCCGCCCACCACGAGGAGCTGGCCCGTCTGGCGCCGCAGCTCCGCCCCCTGTGGGACGGCCTCGACGGGGATGCTCCCGGCCCCGGCCCCGGCACCCGCCCCCGACCGTCGGCGCCGTCAGGCCGCTGACGGCACCGGCCGCCCCGCGAACCGGGCCGCGACCGGGCCGGCGATGGCGGTCAGCAGCACGAAGGCCGCGGCCAGCGCCTCCAGGTCGTCGCCGTCGGCCAGGGTGACGCCGAGGCTGGCGATCACGATCGAGAACTCGCCCCGTGCGATCAAGGTGGCTCCGGCCCGGAGTCGCCCTGGCCGTCCGGCACCCGACCGGGCCGCGGCCACCCACCCGGTGGTCAGCTTCCCGGCGGCGGCCACCAGGGCGAGGGCGGCCGCGGGTGCCAGCGCGCCGGCCAGGTCACCCGGGCGGATCTGGAACGAGAAGAACAGGAAGAAGACCGCGGCGAAGAGATCGCGCAGCGGGCCGATCAACGCGCCGGCCCGGTGCTGGACCGGCCCGGACAGGGCGATCCCCACGAGGAACGCCCCGATGGCGGCCGACACCTGCAGGCGCTGGGCCAGACCGCCCACCAGCAGGGTGAGCCCGAACACGGCGAGCAGGAGCGCCTCGTCCGACCCGCCGGCCAGGGCCCTGCTGAGACGCTCACCGAAGCGCAGGGCACTGAGCAGGATCAGGACCACGGCCACCGCCGCCACCATCACGGTGACCACGGTGGTCAAGGCGTCCTTGCCGATCACCAGAGCCGCCGCCACAGGGAGGTAGAGGGCCATGGCCAGGTCCTCGATGACCAGCAGGTTCAAGATCGCCGGCGTCTCGCGGTTGCCCATCCGACCGAGGTCGCCGACCACCTTGGCCACGATGCCCGACGAGCTGACCCAGGTCACCCCGCCGAGCAACACGGCGGCGACCGGCTCCCACCCGAGCACGAGCCCCATGAGGAACCCCGGTGTGAAGTTGAGGACGGCGTCGACCACACCGGGGACGCCGCCGGTGCGGAGGCCCTGGCGGAGCTCGTCGGCGGTGTACTCGAGGCCGAGGGTCAACAGCAGCAGCAGCACGCCGATCTCGGCGACGGTGGCGATGAAGTCCTCGCTCACGTCGAGCGGCGCCACGCCGCCGCGGCCGACCGCGAGCCCCGCGACGATGTAGAAGGGGATGGGGGTGATCCCCACCCGTGCGGCCAGGCGGGCCAGCGCGGCGAGCACCAGGGCCACGGCCCCGATCTCGACGAACACCACGGATGCCTCCGCGCTGGCGGCGGCGAAGGGCACTACGACCCCAGGAGTCGGTGCAGCGCGCCCAACCCGTCCGGGGTGGCGACCGCGACCAGCACGTCGCCGGCGACCAGACGTTCCTCGGGACCCGGCGAGGCGATGGTGGTGTCACCGCGCACGATGGCGACGATCGACGCCGTGGTCTCGCTCCGGAACCGGCCGTCGGCGATGGTCGCGCCCGCGGCGGGGGAGTCGTGGGGGACCCGGAGCCAGTCGATGGCCAGCCCCTCGACCTGCTGCTGCACCACGTCGGCCACGGTCTCGCTCACGTGGCTGACACCCAGCACCTCGGCGAGGGTCCTGGTGTCGTCGGGTGAGAGGCGCAGGACGGTGCGGCAGTCATCGGGGCGGCGGCGGTCGGCGACCGCGATCTCGCGCCGGCCGCCACGGTGGGTCAGCACCACCACCCGGTCGCCGGCGGCGGTGACGAATTCGTGCCGCACACCCACGCCGGGGAGCAGGGTCTCGTCGATGTCGGGCAACGTGGCCTCTCACGTTCGCGGTCCAGTCGTGCGCGGGCGCGCCGAAGAGCGGCCGCGCGTTGGTTGTCTACCCAGGATCACGACCTCCATGCCCGATCCGGCCCACGACGGCGAGCGGATGGTCCGGCGAGGCGGGTGTGCAGGCTCCGGCCCAGGGCGAGTGCTGCGCCAGGAACCTTCTCGTGGAGCAGGCCCAGCCCGCGTCGCGGGACCGGGTCGCTCCGGGGTTCAGCCCGTGAAGCCGGGGTTGGCGGGCAGGGCCGGCGCCGGCCGGGTCACCGACACGGGCGATCCGGCGATCTGCAGCACCCGGGCGGTCGAGGACGGTGGGATGAGCTCGGAGCCGAGTCCCTGCACCGGGCCCTGCCCGCCCGGACCCTGTCCGGTCGGCGTGCCCTCAGGGCAGTTCGGGAGGGCGAGGTCGACGGTGAGCAGCCCGGGCAGGTAGGCCGACAGTGACAGCAGCGTGCTGGCCGGGAGTTGGCTCAGTGCCTGGAGCTGCAGCCGCAGCCCCACCGCGGTGCCGAGGTGGGCGCCCAGCGACGGGGTGGGCAGATCGGACACCGCCGCGCCGACAGCCGCGGTCACCGGCTGGAGGTTGGTGGCGATCACCTGCAGGACTCGACAGACCGAGGTGGTCACCGTGGTGACGATCTGGTCGGCGGTGTCGCGCAGGTCGTCGATCGCGGCCAGCCCACCCGGCAGACCCTGGCCGGTGGGCGAGGGGAGTGAGCCCACCGCGCCGAGCGCCCCGAGGACCGCGCCGGGATCGGTGCCGGTGGGCGTTGCCGCGCCTCCCGATGCCGAGCCGGACCCGGGAACGCCCGGGAGCGCGGTCGACGGGCCCGGGGTGCCTGCGGGCGAGGGCAGGGAGAGGCCGCCACCAGCCCCCGCTCCCGGCGGCGGATCCGGGAGCGGGAGCGGGGGAAGGGTGGGCGGAGCGGGTGTCGGCGCGGGCGCGGGGGCGGGCACCGGGAGTGGCGGCAGCGGGGGCACCGGTGGCAGGGGCGGGATCGGGACGGGCAACGGCGGCACCGTGACCGGAGGGATGCCGGTCGCGGCGATCGCGGGGCTCGCCACCGACAGGCAGGCACCGACCAGCAGAGCGGCCGTCAACGAACGCAGCTTCACGATGTGCTCCTCGTCGCTCCGGCCCGTCCGCCGGGCCCGATGCTGCGACAATATTACACCTACTATCAGATTGTCAACCAGACGGTGACAGGACTCCGAGTGGCGGCCCGCCGCATCGAGGCCCGGCCTTCGCCACGGTGCCGGTGGTCGCCCCGGACCTCATCGACCCAAGCGGGCGGCCAACCAGAGGGCGTCGTGCCAGCCGTCGCCCCCGATGTCGTTGTTGAAGTAGGCGTAGGCATCGCAGCCCTCGTCCAGCCATCCGGCGATCCGTTCGGCCGGGCGCCACAACCGTCGACCGCCGTAGCGGCCCAGGTACTTCTCGGTGCGGGCGCGGGGTCCGTGGAACCGCACGTAGGCCCAGTCCGTGGTGCGGACCCACGGATGATCGGCCAGCAGGTCATGGACGCACAGCGCAGCACCGTGGCGGGCCAGGGTGTCGAACACGTCGTCGTGCAGCCAGGTGGGATCGCGCACCTCCACCGCCCAGCGCAGGCGGTCGGGGGCGGCGTCGAGGAACTCGTCGAGCCGGGACACGTTGCGGTGCCATCGGGGCGGGAGTTGCAGGAGGTTGGGGCCCAGGTGGGCGCCCAGCCGCTCGACCCGCTCGAGGTGGTGGGCCAGCCAGGTGGATGCGTCGCGCAGCTTGCGGCGGTGACTGCCGTACTGGCCCACCTTCACCGAGTAGACGAAGCCGGGAGGGGCCTGCTGGGCCCAGTGGTCGACGGTCTCGGGGGGCGGCAGACGGTAGAAGGTGTTGTTGATCTCGACGGTGTCGAGGTGCGCGGCGTAGTGCGCGAACCACCGGCGCTGGGGCAACCCGGGCGGGTAGACGGTTCCCCGCCAGTCGCGGTAGACCCACCCCGAGCAGCCGACACGGGCGCGCCCGCGCGCTCTCGTCGGCCCCACCTCTGTCGTGGTGGTCACGGGCCCGGTGGACCACTGACGGCGACCACGCCACGACCGAGGCGATGACCGGCGCGCCCGCCGACCATCGCCTCGCGGTGGGTCAGATCCCGAGGATCTTGGCCTTGGCGGCGGCGAACTCCTCGTCGGTGAGCAGACCCTGCGCCTTCAGCTCGCCCAGGCGGGCGATCTCGTCCACCGGGCTGGCCTCGGCCGCCGGCGCGGGAGCAGGCGCCGGTGCCGGCGGCGGTGCCGCGTACTGCTGCTGGGGCGCAGCCTGCTCCTGGTAGGCCTGCTCGCGGTCGGCGTAGATCTGGGCGTCGCGGCTGGCATACTTCTCGGCCTGGCGGCGCTGCACGCGGCCGCTCACGGCGGTGGCGGTGCCGGCGACGACGGCCGTGCGGGCCACGCCTCGGAGTAGTCCTGGCATGTGTGTGTCTCCTGTGTGTTCTGAGCGAGTGGTTCGTTCGGGCGGTTCGGTCAGTCCGCGGCTTCGAGCGCGTCCAGCGCGTCGAGCACATCGGCGGCGTTGATGCGGGCGGAGGCGATGAGCTCGCCGCCGGCCCGGCGGACGGCACCCACGAAGGGGGCGGCCCAGGCGTTCTCGTAGACGAGCAGGGCGCCCAGCTTGCCAGGCTCCAGGGCGTCGCCGGCGGCGACGATGTCCTCGTCGTCGAGGATGCCCGACTGGGCGCCGGCGATGGCGCTGAAGTCGCCCGCCGCCTCGGCGGCGACGTCGGCCAGGTCGACGGCCGCGACGGTGCCGTCGAGGTCCTTCGCCAGGAGGGCCACGTCGAAGAGTCGGATGGTGCCGCTCTCGACGAGGTCAAGTACGGCGGCGGCGGCTTCGCCGCGGACCTTGTCGGGGTCGAGCTCGATGAGGATGAAGTCGATCGGACCGATCGCTTCGGCGTCCGTGGTCACCAGCGGGGCTCCTGTCTGTTGACGATCTCTTGATGTCGGGGCGAGGGTAACCCAGCGACTCCACTTGGTCACCACCCGGAATGGGCGAGGTGGGCGCGGCCGTGCTCAGCGGGGGAACGCGGCGCGCACGTCGGCCAGGAACGGCCCGAGAACGGTGCTGACCTGCTCGGCGGCCGTCGCTGGCGGCACCGTCGGCACGGTGGCGTGGCTGATGGCCAGACGCACGAGCAACTCGCACACGAGGCGGGTCTCGGTGACCGGGAGCTCTGGCCAGTCCCTGCGCACGAACTCGGTGAGGCGATCCGTGCTGGTGAGCAGGATGGGCAGGCCCGCGGAGCTGGCCACCAGGGCGTGGAGGCCTTCTGCGCCGGTGGCGGCTTCGAGGGCGCGTACGAGGGGGTGCTCGGCAGCGAGCTCGAGGAACACGCGGAAGGCGTCCTCGAGTGCACCCCCGAGGTCGTCGGGACGTGCGCCGACCACCCGCTCGATCTCGTCGAGGAACTGCTCGGAGGCCCACAGGACGTAGGCCTGGGCCAACTCGTCGCGGGTGCCGAACTCGTTGTAGAGCGTCTGGCGGCTGACCCCGGCCTCGCTGGCGATCTGGGCCATGGTGATCGACGCCCACGGTCGGGCCCCGGCCAGGGTGTCGACCGCACCGAACACGGTGGTGCGCAGCAGCTCCTTCGATGCCGCCGCGTAGCCGCGGGGCGGTCGATGGGCGCTCACGCGGCGTCGGCGCTGGCGGCGTGGGCGGCCAGGAGCCGCTCACGGCGGCGGGGGTGCAGGTTCGCCCGGGTGATGTCGCCGTCGTAGAAGGCCAGCACGCGTGGGTCCATCACCCGGCGCCAGAGGGGCGGCACCGTGGCCAGCACCACCATGCCGGCGTAGCCGGTGGGCAGCTGGGGGACGTCGTCGTAGTGGCGCAACGTCTGGAAGCGGCGGGTCGGGTAGGCGTGATGGTCGCTGTGGCGTTGGAGCTGGTAGAGGAGGATGTTCGATGCCACGTTGCTGGCGTTCCACGAGTGCTCGGGCCGGCAGCGCTCGTAGCGGCCGTCGTCGCGGCGGGCTCGCAGCAGCCCGTAGTGCTCGACGTAGTTGACGACCTCGAGCAGCGAGAACCCGACGACGGCCTGCACGGCCAGCCACGGGGCGATCGACCAGCCGAAGGTCACGAGCAGGGCACCGAAGAGCACCACCGTCATGGCCCACGCGTTGAGCAGGTCGTTGCGGGCGGACCAGAACCGCTGGCCCGCCCGCCGCCGCCGCTCGCGCTCGAGATGGACCGCCGAGCACGCGCTGCCGATCACGGTGCGGGGGTAGAACTCGTAGAAGCTCTCGCCGAACCGCGAGCTGGCCGGGTCGTCCGGGGTGGAGACCCGCTGGTGGTGGCCGCGATTGTGCTCGATGCAGAAGTGGCCGTAGGCGGACTGGGCCAGGGCGATCTTGGCCAGCCACCGTTCCAGGGCCGGGTGCTTGTGGCCGAGCTCGTGGGCGGTGTTGATGGCGATCCCGGCCACGCACCCGACCGTGAGGGCCAGGCCCAGCGAGTCGAGCACGGACAGCTGGCCCGACGCCCACACCGAGCAGGCCCACACCAGCGAGGCGAACTGCAGCGGCAGGTAGAGGTAGGTGCACCGCCGGTAGTAGCGGTCGGCGTCGAGCGCGGGCACCGCCGACTCGGGTGGGTTCAGGCGGTCGAGGCCGAGGGCGCGGTCCAGCACCGGCATGAGCCCGAAGATGACGACGGGGCCCGTCCACCAGAAGCCGCCCCACCCGGTGGCCGCCACCAGGGCCCCCGCCACGAACGGCAACAGGGGCACGACGAGGGCCAACGCCCAGAACGGCTTGCGGGGGTCCCGCCAGCGTCGTGCGGTCTGGTCGGACGTCCGTGCTCCAGCCGCCACCTCGGCGACAGCCTTGTCATCGGCCTGTACATCTGTGAGAGCCATGTCGTCATCTTGTACAAATGTGGCCTCTGTGTCAAGATGCTCGACGAACCCCGCCCCTCCGGTCCGAAAGGCTCCGCAATGACCTCCAGCACCGCTGCTGTCGACCACCTGCTCGTCGAGGCCACCAGCGTCACGAACTTCACCTGGGACTACGAGCAGTCGAACGACCAGCTGACCCGCCTGTACGAGAAGGGCAAGGTCTCGCAGTGGAACGCCACCACCGACGTGGACTGGACGCCCGAGGTCGTGTGGGGCGCGCCCGACCCCGACGCCACCGAGGAGGAGCGGGCCATGATCGGCCAGTTCCTGGGCCTCGACGCCGACGACTCCCCGTTCCGGTCCATGACCGAACAGCAGCGCATCGAGGTGAGCTGGGAGCTGCAGGCGTGGATGACCAGCCAGTTCATGCACGGCGAGCAGGGGGCGCTGGTGGCCACCGCGCGCCTGGTCGAGACCGTGCCCGACATCGAGTCGAAGTTCTACGCCGCCAACCAGGTGAACGACGAGGCCCGCCACGTCGAGGCCTACGCCCGCTACCTGGGAACCAAGCTGGCGGGCCACGAGTACCCGATCTCGCAGCCCCTCGAGGCCCTGCTGGTCGACATCATGACCGAACGGCGGTGGGACATCACCTACCTGGGGATGCAGATCATGGTCGAGGGCCTGGCCCTGGCCGCGTTCGGGATGGGCAACATGATGTTCAACGACCCGGTGATCAAGCAGATCACCGATCTGGTCATGCGCGACGAGGCTCGCCACGTGGCCTTCGGCGTGCTGGCGCTGAAGGAGGTCGTGCCCGAGCTGAGCGCGGCCGAACTGGCCGACCGCGAGGAGTTCCTGCTCGAGGCCACCGACCTGATGTACCGGCGGTTCCTGCTCGAGCAGCTCTGGGAGCGGCTGGGCATCGACGTCGAGGAGGGCAAGGCCTTCGCCGCCCACAACCCGCTGATGATCATGTTCCGCCAGGTGCTGTTCTCGAAGATCGTGCCGAACGTCAACAAGCTCGGGCTGATGACGCCCCGGGTCCGCCAGCTGTTCGAGGACCTGCAGGTGGCCCAGTTCGCGAACCACGCTGACACCGCCAGCGAGGAGCTGGCCTCGCTGGCGCCGGCCGACTCGCTGGCCGACGTCGCGCGCAGCGGCTGACCCGTCGACAACCTGACGGCTGCACCCGGACGGGTGGCGTGTGGCGCGGACGTCTGGGGCCGCCCGCGGGTACCATCCGCCCGCAGCGGAGGGGGTGCCCGTGGGCAGCAGCGTGGCGGTTCGGCTGGGACGGCGACGCCGAGGCCAGCCCGGGCCCGCCCTCGCGCCTGCGTGCCACGCACCGTTCACCACGCTGTTCCTGGACCAGGTGGGAGCGGTCCACGGGTGTTGCTACAGCCGGGGGTACCCGCTGGGTCACATCGGGGTACAGCGGCTTCCGGAGATCTGGGCCGGGGCGCGAGCGCGGGCGCTGCGCGTGGCGCTCGAGCGCGACGACTACACGTTGGGTTGCGAGGTCTGCGACTGGAGCCAGGAGGTCGGGAGCGCCACCTACGCCGGTGAGTACCAGCGCTTCGCCGTCGAATCGGCCGAGCCGGCGTTCCCGAAGCAGATCATCTTCGCGATCAGCAGCGCCTGCAATCTGCAGTGCGTGATGTGCGACGGGTTCATCTCCTCGGCCATCCGGCTGCACCGCGAGAAGCTCCCGCCGCTCCCTGATCACTACGGCGAGGAGTTCTTCGAGGATCTTCGGGACTTCGTGCCCCACCTCGAGGAGGCGTCGTTCATGGGTGGCGAGCCGTTCCTGGTGCGCGGCAACTTCCGCATCTGGGACATGATCCTCGAGCTCGCGCCCCGGATGCCGGTCTCGGTGACGACCAACCTGACCCGCTGGAACGCGGAGATCGAGCGGGTGATGTCGAGCCTGTCGGTGTGGGTCAACGTGTCGCTCGACGGGCACTCGAAGGCGACCTTCGAGGCCATCAGGCCCGGCTCGAACCACGAGACGGTGCTGGCCAACCTCGAGCGGTTCCGCGCCGTGGCCGACCGGGGGATCCAGGTGCTGCACTGCCTGATGCCGCAGAACTACCACGAGTTCGTCGACCTCTTGTTGTTCGCGGAGGAGCGGGACATGCCCGTCGGGGTGAACGTGATCACGCGCGGCCGGCCGGAGCACTGCCTCGAACGCCTGCCGCGCTCCGGGTTGCTCGAGGTCCGGGACCTGTTCGCCCGACAGGCCGACGAGGTGCTCAGCCGGCTTCCCCGGAACGGGTCGGTCCTTCTGGCCCAGATCGAGCGACTCGATCGCTGGCTGGCACAGGACCACGAGCCCCTGCCCCTGGGGGGCATCCTCGACGTGGCCCGCCGCGGGGGCCCGAGCGACGACGTCGCGGCGCGCGGCGCGGTCGAGCGCTTCGCCGGGCCCGGCCGCTTCGGTGTCATCGCGGTGGGCCCGGAGGGCCTCATCGTCGACGCGTCGCCGTCCGTGGACCCGTTGGCCGGGGTTCGCCCGGAGCAACTCGTCGGGCAGCCCGCCGATGCCCTGCGACGGGGGCTGATCGACCGCTACGGGCAGGTCGGCGACATGCGCACGATCCGACAGACCGACGACGTGGTCGAGCGGTTGGTCACCTTCGGTGAGACCGAGGTGCTGGCCATCACCGTGGCGATCCGCCTCGAGGGTGCCGACGCCGACGAAGCGAGGATCCACTTCTCGGTGCGCTGAGCAACCTATGACGGCGAAGTCAAGAGCCAGTTTCGGGGGTGTTGGGGCGCGTGGCATCGTCCCGCGGTGTGGCGGGTTCTGATGGCTGGGTCGGTGGTCGGGTGTCGTTCGCGGTTGGCGGGTGTTGGCGGGTGCCGGGGCCCACTCTCGGTGCTC
>JBGAOY010000023.1:0-72618 GCA_044221555.1 Acidimicrobiales bacterium
ATCGCCCGCGAGGTCTACGCCGCCATCCGAGCCGACCTCAACCCCAACATCACCCCTTGACATCCATAGGAGCATCCTACCGCAGGCGGACGTCCGGCGGTCAGGCGTCGGCGTCGCGCGACCGCACGAGCGCGGCGACGGTGTACGTGAGCACGAGCTCGCCGCGCTGGTTGGAGAGCTCGTTGCGCACGGTGATGACCCCCAGACCGGGCCGGCTCTGCGAGGGTCGGCGGCTCGTGATCACCGACCGGTGCGACAGCTCGTCACCGGGGCGCGCCGGCGCGTGGTTCACCATGTCGGTCATCCCGAGCGCACTCACCGCCGCGGTCGGGTCGCCCTTCACCGCGAGCGAGTTGGCCATGGCGAGGAGGTGGACCGTCGAGGCGACCAGGCCGCCGAACACCGACTCGGCGGCGGCGGCCTCGTCCACATGGAACGGCTGCGGGTCCCACCGCCGACCCACCTCGATGATCTCCTCGGCCGTGACCAGGTACGTCCCCGTGTCCCGGGACGTGGCTCCCACCTCGAGGTCCTCCAAGTACCGCATCGCCGCTCCCGACGTGACGTCCCCTGTCGAGCGACGCTACTGGTTCGATGCGCCGGCCGCCGCCGCGCTCAGCCGCGGCCGCCGGCGGCGGCGAGGCGGGCCTCGCCCGCGGTCATCAGCCGGCGGATCTCGGCCATGACCGCCTCGGCGTTGGCGGCGTGGTCGTCGCCCGCGAGCCACATCGGCTCGTCGGCCACCTCGACCACCACCAGGCGCCGGCGCCGGAAGGGGTTCATCCGGGGCAGGGCCCGCCCGGCGGGCCACACGTGCTGCGTGCCGACGAGGCCGGCGGGGAGGACCGGCACCTCGGCGCCCACGGCCAGCCGGGAGATGCCGGTCTTGGCCGGGCCGGTCGACAGTGGGTGCTCGGGGTCCCAGTGCAAGCGGCCCTCGGGCATGATCAGCAGCGGGATGCCGTCGCGCAGCGCGGCGATCGCTGCGTCGAGGGCGTGACCGGCGTCGCCCCGGTCCACCGGGATGGCCCCGATGGCCCGGCACAGCAGGCCCATGACCCGCTTGTCGAAGTACTCGCGGGCGATGAGCACCCGCACGTAGCGGCCGAAGTGGTGCAGGGCGATGAGGCCGGCCACCACGTCGAACAGGCTGCGGTGGTTGGCGGCCACGATGCCCACCTTCAGTTGTGGCGCGCACGCGCCGCCGCGGATGTCGTAGCGGACGAACGGAGCGGTGAGGACGCGACAGAGTCGGGCGATCCAGCGCAGGCGGGACTCGGGGGTCCTCACGGGTGGGTGACAGCCACGCCGGCCACGCCTCGCCGACCCGACGTCCGATCGTTCGTCATCCCCACCAGCGTGTCACCGACCCGGGGGTCCTCACCACGGGGCCCCGCCGCGCTCGGCGAGCCAGGGCTCGAGCCCGGCCATCGCGGCGTCGTGGCCCCGCTCGACGAAGGTGTCGAAGCGGTCGAAGTCGAGCACGGGTAGGTCCTGCACCGGCGGGCGGATCAACAGGTCGGGATCGACGTCGTCGGCCCCCGCACCCAGTTCGGTGAGCCGGGTCATCACCCGCACGATGTTCACCGTCTGGCTGCGCCGGCCGCTCGGGCCCGCCCGGCCCCTCAGAGGGGGGAAGCTGGGCCGGAGCATCGTCCACAGCAGGGGCCAGCCCGAGACCACGCACGACTCGGGCAGGCTGCCGGCGGCCAGGTCGCGGCGCGCCCCCACATCGACCGCGATCACGACGGCGCCCTCGTGCTCGGCGCGCATGCGCCCGACCGGCAGGTTGTCGAGCAGGCCGCCGTCCACCAGCACGTCGCCGTCCTGGGGGACGGGGGGGAAGACCCCGGGGATGGCGAAGCTGGCCCGCACCGCCCGCCACGCCGGGCCCCGCCGGTGCACCTCGGCCCGGTTCCGGGACAGGTTCGTCGACACGCAGAAGAACGGCCGCCACAGGTCGGCCAGGTCGAGGTCGCCCGACGCCGCCCGCAGCTTCTCCGTGACCTTGCGGCCCGTGGCCAACGCCACGGCAGGGAAGGTGGGGTCGATGGGGGTGGAGCCGACCAGCGCCTCCCGCAGCGTGCGTTCCACCCGGTCGGTGTTCCAACCGCGTGCCACCGCGGCGCCGACCAGGGCGCCGGCGCTGGTGCCGGCGACCGCGTCGATGGGCACACCGCTCTCCTCCAGCGCGCGCAACGCGCCGATCTCGGCCATGCCTCGGGCCCCACCGCCGCTCAGCACGAGGGTGACCGGCCGGTCGAGCAGCATGCGGGCGACCCGTTCGGCGTCGCCGGCACGGTCGACGCGGACGTGGTGGTGGCGCTGCACCTGACGGCGGTCCAGCCAGCCGGTGGTGCCCCGGGGCTCCACCGTGGTCGGGCCGTGGGCGAGGACCAGCTCGGTGCGGATCGGGAGCGAGCGGCGGCGCTCCACGATGCCCCGCTCGACGGCCCGCGGCCCGGGTCGCTCGGTGGCGTCGGCGACGAGCAGGACGAGGTCGGCGTGGCGCAGGCATCGATCGGTCCAGTCGCCCGGCACCGGGTCGGCCCGGAACACGATCAACGCGTGGTTGCGCTCGAGAGTGTCGGTCCACCGGGGGCCCTCGGCCGCGAGGTCGGCGGGGGCGTCGCCGGCCCCGACGTCGGCGAGGGTCGGCACCCGGGCGCGGAGCGCGGCGATCAGTGCCCCGATGGCGGCGTCGACCACGGGGCTCGCGCTGAGGGGCAGCACCACCACCGTGGCGAGGGGGCTCCGGTCGGGCCCCGCCAGCATGCTGCGGCGCAGCCGTCGCAGGAGCTGGGTGGTGATCGAGCGGAGCGCCTGCGGGTGGGCGAACAGGGTGGCGAGGGCGTCGCCAGGGAGCCGCAGCACCTGGCTGTCCCGCACCGCCACGACGGTTGCCGAACGGCGCTCCTCGGTGAGCAGCGCGAGCTCACCGACCACCTCGCCCCGACCCACCTCGCCCGCCACCTGATCGTTGCCGTCGGCGCCGGTGACGACGACGCGCAGGCGACCGGCCTGCACCACGTAGGCACAGTCGGCGGCATCGCCCTGGTGCATCAGCACCTCGCCCCCGCGGACGGTCATCGGCTCCACCGACGCCGAGAGCGCGGCCAACGCCTCCTCGTCGAGGCCGTCGAACAGGGCGAGACCGGCGAGGAGGCCCGCGCCGGAGGTGCCGGTCACCTCAGCGCCGGGAGCGCTCCGACCACCACGCGTCGGTCCGAGAGGCCGTCGGGGATCCCGGTCGCCCCGGCCCCGTCGCCCTCGGTACGGATGCGGCCGCCGATCATGTTCGCCATGACGGCACTAGGGGTCGAGGTGGGCGTCGACGGTGGTGGTCTGGCCGCCCACCACCACGACCTGGTCGGCGACGGACGGGTCGGGGGTGTCGTCGAAGAACTCGGTGGCGAACTCCCCCCGTGGGTCCATGAACAACAGCAGGTAACCGCCGGCCTCGAGGCCGGCGATCTCGTAGTGGCCAGCCGCGTCGGCGACGGTGGTCAGCACCGGTAGGCCGGCCTCGTCGATGGCCATCACCAGGGTGCCCGCGCCCGGCATCACCGGCGTGGTGCCCTCCGTGACCGTGCCGGCGATCTCGCCCGGGTCGCCGACCGCGGTCACCGGGGTCTCGGTGAGCACCGCGTCGACGGTCACGCTCTGATGGTCGGGCACGACCACGGTCGTCGCGGTGGCGATGTCGGGCTGGTCGTCGAAGTACTCGAAGGCGTGTCGGCCGGTGGGATCGAAGAAGGCGACCACGGCGTTCCCCGCGCCGACGTCCACCTGGTAGTGGCCGTTGACGTCGGTGCGCACGATCGCCACCAGGTCGTAGGTGGTGTCGGAGACGGACACGAAGATGCCACCCAGTGGGCCCTCGGGTGTGTTGCCGTCGATGCCCTCGACCGTGCCCGTGATACGGGTGGGATACGTCCGGTCGAACACCTCCAGCCGACTGTTTCCGGTGTCGGCCACGAACCGGTGATCGCCGAGGTCCACGAAGACGTTCCGAGGCGACTCGAGCTGGCCGCCGCCGCCGCCGCTGGTGCCCCACTTGGCCTCGAAGGTGCCGGTGCTGGTGTAGGACACGATCCGGTCGTTGCCGGTGTCGGCCACGAACACGTTCGAGGTCGTGTAGTTGTTGCCCTGGGCGTAGATGCCCTGGGGCGAGTTGAACCTGCGGTTGCCGGTGCCGGTCGACCCCCACGCCCGCACGAACGCGCCACCGACGGTGAACTGTTGGATTCGGTCGTTGCCGGTGTCGGCCACGTAGACCCCGCCGGCCAGGCCCACGGTGACGTCGCGGGGCGCCCGGAATCGGCCGTTGCCGCTCCCGGAACCGCCGATGGACAGCTGGAACGTGCCGGTCGGGTTGAACTTCTGGATGCGGTCGTTGCCGGTGTCGGCGACCCAGACCCCGTTGCCGGTGTCGGCGCTGATGCCCTTCGGGCTGCGGAACCGCCCGGTGCGCCCGCCCTGGCTGCCCCAGGTCAGCTGGAAGTTGCCGTTGCGGTCGAACTTCTGGACGCGGTTGTTGCCCGAGTCGAGGACGTAGACCTCCTGGTTGCCGTTGACGGCGACGTCCCACGGCCGGTCGAACTGGCCGTCGCCCGTGCCGGTGCCCCCCCACGACCGGATGAACCGGCCGTCGCGATCCAACTGCACGACCCGGTCGTTGCCGGTGTCGGCCACGTAGACCTCGCCCGACGCGTTGACGGCCACGCCCCGCGGGCTCGCGAACTGCCCGTCGGCCGAGCCGAACGAGCCCCAGGTGTCGGCGAACATGGGTACCTCCGCGCCAGTGGCGTCGGCGGTCGCCGGTGCCGGCACGGCACCGAGCAGGGCGACCACCACACCGACAACGCACATCACCCGCATGGACAAAGCGACATCCCCCGATTGCCCTGTGGTCACCCCGAGCCTAACCACGCCTGCGGCGCCGGGTCCCCCGTCGACCTTAGACCCCGTGGGTAACGTTGGGTCATGTCGCAGCCCCGGCCCCTGGTGGACGGGCTCGACCACGTACTGGCGTCGCTCGGGGCGCCGTCGGTCGACGCCATCACCGCGGTCATGGAGGCCTGGCCCGAGGTGGTCGGCGAGGGCCTCGCCGGCCACTGCACGGCCCGGTCGGTCGAGCACGGCCGCCTCGTGGTCAACGTCGACGACCCGGCGTGGGCCGATCGCCTGGCGTGGTCGGAGCGCCAGGTCCTGGCCCGCCTCGACGCCGTCGTCGGGCCCGGCGTGGTGGACCACCTCGACGTGCGCGTCCGGCCCTGAGATCCCCGGCCCCGCGAGTGCCCGCGGGCGTCGGCGCGCCATCGCGCCGCTGGGCGGGACACTGCACGAGGCCGGTCGCGGGGTGGGCGCCCCCGAGGGGTGTCGCCACACCCGGGCACGCCGCGCCACCGACGCCTAGGCTCGCCTCCGTGCGCGGGACGGTTCGCCGGGCGAATCGAGGGCGGGGACGGGCGATCCTGTCCGTTGCCTCGGTCGCGTCCGTCGTGTCCACGCTGCTGGCGGTGTCGTTCGCCCCCAACGTGGCCGGCGCCGCCGGGACGGCCGGGTCGGAACCACCGGACGGGGTGGGCACGGCGGCGGCGCCGTCCATCACGATCGTCCACGACTCGATCCCCGACGCCGAGCAGGACTTCACCTACACCGGGTGCGCCGGCGCGTCGTGCACGGAGTTCGTGCTCGACGACGACAGCGGGGCGCCGCCGCGCGGCTCGACGGTGACCGGGTCGGGCCTCGCCCCCGGTACCTACACGATCAGCCAGGCCGCGGTGGCGGGCTGGGCGCTGGTCGACATCGCGTGCGACACCGACGAGTCGATCGACCTGGCGTCGCGCACCGTGACCATCACGCTCTCCGCGGGTGAGGCGGTCACGTGCACGTTCATCGATCGGGCGCCGGCCATCCGCATCGTCCAGGACGCGATCCCCGGCTCGCCGCACGACTTCGGCTTCACCGGATGCCTCGGGTCGGGCTGCAGCACGTTCTCGCTGGACGACGACGCCGACGCCACCCTGCCCGACTCGGTGGTCGGCGCACCGCTGGCCCCCGGCACCTACACCATCACCCAGAGCGCCGATGCCACGTGGCCGCTCACCGGCATCACCTGCACGACGGCCGAGGCCGTCGACGTGGCCAACCGGCGGGTGACGATCACGCTCTCGCCCAACGAGTTCACCACCTGCACCTTCGCCAACAAGACCCAGTCCATCACCGTCGTCCAGAACACCGAGCCGGACGCCGCGGAGGACTTCGCGTTCACGGGGTGCCTCGGCGCCGGCTGCAGCACGTTCTCGCTGGACGACGACGCCGACGGCACCCTGCCCAACACGGTGACGGGCGCGGAGTTGGCGACCGGCACGTACACCATCACCCAGGGCCCCGAGGCCGGCTACGACCTGACCGGGCTGTCGTGCACCACGAACGAGTCGGTGAACTTCACGACCCGAACCGTCACCATCGGCCTGTCCCCGGGCGAGAACGTCACCTGCACCTTCACCGACACGATCGGCGGCCCGACGATCCCGATCACGCAGATGGGGTCGGGCCACCGCCAGACGTGCGCGGTGGTGCAGGGCGGCACGGCACGGTGCTGGGGCGCCGGTGGCGGCGCGGCGCTGGGCAACGGCACCACCGCCGATCGCACCCTGCCCACCGTGGTGACGAACGAGGACGGCTCCGGGCCGCTCACCGGCATCACCGAGATCCACACCTCCGGCAGCGCCCTGCAGGCGCCGCCCAGCCCGAGCTCGGGCCGCACCTGCGCGCGGCTGGAGGACGGCACCGCGCGGTGCTGGGGCAGCAGCGGCGGGGTGCCCGGCGGCATCGGGTCGCTCGGCGACGCCGCCGGCAGCACCTCCTCGTTGCGGCCCGTGCCGGTCGCCAACCCGAGCGGCACCGGCCCGCTGCTCGGCGTGGCGCAGATCGGAACGGGCGCCACCTACTCGTGCGCGCGCGTCGGGAACCAGGTGCGCTGTTGGGGCCGCGGCGGTGCCCTGGGGGACGACAGCTTCGCCGATCGCGCCCTGCCGGTCACCGTCGTCGACGTGGACGGCGCCGGCCCGCTGACGCAGGTGACCCAGATCAGCGTCGGTGGCAGCCACGCCTGTGCCCTGCTCGCGAGTGGAGAGGTGCGGTGCTGGGGTGGGAACGAGCGGGGCCAGCTGGGTGACGGCACGTACACGGCCCGCAGCCGGGCGGTGGTGGTGGTGAACCCCGAGATGACGGGCCCGCTCACCGATGTCGTCGAGGTGAGCGCCGGCAACGGCCTCACCTGTGCCCGCCTGGCGAACGGCCAGGCCCGCTGCTGGGGCGGGAACACGGGCAACGGGCTCAGTGGCAGCAACCGCCCGGTGACCGTCCTCGACCCCACCGGCACGGCGCCGCTGACGGGCGTGGCCGACGTGTCGGTGGGCGGCACCTACGCCCCCGTCCCGGGGCTGGGCGACAGCCCGTACCGGGCAGCCTGCGCGGTGCTCACCAGCGGCCAGCTCCGCTGCTGGGGCATGAACCAGTTCCGCCAGCTCGGCGACGGGACGACCACGACCCGCCTGTTGCCGATCACGGTGCTGAACGCGGACGGCACCGGCCCCCTCACCGACGTGGCCCAGGTGACCATGGGTGGCCAGGGCGCCTGCGCGATCCTCACCACCGGGGAGGGCCGGTGCTGGGGCACCGTCGCTCCCGGCAACGGCAGCGGCGCGTCGGTGTTCCCCGCCCGCGTGCTGATCCACTGAGGGGGCGGACCGGGCCCCTGAGCATCAGCCGATTCCGGGGTGCCCGCTGGTAGAATCGAGGGTCCGTGGACGCCATTTCCGACCAGCGAAGCTGTCGCGGTCGAGTGTTGCCTCCGCCCCTTCCCCGTTCGTCGTCCGTCCGTCGCGAAAGGGCCCCGCGTGGCCGATAGCTCGTCGTACTCCGCCAAGGACATCACCGTCCTCGAAGGCCTCGAAGCCGTGCGCAAGCGGCCGGGCATGTACATCGGCTCGACCGGCCCCAGCGGCCTGCACCACCTCGTCTACGAGGTGGTCGACAACGCCGTCGACGAGGCCATGGCCGGCTACTGCGACCGCATCGACGTCACCATCCTGGCCGACGGCGGGTGCGAGGTGATCGACAACGGTCGCGGCATCCCCGTCGACACCAGCCCCCGGTTCAAGAACAAGTCCGCGGCCGAGGTCGTGCTCACGGTCCTGCACGCCGGCGGCAAGTTCGGCGGCGAGGGCTACAAGGTGTCCGGTGGCCTCCACGGCGTGGGCATCTCGGTGGTCAACGCCCTGTCCGAGCGCCTCGAGCTGCAGATCGACCTCGACGGCAAGCGTCACTACATGGACTTCGCCAAGGGCGGACGGGTCCAGACCAAGTTGTCGGTCATCGGCAAGGCCCCACGCGACCGCACCGGCACCACCGTGCGCTTCTGGCCCGACCCCACCATCTTCGAGGAGGTCGAGTTCAGCACCCGGGTGCTGCTCGAGCGGTTCCAGATGATGGCCTTCCTCAACAAGGGCCTCGAGATCCGGGTGCGCGACGAGCGGCCCGACGCCACCATCGAGCCCACCACGTTCAAGTACGCCGGCGGCATCATCGACTTCGTCAAGCACAACAACCGCTCGAAGGAGGCTCTCTTCACCAAGGTCGGCTACTTCGAGCAGGCCGAGGACGACCAAGAGGTCGAGATCGCGTTCCAGTGGAACACCGGCTACAACACCGACGGCATCCACAGCTTCGCCAACGGCATCAACACCATCGAGGGCGGCATGCACGAGGAGGGCTTCAAGAAGGCCCTCACCAACGTGGTGAACAAGTACGCCCGGGCCAAGGGCGCGCTGAAGGAGAAGGACCCGAACCTGCAGGGCGAGGACATCCGCGAGGGCCTCACCGCCATCATCTCGGTGCGCCTGCGCGACCCCCAGTTCGAGGGCCAGACCAAGGGCAAGTTGGGCAACGTCACCATCCGCTCGCTGGTCGAGCGGGCCACCAACGAGAAGCTCGGCGACTTCTTCGAGGAGCACCCCACCGAGGCCAATAAGATCGTCAAGAAGTCCACCGCCGCGGCCACCGCCCGGCGGGCGGCGCAGGAGGCCCGCAAGGCCACCCGCCGCAAGTCCGCCCTCGAGGGCGCGGGCATGCCCGAGAAGCTCCGGGACTGCTCGTCGCGCAACCGCGACGAGACCGAGCTGTTCATCGTGGAGGGCGACTCGGCCGGCGGCCCCGCCACCCAGGCCCGCGATCCCCGCACCCAGGCGGTGCTGCCCATCCGGGGCAAGATCCTCAACGTCGAGCGGGCCCGCATCGACCGCATGTTGAAGAACAACGAGATCCAGGCCCTCATCTCGGCCATCGGCGCCGGCGTGGGCGAGGAGTTCGACGTCGACAAGATCCGCTACGACAAGGTCATCTGCCTGTCGGTGGCGCCCGACGAGCCGGTGCTGTTCACCGACTGGCAGGGCCGGTTGTCACTGGAGCCCATCGGTCCGGCGGTGGACTCGTGGCTCTCGGTCGGCGAGGAGGTGCCCGACGCTGGCACAGTGAGCGTGGACAAATCGGACAAGACCCCGCGGATCTCTCCGTTGAAGAAGGTCATCCGCCACCACTACCGGGGCCTGATGCACAAGATCACCACCGCCTACGGGCGGTCGGTGTCCGTGACCGCGGGCCACTCGGTCTACACGTGGGAGTTCGGCAAGTTGGTGCTCCGGCCGGCCGACGAGCTCGGCCCCGGCGATTACGTGGTCGCGCCCAGACGGCTGCCGAGGCCGGCGGAGCCGACAACCGAGATCGACCTCCTCGAGCTCTTCGTGGCGCACGGCCTGACCAACGGCTTGCGGGTAGAGGGTGAGTCCGTCCGCCTGCTCGCCATCGCCGAGCAGCGCGATCTCAACAGCCGGGCCCAGTGGTTGGACGAGGAGCGGGTCGAGTTGCCCGCAGCGACCTGGAAGCGGCTGAGCGCCGCCCGCCGTGCTGAGGGCATCACGTTGCAGCAGATGGCCCTCCAGGTGGGCTACAAGCAGGCCTGCTCCATCTCCGAGTGGGAGACCCAGCGTCAACGCCCACCCGTCGGCGCCCTCGAGCGTTACCTCGCCGTGCTCGGCGAGGACTGGCCTGACACCGCCGCCCGGGTCTCCTCGCAGTTCGACCGGTGGCTGGACGAGTCCGACGATTCGGCCAACGCGCGGTGGCGCAAGGTGTCACGGTCACGGCGGCTCTCGGATGTCTCGTTCGAGTCCGTCAGCATGCTCGACCGCGATGTGCAACTCGTCCCGCAGGCGTACAAGGACCGCGGGTTTGATCGCATGCTCCCAGTCACTGAGGAGCTCTGCTACTTCCTCGGTTGGTACGCCGCCGAGGGGACGACGTCTCGTAACACCCAGGTGGCGCTGGCGCTCGGTGAGGCGGATGACCGGTATCTGCCGTCGATCGTCGACGCCATCGAGCACACCTTCGGCGAGACGCCTCGGCTCCACATCGATCACCGCTTCTCCAGCTCTCGCAAGCTCTACTTCCACTCTGCGAATGCCGTCCGCCTAGTCAAGGCCCTCGGCCTCGGCGGCAGGGCACACGAGAAGCGCCTGCCAGATCTCATGCTCAATGTGAGCGAAGCCTGCCAGTTGGCATTCCTTGAGGGCTACCACCTCGGCGACGGTTCGAAGGGGTTCAGCACCCCAGCTTTGAGGTTCACGACGGTGTCGCAGGATCTCGCCAACGGCCTCGGCTACCTCTTGGGCCAACTGGGCGTCGTCGCGTCAACCAGTCGCGTCGACCGATCGGCCGCGCCACTATCCGTCCGCGACGCCTACTACATCTCCATTGCCGGCAAGGCTCAACTGAGTCGCCTCGAGCCGATCTGGCGTAAGGCGCCTAACGCCGATTTCCTGCGGGCGCACGCCGAATCGACCCGATACCGCAAGAAGCCAGCCTGGATCGAGATCTCCGATGATCTGATCGGCCTTCCAGTGCGATCGAACATCGCCATCCCGTGGGATGGGGACGTGTACGACCTCTCAGTGGCCGACGACGAGAACTTCATCGCCGGATTCAACGGAGGGCTCTTGGCAAAAAATACCGACGCCGATGTCGATGGCAGCCACATCCGCACGCTGCTGATGACCTTCTTCTTCCGTCAGATGAAGGACCTGGTCGAACAGGGCCACGTGTACGTGGCCCAGCCGCCGCTGTACTCCACCGTGGTGGGCAAGGAGAAGATCTACCTCAAGGACGACGCCGCCAAGGAGCGCTTCCAAGCCGACAACCCCACTCACAAGAAGGACTTCCAGCGCCTGAAGGGCTTGGGCGAGATGTACTGGGACGAGTTGCAGGAGACCACCATCGACCCCCAGAAGCGAACACTTCTCCGTGTCGGTGTCGAGCAGGCGGCGATCGCCGACGAGGTCTTCTCGGTGCTGATGGGCGACGACGTCGAGAGCCGCAAGCACTTCATCCAGACCAACGCCACCGACGTCCGCTTCCTGGACATCTGAGGACACCGTGAGCGACACCACCGACGCCTTCGAGGAGCAGTTCCAGCCCATCGAGATCCAAGAGGAGATGGAGCGGTCGTTCCTCGACTACTCCATGTCCGTCATCGTGTCGCGGGCCCTGCCCGACGCGCGCGACGGCCTCAAGCCGGTGCACCGCCGCATCCTCTGGGGCATGTACGACCTGGGCGCCCGGCCCGACCGCCCCACCATGAAGTGCGCCCGCGTCACGGGCGAGGTCATGGGCAAGTACCACCCCCACGGCGACAGCGCGATCTACGACGCGCTGGTGCGCATGGGCCAGTGGTTCTCGTTGCGCCACCCCTTGATCTTTCCCCGCGGGAACTTCGGCACCCCCGACGATCCCCCAGCGGCCAGTAGGTACACGGAATGCCGCCTCGCCCCGATCGCCATGGACATGTTGGCGGGCATCGAGGAAGACACCGTCGACTTCGTCGACAACTACTCGGGCGAGTTCACCGAGCCGGTGCTCCTTCCGTCGCGGTTCCCCAACCTGCTGGTCAACGGCAGCCAGGGCATCGCAGTGGGCATGGCCACCAACATCCCGCCCCACAACCTGGGCGAGGTGATCGACGCCACCACCCACCTGCTGGCCCACCCCGACGCCACCCCCGACGACCTGATGGCGTTCATCAAGGGCCCCGACTTCCCCACGGGCGGCCTCATGATGGGCCGCCAGGGCATCCTCGACGCCTACCGCACCGGCCGGGGCTCGATCCGCCTGCGGGCCGTGGCCGAGATCGAGGAGGGCCGCACCAACGACACGGTCATCGTCACCAAGCTGCCCTACCAGGTGAGCCCCAGCTCGGTGCTGTTGAAGATCAAGGAGCTGGTCGACGCCGGCGAGCTCGACGGCATCGCCGCCATCAACAACGCGTCGTCGGGTGACGAGATCCGCCTCGAGATCAAGCTGAAGCGCGACGCGCCGGCGTTGGTCGTCCTGAACAACCTGTACAAGCGCACCCCGCTGCAGACCAGCTTCGGCGTGAACACCGTGGCGCTCATCGACGGCGTGCCCCGCACCCTCAACCTGCGCGACGCGCTGCTGGCCTACATCGACCACCAGGTCGACGTCATCCGCCGGCGCACCGAGTTCCGCCTGGCCGAGGCCAAGCGCCGCGAGCACATCGTCGAGGGCCTGGTGAAGGCGCTCGACATGATCGACGCCATCATCGCCCTCATCCGGGGCTCGGCCGATCGGGCCGAGGCCCGCACCGGGCTGATGGGTGAGGGCTTCGAGTTCAGCGAGATCCAGGCCAACCACATCCTCGACATGACCCTCGGCCGGCTCACCCGCCTGGGCCGCCAGGAGCTGGAGGACGAGCTGGCCAAGCTGCGCGAGACCATCGCCGAACTCGAGGCCATCCTGGCCGACGACGTCAAGCTGCGAGGCGTCATCCGCGACGAGCTGGGCGAGGTCCGCGAGGCCCACGCCACCCCCCGCCTCACCGAGATCACCTACGACGTCGGCGACATCGACATCGAGGACCTGATCGACGACGAGGAGCTGGTCGTCACCATGACCGCCAAGGGCTACATCAAGACCGTGGCGGCCGGCGCCTTCCGCACCCAGGGCCGTGGCGGCCGGGGCGTGGCCGGCACCAAGCTGCGCGACGAGGACTACGTCACCCACGTCATCCACACCACCGCGCACGCCTACCTGCTGCTCTTCTCCAACCGGGGCAAGGTGTACCGGCTCAAGGCCCACGAGATCCCAATGAAGGAGCGCACCGCGCGCGGCACCGCGGTGGTCAACCTGCTGCCGCTGCAGCCGGGCGAGACCATCCAGGCCATCATCGACACCCGCGACTACGAGACCAGCCGGTTCCTCTTCTTCGCCACCAAGAAGGGCCAGGTCAAGAAGACCAAGTTCACCGAGTACGACTCGTCCCGACGCGACGGCATCATCGCCATCAACCTGCGCGACGACGACGAGTTGGTGCGGGTGATCCAGACCGAGGGCGGGGCCGACATCTTCCTCGTGTCCAAGGCGGGCCAGACCATCCGCTTCCACGAGGACGAGGTGCGCCCCATGGGCCGCTCGGCCGCCGGCGTCCGGGGCATGAAGCTGCGTGAGGGCGACGAGGTGATGTCGGTCGACGTGGCCCGCGAGGGTGTGGCCCTGCTCACGGTCACCGACTCGGGGTTCGGCAAGCGCACCATGCTCGACAAGTTCCCGGCCAAGGGCCGGGGCACCATGGGCGTGAAGGGCATGAAGATCACCCAGCGCCGAGGCACGGTGATCTCGGCGCTGATGGTCAGCCTCGACGACGACATCATCCTGATCTCGTCGGTCGGCACCGTGATCCGCATGTCCTGTCGCGACATCTCGGCGCAGGGCCGCGACGCCTCGGGCGTCAACGTCATGAACGTCGGGCCCGACGAGTCGGTGGCCGCCGTCGCCCTCGTGGTCGAAGGCGAGGCCGCGGAGGGCGACACCTCCTCCTGAACCTGCTGCACCCGTTCTCGACGCACCAGCTGTCGGAATCCGACAGCTATTGCGTCGAGAACGGCGGACTTCCCCCGTCAAGCGACCTTCCGATCGGGGAACGACCATGTCCGGACGCAACAACCATGCGCGCGAGCGGGGCCAGGCCCTGCCCTTGGTGCTGGTGGCGGTGCTGCTCGCAGTGGCGACGATGCTGGCGGTGGGCGCGCTGGCCCAGCGCGCCGTCGGCGACGCGCGGGCGCGCACGGCGGCCGATGCCGCCGCGCTGGCCGGCGCCGCCGAGGGTGAGGCCGCGGCGCGGAGCATCGCGGCCGACAACGGCGCCCGGCTCGTGGCCTACGCCGAGGACGGACCCCGGGTGCGGGTCGAGGTGTCGGTTCGGGTGGGGGCGGGCGCGGGGGAGCGGCGGGCGGTGGCCGCGGCCGAGCGCGTCAGCCCACCGCCGGGGCCGCCCGGCGGGCCATCCGACGGCCTCACCCCTGAGATGTCGGCCGCGATCGCCCGGGCCGAGGCCCTGCTCGGCCAACCGGTGCCCATCGTGTCGGGCTGGCGCAGCGCCGCCCAGCAGGCGTGGCTCTGGGCCCACCGCGCCACCAACCCCTTCCCGGTGGCCCGACCGGGCACCTCGATGCACGAGCGGGGCCTGGCCATCGACGTGCCCCGGTGGTTCGTCGACGCGCTGTCGTCGGTGGCCGCGGCGGCGGGGCTGTGTCACCCCCTGCCGCAGGCCGACCCCGTACACTTCGAGCTGTGCTGAGCTGGCAGGTGCGTGAGGCGCAGGTGCGCCGCCAGCAGGAGGTCGCCGCCCGCGAGGAGCAGGCGCGCCTCCAGCGGGAGGCCGAGGCCCGCGAGGAGCAGGCACGCCGCCAGCGGGAGGCCGAGGCCCGCGAGGCCGTTCTCTCCCTTTCCGATGACGGGAGCGCATCACTTACACTCCCTGCTGTGTCGACCGCCAGCACCCCGATCGACGGCGACGACGCGTCCGACCGGCTGGTCGTCGATCTCGCCGACGACGACATCGATGGCGCTCTGCCCGAGGACGCGGCCGTGCTCGAGGACGGGGCCGTGCTCGAGGACGGGGCCGTGCTCGAGGACGGGGCCCGCGGGGCCGATGCGGATGACGCCGAGTTGGGCGACGAGCTCGACGCCGAGCTCGAGGCCGAGGCGGCCGAGATGGCGCCCCTCGTCGAGCTGCCCGACCGGGCGTCGTTCAGCACCGACGGCCACCATCCACCGGAGCCGGAGGTGGCCACCCAGCCCACCGCCACCGGCGAATTGCTCACCGTCCGGGTGCGGGGCCACGGCCGGGTGCCGGCCCGCAAGGTGCGCCGGGTCATCCGCCGGGTCGACCCGCTCTCGGTCCTGAAGCTCTCGTTCGCGTTCTCGCTGTGCCTGTTCGCCATGTTCCTGGTGGCCGCGGTCCTCCTGTGGTCGGCGGCGGTGGGGGCAGGCTCCACCGACAACATCCAGAGCTTCGTCCGCGACATCGGGTTCGAGGACTTCAGGCTCGTCGGCCGTGACCTGTTCCGCGGGTTCATCGTCTTCGGCGGCGCCCTGGTGGTCACCGGGACGGTGTTCAGCGTGCTGCTGGCCCTGCTGTTCAACCTCATCAGCGACATCGTGGGCGGCATCCGCTTCACCGTGATCGAGCCGCTCCTGCCCGAGCCCGCGGTGGCCGCCGAGCCCGCCGAACCCGCCGAGGCCTGAGCCGCTACCCGTTGGGGGGCGCCGGTTCGCCGGTGCTACCCTCGACCGCTCCGGGGCTATAGCTCAGTCGGTTAGAGCGCATCCCTGATAAGGATGAGGTCGCTGGTTCGAATCCAGCTAGCCCCACTCGCTGCACGCATCGAGCCGACCGGACGCACTCGATGCCCGGGTGACGCGTGGCCGAGGCGTGCTCGCCGGCGCTGGTGGCGTGTCCCGCGCGCCACATCGTTGCGCGAATAGGGACTTTGGTCCCTAGAACGTGTTCTAAACCTCTCCTACGTTCTCCCGGTGACCGAGTTCCCGTGGATCGTGTCCGTCGATGACCACGTCATCGAGCCCCCGAACGTGTGGCAGGACCGCCTGCCGGAGAGGCACCGGGCCCGGGGCCCGCGGGTCGAGCGCCACCCCTGCACCCACATGGGCTACGTGGGGGGCCGGTTCAGCTTCGAGTTGGGCGAGGACGGCACGCCGTGCGACTGGTGGCGCTTCGAGGACCTGATGATCCCCCGCACCCGGGTGGAGTCCGCGGTGGGCTTCGACCGGGCCGACGTGACCGTCAGCCCGATCACCTACGACGAGATGCGGCCCGGGTGTTACGACCCGGTGGCCCGCCTCGAGGACATGGACGCCGCCCACATCGAGGCCCAGCTGTGCTTCCCGAGCACCTTCACCCGATTCTGCGGCCAGACCTTCACCGAGGCCGAGGACAAGGACCTCGGCCTGGCCTGCATCCGGGCCTACAACGACTGGATGGTGGAGGACTGGTGCGCCGGCTCGGGCGGCCGGCTCGTGCCGCTGGTCATCGTCCCGCTGTGGGACGCCGACCTGGCGGCCGCCGAGGTGCACCGCAACGCCGACCGGGGGGTGCGGGCGGTCACCTTCTCGGAGATCCCCGCGCACCTGGGCCTGCCGTCCATACACACGGGGTTCTGGGACCCGTTCTTCGCCGCGTGCGACGACCGTGGCGTGTCACTGCACGTCCACATCGGATCGTCGTCGCGGATGCCGTCGACATCGGCCGACGCGCCGCCGCTGGTGTCGTCCGCCCTCACGTTCGGCAATGCCATGGCGTCGATGGTCGACTTCCTGATGTCGGGCGTGCTGGTCCGCTACCCGAACCTGGTGTTGGCCTACTCGGAGGGTCAGATCGGGTGGATCCCCTACATCCTGGAGCGGGCCGACAAGGTGTGGGAGAGCAACCGGGCGTGGGGGGGTGTGGCCGAGGCCATCCCCATGCCGCCCAGCCACTACTTCCACCGCCAGATGTACGGCTGCTTCTTCGACGACGACCACGGCCTCACCCCCGACGCCCTGGCGGCGATCGGCGCCGACCGCCTGCTGTTCGAGACCGACTACCCGCACTCCGACAGCACCTGGCCGCGGTGCCAGGAGATGGCCGAGAAGCAGATGGCCCACCTCGACGACCCGACGGTGCACGCCCTCGTGCGGGGCAACGCCATCCGCCTGCTCGGCCTCGACCTGCCCGGCTGACGCGGCGCCAAGGGAGAACACGACCGTGCTCGACACCCTGATCAGAGGGGCCACCGTCCTCGACGGCACCGGGGCCCCCGGCCGTGTCGCGGACGTGGGTGTCCGCGACGGCCGCATCGTCGTGGTCGGCACCACCGACGAGGCCGCCGCCGAGGTCATCGACGCCGACGGCCTGATGGTGTGCCCGGGGTTCATCGACCCCCACACCCACTACGACGCCCAGCTGCTGTGGGACCCCTACGCCTCGCCGTCCAACGTGCACGGCGTCACCACTGTGATCTCGGGGAACTGCGGCTTCACCCTGGCCCCGCTGCGGGCCGAGGACGTGGACTGGACCCTCGAGATGATGGCCGAGGTGGAGGGCATGCCCCTCGAGGCCCTACGGGCCGGGGTGGGCGGCGGGTGGACCAGCTTCCCCGAGTACCTCGACCACCTCGACGGCTCGCTGGGGGTGAACGCCGCATTCCTGGTGGGGCACTGCGCCCTGCGCCGCTTCGTGATGGGCGAGCGGGGGTCGGAGGAGCACGCCGAGCCCGACGACCTGGTGTCGATGCAGGCCCTGCTCGACGAGGCCCTGGCGGCCGGCGCACTGGGCTTCTCGTCGTCGCAGTCGTTCACCCACAACGACGGCGACGGCCGGCCGATCCCGTCACGGGCCGCCGACACCGACGAGGTGCTGGCCCTGTGCCAGGTGGTGGCGGAGCACCCGGGCACCACGTTGGAGTACATAACCGACGGCTGCCTCAAGGGCTTCTCGGACGAGGAGGTCGAGCGGCTCACCGACATGTCGCTCGCGGCCGGGCGCCCCCTCAACTGGAACGTGCTCACCGTCGACGCCCGCTCGGCCGACGAGGTGGAGCGACAGCTGCGGGCCTCGCGCCACGCCGAGGAGCACGGCGCCCGGGTGGTGGCGCTGACCATGCCCACGCTGGTCCCCATGAACATGAGCTTCCTCACCCGCTGCGCGCTCACGCTCATGCCCTACTGGGACACCATCCTCACCCTGCCGGTGCCCGAGCGCATGGACCGCCTGCGCGACCCCGAGGTGCGCCGCCGCATGCAGGAGGCGGCCAAGTCGGACGAGGCCGGCGTCCTGAAGCGACTGAGCGGCTGGGCCGGCTACGAGATCGGCGACACCTACGCCGACGAGAACCGTCCCCTCGAGGGGCGCCGCGTCGGCGACATCGCCGCCGAGCGGGGCACCAGCCCCTTCGACACGCTGGTCGACATCGTCCTCGCCGACGACCTGCGCACCGTCCTGTGGCCGCTGCCGCCCGAGGACGACCTGGCCAGCTGGCAGCTGCGCATGGACCTGGTCGACTCCGACCGGGCCATGGTGGGCGGCTCCGACGCGGGCGCGCACCTCGACCGCATGCTGGGCTCGGCCTATCCCACCGCCTTCCTCGCCGACTGCCTGCGGGGACGCCGCCTGCTGCCGGTCGAGCGGGCGGTGCGGGCGATGACCGACGTCCCTGCCCGCCTCTTCGGCCTGCGTGAGCGGGGCCGGGTGGCGGAGGGGTGGCACGCCGACCTGGTGCTCTTCGACCCCGAGCACGTGGGGTCGCACCGCATCCGCAAGGTGGCCGACCTGCCCGCCGACAGCGAGCGCCTCTACGCCGGCTCGGAGGGCATCGTGGCGGTGCTCGTCAACGGCGTGACCGCCGTGTCCGACGGCGAGGCCACCGGCGCCCTGGCCGGCGCGCTGCTGCGTTCGGGGCGTGACACCGAGACCGTCGGCGTCCCCGGCCACCCCACCACCGAGGACTGAGGACCGAGGACCGAGGACTGAGGACGACCGTGAACCTGGACTTCTGCGACACCACGCTCTACGACGACCCGTGGGACACCTACCGCCGGCTGCGCGAGCAGGACACGCTGTACCGCGACGAGGTCAATGGCCTCTGGGTGGCGGCCCGCTACGACGACGTGTTCGAGATCTCGCGCGACCCCGGCCGCTACATCACCAGCAACGGGGTGCGGCCCAAGTTGAAGGCGCCCCTGTCGTTGCTGTGCGAGGACGACCCCGAGCACACCCGCCAGCGCCGCATGATCAACCGGGGCTTCACCCCTCGCCGGGTGCGCGACCTGATGCCCCACATCCGGGAGCTGAGCAACCAGATCATCGACGACATCGGTGACCGGGGCGAGATCGACTTCGTGGAGGACTTCGCCATCCACGTGCCGCTGATCGTGATCTGCGAGTTGATGGGGCTCGATCCCGAGACCCGCCTGAAGATGTACCGGTGGTCGGACGAGATGATGGCCGGCGACGGCCACGTCGACCCCGACGACCCCGTGCTGCAACGCGCCGGTGAGGCCTTCGTCGAGTACAGCGTGATGTGCAGCGAGCTCATCGCCCAGCGGCGACGCGAGCCGGCCGACGACCTCATCTCGATCCTCACCGAGAAGTTCGACGAGGGCGAGTTGGGCCACGACGAGTTCCGCGACCTCGCCGGTGAGCCGGTGCGCCGCGACCCTCTGGGCGACGACGAGCTGAACCTGTTCCTCACCGTGCTGTTGATCGCCGGCAACGAGACCACCCGCAACGCGATCACGGGCGGGATGCTGGCCCTGAGCCGGTTCCCCGAGGAGCGTCAGCGCCTCGTCGACAACCTCGACGACGACGCCTTCGTCGACCTGGCCGTGGACGAGCTGATCCGGTGGGTGAGCCCCGTGATCGGCTTCACCCGCACCGTCACCGAGGACCACGAGCGTCGGGGCACGCGGCTGCGGGCCGGCGACGAGGTGCTGATGCTCTACCAGTCGGCCAACCGCGACGCCTCGGTCTTCGACCGGCCGGACGAGCTCATACTCGACCGCGACCCCAACCCCCACCTGGCCTTCGGCATCGGCCCCCACTTCTGCCTGGGCGCCAACCTGGCCCGGCTCGAGGTCAAGACGGTCTTCCAGGAGCTGTTCCGGCGCCTGCCGGACATCCACGTGCCGGACGACGCCCGCCGCACCCGAGGGGCGTCGGGGCTGGTGATCGCCTTGCAGCACCTGCCGGCCCGCTTCACACCCATCGAGGCGGCATGACCGGCCGCCGCGCCCAGGACGAGACGGAGGGCCCGGGATGCTCCTGACCGAACCGACCCGGCTCTGCATCGGCGGCGCCTGGGTGGAGGGTGGCGACGGCACCTACCCGGTGGTGAACCCGTCCACCGAGCAGGTGGTGGGCCTCGCGGCCGAGGCCTCGGAGGACGACGCCCGGGCCGCGGCGGCGGCCGCCGCGGCCGCCTTCCCGGCGTGGTCGTGCACCACGCCGGAGGAGCGGGCCGCCCTGTTGTCCCGCGTGGCCGACCTGCTCGAGGAGCGGCGCGACGAGCTGGTGCCGCTCGTGCAGGCGGAGACCGGTGCCACCCTGCGGGTCACCAAGACCATGCAGGTGCCCCAGGCCGTGGTGCGGTTCCGGCGCTACGCCAGCGGTGCCCTCGAGCCCCGCGAGGTGTTGATCCCGCCGGGCGAGTCGCCGGCCACGGCCCTCGCGCCCGGCGGGCTGATCAGCGCAGTGGCCCGGCGCGAGCCCGTGGGCGTGGTCACCGCCATCACCTCGTTCAACTTCCCGCTGACCAACGTGGCCGGCAAGATCTGCCCGGCTCTCGCCATGGGCAACACCGTGGTGGTGAAGCCCGCGCCGCAAGACCCCTTGGCGGTGGCCGTGCTGGTCGAGATCATGCACGAGGCCGGCTTCCCGCCCGGGGTGGTGAACCTGGTCACCTCGTCGGCGCCCGGCCCGTCGGAGGCGCTGGTGGCGTCGCCCGACGTGGACATGATCAGCTTCACGGGCAGCACGGGCGTGGGCGTGCGCATCACCGAGGTGGGCGCCCCCACCATGAAGCGCCTGCTCCTCGAGTTGGGCGGCAAGGGCGCAAGCCTGATCTTCGACGACGCCGACCTGGATGCGGCAGTGGCGGGCACCGCCTCGACCTGGGCCTTCCACTCGGGGCAGATCTGCACCGCGCCCACCCGCGTGCTGGTGCAGCGCGCGGTGTACGACGAGGTGGTCGAGCGCCTGGCCAAGTCGGCCGGCGCCCTGAAGATCGGCGACCCGCTGGCCCGCGACACCGTCGTGGGCCCGCTGATCACCGAGGCGCACCGCGAGCGCGTGCGTGGGTGCATCGCCATCGGGGTCGACGAGGGTGCCTCGCTGGTGGCGGGCGGTGAGACGGCCCTTCCCGGCACCGGCTGGTACGTGGCCCCGACGTTGCTGGCCGACGGCCGAGCCGACATGCGCATCGTGCAGGAGGAGGTGTTCGGACCGGTCGTGGTGGCGATGGCCTTCGACGAGGAGGACGAGGGCATCGCGCTGGCCAACGGCACCGCGTTCGGGCTCTACGACTACGTGTGGGCGGCCGACCCGGGGCGGGCCTATCGGGTGGCCGGCGCCCTGCGCAGCGGCAACGTGGGCATCAACACCCTTCAGCGCAACCACGAGGCCCCGTTCGGCGGCTTCAAGATGAGCGGCGTCGGCCGCGACGGCGGATCGTTCGGTCTGCACGCCTACAGCGAGCTGAAGTCGATGGTCTGGTCGACCTGAGCGAGGCCGCGCCACCACCCGTCCCCTGCCCTCAGCCGGGCGCCGTCCGCTACGGTCGTCCCCCTATGAAGACGGCACGACGAGCACTGGTGGCCCTGGGCGTGGCGGGGTTGTTCGCCGCCGTCCTGCGACTGCGGGGCACCGGCGGCACTCCTCCCAAGGGCGGGGGCTGGCGGGAGCTGTCGGGCCCCGACCTCACGTGACGCCACCCCCTGTGCCCCCAAACCCGCGGTGTGCCGCCCGCCTGGGATCGAGCCCGGCATGAGGTCGCAGCCGAGATGAGGTCGCAGCCGAGATGAGGTCGCACCCGAGATGAAGGTCATCGTGGTGGGCGTGGGCGCCACCGGCGCCCGGGCCACCCGACAACTCGCGGCCACCGACTCGGTCGAGTCGGTGCTCGTCGCCGACGCCGACCCGGACCGGGCCGCCGCCCTGCACGACGCCATCCCTGATCGGGTGACGGCCGTCGACCTGGCCGACGTCGACGGGTGCGAGGTCGACGTCGCCGTGTTGGCCGCGCCGAGCGGCCAGCACGTGGCAATGGCCCGCTCGTTCGTCGGCCGCGGTGTCGGGGTCGTGTCGACCAGCGACGGGGTGGACGACGTGCGCGACCTGCTGGCCCTCGACCCCTGGTGCCGGGACCTGGGGGTGGCGGTGGCGGTCGGCGCCGCCTTCTCGCCGGGGTTCAGCTGCCTGCTGGTGCGCCACGCCGCGGCGATGTTCGACCAGGTCGACGAGGTGCACGTGGCCAAGCTGGGCACGGGCGGCCCGGCCTGCGCCCGCCAGCACCATCGCGCCCTCGGCGGCATCGGCATCGACTGGCGCGACGGTGCCTGGCTCGAGCGCCCCGCGGGGTCGGGACGGGAGCTGTGCTGGTTCCCCGACCCGGTGGGCGGCGCGGACTGCTACCGGGCGGCGCTGCCCGATGCCCTCCTGATCAAGCCCGCCTTCCCCGATGCCGAGCGGGTCACCGCCCGCCTGGCCGCCACCCGCCGCGACCGCCTCACCGCCCGCCTGCCGATGCTGCGACCGCCCCACCCCGAGGGCGGCCCGGGGGCGTTGCGGGTCGAGGTGCGGGGCCGAGTGGGCGACCGGCGCGACGTCAAGGTGCTCGGTGCCATCGATCGGCCCGCGGTGGGGGCCGGCGCGGTGGCGGCGGTGGCCGCGCTGTGGCTCGCCGAGGGGCGGGTCCCTCCCGGCAGCGCCGGGCTGGCCGAGGTCACCGACGGGTTGGCCTTCGCCGCCGAACTGGCTCGCCGGGGCGTGCGGGCGGCGGTGTTCGAGGGCAGCACCCCCTGAGCCCGCCTCAGGTCGCGATGCCACGGACGTGCCCTTCGGGGGTGAATCACATTGGTGGTATTTAGGTCAAATGAACTAGGGCAGGAATTACATCAATGTAACTTGGAGAAATCTGGGGATTTCTTCTAAAGCTTTCAGCGTGTGTGGTCGTTACTCCGACGTTGGTTCAACCAGGAGGGGCGATACACGATGGGCGATACACCAGATTCAGCACGGTTGATCGAAGAGCACCTACCGCTCGTTCGACACATCGTGTTCCAAGTGGCCGTGCACTTCCCACGCCACGTCGACCGCGACGAGCTGGCCCGGGCCGGCGCACTGGGACTGGTCGAGGCGGCCCGCCGCTACGACGAGGCCCGGGGTGTGCCGTTCGACCGGTTCGCCGCCCAACGCATCCGTGGCGCGATCCTCGACGCCGTCCGAGCCGCCGACTGGGCGCCGCGCTCGGTACGGACCCTGGCTCGCAAGCTGGAAGCGGCCGAGCAGCGACTGGCCACCGAGCTGGGACGGGTGCCGTCGCTGCGGGAGATGGCCGACGACCTCGGCATCACCCTGGCCGAGCTGTCGAAGCTGCAGGACCGGTTGTTCCGCTCGGTGGTGCTCGCCCTCGAGCACGAGGTCACCGACGACGTGGACGAGGACCTCACCCTCGTCGACGTGCTGGTCGACCGCACCGCGGTCGAGCCGCTCGAGGAGCTCGAGACCCGCGAGCTGCACGCCTATCTGCGTGATGCCGTCGAGCTGCTGCCCGAGCGCCAGCGTCTGGTGATCGTGGGGTACTTCCTCGAGAACCGCACCTCGCTCGAGCTGGCCACCTTCCTCGGGGTCACCGAGTCCCGCATCAGCCAGCTCCGCTCCGAGGCGCTGGCCATGCTGAAAGAGGGCATCGAGCGCCAGTACGACAACCCCGAGGTCAGCGTGGACGAGCCCGTGGGCCGGGTGGCCAAGCGCAAGGCCAGCTACGCCGACGCCATCGGTGGCGCCAGCGGCTGGAAGAGCCGCCTCGACCAGATGGAGACCGACGACGTGGAGGAGGAGGACGCCGTACCGGTCGGCGTCCGGTACAACAGCCTCGCCGCCCGGGTCCCCGCGGTGTAAGCATGTAATCCATGGGGTCGTCGGAGCCGAGCGAGATCGTCGCCTGGTTCCTTGCCCGCCTCCCACAGGACTGGTTCAACGGCGAACCGAGCGTCCGGGTCGATCGCGAGGAGATCCTCGTGGTCGGCCCGTTGCGCGTCCCCGGCGACGGCGCGGGCGGCGCCGCCGCGATCGAGCGCCGGCACTGCATCGCCGCGTTCCGCGAGGAGACCCGCGACCACCGCATGGCCATCGCCGCGGAGGCCGAGGCGGTGTGGGGGCGCAAGGTGTCGTGGGGGGTGTGCTGCGGTGAGCACGACGAGCACTTCACCACCCTCAGCACGCCGGTGATGACCCGCCTGCGCATGGACGAGCGCGAGGTGCTCGACACCCTGATCGAGGCGGGCGTGGCCCGCAGCCGCAGCGAGGCCCTGGCCTGGTGCGTGCGCCTGGTGGGCCATCACGAGGCCGACTGGATCGCCCGCCTGCGCGAGGCCGTCGTGGCGGTGCACGAGGCCCGGGCCTCGGGCCCCGTGCAGCCCGGAGACTGATCGACGCCGGTCGGGTGGGTCAGGTCCAGAGATCGGCGATTGGCAGGCCGTAGAGGCGGTCGCCCAGCGTCACCCGGCGGTCACCCGTGTGGAAGACCACACCGGCGATGAAGTCCTCGCCGACCCGGTCGAGCCGGTCTCTCAGCGTTGCCATCGGAGCGGCGTCAGCGACCCGGGGCACGGTGGAGGACTTGACTTCGACGGCAAGGACGCGCCCGTCGGGCGCTTCGACGACCGCGTCGACCTCGAGGCCGCCCCGATCTCGGAGGTGGTGAAGGCGAGCCGACGTGTCCGACCAGGTGAGCTGCTTGGCGATCTCGTTAACCACGAAGGTCTCCATGAGGGGTCCGACGGAGGGGTCGTTGAGCCGCGAGAGTGCCTCTGGAGACTTGCCGACGACGGCCGCCGCCAACCCAGTGTCACAGGCATGCAGCTTCGGTCGTCGCACCACCTTGGCGGCGACGTTCCGACTCCACGCCGGAAGTCGGTGCACGAGGAAGGTGGTTTCCATCCAGGGCTCGTAGATCTCCGCGGTGGCCCGGTTGATACCGAGCCGTTCGGCGAGTCGCGAGACGATGAGCTCGGCGCCGGTGGTCGAGAGGAGCAGGCGGGCCATGGCGAGGAGCGCGTCGACCCGCCGTAGGTCACTTGCGGTCTCGACTTCCCGGCGAAGCACGGTCTCGACGTAGCGTTCGAACCAACGCCGCCGTGCCCGCTCGTTCAGTTGCTGTGCCTCTGGGTAGCCGCCCTTGCAAAGCAGGTCGAGATAGTCGGCGCGCGAGGGCGTGGGGCCCCGGTGGTCGACCAGACCCATCGGCACGGAGAAGGCCCGATCGACGAGGTCGTCTCTGCCGCTGGTGAGTTCGCCCATGGAAAGTGGCCACAGGGTGATGAGGTCGATTCGGCCCGCGAGGCTCTCGGTGATGGCCGGCGTGGTGAGGAAGTTCGTCGATCCGGTCAGTACGTACTGTCCTGTCGATCGGGAGCGATCGAGTCGTTGCTTGAGCGCCAGCAGGAGCGGGTCGCCAGCTCGCTGCACCTCGTCTATCACCGCCGGTACGCCAAGCGCGTCGAGGAACAAGGACGGGTCGTCGATTGCTGCGCTGAGGTCTTCCTCGCGATCGAGTGTGACCGTGGCTGCGCCAACCCGCTCGGCCAGCAGCGTGGCCAGGGTGGATTTCCCAACCTGCCGGGCCCCTTGGACGACGACGGCGCGGAAGGCGGTGAGTGAATCAGCCGCAGCCCCAGTAGCTCGCCGTGGGATCAGATCGTCCGGCACGAGGTCCGACCGTAAGTCCAAATCATCAAAACGTCCACTATCTAACCAACAAAATGTCCGATTGGTCTTCCGCTATTCGTCGCCGCGCTGCCGCTCAGGGCTCCCGACGACTCCCGAGGTCGTCGTCCTTGTGCCGGCGGGTGAGGCCGGCAGGCGGTCAGATCCGGACCTGGGACTGCCAGTGGTCGACGACGCCGGCGTCGCCGAAGACCTCGAGGCGCGACGGCGGTATGCGGTTCCACAGCAGGAGCAGCAGGTCGGAGGCCGACCCCCGCACGGCGGCGTCGCCCTTGGCGTGACCGCGCGCCCACGCGAGCCCGTCGGGCCCGAAGGTGGCGGTCCACTCGCCGCTGCCCTCGGCCAGGCCCTCGTCGGTGGCGTGCAGGTGCAGCGTCTGGCCCTCGCCCGTGACCCGGGCGCCGAGGCGGGGGACGAACACCTCGAAGAGCTCGTCGATGCCGTCGACCGCGAGGTCGCGGTCGACCGGTGCGGGGGTGCCGCCCGCGCTGTCGACGTCCCACCGGTGCACGGCGGTCTCGTGGGCGCGGCGGCGTGTCCAGAACGCCAGCGGGTGGTCGGGGCCCCCGAACGTCCATCCCCGGGCCTCCGGGCCGAGGGCGGCCAGGGCGTCGGTCAGCGCCTCCGACGACTCGACGAACCAGGCCAGCAGGCGCGCCTCGTCGGTGGTGTCGGGGTCGGGGCCCAGCGCCTCGAGGGCGGCGTGGCCGTCGAGGCCGTCGCGCACGATGCCGGCGGTCCACCGGTTGCCCTGGCCGACGTGCACCACCACCTCGGCCACGGTCCAGTCGTCCACCGCGGGGATGGCCGCGGTGAGGTTGCCGGCCGCGGCGGCCGCGAGCGCCTCACACTCGCGCCGCAGCCCGTCGAGCAACTCGTCGTCGGGGAGGGGCACCGCCTCAATCTTGGTGCGCCGGGAGCACCCGTTGGCGGATGGCCCGCCACACCAGCTCCTGGCCGGCGACCAGCGCGGCCACCACTGCGTAGAGGTACCCGGGCGGCAACTCGAGGGCGAAGAAGTCGCGGGCGGCGGGCAGGAGGAGCACGGTCGCGAAGAGGCCGATCATGGCCAGGACGAGGGCCTTGCGCCACGCGGTGAACGGGCGGGCCAGCCGGGTGAGGATGCACAGCCCGGTGCTGACCAGGGTGAGGGTGGCCACGGTGCGGGCCTGGTCGAGGCTGACCGCGTCGTTGGCGTGCGCGATCGCGTAGGCCGACAGCGTGACGACGGCCGCCAGGGTGCCCGCGGGCACCGCGAAGCGCAGCACCCGGGGCACGAAGCCCGACTCGGCCCGGTTGGTGTTGGGGGCGAGGGCCAGGAAGAACGCCGGGATGCCGATGGTGATGCTCCCCACCAGGGTGAGGTGGCGGGGCAGGAACGGGAAGGCCAGCCCGATCACGCCGACGCTGAGCGCCAGCAGCATCGAGTAGGTGGTCTTGGTGAGGAACAGGTTGGCCACCCGCTCGATGTTGTTGATCACCTGGCGGCCCTCGGCCACGACGTCGGGCATGGTGGCGAAGCGGCCGTCGAGCAGCACGATCTGTGCCGCCGCGCGCGACGCCGAGGACCCCGAGCCCATGGCGATGCCGATGTCGGCGTCCTTCAGGGCGAGGACGTCGTTCACGCCGTCGCCGGTCATCGCCACCACGTGGCCCTTCGACTGCAGGGCCTTCACCATGGCCCGCTTCTGGTGCGGCCGCACCCGGCCGAACACGTGGTTCGACTCGAGCACCTCGGCCAGCGCCGCTTCGTCGTCGGGCAGGTCGCGGCCGTCGAACCCGTCGCCCACGTCGGGCACCCCGGCTTCGCGGGCGACCGCGGCCACCGTGTTGGGGTTGTCGCCCGAGATCACCTTCACCCGCACGCCCTGGGCCACGAAGTAGCGCAGCGTCTCGCCGGCGTCGGGCCGCACCTGGTCGGCCAGCAGCACGAGCGCCGCCGGCACCAGGCCGGTGGGAAGGGCGTCGCCGGCCAGCGGCTGGTCGGTGCGGGCCAGCAGCACCACCCGGCGGCCCTCGCGGGCCAGTTCGTCCACGCGGGCGCGGGTGGCCCCGTCGCCACCCTCGGCGGCGGCGGCCAGCAACATCTCGGGGGCGCCCAGCAGCCAGGTGCCGCGCGTCTCGAAGTCGGAGCCGCTCCACTTGCGGGCCGAGGAGAACGGCACGGCCAGGCGGGCGTCCCACGTGTCGTCGGCCGCGGCCCGGGCCACCACCGGGGCGCGGCCGATGGCGGAGAGGGTGGCGTTGGGGTTGGGGTCGGACGCCGCCAGTCCCGCCAACGCCGAAGCGACGGTGGACTCGGCCGCGTCGCCGAGGGGCTCGAGGGCCGAGTAGGCGATGTCGCCGGCGGTGATGGTGCCGGTCTTGTCGAGGCAGATGACATCGACCCGCGCCAGGGTCTCCACCGCGGGCAACTCCTGCACCAGCACCTGCCGGCGGCCGAGCCGCACCACCGATGCCGCGAAGGCCACGCTGGTGAGCAGCACCAGGCCCTCGGGCACCATGGCCACCACGCCGCCCACGGTGGAGGCGATGGCCTCCTCGATGCCGTCGTGGGCCCGCAACTGGCTGAACAGCAGCAGCGCCGCGGTGGGCAGCATGGCCCAGCTGACCAACTGGATGATGCGGTCGATGCCCGACCGCAGCTCGCTGCTGGCCAAGGTGAAGCGCCGGGCCTCCTCGGCCAGCGCCACCGCGTACGCCTCGCGGCCGACCTTGGTGGCCACGACGTGCCCCGAGCCCGCGGCCACGAAGCTGCCGGACAGCACGGCGTCGCCCGGGGCCTTGTGCTGCGGGTCGGACTCACCGGTGAGGAGCGACTCGTCCACCTCGAGGCCCTGGGCCTCGACCACGTCGCCGTCGACCACCACCTGGTCGCCGGGGCGCACGATCAGGACGTCGTCGAGCACCACCTCGCTGACGTTGACCTCGGCGGGCACCCCGTCGCGCAGCACCCGTGCCCGCGGCGCCGACAGGATGGCCAGCTTGTCGAGCGTGTGCTTGGCCCGCCACTCCTGGAGGATGCCGATGAGGGCGTTGGCCACCAGCACGAACCCGAACAGGGCGTCGTTGGGTGGGCCCACGATCAGGATCACCAGCAGGAGCCCGCCGAGCAGCGCGTTGAAGCGGGTGAACAGGTTGGCCCGCAGGATCTCGGCGAAGGTGCGGGTGGGCGCGGCGGGGACGTCGTTGCCGAGGCCCCGGGCCCGCCGGTCGGCCACCTCGGTGGCGGTGAGCCCCACGATGCCGTCCGGGAGCGGCACGTCGGCCTCCGCTGTCGGTGTCGTCACCTCCAGAAACCTAGGGGACCAGTGGCTCAGGCTGACGAGACGGATGCCGATGGGCCGGGATGGCGATTCGAGGGAGAGCGGCGCGCCGCGGGCCGTTCGCGGCCCTGGCACCGGCGGTCCTGGTGGTGTCGACCCTGGTCGGAAGCCTCGCGATGGCGGAACCCGCGGGCGCAGCGCCAGACCCGGCGGTGCCGTTGTCCGAGTGGCGCACGGCGTCGCTGGCCCTGCCGAACGGCGGGGTCGCGTTCGACCCCGTGCGCCACCAGCTCCTGGTCGGGGTCAGCGGCCGGGTTCCCACCCTCGGCAACCGGCTGGTGGAGCTCGACCCCGTGACCGGAGCGCTCGGTCGCTCCGTGGCCCTCGGCAGCGAGCCCTCGGTCGTCGCGGCCAGCGATGACGGCACCCGCGCCTACGTCGGCTTCAGCGGGGCCGCCGTGATCGCCGAGGTCGCCCTCGACACGTTCACCGTCACGCGCCGCTTCGCGCTCGGCAACGACACGACGAGCGGCTCGTACTACGCCGAGGACATCGAGGTGCAGCCCGGCCACCCGGATGTGATCGCCGTGTCGCGGCGCAACGTCGGCCTGTCGCCGCGTCACGAGGGCGTCGCCGTCTACGACGACGGGGTGCAGCGGGCCACCACCACGCCGGACCACACCGGCGCCAACCGGATCGCGTTCAGCGACCAGCCCGGCGTGCTGTACGGCTACAACAACGAGACCACCGGGTACGGGCTCTACACCATGACCGTGGACGACACCGGCGTGCGGCGCACCGCCACGCAGCAGCTGTTCACCGGCTTCTCGCTCGAGATCGAATGGGCCGGAGGCACGCTGACCGCCAGCAACGGCCGGGTGGTCGACCCCGTGGCCGGCTCGATCGAGGGCACGTTCGGTCGGTCGGGCGCGTTCGAGACCGATGTGGCCCACGACCGCACCTACTTCCTCGGGGGCGGCTCGCTGACCGCGCACCGCACCTCGACCCTGATCCAGCAGGGGTCGCTGGCCGTCACGATGACCTCACCCCGACAGCTCGTCGACGTGGCGGGTGGACTCGCCGGGGCCGACGCCAACGGCATCGTGCTGATCGGGCCCGGCGTCACCGGGACCTCCTTCGCGCTTCCCCCGGCACCGCCGTCGGTCGTGCGCGCCGCCGCGGCCCGGACCGTGCCGGTGCGGGCTGCCGCGGTCGTGGCCGGCCCGGAGGGCGACGTGGTCTACGCAGTGACCACCACCGCCGACTCGCAGCCGCAGGAGGTCGTGGAGATCGACCCGGTGACCGGCGCCCGCGGGCGCCACGTCTTCGTCGGCGGGGGTGCGGACGTGCTCGAGGTCACCGACGACGGCGGGACCCTCGTCGTCGGGCACGCCGACGCCAACCGGGTCACCGAGGTGGACACGTCGTCGTTCACGGTGCGCCGCCGCATCACGTTGCCCAGCGGCTCGAACGGCGCCACCTTCGCCACCGACCTGGACGCGGTCCCGGGCGCGGCCGATCGATACGCCGTGCACCTCGACTACGAGGGCGTCTCACCGGCGCACGCCGGGGTGGCCCTGGTGGTCGACGGCGTGGTGCAACCCAAGCGCACGCCGACCCACACGGGACCGACCGACCTGGCCTTCGCCGGAGACCCGACCCGCCTGTTCGGTCACAACGGGAGCAGCACCGAGTACGGCTTCTACACCGTGGGCGTGGCCGACGACGGCCTCACCGTGCTGTCGTCGATCCGCCGGCTGACGACCGGCTTCGGCCTCCGGCTCGAGTCGGCGGCGGGGATGATCTACGCCAGCAGCGGCACCGTGATCGACCCGAAGATCCCCGCGGTGGTCGGGCAGTTCGCGGTGTCGGGGATCCCGGTGCCGATCGCCGAGTCGGGCAGGGTGCTGTTCGTCGACGGCCGCCACGTGCACGAGACCGAGGCCGACGTGCGCACGACGGTGGCGACGTACTCCAGCCTCCTGCCCGAGACCGCGGTGGACGCCGTCGCCGCCGGCACGACCCTGGTCGTGGCGCAGGCCACCAAGCTGTCGCTCGTCCCCTTGATGGGCCCGCCGCGGGCACCGGCGTCGCCGACCGCGTCCGCGGGCGACGACCGGGTGACGGTCGCCTGGGGCGCCCCCGGCGACGACGGCGGCTCGCCGGTCACCTCGTACCGCGTCTACCGAGACGGTGACCTTCTGGCCACGACCACCGACGGTGATGCCCGTTCGTGGGTCGACGAGAGCGCGGAGAACGGCACGACCCACCGGTACGCCGTCGCCGCGGTGAACGCCAGCGGCGAGGGCGCCCGCAGTGCCGAGCGCGCGGCCACCGCGCAGGGCCCGTTGGTGGGGACGGTCACCGAGTCCGGCGGTGCGCCGGTCGCCGGGGCCTGGGTGCTCGAGGTGCCGCTGGGCGACGGGCGCCTCCGGGGCGCGGTCACCGACGCCGAGGGCAACTACCGATCCGTGCTCGAGCCCGGGGCCCGAGCCCTGGGCTTCGTGGACCCGACGGGCGCCCACGCCGGCCAGTGGTGGGACGGGCATCCGATGACCGCGCTGGACGAGGCGGACCCGGTGGAGGTCACCGTGGACGGCGCCCGGGCCGACGCCGAGCTGGCGGCGGTGCCGCACGCGTCAGCGGTGAGCGGGCGCATCGTCGACGAGACGACCTCCGACCCGCTCCCGGGGGTCTGGGTCGCGCTGGTCCGGGCCTCGGATCAGTCCTTCGTCGGCGGCGCGGTGACCGACGGCGACGGGCGGTACTCGCTCGGGCCGGTGGCGGGGGGCACGCACCTGCTGGTGGCGGTGGATCCGACCGGGGCCCACCGCCTGCGCTTCTTCGGTGACGGCGGTGCGTCCGACGACGCCCGGATCCTCACCCTGACACCTGGTGACGACGTCACCGCCGACCTCGCCCTGGTCGCGACGGGACCGTCGGGCGAGGCGGCCGCCGCCGTCCGGGGGACGGTGACGGCAGTGGCCGCCGCCGCCCTGCCCGGCGCCTGGGTGGTGGCCATCGACGCGCACACCGGTGTGCTCCGGGGCGGGTCGGTGGCGGGCGCCGCCGGTGCATACGAGCTCCACGTGCCCGCCGGCGACTACTGGATCGAGGCCCTCGATCCCCTCGGTGGGCACCGATCGGGTTGGCACACCGGCGAGGGCGCCCTCGAGCCGACGATCGTCTCCGTGGGCGGCGTCGACGACGTGACCGCCGACATCGCCCTCGGCGCGAACGGCGCCGGCGGGTCGCTCGCCGGGCGGGTGACCGGCGGCGCCGAGCCGGCGGCAGGTGTGCTCGTGTTCGCGGTGTCGACCGCCGACTTCTCGCTGGCGGCGGGAGCGGTGACGGCCCCCGACGGCGGGTATCGGATCGAGGGGATGGACGACGGCCGCTACGCGGTGTTCTTCATGGACCCCTCCGGTGCGCTGGCACCCGAGTGGTCGGCGGACGCCTCGGACCTCAGCCACGCGACGCCGGTCGACGTGACGGCCGGGACGAGCGCCACCCTCGACGCGATCCTCGCTCCCTGACCGCCGTCAGTCCTCGAAGGTGCCGTCGAAGAGCTCGAGGAGCTCGTCGTGCAAGATGCCGTTGGTGCCGAGGCCGCTGCCGTGGTGGAAGCCGTCCGCGCCCCGCATCGAGGTGAAGCGACCGCCCGCCTCCTCGAGGATCACCACGGCCGGGGCCACGTCCCAGGGGTTGGCCAGTTGGTCGACCATGGCCTCCACCCGCCCGGTGGCCACCAGGGCGTACCCGAACCCGTCGCCCCACGTGCGCAGGTGGATGCCGGCGTCGTGGGTGGCGGCCAGCGCCGCGGTGGACCAGCCGCCGAAGCCGCTGGTGGTGAGGTAGGCCTCGTCGAGGTACTCGCACGTGCTCACCCGGGCGGGGGCGCCGTTGCAGAAGCAGCCCAGGCCCCGACCGGCGTAGACCACCTCGGTGAGGCCCGGCAGGTTGATCACCCCGAGGGCCACCCCGTGCTCGTCCTCGAGGGCGAGGAGGTTGCAGTAGAGCGGCACGCCCTTGGTGAAGGCCTTGGTGCCGTCGATCGGATCGATGATCCAGCGGCGGCCGCTGGTGCCGGGCGTGTCGGCCTCCTCCTCGCCGTGGATGGCGTCGTCGGGGTGGCGCCGGCCCAGCTCCTCGCGCAGGAACCGCTCGGCGGCCTTGTCGGCGGCGGTGACCGGGGTGCCGTCGCCCTTGTGGTCGATCGAGAGCTCGATCGAGCGGAACCACTGCAGGGTCAGCTCGCCGGCCTGGCGGCACAGCTCGACCGCCTCGTCGAGGAGCGCGGCGTCGACGGGCGGCGCCGTGGCGGGCGACGGGACGGGGTCCGCAGGGGAGTCCATCGGTGCAGTATCGCGGGCGGCGGGTCCGGCGGCGGGCGTGAGCGCGGGCCCAGCGGTGGGCCGGCGGCGGTTCGGCGGCGGTTCGGCGGGGCCGGGGGTCGGCGGACGGCGGTAGGTTCTGCGCCCGGGAGGTGCGGCCATGGCCCAGGGTCCTCGTGCGGGCGCGACGCCACTGTCGAGACGGCGGTTCCTGCAGGGTGCCGTGGGGACGGCCGCGCTGGCCGGCCTCGCCGCCTGCAGCTCGGGAGGCACCGGCGGCGGTGCCGCCCGCACCACCACGACCGCCCGGGGCCTGCGGCCGAGCCCCACCCGGCGCCCGGGCGATCGCCCGTACCCCTCGATGCCCGCCGGCGTCGACACGATGCCCGAGATCGAGCACGTGATCATCTACATGCAGGAGAACCGGTCGTACGACCACTACTTCGGCATGCTCGACCGGGGTGACGGGTTCACCCTCGATGCACGGGGCCGGCCCACCGACTCGAACCCCGACCTCGACGGCAACCCGGTGACCGTGTTCCACGCCCCCAGCACGTGTGACCCCGACACCGACCTCGAGGCCAGCCAGGACTGGAACGACACGCACCTGTCGGTGAACGGCGGTGCGATGGACGGCTTCGTGCGGGCCGCCGACGGCGGTACCGGCTCGATGCAGTACTACGACGAGCGCGACATCCCCTTCTACTACGCCCTGGCCCGCACCTTCACCCTCTGCGACCGCTGGTTCAGCTCGCTGCCGGGCCAGACCATCGCCAACCGCCGCTACCTGCAGGCGGGCACGTCGGCCGGGATCACGTCGAGCAACCTCGACGACGTGATCGCCGCGCCCGCCGCCCCCAACGGCGTGATCTGGGAGCGGTTCACCCGTCACGGCATCTCGTGGAACGACTACACGATCGACCTGCCCGACATCGTGGCCTTCCCCGACTTCGGCCTGCAGCACCCCGAGCGCATCAAGACCTTCGACCAGTTCCTTGCCCACGCGGCGGCGGGGCGCCTGCCCCAGGTCAGCATCATCAGCCCCGGTCACACCGTGTACACCGAGGAGGCCCCCCAGGGCGACATCCAGAACGGCGAGGCCTACAGCGCGTCGATCGTCAACGCGGTGATGCACGGGCCGGGGTGGGCCAAGACGGTGCTGTTCTTCCTGTACGACGAGCACGGCGGGTACTGCGACCACGTGCCGCCGCCGGCCGCGGTGACGCCCGACGACATCCCCCCGATGATCAACGTGCCCCCCGACCAGCCCGGCGAGTTCGATCGCCTCGGCGTGCGGGTGCCGGCCATCGTGATCTCGCCCTTCGCCCGGGCCGACCACGTGTCGAGCGTGGTGCGCGACCACACGTCGGTGCTGAAGTTCCTGGAGACCAAGTTCAACCTCGGCGCCCTCACCAGACGCGACGCCGCGGCGGACGACCTGCTCGAGACCCTGGACGTCTCCGCCGCCGCGTTCCTCGACCCGCCGACGCTGCCGGAACCGGGGCTGCCGGCGTCGGGCAGCACCTGCCAGCCGCTGCCCCGCCCGCCGACGGCGCCCGCCGGTGAGCGGCCGTAGAAGGGGCCTCGTTCGGGGGCCTGGTGGATAGGCCTGGAACTGGCTCCCGATTCGACGGTCCTGGCGGCCGAATCGGGAGCCAGAACGGCTCTGGCGGCGGCCAATCGGCGCGGCCCCTTACTGTCCAGTCGGCCGCACCGCACCCCCGGGGACCAGGCAGCTCGTATGGCGCCGGGTTCGGCCGAGTGAGGAGAGACGCACCCTCCTAGGCTGTGCCGGATGACCGCTACCGACGGCCAGGGCGGCCCGGCGACGGAGACGGTGTCGCCGGGGACGGGGAGCATCGACGGCCCGGCCTCGGCCCCGCCCGGGCCGGTGCTCTACAACCCGTTCGAGCCCGGGTACGCCGAGGACCCGTACCCGCAGTTCGCGCTGCTGCGCGAGGCCGACCCGGTGCACGAGTCGCTGGCCGGGCCGTGGATCCTGTTCCGCTACGACGACGTGCAGCGGCTGCTGCGCGATGCCAGCCTCAGCGTGGAGGACGACCGCGCCACGAGGGAGGGGCCCCGGGCCGAGCTGTTCGAGCAGGTGCTGGGCGACGGCGACCCCGAGCGTCGTCAGCGCGGGGCCCGGGCAATGTTGAACGTCGACCCGCCCGACCACACCCGGCTGCGGCGGCTCGTGTCGAAGGCATTCACCCCCCGCATGATCGAGGGGCTGCGCCCGCTGGTCGAGCGGCTGGTGGACGAGGCGCTCGACGGCGTTGCGCCCGCCGGGCGCATGGACGTGATCGCCGATCTCGCCTTCCCGCTGCCGTTCACGGTGATCTCGGAGCTGCTGGGGATGCCCGACGGCGACCGCGACGCCATCCGGGGGTGGTCGCACGCCATCGTCAAGACCCTCGACCCGGTGATCACCGAGGCCGAGGTGCGCGAGGCCTTCGAGGCGTCGGATGCGATGACCGACCACATCGCCGGCGTGCTGGAGTGGAAGCGGGCCCACCCCGCCGACGACCTGCTCACCGCGCTGATCCGCGCCGAGGAGGGCGGCGACCGCCTCACGCCCGACGAGCTCCGCGACCAGGTGGTGCTGTTGTTCATCGCCGGCCACGAGACCACGGTGAACCTGATCGGCAACGGCACGCTGGCGCTGCTGCGCCACCCCGACCAGCTGGCCCGCTGGCGCGACGATCCCGGCCTCGACGCCAACGCTGTGGACGAGCTGTTGCGCTACGACGCGCCGGTGCAGTTCTCGCGGCGCATCACCGTCGCGCCGCTCGACGTCGCCGGCCGCACCGTCCCCGCCGGGACCTTCGTGCTGGCCGGCCTGGCCTCGTCCAACCGCGACCCCGCCTTCTGGGGGCCCACCGCCGACGAGCTCGACCTGGCCCGCCCCACCGCGGCGCAGCACCTGTCGTTCGGCAGCGGCACCCACTTCTGCCTGGGGGCGGCGCTGGCCCGGCTGGAGGGCCAGGTGGCCGTCGGCCGCCTGATCCGGCGCTTCGACGACCTGGCGGTGGCCGACCCCGGCCCGGCGTGGAACGGCCGCATCAACCTCCGTGGCCTCGACCGCCTTCCCGTAACCTTCCGGTCATGAGCCCGAGGAACGAGGGCGGGGCCCGAGCGGCCCGTGAGCGGAGCGAACGGGAGCGGGAGACATGAGCCCGAGGGACGAGGGCGGGGCCCGAGCGGCCCGGCGACGAACGAGCCAGGAGCGCACGACATGAGCCACGATCCCCAGATCGAGCCGGACGAGAAGGACTGGACGTGGGTGCTCGACCGGCCCTGCCCGGAGTGTGGGTTCGAGGCGTCGGACCACCAGCGCGACCGGCTGGGCAAGGCGGTGCGCCGCGTCGCATTGCGTTGGCGCCCCCTGCTCGACCGGCCGCTGGCCGAGCAGCGCCCCCGGCCGAACCAGTGGTCGGCCCTGGAGTACGGCGCCCATGTGCGCGACGTGTTCACCATCTGCCTGGGGCGCCTGCGCAAGATGCTGGACGAGGACGACCCCACCTTCGAGAACTGGGACCAGGACGCCACCGCCTTCGAGCAGGAGTACGGCGCCCAGGACCCCTTCGAGGTGGCCCGCCAGATCGAGAGCGCGGCGATCGCCTTCGCCGAGGCCTACGACGCGGTCGAGGACGAGCAGTGGGCCCGCACGGGCACGCGATCCGACGGCGCCCGCTTCACCGTCGAGTCGTTCGGTCGCTACGTGCTGCACGACCCCTGGCACCACGTGTGGGACGTCGAGCAGGGCTACGACGCCCTCGAGTCCCGCTGACGTCGGCGACCACCTGAAGTCAGCGCACGATCCGGCGCGTGGCGCCGAGAATTGCGCTGACTTCAGGCGCCTGGCGGGTCACCCACTTCCTGGCGGCGGGTCGTGGGTGAGTCAGACGTCGATGTTGCCGGTGGTGGCGCCGGCGGTCACTGACACCGGGGTGGCGGCGTCGTACGACGCCGCGTCGTTGTAGAACTGCTGCCATCCACTTTCGGGGTGGACGAAGATGACCCGGTAGCTGCCAGGGGCGAGCCCGTCGATCCGGTATTCCCACTTGGCGTCGGCGATCGCGCCGCCGGCGATGCCGGTGGGGCCGATCGCGATCACCCACGTTCCGGCGACGGCCCGTCCCGCGATGGCGCCGGTGGTGGGGACGAGTTGGGCGTCGGCGGTGCCCGGCGCAGTCACCGTGGTCGCCGAACCGAGGCCGGTGGACGGCTGGTTGTCGTACCACTCCATGAGGTGGCGGCCGTCGCTGCTGAAGAAGGCCAGCTTGTAGCCGCCGGGCGGCACCGCCAGCGTGTAGACGCCGTCCTCGTCGGCCGCCGCACCCCGCACCATCTGGTAGTCGGAGGCCCGCAACGCCACCACTCGAGCCCCGGCGACATCGGCGGCGCCTGCCGTCTTCCGGATCCTTCCGGTGATGGTGGCCCCACCCCCGGCGGGTGTCTGGGCGACCAACGCCACGTCGGCGACGGTGCCGGTGCCCGCCTGGACCTGCACCGGCGTCGACGACGGCAGGTCCGGGGCCGTCGGGTGGAACCTGGGGGCGTGCGACCCGGACGGGTCGACGTAGCCCACGTAGTGATCGCCCGGCGTCAGCGGCGACACCACCACCTCGCCGGACCCGTCGGTGTCGGCCACCTGCTCGATCGCGCCGGTGTTCGACACCGACGCCGACAATGCCAGTGTCCAGATTCCCGCTAGCGGCGTGCCGGAACCCTGCTCGGTGACGGTGGCCGTCACCGCACCCCTGGTCGCGACCAGGGCCGGGTTCACCGCCGTGACCTGACCCGCGTTCACGACCACCGTGCCAGGCACCAGGGCCCCCGTGTGGTCGGCCGCCGGGTCCACCCCGTAGAGCCGGTAGCTGCCCGCCGGCACCACCACCGTGAACGCACCGTTCTCGTCGGCGACGTCGCCCGCGACGAGCGACTGGTCGCCGGCATCGAGCACCGCCACCCACGCACCGGCCACGGCCGAGGCCGCGCCGGCGGTGGTCACCGTGCCGGCGATCCCGGTGGCGGGGCTGTCGAAGTCGACCGCCGGCAGCGCGTCGCCCATCTCGCCCGGCCCGTCGCCCCGATCCGACGTGTCACCGATACCGAGCTGGGCTGCCCCGTTGTCCCCCCAGCACTTCATGGCCGCGCCCACCACTGCGCAAACGTGCTCGCCGCCGACCGTCACCCCGATCGCCGGCCCCCCTGAACCCAACGCCACCGGCGACAACGAGGCACCCATCTCGCTCGGGCCGTCGCCCCGACCCGCCTCGTCTCCCTGACCGAGCTGGCCCTCGCCGTTGTTGCCCCAGCACTTCACTGACCCGTCGTCCAAGAGCGCACACGCCGACCCGGCCGTCACGATCGAAGCGGGCCACGTGCCCATGCTCACCGCCAGCGCCGTCCGGCCCGGGCCCAGATCCACCACCGGGAGCGCGTCACCCATCTCGCCCGGCCCGTCACCCCGGGTCAGGGTGTCGCCGAGGCCCAATTGACCCGACGAGTTTGTTCCCCAGCACTTCACCGATCCGCCGGCCAACACCACGCAGGTCGACCCGCCTGCGGCGCTGATCGCCGTCGTGGTCTGGCCGACCCCCAAGCTGACGGCGGGCAGGTTGTCGCCCATCTCACCGGCCTGGTCGCCCCACCTCCCACTACCACCGGGATCGGGAAGCCCGCCGGACCACTGCCCACTGCCCCAGCACTTCACCGAGCCGTCATCGAGGATGGCGCAAGCGTGTCCGTTGCCGACGGCGATAGCCGTCGCGGTGCGGCCGGTGCCCAGGTCGATTGGCGGCAGGCCCCCCGGCCCGGAACTCACCGAATCGCCTTGCCCCAGGTATCCGGCCCGGCCCCAACACTTGACCGTGGCGTCGTCCAACAACGCGCAGGTGGTGATCTCACCCGCACTCACCGCGACGGCGGTTCGCCCCGCGCCCAAGTCGACGGCCGGCAGCCCGTCGCCCATCTCGCCGACCTCGTCTCCCCGGTTGTCCCAGAACCCCCCGACCGCGAGCTTGCCCCAGTCACCGTTCCCCCAGCACTTCAGTGACCCGTCGTCCAACACCGCGCACACGTGGTTGCGGCCCGCGCTCAACGCGGTCGCCGACCGGTCCGTACCCAGGTCCACCGGCGCCAACGCCGCCCCCATCTCGATGGCGGCGTCCCCGCGGGTGGCCACATCCTCCTGACCCAACTGCCCCGCGCCATTGGATCCCCAGCACTTCACCACTCCGCCCGGCAGGATCCCGCAGGTGAACCGCCCACCCGCGGTGATCGACCGGAACACCGCCGGCGCCCCGGGCGCCTCGTTCCCGTCCGCGGCCACCGGCGGCGGCGGGGTGGTCAGCACGGCCCCGAGGATCACCAGCAGCACCGACACCGACCGCCACACACGCACGAGAGCGCTCGGAGCCGATCGACCGACGCTCACCTCACGGCACGTCGCTGCTTCATTCATTCATTCATTCATGGGGTGACGCAACACCGCTCCGTCGAAGTGTTGCGGGCAGGAACGGGCGCGAAGCGGTCCGGGAGGGTTGATCACCAGGCGGCGCGCATGCGGAGGCGGCGGACGTCGAGGGGCTCGCCCGTCGCTTCGTCGACCACCAGCGGGCGGACGCGTTCGCCGGTGTCGCGGTCGGCCAGCTCGATGGGCGCGGACTCGCCGTCGGGCCACAGCCAGTCCTCGCCCCAGCGCCACATCGCCGCCAGCACGTCCCAGAAGGCCCGGCCCTTGTCGGTGAGCCGGTACTCGTGGCGCACCGGACGCTGCTCGTAGGCGACCTTCACCAGCAGGCCCTCGTCGACCAGGCGAGCGAGGCGCTGGCTGAGCACGGCCCGGGGCACGCCGAGCGCATGCTGGAACTCGTCGAAGCGGCGCCGTCCGGCGAACGCCTCCCGCATGATGAGGGGCGTCCACCAGTCGCCGATCAGGTCGGTCGTCCGGGCGATGGGGCACGGCGCGTCGTCGAACCGGGTGCGGCGCACGTCAGCCCTGAGGCCTGGGTCGACCGGTTCTGGGAAGGGGTGAGCCGGCGCCGGCGGCTCGGTCGTTCCGAGAAGCGTGGGCCGGGCGAACCGTTCGAGTTGCGTGAACGCGCACACCGCCTGGAGCGGTCTCACGCTTCCGAGAACCGTGAACCATGCGACCGGCACCGACCCGCGAGCGCCTCACCGGTCGGGGCGCTCGGGGCGGGGCTTGAGGTCGCGGGCCAGGTTGAGGGCGTCCTCGGGGTCGAGGCCGGCCCGGCCGATCAGCCAGCAGGCGATGGGCGCCGCCAGGCGCTCGGACGAGTGGGCGGCCACGCCGGCGAGATCGAGGAGGACCTCGATCTCGTGGGCCTCGGGGCGCTCGACGCCCAGGTGGTCGGCGAACTCGTCGAGCCACTCGTAGCCGGTCACGAGCGGACCGCCTCGACGGCCTCGACTGCCGGGGCGGTCTGCAGCGTTGAGGCCTCCTCCGTGGTCACGGCGGCGGCGGGAGAGCCGACGGCCTCGACGCGGGCGGGCACGTGCTTGTGCAGGGGGGTCCCCGCCAGCCAGTCGCGGTTGGCGGAGTCGGTGAGTTCGTTGGCGGCCACGCCGTGGACCGTATCGCCGCCCCCCTCGTCGGGATACGACAGGCCGAGGCCGTTGGGCAGGCTGCAGTGGCCGGGCAGCAGCGTGTCGGTCACCTCGACCAGCGCCTCCACCGAGCCCCGGTTGGTGGTGACCCGGGCTCGGGCGCCGTCGGTGAGCCCGAGCCGGGCGGCGTCGTCGGGGTTCACGCGCAGGGCGCCCGACGGGTCCTTCTTCCGCCAGGACGGGTCGCGGAAGATGGTGTTGGCGGTGGACGACCGGCGCTCGCCGGCGGACAGCACGAACGGGAAGGCGGGGTCGGCCGGGCCGGCGGGCTCGGCCTCCAGCGCGGCGAGCTCGTCGAGGAGCTCGGGGATGGCCAGGTCGACCCGCTTGTCGGCAGTGGCCAGACGGGCCCAGGTCTCGTCGTAGTCGTCGCGGGTGAAGACGATCCCCGAGCGCTCGGTGAGGATGGCGTCGAACAGGGCGTCGCCGTCGGCGAAGCCGGCCCGCTGCACCGCACCCGGATCGTTGAGGAAGCAGGTCTGGGCCGCGCCCCACAGCGCGGCCGCGGCGGCGGCACCCTCGGGCAGGGTGGGCCCGAAGGTCTCGTAGAGGATGATCGGCGCCAGCTTCGAGAGCTCCGGGCGGTCGCCCAGCAGGCCCAGGAAAGCGGCGGCGTACTCGGCCCGGCCCTCGGCGGCGGCAGCGTGCAGTGGCGCCAGGTCGACATGGTCCAGCGCGCCCAGGGCCCGGATGAGGCGGGCGTGGATCTCGGGCTCGGGCAGCGTGCCGGGCAGGGGATCGAGCAGCGGCGCCCGCAGCTGGAAGTCGTTCTCGGGGAATTCCAGGGTGAAGAAGGTGGTCTCCCACTTCTCGAACTGCGACGCCGCGGGCAGCACGTAGTCGGCCTCTCGGGCGGTCTCGGTGAGCGCCACGTCGATCACCACCACCAGATCGAGTGCCCGCAGCGCCTCACGCATGCGCTGGCTGTCGGCCAGCGAGTGGACCGGGTTGGCGCTCTCCACCAGCAGCGCCCGGAAGCGGTCGGGGTGATCGGTGAGGATCTCGTCGGGGATGACGTTGGCGGGGATGAGCCCGGTGATGATGCGGTGGCCCCCCACCGGCGTCACCTGCCCGGGACGGCCACCGCCGCCCAGGCCCGACATGCGGGTGTGGATGTTCATCCCGCCCCGCTTCGCGAAGTTGCCGGTGACCAGGTAGAGCAGCTTCTCCAGGTAGGAGTTGAGGGTGCTGTGGGGGGCCTGCTGGATCCCCAGGTCCTCGAAGATCGACACGCTGTCGGCGGCGGCGATGCGGCGGGCGGCGGCGCGCACGTCGTCCTCGGCCACGCCGGCCCGGGCGCAGTACTCGGCCACGTCGATCGAGGTCAGGAGGTCGAACGGCCGCTCGCGGTTGACCGTGTGCTCATCGAGGAAGGCCTGGTCGGCCAACCCCTCCTGGAGGACCACCGCCAGCAGCGCGCTGAGGCAGAAGGCGTCGGTGCCGGGCCGGACCTGCAGGTGGAGGTCGGCAAGGTCCGCGGTTTCGGTGCGACGGGGATCGATGACCACCATGGCGCGGGCGGGGTCGTTGGCGATGGCCTTGAGGGTGGTGCGGGCGCGGGGGAAGCCGTGGGACTGCCACGGGTTCTTGCCCACGAACACGGCCACCTCGGCGTGCTCGAAGTCGCCGGTGGTGTGGCAGCGGGAGCGCCCGAAGAGCTCGCCGTCCACCCAGAACTCGCCGGTCTTCTCCTGGGCGAGGGCGTTGGACGCGTACGTCGAGCCGAGCGCGGCCCGGGTGGAGCCGCCGTAGGCGCCGCCCAGGTGGTTCCCCTGGCCGCCGCCGCCGTAGTACAGGATCGACGAACCGCCGTGCGTGTCGCGCACCTCGGTGAAGCGGGCCGCCACCTCGGCGATGGCGGTGTCCCAGTCGATGGCCTCGAAGGTGCCGTCGGGTCGGCGGCGCAACGGTGTGGTGAGCCGGTCGCGGCTGTTCTGGTAGTGGTCGAGGCGCAGGGCCTTCTCGCAGGTGTACCCCTGTGAGGCGGGGTGGGCCTTGTCGCCCCGGATGCGGGCGAGGCGGCGGCCGTCGAGGCGCACCTCGATGCCGCAGTTGATGCTGCACAGGATGCAGGCGGTGGGGTGCCAGGCGTCCGGGTCGGTGGCGGTGTCGGTGGCGAGGGTGTCGGTCACCGGGTTAGTTCAACAAACAGACCCACAGCCGTCAAGGGCAAGTAGCGCCCCGGGGGGTGGTGGGGTTGCGGAGCGGAGCGGAGCAGCGGTGGGGGCGAACCGGATGCCGAAGGGCGCCCCGAGGGGTGGTGGGGTTGCGGAGCGGAGCGGAGCAGCGACGTGGGCGAACCGGATGCCGAAGGCGCCCCGAGGTACGAGCGGCCAGTGATGACGTGACGGCCGTCACATCTTTTCCTTGACGGAGTATTGAATGGCATTCAAACTCTGAACGTGGTTCAGACCGTGGAGCCCACCCCGGCCGGCGTCTCCGGCCGGCGGCAGCGCAACCGGCTGGCGCGCCGCGAGCAGTACCTGCGGGCGGCGATGCGCATCGTCAGCGACGACGGCGTCGAGCGGCTCACGATGCAGCGCATGGCCGACGACCTCGACTGCGCGGTCGGCACCATCTACACGTACTTCGACTCCAAGGACGCGCTGCTCTCCGAGTTGCAGCGCCTGGCCATCGACCGGATCATCGGGTCGTACCGCACGCTCGTCGACCGTGTCGAGCCCCAACTCACCGAGCGGGCCGCCGACCCGAGCGAAGCGGCGCTGGCGAGGGTGCTGCTGGGCCTGCGCTTCTGGGTCAGCACCGCCGAGGTGTACCCCGAGGAGTCCAACCTCTTCCGGGCGCTCACCACCCGCCGCACGAAGATGTCGCCCGACGAGGCCACCCAGATGCTGCCCGCCGCCTGGCAGCTGTTCGCCCTCGGCACCACCGCGGTCCAGGGCGCGATCGACACGGGGGCCATCTCGCCGGGCAACGCCGGCGAGCGCATGGTCACCGCCGCCGCCGCGCTCGGCGGCGTGCTGTTGCTCTCCGGCCTCTCTCACTTCGATCCCGACCTCTTCGCCGGCCGGGCCCTCGCGCTCGGCCTGGTCGACGACCTGGTGCGGGGGTGGGGCGCCGACCCGAATCTCTGGCGGCGGCATCGGCCCTGGCCGACGCCCTCGTCGTGGACGCACCGCTCGTCCCGGTGGTCGCCGGCATCGAGGCCGCCTGACCGAAAGATCAACACTGCGGGAACCGGCGAGAGTGCCGGGCCTTCGAATCCTCCCAGGAGGGGCGACGACTCGAAGGCCCGGCGCTTGCCTGTCTCAGCCCTGGGCGACGAGCTCGGTGTCGATCTCGATGGTGATCTTCTTGCTCACCACCACGCCGCCGGTCTCGAGGGCCATGTTCCAGGTCAGGCCCCAGTCCTCGCGGTCCACCTCGACCGAGGCGCTGAAGGCGATGCGCTGGCCGCCCCACGGATCGGTGACCGCTCCGAGGTACTCCACGTCCAGGCTCACGGCCTTGGTGGTGTCGAGGATGGTGAGGTCGCCGTCGAGCACCCAGGCGTCTCCCTGGCGGCGCACGCCCGTCCCGGTGAAGGTGATGGTGGGGTGGTGCTCGACGTCGAAGAAGTCGGCCGAGCGCAGGTGCTCGTCACGGCCGGCGTCGCGACTGTCCACGCTGGCCACTGCGAGCTCGACGGTGGCGCTCGACTGGGTGGGGTCCTCGCCGATCACGACGGTGCCGCTGACCTCGGGAAAGCGGGCCCGGACCTTGGTGAACACCAGGTGGCGGGCGATGGCGGTCACCTCGGTGTGCGAGGCATCGATGGCGTAGGTGCCGGCGGCGGGGATCTCCACGCCGTCGACGGTGCGGGTGATGGCGGCGGGGGCTTCGGTGGTGCTCATGGCACGTCCTTGTCTTAGCAGGGGTTGTCTTTGCAGGGGCAAATGTTGTCTCTGCAAACACTACCAACAAAAGTTGCGTACGCAACTAATTTCTCGATCGGGTACGATGGTGCCCGTGACCGGTTGTCCCGCACCCCTCGACGATCCCCGGCTGACGCTCGCGGGCCTGTTCTTCGAAGCGCACGACGGGCTCACCGCGCACCTGTCCCGGCGCCTCGAGGTGGAGTTCGGGATGTCGCACCAGTCGTTCGAGGTGCTGTTGCGACTGGGCCGCAGCCCGGGTCAACGCCTGCGGATGAGCGACCTCGCCGCGCAGGTCACCATGTCGGCCAGTGGGCTGAGCCGGGCCGTCGACCGCCTCGAGGCCGCCGGCCTGGTGAGCCGGGTGGCCTGCCCCACCGACCGCCGCGCGGTCTACGCCGCACTCACGCCGACGGGACAGGCCCGCATCGACGAACTGCTCCCGGCGCACCTCGACCATCTCGAGCAGGAGTTCACCGGCGCGCTCGACGCGGCCGACCGCGCCGACCTCGAGCGCATCCTGCGACGCCTCCGCGACCACGTGAACCCCGAGGCGGTGCGAGCCAGCACCTTCGCCGACGCCGACGTCGGCGAGGCCCAGTCGGCCTGACCGGCGCACCCGAGCGAACTGGCACCGGATTTCAGTACCATCGCACCGAAATCCGGTGCCAGAACGACCGGGTTGACGCGGGGACGAGCTAGCGCACGTCGAGGACGGCGGTGCGGAGGTCGGTCATGTCGTGGAGGGTGTACTTGCCGCCGATGCGGCCCCAGCCGGTGCGGGTGCCGCCGGCGCCGCCGAAGGGCGGGTGCTGCTCCCAGAAGTTGGTCGACTCGTTCACCAGGACGGTGCCGACCCGCAGGTCGTCGATGTAGCGGTAGGCGCGACTGAGCGAGGCGGTGAAGACGGCCGCCTGGAGGCCGAGGTGCGAGTCGTTGGCCAGGGCGACGGCCTCGTCGTCGTCGGCGAAGGTGGTGACCGGGAGGATCGGCCCGAAGGTCTCCTCGCGGAAGGCGGCCATGGTGGGGGTCACCCGATCGAGGACGGTGAGCGGCCAGAACAGGTCGCTGGCGAAGCCGGTGGCACGGGCACCGCCGACCAGCACCTCAGCGCCGGAGGCCACCGCGTCGGCGACGTGATCGTCCATGCGGGCCGCGACCGTCTCGTTGTTGACGGGCCCGTAGCTGGTGTCGTCGGCCATGGGGTCGCCCAGGCGCGGCTCGGCGGCGGCCGCCACCAAGAGCGACAGGAACTCGTCGTGGACCGACTCCTGGACGAGGAGGCGCTCGGTGGCGACGCAGCACTGGCCGGCCACGAACGTGGCGCCGAACACCGCGGCCTCGGCGGCACGGGCCAGGTCGGCGTCGTCGCACACGATCTGGGGGCCGTTGCCCGACGCCTCGATCAGGGTGCGCTTGAGGCCTGCGGCCCGCACGATGGCCTCGCCGGTGCCGGCCGAGCCCACGAAGCCGATGCCGTCCACGCCGGGATGGGTCACGAGGTGGCCGCCCACGTCGCCCCGACCGTGCACCACGTTGACCGCGCCCGCGGGGAAGCCGGCGTCGACCACGGCCTGGGCCAGCGCGGCACCCGAGAGGGGCGTCGACTCGCTGGGCTTCAGCACCACGGTGTTGCCGCCGCCCAGCGCCGCCGCCAGCAGTTCGGCGGGGATGTTCATGGGGAAGTTGAACGGGGTGAGCAGCGTGTAGACCCCGACGGGCTTGCGGTGGGTGAAGACCCGCTTGGTGCGCTCGATGCTGGGCATCACGTGGGTCTCGAGGCGCTTCGTCTCCTCGGCGGCCAGGCGGAAGATCTCGGCCGACTCGACGAGCTCGTCGCGGGTCTCGGCGGCGAGGGCCTTGCCCGACTCCGCGGTCATCTGCGCCGCCAGCGCCTCGGCCCGCTCGTCGAGCAGGTCGGCCACGGCGTGCAGCCGCTCGGCCCGCTCGAACTCGGTGAGCCTGGCCATGGCCGGGCCGGCCTCGACCGCAGCGGCCACCGCGGCGTCGACGTCGGCGGGCGAGGCGACCGCCACCTCGGCCACGGTGGTGGTGTCGGCCGGGTTCTCGACGGCGACGACGGCGTCGCTGGAGGCGCCGCGCCACTCGCCGGCGATGAGCAGTCCGGTCGGCGTGCCCGCGGCAGTGGTGGTCATGGCCCGATCTTGCCCGATCCGTCACCCACGGCGGCAGCCGCGGTCAGGGGGTCGCGCCGGCGGCCTGGGCCACCGCGGCCCGGAACCCCGTGAGGTCGGCGAGGAGCGCGGCGGGATCGTCGGCGGTGACCGCGGTGCGCACCACCGTGCCGTGGCGGCGCACCGTGCCCTCGCACATCAGGTTGTCGACGAAGCCGAAGTCCTCGACCAGCCAGCCCTCCTCGTGGGGGCGGCCGGCGCCCACCCGCTCCCGGTAGTCGGAGGTGACGTTCGTGTACCCGAACACCGCCTTGCCGGCCCCGAGCGCGTAGCCCATCTCGACGGCGGTGCCCACGTCCATGCTCGGGCCCCGGAACGGGGTGAGGTTGGCGATCACCAGGCTGCAGCGGTCGAGGTGGGCGAGGCAGTGCTCGAACAGGGCGATCCCGTCGTAGTCCGGGGCACGGCCGTCGAGGGGATCGAGGGGGTACACGCCGGCGATGCCGTGCTCGGCGCACACCGCCTTCTTGGCCTCGCCGATGGCCACCGCCTCGGGCAGGAACACCTCGGGGCCGGCGAGGTAGGCGGTCAGCACGGCCGCACCGGTGCCCGGTGGCCGTGGCCCTCGGCCAGGGCCGGCGGACGGGGCACCGACTCGGTGCGTGGTGTCATGCGACCACGATCGCGCGCTCGGCCAGCACCACCACGCCACCGGCCACGAGGGCCACGCCGACGACCCGGGCCACGGCCACGCCTCGGGCGCCCACCCGCTCGTAGGCCATCAGGGCGGTGACCAGACCCATGGCCACCAGCGACGTGACCGCGAAGGCGAACATCACCAGCATGAGCCCCCAGCAACACGCGACGCACGCCACGCCGCGGTCGCGACCGGTCGCGAACCCCTCGCGCAGGCCCGGACCGGCAGAGGCCGCGGCGAGCCGGCCGGTGCCGTGGCGACACGCCTGCACGCGCCGGCCCGCCGCGGGCCGCGCCGTGGCCAGGCCGGCGGTGACCAGCACCGCGCCGGCCACCAGGCCGTGCCCACGGATCCAGGGCGAGGACTCGTCCACCAGTGCGTGCAGCAGCGCGTCGCCGGAGAACAGCAGGGCCCCGAAGGTGGCCCACACCAGCAGGTAGCCGCCCACGAACCCCGCACGGGCGGAGGCCGGGTGCGCCAGGTGGGCGGTGGCCGCGGCGTGGGCCCGCACCGCAGGCCGCGCCGCCGGGCCCATCATGGCCACCACCATCACCAGCCAGCCCACCAGGAACCACAGCAGGGCCTGCGCCAGCGGCCGCGAGCCGTGCAACAAGCGGTCGTGGCCGAAACGGCCCGCGCCGCCGGCCGCATCCACCGCCGCCACCAGCACCCAGGCGCCGGCGACCGCGGCCACGGCCAGCGGTGGCGTCCGTGCCGGGGCGGCGACGCTGGTGGTCACGGGTCAGCGCACGGCGAGGACGATCAGGGTGATCAGGACGACGACGAGCAGCACGACCGGCAGGGCCAGCTTGGCGATGGTCTTGCCGCCGGCCACGTCCATCAGGTCGAGCGGGGCCGCCTCGGCGCTGTCGATCTTGCGCACCGCCGGGGCCGCGGTCGGCCCCGTGTCGGGGGCCGCCGGTGCATCGGCCGGCGCCGGCGTCTCGGCGGTCGGGGCCGGGGCCGCGGTGGTGGCCGGCGCGCCCGGCTCGGCGGGTGCCGAGGTGTCGGGTCCGGCGGCGGCGGCGTCCGCGGCACTGGGCTCGGCGGACCCGGGCGCGGCGGCCCCAGAGTCGGCGGCCTCGGGCTCGGCGGGCGCCCCGTCGTCGGCCAGCACGGTGGTCTCCAGGTTCTCCACGAACTGCGCCATCAGCTTCGTGCTGACGTCCACCATCACCCCCCGCCCGAACTGGGCCACCTTGCCGCTCACCTTGAGGTTGGTGGCCACCACCACGTGGGTGCCGGTGTCGGTGGGCGTGAGGTTCGCCTCGATCGTCGCGCTGGCGTTGCCCTGCCCCCGGGTGTCGCGCCCGTCGGCCGACAGCACGGCCCGGTGGCTGGCGTCGTCACGCTCGACGAACACCGCCCGGCCCTTGTACTGCGCCACCACCGGCCCGACCTTCACCTTCACCACCCCGCGGTACTCGTCGCCCTCCACCTCCAGCAGCTGCGCCCCCGGCAGGCAGGGCGCGATGCGCTCGAGGTCGGTGAGCACGCTCCACGCCTGCTCGATGGGTGCGGCCACGTCGAACTCGTTGTTCAGCTCCATCACACTGGCTCCTCGTCGGTCGGAGCGGCTTCGGCATCCGGTTCGTCGGTGGTTGCTGCTCCGCTCATGTTTGCTCCTCGTCTCATCGGTGGATGCTGCCGTCGGTGTCGCGCAGGCTGGGCGCCGGGCGGCCGGTGCGCTGGGCGATGATCTCGGCGCAGATCGCGATCGCGGTCTCCTCGGGGGTGCGGGCGCCGAGGTCGAGGCCGATCGGGGCCAGGATGCGCGCGATGCCGGCATCGTCGACGCCCTCGGCCCGCAGGCGCTCGACCCGGTCGGCGTGCGTGCGCCGCGACCCCATCGCCCCCAGGTACCCGACGTCGGTGGCCAGGGTGGCCACGATGGCCGGGACGTCGAACTTGTGGTCGTGGGTGAGCACGCACACCGCATCGCGCCCACCGAGCCGGTGGCCGACCCGCTCGACCAGCCGGTGCGGCCAGTCCACGATCACCTCGTCGGCCATCGGGAAGCGCCGTTTGGTGGCGAACACCTCGCGGGCGTCGCACACGGTCACCCGGTAGCCCAGCAGCTTGGCGGTGCGGGCCAGCGCCGCGGTGAAGTCGACCGCGCCGAAGATCAGCATCTGGGGCGGCGGGGCGAACGACTCGACGAAGACCGACACCACCAGCTCCCGGGCCTCGCCGTGCGGGCCGTAGTGGCGCACACCGGTGGTGCCCGCGGCCAGCTCACCCAGGGCGTCGCGAGCGACCACCCGGTCGAGGTCGGGATCGCCGAGCGATCCCACCGGCGCCCGGTCGGGCCCGACGAGCAGCTTGGCGCCGGTGCCGGGACCCTCGATCACCGTGGCCAGGGCCACCGGGTCGGACGCATCGACCGCCTCCTTCAACTGCTCGAACAGCCTCTGCTCGAGAACCCCGGGCCCGGTCACCAGTCGAGCGGTTCGATGTAGAGGTGGACCGTGCCGCCGCAGGTGAGGCCGACCGAGAACGCCTCGTCGTCGCTGTAGCCGAACGTGACGATGCGGCGGTCGCCGGAGGCCAGGATGTCGAGCGCCTCGGTGACGACGGCGCCCTCGACGCAGCCGCCCGACACGCTTCCCACCACCTCGCCGTCCTCGCTCACCGCCATGGCCGCTCCCGGGTCGCGTGGGCCCGAGCCCTCGATGTCGACGACACGGGCGATGGCGACGGCCTTGCCCTGGCGGCGCCAGCGGTCGAGATTGGCCAGCAGCTCTCTCATGTTGGCTTTGCTCCTCGTCCCTCGGAGCGGCTTCGCCATCCGGTTCGTCGGTGGTGCTGCTCCGCTCCGCTGCGCAGCGTGGGCTGGCCCGTGGGAGCGCCGTGTCGGCGGGTGTGGGGGCTTCGCCATCCGGTTCGTCGGTGGTGCTGCTCCGCTCCGGTTCTCCCCGGCTCGGGGCGGCTCGGCCCTCCGGCCGATCGGTGGTGCGCCACGGTCCGCAGCGTAGGCATCGCCGGCTCAGCTCCAGAGGGTGACGTAGACGGGCGGGCGGAAGCGGGATGCGGGCACGCTGCCGTCCGAGCGGTGCATCACCTGCATCGCGTCGGGCGTGCCGAGGAAGCGGCGCAGCTTCGCCGCGCCGGGAGGGCACCGGTCGGACGCGAGGGTGCTCACGTACCAGAGCCGGTCGACCGGGAAGCCTTCGACGGGGAGGTGCACCAACGCGCCGCGGTCGACCTCTCGGGCCACGATGTGCGCGATCGCCGGCGCGATGCCGTCGCCGTCGGCCGCGGCGGTCCACGCGGCGGCGTCGCTGGCGAAGACCCGTTGGCGCTCCGGCGGCACCCGGAGCCGGTCGAGCAGGCGGCCGATCTCGCTGGAGGGGTCGGCGCCGGCCGGGCCGATCAACCAGTCGTGGTGCTGCAGGTCGCGCAGCGTCGTGGCGCACCGGCGGGTGAGCGGGTGGTGGGGACTGGCCACCAGCACCAACCGGTAGCGCATCATGGGCTCGCTGCGGAAGCCGCTCAGGCTGGGGCCCAGGCTGACGTCGGCCAGGCGCTCGGACAGCAGGGCGGGCATCTCGACCGCGGTGGCGGCGCCCACGCTGGCCTCGACGGTGCCGGTGCGGCCCGTGAACGCGGTGATCACCGGCGGGGCGACGAACTCGGCGATGGTCGAGGTGGCCACCACCCGCACCAGTTCGGGGGCACCCTGGGCGTCGCGGATGGCGGCCTCGGCGTCGGCGGCCAGGTTCACCATCTGCGACGCGATGCCGACCAGTCGCTTGCCACCGTCGGTCAGCTCCATGCCCGTGGGGGTGCGCTCGACCAGCGGATCGTTCAAGTGGTTGCGCAGCGAGGCCAAGGCGCCCGACACCGCGGGCTCGCTGACGCCGAGCACCTCGGCCGCGGACTTCACCGATCCCAGACGCGCCACGAGCACGAACGCCTCGAGCTGGGTCAACGTCACCAACGGGAAACGTAACCCTTCGGAGCGGGTGTGATGCTGGTGCTCCTAAGCGAATGCTTAGGTCCGGATCGACGGGGGGCGGGGCGGGGGGGATGCTCGGCCGTGCGGCCGGGGGCCGCGCCACGCAACCACGAGCCCAGGGGGGACCGTGCAGACACCAGCACCGTTCGACTACGAGCGGGCGACGAGCGTCGATCACGCGCTCGCGCTGCTCGACCGCCACGGCCCGGACGCCCGGCTCATCGCCGGCGGCCACAGCCTGCTGCCGATGATGAAGCTGCGGCTGGCCCGGCCCGAGTTCCTCGTCGACATCAACGACCTCGTGGGCGAGCTCTCCTACGTGAAGGTCGACGGCGACGCGATCGCGATCGGGGCCATGACCCGTCACGCGGCGCTGTTGTCGTCACCGCTCCTGGCCGAGCACTACCCGATCTTCGCCGACGCCGAGCGGGTGATCGCCGACCCGATAGTCCGCAACCGCGGCACCATCGGCGGCTCGCTCTGCCAGGCCGACCCGTCCGAGGACCTGTCGGCGGTGGCGTCGGCCCTCGGCGCTTCCGTGGTGATCCGGTCGGCGTCGGGGAGCCGAGCGGTGCCCGCTCGCGAGTTCCACACCGGGCCCTACGAGACCGTCGTCGGCGACGGCGAGATCGTGGCCGAGGTCCGTGTGCCGATCCGTCCGGCGGCCGGCAGCGCCTACGAGAAGGTGGAGCGTCGAGTGGGGGACTGGGCGGTCGCCGCCGCCGGCACCTTCGTCACCCTCGACGGCGACACCGTGGCCGACTGCGGCATCGGGCTCACCGCGGTGGGTGCCCCGCACTTCTGCGCGGCCGACGCCGAAGCCGGGCTTCGTGGCCAGGCCGCCACCGAGGCGAACCTGGCGGCGGCGGCGGCGGCCGCGGCCGCCGCGGTCACCGAGCCGGCCACCGACCAGCGCGGTCCCGCCGACTACAAGCGCCACCTGGCCGGCGAGCTCACGCTGCGTGCGCTGCGCCGCTCGATCGCCCGGGCCCGAGGAGAGGGAGCATGACCATGGAGGTCTCTGTCAGCGTCAACGGCCAGGACGTGGCCCGAGAGGTCGAGCCCCGCCTGTTGCTCGTGCACTTCCTGCGAGACACGGTCGGGCTCACCGGCACCCACTGGGGGTGCGACACGTCGAACTGCGGCACGTGTGTGGTGTGGATGGACGGTGAGCCGGTGAAGAGCTGCACCGTGCTCGCGGCCATGGCCGACGGCCGTGAGGTGCGCACGGTGGAGGGCCTCGAGACCGACGCCGGCCTCGACCCGGTGCAGGAGGGCTTCCTGCGCAACCACGGCCTGCAGTGCGGGTTCTGCACGCCCGGGATGATGATGACCGCCCGCCACCTGCTGGACCACGACCCGGACCCCAGCGAGGCCACCATCCGTGAGGCCATCAGCGGCCAGATCTGTCGGTGCACGGGGTACGAGAACATCGTGCGGTCGATCCGCTGGGCGGCCGAGCACCCTGCCTCTCAGAACCGTGCGGGCGCCGACGTGCCTGCCGCTGATGCATCCGCCGAGACGGAAGAGGTCTCCGCATGACCACGACCGAGATCCCCACCAACGGCGACGTGCCCCTCAGCGAGGCCGGCAACCCCATCGGCTTCGGCCGCATGCTGCGCAAGGAGGACGCCCGGTTCCTGCGGGGCAAGGGCCACTACCTCGACGACATCGTGCTGCCGGGCATGTTGCACAGCGCCATCCTGCGCAGCCCCATGGCCCACGCCCGGATCGTGTCGATCGACACGTCGGCGGCCGAGGCCCACCCGAAGGTGAAGGCGGTGATCACCGGCGCCACCCTCGAGACGCTGAGCCTGGCGTGGATGCCGACGCTGTCGCACGACGTGCAGGCGGTGCTGGCCACCGACAAGGTGCGCTTCCAGGGCCAGGAGGTCGCGTTCGTGGTGGCCGAGGACCGCTACTCGGCACGCGACGCGCTGGAGCTCATCGACGTGGAGTACGAGCCGCTCGACCCGGTGATGGACGCCAAGCGGGCCCTCGACCCCGACGCCGCCGTCATCCGTGACGACATCGAGGGCAAGGCCGACAACCACATCTTCGACTGGGAGGCCGGCAGCAGGGAGGCGTGCGACGCCGCCTTCGCCAAGGCCGACGTGGTGGTCAGCCAGGACATGCTGTACCCGAGGGTGCACCCCGCACCGATGGAGACGTGCGGGTCGATCGCCCACATGGATCCGGTGATGGGCAAGCTCACCTGCTGGACCACCACCCAGGCGCCACACGCCCACCGCACCGTCTACGCCCTGGTGGCCGGCCTGCCCGAGAACAAGATCCAGATCATCGCCCCCGACATCGGCGGCGGCTTCGGCAACAAGGTGGGCATCTACCCCGGCTACGTGCTGGCGGTGGTGGGCTCGATCGTCACCGGCCTGCCGGTGAAGTGGCAGGAGGACCGCTCCGAGAACCTGATGGCCACCTCGTTCGCCCGCGATTACCACATGCACGGCGAGATCGCCGCCACCAGCGACGGCACCATCCTGGGCCTGCGGGTCGAGGTGCTGGCCGACCACGGCGCCTTCAACGGCACGGCCCAGCCCACCAAGTTCCCCGCCGGCTTCTTCCACATCTTCACCGGCAGCTACGACCTCGAGGCCGCGCACTGCACGGTGAAGGGCGTCTACACGAACAAGGCGCCGGGCGGCGTGGCCTACGCGTGCTCGTTCCGGGTGACCGAGGCGGTCTACCTCGTCGAGCGCATGGTCGACCTGTTGGCCGACGAGATGGGCCTCGACCCGGCCGAGCTGCGCATGAAGAACCTGATCCGGCCCGAGCAGTTCCCGTACACCTCGAAGACGGGGTGGGAGTACGACTCGGGCGACTACGCCCACACGCTGCAGGTGGCGCTCGACCAGGCCGGGTACCCCGACCTGGTGCGCCAACGGGACGAGCAGCGCGCCAAGTGGGCCGCCGCCGGCGGCACCGCCGAGAACCCCGGCGCCGGCGGCGAGCACCTGATGGGCATCGGCCTGTCGTTCTTCACCGAGGGCGTGGGTGCCGGGCCGCGCAAGCACATGGACATCCTGGGCCTGGGCATGGCCGACGGCGCCGAGTTGCGCATCCACCCCACCGGCAAGGGCGTGCTGCGCCTCAGCGTGCAGAGCCAGGGCCAGGGCCACGAGACGACCTTCGCCCAGATCGTGGCCCACGAGCTCGGCATCCCGCCCGAGGACATCACCGTCGTCGAGGGCGACACCGACCAGACGCCGTTCGGCCTGGGCACCTACGGGTCACGCTCGACGCCGGTGTCGGGTGCCGCCGCCGCGGTCGTCACGCGGCGCGTGCGCGACAAGGCCCGCATCGTGGCCGCGGCGGCGCTCGAGTGCGCCCCCGAGGACCTCGAGTGGGACCACGGCCGTTGGTTCGTCAAGGGCGATCCCGAGCAGGGCAAGACGATCCAGGAGATCGCCATGCTGGCCCACGGCAGCCTCGAGCTGCCCGAGGGGGTGGAGGGCCACCTCGACGCCTCGGTGGTGTACGACCCGCCCAACCTCACCTACCCCTACGGCGCCTACATCTGCGTGGTCGACGTCGACCCCGGCACCGGGCAGGTGAAGGTCGAGCGCTTCATCGCCGTCGACGACTGCGGGCCCCGCATCAACCCCATGATCGTGGAGGGCCAGGTGCACGGCGGCCTGGCCGACGGGGTGGGCATGGCCCTGATGCAGGTGATCGCCTTCGACGACGACGGCAACTGCCTGGGCGGCTCGTTCATGGACTACCTGTTGCCCACCTCGATGGAGTGCCCCAGCTGGGAGCTCGGCGAGACGGTCACGCCGTCGCCCCACCATCCCCTGGGTTGCAAGGGCGTGGGCGAGTCGGCCACCGTCGGCTCGCCGCCGGCGGTGGTGAACGCCGTCATGGACGCGCTCGAGCCCTTCGGGGTGCGCCACGCCGACATGCCCCTGACGCCGGCCCAGGTGTGGCTGGCCATCCAGGGCCGGCCGCTGCGCACCGACCTGGGCGCCAGTTGACGGTGTTGTCGTCGAAACCGCGGCTTCTGGCACCGGATTTCGGGGTCACGACCCCGAAATCCGGTGCCAGAACGGGGGGTTGGTGACCGCGCGAGGGGCCGTGCAGGCTCGCGCCGACGCGTTGCGGCAGGACCGGGTGCCGTTCGTGTCGGCGCGGGTGGTGCTGGCCGAGAAGCCCACGTCGGCCAAGCCCGGCGACGAGGCGCTGGTGCTGGCCGACGGCACCATGGAGGGGTTCGTGGGCGGCACCTGCGCCGAGTCGACGGTGCGGGCCCAGGGCATGGCCCTGCTCGACTCGGGCGAGTCGCTGCTGCTGCGCATCTCGCCGGTGGAGGAGGCGGCGCAGCCGGGGAAGTTGACCGTGCACAACCCGTGCCTGTCGGGCGGCACCCTCGAGGTGTTCCTCGAGCCGGTGATGCCGGCGCCGCTGGTGGCGGTGGTGGGCGACACGCCCATCGCGCGCGCCCTGATCGGCTTCGGCGGGCCGCTCGGCTACGACGTGGTGGCCTGGTCGGACCCGCTCGCGCCCGACACGGCCGCGGTGGTCGTGGCCACGCATGGGCGCGACGAGGAGCGGGCCCTCGACGCCGCGCTGGCCGCGGGGGTGCCCTACGTGGGGCTGGTGGCCAGCCGGAAGCGGGGTGAGGCGGTGATCGCCACGCTGGCGGCGGCGCCCGACGAGCGGGCCCGGGTGCGCAGCCCCGCGGGGCTCGACATCGGCGCCCGCACCGCGGAGGAGGTGGCGCTGTCGATCCTGGCCGAGATCGTCGAGGCCCGGCCCCGCCCGTCGGGTCGCACCGTGCCGGGCAGCGACGTCGCCGAGGCGGCGGCCCGGAACGATGCCGAGCCGGCCACCGCGCTCGACCCGGTGTGCGGGATGACGGTGGCGACGGTCGAGTCGTCGTTGCACCTCGATCACGAGGGGGCACGGCGGTGGTTCTGCGGCAGCGGGTGCCTGCGGGCCTTCGCCGCCGATCCCGCCGCGTATGCGCCATCCTGACCTCGTGCATAGTGAGGGTGTGGAGAGCCTCGCCGACACCCTGCCCGACGTCGACGCCCTGACCGCGGCGCTCGAAGGCGCCGACTACCTGGCCGACCTGGGGCTGGCCACCGCGCTGTTCTGCGCGGTGCGCCTGCCTCAGGCCCTGCTGCTCGAGGGCGAGCCCGGCGTGGGCAAGACCGAGGCGGCCAAGGCCCTGGCCACCGCGCTCGACACCCCGCTGATCCGGCTGCAGTGCTACGAGGGCATCGACGCCGCCGAAGCCCTCTACGAGTGGAACTACCCGAGGCAGCTCCTCGGCATCCGCCTGGCCGAGGCCACCGGCGCCGAGGTGGAGGAGTCGGCCCTGTTCGGCCGTGAGTACCTGATCGAGCGGCCGCTGCTGCAGGCCATCGAGCACCCGGGGCCCCGGCCGGCGGTGCTGCTGGTGGACGAGGTCGACCGGGCCGACGACGAGTTCGAGGCCTTCCTGTTCGAGCTGCTGGCCGAGGCGTCGGTGACCATCCCCGAGCTGGGCACGCTGCGGGCCGCACATCCCCCGGTGGTGATCCTCACGTCCAACCGCACCCGCGACCTGCACGACGCCCTGAAGCGGAGGTGCCTCTACCACTGGATCGACTACCCGTCGCTCGAGCGGTCGGTGGCCATCATCCGCCGGCGGGTGCCGGAGGCCAGCCAGACGCTGGCCGAGCAGGTCGCGTCGGCGGTGGTGCGCCTCCGGGGCCTGGAGGTGCAGAAGCCCCCCGGCATCGCCGAGGCCATCAACTGGGTGGCGGTGGTCGAGATGCTGGGCCTCGACCACCTCGACGCCGACGCCGTCGGCCAGACCCTGGGCACCGTGTTGAAGTACCGGGAGGACCTCGACCTGGCGCACGCCCGGGGCCTGGAGTGGGTCGCCGGAGGGTGAGGCCCCACAAGGCACGACTCCAGGTGCGCGCAGCATCCGGCGCGTGGCGCGGGGAACCGCGCTGAGCCCGGCGAGTGGGGTGGCCGCCGCCGAGCCGGACCTCGCCGCGGTGGCCGCGGGGTTCGGGCAGGTGCTGCACGCCGCCGGCGTGGCGGTCACGCCCGAGCGCACCGGACGGTTCGCCAAGGCGGTCGCCCAGGGGCGACCCCAGACGATCGACGAGGTGTACTGGATGGCGCGGGTCACCCTGGCCGCGAGCCGCCGCGACATCGAGGTGCTCGACCGGGTGTTCGCCCAGGTGTTCCGTGGGCTGGTCGACCAGGCCGACCAGCGGGGCGACTCGAGCCAGCCGCCGCCCCCGCACATCAAGCCGGGCCCCGACCGCCGACCGCCCACCGACGACGCGGATGCCGGCGCCGCGCCCGTTCCGCAGGCCATGGGGGCGACCGCCGACCGGGACGAGGGGCGAGAAGACGAGGACGACGAGGACGGCGACGAGCCGGAGACGGTGCTGGCCGCGGCCAGCAGCGACGAGCAGCTGCGCACCAAGGACTTCGCGGCGTGGACGCCGGAGGAACTGGCGTCGCTGCGCGACCTGATGGCCCGGCTGGCGGTGCGGGCCCCCACCCGGCCGGGCCGGCGCCACGTGGTGGGCGCCGCCGGCCACCGCATGGACGTGCGGGCCACCCTGCGCCGGGCCCACCGCACCGGGGGCGACCCCGTGGCCCACGTGATGCGCACCCGCAAGGTGCGGCGCCGCCGCATCGTGTTGCTGGCCGACGTGTCGGGCTCGATGGAGTCGTATTCGCGGGCCTACCTGCACCTGCTGCACGGCGCGGTGCGCTCGACCCGGGCCGAGGCCTTCGTGTTCGCCACCCGGCTCACCCGGCTCACCCGGGTGCTGCAGACCACCGACCCCGACGAGGCGCTGCGCCGAACCGCGCGGGCCGCGCCGGACTGGTCGGGCGGCACCCGCATCGGCGAGGCCCTGCGCCGCTTCAACGACGAGCACGGCCGGCGGGGCCTGGCCCGGGGGGCGGTGGTGGTGATCGTGTCCGACGGCTGGGAGCGCGAGGACCCGGCGTTGGTGGGTGAGCAGATGGAGCGCCTCGCCCGCCTGGCCCACCGCGTCGTCTGGGCCAACCCCCGGGCCGCAACCGAGGGCTTCGAGCCCCTGGCCGGCGGGATGGCGGCGGCGCTGCCCCACGTGGACGACTTCGTCAGCGGTCACTCCGTCGAGGCGCTCGAGGCCCTGTTGGACGTCATTGCTGCTGGGTCTCGACCGCCTCCAGGGTGACGGGGCCGTCGACCTGCAGGCGGAAGCGGCCTCGCCCGGTCTTCTCGATGCGGATGGGAGCGTCGCGCTCGTCGAGGCGGCGCTTCAGGAGGATGAGGCGGCTCTCCAGGTTGTCCCGGAATTCGGGCAGCTCGAGCGACGGGTCGAGGCGCACCTCCTTGTTGGTGAACTCCTCCCTGCCCTCGCGCTGATGGTGGCCCAGCAGGGCCCACAGGATGCGGCCGGCCACGCCCTTGATCAGGTACTCGTCGTCGAGGAAGGTGCTGCCGTCCACCGGGAAGAACCGCACCCGTGTGCCCGCCGGGCGGCGCGCGGGCGGCGTGGCGCGGGGGAGGGTCACGGCGTCGGCGGCGTCGGGGCCCTGGGCGCGGGCGACCTCGACCGCGTTGGCCACGAGCGACGCCACGGCGGTGAGCAGGGCCTCGTCCTCGGGGGTGAAGGCCACGGGCGCGTCGCTCTCGGCCATCAGCACGATGACCAGCTGGCCCAGGGCCAGGCCTGGCACCGCGAGGCGGCTGGTGGCCCCGGGCAGGCCGGGCAGCGGCACCTCGTGGCCGGGGCCCACCTCGCCGGTGCCCTCGTACTCGTGGCGGACGATCCGCGAGTAGCGCCGCATGTGGCGCAGGTTGCCCACCCGCATGGCCTGGCCGCGTGCCGCAGCCATGCCGATCATGCCCTCGCCCACCGGCACCTCCGAGCCGACACCCTCGGCCGGGTAGCCGTGGCTGGCGATGGTGAACAGCGATCGCCCCGTCTCGTCGAGCAGCAGGAGCAGGTTGTGCTCGAAGCCGAGCAGCTCGGCGAGGCCGTCCACCGCCACCGACACCAGCGTGTCGAGGTCGCCGCAACGAGACAGCCGAGCGGTGAGCTCGGCGAGGCCGGTGGCGCCCTGCCCGCCGACGACCGTGGCGGTGGCCGGGCGGGGGAGGATCGAGGGCACCAGCGCCACGTCGAGCACGCGGTAGATGTCGGCCGAGCGCAGCTTGAAGACGTCCTGCATGTTGGTCTCGGCCGCCACCGCGTCGACGTCCTCGCTCAGCAGCCGGAACACGTCACCCCGGCGCTCGGTGCGCTCGTAGACGAGCTCGAGGCGGTACTCGTCGTAGGTGGTCGGGTCGATCAGGAGCATCGACGCCCGCGGGTTCTCGGCCAGGTTGCGGGCGGTCTTGGAGAAGAACTGGTTCGACAGGGCCAGGTGGTCGTCGTCGACCTTGCGCACCCGGGACAGGTAGGTGACGTTCGGGGTCCCGTCGGCGGCGGCGGTGGCCACCACCGCGGGGATGGCGCCCTCGAAGCACAGGTGGAGGGCCGAGAGCGGGATGGCGGCGTCCTCGTTCCTCGGGCTCATGCTTCCCGCTCCTGGCTCCTGCGTCGCCGGGCCGCTCGGGCCCCGCCCTCGTTCCTCGGGCTCATGGTTCCCGCTCCACCGGCGCACCGGCGCCGGGGCCGGGGGTCTGGTCGAACGACTCGTCCACCTCGACGGTGCAGGCGACGTACGCGGCCGGTCGCAGTCGTTCCAGCAGCCGGCGGGAGGTGCCGTCGGTCTGTTCGATGTCGGTGAAGAACTCGGCGAGGTAGCGCTCGGCACGGGCCTCGTCGTCGGGGCCGGCCGGCTCCCACGCGGTGACGCGGCCCTTGATCTGGAACGAGCGCAGCGTCACCACGTCGGCGCCGGTGATGGCGATCCGGCCACCGTGGGCATCGGCGCGACGGAGGTTGGCGTGGGTGACCGGGTCGTCCGCGCTCAGCAGCAGTCGGATCGGGCCTCGTGTGCCGGGCCCCAGGGTGAGCCCCCACGCCCGGGCGGCGTGGGGAGCGCCGTCGGGGCCGACGGTGCCGATGATCAGGGCGCACCCGCGCTCGGCGAACTGCCGGTCGATGCGATCGTCGAATTCAGCCACGGGTAGCAATTACTTAGCATCCGCTCACGAACCTTTGAGCCGCGGCCGTTCCCGGAAGCCCTCACGATGGCCCTCGTCCCCATCACGACGACCACGGAGGAAGACCATGGCCCTGATCACCGACATCACCACCCACCGCACCGAGGCCCCCGCGCTGGCGGTGCTCGACCTGTACAAGGACATCCACAAGGGCATCCGCGCCGACCTGTTCTCGGTGACCGGCCGGGCCGGTGAGGTCGACCCGCTCGACCGTCCGGGTCGGGTCGACCTCGCCCAGCGGGTGCGGGCCAGCGTCGACCTGCTGGTCAGCCACGCCCACCACGAGGACTCGGTGATCCAGCCGGTGCTCGAGGTCGAGCGCCCCGACCTGGCCGAGGTGATCGCCGCCGACCACCACCGCCTCGAGCCCCGGATGGACGACCTCATCGTGCTGGCCGGCGCGGTGGCCGAGGCCGGCGATGCCGACGCCCGCCGCTGGGGCCACCACCTCTACCTCGAGCTGGCCGACTTCACCGGCACCTACCTGGCCCACCAGCACACCGAGGAGCGGGTGGTGATGCCCGCGCTCGAGGCGGCCATCGGGGTCGAGGCCGTGGTGGGCCTGCACGAGGCCATCGTGGGCAGCATCCCGCCCGACGAGATGGCCTCGTCGCTGGCGGTCATGATCCCGGCGATGAACGTCGACGACCGGGCCGAGCTGCTCGGCGGCATGCGCCAGGGGGCGCCCGCCGAGGTGTTCGCCGGTGTGTGGGCCCTGGTCGGCACCGTCCTCGACCCTGCCGACACCGCGCGCCTGGCGTCGCGCCTCGGCCTCGACTGACCTGTCCCGGGCGCGCCGCCGGCCCCTCCCCGTGTCCTCGGGCACGGGGAGGGGCCGGTCGTGCGTTCGGGGTCAGTCGGTGCGCAGGGCCGTGAGCACCTCCACCCGGGCGGCCCGGCGGGCCGGGAGCACCGCGGTGACCACGCCGGCCACGGCGGCCAGGGCGACGATGACGGTGAGCTGACCGACCGGGACGGCCAGGCGGTTGAACCCCTCACCCGACAGGGCCCGCACCAGCGCCCAGCCGAAGCCCAGCCCGACGGCGAGGCCGATGCCGGTGCCGAAGAGGGCGATCAGCACCGCCTCCCACCGCACGATGGACCGGACCTGGTGGCGGGCCATGCCCACGGCTCGTAGCAGCCCGAGCTCCCGGGTGCGCTCGTGCACCGAGAGCCCCAGGGTGTTGGCGATGCCGAACAGGGCGATCAGCACCGCCAGGGCCAGCAGGGCGTAGATCAGGTTGAGCATCTGATCGATCACCGCCGCGCGGCTCTGGGTGAACTCCTCGGTGGTGAGCAGGCTGGCCGTGGGATACGAGTCGAGCACCGACGAGATGGCGGCCCGGGCCTCGTCCATCGACACGCCGTCGGCGTTGGTGATGAACAGGAAGTCGTCCACCGCCTCCACGCCGTTGGCCTCGAAGGCGGCCAGGCTCATCGTGTACGCCCCCATGGGCTCGAGGGTGTCGTAGACGGCGGCCACGTGGAACGTGTGAGCGCCGGTCTGGGGGAACTCGACGGTGACCGGGTCGCCCACCGAGAGCCCCGCGGCCTCGGCCTCACGGCCGTGCACGGCGATCTCGTCGGGGCCCAGGCCGGCCACGGTGCCGTCGGTGATGGCCAGGTCGACGACACCGTCGATCTGGGCCGGGTCCATGGCCGACACCGTCGCTCCCGAACCGTCGACGCGGGCTGCGGTGTACCGCATCGGTGAGAACGCCCCGACCTCGGGGAGCGCCTTCACCGCCTCGCCGGCCTCGGGGCTGATGCCGCCCTGGCCGAAGGTGGTGTGGACGATCCAGTCGCAGCGGGCGGCGGCATCGACGCTGTCGGAGATCGACGCCCGGGCCGACGACGCGAACACCGTGATGAACACCACCAGGCCCACGCCGATCATGAGGGCGGACGCCGTGGCCGCGGTGCGCTTCGGGTTGCGGGTGGCGTTCTCCCGGGCCAGCGTGCCGGTCATGCCCCGCAGGCGGGGCAGCGGTGCGCCGAGGATCCGGCTGACCGGGCGAGCGATCACCGGGCCCAGCACGCCGAGGCCGACGAAGACCACCGCGGCGCCGAGGCCCACGAGACCCGCGTCGGCACCGCCCAGGCCACTGGCGATCAGGGCCACGCCGGCGACGGTGACGACGGTGCCGACGACCGCCCGCCGGATCGAGCGACCCGACCGGTCGAGGGCGACGTCGCGCATGGCCGCGATGGGGGCGACCCGGGCGGCCCTACGGGCGGGCACGATGGCGGCGACGAGGGTCACCACGGTGCCGACGGCCATGCAGACCATGACGATGCCCGGGGTGACGACCAGGCCGCCGTCGGGCAGGTCGAGGTCGAAGGCGGCCAGCAGGGCCCGTAGGCCCACGGCGGCACCGACACCGACGACGACACCGGCCGCCGAGGCCACGACACCGGTCACCAGCGCCTCGAGCCGGGTGGCACGGGCGACCTGGCGACGGCTGGCACCGATGGCCCGCAGCATGGCCGTCTCCTTGGTGCGCTGGGCGACCGTGATGGAGAAGGTGTTCGAGATCACGAACGACCCGACCAGCAGGGCGACGATGGCGAACGCCATGAGGAAGGTGCTCATGAAGCCCACCCCCGCATCGCTCTCGGCCTCGGCCGCGGCGACGGCCTCCTCGTGGGTGAGGGCCTCCACGCCGCTCGTGCCCTGCAGGGCCTGCTCGATGTTGCGGGTGACCTCGCCGGAGGACACGCCGGGACCGGCGCGCACGGCGATGGCGTCGTAGCGGCCGGGCTCGCCGATGACCTCGGCGGCGGTGGTCGGCGTGAACCCGATGACGGGGGACCCGGCGGCGTTGTCGGCGCCCCCATAGGTGACCACGCCCGCGAGGGTGTAGGTGTCGGGGCCCGCCGGCGTGACGACCCGGACGGGGTCACCCACGGCGAAGTGCCCGGCGGCGGCGGTGGCGCGGTCGACGACGATGTCGTTCGCGGCCGCCGGAGCCCGGCCCTCCACCAGCTCGAGGGGGTTGAGCTCGGCGTCGTCGCTCCAGGCCATGGCCTTGGGGATGGCGCGGTTCTCGTCGTCGTCGAGCAGGCGGCCGTCGTCGCCGACCACCTGGGCGATGCCGTCGATCCGCGGCACCGCGGCGGCGACACCGTCGGCGCCGGCGACCGTGGCCAGCACGGTCTGGTCGACGGTGGCCCGCACCTGGGTGCCGTCGGTGCCGGCGACGACCTGGCTCGACCGCACGAGGGCGTCGGTGCCCTCGAGGGCGTTGCCCGACACCGTCTCGTACGCCCGGGACAGGGTGGCGGTGAGCACGAGGGTGCCGGCCATGAAGGCCACGCCGAGGGCCACCGCGATGGCGGTGAAGGTGGAGCGGGCGGCATGCGCCCGGATGTTGGACAGGGTCAGCTTCAGCATCGGACGCTTGTGGGTGGGGGACTTGTGGGTGGGGGTAGGGACAGGTCGTGGGTGGGTGGCGGAAGGCATCGGTATCACGCTCCGAGGTGCCGCATGCGGTCGAAGACCGAGTCGGCGGTGGGGTCGGGCAGGTCGTCGACGATCCGGCCGTCCGCGAGGAACAGGGCCCGATCGGCGTAGGAGGCGGCGACGGCGTCGTGGGTGACCATGACGATGGTCTGGTCGAACTCGCGGACGGCCTGGCGCATGAACGAGAGGATCTCGGCGCCGGTGCGGGAGTCCAGGTTGCCGGTGGGCTCGTCGGCGAAGATGATCTCGGGCCGGCTGGCCATGGCCCGGGCCACGGCGACCCGCTGCTGCTGGCCACCGGAGAGCTCGGACGGCCGGTGCTCGAGGCGCCGGCGCAAGCCGACGGTGTCGATCACCAGGTCGACCCAGGCGCGGTCCGGGCGGCGCCCGGCCAGGGCCATGGGCAAGGTGATGTTCTCCTCGGCGGTCAGCGTCGGGACGAGGTTGAAGGCCTGGAAGACGAAGCCGACGCGGTCGCGGCGCAGCTTGGTGAGCTGGCGGTCCTTCAGGGTGCTCAGGTCGGTGTCGCCCACGTACACCGAGCCGCCGGTGAGGGTGTCCAGCCCGGCGAGGCAGTGCATGAGGGTCGACTTGCCCGAGCCCGAGGGCCCCATGATGGCGGTGAACCGGCCGGCGCCGAACCCGACGGTGATGCCGTCGAGGGCCCGCACCTCGGCCTCGCCCCGCCCGTAGACCTTGCTCGCGCCGACGGCTCGGGCGGCGGCCACGGCCTGCGGGGCGTGGCCGGCGGGAGCCGCCGGGTGGGTGATGGGTGCTGCGACGATGGTGGTCATGTGATTCCCCTTTTCGAGTGACGACCGGTGGTCCCGGTCGGGGATCACAGTGCGCTCCAGCGGCGCCGGCGTCGTCGGCCGGGGGGTCATTGGGTGGTCGTCCGGGAGGTGGATCCGCGGCGCCGGGACGGGCCCGCTCCGGGTGGGGAGGTCCGCCCCAGGTCGCCGCGGTGTACATCTCGGGATGTACGCGAACTGCGTCGCGAGACCGATGCGCGGGTCGCCGCCCGCACCTACCGTGGGTGTGTGGAGCTCTCGACCGTGCCGGGCCGCTGGAAGCAGGCGGTGGCCGCCCATCCCGCGCTGGTCGATGCGGCCTGGGCGACCTTGTTCGTGGTGGCCGCGGTGGTGTCCACCCGGGCCACGCCGATCGAGAACGCCGGCATCCCGCTGACCGACGATCTCGTCGGTGTCCTGCTGCTCCTCACCGCCACGCTCCCCTACTACCTGCGTCACCGCGCCCCGCTGGTGGTGTTCGTCGTGGGCTCCAGCGCCGTCCTCCTGCTCTCCGGGCTCGAGTACCAGGAGGGGGCCACCCCGCTCATCACCCTCTTCGGCGCCTACACCGTCGGGTCCCGGTGCCGGGCCAGGGTGGTGGCCTACGCCTACGCGTACGTCGCCGTCGGCCTCGTCCTGCTCTACCTGTCGGACACGCCCCGGTTCGACGCGACCAACCTCATCTCCTACCTGGGCCTCTTCGCCGCGGCGTTCCTGTTCGGCTGGAGCTTCCAGTCCCGCGCCGCCCGCCTCGAGGCCCTGGAGCAGCGGGCGAGCGCGCTCGAGCGGGAGCACGAGGAGGAGGCCCGCCGGGCCGTGGCCGACGAGCGCCTGCGCATCGCCCAGGAGCTCCACGACGTCGTGGCCCACTCGATGGGTGTGATCGCGGTGCAGGCCGGCGCGGGCATGCACGTGATCGACACCGACCCCGGCGAGGCCAAGCGGTCGCTCGAGGCCATCTCGGCGACGAGCCGGTCGACGCTCACCGAGATCCGCCGCCTCCTCGGGGTCCTCCGCGACGAGCAGGGCCAGGCCGCGGCCCTCGCGCCCGCCCCCGGGGTGGACGACCTGCCCGCGCTCACGGCCGAGATGACCGACGCCGGGGTCACGACCCACCTGCGCCTGGAGGGCCCACGCCACGAGGTGCCCAAGGGCATCGAGCTCACCACCTTCCGGATCGTGCAGGAGGCCCTCACCAACGTGTTGAAGCACGGTGGGCCGGGTGCCACCGCCGAGGTGGTCGTCACCTTCGACCCCGGCTCGGTCCACATCGAGGTGTCCGACGACGGTCGGGGCATCGACCTGGCCCACGACGGTTCGGCGGGCCACGGCCTGCGGGGCATGCAGGAGCGCGTGGCGGTCTACGGGGGCGCGCTGGACGCGGGGCCGCGGGAATCGGGCGGCTTCCGCGTCTCCGCCCGCCTGCCCTACGGCACCGAGGCCCGGCGGTCGGACCCGTCGGCGGAGGGGCCCGTGGTCACCGAGGTGGGCGCGTGATCCGTGTGGCGGTGGTCGACGACCAGGCACTGGTGCGCAGCGGCTTCAGCGTGCTGCTGCGCTCGGACCCCGGGATCGAGGTGGTCGGCGAGGCCGCCGACGGTCGGGAGGCGGTGGCGCTGGCCGAGCGGGAACGGCCCGACGTCATCTTGATGGACATCCGGATGCCCGAGATGAACGGGCTGGAGGCCACCCGCCTGATCACCGCGTCGGAGCGGACCGAGTCGTGCCGGGTGCTCATCCTCACCACCTTCGATCTCGACGAGTACGTCTTCGAGGCCCTCCGGGCCGGGGCGAGCGGGTTCCTCCTGAAAGACACCCTGCCCGACGAGCTGCTGGCCGCCGTGCGGGTGATCGCCGACGGCGAGGCCCTCCTGGCCCCGAGCATCACCCGGCGGCTCATCGAGGAGTTCTCCCAGCGGCCGGCCGGGGTGTCGGCCGAGGTCAACCCGGGCCTGGCGCTGCTCACCGAGCGTGAGCACGAGGTGCTCGTGGCCGTGGCCCGGGGGAACTCGAACGCGGAGATCGCCGAGTCGCTGTACATGTCGGTGCCCACCGCCAAGACCCACGTGAGCCGGCTGCTCACCAAGCTGGGGGTCCGCGACCGCGCCCAGTTGGTGGTGGTGGCCTACGAGTCGGGGGTGGTCACCCCCGGCGCGCCGTGAGCGAGCGCCGCGCTCACACCAGCTTCACGTAGATCTGCTTGGATTCGAGGAAGGCGTCGAGCCCGTAGGGACCCAGCTCGCGGCCGATGCCCGACTGCTTGAACCCGCCCCACGACGCCTCGCTCGGCGCCGGCTGCGAGTCGTTGATCCACACGACACCGGCGCGCACGGCGCGGGCGGCGGTGAACGCCTTGGTGATGTCGCGGGTCCAGATGGCCGCGGCCAGGCCGTACTCGGTGTCGTTGGCCATCGCCGTCACCTGGTCGGCGTCGTCGAAGGGCACCACTGTGGCCACCGGACCGAAGATCTCCTCGCGGGCGATGGTGAGGTCGAGCGACTCGGTCTCGAACACCGTGGGCGGCACGAAGAAGCCGCCGGCCAGGACCGGGTCGTCGGGCCGGCTTCCCTCGTAGGCCAGGCGGGCGCCCTCGGTGCGGCCGGTGCCGATGTAGCCCTCCACCCGGTCGCGCTGGGTCGCGCTGACCAGCGGCCCCATGGTGACCTCGGGGTCGAAGCCCGACCCGAGCGTGATGGCCCGCGCCTCGTCGACCAGCCCCGACAGCACCTCGTCGTACACGGGTCGCTCGACGAAGATGCGGCTACCCGCCGAGCACACCTCGCCCTGGTTCCCGAAGATGCCCTCGGCCGTGCCCGGGACCGCGGCGGCCAGGTCGGCGTCGGCGAACACGATGTTGGGGCTCTTGCCCCCCAGTTCGAGGGTGACCCGCTTCAGGTCGTCGGCGCACAGCCGCATGATGTGGCGGCCCACCGCCTTCGAACCGGTGAAGCTGATCTTGTCGACGCCGCGGTGGGTGACGAGGGGCTCGCCGGCGTGGGGGCCCGTACCGGTGACGACGTTGAGCACCCCCGGCGGCAGGCCGGCCTCGACGGCCAGGCGGCCGAGCGCCAGCGCGGTGAGGGGGGTCTGCTCGGCGGGCTTGAGGACCACGGTGCACCCCGCGGCGAGGGCGGGGGCCACCTTCTGACTGGCCATCAGCAGTGGGTAGTTCCAGGGGACGATGAGGCCGCACACGCCCACCGGCTCCTTGACGATGAGGCTCAACGCCTCGGGGCCGACGGGTGGGATGTCGCCGCTGATCTTGGTGGCCCAGCCGGCGTAGTACTCGAACAGGAAGGCGGCCTCGTCGATGTCCCAGCGGGCGTCGGCGAGGGGCTTGCCGCAGTCGCGGGTCTCGAGCGCGGCCAGTTCGTCGGCGTCGCGGCGCAGCAGCGACGCCAGGGCGAACAGCCGCTCGGCCCGCTCGCGCTCGGCCACCGCCATGCCCCACGAGCCACCCGCGAACGCCCGCCGGGCGGCGGTGACCGCGAGGTCGACGTCGGCGGCCCCCGCGTCGGGGACCGAGGTGATCAGCGCGCCGGTGGCGGGGTCGACGGTGTCGAGTCGGGCGCCGTCGAGGGCGTCGACCCAGGCGCCGTCGATGAGCATCTGCGGTTCGGAGGCGGGGAGGCGGGTGTCGGCCATGACCCCGAGGCTATGAGGCCGTGCCGCCCCGGTGGGCAGTGACTCACCGGGCGGGGTGCGGGTGGCCGATCTCGCTGCGGAAGCGCCCGGCCTGGCGGGTCATGAGCACCGCGACGGCGATGATCAGCGCGCCGGAGACCATGATCAGCAGCGGCGCCCGGTTCTCGCCGGGGAAGAACCAGCCCATGGCCCAGGGCACGTTCACCAGCAACCCCACCGCGCCGACCGCCGAGAGGAGGACGCGGCCCGGGCGCATGCCCGCCCCGATCAGGGCGACCGCGTTGGCCACGCCGAACGCCGCGGCGAATCCCGGAGACTGGGTACCGCACACTGCGGCGCCGCCCACGGTCAGCACGCCGCCGAGGATCTCGACCACGAGGGGCAGGCGGGTGAGGTGCGTCGCGCCCACCACCACGAGGCCGACGCCGGTGGCCCAGAGCACCAGGCCGGTGAGCACGCCGGCGTCCTGCGAGAACCAGCCGATCGTGGGGGGGAGACCCTGGACGAGGGCGACGGCTCCGAAGGACCCGGCGATCACCTGGCCGGTGCCGGTCGGAGCGATGCTCCCGACGATCGCCACGGCCACGAGGGCGGCGCCGGTGAAGAGCACGAAGAGCAGGCCGCGCCCCTCCCAGTCCGAGGCGACGAGGGTGCTGCCCGCCAGGAGGGTCAGCGCGCCGACCGTCTCGGTCACCCACGGCAGCGGCGTCAGCAGGCGCACGCCCAGCGCGAACAGCACGGCACCGACGCCCCACACCAGGAAGTAGGCGGCCCCCCGTGGGAGTAGGAGCAGTGCCGCGGTCCCGATCGCGGCCGGGACCGCGCCGAGCGCGACCGCCTGTTGCAGCGGCCGTTCGCGCCATCCCCACAGAACACCGCTCACGACCGCGGCGGTGGCCGCGCAGGAGGCGGCGATGGCCTCGGGGCTCTCGGCACCCACGCCGTCGGCCAGCACGCCGGCGAACACCACGGCGGCGGCCGTCGCCGCCAGCCACAGCACCCAGCGCAGGCGGGCCAGCGCAGGGTCGGCGGTCTCGTGCACCAGCGCGCCGGCGACCACCAGGAGCACGGCCGCCACCCCGCTGATACCCAGCCGTCCGGCCAGGGCCAGGTCGGTCCACAGGTGGGCGATCACCAGCATCAGCCCCGTGGTGGCGAGCGTGGCGCCGAGATAGCCCAGGGCCTCGGCCACCACCGGCACCCGGGCCGACCGCAGGGGGCTCACCCGGGCGGGCCGCTCCGGCGCGGCTCCCGCCTCTCGGGCGGTCTCGAAGCGCTGGATCTCGGCGGACTGCTCCCAGGTGATCAGACCGGCCTTCACCCACCGCCCGAGCATCGGGGAGAAGCCGCCACCGGGTGACCTGCGGACTGTGGCCGGCACCGGCATCGACTCGTCCCCCTCGGCCCCGGTGGGGTCGAGGTCCACGCGCGCCGGCCGGGACGTGGAGGGGGGGTGGCCCCGACCGGCGCGCGTGGCGATCACGGCCCCCACGAGAATGACGACAGCGAGGACCAGCAGGAGGAGGTGCATCGTCGCCGGCTTCTCACGGGGGCCCGATGGTGTCGTGCACGGCGGCCACGACGCCTTTGCGGGTGAGGGGGCCGGTGGCCACGGTGCTGCCGGCGACGAGATCGGGGTGGCGGTGGACGGAGGGGGCGGGCGCGAAGACCGTGATCGGCAGGTCGGGGTCGGTGGCGCGCAACGCGGCTCGCACCTCGTTCATCGGCTCGTCACTGGCGACCAGCACCTGCACGACCACGTCCGCTCGCTCGACGGCAGTGCAGCCGTCGCCCTCCACCAGCGGGCATCGTCCCTCGCGGTGCCAGCCCGGCCCGGAGCACTCGGCGGTGCGGTAGCCGGCCTGCCGCAGGGCCTCGCCCATGGCGGACCGGAGCTCGGTGTCCTCCTCCTCGATCAGCACGCGCTTCGCGTCGTCGGGGCCCTCCCACGTGGGTGGCTCGATGTCGGGGCGGCACCACTCGCGGACGACGGGGATGTTGCGCAGCACGGAGGTCACCCACGAATGGTCGGCCCCGTCCCTACAGGTGGCTAGGGCCATTGGTCCCGAGTCACGGGCCGCCGACCGCGGCGCGCCCTGGGGGTGATCGGCGTGCGGCCCGTGTGTGCCGCCGATGCGGACGGCGGCGCCCGGGTCAGTGGGCGGAGAGTGCCGCCCGCACTGCTGGGTCCACCTCGTCGTCGAGGCGGTCGACCAGGCCCGCCACGAGGGTGGGGTCGTCCACGACCACCTCCGTGCCGCCGATGACCACGCGGGTGCCGGCCTCGGTGGGCTCGACGACCGCCGAGGCGTCCTTCTCCGTGATGGCGAAGCGGCTGAACGCGGTGCGCCAGGCGAGGCGGTCGGCGGCCTCGTCGGGGGTGACCGGCAGGGCGATGTCGTCGGCGTGCGTCGCCAGCTCGGCGGCCACGTGGAAGGCCTGCCACCGCAGCGGGTACGGCCCGACACTGCTGTCGATGTCGTCGCCGTCACGCTCGCGCAGCCGGCGGCGGGTCTCGGCGTCGCCGTCGGCCCACTCGGCGACCAGCTCGTGGGGCGCCTTCCCGGACCGCTCGTCGATCCCCGCCTGGTTGAACTCGTCGAGGCTGGTGTGCCCCTGGGCCATGCCCGCCTCGATGTACTGCTGCACCCGCCCGTCGAGGCAGGCGTGGTGGTAGTGCTCCACCGCGGCCAGGTGGGCCACCACGTCGCGCACGCTCCAACCGGCGCATCGCGAGGGCAGGTCCCAGACCGGGTCGTCGTCGGCCATCGCCGCGAGCCACGCCTCGATGCGGGCGGCCTCGGCGTCGAGGATGTCGTAGGGGTCGTAGCCCTCGAGGTGTCCCTCGTCGGGGCCGGCCGGATCACTCACTGGGACACCTCCGCTGGCTGGTAGCCCGCCGCCCGGCGGGCTCCCAGCAGGCTAGGGACCCGCGGCGGGGCTGGCAATGGCCCGGTGCCGACCCGCGGGCGGGCCCAGTCAGGCGCGATCGACCGACGGCGGCAGCCGGGCCTCGACGGCGGCGCGGACGGCCTCGAAGCGATCCCCCGGAATCCGCTTGACTCCGGCGGCCTCGTCGGGCCCGGCGGCCACTTCCACCACCCCGGTCTTGGTCACGAGGGTGGCAGCGCGGGAGTAGCCGGCCCGCCAGTTGGTGATCTGCGCGTAGGGGAATTGGTGGACCGTCGCCACGTTGCCCGCCGACATCGTCAGCCCGAGCGCGAGCAGGCGGCGGTCGGTGGCCACGAGCAGGAAGCCCTGTTCGAACACGATCCCAGTGGCGAGGGTGAGGCCGGTGAACTTGGGGATCTGGCCCTCGCCCGGAGCGGTGGCCAGCACCGCCTCTCCCGGATGGAGCAGACGGGGCACGTCGCCGAGACCCCGTCCGGTGAGGCGCCACATCGTGGGGTACCGCTTGGCCTCGGCGACGGGATCGAAGGCCGCGACGAGCGGCGTCGCGGCCGGCACCGCCGCGTGGAACGCCGGCGCCGGGCCAGCGGTGGGAGGAGCGCCCGGGCCGGGAGCGTGGGCGGCGGCGGTGTTGGGCGCCCAGTCGCGGCCGGTCCACACCCAGCGACCATCGGGACTCAGGGCTGGTGTCGGGGCCGGTGGGGGCTGGGCGGCGGGCGGCGGCGGGGGAGCGACGGGCGGTGCGGGTGTGACGGGCGGCGGGGGAGCCCCAGGCGGTGCGGGTGTGACGGGCGGCGGGGGAGCCCCAGGCGGTGCGGGTGTGACGGGCGGCGGGGGCGCGGCCCCAGCAGG
>JBGAOY010000024.1:0-61794 GCA_044221555.1 Acidimicrobiales bacterium
GAGCACCGAGAGTGGGCCCCGGCACCCGCCAACACCCGCCAACCGCGAACGACACCCGACCACCGACCCAGCCATCAAAACCCGCCACACCGCGGGACGATGCCACGCGCCCCAACACCCCGAAACTGGCTCTTGACTTCGCCGTCATAGGTTGCTCAGCCGACACGCAGTCGGCACGGCGCTCCGACGGTGATCCATGGATCCACGCGAGCCCCGTTCCGGGTCACCCCCGGCGTGCTCGGCGCCGTCGTCGGCGCAGAGGACGAGATCGGCTCGGCCTCGGGGCAGACCGAGGTCGAGCTCGTGTCGAGCAGGGGGCCGTCGGACCTCGCGACGGCGACGACCCGGCCGGCCGGAAGCGCCAGGTCGACGACGGTCGCCGCAGGACGGCCCATGACGTAGTGGGTGAGCCGAGCGCGCCGGCGTGAGAGCGCGGCCAATCCGAAGATCTGTCGGCTGTCGGCCGTCCACGTGATGGCACCGACGCCCGTCGAGCTCCCCGGCACCCGTCGCCATCGACCGGTCTCCGTGTCGATCAGGGCCAAGCCCGCGAGCTGTCCGCCTCCGTCCCCGTGGTCGGCGGCCACGGTGAGCTCATCCGGTGCCACCGCCGCGTTGTAGAACACCGCGGGACTCGGTTGCGCAGCGATCTGGCGTCGATCATCGAGGTGGAAGACGGTGCTGCCGCCGTTGAGCGCCAAGGTCGAGCCCCAGCCGGCGCTGGCGGCCTGGGGCAGTTCGACGGTTTCCCCGGTCAGCAGATTCTCGAGCTGGTGGTTCACGATCCCTGGCGCGCATTCCGCCACGCAGACGGTGGTCGCCAGATAATCACCAACTCCGAGATCGGCGCTGCCGCCCGCGCGTGTCCACGGGACGAGGACGTCGCCGGCGAGCGTCACCAGCTGGACCTTCTCCCCGGAGCCCGTGGCGGTCGGGGCCAGGCGCAGGAGCCACACCCGATCGTCAGCGCCGCCTGGACGGAAGTAGTCGCTGCGACCCAGCGAGGTCGGCGTGCCGGCCAGGTCGACGGGCAACGACACGGTCTCGCCGTGTCCCTGGTAGATCACCCTGTCGCCAGCACGCACGAGGTCGTTGCCACCTTCACCGGCGAACGCGCCCACATCGGGGAACCGCTGCGCCACGCCGGTGTCCAGATCGACCGCGGTCAGCGCTCCCGAATCGTCGTTGATCAACAGCGTGGTGTTCGTCCGCTCGCCGAACAGCGGTGCCGACGCCGGCACACCGGCCGTCGGTCCGGGGCCGGTGCGCACGACCTCGCCGTTCTCGTCGCCAACTCGCCACACCAGGACCGCCCCGACCACCACGATGACCGCCACGACCGCCGCGAGTACGAGCGACCATGGCCGCCGCGAGGGGATCGGGTGCGGAACAACAGCACCACGTCGCGCCGCGTCGAGCACGGCACCAGCGCCTCGCGGCTCGCCGTGATCGGCGAGGTGCTCGAAGGCCGTGCGGGCGCTCACAGGTCGTCCTCCATGAGCTCCCGCAGGCGCCGACGAGCCCGGCCGGCGCGCTGGCGCGCGGCGTCGGCCCGACACCCGAGGATCGCGCCCGCCTCCTCGTACGAGCACCCCTCGATGTGAACCAGGAACAGGACCGCCCGATCCGCGACACCGAGGCGCAGGAGGTCGGCCGCGTCCGAGGGATAGGAGTCGGGCCGCCCAGACGCCGGGCCTCGCGCCGCCAGCGCGTCTCGGGCATGCACGAAGCGCCGCCGGTGGTTCGACGCGAGGTTGACGATCGAACGGCGCAGGTAGGCCCCCGGATAGTGCACGTCGACGAGGCGTTGACGGGCGAGCGTGCGCGCCACGGCTTCCTGCACCAGGTCGTCGGCGTCGATCTCGGGCGGGCGCACGACGGCCGCGATGCGACGGAGCGATGGGTACAGCCGTCGGAACAACTCGGCCTCCTCGTCCACTCCCCCGCCTGCGGTCATCTCACCCTTCACGACACCTGACCGCGCCGGTTCGTGACACGCCGCGGCGTGAGCGCTCGACCGCTCAGACAGTGGTGGGGTCGACGTTGGCGCCGCAGACCACCACACCCACCCGCTCGTCGGGCTCGGGCACGTAGGCACCGGCCAGCAGCGCCGCCAGCGCGGTGGCGCCACCGGGCTCGGCCATCACCCGCAGGTCGGACCAGAGTGCCCGCTGCGCCGCGGCGATGGCCGTGTCGGGCACCGCCACGGCCCGCTCTACCGCGGCGCCGGCGATGGTGAAGGCGAGGTCGCCCACCCGCCGGGCGCCGAGCGAGTCGCTGGCGATGCCGGACACCTCCACCTCCACCTGGCGGCCGGCATCGAGCGCGGCGCCGAGGCAGCGCGAGGTCTCCGGCTCGACCCCGACCACGCGCACCCGGCGGTCGTACCAGGCGGCCACACCGGCGATCAGGCCACCCCCGCCGACCGCGACCAGCACCGTGTCGAGGTCGGGCGCGTCGGCCTCGAGCTCACGGCCCACTGTGCCCTGCCCGGCCACGACCGCCGGGTGCTCGTACGGATGGACCACGAGCGCGCCGGTCTCGGCCGCGCGCCGTTCGCAGGCGGCCCGGGCGTCGTCGTACAACGCACCCGCAACCGTGGGCTCGACGCCGAAGTGGCGCAGGCGCTCGACCTTCACCGGCGAGGTCGCCTCCGGCACGAAGATCTCGACCGGTAGCCCCGCGGCGGCCGCCACGAAGGCCACCGCGGCACCGTGGTTGCCGCCGCTGGCCGCGATGAGCCCGGCGGCGGGAACACCCGGAGCGGTGAGCACGCGGTTGAAGGCCCCGCGGGGCTTGAACGACCCGGTGTGCTGCAGGAGCTCGAGCTTCACCACCAGCGGGTGGGCGACCCCGAAGGTCCCCGGGCCCGGTCGCAGCACCGGCGTGTGCCGCACCCGGCCCACCAGGCGAGCGGCCGCCGCATCGATGTCGGCTCGGCTCACCGGACAGGACACGGGCACCCGCCCACCCTACGGTCGGCGCGCCATCCCCTGGCCGGCGCGCCACCCTGCCGTCGGCGCGTGCGGAGCCGTCAGCGGGTCAGAGGGTGGGCGACGGCTCGTCGTCGAGGGCGTCGACCACGCTCAGCAACGGCGTGGGGTTGACCGCCGGCCCGTTGTTCGGGTGGATCTCGAAGTGGAGGTGCGACGGCGTCGTGGCCGCGTTGCCGGTGTTGCCGACGAACCCCACCACGTCGCCGGCGTCGACCACGAGGCCGTCGCGGATGCCCGGTGCGTAGCTGCGCAGGTGGGCGTAGTAGTAGGTCGTGCCGCTCTCGCCGTAGATCCACAGCTTGATGCCGCCCAGCGTGTTGTTGCCCACCTTGGCCACGACGCCGCGCTCGACCGCGAACAGGTTCGTGCCTGCCGGGGCGAAGATGTCGATGCCCTGGTGCTGGCGGCCGCCCGAGCGGGGGGACAACCAACTGTCGATGTAGTTGTGCGGATCGTCGACCGGGAACACCATGCCGGTCACGAAGATCTGGCTCCCGGCCTCGAACGCGGCCAACTGCACCTGAGCATCGACCACGTCGGTGCGTACGGCCTTGTCGTAGTCCTTGGCCTGGATCAGCTCGGCGAGCACGGTCTGGCGCTCCTCGGCCAGGTCGACCAGGTCCTGCGAGACCTGGCGCCGCGCCGCCCGGTACTCGCCCACCGCGTGGTTGTCGGCGTCCAGGACGCTCTCCATCATCGCCGCGTTGCGGCTGGCCTCGTTCGGGTCGTTCGCCGCCAGGGTCGCTTCGAGGTCGCCCTCGTTGCCCCGCATGTACGCGCTCACCGCCCGCTCGGCGAGCACGTTCTGCGCCTCCTCGACGCGCTTGACCGCCCGCCGCTCCTCGTCGGTCAACTCGATGATCCGAGCGTCGATGTCGGCCAGGCGACGGCCCAGGTCCTCGACGTGGGCATCGGCCTCGGCGACTCGCGCCTCGGCGGTGGACAGTCGGTCGCGGGCGGACGCCAGGTCGCCGACGATGGCGACGCTGGGCTGGTGCGGGCCGCCGTCGGTGTCGTCGGGTGGAGGCACCTGCACCACGTCGTCGGGCACCTGGCCACCGGTGATGTCACCGCCCGCGCCCGGATCGCCAGGGTCCGGCGGGACACTCGACGTGGTCGACGCCGGTGTGGTGGTCGAGGTGGTCGAGGAGGTGGACGAAGTCGACGAACTGGTCGAGCTGGAGGTGGGGGGATCGTCGAGCCCTTGGGCGGCGGGACTCTGGCGTTCCGCGGCCACCGGTGGCGCGAGGAGCAACACGGCGCCGGCAGCGAGCAGGAACGCCCGCGGGGCAAGGCGAGGCATCCATGTCGCTATCGGCAGCTTCGCCCGCCGGCTGAGCCACCGACTCCGCCGCCGTCGCCCCGATGGTGAACCGGGCGGCGATCAGCGGGGTTGGACGGCCAGCACCACCCCGGCGCCGACGACGACCGAGGCCACGGGCTGCGACAGCTCGTTGCTCACCCCACGAGTGCTCCCCGGCTCGAGCACGTCGTCGTCCAGCGACCAGCGCAGGCCCTCGGTGCGGACCCCACGCGCCGGCCCGTGCACCGGTAGCAGCGTGACGACGTCACCGGGTCGGCCCTGCAACCGGCAGGGCCTCGAGCGCACGACGGTGAAGCGGGCGGCGGCGGTGCGGGCCTCGACGTCGACCCCCGCGTACCCGGGCGCGGCGAGCAGGAGCAGGTTGGCCAACTCGTGGTCGGGGCGGCCGCCCCCCACACCGACCACCACCAGCTCGGATGCGCCCCGTTCCACCGCCGCGTCGAGCGCGAGGGCCAGGTCGGTGGCGTCTTTGTCCCGAGGGTGTCGCTGGACCGCGACCCCGGACGCGGTTGCCCGGTCGAGCGATGCCGACGTCACCGAGTCGAGGTCGCCCACCACCAGGTCCACCTCGAGGTCGAGGCCGTACGCGTGGTCGAGGCCCGAGTCGGCCGCGACGACCCACTCCCAGTCGCCCACGTCCGCCAACTCCACTCCACCGCCGTGGGGGCGTCGCCGCCGGCGACCACGAGCACCCGGCCGCCGCTGCCTGCGGGCACGTCAGGCGCCTGCCGCGTTCGGCCCGGCGCGAGCGCGCCCGCGTAGGCGGGGCAACGCCGGCGTGCCGGGCGAGGGACGGCGAGCAGGCCCCCCTGTGGGCGGCCCCGCGCTCAACTGCCGATGCCGTCGAGCCGGGCGATGGTGCGCAGCATCACCTCGTCGGCGCCGCCACCGATGGACCAGAGCCGGCTGTCGCGGAAGTAGCGCGACGTCCACGTCTCGTCCATGTAGCCGATGCCACCGTGGAACTGGAGGCAGGTGTCGGCCACCTTGCGGCACAGGCGTGGGGCCATCAGCTTCGCGATCGTGGCGAACCGTGTGGTGTCCTCGCCCCGCAGGTAGGCCTCGGCGCAGGCGTAGTTGTAGTGGCGCAGCATGTCGATCTCGGCCACCAGCTCGGCCAACTCGAACTGGATGTGCTGGTTCTCGATCAGCGGCTTGCCGAACACCACCCGCTCCCGCAGGTAGTCGAGGGTGCGCTCGACGGCGATCTCGGTCGAGCCCACCGCCAGGTAGTTGGCGATCATGCGCTCGTTCTGGAACTGCGCCATCTGCTGCTGGAAGCCCCGGCCCACGTCACCGATGGTGTTGGCCACCGGCACCCGGACGTCGTCGAAGCTCAACTCGGCGGTGTCGGACGACCAGTTGCCCAACTTCTTCAGGCTCTTGCTCACCGCGAACCCAGGGGTGTCGGTGGGCACGATGATCTGCGACATGCCCTGGTAGCCGCCCTCGTCCGACGTGCGGGCCAGCAGGCACAGCCAGTCCGCCTGCACGCCGTTGGTGATGTAGAGCTTCGTGCCGTTGATCACCCACTCGTCACCGTCGCGCACGGCGCGGGTGCGCAGCGCGGCCACGTCGGACCCGGCGTCGGGCTCGGTGACCGCGATCGACGCCACCGCCTCGCCGCTGATCGCGGGCGCCAGGTAGCGACGCTTGAGCTCGTCGCTGCCGAACTGGGCCAGCGACGGCGTGGCCATGTCGGTCTGCACGGCGATCGCCATCGGCACGCCACCGCAGTGGGCCCGCCCCAGCTCCTCACCGAAGATCACGGTGTAGCTGTGATCGGCGCCCTGGCCGCCGTAGGCCTCGTCGTACTCGAGCCCGAGCAGGCCGAGCGCACCCAGCTTCGGGAAAAGGTCGTGGGCCGGGAAGATGCCGGCTGCCTCCCACTCGTCCACGTAGGGGTTGATCTCGCGCTCGACGACGTCGCGCACCGTCTTGCGGAACATCTCGTGGTCTTCGGTGAACTGCATGGGCTGCTCCTGTGGGCGTCAGCGGAAGGCGGGGATGCCGGTGATGGCCTGCCCCAGCACCAGCGTGTGGATCTCGTTCGTCCCCTCGTAGGTGAAGACCGACTCGAGGTTGTTCATGTGGCGGATGACGGGGTACTCGAGGGTGATCCCGTTCGCGCCCAGCACGCTCCGGGCCTCGCGGGCCACCTCGAGGGCCTGACGGACGTTGTCGAACTTGCCGAAGCTCACCTGTGCCGGCGTGAGCCGGCCGGCGTCCTTGCGCCGACCGAGGTGGAGGGCCACCAGCGCCGACCGGTTCACCGCCACCATCATCTCGACCAGCTTGCGTTGCGTGAGCTGGAAGGCGGCGATGGGCCGGCCGAACTGCTCGCGCTCGCCGGCGTAGTCGAGCGCGGCCTCGTAGCAGGCGCGGGCCGCACCCACCGCGCCGAACAGGATGCCGAAGCGGGCCTCGTTGAGGCACGACAGCGGGCCGCGCATGCTGGCGACGCCGGGCAGCACCGCGTCGCCTGGGAGGCGGACGTCGTCCATCACCAGCTCGGAGGTGACCGAGGCGCGTAGCGACAGCTTCTTGTGCACGTCGTTGGTCGAGAAGCCGGGGGTGTCGGTCGGCACCACGAAGCCGCGGATCCCGTCGTCGGTGCCGGCCCAGACCACGGCCACGTCGGCGATGCCGCCGTTGGTGATCCACATCTTCGAGCCGTTGAGGATCCAGTCGGCGCCGTCGCGGCGGGCGTGGGTCCTCATGCTCGACGGGTCGCTGCCCGAGTCCGGCTCGGTGAGGCCGAAGCAGCCGATGGCTTCCCCCGCGGCCATGCGGGGCAGCCACTCCGCCTTCTGCTCGTCGCTGCCGAAGGCCCTGATGGGGAACATGGCCAGCGAGCCCTGCACCGACACGAAGCTGCGGAAGCCGGAATCGCCGGCCTCGAGCTCGAGGCACGCGAGGCCGTAGCTGACCGCGTTGGTGCCGGCGCAGCCGTAGCCGTCGAGGTGCATGCCGAGCAGGCCGAGAGCGCCCATCTCCTTCGCCATCTCTCGCGGGAACGTGCCCGCCTCGAACCAGTCGCCGATCTCGGGCAGCACCCGGTCGCCCACGAAGGCCCTGACCGTGTCACGGATCTGGCGCTCCTCGTCGTCGAGGAGGGAGTCGATGCCGAGGAAGTCACGGGGATCGTCGACCGTCGGTGCTGGCATGGGCCCAGTGTGGTCGCCCTGCGAGCGCCCGCAAAGCGGAGCGCTACGACGCGGCCGGGACGACCGGGCAGACTGGAGTCCCATGCCCGTCTCGCCACTCGAGCCCAACGACCCACGACGTCTCGGCGACTTCGAGCTGAGCGGCCGCTTGGGCGCCGGCGGCATGGGCGTGGTGTACCTGGGGAAGGGCGCCGACGGGGAGCTCGTGGCGGTCAAGCTCGTGCGCGCCGACCTGGCCCACGACGCCACGTTCCGCGAGCGGTTCCGGCGCGAGGTCGAGGCGCTGCGACGCGTGTCGGGGCCGCGAGTGGCGCGACTCCTCGCGGCCGACACCGAGGCCCCGCAGCCCTTCCTGGTCACCGAGTACGTCGACGGCCCCACGCTGGCCGACAGCGTGACCGCGAACGGGCCCGTGGCCGGCGAGCGGCTGCGCGCCCTGGCCGCGGCGCTGGCCGAGGCCATCGTCGTCATCCACGAGGTCGGCGTGATCCACCGCGACCTCAAGCCGAGCAACGTCATCCTCGCCGCCGACCAGCCGAAGCTGGTCGACTTCGGCATCGCCGCGGCCGCGGGGTCGATGCCGCTCACGATGGCCGGCACCGTGATCGGGTCCGCGGGGTGGATGGCTCCCGAACAGGCGGCGGGCGAGGTGTCCACCCCCGCGGTCGACGTGTTCACGTGGGCATCGCTGGTGGCGTTCGCGGGCACGGGTCGCCCGCCGTTCGGTGTGGGCGGGCCCGAGGAGGTGACCGCCCGCATCATGAACGGCGAGGCCGACCTCAGGGGCCTGCCACAGGAGGTTCGGCCCTTCGTCGAGGCCGCCTTCATCAGGGACCCCGCCCAGCGGCCCTCAGCCCGGGCGGTGCTGTCGGGCCTGGTCGGCCGGGACGAGGCCAGCACCGACGAGCTGGTGGAGGAGACCACCCACCTCATCGAGAACACGTGGGTGATGCCCGTCGGGGGATGGCCGGCGGCCGCGGCGAGCACGCCGGCCCAGCCTCCGGCCCCGCCCACGGTGGCCACAGCCATGCCGATGGCGGCGGCACCGCTCCCGCCGGCGGGTGCCGCGGCGCCGGCACCCGCTCCCGCGCAGCGCCGGACATGGCCGCTGGTCGTGGCGGTCGGCGTCATCTGCCTGCTCATCGGCGTCGCCGGTGCGTTGGTGCTCGGCGGGGGCGGGGGTGACGACGGCGACACCGCGTCGGCCACGACGGTCGCGGCGCCGCCCGCCACCGCGGCGCCCACGACCACGGCGGCGCCCACGACGACCACTGCACCCCCGACCGTCGACCTCGGCCTCGAGCTCACCGTCGTCCGCGACGCCTTCGACGCGGCGAACGACGGCGGCGACCTGTGTGACGACGCCGGAGTGCGCGTCTCGGTGACCACCGGCGACGGCGAGTCGGTGCTCGCCGACGCCGCGTTCCCGGCCGGCGAGCAGGTCCCCGGCACGGGCGACGTCGTCACCGGCACGGTGGGCAACGACTGCCTCTACTCGCTGCCGCTTCCCGGTGTCATCGACGCCGACCAATACGTCGTCACGCTGCGAGACGGTGAGGGTGAGTTCGACTCCGAACCGTTCAGCCGCGCCCAGGTCGACGCCGAGGCCGGCACCATCGCCCTGGAGGTGGTGCAAGCCGACCTGGTTCCCCTGTGACCGAGTTCCCGGGGCTGTACACCAGCGTCTACGATCGTTGAACGGCGTTCACAAGGGGAACTGGGATGAGACTCGATCGTGCGATCGCGTCGGCTGTTGCCGTCGCGCTGACCGTGCTGGTGCTGGGGTCGGGGGTACCACCGGCCGGAGCCGACACCGCGTTGGTGAACTACACGTGCGACCTGCCCGACGGGGCCACCGGCACCCTGGCCGGCCAGATCCCCGACACGGTGGCGGTCGACAACCTCGAGGTGACGGTGGACGACTCGCCCGATCCTGTCGTCCGGGGCCAGAACCTGCACCTCGACCTCGACGTGCCGTTCCCCGACTTCGCGGGCCAGTTGCCCGACCTCCCGATCGGCGGCTACGGGTACTTCTACATCCGCCAGATCGACATCACCCAGCCCCTGCCCACGGGGCTGAACTTCGCCACCCTCACCGCCACCCTCACCCCGAGCCCCAACTGGGCCACCGTCAGCCGTGAGTTCGGCAACCTCAAGATCCACATCCAGAGCGTCGTGCCCGGATCCCGCATCCGTGTGAACGCCGACGTCACCCCACCCACGATCGAGATCGAGCAGTCGGCCGGTGTGTGGGTGCCGCTCGACTTCATCCCCAGCGTCGACGTCGACGCCATCGTCAACGGGGCGCCCGGGTCGACGATCAACTGGAAGCCACCCACCCTGAACGCGGTGGTCAAGTACAACAAGTCGATCCCGATCCTCATCAACGTCAACTGGAACGACGTCAACACGCCGTGCACGCCCAACGACCCCAACCAGGTGATCGTGTCCACCCTGGTGGCTACCCCGTCGATGAGCGCCACCCTCACCCGCACCGAGGCCAGCGTCGACGTGGGCCAGACGATCCACTACGACGTCGCCGTGCAGAACACGGGTGACGTGGCCCTCAGCGGGGTCACCGTGGCCGTGCCCAACGCCACCTGCGACGCCCCGCCCGCGTCCATCGCCACGGCGACCACGGCCAACGTCGCGTGCACCCACGTCGCCGCGTCCGGCGACATCGGCACCTACACCCGCAGCGCCAGCGTCGACACGGCCGAGACCGCCGGCACCACCACCAACGCCGTGAGCACCACGGTCAGCCCCCGCCACGTCGCCGATGCTGCGATCGGCTCCGCCGCCGCCGGCCCGTTCAGCGGCGACGGCACCTACTCGGGCACCGTCACGCCGGGGCAGACGGTGAAGGGCAACGTCGCCAGCGGTGCCAGCCGCTCGTACTTCGTCCAGGTCGGCAACGACGGTGACGCCACCGACTCGATCACCGTGCGCGGGGTGGACTCGGGCGCCGCCGGGTACAAGGTCACCTACTTCGACGCCGCCGGGACGAACATCACCACTGCGGTGAAGGCGGGCACGTACGTGGTCCCCAACCTCGCCGCCGGCGCCACGGTCACCCTCCGCGTGAAGATCAAGGCCACCGGCTCCTCGGTGCGAGGCTCGTCCCACAACGCCGACGTGACCGTCTCGCCGACCACCGCCCCGTCGGCCACCGACACCGTCCGGGCCAAGGCAAAGCGCACCTGAGGCCGGCGCCACCCGTTCCCGCCGGGCCAGCGCGGGCCCCTGCGGGGACGCGGAAAGGGGGCGGGCCCGAGGGCCCGCCCCCTTCCATCACGCTGTGTGCGGCAGGCTCAGCCGATCGAGGTGCCGACGCTGTTGAACTTGTTCGAGGCGTTCTTGCCGAGAACGGTCACAGCGGCGATGCACACCACGGCGATCAGGGCCACCAGCAGGGCGTACTCGACGAGGGACGCACCACGCTCCGAATCGGCGAAGCGGGCACGCATCCAGTTGGCGAGGAACTCGTAGGTGAGGATCATCGGTACTTGTCTCCGTTTGTTGTTCGGCACGAGTTCCAACCGGACCCGTGTTCTGACAAGTCCTTGTATCGACCGTCACCCGGCGGTTCGTGATAGGGCGATCGGCCCAATTCCGCTGACCCGCGGGTCAGCCGCCGGCATCGCTCCCCGCCGTCCAGCGCCACTCGACGGCGAGCGGGTCGTGGTCGCTCAGCGGGGCTCCCTGGGCGTCGACGAACGTGGCCCGCTCGAACGTGTGGCTGACCGGTGTGAGGTCGACGCCACCCCCACCCCGGAAGAAGAACCGGTCGATCACGTCGTCGTCGGCGCCACAGTCGAGGACGTCGCAGACGTCCTGCAGCCCCGCGAGGCGGGCGAATCGCCGCAACTGGCGGCCGTCGGGCTCCTCGCTGTAGCTGAGGTTCCAGTCACCGCCGACGATCACGGCCCGGTCGGCCGAGTGCTCGGCCAGGTAGGCGGCCAGGTCGTCGAGGTCGTCACCGCGGGCCACGTTGTCGGCCTCCTCGCTGCCTGCCTCCATGTGCAGGTCGTACAGGTCGAGCGAGGGGCCGCCCTCGGGATCGTCCGGGTCCAGATGGAGGGTGGTGGCCGCGAACCCCTTGAGGGCGAGGCAGTCGGCCGCCGCGGGTGCGCACGTCTGCCACGGCACCCGCTCGAGCGGGTCGATCGGGAGCCGGGACAAGACGTTGAGGCCGTCACCCACCAGCGCGCTCTCCCGGTGGATGGGGTTGAGCGCCGTCGCCCCGGGGTGCGGCTCGCTCTGGTACCCGTGATCCGCCTCGGCCCGGAGCAGCGCGGTGTACGAGCCGAAGTCCTCCTGCAGCACCACCACGTCGTAGGCGTTGAGCAGCGGGCTCATCACGGGCTGGTTGTCCTCGGGGTGCTGGTCGGCGTTCACCCCCTGCGGCAGCCCGGCCACGTTGTACGTGAGCGCGGTGAACGAGCCGCCGGGGCCGGCCGCGGCGGCAGTCGACGTCGTGACCCCCGCTTCGGCACGCGGCTCGGCCGGGCCGCTGCCGTCGCCGGCGCACGACGACACGGCCAGCACCATGGCGACCACCACCCCACCGAGCCAGGTCACCCGTCGCATCCTCCCAGTCTGCCCCGCCTACCGTGACCGCATGGCGCTGACACGGCGGGCCTTCCTCGGCGGGCTGGCGGGGGCCTCCGCCGGCGCACTCCTGGGTGCCTGCGGCACCACCGCCCCGGCTCCACCCGTCACCACCCGCCCCCGCCCCGACGAGGGCAGCCGGCGCCGTGTCGCCGTGGTCGGCGCCGGACTGGCGGGGCTGGTCACCGCTCTGGACCTGCGCGAGGCGGGCTGGGACGTCGTCGTGCTCGAGGCGCGCACCCGCGTCGGCGGTCGGGTGCTCACCCTGCGCGACGACTTCTCCGACGGCCTGCACGCGGAGGGTGGCGGCGAGTCGATCGACGACAACCACCACCGGATCCTCGCCCGCCTCGCGGCCAACGGGCTGCGCACCGAACGACGGTCCACGGCGCGCCAGCAGGCCATCGTGTTCCGGCGCGGCCGGCGCCAGACCGCGTCGGCCTTCGCGGCCGGGCGCTCGGGGCAGGTCGGAGCGGACTACGCGCGCTACTACGACCAGGTCGCCCGGCTCGGGCGCGGCGTCGACCCCGAGCATCCCGACAGGGCCCCTCGGGCCGAGGAGCTCGACGGGCGCAGCCTGGCCGATCTGCTCGACGACCTCGCGCTCGTGCCCGAGGCCCGCTTCCTCGTCGAGGCCGAGGAGTCCAGCGAGTACAACGTCGAGCCCAGCGACCTCTCGCTCCTGTTCCTGGCCCAGCAGGAGGCGGTGGTGGCCGACGTGCCCGACCGGGCCGCGGAGACCATGCGGGTGGAGGGCGGCAACGACCGGCTGCCGGCGGCCCTCGCAGCCGCGCTGGGCGACTCGCTGCGCACCGGGCGACCGGTCACCGCTGTCGAGCACGGCCGCGACGGGGTCCGGGTACACGCCGGCGGCGCACCCGTCGACGCGGCCCACCTGGTGCTGGCGCTGCCACCCCCTCCCCTGAGCCAGATCCGGTTCGACCCGGTGCTGCCGCCGTCGGTCGCTGCGGTCACCGGCCTCGGCCTCGGCCCGACCACCAAGGTGGTCACCCGCTACGAGCGAGCCTTCTGGCGCGACGAGGGTCTTTCCGGGCTCACCGTGTCCGACAACGGCTTCGACATCGCGTGGGACGCGGCCGACTCCTACGACGCCGGCGGCAGCGGCATGCTGACCGCATTCACCACCGGCGACGAGGGGGCGCAACTGTCGGGCCTCGACGACCGTGCCCGCATCGAGCGGGTGCAGGCCGAGGTGGGCGAGGTGTACCCAGGATCCGCCGAGCTCCGTTCCGGTGAGGCCGCCACCACCGCATGGGCCCGTGAGGTGTTCAGCGGTGGCGCCTACGCGGCGTACCGCCCCGGCCAGGTCACCACGCTCTGGCCGGCCCTGCGCTCCGCCGTGGGCCCCATCCGGTTCGCGGGCGAGCACACCGAGGCCCTGGCCGGCTACATGGAGAGCGCGGTTCGTAGCGGGGAGCGGGTGGCCCGCGCCATCGGCCCCGCCCCGGGCTGACCCACCCACACGCGGCCCCGAGGTGGGCTAGACCATTCCCCACCACGATCTGCGCAGGGAGACCATGGCCCACGATCCGATCACCGCCGAGACCACCAGCGTGGCCGACAACCGCGAGCCCCGGTTCGTGCACCCTGCCCAGGAGCAGCAGGTGGCCGAGAAGCTGGCCGCGCTCGAGGCCCGCACCGGCAAGCGCCCGAACGTCCTCTTCGTCTACATGGACGACGTGGGCTGGGGTGACTTCGGGTGCTACGGGGGCGGCGTCATGGCCGGCGCGCCCACGCCCAACATCGATCGGCTCGCCCGGAACGGCCTGATGCTCACGTCGTGCTACTCCGAGCCGTCGTGCACGCCGTCGCGCGCCTCGATCATGACCGGGCGCCTCCCGATGCGTCACGGCCTGCTCATCCCACCGATGTACGGCATGCCCGGCGGGCTGGAGGGCGAGATCACCCTCCCCGACAAGCTCAGTGAGGCCGGCTACGTCACCCAGGCCGTGGGCAAGTGGCACATGGGTGAGAACCTGGCCAGCCAGCCGCAGAACGTGGGCTTCGACGACTTCTACGGGTTCCTCAGCGTGTCGGACATGTACACCGAGTGGCGCGACCCCTACTTCTTCCCCGAGGTCGCCTACAGCGACGAGCGCACCGAGTGGATCCGCAACGAGCGCTTCAACAAGTGCTGGGTGCATGCCACCCGGGGCGGCGAGCCCGAGAACGTCGAAGAGGTCACCATCCCCGTGCTCTCGACCCTCGACGACCGCTGGGCGGCCTACTCGCAGGAGTTCATCCGGCGCATGGCCGGCGACGAGCGACCGTGGTTCCTCTACCACTGCACCCGCGGCGCCCACTTCGACAACTACCCGCTCGAGCGGTTCCAGGGCTCCTCCCCGGCCCGCCACCCCTACAAGGACACCATCGTCGAGCTCGACGACATCGTCGGTCGCCTGGTCGCCACGCTGGAGGAGACCGGCCAGGCCGACAACACGCTGGTGTTCATCTCGTCCGACAACGGCCCCGAGATGGAGACGTGGCCCGACGCCGCGTACACCCCCTTCCGCTGCGCCAAGGGGTCCACGTGGGAGGGGGGCGTACGGGTGCCGGGCGTCTTCTCGTGGCCCGGCATGATCGAGCCGCGGGCCTCCGACGGGCTGTTCGACCAACTCGACCTGTTCGCCACGTTGCTGCACCTCGCCGGCGCCGACGACGCGGTGCCCGACGACCGCTTCGTCGACTCGATCGACCAGACGTCGTTCCTGCTCGGCGACGACGCCGCCTCGAACCGCAAGTTCCACTACTACTGGCTGACGGCCACCTTCTCGGCCCTGCGGGTCGGCGAGTACAAGTACATGATCGCCTCGATCTCCGACGACGACACCGACGTGGTGAACTCGGGTGGCTTCAGCGGGGTCATGCAGCAGTACGGGTACGGGAAGATGTTCAACCTGTACCTCGACCCCAAGGAGACCCACAGCTACCTGATCCGCAAGCTCGTCTACATCGAGCTGATCCAGTCGGCGATGGCCGCGCACCACCGCACGTTCCACAAGTGGCCGAACCGCCCGCCCATGATCGACCCCGCGGTGGCCGGGCGGTGACCGACGGTGTGGGGCCGTCGATGAGCCGGCAGCTACATTCTGGCGCTCACCCGACCGGAGGATGATCCCCGCCATGCCCGCCTCATCCCGCACCATCCGCCGACGCCTGGCGGCCACCGCCGCCGCGTTGCTGGTCGGAGGCCTCGCGCTGACCGCGTGTGGCAGCGACGGCGGCGACGTCGAGTTGGTGGAGGGCGTCACCGAGAACGTCGACGCGCTGGACAACTCCTTCGCACCGGAGGAGATCACCATCCCCGCCGGCGCAGAGATCGTGTTCACCAACCGGGGCCGCAACGACCACAACGTCGTCCCGGTCGACGAGGACCAGGACTGGACCATCGAGGTCGACGACTTCAAGCCCGGCGCGCCGCCCACCCCGGTCCGCTTCACCGAGCCAGGCACGTACGACTACTTCTGCTCGATCCACGGCACCGCCACGGCGGGAATGACCGGCTCCATCACCGTCGAAGGCTGACGCAACGACACCCAACTGGGGGGACCCAAACATGACCATCACCCGACGGCTGCTCGCGCTGGTGTTCGCGATCGCCCTCGTCGCCGCCGCCTGCGGTAGTGGCGACGACGACTCGAGCAGCGACGCCACCAGCGGCGGCACCGACACGCCGGCGGCGCCGACGTGCGACCAGACCGGCACGCTCAACGTGCCCGACGACTTCGACACCATCCAGGCCGCCGCCGATGCGGCCGGTCCCGGCGCGCTGGTGCTGGTCGCCGCCGGCACCTACGAGGAGGCGGTCAACGTCACCTGCCCCGACATCACGATCCGCGGCGTCGACCGCAACGACGTGGTGCTCGAAGGCAACTTCGAGCTCGAGAACGGCATCCGCGTCCTCGAGACCGACGGCGTGGTGGTCGAGAACATGACGGCCCAGAACTACACCGGCAACGGCTTCTTCTGGACCGGAGTGGACGGCTACCGCGGCTCGTACCTCACCGCCATCCGCAACGGCGACTACGGCGTCTACGCCTACGGCTCGGTCAACGGCGTGCTCGAGCACTCCTACGGGTCGGGCAGCCCCGACGCCGGCGTCTACATCGGCCAGTGCGGCGACTGCAACGCCGTGGTCGATGACTTCACGTCCGAGTGGAACGGCCTGGGGTACTCCGGCACCAACTCCACCAACGTGACCATCGTCAACTCGGTGTTCCGCCACAACCGCTCCGGCATCGTCCCCAACGCCGGCAGCTACGAGGGCTGCGCGCCCCCGGTCCGCAACACCATCGTGGGCAACATCGCCTCGGACAACGGCAACCTCGAGACCAGCGCCATCGCGGTGGCCGCGGAGTTCCCCGGCGTGGGCATCATCATCACCGGCTCGAACGACAACATCGTCGAGCGCAACCGGGTCGACAACAACCCGGTGGCCGGCATCCTCGTGGCACCCACGCCCGAGTCGGACCCCATCGGCCCGCTGATCGACGAGCCCGACCCGGCCTGCGTCGAGGACTCGGTGCCGGTGTCCGATGCCGAGATCGCCCAGCTGCCCAACCCGCTCGTGTGGCACGCCCACCGCAACCAGGTGGTCGGCAACACTGCCCAGGGCAACGACGCCAACGGCGGCTGGGACATCATGAGCGTCGAAGGCGAGGACAAGGAGAACTGCTTCGCCGACAACGACGCCGCCGTGTTCAGCCCCGCCGATCTCGAGCAGGCGGCGCCCTGCGGCGGCCCGTTCGGTGTCATCAACGCGGAGTCGGCGGCCCTCGTCGGCCTCCTCGACACCCAGCAGGCCGATCCGGCGGACTTCCAGACCGTCGACCTGCCCGACCCGGGCGATCTCGAGAACATGCCCGACGCCACGACCGCCCCGACCGAGCCCGCCCGGGGCCCGGTGGGTGAGATCGACGTCGACGTCATCGAGGTCCCGCCGGCGCCGACGGATTGACCCGTCGCCGCACCGTCGTCGTGGCCGCGGCCGCCATCGCCCTCGTGGCGGTGGCGGCCGCGGTCGCGGTGTGGCGCACCTCCGGCTCCGAGGGCGCTGACCCGCCGACCGCGGCGGGCACGGCCGCCCCGCACGAGGGGCGCTTCGTGGTCGAGTGCACGTGGTCGAACTCCGCGCCCGTCGATCCCATCGTCCACTACGGCATGCCCGGCATGTCGCACCTCCACGAGTTCTTCGGCGCCGTCGGCGTCGACGCGTCCACGACCGTGGACGACCTCGTCGACGCCGACACGACCTGTCGCAACAAGGAGGACCGGGCCAGCTACTGGGCGCCCGCGCTCTACGACGGTGACCGGCGCATCGAGCCGTCCGGCTCCAACGCCTACTACCGGGCCGCCCCCGGGGTGGACCCCACCACGGTCGTCCCCTTCCCCCTCGGGCTGAAGATGCTCGGCGGCAACCAGTTCTCGACCGAGGAGCAGGACACCGACATCGTCGGGTTCTCGTGCGGGTTCAATCCGAGGCGCCACGCCGCCCCGCCCGACTGCGGCGAGGGCTCACCGCTACGGGTGCGCGTGACCTATCCCGACTGCTGGGACGGCGAGCACCTCGACGACCCCGTCGACCACACCAGCCACATGGCCTACAGCGACGCCGACGAGTGCCCCGACAGCCACCCCGTGCCCGTGCCCCAGCTCGAGTTCATCATCGAGTACCCGTTCTGGGGCGACGCCTCGGACCTGCGCCTCGCCTCGGGTGAGACCTTCACCGCCCACGCCGACTTCTTCAACGCCTGGGACCCCGACGCCCTCGCCACCGACGTGCGCTACTGCATCAACGCCGACGTCGTGTGCGGTGTGGCCCAGCTGGGCCCCCACGGCACCTGACCCCCCGCTCGCACCCGACCGCCCGGCGCTGACCCCGGAATCCGGTATCGGGTCCAGGCGGACCGAACGCTAGACAGGGCCCGTGCGGTCCTCCGAGTTCCGAGCCGGTATGGCCGCGGTCACGCCGTTGCTCGTGGGGGTGATCCCGTTCGGCCTCGTGGCCGGGGCCGCGCCGCTCGACGCCGGCCTCGGTGGCGGCGTGGCCATCGGGCTGTCCACCATCGTCTTCGCGGGGGCGTCGCAGCTGGCCATGGTCGACGTGCTGGGCGACGGCGGCTCGGTGCTCATCGCCGTCCTCACCGCCTGGACCATCAACCTGCGGCTGATGCTCTACTCGGCCTCGCTGTCGCCCTACCTGACCAAGGAGCCCCTCGGCCGGCGCACCTGGGCCGCCTACCTGCTCACCGACCAGGCCTACGCCGTCTCGATCACCCGCTGGTCGGGCGGCGGACGTGCCGCCGCGCCCGAACGCCGCCTGCCCTTCTACTTCGGCGCGGCCGTGGCCCTCTGGGTCAACTGGCAGATCTGCACCGTCATCGGCGTGCTCATCGGGGCGGCCATCCCCGACTCGCTGCCCATCGAGTTCGCCATCCCCCTGGTGTTCCTGGTGCTCCTCGTGCCCACCCTCACCTCGTCGCCGGCGGTGGTCGCCGCCATCTTCGGCGGGGGCGCCGCCGTGGTCTGCGCCGAGCTCGGCGGTGAGCACCTCGCCATCGCCGTCGGGGCCATCAGCGGCATCACGGCCGGCGTCGTCGCCGAGTACCTGCGCGACGGGCCTGCGGTCAGCGCGCCGGCCCCCGAGCCCCGTGACGACGACGATCCCGGGGCGGAGCGGGACGAACCGGACCACGGCGCCGGGGGCGAGCGATGAGCCGGGTGTGGGTCGCGGTGATCCTCGGTGGCATCGGCACCTTCTCGATGCGGGCCTCGTTCCTGATGGCGGCCCACCGCATGGCCGACGTGCCGCCCATCGTGCAGCGCGTCCTGCGCCAGATCCCACCCGCCGCCCTCGCCTCGCTCGTGGTGCCCGCCTTCCTGCGCCCGGACGGCCACTTCGAGATCTGGACCGCCGAGCTCGGCGCCGGCTTGGTCGCTGCGCTGGTCGCCTGGCGCACGCGCAACTCCATCCTCACCCTCGTGGTGGGGATGGCCGTGCTCATCGCGCTCGACGCACTCTGAAGGTGCAGGTGCTCCTAGAGGGCGAAGACCCGCAGGGCGTTCTCTCGGAGGAACTTGGGCCAGACGTGGTCGCGGAAGGGCACGTCGGGCAGCTCGGCGAAGATGCGGTCGAGGCTGAGGCCCATCGGGTAGTAGCCCGCGTACATGATCTTGTCGGCGCCGCGGGTGTTGGCGTAGTCGATGATGGCCCTGGGGTAGTACTTCGGGGCGAAGGCGCTGGTCATGTAGTGCAGTCCCGGCCACTTCAACATGAGCTTGACCGCCAGCTCCTCCCAGGGCTCGGCCCCGTGGCGCATCACGATCACCAGCTCCGGGAAGTCGTAGCAGACCTGGTCGAAGTGCATGACGTCCTGTGGATGGGAGGGGAAGCGGGGGCCGGCGATCCCGGCGTTGGCCACGATGGGCAGGCCGAGGTCGATGCAGGCCTGGTAGATCGGGTAGTAGCGCCGGTCGCTCACCGGGACGGGCGGGTTGCACCCCGACGGGAAGGTGGTGACCGCCTTGATGGCGTGCGTCTCGTGCGCCTCGCGGATCCGGCGCACCGCGGCCGTGATCTGGTTCGGGTCGATCTCGAGGCTGGCCGAGAAGCGGTCGGGGTGGTCACGAAGCGCCCGCTCGGCCGCCTCCGACCCGATCCCGACGAGGCCGCGCTCGATGCCGCAGCGGTCCATCGCCTCCAGCGTGATGGCCACGGCGTCGTCCTCGGGTGCCTTGTGGTCCGGGATGTCGGTGAACATGTACTCCGCCGGCATCTCCATCTCGGCCGACTCGGCGTCGCGGAGGTTCTTGCGCAGGTAGTCGTACTTCTGGCGCGACTCGGCCGACGGGAACCCGAGCATCAGGTCGATCGCGCCGAGGTCGGTGGGCATGGTCATGGCCGTGCAGTGTGGTCGGGACGGCCGCGCCCCGCCAGCGCGGGCCCGAGCGGCCCCTCAGAGCGGGTCAGGCGCCATGATGGGCCGATGGGAACCATCGCGATCACCGGGTCGGCATCGGGCATGGGCGCGGCCACTGCCGCCCGTTTGCAGGCGGACGGCCACCGAGTCATCGGGGTCGACCTGCACCGTGCCGACATCGAGGCCGATCTCGCCACCCCCGAGGGGCGCACGGCGGCGATCGACGGGGTGCTCGACCGCTGCGACGGTGTGCTGCAGGGCCTGGTGCCCTTCGCCGGCCTCGGCCCGCTCCCCGACCGGCCGGGCCCCATCGTCGTGGCGGTGAACTACTTCGGCGCCATCGCCCTGCTCGAGGGCCTGCGTCCCGCCCTGGCGGCGGCGCCCGACGGCGCCGCCGCGGTGGCCATCAGCTCGAACTCCACGACGGTCCAGCCCGGTGTCCCCGCCGCGGTGGTCGAGGCGTGCCTCGCCGGCGACGAGGACGCGGCCAAGGCCGCCAGCGAGCCCGACGGCTCGTTCGGCGCCTACCCCGCCACCAAGACGGCCATCGCCCGCTGGAGCCGCACCCACGCCGTCACCGACGAGTGGATCGGCGCCGGCATCAACCTCAACGTGGTCGCCCCCGGGATGGTGGCCACCGCCATGGTCGACGAGGGCCTGGCCGACCCGATGCTGGCACCCTTCCTGAAGGACTTCCCGCTGCCCGTGGGTCGCCCGGGGCGCCCGGAGGAGTTGGCCGCGCTGGTGGCGTTCCTGCTCGGCCCCGAGGCCCGCTTCTTCGTCGGCTCGGTGATCTTCGCCGACGGCGGTACCGACGCCCTGCTGCGCCCCGACGCCATCCCGTCCAACTGGCAGCTCTGAGCCCTGCTCCTGGACGCGGCCCCGTGTTGCCACCACGAACACGGCGGCGCGGCCAGAACGGGAGCCGGGGCGCGCGAGGATGACCGCAGCAGTCCACCAGGGGGAACCAGCATGCACGACGTAGTGATCCGGGGCGGCCGCGTGGTCGACGGCACCGGCGAGCCGGCACGGGTCGCCGACATCGCCGTCACCGACGGGGTGATCACCGAGGTGGGACGCCTCGAGGACACCGCCGCCACCCGCACCATCGACGCCGACGGGCTGACCGTCACACCGGGGGTGGTCGACATCCACACCCACTACGACGGCCAGGCCACCTGGGACGCGCAGCTCACCCCGTCCTGCTGGCACGGCGTCACCACGGTGGTCATGGGCAACTGCGGCGTGGGGTTCGCGCCCGTGCGCCCCGGCTCGGAGGACTGGCTCATCCAGCTGATGGAGGGCGTGGAGGACATCCCCGGCACTGCACTTGCCGAAGGCATCTCGTGGGGTTGGGAGAGCTTCCCCCAGTACCTCGACGTGCTCGACGGGCTCCCACACGCGGTGGACGTGGCCACGCAGGTCCCGCACGGGGCGGTGCGGGCCTACGTCATGGGCGAGCGGGGCGCACGCAACGAGCCCGCGACCGCCGAGGACATCGAGGCCATGGCCGCCATCGTCCGCGACGGCATCGCCGTCGGGGCGTTGGGGTTCTCGACCTCGCGGACGATCATGCACCGGGCGGTCGACGGCGAGCCCGTGCCCGGCACCTTCGCCGCCGAGGACGAGCTGTTCGGCATCGGCCGGGCGCTGGGCGACCTCGGCACCGGCATCTTCGAGCTGGCGCCGGCGGGCGTGATGGGTGAGGACCTGGCCGCGCCCGAGCGCGAGGTGGACTGGATGCGGCGACTGTCGTCCGCCATCGGTCGCCCGGTCAGCTTCGCCCTGTCACAGCACAACGTGGCGCCCGACCAGTGGCGCGAGGTCCTGCGCCTGGCGCGGGCCGCCAACGCCGAGGGCGCAGACCTGCGGGCGCAGGTGAGTGGCCGCCCCCTGAACATGCTGATCGGCTTCCAGACCTTCCACCCGTTCAAGTCGATCCCCAGCTACGTGGCCATCGCCGATCTGGCGCTGCCCGAGCGGGTGGCCGCGCTGCGCCGGCCCGAGGTGCGGGCGGCGATCCTGAGCGAGGAGGCGCCCGACGACCCGTTGCTCGAGTACGTCAGCGCCAGCTTCGATCGCATCTTCCCCATGGGCGAGCCTCCGGACTACGAGCCGGGCCCCGACCAGAGCGTGGCGGCCATCGCCGCACGCGAGGGCCGTCCCGCCAACGAGGTGCTCTACGACCTGATGCTGGCCCACGACGGCCGGGAGCTGCTGATGTTCGCCCTCCTCGGGTACAGCCACGGGAACCTGGACGACATGCGGGAGATGATCCTGCACCCCAACGCCGCCCTGGGGTTGTCGGACGGTGGCGCCCACTGCGGCGTGATCTGCGACGCCAGCATCCCCACCTTCATGCTCACCCACTGGGCACGAGACCGCGACCGGGGCGAGCGACTGCCGCTGGAGCTGGTCGTGTCGAAGATGACCCGCGACACCGCGCGCCTCTACGGCCTGGGTGACCGCGGCGTGCTGGCCCCCGGCTACCGGGCCGACCTCAACCTGATCGACCTGGACGGGCTGCAACTGCGCCTCCCCGAGCTGGTGTTCGACCTGCCCGCCGGGGCCCGCCGGCTGATCCAGAAGGCCGACGGCTACGTGGCCACGATGGTCGGCGGTGAGGTGACCCTGGAGCACGGTGACGACACCGGCGCCCGGCCCGGCCGCCTGGTGCGCGGCGCCCGCTGACGAGTCGACCCGGCCCGATGACCGACCTGCACTCCGATCCGCCGACCGCCCTGCACACCGACCAGGCACCCGTCGGCGCGACCATCCGCACCGGTATCGGCGCCGCGGGGCCCGTCACCGTGCCGGCCGACCGCTACACGTCGGCGACCTTCGCGGCGCTCGAGCACCAGCGGTTGTGGCCCCGGGTGTGGCAGCTGGCCTGCACCCTCGACCACGTCGCCGAGCCGGGCGACGTGTTCGACTACCGCCTCGGTGACCGCTCGGTGCTGGTGGTGCGGGGCGACGACGGTGTGCTGCGGGCGTTCGAGAACGTCTGCATGCACCGCGGCAGCGAGCTGTGCCCTGGCTCGACGAACGGCCTCACCGAGCTGCGCTGCAGCTACCACCGCTGGAGCTGGGACCTGGCCGGCCGACTCCGCGAGGTGCCGTCCCGCAGAGGGTTCGGCGTCCTGCCGGCCGACGACTACGGCCTGCGCACGGTGGGGGTCGACACCTGGGGCCCGCTGGTGTTCGTGCATCCCGGGCCGGCCGACGCCGAGCATCCCGGCTTGGCCGAGTTCCTGGGCGAGGTGCCCGGGGACATCGACTGGGTGGGCCTCGACGACTTCCGCTGCCGCTACCTGGTGTCGATCCCCCTGGCCGCGAACTGGAAGACGATCATCGACGGGTTCAGCGAGACCTACCACGTGCAGGGGATCCACCGCGAGATGCTGCCCAGCGTGGACGACGTGGACGGGCCGCAGACGATCTGGGCGCACCACGGCAAGCTCGAGCAGCGCTACGGCCTGCCCTCGCCACGGCTCCGTGACCGGCCGGACGACGAGACCGTGTGGCGATCGTTCGTCGAGGTGATGGGCGAGCGCATCGGCGTGGGCGACAAGGCCACCGCCGGCCCCGCGCCCGAGGTGCCCGAGGGGGCCACGCTTCGTGACGTGCTCGCCGGGCGCCTGCGGACGCACAACCGGTCCACGGGGTTGGACTTCTCGGCGTTCGACGACGACCAGTTGTTGACCATGTCGCAGTACAACCTGTTCCCCAACGTGACCATGGTGGTGTTCCCCGACCTGTTGTCGGTGGTGCGCTCCCGCCCGGGCGCCACACCCGACGAGGGCACCATGGACGTGTTCGTCTTCGAGCGAGTGCCCGCCGGACCCGACCCGGCCCCTCCGATCCGGACGAAGCCGCTCGACGTGACCCTGCCGCCGGATGGCGACCTGCCCATCGGCCTGGTGCTGAGCCAGGACGTGGCCAACGCCGAGCGCGCCCAGCGGGGCCTGCACCAGCCCGGCTTCACTCGCGTCACCCTGTCGAACGAGGAGTGCCGCATCTGGAACCTGCACCGCAACCTCGAGCGCTGGCTCGACATCTCCCCCACCGAGATCATCGGCCTCTGAGCGACCGCTCGAACGGTCGCGAACGGCGGGACGGGGGCGGGCAGGCGGCGGGCCGGTCGCGGCGAGCTCAGACGAACTGGCGGATGGCGTCGAGGCACCGGGCGTGGGCCTCGAGATGCGGGAGGTGGGCGGTGCGGGCCAGCCGCTCGAAGCGAGCGCCCGGGATCTGATCGGCGAGGTACTCGGCCGCAGCCTGCTCCTCGTCCGTGTCGAGGTCGCCGACCAGTACGAGCGTGGGCGTGGTGACGGCGGCCAGCCCGTCCCACCTCGCCGGCTCCCCGAGGCGGGGCCCGGGGTCGGCGGCGGCCAGCGCCCGCCCGTTCATGTCCAGGAACAGGTCACGGGCGGCACCGACCACCCGACCCTCGGTGGCGGTCGGCCCGTCCAACCACAGGTGGGCCTCCAACCGGTTCACCTCGGACAGGTCCTCGGCCTTCTCAGCAGCCTCGAGTGCGTCGGCCAGCGCCCGCCACGACTCGGGGGTCTCGTCGGGGTACACGTCGGCGCGCACGCCGGGCGCCATCAGCACCAGACGCTCGACCCGTTCGGGATGGGCGAGGGCCAGATCCATCGCCGCGGTGCCTCCCATCGAGCAGCCGATCACGGTCGCCGGGCCTCGCACGCCGGCATGGTCCAGCACCGCGAGCGCGTCGTCGACCGTCGAATGGGGCTCGGGCTCGTAGACGGTCTCTCCGAAGCGACGTTGGTCGAACGCGAGCGTCCGGCGCGTCGGCAGGAGCACATCGGCCACCGAGCGCCAGGACCGCCGGTCGGTGACCCCGGCGTGCAGCAACAGCACCGCCGGCCCCGAGCCCTCGTCGTCATAGGCGATGCGGGCCGATCCGGAGGGGGCGAACGAGGTCACGAGCGCCTCCCTACCTCATGCCATCTGGGACATGAACTGGTTCAGGTCGAAGTAGTCCCGCCACGCGCTGATCTTCCCCTCGGCGTCCACCTCGAAGGTGCCCATCACCGGCAGGTCGATGCGCTTGCCGCCCGGGTACAGGAACGTGTCGACCCGCTCGGTGAGCACGCTCGAGCCGCTGGCGGCGATGGCGTTGGTGGCGAAGGAGACCCGCTCGACGCCAGCAGCGAAGTTCGCCACGAACTCCCGGATGGCCTCGATCCCCACCACGGGGTCGATGGGGATGTTGTGGTACACGCAGTCGTCCGACAGCAGCGCCAGCGACGCCTCGATCTCGTCGGGCGTCCCCCACGCGTCACAGAATTGCTGCACGATCTCGATGGGCTCCGACATGGGGCGTGCTCCTGGTGAGACGAACGGTCGACCGACCGTACCGAACCCCAGGAATTCCTGGTGGAAAACCACACGGGAGGTGGTCGACCACCAAGGAATTCGCGGGGTTGCGGCCTCAGGGTGCGACGGAGCCGAAGTCGGCGAAGCCGGTGGGGTCGTGGCGCCCGAAGGTGCCGTGCTCGAACATCCCCCAGCCCTCGACGGTGGGTCCGTCGCCGTCGGTGCAGGTGGCCCGGGCCACGTGGTCGATCACCCCGAACGGGACGCGACCCATGACCGCCGGATCCGACAGGTCGAAGGTGAGCGAGTCGATGTGGTCCCGACCGAACCACTGGCCGTGGTTCCAGTCGGGGTCGCCGCCGTAGCCGGGGCCGGCGTTGAGGGCGACGAAGCCCAGGGTCTCCACCTCGATCACCACGGGGGTGCCGTCGTGGCGGGCCAAGGTCAGACGGGCGCCCTCGGGGTGGCGGGTGCCGGAGGTGTAGCGGATGTCGACCCGGGGCCAGCCGAGCTGCTCGACCTTGCCGTCGGCGTGGACCCGCACGGCGTCGTTGAGGGTGCGGTGGCCGTCGCCGTCCTCCTGGGCGATGAGCACGACCGCGAATTCCTCGAAGCGCAGCGGCACGTACATCCACCAGAAGCCGTAGTCGGGCGGCGTCTCGGCCGCGGTGCGCCCGGCGGGCTCGGCCTCGCCGGTCGGGCGGATGCCCCACGACCGGTCCCGGGTGCCCAGCCACACGTCGTCGGTGACAACGAGCTCTTCGCCGTCGAGGCGCAGGGTGCCGTTCCAGGTGCCCACCTGGGCGAAGCGGCAGGCGTCGAGGATCACCTTGGGGCCCTGGCGCATCACGTGGTGGGGCTCCTCCACCACCGGGAAGGAACCCGTCCACGTAAGGTCGAAGCCGAGGCCGTGGTCGTCGGCATCGCACACCACGCGGATCACGTTCAGCGGCTCGACCACCTCGATGCGGTACGGGCCGACCTGCTGGTTGAGCCGGTCGTCGCTGATGGCGTCGGAGATGCGCACCGTGTGCTGGCGGTCGCCGCGGCGGACCGTGGCGTAGGCGTCCATGGTGCCGAGGTTCGGGTAGTAGCCGAGGCCGGTGACGAGGAAGATGTCCCCGGTGCGGTCGTGGGCGTTGAGGTAGCACCGGTCGTAGGCGTTGCGGTCGCTCGTGGCCGGGTGCTGCAGCGACAGCGGGGCCTGGTGCAGCGGGTACTCGTCCAAGGGGATCGGCATGAGCGGCAAGCTACCTGCCGTGACCGGCACCCCGCGTCAGGTCGTGACCGGCACCGGCCGTCCCCTGCGGTGCCGCTCGTGGGGCGCCGGCGATGCTCGCCGGTCGGCGCTGCGGGAGGTCTCGCCTCGCGTGGCGGCGGCACCCTCGGCGGCGTGACAGGGTGAAGGCATGGCGGACGTCTCCACCCCTCTACGACCCTTCCTGGACGGCCGGACACGACGGGCCCGGTTCTCGGTGCGCACCGGCCCCCCGCCGGTGCCGGCCCCCGTCGAGCGCCTGCTGGCCGGCGCCGCGGTGGCCGACCTCACACCGCCGCCGGGAATGCCGAAGGCCGGCTACTCGGCCAACGCCCACGACGGGCAGGGCTTCCGCACCCGCCTGCGGGCCCGGGTGGTGCACCTGCGGGCCGGGCACCAGTCGCTGGCGCTGGTCCAGTGCGACCTCCTCGGCGGGTCGTCGGTGGTGCAGCACCTCGTCGCCCGGGCCATCGCCGGGCGCACCGACGTGCCCCTCGCCGGCCTGATGATGGGTGCCACCCACACCCACGCCGGTCCCGGTCAGTTCCTGGGCACCGACTTCTACAACCGCTTCGCGTCGAACCGTGGTGGCTTCGACCCCGCGTACACCGACTTCCTGGTGCGACAGATCGCCGGTGCGGTGATCGAGGCGGTCGAGACCCGGGCGCCGGCGCGCCTGGCGGTCGGCCGCACGCAGGTGTGGGGCCTCACCCGCAACCGCTCGCTGGGCCCCCACGTCGACAACGAGACGGTGGACGACAAGCGCACCGAGCCCCAGCGCAAGTACGTGTCGGTGAACCCGTGGCTGCATCTCCTCCGCGTCGATCGCGTCACCGACGGCCCGGCCTCCGGCGGGGCCACCGAGCCCCTCGCCGCCGCGGTCATCTTCTCGGTGCACGGCACGGGGATCTCGATGAAGGCCCCCGAGTACAACGCCGACCTCTGGGCCTACCTGGTCGGCGAGCTCGACCTGCGCATCGAGGAGGCCCACGGTCGCCGCGCCGTCGTCGGGGCCATGGAGGGCACCCACGCCGACGTGGCCCCGGCCATCCGCCCCGGCACCCCCGGCCCGGTCGAGGCGGCGCGGGTCGGTCGGGGGATCGGGGCCGAGGCCGCCGCCCTCTACGAGCGCCTGGGCGACGACCTCACCGACGACATCCGCCTGGCGTCGGGGTTCCGCGAGATCGACCTGGACACGGCCAGCACGATCGACGGGGTGACCCTGCCGAGCCGGCCGGCGGTGGGCGCGGCCCTCGTGGCCGGCGCGCACGAGAACCTCACGCCCATCATCCACCGGCTGCCACCGTTCCGCCCGGGAACACCGAAGCGGTGGGGCCGCCCCAACCCCCAGGGCGAGAAGTGGGTGCTCGGCACCCGCTGGCTGCAACCGCTGCTCATCCCGCCCCGGTCGTTTCCGCGCATCCTGCCCGCCCAGGTGCTGCTGATCGGGCCCATGGCCGTGGTCGGCCTGCCCTTCGAGATCACCGTCGAGTCCGGCCGGCGCATCGAGGCCGCGGCCGCCGGCGCGCTCGCCGCCGCGGGCACCGACGTCGAGTTCGTGGCCGTCTCCTCGCTGGCCAACGAGTACTCGGGCTACGTGGCCACCCCCGAGGAGTACCGGCGCCAGCACTACGAGGGCGGCCACACGCTCTACGGCCCCAACACCCAGGCGTTCCTGGCCGCGCACGCTGGTCGCCTCGCCGGCGAGGTGGCGAGCTCGGGCACGGTCGCCGACGTGCGCGCCGAGCGCCGGTGGGACCTCCGGGTGCACCGCTACCTGCCCGAGGCGCTGCCCGTCGAGGTCGACCGCCGGTGGGCCGGCGGGGCCGCCTTCACCGACCCGACACCCCGAACCGACGGCTACTGGGAGGCTCACTGGGCCGACGTCGCGCCGGGCAACCTGGACTGGCACGAGCCGATGCTGCGGATCGAGGCCTCGATCGACGGCGGCGCGTGGGCGCCCGCCCGGTGGCGGGGCCGACCCGTGGACGACCAGGGCTGGGCCGTCGAGGTGACCTACCTACGCCAGGACGGTGACACCCACCACTACCGGGTGCGCTGGTACGACCCGACGCTCGCGGCCGACCGGCGCCACCGCTTCGTGCTGATCGCCAACCGCGGCCGTCCCGAGGTGGCGTCGGAGCCGTTCGACTGAGGACCGGTCAGGTCGACACGGGCACGACCGCGACGACCGCGTCGACCGGCAGGGGCCCGTAGATGTGCGGGAACGCCTCGGGGTCACCCTCGTAGCGCACCTCGGCCCCCACCCGTCCGGGGTCGATCTCGAGCCGCACCAGGTCGTCGATGCCCTGGTAGAAGCGCCGCAGCGTGCCGGGCACCTGCTCGGCGGTCGAGCAGTGGATGAAGCCCTCCTCGTCGAGGGTGCGGTCGAGCGTGGACTGGCGGTACTCCCCCGCGGCGACGGCGGCATCCCACTGGTCGGCGGTGGTCACGTGGAAGATCGAGGGCATCGGCTCAGCTTGGCACCTCGTCGCCGGCGCCTCCGACCCCACGGCAGGCCGGCCCCGGTTGCGGATGGGCCGGCCGCCTTTCACTCAGATTTACCCCGGCCAGGGCATCCTCTCCCCATGGACGAGCGCCACCCCCACCCCATCCGGACCGAACGGGTGCTGGCCCGTGCCATCTCGACCGCCCTCGACCCGACCATCAGCGGTGACGCCCGTGTCGACGAGGTCGCCCGGGCCGCCCACGGCGACCGCCGCGTGCTCGAGGCGGCGCTGCGCCGACTCGATGCCGAGACCGGCGGCTACCGCGGCCTCGCCGCCACCCGGGCGGCCACCTCCCTGCAACTGGCGATGCTCGACTCCGTCGGCCACCACGAGAGCCGCCACAACTAGGTCCACCACCAACCGGGCGGGTTCCCCCTTCCCGCCTGGTTCCAACGGGTCCGTCGGGCCTGCCGGGTGACTCCCCTCCCATCACCCGGTAGGTTCGACGGATGCCCGACCACGACCTGAACGCCAAGCCCCACGTCTACGTGCCTCCGGGCGAGGCGCCTCCCACCGAGCTGGTGGTCGAGGACCTGGTCGAGGGCGACGGCGCCGAGGCCGGTGCCGGCCAGACCGTCAACGTGCACTACGTGGGCGTCGCCTGGAGCACCCGCCAGCAGTTCGACGCGTCGTGGGACCGTGACGAGGTGTTCTCGTTCGGCCTCGGGCGGGGTCAGGTCATCACCGGGTGGGACGAGGGTGTGGCCGGGATGAAGGTGGGCGGCCGGCGCCGCATCACCATCCCGCCCGCGAAGGGCTACGGCAAGGCCGGCGCCGGCGGCGTGATCAAGGGCAACGAGACCCTGGTGTTCATCGTCGACCTGCTCGGCGTCGGCTAGAGCCGCCGTTCCGGCTACGGCTGGCCGCGGCCGGTCGGCGTCACCCGCTCGAGCGCCGGCTCACCACTGGTGGGCAACGTCGAGCACCACCCGGTTGCCGAGCTTCGACACCCGGAACGGCAGGCGGGCCCGGGTGGACAGCCCGATGACGGTGACGCCCTCGAAGCTGCCGCCGTAGCGGGCGTTGCGGAACGTGCGATAGCCGGTGAGGTCGACCCGAGGCAGTCGCCCGCCCGTGCGCCCGTCGTAGGTGATGCGACCGTGGGTGTCGTTCGCGGGTGCCCGCAGCACGATCTCGAGCCGGGCGCCGCCGCCCAGCGGCAACACCGCGCCCTGTCCCACCGTGTACACGTGAGCGACGTACTCCACGTGGTAGCCCGACGCCGGGCCACCCAGGTCGAACACCATGCGGTCGTAGCAGTCGTGCTCGCCGGCGCGCACGTTGGTGAGCGGTGAGAACGGGCTGGTGGAGGGGCCCGCGGCCTTGGGCAGGCTCCCCCAGGTGATGCCGCAGTACGCAGCGGTCTGGGCTCCGGGTGCGGCGCCGGAGGGGCTCGCCGTCATCAACAGCGCGGCCATCACGAGCGTCACCGAAGTGACGAGGAAGCGTCGGGGCATGACGTGCTCCTGTCTGTGGGTGCGGTGCCAGCGTACGTCCCGGACCCGAACCCGCGTCGGCATCGGGACGCCCTGCCGAGCACCGACTGGTCCTGGCCCCGGGTCTCGGTTCCTGGCCTCGACCTCCCCACGGCGGTCGGCTGGTCTCAGCCGAGCGGCTCGGAGGGGACGTCGAAGTACTCCTGGTAGCGGCGGGCCCGCTCGCGCAGCTCGCCCTCGTCCAGGCCGGTGGCCGCGAACGAGTACTTGTGGGTGCCGTAGCCGTCGCCGGGGTGGGCGGCGAGGAACTCGCGCATGGCTGCCTCGGCCTCGGCGGTGTACTCGAGGCCGAACCGGTCGTAGATGCCGCTGATGGCGCCGAACGGGTCGGCCATGAAGTCCCGGAACTGCACGTCGACGATGCGGTCGGGCGCAACCGTGCCGTCCTCGCGGGCGGTGACCGAGCGGTCGAGCCCGTCGAGCACGTAGTCCGCCCACTCCTCGGCGGCCTCGGTGATCTCGTGGTGGTCGCTGGTCATCTGGCGCAGGGTGGCCAGCAGCGACCCCAACGAGGCGATGATGCGCAGCGGGTCACGGTGGGTCTGGACGAGCAGAGCGTTCGGGTACTCGTCGAGCAGCGCGCCGAGACACCAGATGTGGCCCGGTGACTTCAGCACCCATCGCTCACCGGGGTGGCGGTACTGCAGCAACTGCAGGACCTTGCGGTGCCACCGGTAGGCCGACGACATGTCCGCCTCGCCGAGCAGCCAACGGGCGTAGGAGGGCACCCGGAACAGGGTGGGGAACAGCAGGCTGCGGAAGTCACCACAGGTGATGCGCACGCACTCCTGGGCCAGCTGGGCACCCATGGGATGGATGGCCTGGAACCCCGGGATGAGCAGCTCGCTGGCGTCGCCCTTGGCCTGCGAGACCGCGATGCGGGGGTCGGTGTCGTACGTGGCGGTCTCGGGTGGCGGGCAGGGCTGGTCGACCTCCCAGGTGAGGGGCACGCGGTGGGCGGGATCCTGGGCCAGCAGATCGAGGAGGATGGTGGTTCCCGTGCGGCCCTGGCCCACCACGACGATGGGCGGCGTCACGTCGGCCTCCGCCATGTCGGGGTGGCGCTTGTGCCAGTCGGTGACCTGCAGCCGGTTGGTCAGGTTCATGCGGGCGTCGTCGGCGGCGACGAACACCCCGATCTCGTGCAGCCGCGACTCGGTGCGCTGCGCGTCGAGCAGCCGATCGAAGCCCTCCCGCCAGAACGGCTCGCCGAAGTCGTCCAGGCCCGTGGCCTCGACCACTTCCTCCACCAGCGCGTCCCCGTCGAGGGTGCCGAGGTCCACCTCGGACGTGCTCATGATCCCCGCTCCTGGCGACTCCGTCGCCGGGCCGCTCGGGCCACCGCCTCGCTCACGACGGGATCCGCATCAGCTCGACCCGCGTGCCGTCGGGATCCGAGCAGTACACGAAGTCCATGGCGCCGTCGGCCATGGTCGTGCGGGTCTCGGTGTGCACCGTGCCGCCCAGCGCCTCAACCTTGGCCGCGACCGCGGCCACGTCGTCCACCCGGAACGACAGGTGGGTCATGCCGTAGGTGTTGACCGGCCGGCGGACACGCTCGCCACCCGGTTCGGGGTGGCCGAACGACAGCAACTCGATGGCGTGGCCGTCGCGGCGCAGGAACTGCGATCGGAGGCGCACCGAGTCCATCTCCATGAGCGCGGCGAACTCGTCACCCACCTCGAACGACTCGGCCGGCTCGAAGCCCAGACCCTCGCAGTAGAACCGGATCGATCGGTCGAGATCGCTGACGCAGATCCCGACGTGCGACAAGTACGTGCCCACATGCCCCCCCGAAGTGATGAAGCCAGGAGCCTAGGGAATCAGGCGACCCGAGGGGTGTGACCGGCGGTGAGCGGCTCGAGATCGGGGGCGGCCGCATCCCCTCCGGCGAGGTCGAGGACCGCGTCGGCTTCCTCGTCGCGGCGGACGGCCATGCGCCCCCAGGCGGCGGCGCCGAGGGCCGCGAGGCCACCGAGGGCCAGGCCGGCGCGGGCGCCCCAGAGGTCGCAGACGGCACCGAGGATGGGGCCGCCGATCGGCGTGCTTCCCAGGAAGAGGATGGCCTGGAGCGCCAGCACCCGGCCCCGCATCGTGGGGTCGGACTTCATCTGGACGATGGCGGTCGACGTGGTGAGGAACGTGATGCTCGCGACCCCGACGAAGAACCCGAGGGGGAACGCGATCCACAAGGCCGGTGACAGGGCCAGGGCCAGCATGGCCACCCCGAACGTCGCCGACGAGACGATGACGTGACGGGTGTCGACCTGGGTGCGGCGGGCGCCGAGGAGCGCACCGATCAGCGAGCCCACGGACATCGACGAGAGCAGGAGCGTGAACGTCGACGGAGCCCCGTCGAACGTGCGGGTCACGAACAGGGGCAGCACCACCTGGAAGTTGAAGGCCAGCGCGCCGACCACGCCCATCATCACCAGTGGGATGAAGAGGTCGGGCTCGCGGCGGGCGTAGCGCAGGCCTTCGCGCACCTGGCCCTTGGCCCGTTCGGCCACGATGCTCGGGCGCAGGTCGGCCGTGCGCATCAGGGCGAGGGCGACCAGCACCGCGATGTAGGAGAGCCCGTCGACCACGAAGGCCCAGCCGAAGCCGACGGTCACCGTCAACAGGCCGGCGAGTGCGGGGCCGACGATGCGCGAGCTGGTCATCACCGCCGAGTTCAGGCCCACGGCGTTGGGCACGGCGTCCTCGGGCACCATCTCGACCACGAACGCCCGGCGGGCAGGGTTGTCGAAGGCCATGGCCAGGCCGCCGAGGGAGGCGACCGCGTAGATCGCGATCAGCGGTGGCTGGTCCATGAAGGCGAGGGCGGCCAGGACGAAGGACTGCGCCATGGCGAACACCTGCACGATCATCAGCAGCCTGCGCTTGTCGGAGCGGTCGGCGACCAGGCCGGCCCACGCGCCCAGCAACAGCACGGGCCCGAACTGGCAGGCGGCGAGCAGGCCCAGGGCCACACCGCTCTTCGTGAGGGACAGGACCAGCAGGCTCTGGGCGACCAGGGTCAGCCAGTTGCCCACCTGCGACACGCCCTGACCGATGAAGAACAGGCGGAAGTTCCGGATCCTGAGTGAGCTGAAGGTCTCGCTCGTGGCGAGCCGGAACCGTGTCATGAGGCCGTGCGCTCGGAGGCGGGTGCCTCGGCGTTGGTCAGCGCCTCCAGGACGTCGAGCGCGTCGGACAACCGGCGGATGTCGTCGTCCCCGAGCTCGCTGAGACGGGTGGCCAGCCAGGCGGTGCGCCGGCGGCGCGCCTGCTCGAGGTGGCGGCGGCCGGCCGCGGTGAGCGCCACGCGGCACACCCGCCCGTCGTCCGGGTCGGGGCGGCGGGCGACGAGGCCCTTGGCCTCGAGCTTCTGGACGGCCTTGGTGATGGTCGGCGCGGCCACCTGCTCGTGGGCGGCCAGCTCACCGAAGGTGAGCGGACCGGCGCGTCCGACCGTCGTGAGGGCGGCGAGCAGCGTCGGCGCCAGACCGCTCTGGTCCTGCTGGCGCAGGATGCGGGCCAGACGGGCGACGACCACCCGGAGGTGGCCCGCCAACTCGGTGTCGGTGTCGGCGTCGCGTCCGGTGACGGCGCTCGACGACTCGTGGTGGACGGCGGCGGACGCGGACATGAAAGTTAGTTTACCGAGCTAACTAGTTGTTCCCACCCTCCCGCCTGGACCGTGGCACGATCGCTCCATGGAAGCGAGCTCCCGAGCGACGCTGGTCGACGCCGGCGGTACCGCCATCGACCCGTCCTGGGACGATGTCGCCGCGCACCGTGACGCCGGCACCACGATCTGGCTCGACCTGCAAGCGCCCTCGGACGAGGACATCGACCGCGTCGGCGAGCTGTTCTCGTTCCATCGCCTCGCCATCGACGACAGCCAGCGGTTCTCCCAACGGGCCAAGCTGGTGGTGTACGGGGATCACGCCTTCGTCGTGGCGTTCGCGGCCAACGTCGACAGCGAGCACGACCGCACCGAGGTCCACTGCTACTACCGCCCGGGTGTGGTGGTCACCGTGCATCGCGAGCCCTGTCCCGCCGTCGAGGAGTGGCTGGCGACGGGCTTCGACCACGAGTTCGACGCGCCGGGCCTCTTCCTGCTCTACCGCCTCCTCGACTCGCTCGCCTCCAGCTTCCCGCCGGTGCTCGACGAGATCGACGAGCGCCTGGTCGAGCTCGAGGATGCGATCCTCGCCGACCCCGACCCCGGGCACATGGCGGTGCTCACCTCGCTGAAGCGCCAACTCAGCCATCTGCGCCGGGCGGTCATCCCCGGCCGCGACACGCTCGGTGGTGGCACCAGCCTGGCCATCGAGGAGCTGCCCGGCATGAGCGACGAGGCCCGCCGGTACTTCCGCGACCTCTACGACCACCTCGTGCACGTGGCCGAGCAGGTGGACAGCGAGCGAGAGCACGCCGCGTCGGTGATGGACGTCTACCTCACCACCGTCAACAACAAGCAGAACGACGTCATGAAGCAGTTGACGGCGCTGTCCACGTTCTTCCTGCCCCTCATGTTCATCACCGGCTTCTTCGGGATGAACTTCCCCTGGATGGTGCGCCACATCGAGGGCTGGGGGTGGTTCCTGTTGATGGGTGTCGGCCTCCAGGCGCTCAGTGTGGCCGTGGTCCTGGTCCTCCTGCGGCGCCGGCGCTGGTACTAGGAGGCGCGGGCGTCGGCCTCGTCGAGGCGCGCCCGCAGGCGGTCCCGCAGCTCGTCGGCGTCATAGTGCTGCCAGGCGCGGCGCCGGCGCACCAGCACGTACCCGGTGGCGGCGACCCCGACGATCCCGGCGATGCCAAGGAGCTTCCACAGGCGCATGACACGTAACGTACCCCCCGTGCCGGCCTCCACCATGTCCCTCGCCGAGGCGGCGGACGTCACCTCGACCGGCGACCTGTGGCTGTTCAGGGGACGGAAGGCCGCCGACCGGGCCATCCGCGTGCTCACCAACAGCCCGGTCAACCACGTGGCCATGGCCGTGACGATCGACGACCTGCCCCCCCTGCTCTGGCACGCCGAGCTGGGTCAGTCGCTGCCCGACGCGTGGACCGGTGAGCCCCACCGCGGCGCGCAGCTGCACCGGCTGGAGGACGCGGTCAACACATGGGTGCACAAGTACGGGCAGACCCCCTACTTCCGCCAACTCGACCACGCGGTCACGCGCGAGATGGAGGACGAGGTGCTGCGGGTGGTCAACGAGTTCGACGGGCACCGCTTCCCCCACACCCCGACGCTGGCGCGGCACTGGCTGCTGGGCCGTGTGCGCCGCGGTGTGCCGATGGAGGACATCTACTGCGCCGAGTTGGTGGCCCTCACCTACCAGCGGATGGGCCTGCTCGATGCCAAGCGCCCGGTGAACTGGTACGACCCCGGCCGCTTCTGGAGCGGCGATCGGCTGCAGCTGTCGGCCGGCGCCACCCTCGGCGAGGAGATCCACGTGACCGTCCCCACGCCGGCCGAGCGCTGGTAGCGGGCATGTCGCGCCGAGGCTGGATCCTCTTCTCCCTCATGTCGGTCATCTGGGGGCTGCCCTACCTGCTGATCAAGGTGGCCGTCGACGACCTCAGCCCCGCGGTGGTGGTGGCCGGACGCACGACCATCGCGGCCCTCCTGCTGCTCCCCGTGGCCATCCACCAGGGGGCGATCCGACCCGCGCTGGCCCACTGGCGGTGGCTGCTGCCGTTCACCGCGCTGGAGATGGCGATCCCCTGGCTGTTGCTCACCGACGCCGAGCAGCGCCTGCCGTCCGGCCTCACCGGCCTGCTCGTCGCCACGGTCCCGCTCTTCGGCGCCGCCACCGCACTGGTGCTCGGCGACCGCACGGTGCTGAGCCCGAAGCGGCTCTCGGGGCTGGCCCTCGGCGTCGTGGGCGTGGCCCTGCTGGTCGGCTTCGGCGGCGACGACGGCACGGTCGACGTGCGCAGCGTCGTCCAGGTGCTGCTCGTCGCGGTCGGCTACGCCGTGGCCCCGTTCATCGCCTCGAAGCGCCTCGGGTCGGTCCCCACCATGGGTGTCGTCACCACGTCGATCGGCATCGTCGCCCTGCTGTACCTGCCCGCAGCCGTCGTCTTGCGACCCGACGACCCGCCGCCCGCCAACACGATCTGGGCCGTGATCGGGCTCGGCGTGCTGTGCACGGCCATCGCCTTCCTCGTGTTCTTCGCCCTCATCGACGAGGTGGGGCCGGCCCGGGCCACGCTGATCACCTTCGCCAACCCCGCCGTGGCGCTGAGCCTCGGCGTGGTCGTGCTCGGCGAGTCGCTCACCCTCGGCCTGGTCCTCGGCTTCCCGGTGGTGCTGGCGGGCTGCTGGCTGGCCAGCCGCCACGACGTCCCTGACACCCCCGAGCTCGACCCGGAGGCCGCCGTCGCCCCCGCCTGATCGACGCCGAGGACGCGTGGCATCTCCGTGACCTTGGACTCTGTGCCGAGCCGGCAGGCAGGCGCACCCTGGTGCTGACCAGACGTTCGAGCAGGAGGTTCGAGATGTTCTCCAAGCGGTACTGGGCGGGTCTGGCAGTGGCGGTGATCGCCGTCTTCGGCGCTGGCGTCGCGGGGGTGGCCTTCGCGGCCGACTTCCCCGACGTCCCCTCGTCCAACCAGTACTACGGCGACGTCATGTGGGCCACCGGGCGCGGCGTGGCCGCGGCCTACCCCGACGGCACCTTCCGTCCCAACGACCCCCTGACCCGCAACCGCGCGGCCAGGTGGTTCCACAACTACAACAGCAGCTTCACCATCACGAACACCATCACCGACCCGGCCGCCTCCGACATCTTCGGCGCGTCGAGGAGCTGCCCGAGCGGCTACCGCGCCCTGGCCGGTGGCGGCTCGATCGGCATCAACGGTGGCAACGTGTTCATGGTGCAGAACACGCGGATCCGCCAGTCCGGCGAGCTCGACCGGTGGTACGTCTCCTGGGAGACCGAGAACAACGCGGTCGTCGACCCGTACAACATGGTCGTCTGGGTGCTCTGCGCGCCGTACTCGTAGGCGCCGACTCGTAGGAGTCACCCCGGCCGCGGCGTCCCCACCCCGCCCGACGGGAGGGACGCCGCGGCGGCGCGTGGGCCGTACAGTCGGCTGACCCATGTCCACCTCGACGCTCAGCCTGCTACTGGCCCTGCTGGCCGTCCCCGCGCTCACCGGAACCGTCTGGCTCACGGCGCGACATCTCAGCGGGCCCGCGGCGGCACTCGTCGAGCTGCTGGTCGCCGCGCTCGTCGGCCTCGGCCAGTTGGCCGTCGTCCACCAGGCCGGGGGCGACCACTTCGATGCCATGGCGGTCGTCTACCTGGACCTCGTCCTCACGCTGCCGCTCGTGGCCGTCATGTTGCTGCTCGGTGGCGTCGTCGGTGGTCGCTGGGGCCTGCCTCGACTCGGCCGCGTGGCCACGGCGGGTGCCGTGGTGGTCATGCTGGCCGCGCCGCTCGGCTTCTACGCGACCCACATCGAGCCCTACGCCGTGTCGGTCGAGCGGGTCGCGCTGGCGCTTCCCCCCGAACGGGCCGGCAGCGACACGCTGCGCATCGGCGTGATCACCGACCTGCAGACCACCGAGATCGGCGGCTACGAGCGCCGGGCGCTGCGCCTGCTCGACGACGCCGACCCCGACCTGGTCCTGGTGGGCGGGGACCTGTTCCAGGGCTCGCCGCGCCAGCTCTCCGACAACCGGGACGCACTGCGCGACCTGTTCACCGGCTTGGACGCGCCCGCCGGTGTCTACGTGGTCGAGGGGGACACCGACGATGCCCAGACCCTGGCCGACCTGTTCGCAGGTACGTCGGTGACCTACCTCTGGAACCAGGTGGTGGAGATCCAGGTCGGCGACCGGACGGTGCGGATCGCCCTGTTGGGCAACAACCGCGGCCGCGACTACCAGGCGGGCATGGCCGCGATCGCCGAGCTGACCGCCGCACCACCGTCGACCGTGACCGTCGCCCTCGGCCACCGGCCCGACTGGGTGTTCGACGTGCCCGACGGCGCCGTCGACCTCGTCGTGGCCGGCCACACCCACGGAGGGCAGATCCAGCTGCCGGTCATCGGGCCGCTCATGACGCTGACCGAGGTGCCGCGGGACGTCGCCGCCGGCGGGCTGCACGAGGTGGGCGGCACCCCGATCTACGTCAGCCACGGCGTCGGCCACGAGCAGCAGGGTGCCCCCCAGATCCGCTTCCTGGCCCCGCCGAACGTCGGTCTCGTCGAGCTGGGCTGAGGCTCACCGGGATCGGCACCCGGTTCCGGGGCCCCGGGCACCGGATCGGGCGCCGGCTCGACGGGGCTCAGCGGTCGGCGGTGAGGAAGTCCAGGATGTCGGGAAAGGCGGCCGGGTCCTGCGCGAGGAAGGCGTGGCCACCCTCGTAGAAGCGCAGCTCGGCGCCCTCGACGCGCGAGGCGATCGCCTCGCTGTTGGACGGCGGGGCGATGCCGTCGAAGCGCCCGCCGGCCACGAGCGTGGGGCAGGTGATGCGGGGCAGTCGGTCCCAGACGTCGTGGCGGGCACGGGCGCGGAGCTGCTCCGAACGCCCCCTGGCCTCGTCGGGGCCTGCGGGCGCGGCCCGCCGGGACGCCATCATCTCCACGAGGGCCTGGTCGCCCGGATGCGACGCCAGCCATTCGGGGGTGAAGCGGGTGTCGAGCACCGCCAGTCCGATCGCCGCCTGCTCGGCCGCCGGTCGATCGGCCAGCTCGTGCAGCGGGTACGACGACCCTCCAGTGCCCCCGGGTGACGTGCACAGGAGGGCGAGGCGCTCGACCCGCTCGGGACGGGTGACCGCGAGCTCCTGGGCCACCATGCCGCCGAAGCTGAGGCCGACCACACGGCACCGCTCCCAGCCGACGTGGTCGAGCAGACCGAGGGCGTCGGTGGCGTAGTCGGCCATCGCGTAGGGCCCCGGAGGAACCGACGTGCGGCCCAGCCCCCGCTGGTCGTGGGCCAGCACCTCGCACTGCTCCGCCAGCACGGCGACGATCACCGCGGCCTCGGCCAGGGTGGACCCGGAGCCGTTGATGAACAGCACCGGCGCGCCGGTGCCGTGACGCTCGTAGTACAGGTCGATGCCGTTGACCGCGGCGTGGGGCACGGCGTCACGTTAGGGCGGTTCGGCCGGGCGATCCGGACGCCGCCGACCCGAGGTCACGGGCCCCGCCAAGGGCGCGTCAGGACATCCCGCGAACGCGTCAAGAACGCGCCAAGACGGGCCCACGTCCCACGTCGCGCCAGTAGACCGCCGCCATGTCGATCGACACGGTCGCGCCCTCGCCCGCCCCCGAGTCCACCGGGCCGTTCCACGCCCGGGCCGGCAGCACCCCGCCACCGGCGGTGCCCGACTCGCTCGGCTACCGCATCAAGAACCGTCTCCTCGGCCCGCCGCTGCACACCGACCGCCTGGCCGAGGAACGCCTGGGCAAGCCGACCGCGCTGGCCGTGTTCGCCTCGGACAACCTGTCCTCGTCGGCCTACGCCACCGAGGAGATCCTGCGGGTGCTCATCCCCGCCGTGGGTGTGGCCGCCTTCTCGCTGGTGGTGCCGCTGACGGTGGCGATGCTGGTGGTGCTCGGCTTCCTGATCCTCTCGTACCGCCAGACGATCAAGGCCTACCCGAGTGCCGGCGGCGCCTACATCGTCACCCGCGACAACTTCGGCCTGCTCCCCGCCCAGGTGGCGGGCGTGGCGCTGCTCACCGACTACATCCTGACCGTGGCCGTGTCGGTGGCCGCGGGCACCGCGGCGCTCACGTCGGCCGCTCCGGTGCTCGACCCCTACCGGGTGCCGATCTCGGTGGCGTTCATCGTGATCATCGCCTTCGGCAACCTCCGCGGGGTGCGCGAGTCGGGGAAGATCTTCGCCCTCCCCACCTACTTCTTCATCGGCTGCATGGCCGTCCTGCTGGGTGTCGGCTTCTTCCGCATGGCCTTCGGCGGGCTGCCGGTGGACGCCATGGGGCAGCCGGGGATGGTCCCCGCCGGTTCGCCCGGCGACGGCATCCTGTACGGCGCGGCGCTCTTCGTCGTGCTCCACGCGTTCGCGTCCGGCGGCGCCGCGGTGACCGGCGTCGAGGCCATCTCGAACGGCGTGCCCGCGTTCCGCGAGCCGGCGTGGAAGAACGCCAGGGAGACCCTGGTGGTCATGGGTGTGACCCTGGGCGCGATGTTCCTGGGCCTGTCGGTGCTGGCGGCCAAGGTGCATGCGACACCGTTCGAGGAGGGCACGCCCACCGTGATCTCGCAGGTGGGGAAGCTGGTCTTCGGGTCCGGACCGGCCGGCCACCTCGCCTTCTACGCCCTCCAGGCGGGGACCCTGCTGATCCTCGTGCTCGCGGCCAACACGAGCTTCGCCGACTTCCCCCGCCTGGCCAGCTTCCACGCGGGTGACAACTTCATGCCCCGCCAGCTCACCAAGCGCGGCCACAAGCTCGTGTTCTCCAACGGCATCCTGGCCCTCTCGGCGGCGGCCATCGTGTTGATCCTCGTCACCGGGGCCAAGGTCGACCGCCTCATCCCGCTCTACGCCATCGGGGTGTTCACGAGCTTCACCCTCTCCCAGGCGGGCATGACCCGCCACCACTGGCGCCTGCGCGAGCCCGGGTGGCGCATGGGCATGGCCATCAACGGCATCGGTGCGCTGATGACCTTGGTGGTCGACATCATCATCGGCGTCACCAAGTTCGTGCACGGTGCCTGGGTGATCATCGTGCTGGTGCCCGTGATGGTGGCCGCCCTCGTCCGGTTGAACCGCCAGTACGAGGCCGAGGCGGCCGAGCTCGAGCACGGCGCGCCCCAGGCGGCCGAGGCGCCGGTGCTGCGGCGCCACGTGGTGCTCGTGCTGGTGGACCAACTCGACCTGGCCTCGGCTCGGGCCATCCAGTACGCGCGGGCGCTGAACCCCGACGAGTTGCGGGCGGTGCACTTCGACCTCGACCCGATCCGCACGGAGGACCTCAGCGAGGCGTGGCGGCGGCTCGGCTTCACCCGTCTCAGCCTCGATCTCGTCGCCTGCGTCGACCGCAACATCCCCCGGGCCGTCGTCGCGCTGGCCAACCGCGAGCGCGCCGACGGTGACACCGAGGTGAGCGTGCTGATCCCGCGTCGTGAGTACACCCGCTTCTGGCACCGCCTCCTGCACGACCGCACGTCGGACTCGATCGCCGAGGCACTCGCCATGCTCCCCCACTGCAACGTCACGGTGGTGCCGTACCATCTCGGCGCGCTCGAGACCGCGCCGGACTCGCACCACACCGGGTCCGCCGCCCCCGACGGGAGCCCGAGCGACCAGGACGAGCTCGGCAACGGCAACGGCAACGGGACCAGGACGCGGCGCCGGCCCGCCCGCCTCGACGAGGGGCTGGCCCCCCTCGAAGGCGGACAGGCAATCGCCACGATCGAGCACCGCCAGCACGTGCTGATCGGCGGCACGATCCAGCAGGTCCGCGTCCAGCCGTGGGCCGGCGTGGCCACGTTGGAGTGCACCGTCGACGACGGGACGGGGACGATCTCGGTCGTGTTCCTCGGCCGGCGCCGGGTACCGGGGATGAAGGTGGGCGCCAAGGTGGCGGTGAGCGGCGTGGTGGGCCTGCACCACGGCCGTGCCGCCATCTTGAACCCCACCTACGAGTTGCGCGCCTGAGCCGCCCGGAACGGGTTCGCCTCAGGGCCATCGCCCCGCCATGATGCGGGCGTGACCGAACCGACGACGCAGGCGCCGGTCGGTCACTGGGACCGGTCGATCGTCGCGCTGCTCCTGAGCGTGTTCTGCGCCTCGTCCGCCGCGTTCGCGGGGGTGACCGCGCTCGGCATCCAGGTGTTCGACCTCACCGGCCGCGAGATCGACCTGGGCCTGCTCGGCCTGGCCGAGTTCGCCCCGGCGGCCCTGCTCGTGCTGGTGACCGGATCGGTGGCCGACCGCTACGACCGCCGGCGGGTCACCGCCGCCGGTGCGCTGGGCGAGGCCGTCGTGGCCCTCGTGCTGGCGTGGTACGCCACCACCACACCGACCGCGGTGGCACCCATCTTCGTGCTGGTGGTGGCCTTCGGCACCGCACGGTCGTTCGTGGCCCCGGCCTCACGATCGCTCCCCGCCGACATCATGGCCCCGGAGGACCTGCCGTGGCTGACCGCCCGCCACTCGGCGACCTGGCAGGTGGCGATCATCTTCGGCCCCGTGCTGGGCGGCACCCTCTACGCCGTCGACGTGGCCCTGCCCTACGTGGCCATGGCACTGCTGCTCGTGACCGCTGCGATCTCGATCAGCCTCGTACGGGTCCGCCCCGGGGCGCACAACCTGGTGACCGAGGCCGCCGAGGCGCAGGACACCCAACTCCGGGGCGCTCCCCTGCTCGACGAGACCGTCGGCGACGCCGCCAGGGACGCGCTGGAGGAGCCGGCGGGCCCCACCCGGCTCGGCGACGCGCTCGAGGGGCTGCGGTTCATCCGTCATCACCCGGTGTTGCTCGGGGCCATCTCCCTCGACCTGTTCGCGGTCCTGTTCGGCGGCGCCATCGCCCTGCTCCCCGCCATCGCCGAGGAGCGGCTGGGGGTGGGCGCTGTGGGCCTGGGCTGGCTCCGGGCGGCGGGCGGGATCGGGGCGGGAGCGGTGACGTTGCGCCTGGCCCGCCACCCGGTATCGCGGAAGGTCGGCCGCACGCTGCTCGCGGTCGTCGCCGTGTTCGGTCTCGGCACCGTGGTGCTCGGCGTGACCACCAGCTACGCCGTCGCCTTCGCCGCCATGATCGTGCTGTCCGGCGCCGACGCGGTGAGCGTGTTCATCCGGGCGACCCTCGTGCCGCTCGTCACGCCACCCGAGAAGCGCGGGCGGGTGTTCGCGGTCGAGAACGTGTTCATCGGTGGCTCGAACGAGCTGGGTGCCTTCGAGTCGGGCGTGGCCGGCCAGGTGCTGGGGGCCGGCGGAGCCGTGGTGCTCGGCGGCATCGCGACCATGGTGATCTCGGCCGGGTGGTGGGTGTTCTTCCCGGCCCTGCGCGACGTCGACCGCTTCCCCGGATCAGTCGACGAGAGCGCGCCGCCCGCCGACGCCTGACCCTCACGACCCGTTCTGGCACCGGATTTCGGGGTGGGAGCCCCGAAATCCGGTGCCAGTTCACACCAAACCCTGCGGTCAGGCCGCCTTCTCGAGGATGTGCACGCCACAGGCCGATCCCAGGCCGATGACGTGGGCCAGGCCCACCTTGGCACCCTCGATCTGGCGGTCGCCGGCCTCGCCCCGCAGGTGGTGGCAGACCTCCCAGATGTTGGCGATGCCCGTCGCCGCGATGGGGTGGCCCTTCGACTCGAGACCGCCCGACACGTTCACCGGCGTCGAGCCGTCACGCCAGGTGGCACCCGACTCGAAGAAGGGCACCGCCTCACCGGGCGCGCACAGCATCAGGTTGTCGTAGTGCACCAACTCGGCCGTGGCGAAGCAGTCGTGCAATTCGACCAGGTCGAGATCCTCGGGCGACACGCCGGCCTGCTCGTACGCAGTGGTGGCGGCGCGGCGGGTGAGCGTGTTGACGTCGGGCAGCACCTGGCACCCCTCCTGCCACGGGTCGCTGGTGAGCACCGAGGCCGACACCTTGACCGCGCGACGGCGCTGGTCGGGGTCGAGGGTCTTCAGCTTGGCGTCGGAGACGACCACCGCGGCCGCGGCGCCGTCGCAGTTGGCCGAGCACATGGGCCGGGTGTTGGGGTAGGCGATCATGATGTCGCCCATGATCTGCTCGAGGCTCATGGCCTTCGAGTAGGCCGCGAGCGGGTTGAGGGTGGAGTGCGAGTGGTTCTTCTCGCTGATCCGAGCGAAGAGCTCGAAGGTGGCGCCGCCGTGCTCGTAGCCGTACTCCATGCCCACCTGGGCGAAGACGCCCGGCATGATCTCGGTGCCGATGCGACCGTCCACCGGGGCGACCGCCCCGTACCGGCCCTTGGGCGTCCAGGTGTCGGAGTCGTCCTTGCGGCTCCCTCCGGACAGGAGGCCGGCGCCCGCCAGCTTCTCGACGCCCACGGCGAGCCCCATGTCGCACTCTCCGGCCTTGACGGCCATGATCGCCGTGCGCAGCGCGGTGGCACCCGTGGCACAGGCGTTGGCCACGTTGTAGACGGGGATGCCGGTCTGGCCGATCTGCTTCTGCAGCTGCTGGCCCACGCCCGCGGCCGCGCCCATCAGGTTCCCGGCCGCGAGCACGCCCATGTCCTGGATGGTGACGCCGCCGTCGGCGAGCGCCCCCATGGCCGCCTCGGCGGCCAGGTCGATGACGTCGTCGTCAGGGCGCTTGCCGAACTTGGTCATCTTGATGCCGAGGATCCAGATGTCGTCGCTAGCCATCAGTGGGCCTCCAGGGGTGCGAAGCCGAAGCCGATGGCCTCGGTGCCGGCGCTGTCCTCGCCGATCGGGAACGTGGTGAGCTTGACCTTCATCCCGAGCGTGACGTGCTCGGGGTCGGGCTCGACGTCGACGACGTTGGCCCGCACCTGGGTGCCGTCGCAGTCGATCACCCCGGCCACGAAGGGCACGGGGATGCCGGGGGCGGCGAAGGCCACGATCGTGAACGAGCGGACCACCCCCTCGGTGGCGATGGGCACCTTGGTGAAGCCGGTGCCACCGCACGACGCGCACGCGTTGCGGCGGTCGAAGAAGCGTGCACCGCACGTCGTGCACTCGTTCGCCTGCAGGTGGGGCTCGTCGCCCAGCACCAGGTAGTCCACCAGGGGGACCTGTTCGGCCACGCTGAACCTCCGGTCGTTCGGGACCCGCAAAGTAGCCGATCGATCGTGTGGGCCCCCACTGACGGTGTGGGCCACGATGGGACGGTGCTCGCCCTGCTGCTGCCGCCGTCCGAGGGGAAGGCCCCCGGCGGTTCCGGGCGGGGGTGGGACCCGGCCTCGGGGCGGTTCGGAGGGTTGGCCGACCGACGCCTGGCCGTGGCCACGGCGCTCGCCGAGATCGACGGTGGCAGCGAGAAGATGCTCGGTGCCCGCGGCGAGCTGCTCGACCGGGCGCGGGCCGCCAACCGCTCCGTCGTCGGCGCGCCCACCCTTCCGGCCTGGCGCCGCTTCACGGGGGTCGTGTGGACCGCGCTCGACCCGCCGACGTTGTCGTCCGAGGCGAAGCGGCGGGCACGCGCCTCGGTGGTGGTCGTCTCGGCCCTGACCGGGCTGACCGCGTGGAGCGACCCCGTGCCCGACTTCCGCCTGAAGCTCTCCGCACGGGCACCTGGCCTGGGCCGCCTCGACGCCTTCTGGCGCGAGCCACTGTCGATCGCACTCAACCGGCACGTGACCCGCCGGACGGTGATCGACCTGTTGCCGAACGAGCACCGCGCCGCATGGATGCCCGACCCGGCGCGCTACCGGTTGCTGCGACCCCAGTTCACGACCCGGTCCGGGGCGCCCGGCGGTCACGCCGCGAAGCACGCCAAGGGGCTCCTGGCCCGTGCGCTGCTCGACGGCGAGGACGTCGACGAGGTGCTGGCCACCTTCCAGGACGACCTCCTGCACTTCGAGGTCGAAGAGGTGCGCTGAGCGGTCAGGCCCCGCCCGCGCCGAAGGGATCGAGGTCCTGCACCTGCAGCCCGCCCCCCGGACGGGCGACGGCGGTGGCGGCCACCTGCACGCTGCTGTCGCCGTCCGTGTGGTCCGACACCAGTCGGTACTCCGCCGTCCAGTCGTCGGGGGTCACCGTGTTCAGCACCCAGCCCCGGTGGCCGGCCTCCGAATACTTGATGTGGTCGTTGTGCTCCCGCAGCACCGGCTCGACCGCGGCCAGCAGATCGCCGTCGGAGCCGACGCCCGGTGCCACGAACTCGACCCCCACCTGCCCGGACGAGGGATCGTCGAAGTCCTCGCGCAGCTCGGCGGCCCAGCTGCTGTGCACGTCACCGGTCAGCACCACCGGCGACCCGTGCGCCGGCGCCAGCGACTCGAACAAGCGCCCGCGAGCGGCCGGGTACCCGTCCCACTGGTCGAGGTTCCAGATGACGTCGTCCCCCTCGGCGAACCGCCACTGGTGCAGGACGATCTGCTGGGCCAGCACGTGCCAGGTCGTGGACCGCCCCAGCCCCTCGTCCAACCACGCCTCCTGATCCTCGCCGAGGACCGTGGTGCTGGCCGCCGTGCTGGCGTCGCACCGGCGGCCGGGGCCCAGGCCGGCCGGCGAGCACTCGAGCGACGTGCGGTACTGGCGGGTGTCGAGCGCATGGATCGTGGCCAGGTCACCGACGTCGAAGCGCCGGTAGATGGCCAGATCGGGCCCCTCGGGAGGGCCGAGGCGGACCGGCATGTTCTCCCACCAGGCCTGGTAGGCGGCCGCCCGACGTTCGAGCAGCGCGGCCGAGTCCGCCGACTCGCTCTCGGGGTCGGGGACGTCGGAGACGTAGTTGTTCGACACCTCGTGGTCGTCCCAGATCACGATCCACGGCGCCACCGCGTGGGCCCGGCGCAGGTGGGGGTCGGTTCGGTAGAGGGCGTAGTGGTAGCGGTAGTCGTCGAGGGTGATCGCGGTGATGACCCCGGGCCGCACGTCGCCCCCAGGGTGCTCGTAGATGTAGTCGCCCAGGAACACGACCAGATCGGGCTCCTGCTCGGCCAGATCGCGGTAGGCGGCGTAGCGGGCGGCGTCGTACTGGGCGCAGCTCACCTGGCCGATCGTGAACGCGTCCGGGGTGGTGCCGGCGGCGGGGAGGGTGCGGGTGCGGGCCCACTGGGTGCGGAAGTCGCCCACCGAGAACCGGTAGCGGAAGGCGGTGCCGGGCTCGAGCCCGGTGACGTCCTGATGCACCGAGTGCCCGTGCTCACGGGCGGCCACGGCGACGCCATCGGCCACGGGCTCGTGACCGTCGGCCGTCTGCACCTCCCACCGGACGGGCACGTCGACCCGCGGCATGCCCCCCTTCGCCGCCAGCGGGTCGGGGGCGAGCCGGGTCCAGAGCACCACGGCGTCGGCCAGCGGGTCGCCCGACGCCACCCCCAGTGTGAAGGGATCGGCAGGCAGGTCGGGCACCGGCAGGGAGCGCGCGGTCGTGGTCGTGGTGGCCGCGCCGCCCGCGGTCTCCCCGTCGCCGCCGCTCGAGCACCCGACGGCCACCAGGGCCCCCGAGGCGGCCACCCCGGCGAGGAAGCTTCGGCGGCTCAGGCGGTACGACGGTGGCATGGGCCGGGAATCTAGACGCCGCGTGGTCTCGCCGGCGGTACGACGACCAGCAGCGCCCTCGGCTCGTCCGTGCGGTGCAGGCAACGCGCGTGGGAGCGGCGTGCTGCTCGACGCCGAGCCTCAGAGCAGAGGGTCGCCGGCCACGGGGTGGTGACGCCACCAGGCCCCCAGGTAGGCGGCCGCGGCGAGGTACAGGTGCGCCATCTCGGGGTCGGCGGTGGCCTGCTGGAGGCACGCGAGCGTGTACTTGGCCAAGTGGGCGTCGGGGTGGGTGGCGGCGTGGTCCACCAGGGCCGCGGCGACCATGCCGTCCTCGTCGGCGCCGGCGTGCCAGGCCGCCGCGGCGGCCTCGTCGGGGGTGCCCTCCAGTGCGGCGAACGTGTCGCCCGGGGTGGCGACGGGCTCGGGCACCCAGTCGGGATCCACGTCGAGCGTTCCCTGCGTGGCCCGGAAACCGAGCACGTAGGTGGCGGCCACCGCCAGCGCATGGTCGGGCCGGCTCGCCACCGGGGCCACCGCCAGCAGGCCGTGCGGCATCGTGAGGCAGTGGCTCCAGCCGTAGGGCGCCTCCGCGGGATCGTCCTGCAGCATCGACAGGGCGGCCATGCGCAACAGGGCGGTGGCGGCCGAGGTGCGGTCGACACCGTCCAGCGCCGGGCCCAGCACCGCCGCGGCGAGACCGCTGGACTCGGTGAGGTGCATGGTCGGGTGGATGAAGTTGTTGTCGAGCGGTCCTGGCGACGGCGGCCGCCGCAACGCCTCCACCAACGCGGCGGGTGATGCCGCCCCGGCGCCGCCCCCGCGATGCCCGGGCGCGGCATGGGCGAACCACGACAGCTGCCAGTCGGGGTTCCGCGCCAACTCCCGGGCGAAGGCGCGCGCCCCCGGCACGGCCGGTCCGCTGGGCCCGCCGGCGAACGACAGCAGCTGGTGCAGGAAGATGCCGCCGTGGGCGGCCCCGGCCAGGCTGGGCGTCACCACGTCGACCATCGCGCCGACCAGGTCGAGCACCCCCATGTGCCTGGCGAGCCATGCGGCGGACTCGTCGGCCCGGTCCATGTCGCCCGCGGTGATCGCGTCGGCGAGTGCCCGCCCCGCGGCGCGGGGCTCGGCGAAGCCGCCCGGCGCCGTTTCGGCCACCGCGGGGCCCGCCGCCGCGTAGGTGGCGGCGAACCACACCAACCGCTGGCGGGCCAGTCGTCGCGCCGCCGGCGCCACCCGGCCCAGCAGCGCAGCCCTGGCCATCAGCTCCAGTGGCGCGTGCAGCACGAACGAGTCGGGCGGTGCCTGCTTCGGCCGGTCGACGACCGCTGCACAGCGAGCCACGAGGGCGGCGTCGCTGAGCCGGTCCAGGCCCATCGCGTCGTAGGCGACGGCGACCTCGTCGGGGTCGATCGACGTGAGGTCACCGGGTCGATGCAGTGTCGTCGTGTCCATGTCGAGGGACCCTAAGACCTCAAGTGCGCTCGAGGTCAAGGACCGATCGCCGCGCCCCCACCCGATTGCCGACCAGGGGGCACCGGGCACCGCCTTGTAGGATCCGCCGCAGCATTCCGCTGCAACCAGGGGGTTCACGTGCCCGACGAGGCCGAGCAGTCCGAGCAGTTCGAATCCTCCGAGCCGTCAGAGCCCGCCGAACCGTCGGGGGCGGTCCGGATCGATCGGGACGAGCCGCACGATGCGCCACCCCCGTCGTCGCTCCGGGGCGGCCTCACCGCCGCCGCCGGCCTGGCGTCGCTCGGATCGGGCGCCATCCACGCCGCGGCCATCGGGGTGCACGCCGAGCACCGCCAGGCGGCCATGGCGTTCACGGTGCTGGCTCTGCTCCAGCTGGCCTGGGGCGCGCTGGCCCTCGTGCGGTCGGGCCGGGTGATCTCGCTGGCCGGCATCGCCATCGGCGCCACCAGCGTCGGTGGCTGGGCCGTCGCCAAGACCGTGGGCATCGGCTTCGTCGACGGGCTCCAGGTGCCCGAGCCCGCCCAGACCGCCGACGCCATCTGCGCCGCCCTGGCGCTGATCAGCGTGGTGCTGGCGGTGCTGTCGCTGCTCCCGATCCACCTCGAGGCCGGGACGCCGTCGCTACGGGTACCGGCGCTGCTCACCACCGTCGCCGTCATACTGTTCACCTTCGCCGGCATGGCCGCGGCGGGCACCCACGTGCACGAGCACGGCGAGGCGGGCCACACCCACGGCACCGACGAGACCGCCGCCGGCCACACCCATGACGGCTCCGCCAGCGGCACCGAGACGTCGGGCACCCACGACCACGGCGCCGCCGCGGCGGTGGCCCCGGTCCCCTACGACCCCGAGCGCACCATCAACCTGGGCGGGGTCCCCGGCGTCACCCCCGAGCAACAGCTCACCGCCGAGGCCATCGTGCGCGACACGGTCGCCGAGCTGCCGCAGTGGGCCGACCCCGAGGTGGCCGAGGCCGCGGGCTTCCACTCCATCGGCGACGGCGCCACCGGCGTCGAGCACTTCATCAACGGCCAGTTCATGGAGGACGACGTCGTGCTCGACCCCGACAAGCCCGAGTCGCTCGTGTACGACACCACCGACGGCGGTCGGCGCCTCGTGGCCGCCATGTACATGCTGCCGAGGGGCACTCCCCTGGAGGACGTGCCCGACTACGGCGGCGCCCTGATGCAGTGGCACGTCCACAACAACCTCTGTTACAACGACGCCGGCGTGCTGGCCGGTCTCACCGACAGCGACGGCGAGTGCCCCGACGGCCTGGTGCTGCCCGAGCCGTCGCCCATGATCCACGTGTGGATCGTGCCGCACGAGTGCGGGCCCTTCGCCGCCCTCGAGGGCATCGGTGGTGGCACCATCGCCGACGGCGAGGAGGTCCTGTGCGACACCGCCCACGGGTCGTCGGCCTGACCGTCAGCGCCCGGCGCGTCAGCCCGAGCTGAGCCGCAGGATCTGCCCGGTGTAGATCGCCACCCACACGTCGCCGGTCACCCCGTCGTAGGTGATCCCGATGGGATGGACCCCCGTGTCGACGGTCTGCAGCACGCTCAGGTCGCTGGCGCGCAGCGCCGTCATGGTGTTGGAGTCGTAGTTGACGACGTAGAGCGCGGTGCCGTCGTTGGAGATGGCGACCGACCGGGCCTCGGTGCCCGTGTGCACCGAGGCCACCACCTGCTCGGTGCCGAGATCGACCTTCACGACCTCGCCCAGTTGGTTCAGGCTGACGTAGATGAACCGGCCCGCCGGATCCATCACGATGTGGCGCGGGCCCCGGCCCACCTCGATCGAGCCGAGGACCGTCCGCGACGCCAGGTCGACCTTCACCACCCGGCTCTCACCCATGATGGCCACGTAGGCGTACCGCGAGTCGGGGGTGACCGCGATCCCCCTCGGGTAACGGCCCATGTCGAGCGTCGCCACCACCTCGTTCGATTCGGTGGACACGATCGACAGGTCCCACGAGCACCAGTTGGTGGCCAGCACGTAGGCACCGTCGGGCGTGGTGGCGACGTACTTCGGCACCAGGCCCACGGCGACGACGTCGTCGATCGCGAGCGACTCGGTGTCGATGCGGTACAGGTAGCTCGGGGTGTAGCCCGCACCCACTGCGCTGTCGGGGTCGCACTCGTCCGACCCCTCGGGCCCCTGGCCCGGCCCGTACATCGAGTAGTTCGACACCCAGTAATGGCTCGCATCGGGCGTCATGGCGCCTTCGACCGGCGCACCCTGCACCACCGTGGACTGGTCCGCGGCACCGAACTCGGCCAGGTCGACCTGATCGGGGATCGTCTCGACCAGGTCGCCGTCGCTCGAGTACACGGTGACGCTGTGGTTGTACATCATGTTCTGGGCGAAGACGAGGCCCGTGTTCGAGGCCACCACCGACTTGGGCGAGATCTCGCCCCCGATGGTCTGGGCCAGCGTCAACTGGCGCTCGGCGGCGGGCGGGCCGGGGGGCACCCGCTCGTGGGGCGGCACGGTCGACGCCGTGCTGGCGGTGGCCGCCTCGTCCCCGCCGCCGTCACCGCCGTCCGAGCCGCGCAGGGCGCCGATGGCAGCCGAAGCGCCCGCGAACAGCACGTAGAGCAGGACCAGCGCCACCGATGCGACGACGATCCGGCGGATCAGGAAGGTCCGTGACGACGGCCGGTGCGGCGGTGCGTGCACGCGACGACGCTACTGCCGGCCATGGGTCGATCGGTGGCACCGACGAGCGTCAGCCCAGGCCCTCGACGATCAGCGCCACCCCGAACACCACGAAGAGCACGGCGGCACCGATGCGGATGGACCGCTCCGGGAGGCGTGTGCCCAGCAACGCCCCCACGCCGATGGCCAGCGCGTCGGCGGCCACCATGCCGAGCGTCGACCCCAACCACGTGCCGAACAGGCCGTTGGTGGTGGCCAGGGTGATGGTGGCGAGCATCGTCTTGTCGCCCAGCTCGGCCAGGAAGAACGCCCCGCCCGCGGCCACCACCGCCGACCGGTTGGTGACCTCGACCCGGGCGGCCTCGTCGTCGTCGAGCTCGTCACCCCGCAGCGTCCACGCCGCGAACCCGAGGAAGGCGATGCCGGCGACGACGTTGATCGTGTCCGTCGGCAGCGCCGCGCCCAGGAGGGCACCGCCGATCACCGAGAACGCGTGCACCACCGCCGTGGCGATGGTGATGCCGACCAGGATCGGCAACGGCTTGAAGCGGGCGGAGAAGGCCATGGCCATGAGCTGGCTCTTGTCACCCAGCTCGGCCACGAAGATCACACCGAAGCTCACGAGGAACGCCTGGACCCACCCCACGGCGGCCACACTGGCACGATGTCACGATGGGATGACACTCCCGCCCCGCGTGGGGACGCCTACGACGCCCAGTGGCGGGCGCTCGAGGCCCAGGGCCGCCCGATCCACGGCGAGGCCGACTTCGTCGCCGCCCTCGGGCCCCGGTCGGTGCTCGACGCCGGCTGCGGCACGGGCCGGGTGGCCATCGAGTTGGCCCACCGGGGCATCCACACCGTGGGCGTGGATCGAGACGCCGCGATGTTGGCCACCGCTCGCGCCAACGCGCCCCACCTCACCTGGGTGGAGCACGACCTCAGCACGCTCGACCTCGTCGACCACGGGGTGCCCGCCCGCTTCGACGTGGTGGTGGCCGCCGGCAACGTGATGATCTTCCTGGCTCCCGGCACCGAACGGGCGACGGTGGCCCGGCTGGCCGACCACCTGTCCGAGGGCGGTCGCCTCGTCGCCGGGTTCTCGCTCAGCCACCCGCAGTACGGGTTGGCGCGCTACGACGAGGACTGCGCCGCCGCGGGCCTGGTGCCGGTCGACCGCTTCGCCACCTGGGGCCGCGAGCCGTGGTCGGCCGACGGCGACTACGCCGTGTCGGTCCACCGCCGATGAGCAGGTGGCCCCCGCCTTGGGAGCATCGCGGCTCCGGTCACTAACGTCTGGCCCATGGCCGCCACCGACACCACCGCCCTGAAGAAGGGCACGCGCATCGTCGCCACCACTCCCCTGCCGGGAGTGCCCGAGGGCACGGCCGGCAAGGTGGGCCGATCGGTGGGGATGACCCTGGTGCGCTACCGCGTGGCCTTCGACAACGGCGTCGAGATGACCTCGGTGGCCGCGCCGAAGCTGGTGCCCGAGGACGAGTGGGACGACTTCCGCGAGAACCGCGAGCGAGCGGCCGAGGAGGCGGCCGAGCGGGCCTCACGCCCGCCCGAGGCCGCCGCGGCGGAGGCACCGGCCGCCGACGCGGCCGCCGGAGGCTCGCCGGCCGATGATCGCCTCGCCGCGCTGCTGGCCAGATCGAAGGCTGCCCGCGAGAAGAAAGCCGACTGACCCCCCGCACGCCGGCACGCGTGCCGGATGTGACCTTTGCCTCTCGTCACGGGCCCGGGTCGCGCTCACCCTGTAGCCATGACGAACGGGGTGGAACCGCAGCACAGAGCGCTGCACGTCCTCGTGGTGGGCACCGAGGCATGGGCGATCGACCGGGCCGAACGGGCCCTCCAGCAGGCCGGGCACGAGGTGGTGCGCTGCCCCGCGGCCGGGCGGGGCGAACTGGCGTGCGGCGTGCTGGACGGCACCGCGTGCGACCTTGACCACCGTCTCGACGTGGTGCTCTCGGTGCGGGCCCACCCGCTTGCCCACGTGGTGCGGTCGGAGTACGGCGCGGTCTGCGCGTTGCGGCGCGGTGTGCCGCTGGTACTGGCCGGCAGTGGGGCGAGTAGCCCGTTCGCAGGCTTCGCCAGCACCATGCTCGATCTCGACGGTGACATCGTCGGCGCCTGCGTCCAGGCCGCCGCCTCACCCCGGGTCGAGCCTGCGCAGGCGCCGCTCGACGAGCTCGAGCTGATGGTGCGTGGCGGTCTCCAGATCCTCCACGCGCCCCGGCGCCAGGACCTCGCACACCCAGTCCCAATGCGTCGCGACCACGTCACCCGGTGACAGGCTCCCGCTGAGGGCCAGCCCGGCGGCACCCGACTGCAGCCATCGATCGCCCGGGGCACCCAGGCGCAGCACGTCACCGTCCCACACGAGCGGCCGACGGCGCACCAGGGCACGGTCGCCGTCGACCCGCTGCACCTCGCCCCATCCGATCCGGCAGCCGTCGAGCACGCGGAGGGCCTCGGACACCACTCCCCGGGCGAGCAGCGGCACCCACGGCGACACGCTCAGCACGTGGAAGGCGTGGGTCGGCAGACCCCCGTCGGCGATCGCCGCCGAGACGTCGGCCCAGGCCACGCCGATCCGACCGTCGACGGCGGCTCGCAGTCCGGCCTCGAACGTGGCCGGCTCGACCATCCGGCTCAGCCGGTTCCCGAGCCAGTAGCCGTCCACGACGGCGGCATCGAGGCGGTCGGCCACGCCCGCCCCCGCCGCGATCAGCTCCAGGTAGGGCCACGCGCCCTCGAACTGCCGCGCCACCCCGGCCAGGGAACCGTCACCGTCGCCGTCACGCAGACGATCTCCGGCACCGTCGCCGTCACGACCACCGCCCACGGAGCGACCGGCACCGGCGGCGACCCGGAGCAGGGTGCCGTCCGCCTGCGGCCCGCAGTAGCCGAAGTCGTTCGGTGGGTGGGCGAAGCGGGCGAACCGGACCGCGCCGTCGGCGCTCACGGTGGTGCCGGCAGCGCGATCTCGAGTCGAGCGTGCGCGGTCGCGTCGTCCAGCACCTCGACCGCGAGGCCCGTGTGGATCTCGACCCAGTCGCCGGGGGCAACCGGGACCTCCTCCAGCACCAGCACCGCGAGCGACACCCGGCGCCGCCGTCCGCCGGTGTCGATCTCAGCCGAGGCCCCGTCGTCCGCGACGGTCACGATCCGGCCGACGTCGGTCACGCACATCAGGGCACGCCCCCGGCGGCGCGCGCTCCCGCCAGGAGTCGCCTCACCTCGGCGACGACCGCGTCGGGCGCGGGGGGGCCCGCGGCGGCCACCGCGGGGGTGAGGCGGTCGCCCGGGGAGAAGTCGACGCCCTCGACCGCGAGGAGCACCACGTGGGTGGGCAGTCGGTCGAGGGCCCGACCCAGCGCCAGTGCGTCGGCCAGGCCCGCGGCGTGAGTGCTGGCCCCGGCGGGCCGGGCCGGCCAACCGGGCCGGTCGGCGGACCCTCCATCCACCACCAGGCGGTGCAGGCTGCCCGCGTCCCGCCCCGAGCGGGCCGCGTCCACCACCACCGCCGCGCCGGCACCGTCCCACGCGTCGAGCAGGCGGGTGGCCTCGCCGTCGACCTCGCGCGCCACGACGGCGGCAGGCAGCCGCGGCGCGACGGTGTCGAGCACCGCCGCCGCCACTCCGTCGTCGCACCCGAAGCGGTTGCCGACCGCGATCACCACCACCGCGGTCGGAGCCTCGCCCGCCACAGTCATGAACGGTCGACGGTGAGGTCGAGGAAGTGGGTGGCGCACGAGATGCACGGGTCGTGGTTGCGGATGGCCTGCTCGCACCGGTGGCGGAGCTCGTCGTCCGGCAGGTGCAGGTGGCCCTCGACGAGACGGAACACGTCGCGTTCGATGCTGGGCTGGTTCTGGGAGGTCGGCGGGACGATCACCGCATCGGTGATCAGGCCCTCGTCGTCGATCGTGTAGCGGTGGTACAGCAGCCCCCTCGGCGCCTCGGACACGCCGTGTCCCACACCGGCACGGGGCTCGATCGGCACCGCCGGCCGGTCGGGCCGCTCGTAGGCCTCGATGAGTGAGATGGCCTCGTCGCAGGCGTGCAGCACCTCGACCGCGCGGATCACGATGCTTCGGAACGGGTTCCGGTCGTCGGGCCCAAGGCCCACCGCCGTCGCCGCCGCTCGGGCGCCGCTGGAGAGCCGGTCGAAGTTGAGCGCGAACCGGGCCAGCGGGCCCACCAGGTACCGGCTGCCGTCGCTCCGGTGCGCGTGCAGCGCGTTCGACCGGGCCACGTGGCTCTCCACGAACTCCCCGGAGAAGGCGTCGGCACCGATGTCGAGGCCGGTGCTCGACACGATCCGGCCGCCCATCACGGCGTACTCGTCCGGCCGTGACAGCGCCACCAACTGGTGGTCGTGCTGCAGGTCGGGCATGTCGAAGGAGCCCACCCAGTGCACCGTGGCCTCCGCGATCTCCCGCACCCGCAACAGGTCGTCCAGCACCGGCTGCAGTTCCTTGCGGGTGGGGACCCGGTAGAAGCCGCCCACGCGAACGTTGACCGGGTGGATCGCCCGACCCCCGAGCACCTCGACCAGCAGGTTGCCCACCCGCTTGAGGTCGAGGCCCTGCTGGACGCGCTCGCGATGGTCCGCGGCCATCTCGATCGCCCCGTCGTAGCCCAGGAAGTCGGGGGCGTGGAGCATGTAGACGTGAAGCGTGTGGCTCTCGATCCACTCCCCGCAGTACAGGAGGCGGCGCAGGTCGCGCAGGGGGCCGTCGACCACCACCCCGCAGGCGTCCTCGATGGCCTGGCACGCGCTCATCTGGTAGGCGACCGGGCAGATCCCGCAGATCCGGGCGGTGATGTCGGGCGGTTCGGTGTAGCGGCGACCGCGGAGGAACGCCTCGAAGAAGCGGGGCGGCTCGTAGATCTGCAGCTCGACGTCGACCAGCGCGCCGTCGCGGACCTCGAGGTGCAGGGCACCCTCGCCCTCGACACGGGCGAGGGCGTCGACCTTGATGGTGCGGGTCTCGGGGGTGGCGTCGCTCATGGGTCGGTCCTCCGCTGCGGGATCGGCAGGCGCACCTCGCTGGCCGACCGGAAGGGCTCGGCCCAGCCGTTGAAGGTGCGCAGGAGCCTCCCGATGTCGGCGTCGCCCATCCCCAGGCCGGCCAGGGTGGGGGTGAGCGCGCCCGGTGCGGCCGACTCCATCGGGCCGAAGCAGCCGTAGCACCCGCGCTGGTAGCGGGGGCAGAGGGCGCCGCACCCGGCGTGGGTGACCGGCCCGAGGCACGGCGTGCCGTGGGCGACCATCACGCACACGTTGCCCGCCGCCTTGCACTCCACGCACACGCTCTGGCCGCTCACCGCGGGGCGCCGTCCGTACAGGAACGCGCCGATCACCTCCAGCAGCTGCCCGCCGTCGATCGGGCAGCCCCGGAGCTCGAAGTCGACGGGCACGTGGGCGGCGATCTCGGTGGAGGTCTCGAGGGTCGAGATGAACGAGGGGTTGGCGTAGACCACCGAGATGAACTCCTCGACGTCGGCGAAGTTGCGCAGGGCCTGGATGCCCCCTGCGGTCGCACAGGCGCCGATGGTGATCAGCGTGCGGGACGCGGCCCGCACCTCCTGGATGCGCTCGACGTCGGCCGGCGTGGTGATCGACCCCTCGACCAGAGAGACGTCATAGGGGCCGTCGACCTTCGCGCTGGTCGCCTCGAGGAAGTAGCCGATCTCCACGGCGTCGGCCACCGCCAGCAGCTCGTCCTCACGGTCGAGCAGGGTGAGCTGGCAGCCGTCGCACGACGAGAACTTCCACACCGCGAGGCGGGGCCGGGTGCCGCTCATCGCTCACGCGTCCGCAGGAGGGGCGCCGCGGCCTCGGCGGTGACGACGGGGCCGTCCAGGCACACGAAGGTGCCGCCGAGCTGGCAGTGGCCGCAGTGACCGACGGCGCACTTCATGTTCCGCTCGAGCGAGAGCTGCACGGCGCCGGCGGGAACGCCGAGCCGGTCGAGGGCCTGCGCCGTGAACCGCATCATCACCTCGGGGCCGCACACCAACGCCACGGTGGCGGCAGGGTCGAGGGCCACCCGGTCGAGCACCTCCGTCACCACCCCGACGTGGCCGTGCCACGTCCGGTCGGCGTGGTCGACCGTGGTGACCACCTGCACCTCGTCGTGCTCGGCCCACGTGTCGAGCTGATCCCGGAAGAGCAGGTCGGCGGGCGTGCGGGCGCCGACCACGAGTGCGATCCGGCGGAACCGGTCGTGACGGGCGACGGCCTCCGACAGCGCCGGGCGCAAGGGCACCAGTCCGACACCGCCGGCCACGACCAGCAGATCGCCCCCCTCCGCCGACTCGAGGTCCCATGCCGAGCCGTAGGGGCCGCGCACACCGATCTGGTCGCCCACCGACGCGCCGACGAGGGCCCGGCTGACCGCGCCGACGGCGCGCACCGTCTCCTCGATCACCCCGTCGTCGCCGATCCCGCCCAGCGAGATGGGCACCTCACCGACCCCGAACACCCACAGCATGTAGAACTGCCCGGGCCGGGGGGGCGCCAGCGCAGGTCCGGCGGGCGCGAGCGTGAGGGTGGCCGTGTCGGCCCCCAGCTCCCGGCGGCCGATCACGTCGTAGGCGACGGGGTGCATCACGTCGGGCGCCGCCTCGCGGGCCGCGGCGGTGTCAGGCATCTCCGTACACGTCCAGCAGCCGGAAGCGGGTGGCCTGCAGGCGCTTCACCAGCAACGAGGCGAACCGCTGGACCAGCCGGTAGCCGAGGGCCGGGTCGGCATCGCACTTGCCTCGCAGGCAGGCCGCGTCGAGGGCGACCGCCGCGGTGTCGTCCAGGGCCACCGCCTCGAACTGCCACTGGTGGGGCGGGAACAGCCACGACGCCCCCAACACGTCGCCCGCGCCGAGCGTGGTGACCAGGTGCGGCGGTCGCCCGAGCGCGTGGATCTCGAGGCCGACGCGGCCCGTGCGCAGGACGTAGAAGTGGTCGGCGGCGTCACCCTCGCGGAAGATCGTCCGGCCGGCGGGGAAGCGCACGGTCTCGCCGCAGCCGGCGAGGAGCTCGAGGTCGTCGTCGGTGAGCCCCTCGAAGAACGGGTGCTCGGCGAGCAGGTCGAGGATCGTCTTCACGATGGGTTCCCTTCGGTCGTGACGGCGCCGTCGGTGGCGGCGATGGCGGCCACCTCGTCGGTGAGGTCGATGCCCACCGGGCACCAGGTGATGCAGCGGCCGCACCCCACGCACCCGAGCTCGTCGAACTGATCCACCCAGGTCGAGAGCTTGTGGGTGAGCCACTGGCGGTACCGGGACCGCACGGACGAGCGCACCGGCGCCCCCCCCAGGTAGCTGAAGTCCAAGGTGAAGCACGAGTCCCACCGCTGCCACCGCTCGGCCACGTCGCCCGACAGGTCGGCGCTGTCCTCGACCGTGCCGCAGAAGCACGTGGGGCACACCATGGTGCAATTCGTGCAGGCGAGGCAGCGCTCGGCGACATGGTCCCACCGCGGGTGCTCGAGGTTCCGGTCCAACAACGCGGCCACGTCGGCGGCGGGCACCGAGCGCTGCTGTTGTGCCCGCGCCCGGTCGGCGGCGGTGGCGGCCATCGCCCGGTCGTCGTCAGCGGCAGTCTGGTGGGCCACGGCGTCGAGCGCCGCCGCCCCTCGGTCGCTCCCCACCCGCACGAAGAACCGGGGGCCGTCGATGCCCGTCCGCTCGGACACCGCCAGGTCGAAGCCCGCGGACGCGGTGGGGCCGGTACCGATGGAGGCGCAGAAGCAGGTGGCACCGGCCTCGCCGCAGTCCGCGGCGACGACGAACACGTCGGCCCTGCGGGCGGTGTAGCCCTGGTCGGGGTAGGGGCCGTCGCGAAGCACGTGGTCCTGCACCCTGATCCCGGCGAGGTCGCAGGAACGGACGCCTATGAAGGCCAGGCGGGGCGCCGGCGCGGGTGACTCGATCTCGAAGCCGCCACCCCCTCGGCGAGCCCGGAACACCAGCTCGCGGGCGGGGTGCAGGAACGGCCGCCACGAGGTGGCGGGTGTGGTGAAGCCGAAGTGGGCGTCGTCGCCGCGGCGGCGCAGGCGATAGCGGCCCGGTCCTTGATCGTCCCCCCAGCCGACGGGCAGGTCGTCCACGCCGGCGATCTCGTCGAGCACCACCGCGCCGTCGCGCACCTGCGGTCCGATCACGGTGCGCCCGTCGGCCGCCAGGGCCCGGATGAGTGCGTCGAGCCCTTCGGTGGTCAGCAGTGCGTCGGTCACTCCCACCAGCATCCACCATCCGAAGGCCCTTCGGGGAGAGCCGAAGGTCCCTGGTGTCGATCGGACCCGCGGAAGAGGATGGTGCCGCCGGCCATAACCCCGACCAGGAGTGCCGCATGTCCGTGATCGAGCTCGAGGGTGTCGGCCGCCACTACGACGTCGGAGACAGTCGTGTGACCGCGCTCCACGACGTGGACCTGACGGTCGACGAGGGTGAGTTCCTCGTGGTCCTGGGGCCGTCGGGGTGCGGGAAGACCACGCTGTTGAACCTCATCGGCGCCCTCGACGTCCCGAGCGAGGGCAGCGTACGGGTGGCGGGGGCCCGCCTCGACGGCGCCGGCCGCAAGGACCTGTTCCGGTTCCGCCGCGAGACGGTCAGCTTCGTGTTCCAGTCGTTCAACCTGTTCCCGGCCCTCACCGCCCGCGAGAACGTGCAGTTCGCCATCGACGTGGCCCGACGAGGTCGGCCGGGTCCCACCGCGGCCGAGGTGCTCGAGCGGGTGGGGCTGGGCACCCGGCTCTCCCACTTCAGCCATCAGCTCTCGGGGGGCGAGCAGCAGCGGGTGGCCATCGCGAGGGCCCTCGCCACCGGCAATCCCGTGCTGCTGGCCGACGAGCCCACCGGCGAGCTCGACTTCCACACCGGCATCTCCATCCTCGAGCTGCTCCACGAGCAGTCTCACGCCGGGGTGACGGTCGTGATCGTGACCCACAACCGCGAGATCAGCCGGGTCGCCGACCGCGTCATCGAGCTCTCCAGCGGCGGGGTGGTCGGGGACGGCCCCCCGCCCGGGGGCACCGCCGAGATCGCCAGCCTCCACTGGTGACCTCCCGCGCCCTGCTCTGGCTGCGGTGGTCGTGGCGTGACCTGCGCGCCCGCTGGCTCCAGGTGGCGGCCATCGCGCTGATCATCGCCATCGGGTCCGGTACCTACTCGGGGCTCACCAGCGTGTCCGCGTGGCGGCGAGCGTCGTACGACGCGAGCTACGCGGCGTTGAACATGTACGACCTCCGCGTCGAGCTGACCAGCGGCAGCTACTCGGGCGCCCGTCACCTCGTCGACATCGCCCGGTCGATCCCCCACGCCGACGACATCGAGCACGTGGAGGCCCGGCTGCAGGAGCCCATCCAGGTCGACGCGTCCACGCCGGACGAGCTGGTGCTGGTCCCCGGGCGGCTGGTCGGGGTCGACGTCCGTGACGGCGGCCCACACGTGAGCGGGATCGCCACGACCGCCGGCCGGGGGCTGCGGCCGGCCGACGCCGGGGGCGACACGGTGGTGCTCGACGAGCACGTGGCCGACAGGCACGACCTCGCCGATCGGGGCACCATCCGCCTCAGCGGGGGTCGTGAGCTCCGATACGTGGGCCGGGGCCTCTCCCCGGAGAGCTTCTTCCCGGTCGACAACCGGGGCAGCGTGTTCGCGGACTTCGCGGTCGTGTACGCCCCGATCCAGACCGTCCAGCGCCTCACCGATCATCCGGGCCAGGCCAATGGGCTGGTCCTGACCGTGAAGGACGGGGCCGACCGCGACCGGGTCGAGCGTGAGTTGACCGCCGCGCTGGCCGCCGAGCTCGGCGACGTGGGCGTCACCATCACCCGCCAGGAGGACGACCTGGTCCTCCGGCTGCT
>JBGAOY010000025.1:0-58507 GCA_044221555.1 Acidimicrobiales bacterium
CCTCAAGCTGACGAGGACTCCCTTCTGGCACCTCTGGTCCCGAAGAGCAACCCCTTCAGGAACTCATATCAGTCAGAGCGAGGCGAGGTTCCGCTCCCTGGTTCAGAACTCGAGCGACGTGGTGGCCGTTCTGGATGAGGCTGGTTCGTTTACCTATGTGAGTCCGGCAGTCACGGGAATGCTTGGATTCAGAGCGGAGGAGCTCCTTGGAACGAGTGTCTTCGAGCTGCTGCCAGCGGAGAGGACGGAACAGTCGGATGACTTCGCTCACCTGATTGCGCACCAGCCGTTCCCACAATCCAGGCTGGAGGTTGCGCTACCAGACGCTGGGGGTCGCTGGCACACCCTGGACGTCACCCTCACAGATCTTCGAACCGAGCCTGCCGTACACGGCGTGGTACTCAACGCACGTGACGTGTCTGTAAGCAAGGAGCTTGAGCATGACCTACGGCATCAGGCACTTCACGACGCGCTTACAGGACTCGGAAACCGCGACATGTTCTCGAGTGAGGTTGCGGGAGCGCTGGCACGTGCTGGGAGTCGACTCGAAGCTGTCGCAGTTCTGTTCGTCGACATTGATGACTTCAAGACAGTGAACGACAGTCTCGGCCACGAGGTGGGCGACGAGCTACTCGTCGCAGTGGCCGATCGGATCCGCAACTGCCTGCGACTCTCTGACACGGCCGCTCGCCTTGGTGGCGATGAGTTCGCGGTGTTGCTGGAGCACTCCTACGGAGAAAGCGAGGTGGTGACGGTTGCAGAACGGATCTTGGATTCCCTACGCGAGGCAGTGATGGTTCAAGGTCGAGAGATCAACATCACGGCGAGTATGGGCATCGCTGTGAACGCAGTGCAGTCCACGTCGGCAGCGGTACTGCTTCGCAACGCCGATATGGCGATGTACCTGGCGAAGGAGCAGGGGAAGGACCGGTTCGAGGTATTCGAAGAAGAAATGCATGCAACAGTTTCGGAACGACTTGAAACCAAGCATGCGCTCACTCGCGCCATCAGCGGGCAGGAACTGATTCTCTACTATCAACCGATTCTGGCGATGGCAGACCAACAGGTGCATGGAGTGGAGGCTCTGGTTCGTTGGAAGCACCCCACACGTGGTCTCATCGGGCCAGGCGCCTTCATCGCGCTTGCGGAGGAGACCGGTCTCATCGTTGAGATGGGTTCGTGGATACTCAACGAAGCGTTGCGTCAGTTGAGCCGATGGCGCAAGCGAGGCCTGGTAGGAGATGGGTTCTCGATGGACATCAATCTCTCAGTCCGCCAACTCCGAGATCCAGCAATCGTTGGGGTCATAAGCGACGCGATCCACCGATGCGCGGTCCCAGCCTCGTGTGTGGTCCTTGAGATCACAGAGAGCCTCTTGGTCGACGACAGCTCTGAGGTTGGAGACCGTCTGGAGGAGTTGCATGAACTAGGCGTACAGCTCGCGGTTGACGACTTCGGGACTGGGTATTCGTCGCTCGGATATATTCACAAGTTCCCAATAGACGTAATCAAGATTGATAGGAGTTTCGTGAGTGGGCTTGGTGGGCCGCGCACGGATCCCACCGTGGCACGAGCGATTATCGACCTGGCTTCGCAGATCGGTGCCCGCACAGTGGCGGAAGGCATCGAAGAACCGGAGGAGCTTGAGGTCCTCAAGAGCCTTGGCTGCGACATGGCGCAGGGGTTTCTGTTCTCGCGGCCGGTGCCTCCGGCGGAGTTCGTGGGGATGATCTCTCCACGCAAGGGCAGTGCGGCGCCGATGGCGGTCGTCGCGAGTGGGTCAGTGGGTGCGGGGCCGGAGCGAAGTCTCGCGTGACCTTGCTGGCTCAACCGCTGGCGCGAGGTAGCCTGTACGCTGCTTGCCGCCGCACCTGTGCCGGGGGGCGGCGATCAACATGTGGCTACCGGAGTCTGGCTGGCGCCGACGGTCTCGGAGGCACACAGTACTGTGAGCGCGGTGCCCCGCAGCCCGAAGAGCCGCCAGCAGAAGGCCGAGAAGTCCCGTCGCCGACTCCTCGACGTCGGTCGCTCGATGGTCTACGAAGCCCCTGTACCGAGTCTATTCGAGCATGTGCGACTCAGTTCCGTGGCTCAACGAGCCGGGGTGACCACTGGGGCACTGTATCACTATTGGCCTTCACAGGAAGAGTATCAAAAGGAGCTACTCCTAGACCTCATAAGCACGACGCGATATCCGATCGAGGGTCCCCTGGCAGATGCTCTAGGGGATTTCGGCAAGGGCGAGATGTCGATTCTCGAAGTGATCCGGCGGGTCTGTCTCGTGAGTATCGAGCAGTTCCTGAATAGTCAGGACTTTCGAGTGCAGCTGGCCGTTGTCGTCAGCGATGACATCGACGCAGTGGAAGGCCTGGCGCAGCAGTATCGCGACCGCGCAGCGCTCTGGATCGAGTTCTATGAGCAGCTCTTCGATACGTTCCAGCTGAGACTTCGGGAGCCGTTTACGTTCCAGTGGCTCGCGACGGTGCTAACCGGACTCTTTGAGGGACTGCTGGTGCGGCATCGGCTCGATCCAACCTGCGTACCGCTCCGTGGCACTCAAGGTCTTGAGGAAGAGGAGTGGAGCCTCTTCTCGTGCACAGTGGTTGGCTTGCTAGCGGGGGTAGCTCAACCTGCAGCAGAGGAGCCAGTCGATCTGTGGCTGTGGGCCACTCGTGTCACGGCGCCGTTGGGAAGCGACGCGAGCGAATCGCGCGGTGGTGTGAACTGATCATGCCGCAGGGGTTGGATCGTCGTTAGTCGTCTCGGGGTGCGACGAGTTCGACGTGCACGCCGGCGGGGTCGATGAGCTGGAGTGATGGGTTGCCGAGCTCATTGACGATGCCGGGGTGGTCGATGCCGGCGGCGGTGAGGTGGGCGGCCCAGGACTCCAGGGTGGAACGGTCGGGCACCGCGAACGCGAGGTGATCGAGCTGGGTGGCCGGGGCGTCGCCGGCGGGGGGAGCGGGCGGCGAGGACAGGACGATCACGAGCCTGGCCGCACGATGGCGGAGCGCCACCACGGTGCCGGCGTCGTCGCTGTCAGGTGCTCGAGCCCCAGCGCTGTGGTCCACCATGCGGTGCAGGCGGCCAGGTCGGGCACCACCAACTGCACGTGGGACAGGCCGGTGATGGGGGCGGGCGACACGGGAGGCACCGCGGCGTCGTCGGGCACCGGTGGAGTATCCCGCGTCGGTGTCGGGAATGGCGGAAGGAGTGGGGTGGTTCGCCAGGGCATGGATCTCTCGACCGCCCTCGACTACGCCCGGCCTCGACGGAACGGGGTGCTGGTCACCCTGAAGGGCAATGGTCGGCCCCAGCTCTCGAACATCTCCTACCTGGTGGACGACGACGGCTCGATCGCCGTGTCCGTCACCGCCGATCGGGCCAAGAGTCGCAACGCCGCCCGTGATCCGCGGGTGTCGCTGCACGTGACCGCCGACGACTTCTGGTCGTACGTGGTCATCGAAGGTGACGCGCAGCTCACCCCGCCGGCGGCCGACCCCCGTGACGCCACCGTGAACGAGCTCGTCGAGTTGTACCGCCGACTGCAGGGTGAGCACCCCGACTGGGACGACTACCGCACCGCCATGGTGAACGACCACCGCCTCGTGCTGCGCATCCAGCCGACGCACGCGTACGGCATGGCCTGATCGCCGACCGAGGTCGGCGGGCAGGGCCCGGGCCGCGCCCTGCCCAGCGTGGCGCTGGTCGCCGCATCGGGTGACGCACCTGAGGCGTGTCGCGCCGGCGGACGGCGGGATCTGGTGATGGGCGCCGGTGCGGAGCGGGCCGGCGCCCGCCTTGGGGCGGGCGACCGCCGATCGACGACCCGTGGATCCTGCTGGCGGTCGCCATCGTGGGTGCACCCGGGCGTCGTCGGGGAGCAGGAGGCGACCGGGATGACACCCATGGGCTCGCGGAGACCGTCGCCGCGGCACCGCGGTCCGCCGGCTGGTGCGGGTGGCGAGAACGGGGGAACCAGGGGGAAGCCCCGACGCCGCCGGTCGACGCCGCGACGTCGGGTGCCGGTCGACCGCGATGTGTGGTCGGAGCGCGATGAGCGACACAACTCGACGACATAGCGCGCGTGTTCCGCGCGCTATGTCGTCGAGATTGGTCGGATCGGGCGTGCCGGGCCCAACGGCGGAGCGTCGGCCACCGAGGGTGGTGCGGGGCGGGTGGCCGTGGGCGCCGCGGCGGCTCGCGGCCGACGGGCCGCCGGCGCCGACGAGCGCGTCGCGAACAATCGACACGCCTCCTGCCAGAACATAGGCTCGGCCTGCCGTCCCGAGCCCAGGAGATCGCCATGGCTGACGCCCCGTCCACCGCAACGCCGGCCGCCCGACGGGTGGCCATCGTGGCCGATGCAGGGTTCTACGTGGGTCCCGCCCTGTCGCGCGAGCTCGCCGCCCGGGGGCACGATGTGGTGCTCGGCGACCCGCCCGACGAGTTGGTCGCCGAACTCGAGGCGGCCGGGGCCGCGGTCGAGTCGGTGGCCGGCGTGCGCAACCTGGCCCACCCCGACTCGGCGCCGGCGCTCGTCGGGGCCGCGCTCGAGCGCTTCGGACGCATCGACGCCGCGGTGGCCTTCTCGGGCCAGATCGTGACGGGCCGCTTCGTCAACTCCACCGTGGAGGACCTGCGCAAGGTGCTGGCGGGATGCCTCGAGGCGCCGTACCACTTCCTGAAGGCGGCGGTGGCGCCGATGATCGCCCAGGGCGACGGCCAGATCCTGGTCATCACCAGCGCCAGCGCGGCCCGGCCGACCCCTGGTGCGCCGCTGTACTCCTCGGCGCGAGCCGGGGCCACCATGCTGTGCAAGAACGTCGCCGACGAGGTGGCCCGCCACGGCGTTCAGGTGAACGCCGTGGGCACCAACTTCATGGACTTCCCCGAGTTCCTGAAGGCCACCGGCGCCGACGACCCCGAGGTGCGCAAGCTCGTCGAAGCCCAGGTGCCCCTCGGCCGCCTGGGCACCATGGACGAGTTCGCCTCGTTCTGCATGCCCTTCATCGACGGCACGAGCCGGTTCACCACCGGTCAGTTCGTGGCCTACGCCGGCGGCTGGGCCTGACGCCCCGCGCTCACCGAGGCACCTGAGGCCGCGCGGGGGCGGCCCCCTTGGCAGGGAGGATCTGCCGCCGACGCCCGTGACCGAGGGCCGTCGGTGCGACGGCGCCGGCGCGGCGGTTCGGTGTCAGCGGTTACGCCGGCGGCTGGGCCTGACGCCCCGCGCTCACCGAAGAGCCTGAGGCTGCACACGGCCGGCCCCCTTGCCAGGGAGGATCTGCCGCCGACGCCGTGGACGGGTGCCGTGCGTGCGGGGGCGCCGACGCGGCGGTTCGGTGTCAGCGGTTACGCCGGCGGCTGGGCCTGACGCCCCGCGCTCACCGAGGCACCTGAGGCCGCGCGGGGGTGGCCCCCTTGCCAGGGAGGATCTGCCGCCGACGCCGTGGACGGGTGCCGTGCGTGCGGGGGCGCCGACACGCCGCGGTGGGGTGTCGGCGGCCACGGTGAGCAGCGGCCCGATGACCGATGCGACGTCCCACGCGCAACGAGACACGGGCGCCCGGGACGAGCTGGGCACCGGTGAGCAGCGCGGCCCGATGATCGATGGAACGTCCCGCGCCTCGGGCCACAGGCGCCCGGGACGAGCTGGGCACCGGTGAGCGGCCCGGCCCGGGCGCCAGTCAGAAGATCAGGCCGGCTCTCCAGCGCCGCCCGCAACGCCACCGTGAGCGCGGCGGTCGCAACCAGGTGCGCCGCCGCCCCGCGCAGTTCCGAGCGCGGCGCACGCCCCGAAGGCTGGGTGCGGAACCTGCCCACACGAGTCGAGCCGTTCGTCGGCGACGCGACACTCTCTCCGCACTGCTGGGTGGACGAGAACCTCGCCGACGGCGGCGAGCCGAGGGCGGGCCCCCGTTCACTCCACGCTGATGGCGTCGAGCACGTCGAGGCGGGCGGCCCGGCGGGCGGGCAGGACGCCCGCGAGGATGCCGAACAGGGTGGCCAGCACCAGCACCGTCACCAGCGACCCGGTGGGGACCGCGACCTTGGTGATGATCGACGGCGGCATGGCCGACACCGCGCCGATCCCGAACACCAGGCCGATGGCCAGGCCCAGGAACGCCCCGAAGCCCGACACGATCAGCGCCTCGAGCAGCACCATGCGACGGGTCTGGCGGCGCGCCTGGCCCACCGCGCGCAGCAGCCCGATCTCGTGGGTGCGCTCGACCACCGAGAGGGCGAGCGTGTTGGCGATGCCCAGGAGGGCGATGAACAGCGCCAACGCCAGCAGGCCGTTGACGGCCAGCAGCAGCTGATCGAGCTGCGCCTGTTGGGTCTCGTTGAACTCGTCGCGGGTCTCCAGCTCGACCTGGGGGTAGTCGGCCAGGGCCGCCTCGATCCGGGGGCGGGCCGCCTCGGGGTCGACGCCGTCGGCGACCGTGGCGAACACGAAGAGGTCGAGGGCGTTGGCCGGGTAGTGGCGGCTGAAGGTGTCGAGGTCCATCACGTAGTTGCCGGCGAACGTGGCGTCTCCGTAGATGCCGGCCACCGTCACCTGCTGCGGTCGGCCACTGGCGTAGGCCACCTCGACCGTGTCGCCCACCACCAGGCCCCGTTCGCGTGCGGGGTCCTCGTGGATGAGGATCGACGACCCGTCGAGGTCGTCCATGGACCCAGACTGCATGTCGATGTCGATGACCGCGGCCGCGGCGTCGGGGTCGACCGCGGTGATGTCGGCCTCGGTCCCGTCGAACGAGAACCGGTCGAACCGCACGCCGGTGGCGGTGCCGATCTCGGGAAGGGCCCGCAGGTCCTGGGCCACCGACGGGCTGAAGCCGGTGAAGCCGCTTCCCGACACCACGTAGTCGGCGGTCACGGCGCCCGACACCGCGTCGGCGAACGACTGCTTCATCGACTCGCCCACCACCAGCGCGGTGGTGACGAGGGCCAGCCCGATCATCAGGGCGGCGGCGGTGCGCGCCGTGCGGTCGGGGTTGCGCATGGCGTTGGCCCGGGCCAGGCGCCCCGTCGGGAACCGTGCCCGGGCCATGGGCCAGCCGAGGACGCCGGCCACGGGAGCGGCGATGAGCGGGCTCACCATGGCCACGCCGAGGAACACCGCGATGGCGCCGATCGCCAGTGCCGTGAACGTGTCGCCCGTGTCGTCCAACACGAACAGGCCCGCGGCGAGCAGGCCTCCGCCCGCCAGCACCAGTGCACCACCCGCGGCCAACCGACGCGTGCTGGTGGGACCCGCCGGGGCCGTCCCCGAGTGCATGCCCTCGATCGGCGCCAATCGGGAGGCCCGCCGGGCCGAGGGCAGGGCGGACAGCACCGTCACCGGCAGGCCCACCACGAGGGCGGCCACCAGCGTGCGGCCCGTCAGCACGAGGGCCCGGTCGGGCAACTCGAAGCCGCCGGCGGCCAGGATGCCCTGCAGCACCCGGGCGATGAGCAGGCCGAACCCGATGCCCACCACACTCGCCACGGCGCCGATCAGGGCCGCCTCCAGCATCACGCTGGTCACCACCTGGCGACCAGAGGCGCCGAGCGCACGTAGCAGCGACAGCTCGCGGACCCGTTGGCCCAACACGATGGCGAACGTGTTGTTGATGTAGAACGCCGAGACGAACACCGCGATGCCGGCGAAGGCCAGCAGCACGTTCTGGAACACCGAAAGCAGCCCGCTCACCTGCTCCTGGCCCTCGTCCACCACCTGCTCGCTGGGAACGGCCTCCACGTTGGCCGGCAGGATCGGGTCGATGCGCTCGACCAGCTCGGTGGGGTCGACCCCCGGCTCGGCCACCACGTCGATCGAGTCGACCTGGCCGCCGGCGTCCAGCACCTCGTCGGCCCAGCCGGTCTCCATCGCGGTGAGGCGGGCGCCGAGCAGGCTGTTGGTCTCGCCGTAGGTGAACACGCCCACCACCTCGACGTCCTCCTGGCCGTCGAGCACCAGCATCTGTGTCCGGTCGCCCACCCCGAGGTCGAAGTCGTCGGCCGTGCCGCGGTCGATGGCCACCTCGCCCGGGCGCTCGGGGGCCCGCCCGTCGTCGATGCGAGCCGGGTTCAGCCGAGGGTCGGTGGGCCAGTTGACCCCGAAGAGGGGGGCGCCGGTGGTGGTGACCGGGTCGCCGTGCAGGTCGAGCAACTGCGCGTAGCCGGCGATGCTGGTGCCCGCCACCGCCACCCCGTCCACCTGGCTGATCTCGTCGGCCAGCGCTGCCGGCACCCGCCCTCGACTGGCGGGACCGCCGCTGCCGGAGTCCAGGTTGGCCTTGGCGCGCACCGTCACGTCGACGGTGGTGATCGTCTCGAACAGCTCGTCCACCGAGCGCCGCAACGTGTCGGTGACGACGAACGAGCCGACGACGAACCCCACGCCCATCACGACGGCGAACGCGGTCATCGCGAACCGGGCCTTGTGGGCCAGCAGGGTGCGGAGGCTCAGGCGGAGCACGCGCCTACTCCGGGCTCGGCGGGGTGGAGGCTGCTCGAGTGTGCTGGGCCATGACGCTCCGCGCGCTCGCCGGGTCGGGTCCGACGATCATCGCGGGCGCGTCCGCACGGGTCCAGGGCCGAAGGTCCCCGGCGGGGAGGGGTGGGTCAGGTGGACCAGCGGAGGGTCACCAGCGACCGGGCGGGCAGGGTCGCGGGGATGGTGAGGTCGCCGAAGCGGACGGTGACGGCCGTGGCCGGGCCGTGGTTGGCCACCACCAGCACGATGCGCTCCCCGTCGGTTCGGAGCGCGGCCGCCTCGAGGGGGTCGGACCCTGCGCCGGACACGGTCACGGGCACCACCGGCGACCCGGGCGGCGCCCAGCGCCCGACGTGGGCCAGCACGTCGGCGTCGTCCGTGGGCGACCAGGTGCCGGCAGCGGGGTCGACGGTGAGCACCCCCCGGCACGTCGAGCAGCCACCCCCGTCGGGGCCCGGGCCCGGATCGACGGCCAGGTCGCCCAGGAGGGTGGCGTTGCCCCAGTGACGCAGGCCGGCGAGGACTAGGTCGGCGGTGCCGAAGAACGAGCGGTCGCCGGCGCCCCGCGGTTCGCCGCCGGAGCACTCGGTGACCCACAGGCGGAGGCCGGGGAACGAGCGGTGCACCGTGTCGTTCGCCTCCTGCTGGCTGCCGTCGCCGCAGCGGAACGCGGTGCCGGCCACCCGGTCGCCGACCAGGGGGGCGACGTCGGGGCTCGACAGGATGGCGAGGGGCGACTCGGGGTGCTCCCAGCTGTGGTCCCACACCAGCACCCGGGTGTCGAGGCCCGCCCGGTCGAGCGCCGGCACCAGACGGTCGGCGATGAAGCGGGCCTGCTGGTCGGCGTCCATGGACATCGCCGGCGCGCCGCTGGTCGCGCCGGTGGGCTCGTTCGCCACGGCGAGCCAGCCGATGTCCACGCCCTCGTCGGCGTAGGACTCCAGGTACCGGACCAGGTAGTCGGCGTACACCCCCTCGTAGCGCGGGAGGAGCGATCCGTGGTCGAGCACGCCCGAGTCCTTCATCCACGCAGGCGCGCTCCGGGCGCTGGCGACGAACTCGATCGCCGGGTCGGCGGCCCGGATCTCGCGGGCGACCGGGATCACGGCCTCGAGGTCGGGCGCGATGTCGAACGCCGAGAGGGTGGGGTCGGGCGTGTCGGAGTCGTCGTAGGAGTAGGGCGGCCCGGTGAGGCTCGACGAGCCCACCACCAGGCGCACCACCGAGAGGCCGGCGCCCTGGTCGGGGGTGAAGAGCGACGCCAGCGCCTCGGCCCGCTCGGCGTCGGGCAGGGCGGCCAGCACCGCCGCGGCCGAGCCGGTGAGCCCGGCGCCCACACCGTCGAACACCTGCCGGCGGGCCTCGTCGTCCACCTCGAGCACCGGCCCGTCGGGCACCGGGCCGCCGGTGTCGTCGGCGCTCTCGGTGCTCTCGGGGCTGCCGGTCGAGGTCGGGGCGGTGGACGTGACCGTGGGGTCGGTGAGCGTGAACTGCGATGCCTCCAGCCGCATCGAGCCGTCGGCGGTGGAGGTCAACTGGTCGATCGGGCGCTGCCGGGGCGGCTCGGGGGGCGACTCGCCCGGCGCACAGGAGACGACCGCGGCGAGCCCCACGACCGCGGCGAGCATCGCGTGACGCCGTCCCGGCGAGCGCCCGCGGCGGCGGCATCGGACGGACACGCGTGCCGAATGTATCGGGCGGGCCACCGGCGCCCTGCGGGGGCGGGGGCCCGCCCCGATGCCGACGACCGCGGCCACGGTCGGGTCCGCGCCCGGTCGTCCCCGGCGTGGGGTTTCGGGACGCACTGGGCCCGGCCGTCGACCGAAGGTCGCCCTCGGCGGCCTCCGGTGCCTACCCCGAACGCAGGGCTCGAGCGGGAGCTCGGGAAGCACCGCAGATCACTGGACACTTCATCTATACGACCTAGACAGACTGTCCAGGATCGGATACAACGGGAGGCATGGGACGGGACACCCGGCGAGCGATCCTGGACGCCACCCTCGCCCTCCTCGCCGAGGGCGAGGGCGCGTTCACCTACGAACGGCTCGCGACACGGGCCGGTGTGGCCCGCCAGACGCTGTACACGCACTTCCCCGATCGCACCGCGCTACTCATCGCCGCGGTCGATCAGGTGCGGGTCGACCTGGGCGCCGAGCAACTGGAGGCACCCGTGTACGCCGCACCCACCGCCGGCGACGCGCTGGAGGCCCTGGTCGACTTCCATCTGGCCTACACGCCCCAGATCATCGCCCCGTCGCGGGCCATGGAGGCCCAGCGGGCAGCCCACCCTGAGCTGTCAGAAGCCTTCGAGCGACGGCCGTCGGGCCGACGCCAACTCGTTCGCCACGTGGTGACCCGATTGCGGGCCGAGGGCCTGCTCGACCGGTCGTGGTCGGTCGACGAAGCCACCGATCTCGTCAGCGCGCTCACGACCGCGGCGTTCACCTCCGACCTGCTCGACGAGCGCCGTTGGCCGATCGACCAGTTGCGCCGACGGCTGCTCGAGACGATCCGGCGCACGTTGCTGGGCGGCGCGCCCCTCCGATCCGCACCCGAACCCTCACACCGTCGACCCGACACCGAAGGAGACCCCCCATGACCACCGACCCCGCCGCCGTCGCCACCGATTTCTACGCCACCATCCAGTCCGCCTGGAACGACGCCGACGGCCCTGCCTTCGGCGCCGCCTTCGGCGCGGTGACCGACTTCGTCGACATCCGGGGGGTGCACCACCACGGCGGCCCCGCCGAGATCGGTGAGAGCCACCAGGGCATCTTCGACAGCATCTACAAGGGCAGTGTGATCCGCTACGACCTCCAAGGGGCCCGGGTGCTCGGCGACGACGTGGTCGTGGCCAACGGCCGGGCCACGCTCGACGCACCGGCCGGGCCCCTGGCCGGCGTGCACCACGCCGTCAGCACCGTCGTGCTGGTGCCCGAAGACGGCGGGTGGCGGGCCGTCGCCTTCCACAACACCCTGGTCACCGCCTGACAGCACACGGGCACCGAGCCTGGAACCGGACGCATCCGTGCACCCTGAGGTGCCTGGATGCGCCGAGTTCACGACACCTCAGGGCTGGCCGAGGATCAGCGCGCTGGTGGGGACGCCGGTGCCGGCGGTGACCAGCACGTGCTCGACGTCGGCCACCTGGTTGCACGAGGTGCCCCGCACCTGGCGCACGCCCTCGGCGATGCCGTTCATCCCGTGGATGTAGGCCTCACCGAGCAGGCCGCCGTTGGTGTTGATGGGGAGGCGCCCACCCAGCGACAGGTTCTCGACGGTGGCGAAGTGCTTGGCTTCGCCACGCTCGCAGAAGCCCAGCTCCTCGAGCTGCATGAGCACGAACGGCGTGAAGTGGTCGTAGAGGAACGCGGTGGAGATGTCGGCGGGGGTGAGGCCCGAGGCCTTCCAGAGCGCGACCGCGGCGGTGGCCATCTCGGGCAGGCCGGTGAGGTCGTCCCGGTAGTAGGCGGTGATGGTCTCGCTGTCGAAGCTGGCCGCCTGCACCGCGGCGGTGATGATCGCCGGGCGCTGGCGGAGGTCGCGGGCCCGCTCGGCGCTGGTGACCACCAGGGCCACACCGCCGTCGCTCTCCTGGCAGCAGTCGAGCAGGCGCAGCACCGGCTCGATGATCCAGCGCGAGGCCTGGTGGTCCTCGATGGTGATGGGCCGGTCGTGGAACCACGCCGCCGGGTTGGTGGCGGCGTGCGTGCGGTCGACCACCGCGATGGCGCCGAAGTCCTCGTTGGTGACGCCGTAGCGGTGCATGTAGCGGCGGGCGTGCAGCGCCACCCATGCCGCGGGGGTCATCAGGCCGTAAGGGGCGTACCACGACAGCCACGGCGGCAGGCCCCCGCCGCCGCTGCCGGGGGCGCCACCGAAGCGGAAGCCCGACCGCTCGTTGAACGCGCGGTAGCAGACCACCACCTCGGCCACCCCGGTGGCGACGGCCATGGCCGCCTGCAGCACCGTGCCCGCGGCGGCGCCGCCGCCGTAGGGCACGCGGGTGAACACCGACAGGCTGGGGATGCCCAGGTTGCGGGCCACCTCGGTCTCGTCGCTGGTGTCCATGGTGAACGTCACCAGGCCGTCCACGTCGGCGGGGGTCAGGCCGGCGTCGTCGAGCGCGGCCTTGACCGCCTCGCAGGCCAACTGCAACTCGCTGCGGCCCGACGCCTTCGAGAATTCGGTCTGGCCGATGCCGGCGATGGCGGTGCGGTCCTTCAGCCACGCGCTCACGGGGTGACCTCGCCGCCGCCGGGGCGGCGGGGCAGGTCGAGCACGGCGGTGCCGGTGATGTGGTCGCCGAGGTCGCCGACCGCGCGGAACTCCACCTCCACCAGGCCGGCGCTGCCGTCGAGCCGGGTGGCGGTGACGGTGCCGTCGTAGGTGAGGGTGTGGCCCGGGAACACGGGCACCCCCAGGCGGATGGACAGGTTCTTGACCATTGCCTCGGGCCCGGCCCAGTCGGTGAGGAACCGGCTGCAGTAGCCGGTGTCCGACAGGATGTTCATGAAGATGTCGGGCGCGCCCTGGGTGTTGGCGTAGTCGCGGTCGTGGTGCACCGGCATGAAGTCGCGGCTGGCGATGGCCCCGGCCACGATGCGGGTGGCGGTCATCGGGATCGCCATCGTGGGCAGCGCGTCGCCCACCTGCACCGCCTCCCAGTGGAGCGTGGTCGTGGTCATCGCCCGCCCTCCCCGGCGCCCGCCGGACGGAACTGCGGCAGCACCAGACCATCGTCGAAGTGCTCGAAGAACACCTCGACGGCCATGCCGATGGTGGCCTCCTCGGGCGCGATCCCCACCAGGTTCGACACCAGCCGGGTGCCCTCCTCGAGGTCGATCAGGGCCACGATGTAGCCGGGCTCGAACCAGGGGAACTGCGGGTGCTGCGGCATCACGAAGCTGAACAGGGTGCCCGTGCCCGACGACTCGACGGTGTCCCAGTCGAGCGAGTTGCAGTGCGGGCACATCGGCCGGGGTGGGTGGCGCAGCGCAGCACACGCCGCGCAGCGCTGGATCAGCAGCTTGTGGTCCTTGGCCCCGTCCCAGAAGAACTGGGTGTCGGGGGTGATGGTGGGCGCGAGGCGGCTGCTCATGGCTCGCCCACGCTCCCGGGCTTGAACTTCAGGATTCGGAAGCGCTGGCGCCCGACGACCTCGCCGTGCTGGTCGGTGTAGGTGGTCGCCCAGGTGACGAAGTGGCCGGTGCCGATCCGGGTCTGCTTCTCGTCCGAGATCGACTCGACCACGGTGGTGGCCGACACGGTGTCGCCCGGCCGCAGGTAGCGCACGATCTCGAACTCGGAGTTCGAGGCCAGCGTGGCGGTGAACCCGGCCTCGTCGAACACGGCCAACGGTCCGCCGTCGTCGCGCTCGACGGGCGATCCGCCCCGCTCGGCGATGCCGGTGATCTTGGGGGTGGCCATGGTCCAGGTCTGCAGCATCAGCGGCGGCGCCACCACCCCGCCGAACCGTGTGCCCGCGGCGAACTCGGGGTCGGTGTAGACGGGGTTGTCGTCCTCGAAGGCGGCCGCCCAGTGCCGCATCATGGGCTGGTTCACCGGGTCGGGCCCCACCGACGGCTGGTTCGACCCCACCGGCGCGCCCACGAGCGCGGCGATCCGGTCGGCGAAGGTGGGGTCGCCGTCGCCCCCCGTGGCGTGGTCGTTCATGGAACGTGTTCTTATCACCGCGCCCGGGCACCGCCGAACGGCCTGCCGTGAGGAGCGGGCGCGGCGACGAGGCGCACGGGGTGGGCGGCCCCTTCCCGGCCGGGCCGGTCAGGTGGGGAAGCGCACCGTCGGTGGGTAGGGCGGGGTGGCGGCCGACCAGGCGCCCTCGCTCGAGGCGAGGCGGTACAGCCACTGGACGGCCTGGCTGCGGGTGACGGCGTAGCGGGGGTGGAAGGTGGTGTGCGCCGGCGGGCCGGAGACGACGTCGTTGGCCACGGCCCAGTCGAGCGCGGGGTTCGGCCCCACGTCGGTGAACCCGTGGGCGGGGAACCCGGTGGGCTGGCCGACCAACTGCCACAGCATCTGCACGAGGCGGGGGCGCTTCATCATGTACTCGGCATGGAAGGTGTTCTGGGCGTTGGGCACGATCAAGCCCTGTTCCACCGCCCAGTCGAGGCCGTCGTGGTACGGGGCGTCGGCCGGCACGTCGGTGAAGTCCGTGTCGGGAGCGCCCTCGGGGGCACCCATGAACCGCCACAGCTCGTCCACGGTCTGGCCCCGCAGGAGCGCGCTGTCGGGACGGAAGCGGTTGTGGGCCGACGGCCGCACCAGGTGGTGGCAGGTGGCCCAGTCGAGCGCCGGCGTGTAACGCGCCGACCGTGCCACGTCGCCGTAGAAGTAGCCGATCGGGCTCGCGTTGCAGGCGGGCGCGCCCACCGGCTCCGGCTCGAAGCGGCCGATGGTGGCGCCGTCGGTGTTCGGGTCCTGGGTGAACCAGACGTTGGCGTCGGGCCCGGCGGCGATCGACGAGATGTCGGTCAGGCCGTCATCGGTGAACTCGGTCGAACCGCCGCTGAGGGGCAGCCGCACGAGGCGCGACGGCAGGTCGAAGCCGACGAGGTCGCGCCGGGCACCGTCGGTCCACAGCGATCCGTCGGGGCCGTTCGTGATCACGTGCGCCAGCGGCGTGCCGGGGTCGCACGTACGGGTGCCGTTGGTGGTGAACGTGCACAGCACGATCTGGCTGCGGGGATCGGGGATCGAGTCGTCGTTCTCGACGGTCCAGAGGCGACCGTCGGGCGCCGCCGCGATCCCGAACAGGTCGTCGGTGGGGTTGGTCACGCCGTCGAAGGGATCGGTGAGGAAGGTGTCGACCCGGCCCTCCGGGCTCAGGCGGTACACGCCGGCGACGAACGCGCTGAAGGTGACCCACAGGTTGCCGTCCGCGCCGACGGTGAGGTCGTTGCCGGTGGACGGCAGGCGGAAGGTGGCCTGCACCACGCCGTCGGTGTCGATCTCCTTCACCTTGTTCCCGTACAGCGCCCAGAGGTGGCCGCGGGGGCCGGCGGTGATGGCCACCGGCGAGCGCACGTGGTCGACCGTGTGCGGGGTGATCGTCCCGCTGGTGGTGGCCTCGGACAGGGCGCCCACGCGGGGCGGGGTGGTGGCCGGGTTCGAGGCCGCCCACAGGTTGCCGTCGGGCCCTGCGGTGACCTGGCCGTCGGCGTCGGCGCCCAGCGGGAAGGTGGTGATGTCGCCCACCGGGGTGATGCGGCCCAGCACGTCGTCGGTGCCGGTCTCGCTCCGGGCGAGGAACCACAGGTTGCCGTCGGGGCCGGCGGTGATGTCGGTGGCGGTGCGGGCACCGTCGGTGTCGCTGGCGGGCACGGTGAAGAAGGTGAAGTCACCCGTCGCCGCACCGGCCGGCGCCGAGCCTGCCCCCACGGACACGAGGGTGGCCAGCACCAGCGCCGCCACCGTCGTGACCCCGACGTGTCCTCGTCGTGTCCTCATCGCCCGCCCTCCGGTTCGTGATCCTTCGCGGGGCCAGACTACGAGGCTTCCGGGCGGCGAGGGCGGCGGGTGACCGCGCGCATCTCGACGACACAGCGCGCGGAACGGGCGCGCCATGTCGTCGAGGTGGCCGGCAAGGTGCTGCGTCCCGGTCAGCCGCCGAGCGCGCTCACCATCGGTGCCCGGTTGTCGGCCGCGGCCCGGTCGGTCCCGCCGGCGGGCGCATGCGACTCGGCGGCGGCGCCCTTCCACAGGGCGACGGAGATGCCGATGACCCAGACGGTGGTCACGAGCCAGCTGGCGAACACCAGCGGCATCACGAACCCACCGTCGCTGGCCACGCCGACACCGGTCGCGGTGGCCAGCACCGCACCGATCCCGCCGGCGGCCACCACCCAGCGGGGGAGGGTGGCCTGGGCGTGGGCCTGGGCGCTGACCGCCCCCATCGTGGCGGCCAACCCGAATTGCGCGGCGGCCGACAGCACCCCGGCCAGCACCGCGGCGAACACCACCACGTCGGCGCCCAGCTCGTCGACCCGCAGTGCGACCGCGCTCGAGATGCCGCTGGCGGTGAGCCACCCGATGGTCATGATGGCCATGCCGACCGTCGCGATGGGGGCCAGCGGTGCCGCGTCGGCGCCGCGCCAGACGTGGGACCGGACGGCCCCGAACCACACCAGGAACGCCAGCACGGTGAGGCCGAACACGAAGGCGAGGGCCTGGATGCCACCGGGGTTGTCGGCGTACCACTGGAGCCAGTCGGCCGTGGCGGCGTCGGGGGCCGGGGGCGGGGGTGCGAGGGCGAAGCTTCCGAGGCTCAGCACGAGGGCGACGATCCCCGCCACTGCACCGGTGCGCTTGTTCATGGTGTGCTCCTTCCGAGCGGGCCGCGGTGGGTCCGGGCCGTTGCCCACACGGGACCACGGTGGTGCCGCACAGGGGTATCGCCGGGCGATACCGTCGGCGATACAGGTCCGGACGGCCTGGGTGGCGCGACGTGGTCGCGCGGCCGGGTGTGCGTGGTGTCGGGCCTGGACAGGAGGGCGCGATGGAGACGGCGAGCTTCGGCGAGTGGGTGCGCCGCCGGCGCATGGGCCTCGACCTGACCCAGGCCGAGCTCGCGTCCAGGGTGGCGTGTGCCCCCATCACCATCCGCAAGATCGAGGCCGACGAGCGCCGGCCCTCGAAGGTGATGGCCGAACGGATGGCCGACGCGTTGGCGCTCGACGGCGACTCCCGAGACCGGTTCGTGGCGGCCGCCCGGGCGGTGTCGTCGCCGGTGCGGATGGGGTCGCCCGTGGCCGCGGCCACCTTCGGGCCGAGCGGCGACCTCCCGGTGCCGCTGCACCCCCTGCTGGGCCGAGAGGTCGAGGTGGCCGACCTGCTCGACCTGCTGCACGTCAGTGGGGGACCGGCCCGCCTGGTCACCCTCGTGGGACCGCCGGGTGTGGGCAAGACCCGCCTGGCCATCGAGGTGGCCGCCCGGGCCGAGCGGAAGTTCGACGTGCCCGCGGTCTTCGTCGACCTGAGCCTGGTGTCCGATCCCGCCGACGTGCCGGCCCGCATCGCCGACGCGGTGAGCACGCCGGCCGCGGCGCTGGTCGACGCCATGACGCTGGCGGTGCACGCGCTGCGCCGCAACCCGGCCCTGGTGGTGCTCGACAACTTCGAGCACGTCCTGGGTGGGGCCGACCAGGTGCAGCGGCTGGTCGAGTCGTGCCCCGACGTGGTGTGCCTCGTCACCAGCCGGGCGCCGTTGGAGCTCTACGGAGAGCAGTTGTTCCCCCTCGAGCCACTGGCGGTGGACGGGGATGCGGGCGTCCATGCCGCCGAGCAGGTGGCCGGCGTCGGCGAGGGGCTCCCTCCGGCCGTGCGCCTGTTCGTCGACCGGGCCAGGGAGGTCGACCGCCGGTTCGACGCAGCCGCCCATGCCGGCGAGGTCGCCGAGATCTGCCGGCTCGTCGACGGTCTGCCGCTGGCGATCGAGCTGGCCGCCCGCAGGGTGCGCGATCTCACGCCGGCGGTGTTGGTGGCCGAGCTCGGCGCCGATGGTCGCGCCCTGGGGACGGTGCCGCGGGGTCGAGCCGAGCGCCAGCGGTCGGCCGACGGCGCCATCGCGTGGAGCTTCGGCCTGCTCACGCCGCTCGCACAGGAGGTGCTGCTGCGGGCGTCGGTGTTCGCCGGCGCGTTCGACGCCGCGGGCGTGGCGGCACTCGGCGACGATCTCGGCTCCGGCGGCGGGGACCATGTTCTCGGCTCGGGCGGTGGGGACCAGGTTCCCGACGGCGGAGTTCCCGACGGGGTGGCCGACGCGCTCGACGAGCTCGCGGCCCACGCCCTGGTGCGCAGTGCACCCAGCTCGGACGGGGGGTTGCGCCGCCACGACATGTTGATGGTGGTGCGCGAGTTCGGCCGCCACCGTCTCGACGAACAGGGCCGGCTCGGCGCGCTGCGCTCGCAACACGCCCAGCTCAACGCCACCCGGCTCGAGGCGGTGTCGCCGGGCATCGACGCGTGGCCCGAGCGGCACGTGATCGACGCATTGGTCGTGCTGGATCCCGATGTCCGCGCCGCACTGACGTGGACGTTCGGGCCCGGCGACGACCCGGTGACGGGGAGGCGTCTGGCCGCGGGGGTGCTCACCCTGTGGTACTTCCGGGGGCAGGTGGCCGACAGCGTGCGGTGGTCAGAGGCCGCGTACCGCTCACTCGGCCCGGATCGACGGGGCTTCGAGCGCTACCAGGCCGCCTACTACCTGGCCGCCAGCCTCTGGTCGGCCGGCGAGCTCGAGCCGGCCGCCGGCTACATCGACGAGGCCATCGCCGGGGCCGAGGCCGCGGGCGACGCCAAGTGGCTGGCCGAGACGGTGGGCATGAAGCAGATGCTGGCCCTCTCGGGCGGCGACATCGTGGCGGCCGCGGCGCTGGCGCCCCGCTGCGTGGCCACCGCCGAGCGGGCCGGCGGCGAATGGCTGCTGTTGGCGCACCTGCGGGCCGCCCGCCTCGCGCTGTTCAGCGGTGACCTGGCCGCTGCCGACCAGCACGTCGATGCGGTGACCCGCCTGTGCGTCGAGGTGGCTCCGAGCACCTGGGGTCGTTCGAACGGTGCCGGCGCGTCGGGTGACGTCCGCCTGGCGCACGGTGACACCGGGGCGGCCATCGACTGCTACCTGCGCGCCGTCGAGGGGTTCTTGTCGATGGAGGCGCCGGTCTACGCAATCGCACGGGTGTCGAGCGTGGCCAACGCGCTGGTGGTCGCCGGCGAGGCCACGCGGGCGGCACGGCTGTACGGGCTCGTCGACGCCTGGTGCGACGACCTGGGGGCGCCGCTGCACCCCATGGCCGCCTTCGCCCACGCCCACCACCGGGGGCTGGCCGAGGAGCAGCTCGGCGACCGGTTCGAGGCCCTGGCCGCCGAGGGCCACGACCTCCCCCGGACGGTCGAAGGCGTGCGATGGGTGCTGGCCGCCGAGTAGCCCGGGGTCAGGGGAGCGTGGTGATGGTGCCGGCGCCGACCAGGGCCTGGTAGGTGGCGCCCCCCGGGTAGAACGCCGGGGTGGTGGTGGCGGCGAGCTGGTCGGTGAGCCAACCGGTGGTGAGGGTCTGGGCCGCGCTGATGTTGACGGCCTGCGGGCGGCCGCAGGCGGCGATGCCCGCGGGCCCCGCCGCGGCGCCGAAGATGTCGACGTGGCTGCCCGAGGTGATCTGGGCGCCGTGGAACGAGCGGGTGGTCAGCTTCTGCTCGACCAGCAGCACGCCCGACTGGTTGTTGTTGCACGAGTAGGGCGGCGAGGCGAGGGCGTAGATCGGGAGGCTGGTGGTGTTGAGCCCGGTGAGGCCGTTGGCCAGGTTGGCACCGATGAACGAGTTGACCGGGTCCTCGAGCACGAGGCCGCCGAGGCGGGCGAAGGCCGAGGCGTGGTTGGTGCGCAGCCGGTTGGCCACGTAGGTGACGGCCTCGCCGCCGGCCGAGTGACCCACGAAGGCCCACCGCGACGGCAGGGCCAAGCCGGAGCGGCCGGCCCGGCCGGCGGCGTTGTTGAAGCTGGTGACCAGGGCGCCGGACCCGCCGGCGGCCGAGCCGAAGACGGCGGCGATGTTGTTGAGGTAGCCGGTGTTGTTCCCGATGTTCTGCACGGTGCAGCCGAACAGGTCGGCGGTGGGGAGGGTGGTGGCGAACACCACGTAGCCGGCGGCGGCCAGCTTGGGCGCGTAGGAGGCCCAGTGCCCCTTGTTCTCGGTGAACCCGTGCTGCAGCCACACCAGGCCACGGGGGGTGCCCGTGGCCGGCAGGTACCAGTCGGTGGGGGTGGCGTAGGTGCCGAAGGCACAGCGGATCGACGTGGTGTTGGTCACCTTCACCGACGCGGGCGCGGCGGCGGCCGGCGCCACGCCGGCGCCACCGACGACCAGGGTGAGGAGCAGCGCCACCAGTAGCGCGACGGTGGCGGCCAGGGCGGCCGGTCGGCGGGTGGTGCGGGTGACGGCGGGGGTCATCGGAACTCCTGAGGCTGGCGGTCGGGCGTCAGGTTAACACTGTTCACCCAGGCCTGCATGCCGCGAGCGGCCGGACCGCGCTGATATTAGCACTAAGTATCGACTGAGCAACGACCAGCACACCACCGATGGCGGTCGGGACTACCCGAAGAACTCGTCCACCTCGTACTGGTCGCCCTCGAAGATGTCGATGGCGACGATCTCGTCGTCGCGCAAGTGGTAGAGGTTCACCCGGCGGAGCTCGAGCGTGTCGTCGCCTCGCCGCACCGACTCGCGCACGAACATGGCCACCCGGGTGGGCGACACCAGCCGATCGAGCACGTCGACGGTGGCCGACCGGTCGCTGGTGCGGTCGAGCAGCGTGCGGATGGTGGTGATCACGGCCTCGCGACCCTCGTGCACGCCGGCCAGTGCGCCCCGGCCGGGCAGGCGCAGGGTGACCTCCTCCCCGTAGAAGGCGAAGGCACCCTCGGGGTCGCCCCGCTCCCACGCCGCGGCGTACGCGGCCATCACCTCGCTCGCATCCATGCGCGGAAATTAGCGCTCGGGCGTCTCAGTCGCTCTGGCGCCGGAGCGTCGTCGCCCCGACCACCACGAGCACCACGATGAAGCCGACCAGCACGGCCATGTCGCGCCACACCTCCTCGGTGACCCCCGGCTGGGTGGTGAGCTGCTGCATGGCGTCGACCGCGTAGGTGAGCGGGAGCACGGCCGACACCGTCTCGAGCAGCGGGGGGAGCGAGGCGCGGGGAGCGATCAGCCCGCACAGCAGCAGTTGCGGCAGGACCAGGGCGGGGAAGAACTGCACCGCCTGGAACTCGGTGTGGGCGAACGCGCTGGTGAACAGGCCGAGGCTGGTGCCGAGCAGGGCGTCGAGCACGGCCACGGTGAGGACGGCCCACATCGCACCCTGCACGTCGAGCCCGAACAGCCCGAAGGTGGCGAGGCTGACCACCGCGGCCTGGACGGCGGCGGCCGCGCCGAAGGCCAGGGCGTAGCCGCCGAGGAAGTCCACGCGCGTCATCGGGGTGGTCATCAGCCGCTCGAGGGTGCCGCCGGTGCGCTCGCGCAGCGTGGCGATCGACGTGACGATGAACATCACGATGAGCGGGAAGATCCCGATCAGCACCGCGCCCCACCGGTCGAAGGCGCCGGGCGTGCCGTCGAGGATCCAGGCCAGCAGGCCGGTCAACAGCACCGGCGCGGCCAGCAGCAGGGCGATGGTGCGGGGGTCGTGGCGCAACTGGCGCAGCACGCGGCCCGCGGTGGCGCGCAGCACCGGCGCGGTGGGTGCGGTCACGGGCGTCCGCCGTCCTCGATGAGCCGCAGGAAGGCGGCGCCGATGTCCGGCGCGCCGGTGTGGTCGAGCAGCGAGGCCTCGGTGCCGTCGGCCAGCAGCAACCCGTCGCGCAGCAGGAGCAGCCGGTCGCACTCCCGGGCCTCGTCCATCACGTGACTCGACACCAGCAGGGTGGTGCCGGCGCCCGCCAGGTCGCGGAACAGCAGCCACAGGTCGCGCCGGAGCACCGGGTCGAGGCCGACGGTGGGCTCGTCGAGCAGCAGCACGTCGGGTCGGCCGAGCAGGGCCGCGCCGAGCGACACCCGGCTCACCTGGCCGCCGGACAGCGACCCGACCAGCCGGTCGCGCTCGGGGCCCAGGTCGATCTGGTCGATCACCTCCTCGACCACCCCCCGGTGGGCGCCCAGCACCCGGGCGAAGTACCGGAGGTTCTCGGCGACCGTGAGGTCGGCGTACACCGAGGCGGACTGGGTGACGTAGCCCACCCGGTGGCGCAGCTCGACGCTGCCCGCGGGCCGGCCGAGCACGAGGCAGTGGCCGGTGACGTGGCGCTGCACGCCGACCAGCGCGCGGATGAGGGTGGACTTGCCGCTGCCGCTCGGCCCGAGCAGGCCGACCACCTGCCCCACGGGCACGGCGCAGGTGATCCCCCGCAGCACCTCGCGGCCACCCCGGCGCACCCGCAGGTCGCGGAGCTCGATGGCCGGGGTGATGGCCGGCTCGGTGGCGGGGTCGCCCCCCGGGGTGGGCGCAGCGGCGGCAGGAGACGGACCCGAAGGCACCGAACGTTTCTAGTCCCCGCGGCCGGCCGGTGCGCCGGGCCCCGACCCTGGTGCTGCCGCCCGGCGCGGTGCGTTGCCGGCGGCGCGGAAGTCGCCGGAGGAGCGGGAGGTGGCGTGGGTACTGTCGGCGAATGCAGCGGACGGCGGGCGGGCACCGACGAGCGGCCGGGCGGGCGGCGGTGCGGGCGACGAGGCGACCGACCGGGTGGGCGACCGGGCGCAGGTCCGGGTGGACCGGCCGAGGCCCGGCGGGCGGGCGCCGCGCCGGGCCGGCGCACGAACCGTGACCGGCGCGGGCGCCCCGCCGCGGACGTTGGCCGCGCTGGTGGACGCCGAGCGAGCCGGCCGCGGACTCGGCTACCTGTTCTTCTGGAGCCACCGACCCGGCCCCGGGGGCGGTGTCGGTCCGCAGGTGCTCAGCCAGTGGTTCGAGCACCCCTTCGAGGTCGAGGGGGTCACCTACCCGACCGCCGAGCACTACATGATGGCGGAGAAGGCGCGACTCTTCGATGACGACGAGACGCTCGAGTTGGTGTTGGGCGCCGACGGCCCGGCGGCGGCGAAGGAGCTGGGTAGGCAGGTGCGCGGGTTCGACGAGCGCCGGTGGGTCGAGCGCCGGTTCGACATCGTGGTGCGGGCCAGCACCGCGAAGTTCGGTGCCGACGACACCATGCTCGGGTACCTGATCGGCACCGCGGCGTTGGTGCTCGTCGAGGCCAGCCCCCACGACCGTGTGTGGGGCATCGGCCTGGACGCCCGTCATCCCGATGCCCGGCGGCCGTCGCGCTGGCCGGGCGAGAACCTCCTCGGGTTCGCGCTCATGGAGGCCCGGGCCCGGCTGATGGCGGGGGACTGACCGCTTCGCCGACCCGGTGATCCGTGGGCGCGGCGGCGGGCGAACGGGTGGCGACGGCGTCACCACGACGACCGTCACGACGACAACCCGTCATTTTCGACAACCCGTCACTACGACGAGAGGGAGACCCGCCGTGGACTACGTGGCCCTATTGACCTTCCGCTCCAGCGTGCCCGCCGGCGAGCGTGACGCGGCGTTGATGCGCCGGGCGGCGTGGCAGTACCCGGAGAACGTGGACGTGGTCGCCGAGTACTGGCCCATGACCGACACCGTCCAGGTGGTCATCATCTTCTCCACCGACGACCCGGCCGCCCTGATGGAGCTGGAGTTCGAGTGGAACGACGTGTTCGACATCGCGATCAGCCCCGCGGTGTCGGCGGAGGCGGGCCTGGCCATCGGGCCCGAGGTGTTCGGGCGCCTGTCGCGGATGCAGCCCTCGTAGGCACGCCCGCACGGACGTGTGGGTAGGGGCACCTCGGCCGACGACCGGGGAGCACGATGGACCACACGACGATGAGCGCCGGGCGGCGGGATGCGGCGGAGGTGCCCGCCGACCCCGACGCGGGCGACAGCGGCGACGACGACAACGGCGACGCCTGGGACACCTACGACGCCGGCGACCCCGACGAGGACACCTGGGACGACCGTCCGCCCGAGGAGCTCGACGACCAGCGCGACCGCGAGGAGTTGCGGCGGCGCTACTACGGCCTGCTGCAGGAGCTCCGGGTGCTGTTGCCCGGTGTCCAGGTGCTCGTGGCCTTCCTGCTCACCGCCCCGTTCGCCCAGCGCTTCTCGGAGTTGGACTCGATCGAGACGAAGGTCTACGCCGTCGCGCTGATGAGCGGGGTGCTGGCCGTGGTCGCCTTCGTGGCCCCGACCGCGTTCCATCGGGTCGGTTGGCGGCGGTCGCGTTCGAAGCGCCTCCAGTGGTCGATCCGCATGCTGCGCGTCGGTCTCGTCTTCATGGCGCTGGCGTTCGAGGCCGCCCTGTTCGTGGTGCTCGGGCTGTTGTTCAGCCGGACGGCCGCGTTGATCGGCGTCGGTGTCATCGGCGTGTTGGGCTTCGTCGCGTGGGTGGTCCTGCCGCACCTGGGTCAGCCCTCGACCGGTGAGCGGGACTGATCCCGGGACGCTCGTTCAGGACCAGAGCTCGGCCAGCGCCGGCGCATCCTCGGCGGCCTGGGCGGTGCCCGCGGCGAGGGCGGCGGCCACCTGCTTCGGGTCCATGAGGGCGTCGAGGTCGAACGACGCCGGCCCCCGCAGGAGCGCCGGTGTGCCCGATCCCGCCAGCGCCCGCATCTCGCGGTCACGGCTGCCGGGCGCGGCCGTCATGCCCGCGTCGGTGGCCGGTGCGTGGGCGGCCAGCGACACCACGAGGGCCCGGCCGGCGCCGGCGGCGAGGTCGCAGTGGGTGCCGGTGCCGCTCACGCCGCCGTCCATGGCCCGCCGGTCGTGCAGCGGCTGCGGCGAGAACAGGCCGGGCACCGAGCTGCTGGCCGCGGCGGCCCGGGCGACGGAGATCCCCGAACCGGCGTCGACCACCAGGCGCTCGCCGGTGTAGGCGTCGACCGCCGTGGTGTGGAGCGCCGCCGGCCACCTGCGGATGGCCAGCACTGCAGCCACGCTGCGACGCAGCCGGTCGGGGGGCGGTGCCTGGGCGGCGAGCGCGGCGTGCCCGATGTGGCGGATGGTGTCGGGTGCGGCGTCGGTGGCGCCGCCGAACAGCTCGAGCGCCCGTTGCTGGCTGGGCTCGAGGTCGCGGTCGCCGGACAGGACGCCCAGCAGGGCCGGCACCCGCGCCAGGAACTCCACCTCGCCGGCGACGCGGTGCAGGCGGCCGGCCGACACTATGGCCGCCACCAGCGATCCGGCCGACGTGCCCACGATCAGGTCGGCCTCGTCGATGGCGACCCCGCGCGTGGTGAGGCCGTGCAGGTAGGCCACCTGCCAGGCGACGAACCACAGCCCGCCGCCCCCGAGGACCAGGGCGCGGTCGTGGCCGGCGCCGGATCGGGCCTCGAACGAGATAGGGCGGGCCAGCGCCGTGTCGGCGGCCGCCGCGGCGTCGATCGTGGACGGGGCCGCGCCGTCGACACGGCCATCAGCCGCATCGTCGACTGCGGGGTCGGCTGCGGGGTCGACCGCGGGGTCGTCCGTGGGGCCGTCGTCGATGGCGTCGTCGTCGGGCATCAGGCCGAGAGGGGGGCGATGTCGGGGCGGTGGTCGACGGCCTCGATGTCGCGGGCGGTGAGCGGGTCGCCGCATGCCGGGCAGGCCAGGTGGGGGTGGATGGTGGCGCCGCAGGTCCGATGGCGCAGCTCGACGACGGGCGGGGCGGCGGCGTCGGTCATCCAGCGCTCGCCCCACTCGAGCAGCGAGATGACCACCGGGTAGAGGTCGAGGCCCTTCTCGGTGAGCCGGTACTCGTAGCGGTCGGGGCGCTCGGAGTAGCGGCGGCGCTCGAACACGCCCTCGTCCACGAGCATCTTCAGGCGTTCGGCCAGCACGGGCCGGGGCGCGCCGGTGCGCTCCTGGAACTGCTCGAAGCGGCGCACCCGCCAGAAGGCCTCGCGCAGCACCAGCATCGTCCACCGGTCGCCCAGCACGGACAGCGAGCGGGCAACCGGGCAGCTCTGGTCGCCGATCTCGCTCCATCGCATGGTGTGACCCTAGTCATAGTGAGTTCTGTTTCAAAACGTACTACGTTCCGAATATGAACTCACTGGGGACGACGAACACATCGGGGACTGTGGTGGATCTGGCCGCGGGTGATCGCACGGCGGGTGACCGCGCGGCAGGTGACCGCGGCGCGGGGGGATCGCGCAGCGGTCTCGAGCAACTGCGCTGGATCAAGGAGCGGGGACCCGCCGCGGTGGGCGTGGCCGGCCTGCTGGACATGGAGATGGAGGACCTCGGCTCGGGCCACGTGGTGTTCTCCGCCCGGACCCGACCCGACTTCGGCAACCCGCAGGGCACCCTCCACGGAGGGATCACCGCCACCCTGCTCGACTCGGCCATGGCCTGTGCCGTCTTCAGCGCCCTGCCCCCCGGGTCGACGTCGACCACGCTCGACCTGTCGGTCCGGTACCTGCGCAGCGCCCCGCTGGACGGCACCCGGCTGTGGGCGGTGGGCGACCTGGTGCATCGCGGCCGCACCGTGGCCACCGCCGAGGCCCGGTTGGTGGACGACCGCGACCGCCTGATCGCTACCGCGACGACCACTTGCATGGTGATCCCCAGCACCGGGGAGGCCGTGGCATGAGCACGAGGACAGGGATCACGAGGACAGGGATGAGGACGAGCACGAGGACAGGGACGAGCACGAGGACGAGGCGGGGCACGAGGCCGGCCGATCCCAAGGTGGCCCTGCTGCGCGGCCTGCCGAGCCTCGCCGGCGTGCGCGAGCGCGAGCTGGCCGCGGTGGCCCCGATGGTCGAGCAGCTCGAGGTGCCCGCGGGCACGGTGCTGGTCTCGGAGGGCGCGACCTGCCACGAGGTGCTGCTCGTGCTGCACGGCCACGGGATCGTGTCGGTCGGCGGGGCGCCCGTGGGCCGGGTCGGGCCCGGCGACGTGGTCGGCGACCTCGCCGTCCGCCAGGGCACGCCCCACGAGACCACGGTCACCGCCGACGGCCCGATCCACCTGCTGGTGGCCGGGCCCGAGAGCTACCGGGCGTTCGTGCGCCACCCCGTGATCGTGCGGGCGGCGGCGGCCGGCCTCAGCGACCGCCTGCGCCGCGCCGACGCCGCCCTGCTCTGACGGCCACGACCACATCGTCGGCCCCGGGTGTGACAGTGGAGCGGGGCTCGCCGCCTTTCAGGGCGAGATGGCAGACGGGGACGCGATGGCCGACGAGGACGAGTTCACCGAGTTCGTCCGCCGGGTCGAGCCGCGGCTCCAGCAGGCGATGGTGGCGCGTGTCGGACCCGCCCGCGCCCCCGACGCGGTGGCCGAGGCGCTGGTGTACGCGTGGCAGCACTGGCCGCGCGTTCGGGCGATGACGAACCCCGCCGGGTACGTGTACCGGACCGCGGTGAGCCGCTCACGCGTGCGGCGCCTCCGCCCGGACTTCCCCGTGCCCGATCGGGGACGACTGCCGGACGTGGACCCGCGGTTGCCGGCCGCGATGGCGGCGCTCAGCGAGCGCCAGCGGGTCGCCGTGTTCCTCGTCGTCGCGTGCGACTGGAGCTACGAGCAGGTGGCGGAATGGCTCGATGTGAGCGTGTCGACGGTTCGCAACCATCTCAACCGAGGGTTGGCCCGATTGCGCGAGGTGCTGGAGGTGGCGTCGCATGCCTGATGTGGAGGAGCAGCTCCGACGGTACGGGTCCACGTTGCTGTCGGACCTCGACCCGATCGACCCTGGCACGGTCATGGCTCGCGGCCGGGGCGCGTGGCGTGAGCACCGGGTGCTCGTCGGGGTGGGCGTGGCGCTGGTGGCGGCCCTGGTGGTCGGTCTCGCGGTGGCCTACGACGGGTCGCGGGGCCAACACATCGAGACCGTCGGCCAGCCGGTGGGGCCGACGTCGACCGCGAGCGCTCCGACGGATCCCGTTCCCACGACGGTGGCGGCCGCCGGGTCGGTTCCGGACCCTCGCCTGCTCCTCCTGGAGGAGGGCTGGCAGGTGACGCGCGCCGACGAGGGGGCCAACACGGGCGAGATGACCCTCGACCGAGGCGATCAGGAGGTGGAGCTGCGCTGGAACGAAGCGAACCAGTACCCGTACACCGTCGAGGACCGACGCGCCTCCGCCGACCAGGAGTCGAGGATCGTCGTCGCGGGTGCAGAGGGCGTCGTGTTCCGCTACGAGGAGTCGGACCAGTTCACCGCGATCTGGCGGGACGGCGACCACACCTTCGAGCTCGTGGGCGAGCCCTTCGGGAGCATGGACGAGTTCCGCGTGACGGCGGCGACCCTCAGCGCCGTCGATGAGGCAACCTGGTTGGCGGCGATGCCGGACAGCGTCGTCACACGCGACGACCGCGCGGCCGTCGTGGCCGAGATGCTGGCCGACATCCCCCTGCCCCCCGGGTTCGACGTCGATGCGCTGACCGCCGCGGGGTTCGGGATCTCGGATCGCTACCAATTGGGCGCCGAGGTCACCGGTGCCGTCGCGTGTGCGTGGATCGCGCAGTGGCGGGACGCTCGAGAAGCGGGTGACCGCCAGGCCGAGGTGGAGGCGGTCGACGCGATGGCAACCGCCCATGACTGGGAGATCCTGCGCGAGATGACCGCCGACGGGGCGTGGTCGTTGGTGCTGTGGGGGTACGCCGACGCGATCGCCGGCGACAGCCCCGCCGACAGACCGGGGAGCCCCCCCGCCGACTCCGGCGTTCGGAGCGCCCTCGGCTGTCGTTGACCGGCAGTGGTCGGGGGTTCAGATGCAGGCGTAGAGCGCATCGATCAAGGCGCGGTTGCGGCTGCTCTGCCATCGGGGGACCACGTGGTTCATCACGTAGCCGAAGGCCACGCCGGCATCGGGGTCGGCGAAGCCCAGGGCACCACCGGTGCCGAAGTGGCCGAAGCTGCGGGGGTTCGGCCCCAGCGGGCGTCGCTCGCTGGTGGGCACGAACCCGAGCCCGAAGGCCACGCGCTCGCCGAGGATCGGGCACGGCCCCACGGAGTGCGGCCGGGTGGCGTCGGCCAGTAGTGCCGGCGACAGCAACGGCTGGGCCGGGTCGAGGAGCGCGGCGTAGAACCCCGCGACGCCCCGCGCCGAGGCATGGGTGTTGGTGGACGGCACCTGCGCCGCGCGCCACTCGGAGGTGTTCACCACGCCGACCGACGAGTAGCCCGGTGGGTTGAAGTGGGCCAGCGCGTTCATCAACGCGTCGCCCTCCAGGCCCTCGAATTCGATCTGGCCGAACGGCGCGCCCGGGGCCCACACGATGTCTGCACAGCGGGCCAGGTGCTCGGCGGGCACGCCGACCCACAGGTCGAGGCCGCGTGGCGCCACGGCCGACCGCAGCCGAGCGCCCGGCGGCTCGCCCGACACCCGGCGGACGATCTCGCCCACCAGGTGACCGAACGTGTTGGTGTGGTAGCCGTGGCGGGTGCCGGGCTCCCACCACGGGTCGGTGGCCGCCAGCGCCGACGCCATGCGCTCCCAGTCCCACAGGTCGGCGTCGGTCAGGGTCTCGCGGATGGCGGGCACGCCGGCGCGGTGGCTGAGGGCATGGGCCACGGTGGCGGCGCCCTTCCCGCCGACCGCGAACTCGGGCCACACGTCGGCGATCGGCGTGTCGAGCGCGAGGGCGCCGGCGTCCACGAGCTGCAGCGCCAGGGTGGCCACGACGGCCTTGCCCACCGAGTACACGTCGACCAGCGTGTCGGCCGCCCACGGGCGGGTGCGGTCCTCGTCGGCCCACCCGCCCCACAGGTCGACCACCACCTGGCCCCGCACCATCACGCAGAGCCCGGCACCCACCTCGCCCCGGTCGGCGAAGTTGTCCGAGAAGGCCCGGGCCACCGCCTCGAAGCCCGGCGCGCAGTCGCCGTGCGCCGTCACCGCGCCTCAGCCCCGAGGGGCGGCGGCACCACGTCGACCCCCAGGCGCCCGAGCTCGTCGCTGAGGGCGTGGTGCAGGGCGGTGAGGTCGGGGCACGCGTCGACGTCGGCGATGATCGTGACCGCCAGGGTGCCTGCGTAGGACAGCGCTGCGAACGACACGGTGACGTTCCCCGTGGTGATGGTGAGGGCCACCACGTCGGTGATCCGCGCCCCCAGGAACGTCAGCACCTCGGCCGGGCCCCGCACGTTGGTGGTGAAGGTGTGCACCAGTCGTTGCCGGTTGATGAACCAGCGGAACACACCCACCGCGGCCAGCAGGCGGAACACCGGGCCGACGATCGCCGACGACGCGCCCCGGGGCGTCTGCTTTGCGGCGCGGGTGCGTTCAGCCACCGCCGCGAGCCGAGCGGCAGGGTCGCCGGCGGTGGGTATGCGCACGGGCACCACGCCGACGTCGTTGCCCAGCTCGGCGGCCGTGGTCGACGTCCTCGCCGACATCGGCACCGACACCACGAGCTCGCCGACGTGCTCGCCGCGCGTCGCCAGCACCGTGCCGAGGGCGCCGCCGACGGCGGTGAGCACGACGTCGTTCACCGTGGCGCCGTGCTCGTGGGCCCGACGCCGGAGCTGCTCGACGTCGGCCCGGACCACGGCGAAGTGACGGCCCGCCCCGGTGGGCTGGTTCAGCGAGCATCGCGTCGGCCTCTCGCCGCCCCCGACGCGGAGCTGGGCCAGCGCGGCCCGCACCCGGCCCGCGGCCACGCCCAGTCGGCCGACGGCCCGGGTCCGCGATCGGAGGGCGTCGCGCCGCAGCGCGCCGGTGCCCGGCGGCGGCTGCGGGAACGGGCGGGCCGGCGCGGCCGGCGACGTCGACGCGAGCGGTGCTGCGGGTGCCGCTGATGATGTCGGCGACACCGCCGGCGATGTCGACGCGAGCGATGTCGACGCGGGCGCTGGCGGTGCTGGCGATGCTGCCGGCGAGGCCGGCGACGATCCGGGCGACGCCGGGCCGGGCGATCCGGCCGGCGCACCATCGACCAGGTTGGCGAGCACGGCCAGCCCCCCGATGCCGTCGGCCAGCACGTGGTGGAAGGCCACCACCAGGGCCACACCGCCGGCGCGCAGCCCGCTGACCACCGTCAGGCGCCACAGCGGGCGGTCGCGGGGCAACGGTGTGCCCACCACCTCGGCGGCGACGCGGAGCAGGGCGCGCTCGTCGCCGGGCCCCGGGCACCGCCGGTGGGCGAGGTGGTGGGCGGGCGAGAAGTGGGCGTCGTCGACCCAGACCGGCCGGCCGCCGCCGACGGGAGTGGGCAGCAGCACCTGGCGCAGGCGGGGCACGCTCGTCAGCCGGTCGCCGATGGCGGCGAGGGCCGCGCCGGGATCGACGCCGGCGGCCGCGTCGAGCAGCAGGACCGCCCCCACCTGCATGGGGGCAGGGCCGACGTCGGTCGCCAGCGCGACGAGGTCGTCGGGCGTGGCCCGGTCGATCGCTCGATCCACCGGTGAAGTGTCGCAGGCGGCACCGGCCGGACGAAGATGGTGCGTGCCCGAGATCCACCGCCGTCCGGTCCACCGGACCCCCCGCCGGACAGCCCGCCGGACATCCCGCCGAACAGCGCTGTTGCGCCTGGGCGCGATCGGCGTCGTGCTGGCGCTGGTGGTGGCCTTCCCCGGTGAGGCCCTGGCGTTGGCCCGCGACACGTCGCCGGTCACCGACAACCTGCTGACGTGGTGGAAGGCGGCGATCCTGGGGATCGTCGAGGGCGTCACCGAGTACCTGCCCATCTCGTCCACCGGGCACCTGCTGATCACGGCGCGGCTCCTCGACCTGCCCGACGCCAAGGGCAGCGCCGGTCTCGAGGCGGTGAACACCTACGCCATCGCCATCCAGTTCGGCGCCATCCTGGCCGTGGTCGGCCTGTTCTGGCGCCGCTTCGTCGACATGGTGCAGGGGCTGTTCGGGCGCAACGCCGAGGGGCGTCACCTGCTGATCACGCTGGTGATCGCCTTCGTGCCCTCGGCGGCGCTCGGCGTGCTGTTCGACGACAAGATCGAGGAGGCCCTGTTCGGGCCGTGGCCGGTGATCGCCGCGTGGGTCGCGGGCGGCGCGCTCATCCTGGTGCTCGAGCGCACCGGCCGCATCCCCGACCGCGGCGTTCCCGGCGCCGAGCCCGGGCACGACCGGTTGAGCGCCATCACCTATCAGCAGGCGCTGATCATCGGTCTGGCCCAGTGCGCCGCGCTGTGGCCGGGAACCAGTCGGTCGCTGGCCACCATCCTCGGCGCGCTGCTCGTCGGCGTGGCCCTGCCGGCGGCGGTGGAGTTCAGCTTCCTGCTCGGGTTCGCCACCCTCTCGGCGGCGACCGGCTACAAGCTGGTGAAGGACGGCGGCAACCTCGTCGACCAGTTCGGTGTGGCCACGCCGCTCATCGGCGCCGGCTTCGCGTTCGTGTCGGCGGTGCTGGCCATCAAGTGGCTGGTGCGCTACCTCGAGCGCCACGACCTGTCGATCTTCGCCTGGTACCGCTTCGCGGTCGCCGGCTTGGCCGTCCTGCTGATCGCCACGTCCGTCATCTGACCGCGGCGGCGATGCGGGCGTCACACCCGAAAACCAGCCGAACTGGCGCCCGATCCTGCTGCTGGGACAACCGAATCGGGCGCCAGTTCGCGTTGTTCGCGGGCCTAACCCGGGCGCAGTTCGAAGTCGTCGAGGTCGACCTCGCGGGTCCAGCGCCAGAAGTCGACGAGGCGCCACGGGCTGAGGCCGTGCACCTCGCCCTCGGCGTTCTTGTAGAAGTTGTGCTCGATGTGCGGTGACGCCCAGACCGTCATCCTCAGCTCGGCCTGGCAGCGCTCGTACCACTCGTCGTCGCGGTCACGGCGGGGCTCCATCGAGGCCAGGCCGCCGTCGGCCAGCGCCTGCAGGCACTGCACGATGTAGCGCACCTCGCACTCGGAGTGGAAGATCAGGCTGCCGCCGCTGGCCAGGTTGGTGCCGGGGCCGTAGAGCATGAAGAAGTTGGGGAAGTCGGGCACCGTCATGCCCAGGTAGGCCCGGGGGCGGATGCCCCACCGCTCGCGCAGGTCGGCGCCGCCGCGGCCCACGATGTGCATCGGCAGGAGCATGTCGTTGGCCCGGAATCCCGTGGCCCAGACGACGACGTCGGCCTCGTGCTTCACCCCGTCGGTGTCGACCACGCCGTCGGCCTCGAGGTGGTCGACGCCGGCCCGCACCAGTTCGACGTTCGGCTTGCACAGGGCCTTGAGCCAGCTGCCGTTGTCCTGGAGGGTGCGCTTGCCGGTGGGCGGGTAGTCGGGCACGCACTTGGCCACGAGGTCGGGGCGCCCCTCGAGCTGGCTGGTGATCCAGTCGGTGAACATCACCCGGGTGAGGTCGTTGATCTCGCTCACCGCGGTCTCCTGGTGCTCCCACGTGGGGTCGACCTGCGCGGTGAGCAGGCCCTTGTCGCAACCGGGCCAGAAGATGAGGAAGCGGAACCAGCGCCCGTAGAAGGGCAGGTGGCGAACGGCCCACCGCACGCCGGGGCCGGCGGGCTCGTGGTAGTTCGGGTTGGGGAACATCCACTGCGCGGTGCGCTGGACGACGGTGAGGTGGGCCACCTGGTCGGCGATGGCAGGCACCAGCTGGAACCCGGTGGCGCCGGCGCCGACCACCACCACCCGCTTGCCGGTGAGATCGACCGAGTGGTCCCACCGGGCGGTGTGGAACGAGGGGCCGGCGAAGGTGCCGGGCACGTCGGGGAGGTACGGCCGGTTGAGCTGGCCGACGGCGCTGATCACCGCCCGGGCGGTGAGGGTCTCGCCGGAGTCGAGGGTGACCGACCACGTGGCGGTGTCGTCGTCCCAGGTGGCGCCGAGCACCTCGGTGCCCCAGCGCACGTGGCGATCGATGCCATGGCGCTCCATCACCCCTTGGAAGTAGGCCTGCAGCTCGGGCTGCTGGGCGAAGAACTCGGTCCAGTGGTCGGCCGGCTCGAAGCTGTAGCAGTAGAAGTGGTTGCCCACGTCGACGCGGGCGCCGGGGTACGTGTTCTCCCACCAGGTGCCGCCCACGCCCTCGTTCTTCTCCACGACCACGTAGGGGAAGCCCGCCTCCTGCAGGCGGATGGCGGCGAGCAGGCCGGACATGCCGCAGCCGATGATCACCACGGGGAGGGCGGCGGCGGCCTCGGGGTCGGGCGGCGTGGTGGCCCGGGCGTCGCCGCCGTCGAGCTCCATCTCCTCGAGGAGCATGTCCACGTACTCCTCGGGCACGTCCTCGCAGACCAGCCAGTCCATCATGCGCTTGACCAGCTCCCGGTCGGGCGGCTCGGGCTCGGGGCACCCGCGGTCGCGCCAGTCCGTGATGATGTCGAGGGCGAGGGCCCGGGCCGCGGCCTGGTCGTCCTCGCTCATGTAGCCCTGGTACTCGTTGAGGAACAGGCCCTGGGGGCGCAGCGGACCGTCGAGGATGCCGGTGTCGCCGCTCATGTGGACGCACGACAGGAGCAGGGTGGGCACCGACACGTCGTCGAGGGCGCGGGCGAGGTCGTCGTCGCTCATGTCCTCGACGGTGAAGGGCAGGCCGGCGTGGGGGTTGCGCACGGGCCGGACCGTACCGCCGGCGGCGTGGCTGCCCGGTTCTGGCTCCCGATTCGACTGCTATGGCGGTCCAATCGGGAGCCAGTTCAGGGGTTTCCCGCGGCGACGGTCAGGCCGGGGGCACCCGGCGGAACAGGCACTGGCCCGATCCCGAGGCGACGAGCCGGCCGTCGGTCGACCACAGCGCGGAGCGGACGCCCAGCAGGCCGTCGGCGGCGACGGGGGTCACGCCTTCCATCAACAACCAGGGCTCGCTCGGGACCACCCGATGCACGGCGACGTGCAGGTCGACGCTGGGGGCGATCCACTCGACCTGGTTGTCCGGCCACCGCCAGCCGTGGTGGCGCATCGTCGCGGGCCAACTGGGCAGGTCGCAGAGCAGCAGGTAGCGACCGAGGTCGGTCCACGGGTCGTCGAAGGTGGCGCGGGGGACGAAGCGCTGCCACTGGCGGACCACGGGGTCCTCGGGCCCGGGCGGCGGCCAGTCGCGACGGAAGTCGAGGGGTCGGACGTCGAAGTTGTCCCAGAAGGGGAACGCCGGCCGGGCTTCGTCCAGCGTGGCAATCAGCTCGTCACGGCTGGGGAGGTCGTCCGGCCGCGCCACGTCGGGGATCGGGGCGAACTCGTGCTCGAGCCCGGTGTTGGCCGCGGCGACCGCGAGGGTGGCGTCCATGATCTGGCGGTCGCCCTGGGTGGCCTGCACGCGGAGCGACTCCGTGGCGCGCCCGCGGCGGATCACGCTCACCGCCAGGTCGAGCGGGGCGAAGCGGGCCACCCCGAGGAAGTGGCAGAAGAAGCTGACGGGGCGGGGGTGGACCGCCTCGGCGCCGGCGGCGCGTGCCGCGATGGCCGCCACGTAGCCACCCATCGGCCCCCAGATCTCCCAGTCGGCGCTCACCGCGGCCCGGTACCGGCCATCGCCCAGCGGCTCCACCGCGGTGTCGTGCTCGAAGTCCCCCACAGCCGTCCCGCTCCTCCCGTGGTGCCGGATGCCGGATGCCCGGCGGGCCCATGGTCGCGCGGCGACCGATCGCCCCGGCCGGGGATTCCGAGGCCAGGCCCGCGGGGCCGTGGCGCCGGCGCCTGGCGCTAACGGGCCACCAGGTCGCGGCGGCTGAAGGCGGCGATGCCGGCGAGCGCGGCCAGCAGCCCGAGGCCCACGAGCCACGCCGCCGGGGCCGCCTCGAACGGGCTCGCGGGAACGGGGCCCAGGTGGGAGGTGGCCGCGGTGTCGAGGAGCCAGTGGTTCGAGGTGAGGCTCGACCCGATGATCTCGACGAGGAACGACCACAGGACGAGCCCGTAGAGCAGCGGCGACGACCATCGCGGCACCACGCCGTGGAGCAGCGTGCCCACGCCCAGGATGAAGAGCCCTGGCACCGCCACGTTGACGCCGGCCAGCAGCAGGTCGCCCACGCCGACGTCGGTGCCCGCGACCATGCCCAGCCACGCGCCGACCGCGGTTCCGGCGCCGGCCAGCACGACCAGGCCGACCGCGACCCCGAGCCGTCCCGCCAGCCACACCGAGCGCGACGCCGGACGGGCCAGCAGGTTGTCGGCGTGGCCGTCGGCCTCCTCGTTGCGGACGGCGGCGATCTGGCCCGCGGCGGCGAAGGCCAGGAGCGCGGCGAGGTAGCGGAACTCGTAGCCGATCCACGCCACCGCCCCGCCGCCCGCGCCGCCCAGCCGGCTCACCGTCTCCTCCACCACGCTGTCGTCGAGGCCGGCCGTCCCCGCCGTCTGCGCCACCACCCCGAAGATCAGGGCGAGGACGCTCAGGCTGACCACCCACGCCAGCACGACCCATCGCTCGAGCAGCACGGCCAGGCCGAAGGGCCCGCCGAGCAGGTGGGCGCCGGCGTGTGTGCCGTCACGATGGGGGATCACGCCGGCGCCCACGTCGCGGCGGCCGGCCAGCACGACCGCCGTCCAGCCGAGGGCCGCGGTCAGGGCCACGACCGGAACGAGCGCCAGGGGCGCCGATCCGGTGAGGGGCCGCAGGTTCTCGACCCAGCCCAGGGGACTGGCCCACCGCAACCAGGCCACGCCCGACCCCCCGTCGGCGATCAACCGCACGAGGAAGCACAGGCCGAACACCGCCGCGCCCAGGCCGTTGGCCTGGCGGCGGGTCTGTCCGAGTTGGCTGGTGCACGCCCCCACGGCCAGGAACAGCGCGGCGCTGGCCACGCCCGCGGTTGCGTAGAAGAGCGACGACGTCACCGGGAACCCGACGTGTGGTCGGCTGCCGGCGACGACGGCGAACGCCGCGGTCAGCGCCCAGAGCACCGCGAACCCCACCCCCAGGCCGGCCAGTGCCTGCGTGGTGGCCCCCCGGCGGTCCGTGCGTCCGGCCAGGAGGAGCTCCCACCGGCCCGTGTCCTCCTCGCCCCGCAGCGTGCGGGTGCTGGTGAGCAGGCCCCAGATCGCGCCGACGATGATCATCAGCCCGAACATCCGCCACGCCACGAACCCCTCGACGGTGTCCACCTCGCGGGCGGGGCCGATCACGGCGGTGAGGCCGGCGTTGGCGCCGAACGATCGGGCGAAGGTGGCGCGCGACTCGAGGGTGGGGAACCCCGTCCGGTAGCTGACGGCCTCGTTGAGCACCATGACCCCGAACAGGAGCCCGAGCAGGGCACCCGAGCGGGCGGCCCGGCGCGCGACCAGGCGGGCGACGACGCCACCGCCGCCCCGTTCGACCCCCGCCCTGCGGTCGTCCACCGTCGTGCTCGCGTCGACCGGCGGCTCGTCGATCGGCACGTCGTCGATCGGCACGTCGTCGACCGCCACGCCGTCACCCGGCACGTCGTCTCCCGGCACGTCGTCTCCCGGCAGGTCGTCACCGGGCATGTCGTCGACCGGCACCGTCGTCGGCGGGCCCCCGGCCGTAGTGGGCCAGGAACAGCTCCTCGAGCGAGGGCTCGCGGCTCAGCAGCTGGTGCACGCCCGAGGACGCGAGCACGCCCAGCAGCGGCTCGACCGAGCCCACCACCTCGCAGCGGATGCGGTTGCCCGTCACCTCGTACGACGTCACGCCCGGGATCCGCGACACGTCGGGGGGTGCGGCATCGAAGGTGGCGTCGATCGACAGGGCGGAGAGGTGGCGCAACTCGGCGAGCGTGCCGATCTCGACCAGCTCCCCGGCGCGGAGGATGGCCACCCGGTCGCTCAGCGCCTCCACCTCGGCGAGGATGTGCGACGAGAGCAGCACCGACTGGCCGCGGTGGCGGGCGTCGGCCACGCAGTCGCGGAAGGCCTGTTCCATCAGCGGGTCGAGGCCGGTGGTGGGCTCGTCGAGGATCAACAGGTCGGCCCGCGAGCTGAGCGCGGCGATCAGCAGCACCTTCTGGCGGTTGCCCTTCGAGTAGGCCCGGACCCGCTTCGACGGGTCGAGCAGGAACCGCTCGACCAGCTCGTCCCGGTAGGCGACGTCGACGCTGCCCTGCACCTTCCCGAGCAGGTGCAGCGTGTCCCGCCCCGTGAGCCCGGGCCACAGCTGGCCGTCGCCGGGCACGAAGGCGACCCGCCGGTGGGCCGCGGCCGGGTGCTTCTGGGCGTCGACGCCGAAGATCTCGGCCCTGCCCCCGCTGGCCCGGGCCAGCCCCAGCAGGCAGCGGATGGTGGTGGTCTTCCCCGCCCCGTTGGGTCCCAGGTAGCCCAGCACCTCACCCTCAGCGACCTCGAGGTCGAGCGGGTGCAGGGCCACGGTGGCGCCGAACGACTTGGTCAGCCCTTCGGTGCGGATCGCTGTTCCCATGGCCTGTTCCCCCGTGGACACGTCAGGGTCCCAGGTTCCTCTGCGGGAGGCGGCGCCGACCAGGGACGAACGTCCCGACCTGGCCGCCGGAGCGCTACCGGCCAGACGTCGCCGCATCGAGGAGGGCTTCCTCGAGGTCGCTCGCGAGACCCAGTGCATCGGCCGTCGACCGGAGGTACGCGAGGTCGAGTGAGCCGCCGTGCACGCGCAAGATGCCCACCACATCTCGCCACTGGCGGTCCGAGAGCGAGCCACCCTGCCGGCGCCAGTCGAGCTTCCGCAGCACCTGGTCCTCTCCCGAGGTGACCCAGACGCCACCTGGCGCGCCGGGAAGCGCGACGAGCACCCTGCGCTCGATCTGCCTGCGGTCCAGCAGGCCGTCACCGACGACGAACAGGTCGACCTTCAGGGCGCTCGCCGTGTCCAGCAGGTTGAACGCCGTGTGGGTTCGGATGGCCTGGCGCGCGTCGTCCTGCGGAACGTAGAACAGGGCGTCCACGCGTTCGAGGAGCGCCTTGCCGGATCGCTCGTCGAGTTGCACCGCCAGGTCGATGTCGACCGTGGACCTCGGTTCGCCGAGCAGCGAACTGGCCATCGACCCGCCCAACGCGTAGGGCACGCCGAGCTCGTCGAGGATCTCCGCCATCTGGCAGACGAGGTCGAACGGGCCCTTCTGGGCCATCAGACGAGCAGGTGCTGATAGGCCTCGTCGGCGAGTCCCGCTCCGTAGCGGCGTCGTGCCAGCTGATGGCAGACCTCGAGGTGCGACAGGTTCGGATGGGCGGCCAGGATCCCCGCCACGGCGAGCCGCTCCACGTCCGCGCTGATCTGGTCCACCTGGGCGACGCGCTCGTCCACCGTCATGGTCCTCCACCGGGCCACGAGCAGGTCGAACACCGCGGGGTCCGTGTCGAAGGGAACCGAGCACGGAGCCATGCTGCAACGCTACCGGCCTCTTGGGCGATGGTGGAGGTAGGTCGGACGGCGTGAGCCGGGCCTGGTGTGGGACGGGATGGTGTGGGACGGGAGGGTCGGTTCACAGGGTGCGGAAGAGGCCGCCGTCGACGAGGATCTGGGCGCCGTTGACGTAGCTCGACGCCTCGCTGGCCAGGAAGGTGCAGACGCCGACCATGTCCTCGGGCCGACCGATGCGCCCCATGGGGTTGACCGCGCCGGCCCGGGCCTTCATCTCGGGCGCCCACGCGTTGGTGATGTCGGTGTCGAACGCCCCCGGCAGCACCAGGTTGGCCCGGACCGCGGGTGCCCAGGCGCCGGCGAGGCCCAGCGTGAGCGCGTTGAGGGCGGCCTTGGCCATGGCGTAGGGCAGGTCGTCGGCGTTGGGTCGCAGCGAGCCGGCGGTGGTGACGTTGATGATCGACCCGCCGTCGCCCTCGGCCATGCGGGAACCGACGAGGGCGCTCAGGCGGAACGGCCCGCGGGCGTTCACCGCGTGCACCTTGTCGTAGAGGTCCTGGGTGACCGAGGGCAGGCCGTCGTAGAGCGGCGACATGCCGGCGTTGTTCACCAGCACGTCGCAGCGCCCGAACTCCTGGTACACGGACTCGACGAGCCGGTCGCAGTCCTCCCACCGGCCCACGTGGCAGGCCACCGGCAGCGCCCGCCGACCCGTGGCGTCGGCGATCTCGCCCGCCGCGACCTCGCAGTTGCCCAGCTTGCGGCTGGCGACCACGACGTCGGCGCCCGCGGTGGCGAGGCCCTCGGCCACGGCCCGGCCGATGCCCCGGCTGCCGCCGGTGACCACCGCCACCTTGCCGGTGAGGTCGAAGCGCTGGGCGGGGGGCTTCACGGCCACCTGCCGGCGGGTGCGCCGCTCGTCATCTCGTCACCTCGTCACTCGTCGTCTCGCCACCAGTCGGTGGGAGCGTCGGACCGGGCGAAGGTACCAGCCCCTCGGCGGCGGGCGCGGCGGCAACGACCCGGCGCCGATCCCGTGTCCGGCGGGAGAACGCCGGGCGTTAGAGTCCGGGCGACCTGCCGACCTTGGGGAGTCCATGACCGACATTCCGAGCCAGGCGACCTCGGTGCCGTCCCGGCTCGGTGTGGCCGCGCGGTACGCCGACGGCGAGCTGGCGCTCGACCTCACGCCGCAGCCGGAGACCCTGCACCACGGCGTGGTGCGGGCCAGCGTCCTGTCGTTCGCCATCGACGCGATCGCGGGGGTCACGCTCGACGGTGGCGACGACATCTGGACGTTCACGACCGACATGTCCGTGCGCATGCGGCCGATGCCCGCGCCGGCGCAGGTCACCGCGGCCAACACGATCCTGCGGCGGGGGCGGCGGTCGGCCACGTGCCTCGTCGAGGTCACCACCGACGAGGGTGCGCCGATCGCGTCGGGCGCCGTGGGGTTCGTCCACGTCCCCCGCAAGCTCACCGACCCGCCGAAGCTGGTCATCCCGCCCGATGAGGCCCACCGGTACCTCCGTGCCCTCGGCACGCTCACCCGGCCGGTGCGCGACGAGGCCGGCATCGCCGTGATCGACGCGGCGGCGGGCGTGGTGGAGATGGCCGTGACGCCCGACGTCTGCAATCCCGCCGGCACCGTGCAGGGCGCGATGGTGGCCCTGCTGGCCGAGGCCGCGGCCGAGGACCTGCTGGCTGCCCGCTTCGGCGCGCCCGTGCTGGTGGTCGACCTCGACCTGCGCTACCTGGCCCAGGCCACCGTCGGCCCGGTGCGCACGCGGAGCCGGTTGCTGGGTTCCGGCCCCGACGATCCCGTCCAGGTGGAGCTGATCGACCTGTCGGCCGACCGGGTCACGACCCACGTCTACGTCCGGGCCGTGCCCGCCCCGGACCGCCCCGTGATCCCGTGACCGCCGTCGTACCGTGATTCCCGTCGTCCCGCGGCCCGGATGGGTCGCGGTGGGTGCCGATGGGGGAGCGGGTGTCGCGTTCGCGGACGGCACCGCGATCGTGCTCGACGATCCCGCCCTCGCCGGCTTGGCCGGGCGCTTCGCCGACGACGTCGCCCGCGACGGCTCGGTCATCCTGCGGGTGCCGGTCCCATCGGGCGGCGATGGTTCGAGTGGTGACGGCGGCGGATTGAGCGCCGGCGGTGGTGAGGCCCGTCACGACGGCGCTGGCTCCGATGCCCGTGTCGGGGCCACCATCCGCCTGGTGCTGGCGCCAGGCGCCGGCGCCGGTGACCGCGCTCCCTCGGACGGCGCTCCTCCCTCGGGCGGATCCGATCCGGGTGGCGCCGGTCCGGCTCGCGCCGATCCGGGTCGCTCCGCCGGCGCGGCCACTGCCACCATCGGCGTCAGCCCCGCGGGGTCCGACCCGGCCGACGAGCGCTACCACCTGGTGGTCGACGGCGGGGGTGCCACCGTGCGGGCCGGCGCGCCCGAAGGGCTGTGGCGCGGTCTCACCACGCTGCGCCAGTTGCTGGCGACGGCCCCGCGACGCGCCGACACCCCTGTGGTCGCCGCGGTCGAGGTGCTCGACGCGCCGCGGTTCGCGTGGCGGGGCCTGTCCCTCGACGTCGTGCGCACGTTCTTCGGCCCCGAGGAGGTGAAGCGGGTCATCGACGTGCTGAGCCTCTACAAGCTCAACGTCCTGCACCTCCACCTCACCGACGACCAGGGCTGGCGGATCGAGATCCCGGGCCGTCCGGCGCTGACCGAGGTCGGCGGGAAGGGGGCGGTCGGTGACCGACCGGGTGGGTTCTTCACCTGCGCCGAGTTCGCGGAGGTCGTGGGCTACGCCGCCGAGCGGTTCGTCACGGTCGTCCCCGAGATCGACATGCCCGGCCATGCCGCCGCCGCGATCGCGGCCCACCCCGAGCTGTCGGCCGGGGCGGTCGGTCCCGGCGAGGCGACGCGGCCCGTCAACGTGCTCGACCCCGATCATCGGGGCGTGCTCGACTTCGCCGGTGAGGTGATCGGTGCCGTGGCCGCGGTCACGCCCGGGCCGTACCTCCACATCGGGGGCGACGAGGCCGCCGGCCTGTCGCCGGACGCGTACCGCCGGTTCGTCGACGCCGTCCGCGGGTTCGTGCTGGCCGCGGGCAAGCGCCCGGTGGCGTGGCAGGAGGCCGCGTGCACCGGCGTGGGGCCGACCGACGTGGTGCAGCACTGGCTGGCGTTCGGCGAGGCCGTCGACACGCTGCTGCTCGCGGGCGACGCCCCGCTCGCGACCCTCGAGCACCTCGAGCTCCCCGACGGCATCGACCTGCCGGTCGAGTTGCTGCCGGTCATCGCCGAGGCGCTCCGGAACGGGCGGGCCCACCTGGCCGCTGCGGTCGAACGTGGCGCGCGCGTGCTGCTGTCGCCCGCCTCGCACCTTTACCTCGACCGGCCCTACGCCGAGTCCCCGACCGATCCCGACCAACAAGCGTGGCGCGATCGCCTCGGACTGTCCGTCTACCCCCGGATGACGGTGGAGGAGTCGTTCGCCTGGGATCCGGCGGGGGCGCTCGACCTGCCCGACGACGCCGTCGCCGGGGTCGAGGCCGCCGTGTGGTGCGAGACGATCGAGACGGTCGACGAGCTCGAGTTCATGCTGCTGCCCCGGCTGGCCGGCGTGGCCGAGCGGGCCTGGTCGGTCCCGCCAGGGTCGGCCTGGGACGAGTTCCGACCGCGCCTCGGCCCGCAGTCCACGATCTGGAACGCCTGGGGTTGGCGGTACTTCACCTCGTCGCTGGTGGCGTGGGGGCGGCCGGCGTAGCGGCGCCGAGCAGTTGCTGGTCGAGCGTCACGGCCAGCCAGTCCTCGAAGGCCTCGGGCGTCCATCCCGCTCGCCCACCGGCGCCGAGCCGGGACCGGGCCGCGGGGATCGACCTGAGCTAGCGTCGGCGAGGTGAGCGAGGCGCCGGGCGGTGACGGCTGGGAGCACGGCCAGGACGGGCGGTGGTACGCGCCTGGCGTCCTCTCGGGTGCCGGATGGCAGCGTGCGCCTGACGGCATGTGGTACGCGCCCGCGATGTCACCGGGCGACAGGCTGCTCAAGACGCGCTCCGGCCACGCCCTCATCAAAGGCGCGATGGTCGTCGTGTTCGCGCTCGGCATGGCCATCGTGTCCTTCGTGGCCCGCGCCTGCGACGGCAGTGACGCCGACACCCCCACCACGACGATCACGGCGCCGTGAGCGTCAGGTAGCCGATCGGTCAGGTCGACGCGTGGCGCCGCCCACAACGCCGGCGTCGTCGTGGTGACGTCTGGGTGGGGCGGTGGTGGCGACCACCTGGAGCAGATCGTCAGCGGAGCTGGTGGTCGACGCCGACGTCGCCGAGGTCCAGGTGCAGCTCGTCGTCCCAGGTCCAGGCCACGGTCCGGTCGGGGAGCCCGATGAGGCCGGTGGTGGTCCGCCCGCTCGTGGGGGCCGGCCCCCGGAGCGTGAGGTGGTCGGTGGGGTGCTGGTCGACGTGGCCCATGTCCGGCCCGAGGGCGACGACACCGCCGTCGCGGATCCACAGGGGGACCTGGTCGATGGGGCTGTCGACGATGATCCACCTCGGGCCGTCGATGACCTCGTCGGTCCACCAGTCGAGCCATCGACCCTCGGGCAGGTAGGCGCGCCGCCGGCCGGAGGGCTCGAGCTGCGGAGCGACGAGGAGGTGCTCGCCCAGGAGCCACTGGTCGTCGATGTGCCAGGTGGTCGGGTCGTCGGGGAACTCGACGACGAGCGGGCGGGCCAGCGGGAGCCCGGCGGCCGCACTGCGGTGGGCCTCCCCGGTGAGGTACGGGAGCAGCTGGTAGCGCAGCGCCAGCGCGGGGCGGATGGCGTCGAGGGTCGCGCTCGGGAGGGTGTCGAGCTCGCGGGGACCGGTGCCGTGGATCCGGGCGTGGGAGAGGAGGAGCCCGGCCTGGACCCAGCGCACGAGCAGGTCGCCGCCCACGGGATCGGCGGAGACGAAGCCGCCGATGTCCTGGCTCCAGAACGAGAAGCCGGATGCTCCCATGGAGAGCCCGGTCGCCATCTGGGCGCCGAGGTTGTCCCAGTTGGACGACGAGTCGCCGCCCCAGTGGAGGGGGTAGCGCTGGCTGCCGGCCCACGCGGAGCGGGCCCAGATGATCCACTCGCCGGTGGCGTCGTGGGTCGCCTCGGCGACGGCCCGGTTGTAGAGCAGCGGGTACTGGTTGTGGGCCAGGTGACCGGGGGTGCCGTCGTGGTACACGCCGTCGGCGGGGGCCTCCTCGCCGAAGTCGGCCTTGATGGCGGCGGCGCCGAGCTGGTGGAGGCGCCGGAGGTGGCGCTGGTAGACGGCGACGCCCTCGGGGTTGGTGAAGTCGATGCACCCCACGCGGCCGGTGAAGCCGGGCGAGTAGCACAGACCGATGTCGTAGAGGCCGCCGTCGGGGTGGCCGACGAACCCGCCGACGGCGTCGAGCTCGTCGAACAGCACCGATCCCTCCGGGATGTACGGGAGCTGCCACAGCGACACCTTGACCCCGAGCTCGCCCATCTCGGCCAGGAAGGCAGCGGGGTCCGGGAACCGCTCGGCGTCGAACTCGAGGTCGCAGCGCCAGTCCTCGGCGTACCAGTGGGTGTCGAGGTGGAGGACGTCGATCGGGAGGCCCTGGTCGCGGTACCGGCGGACGACGTCGAGCGCCTCCGCGGCCGACGAGTAGCTGATCTTCGACTGCCACCACCCGAACGACCACCGGGGAGGCACGTGGGCCTTGCCGGTGAGGGTCGTGTAGCGGTCGAGGATCGCCCTGGGATCGCCGACGAACACGTAGTGGTCGAGGTGGTCGTCCTCGATGGCGACCTGGAGGTCGGCCACGTTGCGGCTCCCGACCCAGGCGGTGGCGCGGGCGGTGGTGTGCCAGAACACGCCGTAGCCGCGGGTCGTCCAGAAGAACGGGATGTTCTTGTAGGCCCGCGGCGTGGTGGTGCCGAGCGCCTCGACCATGTCGAGGTCGATGGTCTGGCCGGCCCTGTCCAACCGCCCGGGCTGCTCACCGAAGCCGTACACGGCCTCCCCCGGGCGAAGGGCATAGGTCTCGGTGGCCAGTCGGTGACCGTCGGTCGTCGTCGAGACGCCCGTCGGGTGCGTGTCCCAGTTCCCCCACACGTTCTTCTCGGGGCCGCCGATCCGGCAGCGCTCGATCCCGCCGAGGTCGCGGATCGTGATCATCAGGGGCGATCGGTCGACCTGGACGACCGCGGTGGCCGTGGTGATCGTCACGGCGCCGTCGGATGCCACGACATCGACGACCGACGGGGCGGGCAGCGTGCCCACCACCATGGCCGACGGCCGCTCGGGGAGCGCACCCGGTGCGTAGCGGATGCGGAGCACGTCGTCGGCGACGACGTCGATGCGGAGGGTCCCCTCCGTCGCCTCGAGGGTGAAGGGGTCGTGTCCCTCCCAGTCGGTGTGCGAGGCGCTGACCCCGTCGCTGGTGACGAAGGTGACGTGGTGGTCGCCGATCTCGTCGAGCGTGGCCTGCTCCGCCTGGCCTCGGACGAGGGTGCGTCGGGCCAGGGCGTGGGTGATCATGAGGTCCTCGAGGTTGGTGCCGTCCTCCACCTGGACGATTCTGCCGGGTCGGCAGGACGTGAGGCCGCCCGCTACCGTCGGGCCCGTCGCAGCCGGGTCGGCGGTGACCCGACACCCCGCGATCCGCTACGCAACCAGGGCCGGTTCCAGTTGTTCGATTCGTCCGCTGTCGTGGCCTGTGATGCCGAGCTCGAGGCCGTCGTCGGCGCGCGACCAGGTGCGATGATGCTGAAGTCGATCGCTTTCCTCGATGAGCACTGCGAGCGGTTCCTGGCGTGCTCGCCGTATGCGGTCATCGGCACGACGACCAAGGACGGATCGCTGCAGACGATCACGGTGGGCGGCGAGCCCGGACTCGCAGCGCCCCGTTCCGACACCGTGCTCGAGCTCGGCGACGTGGCAGGCAGGGAGGTGGTCGACGGCGCCCCGGCCGGCCTCATCGCACTGGTGCCCGGCTACGGCGAGACGCTGCGGATCAACGGTCGGCTCCGCGTCCGCGGCGACATCGCCACGCTCGACGTGGAAGAGGCGCTTCTGCACTGCGCCAAGGCGATCATGCGATCCGAGCTGTGGACGGCACGTCGGACCCCGGAGCCGTGCGGCGGTGCGGCGGCGCCGGCGGTCGCAGCGTTCCTCGCCGACGCGCCGTTCGTCGTGCTGGTGTCCACCGATGCCGACGGCCACGCAGACGCGAGTCCCAAGGGGGATCCCCCCGGTCTGATCCACCAGATCGACGACACCACCATCGTCATCGCCGACCGGCCCGGGAACCGTCGCACCGACACCCTCCACAACCTGATGGACGACGAGCGCATTGCGCTGCTCGCCATGCAGCCCGGAAGCAACGACATCGCCGAGATACGCGGAACCGCCCGGGTGTGCACCGACGGTGCATTGCTCGAGTCGATGCGCCTCCGCAACCGGACACCGAAGGTCGCGCTCGTCATCGATGTCGAGCACCGCGAGCTCCGCAACGATCCCGCCCTCTCCGCCGCCGACCTCTGGAGTCCGCGTCGGCGCATCGCCGACGGTGCACTCCCTCGGGCCGCCACGATCTGGGCCGACCACGTCAGGCGCAACACCGATGCCGGCACCGGGGCCAAGGTCGCGCGACGGCTCGTCAGCACGAGCGCGGTCGCGGTCGGTGTCGCCTACGACTACAGGACCAACCTCTGAGCGCCCGAGCTCGCCGGTCATGCAAGGCCACCCCGCCCCCCGGGATCCACGATCATGGGTCTGGGTGCAGCGCAGGGGTCATGCGACGGATCCACCGTTCATCGCCGCCACCTGCTCGGCGATGTCCCTCCGGCTGAACGCCAGGGTGAGGTGATCGTCCTCACGCACCTCCTCGATCCGGGCCGACGCGTCGAGCGCCTTGCTCCGGGCGAGCACTTCGGGGTCGACCCGCCGGTCCACACGGTGGACGAGGACGACCGCCGCCACTGCGAAGGTGACGACGGACGCGACGACGCCGATCCACCAGTTGGCGGAGACGACGACGGTGGCGGCGAGGACGCCGGCCGCGATCACCAGCGCGAGCAGGGCCGCCAGGCCCTCCCGGTTGCTCACCGATCGCTGTGCGGCCGCGCAGTCGGCGCACATCGGGAAGCCGATCGTGAAGGTCCGCTTGGTGAGGCCGGCGCGCGGTGTGGCCACGCTCACCCCGTGGTAGGTCTTGGACACCTTCCGATCCAGGAGAGCGGCCGCTGCGCCACACCCGGTGCACCTCCTCGGCATGCCGATCGACCTCGAGTACGGCAGGTAGACCGACCAGGCCCCGTCCCGGTGGGACGCTCCTCCGGGTGCGGTCGTGTTCGACCCGACCAGCGTCGCGACGGCACGCCGAGTCGCGTTCGCGAAGCGGTCGGCGTCGACCTTGTCCACGTTGTCGAACGAGAGCGGGTGCGGGCCCTCGAAGCTGAGCTTGGCGGACGCCAGGCCCCGGATGACCTGCACGGAGGTGATGTCGGTCAGCGGCAGGTCGGCGTGGGCCTCGCGAACGAGACCGTGGAAACCGAACAGCAGCCGTCGGTCCGTGAGGGCGAGCACCCCGGTGCCCAGGTGACCCTCGAGCTCCGCGCCCGTGACCTCACGGACCTCCTCACCAGCCTCGAGCCACGCCTCGAGGTGCCTGGCGTCACCCCGCATGGCCGTCGCGTAGTGGACCCTGCGCATTGCGTCCTTCACGTCGGCTCTCATGGCGGCCTCCCCGGATCGCTGGCCTGGCCCCATGGTCCGCCCCGTTGTGCCGTGCGCCAAGGGCAGAAGGTCCCGACATCACCGGAAGGCGAGGGCCCCACCGCGGCGACGGAGAAGCGGAGTGCATCGCCGGCCGCATCCGCGCGGCCGAGCACCTGTCGGACGTCGCGCTCGCCGCCGCGAGCGGCACAGGAGGCGTCTCCTCTGACGGAGGAGACCTCGGGCCAGCGGCGAAGGCCATCTCGACCGAGACGAACTCATGGCAGAGGCCCGGCGCGAGGTGCCGATGCCGTCGACATCCCACCGCCGAGTCGACGGGACCCATCGACGGCTCGTCAGCACTCCGGGGCGCCGTTCATCGGCAGTCGACGGCCACGGAGAGGGCGGCGCAGACCTCCCGCATGCGCTCGTCGCTCAGACGGCCGAGCCGATCGACGAGCGCACCGACGGAGACGCTCTCGACCGAGTCGAGGTTGACCGCGCTCGAGCGCGGGACGGGGTCGGTGTCGGGCTCGAGCACGACCTCACTCGCCAGGCCCCGGATGTTCGTGGTGCATGGGGCGACGAGCGCCCGGCGCAGCCGAGGGATGCCGACGTCCCGACTGAGGACGACCACGGGTCGCCGGCTGATGGCCGGTAGCTCGCACCACCAGAGCTCACCCCGGCGGGGGGAGTCGCTCACGAGCCCGCGGCGGCGGAGCGGAACGTGGCCAGGTCGCCCCACTCGTCGGGCTCGTCGAGCGGAACCTCGTCGTACGCCGCGTACGAGGCATCGATCTCCGCCCGGCGATGCTGGGACAGCAGGGCGTCGAGCGCCTGGTCGAAGAGCGCTGCATCCGACGGCGCCCCCGTGGCGGCGCGCGCCCGTTCGAGCAGCGAGCCGTCGACCGTCGTGCTGACACGTGTGCGAGCCATGGCATGACTATGCCACGACGCCCTGGCGGCGACAACGGCCGATCGGCGGCCGCCAGCGGTCCGCGCCGGTCAACGAGTGGCTGACGGTCGACGTCGTCGTTGGGATCGACCATGGCGGCCGCGTTCCCGACGCTGCGGAGCATCGGCCGGCATGGTCGGGTCGCAGGGAGCGGGCCGCTCACCCACGCCGTGACGCCAGTCGATGCGGGGATCTCAGTCGATGACCCCGCGGTGCGCCCACGCGACGAGGTCGTCGGAGGCGAGCGGCCGCACGCGTGCGGCGTACCGGGCGAGATCGGCGTCGTCGAGGAGGTCGCGCCACTGGCCGCTCGTGCCGCGGCTGAAGAATGCGGCGGGGTCGATCCAGTGGTCCGGACCACCAGCGGGGACGGTCGTATCGGCCCGGCTGCGCATCGACTCGAACGTTGCCGCGTCGACCAGGCCGGGCCACCGGTGCTCGTCGACGTCGATGCCGAGGCGTGCGGCCAGCCGGCGCATCTGCCCCTCGAGGTCGGCCTGCAGGTCGTCGTAGTGCAAGTACACGACGTCGAGATCGTCGGCAGCGTCCCAGAAGGTCTGCATGTGTTCCGCGGTGCGGCGCAGCGACGATCCGATCTGTGTGGGCGGCGACTCGTCGTCGACCCACTGCCAGAAGCGGGCCCGCTCGCCGTCAGGGCGCGGCTGCCGTGGCGGCAACGGTCCGAGCTCGATGCCGTCGATCGCCGCCGCCTGGTCACGGGCGACGAGGAACGCGCCGACGTCCATGTTGTCTATGTGGTGGTCCATCGACAGGGCCACGTCGCGAGGGTCACGCCCGACGCAGAGGTACGTGACCGTCGGATCGTTGGGTATCCCGTCGAGCGGTGTGTGGGTCTTGATGAAGCGGCGGTGCGTCTGGGCCTCCAGGTCGGCGAACACCTCCGTGCGGGAGCGGGTCACCATGTCGATCCACGGTGAGAGCGTGTCCAACGGACGTGGGAGCTCGGGCTCCTGCAGGATGAGCAGCGCGCAGATCATCTGCGTCCACGTCGTTCCGCACTTCGGCGGCGTGCTGATGATGATGTCGCCGGGGCGGAGCGCGAAGCCGTCCCATCGGTCGCTTTCGTAGACGGTGGCCGTGTAACGACGCACGAGCGTGATTGTCGCAGCGGCGTCGCTCCCGTGCCGCCAGAAGCTCGGTGCTCGCGGGCCGACGGCTCGGCCGTCCGGCGACTCGGCCGTCCGACGACTCGGCCGTCCGACGACCCGGGCTGATCGGCAGGTAGGCCCGTACCTCGCCTTGGTGAGACGGGGACGGTCCCGTGCCGCCGCTCACCGCCGCGGGTGTAGGGTCACCGCCACAATCTATGGCGCCGTTCGGCGTACGGGGAGACAGTGATGATCCAGGTGCGTCGAGTTCGAGGGCTGTTGGCCGTGGTCGTGGCGGTGGCCGCAATGGCGTTGTCGGTCGGCGCCGCCAGCGCCCGGGTTGAGGTCGGTGCGCCGGAGGTGGCTGCGTCGCCCCACAGCAGGACCGACGCCTCAGGTGACTGCGTTGGCGAAGCCGGGTCCGGCGGCGCCAACTGCGATCTGCTCAAGGTGAAGATCGTCAACGGGGTCGACGACGTGACGCTCGTCGCGGTCTACCGAGGCGCTCCCTACATGCGCGACCGCCTCCCAGCCGCGGGCACTTGCAGCGGGCCGAACCAGCTCTCCTTCCACCTCGAGGGCGACACGGACTTCGTCGTCACGGTCGACAACTGCAAGGTGCGTGCCACGGCGGTTCAGTACGAGGAGCCCGACAACGGCACCTTCCCCTGTATCAGCTTCACCATTCCCAGCATGAACGCAGTGGTGACCGCCGATCGCGTGAAGGTCACCGTCCCTCGGTCCTGCCTGCCCGGCCTCACCACCCTGCGGGCGTATGCCACGACCGAGAAGGAACGGGCCGCGGACGACGCGTACGTCAGCGACCGGTTGCCGAACGCGGGGTACACGGCGCGCATCGCCCAAGACGCGTGACGGCGCACTGACCCCAGCTCGACGCCGTCTCGGCATTGAGGCGGCGTCGAGCGGTCGCGGCGGGCGTCAGCCCACGCTCCCGCCTGCAATGGCAGGCCTTCGCTGCCGTCTCAGGTCTGGACCGGGAACTCAGTGGAGCTGATGGGACTCGAACCCACGACCCCCTGCTTGCAAAGCAGGTGCTCTAGCCAGCTGAGCTACAGCCCCGAAGGGACCGCCAGCCTACCGGCGGGCGCCGAACGGCCCCGCCGGATCGGGACTTCCGGCCCTGCCCGGCGGCGGGCCGATGGGAAATGCTGACGCCACGATCGCCTGATCGTCATGACACGAGAGGGGGGGCCATGACCGCCGCCGAATTCTTCGAGTACCTGTCCGCACGATCCACCAGTCGAGAACTGGCGCACGATCTGCTGAGCGCGTGGGCCGGCGTCCCGCCGTGTCGCACCGCCGCCGCGCCGGCCCGGGCCCGGGGACGGCAGCGATGATCGCCACCAGGTTGCTCACCGGCAGCCGCCGCTCGGCGCTGCGCACGCGCAGCGGCCAGGACGTGGTGCACGAGGTCGACGCCACCCTGGCCTGCCTGCCGCCGCGGGAGATGCTGGAGGCGGGCGAGGCCTACCTGCTGCTCGACGACCTCGACACGTTCGTCTCCGGGTCGGAGTTCGCCCACGCCGCCCACGCGATCCTCGAGCCCAGCATGGCGTCGATCGCCGGCTGCACGGTCGTCGACCGCTCACGCATCGTGAACCCGCTGCTCGACGTCCGGAACCTCGTCGGCGCCTCGTCCGGGCACCCGTGTCGTTCGTCTGGCTGATCGCCCACAACGTCTGGGTGAAGCGGGTGCGGTCGATGCTGACCGCGTTCGCGGTGGCGGTCGCAGTGGTCACCGTGCTGACCCTCGGCATCGTCACCGACAGCATCCGCACCACCGCCGCGGGCATCCTCGAGGTCGGCGCCGCCGACTTCACCGTCGCCCAGCAGGGCGTGAACGACATCCTCCAGAGCGCCTTGACCGAGGAGCAACTGGCGCAGATCAAGCAGCTGCCGGGCGTCGACAGCGCGGTCGGCGTGCTGCTGAACACCGACGAGGTCGACGCCGACCACCCCCTGGTCGTGGAGATCGGCATCGAGCCGGAGGACCTCCACCCCTTCGGCGTGCGCCTCGCGGCGGGCCGGGCCTTCCGGGCCCACGCCGACGACGAGGTGATGGTGGGCATCCGGCTGGCCCAGGACCTCGGCCTCGAGCCGGGCGACGTGCTCGACGTGGCCGGCGGCCCGAAGCGGGTGGTGGGGATCTACAACACCGGCAACGTGTACGGCGACAGCGCCGTGATGTTGCCGCTGGCGCCGTTCCAGGCCTTCGAGCGCCAGCCCGGCGGGCTGACGCTGCTGTTCATCAAGACCGCCCCGGGGGCGCCGGTGACCGTCGTGCGCCAGCGGGTCGAGGACTCGAGCCCGCTGCTCGTGGGCATCAGCAACCTGCTCGAGTTCGGCCGGGCCGACCGCAGCTACCAGCTGATCAGCGCCGCCGACCGGGCCGCGACCATCGTCGCGGTGGGCGTGGGTGCGGTGATCGTGATGAACGCGATGCTGCTCTCGCTCGTCGAGCGGTACCGCGAGTTCGGTGTGCTGCGAGCGGTGGGCTGGTCGCGCACACGGCTGGTCGCGCTGGTCTTCGGCGAGGCGGCCATCATCGCCCTGGTCGGTGCGATCATCGGGGTGGTCCTGGCCTTCGTGGCGGTGCGGGTGCTCGCCGAGCTGCCCGTGCTCGCCGGCGTGCTGCAGCCGACCTACGAGCCGTGGGTCTTCGGGCGGGCACTGGCCACCGCGGTCGCCGTCACGGCGCTGGGTGCCCTGTACCCGTCGCTGCGGGCGGCTCGCCTCTCCCCGCAGGAGGCGATGCGCCGTGAGTGACCCGTCGGTGCCGGCGGTGGAGGCCGTGGCGGTGCACAAGGCCTTCGACCGCGGCAGGGTGCGAGCCCTCGACGGGCTCACTCTGCGGGTCGAACGGGGCGAGTACGTGGCGCTCACCGGCCCGTCGGGGTGCGGCAAGTCGACGCTGATGAACCTGCTGGCCGCGCTCGATCACCCCGACTCGGGCACGTTGCGCGTGGGGGGCCAGGACGTCACGCGCCTCGACCACGCCAACCGGTTCCGGCGCGAGCAGGTGGGCCTGGTGTTCCAGATGCACAACCTGATGCCCCACCTCGACGCGCTGGCCAACATCGGCGTGGCGATGATCGGCTCGCACCCCACGCACCGGGAGCAGCGCGCGCGTGCCGTCGAGTTGCTGGAGCTCGTCGACCTCGGCGGCCTCGGCCACCGCCGCCCCCCGGAGCTGTCGGGCGGTGAGCGCCAGCGGGTGGCCCTGGCCCGGGCACTGGCCAACCACCCCGAGGTGCTGCTGGCCGACGAGCCCACCGGGAGCCTCGACCCCGACAGTCGCCGGCTCGTGCTCGACCTCCTGGAGCGGTTGCGCACCGAGGAGGGCGTGACCGTGCTCGTCGTCACCCACGACGACGCCGTGGGTGAGGCGGCCGATCGCACGATCCACCTGCGCGCCGGTCGGGTGGTCGACGCCGCCCTGTGAGGCCGGCCGCCACGCTGGCCGCGGTGCCGACCGTGCCGACCGACCATGGCGCCCGGTCGTGATGCAGGATCGCCACGGCCCGTGATGCCTTACGCCACCCCGACCGCGGGGACGGACCGTGCCGTCGAAGCGTGATGCGCCGCGGGAGGCGCCGCCGCGGCTCAGCGGATCTCGCCGTGGCGGACCACGTCGACCCGCCCGGCCATCAGCACCCGGGCGACGATCATCAGTGCCAAGCTGTAGAGCACGGTGAGCAGCAGGGGCCAGGCGATGGGGCCGCTGGTGTCGAGGCTCGACGAGATCAGCTCCTGGGGGCCGTAGAAGGGGAGCACCTTCGCCACCGCGGCGTCGGGGTCGACCGCCAACTGCAGTCCGATGACACCGATCAGCACCAGCGTGCCTTCGAGCTCGCGCGGCACCGCGGCACCGACGGCCAGGCCGAACGGGATCGACGCCAGCGCCACGGCGGCCACACCGACGAGGGTGAGCCACGGACGCGCCGGGCTCGACGCGGCGACCATGAGCGCGCTGAACGCGGCGGCGACCACCAGGCCCATCGGCCCCAGGAAGAGGAGCCGGCCGAGCAGCAGGTCGAGGGGGCGGTACCCGCCGAGGGCGAGGCGCTGGTCGACCTCGGTCGAGGACAGCACCGAGAACAGCGTCGCCCCCGACACCGAGAAGGCCATGCCGACCCCACCGGCCACGATCGCGCTGTCGCCCGATCCCATCGAGGCCAGGTAGAAGCTGAGGGGCAGCGCCACCAGCAACACGAGCGCGACGTGGCGCCGCATCAGGTCGCGGCCGTGCATCTCGGCCATGATCACCACCCGCCGGACCGCCGCCATCACGCCGCCGCCCGCCACGTCGCCGCCCGCCACGCCGCCGACCGCCGGACCGCCGGCGCCAGCCGTGACGTTGCCTGCCGTGACGTTGCCTGCCGTGACCTTGCCTGCCGTGACCTTGCCGGCCGTGACGTTGCCTGCCGTGACGCCGCCATCACGGGGCCGCCGGGTTCCGGGACGGGTGGGCCGGCAGCTCCACCACCCGGTCGACCCGCTCCAACTCGGCCAGCATGTGGGTCACCACCACCACGGCCTTGCCCGCCTCGCGCCACACGTTGCAGTGGTCCCAGAAGTCCACGTAGGTGCCGTGATCGAAGCCCTGGTAGGGCTCGTCGAGCAGCAACACGGTGGGGTCGGTGAGCAGCGCCAGGGCCAGGTTGAGCTTCTGGCGGGTGCCGCCCGACAGGTCGCGTGTGACCGACCGCTCGTGCAGTGGGTAGCCGAACTCCTCGAGGAGGGCGTGGCCCCGCTCGAGGGACTCGGCCCGGCCCATGCCGGCGCCGCGCCCGAACATGACCAGGTGGTCGTCCGCGGTCAGGAGCTCGAACAGCCCGGGGACCTGCGGGCAGTAGCCGATGGCCCCGCCGACGGTCACCTCGCCGGCGTCGGCCCGGATCAGGCCGGCGCAGATCCGCATCAGCGTGCTCTTGCCGGCCCCGTTCTCGCCGGTGAGGGCCACCACCTCACCGCCGTCCACCGTGAGGTCGACGTCGTCGAGGATGGTGGCGCGCCCGAAGCGCTTGGCCACTCCCGCCACGACGAGCTGTGCCATCACCCTCCATGCCCCGCTTCCTGCGACCCTCAGGAGCACGAGGGTCGGGCGGTCGACGTGGGTCGAGTCTGGGGCACGGGTCCGCCTCTGTTTAGAGTCGAAGGTCCTCGCTCGCCGGCTCCTTTCGGCCCCGATCGCCAGGCGACGGCCGACGCAACTGCCGACCGAGCGCGTCGGTCCCGATCTCTCGGGCGCTCCGGCTCAGCCGCCGAGGGCGGCGACCTGTGTGGGCGTGAGCGGGGCGGCGTAGAGGCGGATGCGGGAGACCGCGCCGGCGCTCTCTTCCCGGTCGGCGTTGTCGCGGAAGAAGCGCAGCACGTTCTCTGTGGTCAGGCGGGCATCGCTGGGGGACATGGTCGCCAGGTTGAACTGCTGCACGCCGTCGAGGTACCCGCAAAGGCGCCCGGCCCGTGAGCGGGTGAGGACCAGATCGACCCACTCGTTCGCCGCGATGACGTCGCTCGGCCCCATGTCCACCGGGTACACGGCGAACCCGCCGCCCACGATGTAGACGCCGTGGTCCTGGTTCGGCGCCGCCTGGCCGTAGTTGATGAGGCGCTGATAGCCCGAGGTCGTGGCAAAGCGGACCCGCAGCCGGATCGTGTAGTGGTCCCGTGGGATGAGCGACGAGGCGTTGCTCAGCTGCACGCCGTTGCCCTGCGGGAACTCGAGCACCGTGCGGTTCGTGCCGTCGACGTCTTCCGTCGCGAAGGCGTTGACGCCAGGGCCGACGTTCACGAGTGCCGGGGCACCGCTCGTCGAGCTGGCCAGCGTCCCCTGGAAGCGATAGTCGGCCTTCAGGGCGGGCAGGCTCTCGGGGGCAGGGGTCACAGCGGCGCGATGGCGAGGTGCCGCACCGGCCGACGTCGCGGCGAGCGACAGGGCCAGTGTGACCAGGAGGAGGATCGCCGCGGAAGACCGCCGGCGGGTGGAACGGGTCATCGGGGTTCCCCACATTCGACGGTGCAGCTCGGGAGTGATTCCTAGCACGTGGGCACCCCGAGCCCGCCTGCCCGGCGTCGGGGTGGCGCTGCTGGAGCTCGACCAGGAGGGCGAAGAGAGCGTTGCGATCGAGGGCCGGGGGGTGAGGTCGATCGGACCCAGTGTTCAGGGTCGCACCGGCGATCACCGAACCGCACGCAACTTCTGAGGGGTCGCCGCCGCCGCTACCGTCAAACCATGAGCGACGCCGATCCCATCGTGGACGTGATCGACCGCTGGCACGCCCACCTGCGGGGCGAGCTGCCCGGGGGGCTGGACGAGCTGTTGCACGACGACGTCGTCTTCTACTCGCCCATCGTGTTCACGCCCCAGGAGGGCAAGGCCGTCACCACGCTCTACCTGGAGGCGGCGGGCCAGGCCCTCCCCGGCGAGGGCGGCGGCTCGATCGGCGGCGGCGACGAGTCGAGTGACGAGGCCGAGCGGCCACCCGGAGCCTTCCGCTACACGAAGAAGGTGCTGAGCGGCGACACGGCCGTGCTCGAGTTCGAGACCACCGTGGAGGGCAAGTACGTCAACGGCGTCGACATCATCCGCTGCGACGACGCCGGCAAGATCGTCGAGTTCCGGGTGATGATCCGCCCCCTCCAGGCCGTCAACACCGTCCACCGGCAGATGGCCCGCATGCTGGAGCTCCTCCAACAGTCGGGCGACTGACCAGAGGCGACTGTCCCGGCGGCGAGGTGGCGCTCAGGCGGGCTCGACGACCACGGCATCGCCGGTGCGGACGGGGCCGGGGCGCAGGACGGTGCCGTAGAGCCGGCTCCAGCCGGGGTGGCGATCGTGGGCCATGCGGCGGAAGTCGCCGCCGGTGAACCACGGGGCGTTCTTGGCGCAGGGGATGGCGTAGGCCGAGAGCTCCAACAGGAGCTCGTCGCCGATGGCCACCCGGGTGCCCGGGCGCAGCGAGGCCCAGTCGAGGCCGGCGACCGTGACGTTCTCGCCCACCGACCCGGGCTGGATGGGATGGCCCTCGGCCTGCAGGGCCTCGATGACGTCGAGGCCGTAGAGGCACACCGCCTGGAACGGGCGACCGTGGTGCACGCGGTCGTTCTGGTGGTCGCCGGCGAGGCCGCGGTAGCCCACCGCGGCCGAGTCGACCGGCAGCTTGGGCACGCCGCCTCCGCTGGTGTTGAGCTGGACGACCGAGCCGGTCTGGGCGCGGACGCCGTCGCCGAGCCGGTGGCGCAGGCGCCCCACGTCGTGGCCGTGGTGCAGCACCTCGTGCAGCACGTGGCGGGCGATCCACGACGGGTCGATCACGCCCTGGCGCACGACCGCGGTCGCCTGCCACTGCTCGGGCGTCAGCGACCGGAACCGCTCCCACAGCAGCGAGCCCTCGGCCTCCATCGCGTCGATCGTGGCCTCGACATCGTCGAAGCGCGCGGGCTCGGGGGCGATGGCCGACCCTCCCGGTCGTCGCAGGTCCACGTGGAGCCCGTCGACGGTGACATCGAGGGAGAATCGCCAGATCCAGTAGGCCTGCCGAAGGTGGTCGACGTACTCGAGGATCGACCAGGTGTCGCCGTCGGGCCGGGTGTTGGCCACGTCGAGGTCGACGCCCTCGAGCACGCCGCGGAAGAACGCGCCTCCGAGCCGCAGCGCGTTCACGGCGACCTCGTCGTCGTAGTCGTCCCACCGGAACCCGCACTGGTCGCACGTGTCGATGGGCGCCCGCTCGGTCGTGTCCACGGCACCATTGAACCCGGTCACGGCATCGAGCGCTGCGGGTATGGTCGGTCCCCACGGGTGGATCGCGGCCGTCGCCGGCCGATGGTCACCAGCAGACACACGCCGCTCCCGGGGGACTGCCACACATGAAGCTCGAAGACGTCGACCTGTGCGACCTGGACCGCTTCGCGCGAGCCGAGCACCACGAGATGTTCTCGGTGCTGCGCGCCGAAGATCCGGTGCACTGGACGCCCGAGCCCGACGGGCCCGGCTTCTGGTCGATCACGAAGCACGCCGACCTGGTGGCGGTGAACCGCGACCACGAGACCTTCAGCGCCGAGCAGGGTGGCATCACCCTGCACGAGTTCGACGAGGAGCCCGCGGCCGTGGACATGCGCGGGAAGATCATGGTGATGACCGACCCGCCGCGCCACACGCGGTACCGGTTGCTCGTCAACAAGGGCTTCACGCCCCGGATGATCGGCATGCTCGAGGCCCACCTCGCCTACCGGGCCGAGCTCATCGTCGACTCCGTGATCGAGCGGGGCGAGTGCGAGTTCGTCACCGACCTCGCCGCCGAGCTGCCCCTCCAGGCCATCGCCGAGATCATGGGGGTGCCCCAGGAGGAGCGCCACCTGCTCTTCGAGTGGTCGAACGCCATGATCGGCGCCGACGACCCCGAGTACAACAAGGACGAGAGCAACCGGGCCGTCGCCCAGGGCGCCGCCGCCGAGCTGTACCTCTACGCCAGTGCCCTCGGCGACGCCCGGCGGGACGACCCTCGCGACGACGTC
>JBGAOY010000026.1:0-57793 GCA_044221555.1 Acidimicrobiales bacterium
GTCCTCGGACACGCCCTGTGACCCGCCGACGACGGGCACCCGGCCGGCCGCCAACGCCGCGGCCACGCGCTCGGGGCGCACCTCGAGGATCTTGGCGTTGGTGTGGTTGGTGTCGGTGAGGAACCCGGCCTGGCTCCCCGTGAACGAGTCGGCCGGCACGCCGAGGGCGTGCAGGGCGATGCACAACAGGGCGGTGGCCTTGCGCTCCCCCGCGGTGATGAGCATGTCCATCTCACGCCCGGGGCGATCCGCACCGGAGACCTCCTCGGCCAGCCGCAGCAGCTCGTCGGTCTCCTTGCCCATGGCGCTGACCACCACGATCACCTCGTCGCCCCGCCGGTGGGAGCGGGCGATCTGATCGGCGACCGAGCGCATCCGCTCGGGGTCGGCGACGGAGGTCCCTCCGTACTTCTGCACGATCCTCATGGCCCACCCATCTTGGTCCCTCGGGCCGATAGTCCACACCTTTGATCTCGCGGGTCGGTGCGAGCCCCGGGACGGTCGATCGGACCTTGACGCCCGCGGTCGCCGCATTTTTCTGAAATCCTTCAGACGGACCAAAGATCTGCACAATCGGGGAAGACCGTTGTGACTCGGATGCGATGGAGCAGTCTCGTGGTGGCGCTGTTGGTCGCCGTCGTGGCTCCGGCCATGCCCGTCGCCGCCGGCACGGAAGCCGGCGCGTCGCCGCTCCGGGCGATCTCGGCCGGCAGGTTCCACACGTGCGCGGTCCTCGGCAGCGGCGCGGTCAAGTGCTGGGGCATCAACAACGCCGGCGACCTGGGCCTCGGCGACACCGCCAGCCGGGGGGACGGTCCCGGCGAGATGGGCCTCTCGTTGCCCACCGTGGACCTCGGCACCGGGCGCACCGCCACGGCCATCGCCGTCGGCGACTACCACACCTGTGCCCTCCTCGACGACGCCCAGGTCAAGTGCTGGGGCTACAACCTGTTCGGTCAGATCGGGACCGACGACGGCTCGATCGCCCACGGGGACGACCCCGACGAGATGGGCGACAACCTCCCCGAGGTCGACCTCGGCACCGGACGCACCGCCACCGCCGTCACCGCCGGCGACGGGCACAGCTGTGCCCTCCTCGACAACGGCCAGGTCAAGTGCTGGGGCTACAACGGCCGTGGCGAGCTGGGGCTCGGCGACACCAACGCCCGGGGCGACGGCCCCAACGAGCTGGGCGACAACCTCCCCGCCGTGGACCTCGGTACCGGACGCACCGCCACCATCATCGCCGGGGGCGCGCACTTCACGTGCGCCCTCCTCGACAACGGCCAGCTCAAGTGCTGGGGCTACAACCACGACGGCGAACTCGGCGTGGGGGCCACCGACTACCGCGGCGACGGGCCCGGCGAGATGGGCGACAACCTCCCCGCGGTGGACCTCGGTACCGGACGCACCGCCACCGCCATCTCGGCGGGCGACGGGCACAGCTGCGCGATCCTCGACGACGGCGAGCTCAAGTGCTGGGGCTGGAATGCCTCCGGCCAACTCGGTCTGGGGGACATCAGCAACCGGGGCGACGGGCCCGGCGAGATGGGTGACAACCTCCCGGCCGTGGACCTCGGCACCGGCCGCACCCCGACGGCGGTGAGCGCCGGCGGCCACCACACGTGCGCCATCCTCGACAACGGCCACCTCAAGTGCTGGGGCTACAACGGCTGGGGCGAGCTCGGCGTCGGCGACACCAACCAACGAGGTGACAGCTCCGCCGCCGGCCACCTGATGGGCGACAACCTGCCCGCCGTGGACCTCGGCACCGGCCGTGGCGCCACCATGGTCACCGCCAGCCAGACCGACCACACCTGTGCCATCGTCAACCAGACCAGGGTCAAGTGCTGGGGCTACAACGCCGACGGTCAGCTCGGGCTCGGCGACACCCTGCACCGAGGCGGCGGCGCCACCGACATGGGCGACAACCTGCCCTTCGTCGACCTCGCGGCCAACCTCACGATGACGGTCACGGCGGACGTCGACGCGACCACCCACTTCTCGGGTGACGACATCACCTACTCGGTCACGCTGGACAACCCCGGCGACGTCGATCTCACGGGCGTGCAGCTGACCGGCACGGCGGGCCTGACGTGCGACCCGCTGGCCGACAGCCTGCCCAGCGAGGCGCACGCGAGCGTGGACTGCACCCGCGCCCTCACCCTCGCCGACGTCGGCACCGTGGCGGCGACGTTCGGTGCGACCTCGGATCAGCTCGCCCCCCAATCCGCGGACGAGCTCTCTGTGCAGGTGTACCCCGACCGGGCGCCGGACGGTGCCATCAAGCGGACGGGCGGCTCCTACACCGGAGCCGGCATCCAGAACGGCGACGGCACCGACCAGACCGTCCGGGTGGGTCGGGCCCGGGGCGGCAGCGTGACGTTCCTAGCCCGCTTCACCAACGCCGGTGACACCGCCGGCCGGTTCGACGTCGAGCCCACCGAGTCGGCCGCCGGCCTCGCGGTGCGCTACTACGAGGGCCTCACCGACATCACCCGCGCCGTCAAGGACGGGACGTATCGCACCGCCCGGCTCGCACCCGGAGCGGCGGCCACCATCCGCATGGAGGTCACGGTCAAGCCCAACGCCCGCCACCTCGTGGACCACGACATCGTGCTGCGCGGCAGCTCCCACGCCACCGCCCCCCAGCTCGACGCCGTCCGCGCCCGGGTGCACGTGAACTGAGCGTCGCCTCCTGCTCGACGAGGGCCCGGTGTAGCATCCGGCCAGCGATAGGAGACCTCATGGCGCGGATCGGGTGGATGGGTGTCGTCGCGGCGATGGTGATCACGCTGGTGGCCTCGGTCGCCCCGGTCGCCGCCGACGGGCAAACGGGTGTACCCCAGATGCTGGCGCAGGGGAGCTACCACTCCTGCGCGATCGGCACATCGGGACAGCTCAAGTGCTGGGGACTCAACGACAAAGGACAGTTGGGGCTGGGTGACACCGCCACCCGCGGCGACGGCCCCGGCGAGATGGGCACCAACCTGCCCGCGATCGACCTCGGCACGGGCCGCACCGCCACCACCGTGGTCGCGGGCGAATACCACACGTGCGCGGTGCTGGACAGCGGCCAGGTCAAGTGCTGGGGCTCCAACAACAACGGCCAGTTGGGCCTCGGCAACACCGCCAACCGCGGGGACGGCCCGGGTGAGATGGGCGACAACCTGCCCGCGGTCGACCTCGGCACGGGCCGCACGGCCACCGCTCTGACTGCGGGCATCGGCTTCACCTGTGCGCTGCTGGACAACGGCCAGGTGAAGTGTTGGGGGCTCAACGGCAACGGTCGGCTGGGTCTCGGCAACACCGCCAACCGCGGCGACGGTCCCGGCGAGATGGGCGACAACCTGCCCGCGGTCGACCTCGGCACGGGCCGCACGGCCACCGCGTTGTCGGCTCGAGCGAACCACACCTGCGCGTTGCTGGATGACGGGACGATCAAGTGCTGGGGCTTCAACGCCCACGGTGAGCTCGGGCTGGGTGACCCAGCCGACCGGGGCGATGGTGCCAGCGAGATGGGCGACAACCTGCCCGCGGTCGACCTCGGCACGGGCCGCACGGCGACGGAGGTGTCGGTGGGCTACGGCCACACCTGCGCCATCCTCGACAACGGGGCCCTCAAGTGCTGGGGCTTCAACGGTGATGGCCGGCTGGGGTTGGGCGACACCAACCTCCGCGGCGACGGTGCCGGGGAGATGGGCGACAACCTGCCAGTCATCGACCTGGGCACCGGACGGACCGCATCGGCAGTCGCCGCCGGCGACGGTCACATCTGCGCGATCTTGGACAACGGAGTCCTCAAGTGCTGGGGCGTCAACGCCGCGGGCCAACTCGGCCTGGGCGACACGGCCACCCGGGGAGACGGCCCCGGGGAGATGGGCGACAACCTGCCAGTCATCGACCTGGGCACCGGACGGACCGCATCGGCAGTCGCCGCGGGAGGGAGCACGTGCGTGCGCCTCGACAACGGCAGAGTCCGGTGCTGGGGAGCGAACGGCAACGCCCAGCTCGGCTTGGGCGACGTTGCCCCCCGCGGCGACGGCGCCGGCGAGATGGGCGACGACCTCCCCTTCGTGGACCTCGCCATCGACCCGAGCCTGACGGTGACCGCCGACGTCGACGCCACCACCCACTACTCGGGGGACCAGCTCACCTACACGCTCACGCTGGACAACCCGGGGGACGTCGACCTCACCGGCGTCGGCCTGACCGGCACCACCGGACTCACCTGCGATCCACTGGCTGACACCCTGGCCATCGGGGCCGAGGCCGCCGTCGACTGCAGCCGCACCCTCACCCTCAGCGACGTCGGCACCGTGTCGGCGTCGTTCGGCGCGACGTCTGACCAGGCGACGGCCGCGGCAGCGGATGCGCCAGATGTGCAGGTGTACAAGAACAAGGCGCCGGACGGTGAGATCAAGCGCGCCGGCTTGCCCTACGTCGGTGCCGAGATCATCAACGACGACGCCACCGACCAGACCGTGCGCGTCGGCCGGGCCCGGGGCGGCTCGGTCACCTTCTTCGCCCGCTTCACCAACGTCGGCGACACGGCCAGCCGCTACCTCGTCACCTCGGGCGCCTCTGACCACGGCCTGTCGGTGCGCTACTTCCAAGGCCAGAGCTCGACGGAGATCACCACCGCGATCGAGGCGGGGACGTACAAGACCGCGAAGTTGTCCCCGGGCGGCACCGCGGTCATCCGCATCGAGATCAAGGTCAAGGCCACGGCCCGGCACCTGGTCGACCACGACATCACGCTCCAGGCGCACTCCCCGGGGTCGGCGCCACAGCTGGACACGGTCCGCGCCCGGGTACACGTGAACTGACCGCCGAAGCGTGCCGTAGCGCAGCGAGGACCAGCTTCGACGGAACAGCTGAACGCCGCCGCTAGGCGTCCGTGCCTGATCCGTCCCGCCACGGGCGGCAGACCGGTGGGCGGGTCAGAATGAGCCCATGACCACGATCACCTCCTACAACCCGGCCCGCCCTGCAGAGGTGCTCGGCGAGTACGAGAGCGCGGACGCTGCGGCCGTCGATGAGGCGGTGCGCGCCGCTGCGGAGGCGCAGAAGGCGTGGGCCAAGGTCCCGATCCCCGGCCGGGCCGACATCATCGCCGAGGCCGGGCGCCTCCTCACCGAGCGCAAGGACGAGCTGGCCTCGCTGGTCAGCCGCGAGGCCGGCAAGGTGCTCATCGAGGGTGGCGGCGAGGTGCAGGAGGCCATCGACATGGCCGCCTACGTGGCCGGGCAGGGCCGGTCCGCCTGGGGCGATGTGGTCCCCTCCGAGTTGCGCAACAAGATGGCCTGGACCACCCGCATCCCGGTCGGTGTGGTGGGCATGATCACCCCCTGGAACTTCCCGGTGGCCATCCCGTCCTGGAAGTGCTTCCCGGCGCTGCTGGCCGGCAACGGCATCGTGATCAAGCCGTCCGAGCTGGCCCCCGTGTGCGGCGAGGCCTTCATCGAGGTGCTGGCCCGGTCGGGCGTGCCCGAGGGCCTCATCCAGGTCGTGCACGGCACCGGCGAGACGGGTGCCGCCCTCACCACCCACCCCGGCGTGGGCGCGGTCAGCTTCACCGGGTCGGTGCCCACCGGCCGCAAGGTGGCCGCCGCGGCCATGGAGACGGGCCCCCGCCTGGTGTCGCTCGAGCTCGGCGGCAAGAACGCCATGATCGTGCTCGACGACGCCGACCTCGACCTGGCCACCGACGGCGCCCTCTTCGGCGCCTTCGGCAGCTCGGGCCAGCGCTGCACGTCGACCTCGCGCCTCGTGGTGCAGCGGGGCGTGGCCGCCGAACTGGTCGAGCGCGTCGTGGCCCGCGCCGCCGAGCTGACGCTCGGCGACCCGGTCGACCCCACCACCGACGTCGGGCCCGTCATCACCCGCCAGAGCGCCGAGCGCATCGCCGCCATCCTCGACGCCGCCGTCGCCGAGGGCGCCACGATCGCCGGCGCCAGCGGCATCACCGAGGTGGACGGGTGCGAGGGCGGCGCCTTCTTCCGGCCCACCGTCCTCGCCGGCGTCGCGCCCGACCACCGCATCGCCCGCGAGGAGGCCTTCGGCCCCCTCCTGTCGGTGATCGAGGTGGACGGCCTCGACCAGGCCGTGGAGATCGTGAACCAGGTGGAGTACGGGCTCAGCGCGGCCGTCTACACCCAGGACGTGAACCAGGCCCTGCGGGCGGTCGACGCCATCGACACCGGCATCGTCTACGTGAACGCCCCCACCATCGGCGCCGAGATCCCCCTCCCCTTCGGCGGCACCAAGCACACCGGCAACGGCTTCCGCGAGGCGGGCTCCCGCGGCATCGAGCAGTTCAGCCAGGTCAAGACCGTCTACGTGGACTACTCCGGCCGCCTGCAGCGCGCCCAGATCGACACCTAGCCTTCGGCTCTTCGGCTGACGCCTCATCGCTGATCGTCAAGGCGCCCTCGTCCCTCGGGCGCCGGGCCGGCGACCCCATCGGCGAACGGATGCTCGTCGCCGACGGTCGCCCTCACCCTGCCCTGGCTGAACCTTCGTCGCCGCCGCTTCACCATCCGGTTCGCCCACAGCGCGGCTCCGGTCCGCTGGGGCCACCTCGCAACCCCGCGGACCCGGGCTGCTCGCCCCTCGGGCCCGGTGGCCCGTGCACGCGATGGGGGCGGTCGGGCGCCACTTGCTAGCTTTCCCCGCCGTGGGTACCGAGAAGCGTGAGCGCCAGAAGCAGGGACGACAGGCACGGCTGGAGGCGGCGCGCGCCGCGCAGAAGAAGCAGCAGCAGCGCCGGCGCACGATCACCATCGTCGTGGCCGCGGTGGTGGTGCTGGGCGCCATGTTCCTCTACTCGGTCACCCGCCCCGACGACAGCGACGAGTCCGCCGACCCCACCACCAGCACCACCAGCGCGAACCTGCCGCCGGATGCGCCGTTCGCCTACGGCAGCGGCGAGTGCGCCCCCGACACGCCACCGGCCGAACCGGTCATCGACTTCGCGGACTCGTTCCAGGACTGCCTCGACCCCGACGCCACCTACACCGCCGTGTTCGACACCACCGAGGGCGAGATCCGCGTCGACCTCGACACCGCCAACACCCCCGGCACGGTGAACAACTTCGTCAACCTGGCCCGCAGCGGCTACTACGACGGCACCGAGATCTTCCGCACCGACACCTCGATCGGGATCATCCAGGGCGGCTCGCCGCACACCCAGGACGCCAGCGACCCGGGTCCCGGCTACAACATCCCCGACGAAGGTGACGGCTACACCTACGAGGCCGGCCAACTGGTGATGGCCCGCTCGGGGGCACCCGACAGCGCCAGCGCCCAGTTCTTCCTGGTGGCCAACGACTCGGCCTCGAACCTGGACGGCGACGGCACCTACGTGGTGTTCGGCCAGACCGACGACGCCGGCATCGGCGTGATCAGCGACATCCTCGCCCTCAACCAGGACGACCCCCAGAGCGGCCTCGGCGGTGCGCCGAGCCGCACGGTCACCATCAACTCGGTGACCATCGAGGAGACGCCCGCCGCCGGTGGCGACTCGACCACCACGACCGCCGCCGGCTGAGACCTTCTTCGTGCACTGGACCTGACAGAACAGGTCCAGTGCAACGAGAACCGACCCGTCGGACGGGTCAGACGCAGATCAGGGCAGGGCGGTGAGGGGCTGGGGGGCGCCGTCCACGAAGATGGCCACCTCGCCGGCACCCTGCGAGCGCCAGGTGCCGTCGGGGTCGCGGATGAGCGCGGTGCGGTCGTCGATGCCGGCGATGGGCAGGCCCTTCGGCGCCAACTGGATGGTGCGGTGGGCCTTCTCGCGCGACCAGTGGTCGTGGTGGGGGATGACGGCCAGGCCGGGGATCAGGCCCAGCCCCACCGCGAAGGCACCCCCGCGCGGGTCGACCATCGGGTCGCACAGCACGCGTGCGGCGCCGCTCGACGCGGCGAGCACCGCGCCGCCCTCCCAGGCCGAGACCAGCGCGTCCCACACCGGTGAGTCCTTGAGCACCGAGCGCAGGTGCATGGACGAGCCACCGCAGAGGTAGAGGAACCGGGCGCCGGCCACGAGCTCGACGTTGTCGGCGGCCAGGGCGTCGGGACGGGCGAGCACCGGCGCCCCCACCACCGTGCCGCCCAGCGTCTCGAACCAGGCGGTGGCGTTGTGCACCTCGCGGTCGGGGTGCTCATAGGCCGCGGCGGTGGGCAACAGCACCACCTCGGTGCCGCCGCTGGCCGCCAGCAGGTCGGCGTCGAAGCTGCACCCGTCACTGAAGGGGGCGCCACCCACCAACGCCAGGGGGCCCGTCACCGCGACGCTCCACCCGACTCGCCGGCAGGGGCATCGGCCCGGGGCTGGGCCGCACCGAGCACGAAGGTGCGGATGGGCCACACGATCGGCGGCATGTTGATCCTCTCGATGTCGACGATGCTGAGGTGGTTCGAGCGAATGGCCAGGGGCAGGTCGCGGTCGACCCGCCAGCCCGAGACCAGGCGCACGACGGGGCTGGCCGCCGAGCGCAGTCGCTCACCGAACCCGGGCTCGCGGACCGGCTCGAGGAACAGTAGACGGCCCTCGGGCGCGAGCAGTTGCCGGACGGCGTTGAGCTCGGCGGGCAGGTCCTCGACGGTGGCCAGGTGCAGCACCGACACGATGGTGTCGTAGGTGCCCGCGGGGTCGGACGCCCCTCGGGCCTCGCCCAGCAGGGCCGACACCGCGGAACGGGCCCGCACCACCTCGTCGGCCCGGTCGAGCAGGTCGGGCTCGGTGCCGTCGCCCAGGTCGAGCACCCGCCCGGTGGCCCGTCGCAGCAGGCGTCGCCGCTGCTCGCGCAGCACGGCCCTGGCCACTGGCGGCAAGGCGCGCAGCACCCCGGAGGGGAACGCGGGCAGGGGGTCCATGCTCCGACACTACCGGTGGGCTTTGGAGTCGTCGGTGGCCCGGTCGGTAACGTGCCCGCCATGACGATCAAGAAAGTGGGCATCATCGGCTCGGGCATCATGGGAGCCGGTATCGCCGAAGTCGCCGCCAAGTCGGGCCACGAGGTCGTGCTGCGTTCGCGCCAGCAGGACACCGCCGACGCCATGGTGGCCTCCCTCGAGAAGTCGCTCGCCCGCCAGGTGGAGAAGGGGCGCCTCGAAGCCGCCGACAAGGACGCCACCCTGGCCCGCGTGACGGCCACCTCGCAGATGCACGCGTTGGCCCACTGCGACCTGGTGATCGAGTCCGTCGTCGAGGACCTGCAGGTCAAGCAGCACCTGTTCGCCGAACTGCACGACGTGTGCAGCGACTACACCATCCTCGCCACCAACACCTCCACGCTGCCGGTGATCGAGATGGCGATGGTCACCGATCGGCCCCAGCAGGTGTGCGGCGTCCACTTCTTCAACCCCGCCCCGATGATGAGCCTGGTCGAGATCGTCCGGCCGCTCACCGCGTCCGACGAGACCATCGACACGGTCAAGGCCTTCGCCACCGCCTGTGGCAAGGACCCCGTCGAGGTGAAGGACCGGGCCGGCTTCATCGTCAACGCCCTGCTCTTCCCCTACCTCAACAACGCCGTGCGGATGATGGAGAACGGCACCGCCAACCGTGACGACATCGACACGGCCATGAAGGGCGGCTGCAACTTCCCGATGGGCCCGCTGGCGCTGCTCGACCTCGTGGGCCTCGACACCTCGCTGTCGATCCTCGACGCGCTCTACGACGAGTTCCGTGACCCCAACTACGCGGCGGTCCCGCTGCTGCGCCGCATGGTGGCCGCCGGGCACCTGGGTCGGAAGTCGAAGATCGGCTTCTACGACTACAACCGGTAGGGCCATCACGGCCGGCAGGCCCGCGCGTCCCCCCGGCGCCGGGCCGCCCCGCCGGTCGCGATCGAGCGGGAGTGGGTAGAACAGGGACCATGAAGGCGCGCCGCAACCGCACGACCGACTCACCGCTCGACCACCAGGCGCTCGCAGGGGCCCTGGGCGACGCCGACGGCACCACCAACCGGACGAAGGTCACCGGGGTGCTGCGCGAGCTCGCCCGCCACGCCCGGGCCGCCGGGTCGAAGGCGGTGGCGAGCGGGCACTGGCTCACCGACACCACCCTCGGCGTCGCCGCCCACCTGCCCATTCGAGACCGGGCCACCCTCGAAGCCCACCACGGCGGCAAGACCGGCCACGAGCTGGCCGAGGCGCTGATCCGCAACGCGGGTCGCACCAGCGGCGCCATCGGCGCCGCCGCCGGCGCGTTGATCGGCGCCGAGGAGGTGCTGCCCCCGTCGTGGGCGACCGTCCCGTTCGAGCTGGCGGCCGAGACCGCGCTGGTCGTCGCCCTCGAGATGAAGTTGGTGGCCGAGCTGCACGAGGCCCTCGGCCAACCGGTGCCCGCGGCCGGGGCGCAGCGGGGCCTGCTGGTGGCCCAGAGCTGGGCCGAGAAGCGGGGCGTGAACCCCCAGGACCTGGTGCTGGGGGTGGGCGCGGCCGACATCTTCGGCCGCCAGGCCCGCACCACGCTCACCATCGCGCTCCGTCGGCGGATGACTCGGCGCATGGGGCGCAGCATGGCCGCGCTCATCCCCCTCATGGCCGGTGCCATCGCCGGCGCCGTGCTCAACCGGCGGGCGACCGTGGCCATCGGCCACACCGTGGCTGCCGACATCGTCCGCCAGAGCACCCTCCCTGGTCGCGTCGTCCCCCTCACCGCCTGACGACCCCCGGTGCCACCACGGGAGCCCGACCCCACCCCGTGGGACCTTCCCGACCCGCGGGACGCACCGGAGGGTGACGACCTGATCGGCATCGGCGCCGACCTCGAGCCGGGCACGCTGCTGGCCGCCTACCGCAAGGGCCTGTTCCCGATGCCCACCCGCAGGGCGCCACTGCATCGGCCGGGCCGGGCTGGGCCATCGGCCCGGGCCGTGGGCTGGTGGTCGCCCGACCCCCGGGCCATCCTGCCCCTCGACGGGCTGCGCTCGACGAAGTCACTGCGACGGTCGGTGCGGCGCTACGAGGTCCGGCTCGACACCGCGTTCGACGAGGTGGTCGCCGGTTGCGCCGACCCGGGCCGGCCCCACGGCTGGATCTCGACCGAGATCCGCGTGGCGTACCGGCGCCTGTTCGACCTGGGATGGGCCCACAGTGTCGAGACCTGGTCGGACGACCAACTCGTGGGCGGCCTCTACGGGGTGGCGATCGGCGGCCTGTTCGCCGGCGAGTCGATGTTCCACCGTGCGCCCGACGCCTCCAAGGTGGCGCTCGTGCACCTCGTGGAGGTCCTCGGCGGAGCGGAGGCGGCGGCCGCCGGGCGCGTGCTCGACGTCCAGTGGCTCACCCCCCACCTGGCCTCGCTCGGCGCGATCGAGTTGGCCCGCGCCGACTACCTCGACCGCCTCGCGGCGGCGCTCCCCCTGCCGAACCGGTTCGACGCCGCCCCGTGGGTCGAGCGGCATCGCTCCGCTTCCCCACCACCGCCCGACGCGTCTCCGCCCCCGTCGTAGCGCCTCCGCCATCCGGTCCTGGTCAGCGGTCGGAGCCTTCGCCGCCGGTGACAGCGTCCCGGGGACCGAGGCGCCGGCCGAGGAGCCCCAGGCCGATGCCGATCAGGAGCCCGCCCGCCACATCCGACGGATGGTGGTCGCGTACGTGGACACGGCTGACTGCGATCGTGAGGGCGATGGCCCACCAGAGCGGCGCCCATCGGGACCCCTCCGAGAGGATCGTCGCCACGGTGGCCGATGATGCCGAATGCCCGCTGGGGAAGCTCGAGGTCTTCTGCACCCGGATGGCGTACGCATGCGCGTCGAGACCGTCCGGGCGCTCCCGCCCCACCGCCGCCTTGATGGGGCCGTTCACCAGCACCGTCTCGATCCCGAGCCACACGAGGGCCCGGAGCCCACGTCGACGAGTGCTGCGGCGAAGGGCCAACAGCGCGGCGATCGCCAGCCAGATCCGGCCGTCCTCCCCGACGATGGTGGCGGTGTACATCACACGGTCGACCAGGGGCCGTCCCCGCAGCGCCTCGAACCGCTCGTCCACCCACCGGTCGAAGCCGCCGACCGTGCGATCCATCGCCGACCCGGTCGCTGTCCCACCGCTCGCCAGGACCGTGGTGAACAACGTCCGCGCCCGAGCCTCCGCAGCCATGGGCCCATGGTGCCCGGCACCGCCGACGGAACGAGGGACCTGCCGCGAGGTTCGCCACCTGTTCGCCTGCAGCTCACCCCTCCACGCACCGCCGTTACGGGACTCCCCGGACCGATTCACACGACCCGACCTCGTCGTGAGGACCACGGCCACCACGGCACTCGTCCACACCGGAACCCCCGACCAAGAGGTCGGACCAGGGGCCGCCGGCGAGAAGGTCGGCACCTTGGCCCCCGATCAGGTGATCGGCACCGGGACCGCCTCGGATCCGGTCGTCGCCACCCCGCCCGCACACCCAGTCGTCACCGCCGAGACCGGCGATCGTGTCTGCCCCGGTCGTGCCCAGGATGACGTCGGGACCGGCAGCGGGCACCTGGCCGCGGCCGAGGTCCGCGGTGACGTACCTCCCGCCGCAGAGCGGCTGGACCCCGGCGTCGATGCCGGTCACGGTCGCGGCGGCGGGCACCTCCACGAGCGCCCGTTCCCCGGGCTCACCACTCAGCACGTCGTCGTAGCGCTCCTGCCTGAACCGATTGGCGTTGGAGCAGTCGGCGAACGCCACGGAGTGGGCGCCGGCAGGCAGCCCACCGAGGTCGTAGGACCCGTCGGGACCGGTCTCGGCCGGCACGATCCACCGTTTGCCCGGCACCCCGCGTGTGGTGAGGTAGACGCACGCCCCGGGCACGGGCCGCCCGGTGCCGTCCTCGGTGACTGCCCCGGTGATGTGACCCGCAGGCGCCACGCCGGCGTCGACGCCGCTCGTCGTCGATGCGACGCCGACCGCGACCCGGGTGCCGACTCCCTGTTCCCCGACTCACACCTGCTGGACCAGGTAGGGCTCGAGCTCGGGCGGCGCATCGGGGGTGACCGGGGGGACCGTCACGCCGTCGCCACCCGCCGCCGCCGCCCCACTGGGCACGCCGCCCGACTCGGCGCCGGCGAACACCCCGAGGTCGGCGAAGGGCTGGCCGCCCTCGTCTCGACCCTGCGCCTCGTCGGTGAGGTTGGGGTCGCCACCCAGCCGGTTGAGGGCGGTGGCGTACACCGAGCGGAAGTCCACCGTGGCCACCATGGCATCGGTGTCCCGGGCCGCGGGTGCCAGGCTGGGCGCCTGGCCGTACAGCCCGCCCTGCACCCCGCCGCCCACGAAGATGGTGTCGGTGGCCTGGCCGTGGTCGGTGCCCTGGCCGGCGTTCTGGGTCACCTGGCGCCCGAACTCGCTGTAGATCATCACGAACACGTCCGCCGCCCGGGGCGTGCCGTCGATCAGCGAGAAGAAGTGGGCCAGGCCCTCGTTGAGGTCGGTGAGCCGGTCCCACAGGTTGTAGGCCTCGCTGCCGTGGGTGTCGAAGCCGGTGAGCGTGGCCACGTAGGTCTGGCACGGGATGCCCGCCCCGATGAGCGAGGCGGCGGTGGCCAACTGGCTGGCCAGCGAGCCCGACGAGCCGCCCTGGGGCAGCCGGGGCACACCCGCGGCGGTGGCGGCGGCCTGGCGGGCCAGTGCGATGGCCCGCGACGCCGTGCCCACCTTGTTGATCGCGGTCGAGCCGGCGTCGCCGAAGGCCCCGAGGTCGGTGAGGAAGCGGTCGCGGTCGGGCACGTTCTGGGCCGAGAAGTTGAACGTGTCGAGATCCGCGATGGCCACCGCCGGCGCGTTCACCGAGGCCAGGGCCTGGTGGGCGCCGGTGAGCGACACCGCCCCCAGCGGCTGGCCGGTGTTGGCCAGGTCGTTGTAGCGGCCGAGCCATCCGGTGTTCATCAGCGATCCGCCGAACGCGCCGGCCCAGCGGAAGGCCCACGCCGCGAAGTGGCTCATGTCGCGCACCACGTTCTCGCCGGTGCCCTTCACGATGGCCACGTCGGCCTTGTCGTGCCAGCGGTTGGCCAGGAACGGCAGCGCCCCGTGCAGCGCCCACTGCCCGTCGAGGTCCAGCGCCGGCGGCAGGTAGTCGCCGGCGGGCGGCGGGCCGTAGGGGCGGGTGGAGGTGAGCCGGGTGATGCCGATCCCGGGGCGGGCCGAGCGGTAGAGCCCGGTGGTGGTGGGCACGGCGAAGGGCACGACGGTGTTGAGGATGTCGTTGCCGCCGGCCATCTCGACCACCACCAGCACCGGCGTGCCACTGGGCAGCGTCGGCCCGAACAGGGCCGCGGCCTCCGTCGCACCCGCCGGGGCGAACGGGTCGAGCAGGTTGAACGCCGGGGCCGCGGCCAGCACGCCGGCGACGCCCTGGAGGAACCCCCGCCGGGTGAGCCCGGATCGTGTCGGTGCGTCGAGGGGAGTCATGGCGTCGTCCTCGTCTCAGTTGGCCAGGAACTCGGGCGAGAGCAGGACCAGGTTGAGCAGGCCGGCGGCCCGGAACGGGGTCCACGTGCCTGTGGTGGCGTAGTCCTGCAGCGCGTTCTTGGTGCGGGTCGACACGGGGGTGAGCCCCGCCTGCTGCAGCACGTAGGTCGCAGCGGTGGACGCGGTGGCGTTCGTGTGCACCTTGGTGACCATCGAGTTCACCGGGCCCGACGTGGACCCGTCCCAGCGGAAGTTCCGCATCGCCATGTAGTTGGCCAGCTCGGACCAGGTGTGGAGGTTCGTGGTGTTCAGCCACTGGTCGCCCTTGGGCCAGCCCGACACGTTGGGCGGCGACCACGGGCTCTGGGCCATGCGGGTCATCATCCACGGCAGGTTGGTGTCGGTGCCGAGCCCCGACCACCCCAGCAGCCGCGCCGCCGCCACCACCCGCTCCACGGGGGTCTTGGTGCGGTTGTAGATCGCACGGTTCGACAGGAACTCGGGCCGCTTGGCGATGGCCTTCACCATCGCCTTCAGGTTGCCGTTGGCGCCCCACGTGGGTTGGAGGGCCGCGATCACCGACGGGGTGGCGTCGAGCCCGGTGAGCTCCTTGTACAGCCGGGCGGGCACGTGGTGCTTCCAGGACGGGTGCGCCACGATGGCGGCGATCACCTCGTCGATGCCCGCCGCGCCCCGGGCCGCGCCCAGGAAGGTCTTGTTGCCGTTGTCCCATTGGTTGGGATCGAAGTACGTCGAGCCGTCGCTCCAGTTGTACTGCCACCCCGACAGCGCCCGGGACACCTCGATCACGTCCTGCTGCGTGTAGTTGGTCGTGCCGGTGGCGGGATCGACCCGGCCCAGCGAGAACAGCTCGAGCAGCTCGCGTCCCAGGTTCTGGTTGGGGTGGGCCTTGGTGTTGCGGTCGGCGGTGAGGTACTTCACCATCCCCGGCCGGGTGATGATCGTGCGCAGCAGGTCGCGGTACGAGCCGCTCAGCGCCACTCGCAGGCGCTTCACGTGGTCGCTCATGTCGGGCACGTAGACGCTGTCGGCGATGCCCACCACCACGAGGCCCTGCAGCGTCCACGCGATGCGCTCCTGCAGCGGGTTGTAGGCGCCGGCCGGCGTGGTCGTGCCCGAGGCCACGGGCCCGAAGGCCATCAGCTCCAGCTGGCGCCGGGCGTGGCTGTCCTGGCTGGCACTGGAGGACGGGAAGCCCGAGGCCGCGAAGCTCACCAGCGGCTTGGCCGTCATCGAGTCGATCAGCGCGGCCGTGCCGAGGCCGATCCCGGCGGTGACGTCGGACCGCCTCGGGCCGAACCCCAGCCGGCGCCAGATGTGGGCCACCTGCGCCTCGAGCGTTGCCATGCCCAGCAGTATCGACGGCGCCGGGCACGGGGTGAAGAGTGGGACCTACTCAAGTTCGGCCGGGGGACTACTCATTCGCGACGGGGCCGCCTGCGTTCGGCCCGCCCGCCGCGCCACCGCGTAGGCTCCGGCGCGTGACCGGGGGGACGGGTCCGACATCGAGCGGCGAGACGCGGTGTTCGGTCTCCGGGACCGCGCGGTGAGCGGGCCACACACCGTCGCGGAGAGCGAGCCACACACCGTCGCCGTCCTGTTCACCGACCTCGTCGACAGCACCCAGCGCCAGAGCGAGCTCGGCGACGAACGCTTCGACGAGGTGCGGCGGGCCCACGTCGCGGTGCTCCGGTCCGCGCTCGACCACCACCGGGGCACCGAGGTGAAGAACACGGGCGACGGGTTGCTGGTGGTGTTCCGGTCGGCCTCCGACGCCATCGCCGCCGCCGTGGAGATGCACACCGAGTGCGACCGCCACGGTCGCCGGCACCCCGAGCTGGCCATGAGCCTGAGGATCGCCGTGTCGATCGGCGACGCCGTGCACGAGGACGGCGACTGGTTCGGCACGCCCGTCGTGGAGGCGGCCCGGCTCTGCGCCGCGTGCCGGCCCGGTCAGCTACTGGTGACCGACACGATCCGGCTGATGGCCGGGAGCCGCACCCGCCAACGCATCGAGCCGATCGGCGACCTCGCACTCAAGGGACTTCCCGCACCGCTGCCCGCCTGCGAGGTGCGCTGGGAGCCGGCCGCCGTCGCCGCCGGCGTCCCGCTGCCCGCGTACTTCACCACACCGGGCGCCCCGGCCTTCGCCGGGCGGAGCGCCGAGCGGGCGGCGCTCGACCACATCTGGAAGGACGCACTCGCCAGCGGCCGGCGGGTGGTGTTCGTGGCGGGCGAGCCGGGGATCGGCAAGACCCGCCTGGTGGCCGAATTGGCCCGGCGGGTCCACGCCGAGGGCGCCACGGTGCTCGTCGGCCGGTCGGACGACGAGATCGACGCGCCCTTCCGCCCGTTCGCCGACGCCCTCGACCACCTGGTGCGCCACGCCGACGAGGACCTGATCGACGAGCACGTCGCCGAGGTGGGACCCGTCGTGGCGCGCATCGCTCCCGCCCTCGCCAGGCGGGCGGTGGTCGACCCCGGCGACGAGGGGGCGCCCGCCGACTCGGACGTCGAGCGGATCCGCCTCTTCCACGCGGTCGCCGACCTGCTCACCCGCCAGGCCGAGCGGGCACCGGTGCTGCTGGTGCTCGACGACGCCCACTGGGCTGACCGTTCGAGCCTGCTGCTGCTGCGGGACCTGGTCCGCCGCCTCGGCGACGCGGCCGTCCTCGTGGTCGGCACCTACCGCCACACCGACCTCGACCGCACCCTGCCCCTCGCGGCGACGCTGGCCGATCTGCGCCGTGAGCCGGGCGTGGACCGACTGACCCTCACCGGCCTCACCCCCGACGACGTGCTCGACTACCTCACCCTCGCTGGGGGCCACGATCTCGACGCCGAGGGGATCGAGCTCGGCCACCAGCTCGCCGAGGTCACGGCCGGCAACCCGTTCTTCGTGGGCGAGACGCTGCGCCACCTGGCCGAGACCGGCGCCATCGTCCACGAGGACGGCCGCTGGCTGCGGGGCACCCTCGACTCGGCCGACGCCGGCGTGCCCGAGGGCGTGCGGGAGGTGATCGGTCGCCGCCTCTCGGCCCTCGACCCCGACGTCGAGCGGGTGCTGGCGGTGGCGGCGGTCGCCGGCGCCGAGTTCGACTCCGCCGTCGTCGCCACCGTGGCGGACGTGCCGGAGGCTCAAGCTGTCGACCTGCTCGACCAGGCCTCGGCCCGCAACCTGGTGGTGGAGGACACCGACCGCTTCGGCTGGTACCGCTTCGGCCACGCCCTCGTCCGCCAGACCCTGGTCGAGGAGCTGTCCACCACCCGACGACTGCGCCTGCACCGGGCGCTGGGCGAAGCGACCGAGCAGCGTGCGCCGGACCGCGTCGAGGAGATCGCCCACCACTACCTGGAGGCCTCCGCGGCCGGAGTGCGGGAACGGGCCGTGGACTTCGCCCGCCGGGCCGCGACGGCGGCCAAGGACCGCCTGGCGGTCGAGCAGGCCTCGCGGTGGCTGCGGCGTGCCCTCGAGGCCGAAGAGGGGCTCGATCCCGATCCCGCACGCCGGGCGACGATGCTCGTGGAGCTCGGCGAGGTGGCCTCCTGGACCGACGAGGCACTGTTCGTCGCCGACGACCTGCTCGACGCAGCCGCCCTGGCCCGGGAGGCGGGCCGGGTGGACCTGCTCGCCGCCGCCGCCTACTGGTACCTGGGTCCCGCCGGGGTCCTGGCCGACCTGGCCGACCCGCACTTCCGCCCGTTGCTCGAGGAGGCGCGCGACGCGCTGGACGCGTGCCCCGACGACCAGTTCCTCCGGGAGCGGATGTGGGTGTCGGGCAAGCTCGCGCACGCGCACACCCTCGATGCCGACCCCACCGAGCAGCTCGCGCTCACCGAGGCCGCCCTCGCCCTCAGTCGCCGCCTGGACGAGCCCGCCGACCGGTGGCGGGCAGTGGTGTGGCGGCTGTACGCCATCGACAGCCTCGGGCGCTACGACGAATGGGAGGCGCTCATCGAGGAGTGCACGGCCATGGCCGAGGCCTTCCCGGTCACGTTCCAGCGCGACCCGCTCAGCTGGCAGATCCAGGCGGCCCGCAGCCGGGGCGACGTCGATCGGGCCGCCGACCTGGTCGACCGCTACCGGCGGCTGTTCGAGCCGCTCGGACTGGCCCTCCCCGGCATCGTGCACGGCGTCGGCTCGGCCCGGGCGATCGACCAGGGCCGCTTCGCCAAGGCGCAACGCCTGCTCGCCGCCTGGCGTGACGAGAGCCCCCCGCACGACGGGACCACCCTCGGCATCGGCGCCAACGAGGCCTGGCGCGATCTGTGGACCATCGACGCCGAGCGCTACCGGGCCACGCGCGAGGCGATGCCCGGATCCGCGGCCGCCGTGCTGGCCGTCTACCCGTTGGGGTCGATCCTGGCCCTCCTCGAGGGCGACGAGGACGCGGCGCGGGCCCACTACGACGAGTGGCGACGGTCGATCGACCACGTTCCCGCCTACTTCGCCTTCCACATGGCCGCCACCGCCACCTACCCCACCTGGCGCCTCGGCGAGGCCGCCGTGGCCGAGCGGCTCATCGCCGTCCTCGCGCCCCATGCCGGACGCTGGCCCAGCCTCAGCGCCGCGAACACCGTCGGGCCGACCGACCTCCACCTCGGGGTCAACCGCGTGACCCTCGGCGACCTGCCCGCCGCGGAGGCCGATCTACGCGCCGCGCTCGACTCGTGCGAGACGACGGCGGCGCACGCCTGGGAGGCGGTGACCCTCCTCCATCTGGCCGATGCCGTCGCCCGGCAGGGCCGCGCCGACGAGTCCGCGGCGCTCGCCGCCCGCTGCCGGGCCCAGGCCGCGCGCCTCGGCATGCACCTCATCACCCGCGACCTCGACCGCCTCGGGCTCACCCCGCGAGCCTGACCCGGGCCAGCCCCGAAACGGCTCGTTCTGGCGCCCGATTCGGTCGCTATCGCAACCGAATCGGGCGCCAGTTCGAGGATCGGGCGGGTCGACCACCGCGATGCCGGCGTGGCGCATCTGCTCGACTCACATCCGTCCGCCGCCGTGCCCCGATCACACCTGGACGCGGAGACGGGGCGCGAGCTCTGGCCGCACCTCGGGCTCGGGCGGCGGCACGGTCAGGCCGTCCGGCCCGAGCGCCTGCGCGCCGGGTGGCGGCGACGCGCCGTCGCCGGCGAAGACCCCGAGGTCGGCGAAGGCCACACCGCCCTCGTTGCGGCCGAGGGCCGCTTCGGTGAGGTTCGGATCGCCGCCGAGCCGGTTCAGGATGGTCGCGTACACCGAGCGGAAGTCCACCGTGGGGACCAGGGCGTCGGCGTAGCGCGCCGTGGGGGCGAGGTCGGCGGGCTCGCCGTACCAGCCCCCGCGCACGCCGCCCCCGAGCACGATGGTGTCGCTGCCGAGCCCGTGGTCGGTGCCCTGGCCCGCCGCCTCGCCGATCTGGCGGCCGAACTCGGACTGGATGACGACGAAGACGTCGCCGGCTCGGGGGGTCCCGGCCATGAGGGCGAAGAACCGACGCAGTCCCTCGTCGAGGAGGTCGAGCTTCTGGCGGTGGTGACCGGGTTGGCTGCCGTGCGTGTCGAACCCGGGGTCGAGGGAGAGGTAGGTCTGGCAGGGGACGCCCGCCTGGATGAGTGCGGCCACGATGGCCAGCTGTCGGGCCAGGCTCCCGGCCGCGGGGTCCGCGGGAAGGGCCGGCACCTCGTGGGCTGCGTCGATCGCCCTGCGGGCGACGTCGAGCGCGCCGGCGGCGACCGCCACCTTGCCTCGCGCCGTCGACGCCGGCTTGCCGAACCGGCCGATGCCGGCGACGACGTCGTCGACATCCGGCACGTTCGCGGCCCAGAAGTCGAAGGTGGAGAGGTCGTCGATGGCCACCGCCGGGCTCGCCCGCGAGGCCAAGGCCTGATGGAAGCCGGCGGTGGAGACGGCTCCCAGGTCCTGGCCGGGATTGGCCAGATCGTTGTACCGACCGAGCCAGCCGGTCTCCATGAACTCCCCGGTGAAGGCACCGGCCCAGCGGTACGCCGAGCTCACGAAGTGGCTCTGCTCACGCATGACGTTCTCACCCGTGCCCTGCACGATGGCGACGTCGCCCACGTCGTGCCAGCGGTTGGCCAACCAGGGCAGCGCCCCGTGGAGGGCCCACTGCCCGTCGAGGTCGAGGGCCGGGGGCAGCAGGTCGCCGACCGGTGCCCCACCGTAGGGACGGGCGGTGGTGACGTCGGAGATGGCCAGGGTGGGGCGGGCATCGCGGTAGTAGCCGGTCGACCCCGGGACGGCCATGGGGACGATCGTGTTCAAGATGTCGTTGCCGCCGGGCAGTTCGACGAGCACGAGCACCGGCGTGCCGACGGGCAGGGTCGAGCCGAACGTCGCTTGCGCAGCTGCGCTGGTCACCAACGGGTCGAGCCAGCGGGTCGCGGCACCGGCCGCGAGCACGGCGCCCACGCCCTGCAGGAAGGCGCGCCGGCTGAGCGCGCCTGCGGTCGATCCCGACGAAGGACCCTGTACGTGATCGGTCATCTGGCTCACCGACCCTTCAGTTGGCCAGGAACTCGGGGGACAGGAGCGCGAGGTTCACCAGCCCGGCGGCGCGGGCGGGTGACCACGACCCCTCCCGGGCGTAGGCGTCGAGCACGGACACCGTGCGGTACGAGGTGGGGATGAGCCCAGCTTGGTCGCACACGAACCGGGCCGCGGTGGATGGCGTGCTCCTGGTGAACACCTTGGTGACGAAGGGGCTGATGGCGCCGACCTGCTGGCCCTCTCCGTCGAAGCCACGCGTCACCATCAGGTTGGCGAGGCGTGACCAGACCAGCAGGTTCGACGAGTTCAGCCACTGGTCTCCCTTCGGCCAGCCCGACACGTTCGGGGGCACCCACGGGATCTGACCCATCTGGGCCATCGTCGGGTGGATGGACAGGTCGGTGGCGAGGTCGGGCCACGCCAGCAACCGGGCGGCGGCGACCACCCGCTCGAGTGCCGTCTTCGTGCGGTTGAAGACCGCTCGCCCGGCCGTGAACTCCGGGCGTCGGGCGATCTGGGCCACCAGTGCGCCGACGTCGCCCTCCGCACCCCAGGCGCCGGCCAGGTCCTCGAGCACCTCGGGGGTCGCATCGAACCCCGTGAGCTCGCGGTAGAAGCGGGCGGGGACGTAGTGGTGCCACGACGGCTGCTCGAGGATCGCGTCGAGGACCTCCGTCACCCCTGCGGCGCCCCGCGGTGCCCCGAGGAACGTCTTGTCACCGCTGTCCCAGTGGTCGGGGTCGAACGCCAGCGTTCGGGTGGGGAAGGAGTAGCGCCACCCGGTGAGGGCTCGCGCCACCTCCACGACGTCCTGCTGCTGGTAGTTGGTGGCCCCTGTCGCGGGATCGCTCGCCCCGAGGGAGAACAGCTCGAGGAGCTCGCGGGCCAGGTTCTGGTTGGGGTGCGCTCTGTCGTTGAGATCGCCCGTCAGGTACTTCACCATCCCGGCCGTCGTCACGACCTGCGACAGCAGGGAGTGGTAGTCGTTGTCCAACGCCCCCCGCAGCGCGGCGATGTGCTCGAGCAGGTCCACCTGGAACACCACGTCGGTCATGCCCACGACGAGGAGGCCCTGCAACAGCCACGCGATGCGCTCCTGGAGCGGGTTGTAGTCGGCCGCGGGCGTGGTGACACCGGTCGAGACCGGCCCGAAGGCCATCAGCTCGAGCTGCCGACCCTGGTGCTCGACCACCGGCGCCGTCACCGCGGGGAAACCGGTCCGATCGAAAGCGACGAGCGGCTTGGCGAGGAACGATTCGATGACGGCACCGACGCCCAACGCGGCGCCCAGCCGGATGTCGCGGTGGGTGGGCCCGAAGCCGAGCCGCCGCCACACGTGGGCCACCTTGGCCTCGCCCGAAACCACCGCGGCAGTCTTGTCGATTCCGGCCACGGCCGCTCAGAACGCCTTCTTCTTGGCCTTCCACTTCTTGGGGTCGTACTCCATGGGGGGCACGAAGAAGCCGTAGCGCCGGCGTCGGACGTTGCGTTGCCACCAGCGATCGGCCCGCAGCGCCCGGTTCATCAGCGACCAGGTCTTCACCTCGCCGTCGTAGTGCTTCCTGGCCTCGTCGATCGTGATGGGCCGGTCCACCACCTCGTTGCACGCCTCGATGACGACGGGCACCCAGTCGTCCAGGTCGTCCTTGTAGAGCAGCCCGCACAGGTCGACCAGCGTGAAGCGCGTGTCGCAGTAGCGGGAGATCGCACCGGGCAGCTCCTTGCGGTACTGACCCTTGGCCACCGCCGGCGCCGCCTTCAGGAAGATCTCGAGGTCGACCGCCACGTTCCCGTCGTCGTCGAGCAGGAACGGGGTGGTCACGTCGATGTAGCGGTGCGAGCCGTCCACCCACGCCCAGTTGGTGATCTGGGCGTCGATGCCCCGCCGGTCGGTGGTGAACCCGGCCACCAGGTCGACGATGGTCGACACCAGGGGGTGGCCCTCGGCGGGGTCGGCCCCGCGCAGGACCGACGGCCCGAGCGCGGCCTTGTCGAGCACCGGCTGGAGGACGTAGCCCGTGATGCCGCCGTCGGGGCCCTCGGAGGGCACCCCCTTCACCTCGGTGTCGAGGACGGCCACGCCGGCATGGCGCATCTGGTCGACGTAGTCGAGCACCAGGTCGCGGTGATGGTCGAACTCGGCCTGCGTGGCGCCGGGAGGCAGGCGCTTGGCCACCACGGTCGGTGCGTCGGCGGGCACGCCGAACACCACCGCGGTCACGCCGTACCCCATGATGTTCAGCTGCTCCTGGCCCTTCCCGTCGAGCGCCCGGCCCACGTCGGACTCGAGCTGCACCAGTTCCTCGTCGCTGATCATCCCCGCCTCCTCGCTCGCCGTCGCCGGGCATCATCGCACGGTGGACCGAGCCGATCGTCGCCGACGGGCGGCACGGGGTGCCGATGATCGAGTCAGCTTCTCGCCGTCGTGAAGGCGACCGTGTCCTTTCGCTCGGGGTAGTCGCTCGACTTGGCGTTCAGGACCGCACGCAGGCGGGCGCCCACTGGTGCGGTCGCCCGCACCGTGACCTCGACCTTGATCTGGAAGGTGGCGCCCCGGGACAGGGCGCCGGTGCCGTAGACACCCGCGGTGACGTCGTCGGTGACGTCGACTCCCTGGTGGCGGTAGATGATGCTGAAGGCCGGGTCGGACGGGGTCGCCCGTACGGCGAAGCTGTCCGATGAGATCCCGTCGTTCTGGATCGATGCCAGGTAGGTCACCGTCGTGCCGCGGGGGGCACCGGCGGTGACGTTCTGCCCGGCGCCGGTGGTGTTGTAGACGCCGTCGCCGACGTAGGCCCCGCTCGTCCCGAGTCGGATACGAACGTCGGGCCGGGTGCGCGCGTACAGCTTGATGCGGTTGTTGAAGGTGTCGACGACGTAGACGAGCTCTGCCTCGCCCGGTTCGCCGAAGTTGCGCACCGCCACCCCGGTCGGGCCGTAGAACTCGGTGTTCCCGGACCCCGTCGAGCCCCACGCGGCCAGCGGGGCGCCGCCGGCACTGAACTGCTCGACGCGGTTCCCGTCGAATTCGGTGACGGTCAGGTGATGGGCGCCGTCGACGCTGATGCCCCGCGGGCTGGAGCCGGTCGCCCACTCACCCCGGTACGAGCCGTCCATCGTGAACTTCTGGACCCGATTGTGGCCGCTGTCGGTGACGAACACCTTGCCGGTGGTGGGATCCACCGCCACCCCGTAGGGATAGGCGAACCTGCCCGGCCCGGTGCCCGACCCACCCCACGAGCCGAGGTAGGTGCCGCGCCCGTCGAAGCGTTGGACGCGGTTGTTCATCACGTCGGCGACGTACACCGTCCTGGTCGTGGGATCGACGGCGATCCCGTGGGGCTCCTCGAACTGGCCCGGCCCGGCCCCCGTGTGGCCCCAGACGGTGAGCAGTTGACCAGTCGCGTTGAACTTGCGGATCCGATCGTGGCCCGAGTCGGCGACGTAGACGTTGCCGTTCGACTGGTCGACGGCGATCCCCCCCGGGCTCGGCGTGGCCCATGATCCCAGGTAGTCGCCGCCGGCGGAGAAGTACTGCACGCGGTTGTTGCCGTCGTCGGTGACGTAGACCACCCCCGCGGGGCTGAGGGCGATGTCGTCGGCCACGGAGAACTGGCCCGGCCCGGTGCCGCCCTCCCCCCACAGCAGCATGAGGGGGAGCGGATCCGTGTCCCCGCCGGCTGGGGCCGCGGGGGCCGTCGTCGCCCCGAGCAGAAGAGGTGTGCACACGGCGAGCAGTACAGCGACGGCGAGGGTCGTGGTCGCTCTTGGACGTGGTCGATGAGGGTGGTCGGTCGAGTCGTGGGCCTGCATGAATCGACCGTCGCGCTCGCCGAGGGGCGCGGGTAGGGCTGTTGGTCCCTACCGGGAGCAGCGCCCGACGCCACCCCGCTCGCGGTCGGAGGTAGCGGACCGACCGCCCCCCGGGGGACAATGGATCCATGTCCGACGACTCGCCACCACCTCCCGGCGCTGCGCAGCGGAGCGGAGCCGCAACGCGGCCCGAACCGGATCCCGGAGGGGCCCCGAGGGACGAGGGGCGAACGAGACGTGACCGCCCGTGGATGATGCGCACCTACTCGGGGCACTCCACGGCGAAGGCCTCGAACGCGCTGTACCGCACCAACCTGTCCAAGGGCCAGACCGGCCTGTCCATCGCCTTCGACCTGCCCACCCAGACGGGCTACGACCCCGACGCCCCGAACGCACGGGGCGAGGTGGGCAAGGTGGGCGTGCCGGTGGCGCACCTGGGGCACATGGGCGAGTTGCTCGACGGCATACCGCCGGGCGAGATGAACACGTCGATGACCATCAACGCCACCGCCGCCTGGCTGCTGGCGCTCTACGTGGCCAACGCCGAGAACCAGGGGGTCGCCTCCGAGGCGCTGCGGGGCACCACCCAGAACGACATCGTCAAGGAGTACCTGAGCCGCGGCACCTACATCTACCCGCCGCTGCCCAGCCGCCGCCTCATCGTGGACATGGTGGCGTTCTGCGCCGAGCGCATCCCCAAGTGGAACCCCATGAACGTCTGCAGCTACCACCTGCAGGAGGCCGGGGCCACGCCGGTGCAGGAGATCGCCTACGCCCTCGCCACCGCCATCGGGGTGCTCGACGCGGTGCGCGAGTCCGGGCAGGTGCCCGACGACCGCTTCCCGGCGGTGGTGGCATCGATCAGCTTCTTCTGCAACGCCGGCATCCGCTTCGTGGAGGAGAACGCCAAGATGCGGGCGTTCACGGAGATGTGGGACCGGCTCTGCCTCGAGCGCTACGGCGTCACCGACCCGAAGGCGCGCCGCTTCCGGTACGGCGTGCAGGTGAACTCGCTCGGCCTCACCGAGGCGCAGCCCGAGAACAACGTGCAGCGGATCGTGCTCGAAGCCCTGGGCGTCACGCTCTCGAAGAGCGCCCGGGCCCGATCGATCCAGCTGCCGGCGTGGAACGAGGCCCTGGGGCTGCCCAAGCCGTGGGATCAGCAGTGGTCGCTGCGCATGCAGCAGGTGCTGGCCTTCGAGACCGACCTGCTCGAGTACGACGACCTGTTCGAGGGCTCGAAGGTGATGGAGCGGCTCACCGCCGACCTGGTGGACGGCGCCCAGGCCGAGCTGGACGAGGTGCTGGCCCTCGGCGGGGCCTTCGAGGCCATCGACGAGCTCAAGGGGCGGCTGGTCACGTCGCACACCGAGCGCATGCGCCGGCTCGAGTCGGGCGACCTGCAGGTGGTCGGCGTGAACTGCTTCACCGAGACCGCGCCGTCGCCGCTCGACTCCGCCGAGAACATCCTGCAGGTCGACCCTGCGGTGCAGGGCCAGATGATCGACGACGTGGTGGCCTGGCGGGCCAACCGCGACGCCGACGCCGTGCGCCGTGCCCTCGACGAACTGCGCCGGGTGGCCACCGAGGGCGGCAACCTGATGACGCCCAGCATCGAGCTGGCCCACGCGGGCGGGACCACCGGCGAGTGGGCCGGCGCCCTGCGCGACGTGTTCGGCGAGTACCGGGCCCCCACCGGCGTGGCCGCCGCGGTGGCCGTCGGCGGCAGCAACGACGACCTGCGGGGCGTGGCCGAGCGGGTGAAGGCCATGCCCGGCGGACCGCCCCGGTTCCTGGTGGCCAAGCCGGGCCTGGACGGCCACTCGAACGGCGCCGAGCAGATCGCGGTGGCCGGCCGCGATGCCGGCATGGAGGTGATCTACCAGGGCATCCGCCTGTCACCCGAGCAGATCGCGGCGGTGGCCCGGGACGAGGACGTCGACGTCATCGGCCTGTCGATCCTCTCCGGCAGCCATCTCGAGCTCGTGCCCGCGGTGCTCGACCAGCTCCACGCGGCCGGGGTGGAGGCCCCCGTGACGGTGGGCGGCATCATCCCCGAGAGCGACCAGGTCAAGCTGCGCGAGCTGGGTGTGGCCGCGGTCTTCACCCCCAAGGACTTCCAACTCGGCCGCCTCATGTCCGAGATCGCCGACCTCGTCGAGGCCCATCGCCGGGAGGCGTGACCATGGGCGGGATCCGGGGGGCGATTGGGGCCGGATGGCCCAGGACAACCCGCTTGATTCGTCCGACGACCGCGCCGATGGGACAGCAGTGAGGGACCAGAGAGCTCTGGTCGCCGTGACGGTCGGCACCATCGGCGCCCTCGTCGGAGCAGCAGGAGTGATCGTGGACTCGACAATCCTTGGGGCGGTGGCCGGTCTGGCTGCATTGTGTGTGGGGCTCCTCGCCCTCTCGATGCACCGCGGGCACAAGGCCCAGCAGGTCCGGATCAGCGACCTGGAGACGAGGCTCGGCGAGCTCGAGCAGCAGGCCGACGACGACCACGCCCAGGACCACACCGACGACCTCCGCGGGCCCACCGGCCCGCCGCTGTCGGCGCTCGACCGGCCGCGGCAGACCTCGGCGGTGCCGCTGCCGCCCTCCGTCGCCCCGGACGCGCTCACCGGGCCGGCACCCGCGTCGAGCACGTCGCGTGAGGCCGACCTCCTCGCCGACCCCCAGACCGGGTTGTTCAGCGAGGGCTACTTCCGGGTCGCGCTCGACGCCCGGATCTCCGCCGCCCGCCGTCACCTCCGGCCCGTCGCCGTCGTCATCCTCGACGTGGTGCAGGGCCTCGACACCGGCCACCCCACCCCCAGCAACCCCAAGCTGGTGGCCGAGAGCATCGCCGCCACGGTCCGCGACGCCGACACCGCGTGCCGCATGGACGACGGCCGCTTCGCCCTGGTGCTGGAGGACACCCCCGAGAACGGCGCCATCTGGACCGTCGAGCGGATCCGGCGGCGCCTGGCCGAGTCGGCCCCCGGGCAGACCCTGTGGGCCGGCGTGGCCTGCTACCCGGCCCACGCCTTCGACAGCGACGAGATCCTCGCCCAGACCGAACTGGCGCTGGGAGCCGCCCGCGAGTGGCGCCAGGATCGCATCGAGGTCGCGGTCGCGCCCTGACATTGGCTCCTCCTTCGTCGGAGCGGCTTCGCCATCCGGTTCACCTTCGGCGCTGCTCCGCTCCGCTCCGCAACCTCGCCCCCCACACCGGCTCCTCCTTCGTGGGAGCGGCTTCGCCATCCGGTTCGCCCTGCCCGCTGCTCCGCTCCGCTCCGCAACCTCGCCCCCCACACCGGCCCCTCCTTCGTCGGAGCGGCTTCGCCATCCGGTTCACCCCACCTGCTTCACGCTGCTCCCGAGCGCGATCGGGCTTCGGTCCGGCGCCCCTACGCTCGGGCGGTGCTCCGGGTGATGTTCATCGGCGTGGTGGCGGTGGGCACGACGCTGCTCGTGGGCGCCTACACCCGCGTCGGCGCCGTCATGTGGACGGTGCGTCCGGGGAACGGCCTGCACGACGCCGACCTCGCCGCGGGGGTGGCCGCCGGCGCCCTCGCCTTCTTGATCACCCGGCCGCGGTCGCGGTGACGTGATCGGGCGGATCGCCGGGTCGCTGCGGGCGCACCCGGCGCGGTGGATCATCGTCGCCGCGCTGCTGCTCCGGCTCCCGCTGGTGTTCACCGGCATCACCAACTCGTCCGACATCTGGCGCCAGTCGGACACGGCCTCTATCGCCCGCAACTTCTGGGCCGGCGGCTTCCACCTGTTCCACCCGCAGATCGACTGGGGCGGCGCCGGCCCTGGCTACGTCGAGAGCGAGTTCCAGCTCTATCCGTTCACCGTCGCCCTGCTGTACCGCCTGACCGGCGGCGAGCACCTCTGGCTGGGCAAGCTGGTGTCGCTCGGGCTCACCGCGGGCACGCTCACCGCCTTCTGGGCGCTGGCCCGCCGGGTGGTGAGCCACCGGGTCGCCCTGGTGGGCCTCGGCTTCCTGGCCCTGTCGCCGCTCGCCGTGCGCTACGGCACCGCTTTCATGCCCGAGAGCGCGGTGCTCTGCTTCTACGTGCTGGCGCTCCTGCTGTTCGTGCGGTGGTTGGCCGAGGAGCGTTTCGCGCTCCTCGTCGGCGCCGGCCTGGCCACCGGGGTGGCACTGCTGGTGAAGCCCACGTCCATCCAGATCGCGGCGGTCTTCGCGATCCTCCTGGTCCGCGAACGGGGATGGCGCTCACTGCTGTCGGTGCCGCTCTGGGCGGTCGCCGCCCTGGCGGTGCTGCCGGCGGCGCTGTGGACCCTGCACGCCCGCGACCTCCACCTCCGCTACGGCAACACGTTCGGGGTCATCTCGGGCGGCGACCGCAAGTTCGCCACGCTCGACACCTTCAGCTCCCCCGCCTTCTACACCGGTGTGGCTCGCACCGAGCTGGTGTGGCTACTGGCCCTCGGAGCGGCGCCGTTGTTCCTGGTCGGGCTGGTGGTGGCCGTCCGGCGGCGCCGACCCACCGTGCTGCTGGCCGGAGCCGTGGTCATCCCGACCTTCTACGCGATCGTGGCCAAGTACTCGTCGGGCCCGCAGGGCATCCAGTACCACGTGTTCGCGCTGCCCTACGCGGCCCTCGCCGTCGGGTTGGGGGTCGACGCGCTGGTGGTGTGGGCCCGACCCCGACTGGCGACCGCGCCCACCGGCACTCGCGGGTCTCGCGCCACCGCGGGGGTGGCCGCGCTGGGCGGCGTGGCCGCGATCGGGGTGTTCGCGCTGGTGGCGTCGCTGGCGTACGTGCAGCGCTTCCCCACCGAGAGCCACGCGGTCACCGCCTGCGCCGAGCGGGTGGCCGACGCCGCTCCCGCCGGCGACCTGGTGGTCGTCAGTTCCACCGGCACGGCCCAGGTCGACGGCTACGCCGTCAACTACCAGGAGCCGATGATCTTCTACTTCAGCGGCCGGCGAGGCTGGAGCCTCCCCGCCGACCACCACGACCCCGACCACCTGCGCGACCTGTCCCGCCAGGGAGCGGGGTGGTTCGTGGTGCAGGACGACGCCGCCCTCGCCGCCGCCCCGGCCCTCCAGCGGTACCTCGACGATCACGCCGAGCAGGTGGGCCCCGGCGTGGACGAGGGCTGCGGCATCTGGCGACTCACCGAGACTCGGGGCCTCAGCGGGCGTCAGCGGGCCGCGTCGAAGGACCGGCGGAGGGCGGCGATGGCGTCGCGCTCGTAGGCGCGTGACGACGCCAGCAGGCGGGTGAACGCGAACGAGGGGTGGATGTGGCCCTCCAGCCGGACGTGGGTGGCGTCGACGCCAGCCGACCGCAGCGCGGTCACGTAGGCCTCGCCGTCGCCCCGCAGGCGGTCGTACTCGGCGGTCATCACCCACGCCGGTGGGAGGCCGGCGTGGCTCGCCGCCAGCAGCGGCGAGCAGTACGGGTCGGTGGCGTGGCCGGGGTCGGCCAGGTACTCGGCCAGGAAGGCGTCGATCGCGGTGGCGTCGAGCAGGTAGCCATCGGGCACCTCGCGGTGGCCGGACTGGGACAACGTGGCATCGGTGGCGGGCACGTCGAGCCACTGGTGGCACAGGTCGGGCCCGCTGCGGTCACGCGCCATCAGGCACACCACGGCGGCCAGGTTGGCCCCCGCCGACTCGCCGCCCACAGCCACCCGCAGGGGGTCGACGCGCAGCGATTCGGCGTCGTCCACGAGGCGACACACCGCTGCGTAGCAGTCCTCGGGGGCGATGGGGTACTGGCACTCGGGCGCCATGCGGTAGTCCACCGAGGCCACCACGCAGTCGGCCTCGGCGCTGACGGCCCGGCAACGGGGATCGCGCTCGTCGAGGGTGCCCACGCACCAACCCCCGCCGTGCAGGAACACGTAGAGCGGGTGGGGCCCGGGGGTGGGGGGACGGTAGAGGCGGACGCGTATGCGACCGCCCTCGACGGGCACCATCACGTGCTCGACCGCGGCGGGACGCGGGCCCGAGCGCATGACCACCCATCCCCCGAGGCGGGCCTGCCGCGCCGACCGCTCCCGTCGCTCGGCCATCGTCACACCGGGCCGCTCCCGTTCCACCCGCCGTCCGAGGGCGACCAACGGCCGGAGGCGAGGCTCGAGCGGCATCGCGCCACCCTAGGAGGGGTGCGACCGGGAGGTTGGTACCCCCCGGGGTATTGGTAGGCTGTGAGTCAGTCCGAGATCGCACATCGAGACCCACAGAACGAGGAACCCATGGCCACCATCGAGCTCACCGACGACACCTTCGAGCCCACCGTCAGCGCCGACGGCATCGTCCTCGTCGACTGGTGGGCCTCCTGGTGCGGCCCGTGCCGCATGTTCGCCCCGGTCTTCGAGGCCGCCGCCGACCAACACCCCGACATCACCTTCGCCAAGGTCGACACGGAGTCCCAGCAGGGCCTGGCGGGCTCGGTGGGCATCATGTCGATCCCGACGCTGATGATCTTCCGAGACGGCATCCTGGTCTATTCGCAGGCCGGCGCCCTGCCCGCCGCCGCGCTCGACGACCTGATCGGCCAGGCCCGCGGCCTCGACATGGACGACGTGCGCGCCCAGGTGGAGCAGGAGGAGCGCGACCGGGCGGCGTCGTGATGTGCTCGCTGTCGCGCCACCTCCTGGTCGGCGGGCTCTCCGGCATGGCGGCGGCCACACTGTCCGGCAGCGAGCTGATCGGGTGGGTGGCCGCGGCGGTGGTCGTGGGGCTGATGCTCGCGGCCCGGCGGCTGTTTCCGGCCCGCCTCGCCCCGTCGGCGTGCGGGTCGGCGGCGTGCGCACCGTCGGCGGGCATCCCGTCGGCCCGCGACGAGCCCGCCTCGGCCACGAGCGCGGGTTGACCCTTCGCCGCTGACGATCGGCCGGCCCCGCCGCCGCCGGGCCCTCGACCAGCGGGCCCACCCGCCGAGTCCGCGGCACCCTGCCGATCGCTCTGACCCGATCGCTCCAACGCCGCCCGCGGGGACATGGCTGTCACACACCTCACGTACCGTGACGTGATGGACGTCGCCGCCACCCGCGCCACGGTTCGCCCGGTCGCCTACGGGCGACCGGCCACCGTCGCGTTGGCCGAGGCCATCGCCGCGGCGAAGCAGCGCCACCCGCTCGACCCCGTCACCGTGGTCGTCGCCTCCAACCTGGCCGGGCTGTCCGTGCGCCGCCTCATCGGCGGCGGCACCGTGGGCGACGGCGGCCTGGCCAACGTCTCGTTCGTCACGCCGTTCCGCCTGGCCGAGCTGGTGGGCGGCGACGCCGTCGGCGGCTACCCGCTCACCAACGCCGTCCTGGCCGCAGCGGCCCGCAGCGTGCTGCGCGACGACCCGGGCTGGTTCGGGTCGGTGGCCGAGCACCCCGCGTCCGAGACCGCGCTGGTTGCGCTGTACGGCGAGCTCAGCCATGTGCGGCCCGGCACCCTGGCGTCACTGGCGGCACGCACCCCGCGCGGTGCCGAGATGGTCCGGCTGTTCCGGGCGGTGCGGGCGCGGCTCACCGGCGTCCACGACGAGGACGACCTGGCGCGGGCCGCCACGCAGCGCCTCCGCACCGGCACCACCCCGGCGGCTCCGATCGGGCACCTCATCTGGTTCCTCCCCGACCGGCTCACCCCCGCCATGAGCGATCTGCTGGCGGCGGCGATCGCCGCCGCACCGGTGGCCACCGTCGTCGTGGGCCTCACCGGCGAGGCCGGCGCCGATGCCGCCGTCCGCCGCACCCTCGTGGCGGCCGGTGTGGGCCTGGCCGAGGTCGACGCCGCCACGGTCACCCCGCCCACCGGCACCCGCATCGTCAGTGTGTCCGACCCCGAGGAGGAGGTCCGGGCCGTGTGCCGGGAGATCGCCGCGCTGGCGGAGGCCGGCACCCCGCTCGACCGCATCGGGGTCTTCCACCCGGCACCCGATCCCTACGCCCGCACCGTCCACGAGCACCTGCTGTCCGCCGGCATCCCCCACAACGGGCCGTCCCGCCTGCGCCTCGCCGATCGGGTCGCGGGGCGCACGCTGCTGGCCGTGCTCGGCCTGCCCGAGCGGGGCTGGTCGCGGGCCGCGGTGGTCGCGCTGGCCAGCGACGCCCCGCTGCGCCACGACGGCGCGCCCGTGCCGGTCACGGTGTGGGAGCGGCTGTCTCGCGACGCCGGGGTCGTCGGCGGCCTCGACGACTGGTCGAAGAAGCTGGCGGCGCTCGCCGTCGCGCGGCGCGACCAGTACACCACCGGCTCGGCCGACCCCGAGGTCGCCCGCTGGGCGCTGACCCAGCTGCGGTCCGACGCCGAGCGGGCGGAGCAGCTCACCGCCTTCGTCGCCGGCCTCGAGGTCGATCTCGAGGCCATCGACCAGGCCCACGGCTGGGCGGGCAAGGTCCGAGCGACCCAGGGCCTGCTGGTCCGACTGCTGGGCAGCGAGGGCCGCCGGGTCAACTGGCCCGACGACGAGCGCGACGCCGGCGAGCGGGTCGATGCCGCGCTCGCCCGCCTCGAGCTCCTGGACGAGATCGACCCGCTGCCCACCACCGCGGCGTTCGTGCGAGCGGTGGCCGCCGAGCTGGACGAGCCGGCCGGCCGCATCGGTCGGTTCGGCGACGGCGTGGTCTTCGGGCCGCTGGCCATGGCCCCGGGACTCGACCTCGACGCGGTGTTCGTGGTGGGCATGGCCGAGGGCACGTGCCCCAACCCCAGCGGCGAGGACGCCCTGTTGCCCGACGACGACCGGGCCGCCACCGGCGGCGACCTCACCGGGCGCGACGAGCGCCTGCACGACCAGCACCGCATGCTGTTGGCCGCGCTGGCCTCGGGCGGCACCCAACGGGTGCTGGTCTTCCCCCGCGGCGACCTGCGGGGCGGCCGCACCCGACTGCCCTCACGGTGGCTGCTCGACACCGCCACGGCGCGGCACGGGGCGCGGGTCCACAGCAGCGCGTTCGCGGCGCTGGGCGCCCCGGCGGTCGACGAGGTGCCCTCGTTCACCGCCGGGCTCCTGCGGGCGCCGGCCGCGGCCTCGCTCGCCGACCGCGACCTGGCCACGCTCAACGCCTACCTCCTGGCCGGCGGCCGACCGGCCGACCACCCGTCGGCCGGTCCCGCCCTCCGGCGTGGCCTCGAGGCCACCGGCGCGCGGCGCAGCGACCGGTTCACCGAATGGGACGGCAACCTCGCCGGCATGCCGGTGCCCAGCCCCGCGGCGGGCAAGCGCCTGTCGGCCACCGCGATGCAGTCCTGGGCCATGTGCGGCTTCCGCTACTTCCTCGGGCAGGTGTTGAAGCTGGGCGAGCGGGCCGAGCCCGAGACCATCACCGAGATCAGCGCCGCCGATCGGGGCACGCTCATCCACACGATCCTCGAGCGCTTCGTCGACGGTGCCCTCCGGCGACCCGAGGGCCCGCCGGAGCCCGGCGAGCCCTGGACGGCGGCCGATCGTGAGCAGCTGCAGACCATCGCCGGCGAGGTGTTCGCGGAGACGGAGGCGAAGGGCATCACCGGGCGCCCCCTGCACTGGCGCCTGCAGCAGGAGTTCGTCCGGTCCGACCTCGACGCATTCCTCGACCACGACCTTCGACTGCGCACCGAGGCCCACGCCCGCCCTCGCCACGTGGAGCTGGCCTTCGGGCTCGACGACGCCCCACCCCTCACGCTCGACCTGGACGGGCGGCGCACCCTGGCGTTCCGCGGGCGGATCGACCGGGTCGACCAGACCGACACCGGCGGCCACGTGGTCTACGACTACAAGAGCGGCGCCGGCAAGGCCTACAAGGACCTGGCCAAGGACCCGGTGCTCGCGGGCGCCAGCCTCCAGTTGGGGCTGTACGCCGAGGCCGTGCGGCAGCGACTCGGTGGACAGCAGGTGGCCAGCTACTACTGGATGATCACCGACGCCGGCGGCTTCGTCCCCTACGGCTACGACTGGACGCCCGACGTGCGGCGGCGGTTCGTCGACGTGCTGTCGGCCATCACCGACGGCATCGAGGCGGGCACGTTCCCCATGAACCCGGGCGAGTTCAACATCTTCTTCGGCAAGCACCAGAACTGCCGCTACTGCCCGTTCGACGCGCTCTGCCCGCGCGACCGCGACGACCAGGAACTGGCCAAGGCGGGGGCGCCCGAGCTGGCCGTGCGCGAGCGGCTGCGGCCGCCGTCACCCGACACCACGGGGCCGGGCACCGACGCGGGGGTGGCGTCGGCATGACCACGCCACCGGCCATCGTCGACCAGGCGTCGCGCGACCTCATCGAGCGCACGGGCCTCGACCGCACCTTGTTCGTCGAGGCCGGGGCGGGCACGGGCAAGACCCGCGCGCTGGTCCGGCGCGTCACCAGCCTGGTCACCCACGAGGGCGTGCCGCTGCGCAGCATCGCCGCCATCACCTTCACCGAGGCCGCGGGCGCCGAGCTGCGCGACCGCATCCGCCAGCGCTTCGAGGAGCTGCTCGACGAGTACCCGCCCGGCCCCCTGCGCGACGCCTGCGAGGCGGCGCTGGCCGACAGCGACGCGGCCGCGATCGGCACGCTGCACTCGTTCGCGTTGCGCATCCTCTCCGAGCACCCGCTCGAAGCCGGGCTGCCGCCACGGGTCGAGATCCTCGACGAGGTCAGCTCGCAGCTCGCCTTCGAGGACCGGTGGCAGGTGTTCCTCGACGACCTCCACGCCGATCCCCGGGCCGAGGCGCTGATCCTGTCGGCCAGCGTGCTGCGCGTCCCCATCGAGGCGGGCCCCAACTCGGCCTCACTCAAGGACGTCGCCGCGATCTTCGGCGACAACTGGGACCGGCTCGACCCCGACGAGCCCGATCCCGGCCCGCTGCCGCCGATCGACTGGGCGCCGTTGCGGCAGGCCCTCGACGACCTGGTGGCGTTGCTGCCCGAATGCCACGACACGGACGACCTGCTCTACGCCCGGATCGTCGACCGAATCGTGCCGCAGGTGCACCATCTGCTCGAGCACCCCGATCCCTACCGCCGGCTCGACCTGCTCACCCGCCACGAGGACACGTGGACACCGGGCGGCGTGGGCCGCCAGACCTGCTGGACCGACGCCGCTGCAGCCAAGGCCGCCTGCCGAGCGGTCAACGACGCCGCCGGCGCCATCCGCCGGGCCGCCGTCGATGCGGTGCTCGACCGCCTGCGGGCCCGGTTGGCCCGCTTCACCCGGGCCGAGGCCAGCCGCCGACAGCACGACGGCCGCCTGGAGTTCCACGACCTGCTGGTGCTCAGCCGCGAGCTGGTCCGCACCAGCGCCGCCGCCCGAGCCTCACTCCACGCGCGCTACCAGCGGCTGCTGCTCGACGAGTTCCAGGACACCGACCCCATCCAGATCGAGATCGCGGCCCGGATCGCCGGGGCGGTGGCCGGTGCCGACCCCGAGGACTGGGTCGACGTGCCCGTCGATTCGGGACGTCTGTTCTTCGTGGGCGACCCCAAGCAGTCGATCTACCGGTTCCGGCGCGCCGACATCAGCATGTTCCTGCGCACCCGCGCCGCGTTCGCGGACGACGAGTCGGTGCCCCTGGTGCAGAACTTCCGGACGGTCGAGCCGATCCTCGCCTGGGTCAACCACGTGTTCCAGGCCCTCATGCCCGACGAGATCCCCGACAAGCAGCCCCGGTACCGCGCCCTCGTCGCCCACCGCACCGAGGTGACCGCCGACCACCGGGTGGTGCTGCTGGGCGGCGGGCACGAGGGCCTCAAGGCGCCGCAGTTGCGCGAGGTCGAGGCCGACGACGTGGCCCGCGCCATCGCATCGGTGCGTGACCACCCCGAGCGCTGGCCCGTGCACGACACCACCACCGGCGGCTGGCGCGACCCCGTCCTGTCCGACGTCACGGTGCTCCTGCCCACCCGGACCGCACTGCGCCAGCTCGAGGACGCGCTCGATGCCGCCGCGATCCCCTACCGGGTCGACACCGGCACCCTGGTGTACGACACCCAGGAGGTGCGCGACGTGCTCGCCGCGCTCCGGGCCGTGGACGACGCCACCGATGCGGTGGCCCTGGTCACCGCGTTGCGCTCACCGCTGTACGGGTGCTCCGACCACGATCTGTTCACCTACCACCAGGCCGGCGGGCGCTGGAGCCTGCGGGCCGAGGTGCCCGACGGCCTCGACGACCACCCGGTGGTGCGGGCACTCGGCCACCTGCGCTCGCTGTGGGAGGTGCGCTGGTGGCTCGAGCCCAGCGAGCTGATGGGCCGGCTCCTCCGGGAGCGCCATGCCTTCGAGCTGGGCCTGGGCCACCGCCGGCCCCGCGAGGTGTGGCGGCGGCTGCGCTTCCTGGTCGACCAGGCCCACCTGTTCGAAGAGGCCGGCGGCGGTGGCCTGCGAGCCTTCCTCGCCTGGGCCGGCCTGCAGAGCCACGAGGGCAGCCGGGTGCACGAGCCCCTCCTGCCCGAGACCGACGACATCGCGGTGTCGATCAAGACCGTCCACGGCGCCAAGGGCCTGGAGTTCCCGATCACTGTGGTGAGTGGGCTCACCACGCTCGCCGGCCGGGGTCGCCCGGGCGTCTCGGTGGTGTGGGAGGGCAACCGGCCCGGCATCAAGTTCCGCAAGGGGGTGGCCACCGACAACTTCGACCGCCAGGCCGACTTCGAGGCCGAGATGGACCAGTACGAGCGCCAGCGACTGCTCTACGTGGCGTGCACCCGGGCCCGAGATCACCTGGTGGTCTCCACGCACCACAACGTGAAGGCCTCGTGCCACGGCGCCACCCTGGCCGCCCACTCGGCCGACGTGGAGGACGAGCTCTGCCGCAGGCTCCCCGACGAGCCCGACGCCTCCGACGCCTCCGACGCCTCCGACGAGCCAAACGCGTCTTTGGCCGACGACCGGTCGGGGGTGGGCGCCTCGGCCGTCGAGCCGCCGCGGGTGGCGCCGCCGCTGCCCTTCGACGACCGGGCGCAGTGGATCGCCCGTCGCGAGGCGCTCCTCGAGCCGCAACGCGTCGGCCGCTTCGTCTCCGCCACCACCGTCGCCCGCCAGGCACTCGAACGCGCCGCCGACCGCACCGTGACCGGTGCGCACCCGGACGCCGAGCGCGATCCCGGCACCCCACCCCACGACCTCGACCGCGCGCTCGACGACACCGCCCGGGTTCCCGACGACGCCGACCTGGGGCGGGATGAGGATGCCGACGCCGACGACTCCGGTCGGCCCGCGTTCAGCCGCCGACGGGGGCGGGCGGGGACGGCGATCGGCCGGGCGGTGCACGCCACGCTGCAACTGGTCGACCTGGCCACGGGCGAGCACCTCGACCAGATCGCCGCGCAACAGGCCCACGCCGAGGCCGTCCCCGACCTGGCCGGCACCGTGGCGGGGATGGCCCGTTCGGGCCTCGCGTCCCACAGCGTGCAGCAGGCCCTCGCCGGCGGCCGACTCTGGCGCGAGCTCTACGTGGCGGCGCCCCTCGGCGAGCGGGCCGTCGAGGGCTACATCGACCTGCTCTACCAGAGCGACGAGGGCCTGGTCATCGTCGACTACAAGACCGACGCGGTCGGCTCCGACGCCGAGATCGACGCCAAGCTCCACCAGTACCGCCTCCAGCTGGCCACCTACGCCGAGGCACTCGAAGCCAGCACCGGGCTGCCGGTCGCCGCCGGCCGCCTGGTCTTCTGCCGGGCCGGTGGCGCCATCGAGCGCGACGTCGACGACCTCGCCGGCGCCCGCGCCGAGGTGCGGGCGTTGTTGGGTGCGGCCTAGTGCCGCCCGTGATCGTCGGCCATCCTGTGGCCATGGCCAGCTCGAAGAAGTCCTCCGCCAAGCCCGCCGACCCGCCCGTCGAGACGCCCGCGCCGACACTCCCCGCCGAGCCGGCCGAGCCACCTCGGGGGCCGGTCAACACGACCAGCAAGGTGACGGTGGCCTTCCCCTTCTCGACGATCCGCATGGAGGAGGACACCGAGAAGCTGGCGGCGCTGGCCGCGATCGTGGCCGACCTGGCCGCTGAGGTGGGCCACCTCGCCCCCTCGAAGCAGGTGGCCGCCATCCAACAGCGCGCCGCCGACCTGCTGGCGTCACTCGAATGACCATGCTCCCCGCAGCCAGCGCCTGACGTGGCCATCAGCTGCGGCCACTGCGGTGGCCAGCACGACACCGTGGCCGAGGTGCGCGGGTGCACCGGCACGCTGGCGCCGCGCGACCCGTCCGAGGCACCCGATCCGCCCGACGACCTCTGGTCGACCGATCTCGGCGGCCCGTCCGGGTCACCCCTCGGTGCCGACCGGGCGCCGACCGCCGCCGACCGCCGCCCCACCACTCGCGGCCACACCACCGGCGGCCCGTCGTCGCCGAGCGACCGGCACCGCCCCGAACGGCCCGAGGAGCTCCAGCGCGCCACCGTGGTGGCGGAGTCGCCGGTGGTGGTGGCCCGGTCGGGCCCGCCGGAGCTGGGTCGCACCCTTGTGGTCGCCCCCGGCCAGGACGTGCCCGCCCCGTGGGCCGACGCGCCCCGCTTCGTGGTCGACGACGACACCCACGCCGACCCGACCCCGCTCGTCGAACGGCTCCAGGCCCACTGGAGCGGCCGGCGCCCGTACGTCGTCGAGCTCGCCGCGCCGCTCGACCGTCACCCGGACGAGGTCGACGAGCGCGAGCCCTGGCGGCTCGATCCTGCGTTCACGTTCCCGCTCGCCCAGCTGGCCCACCTGGTGTGGTCCAACGCCCTCGACCTGCGCCGACCCGACCAACCCCGCCTCGATGCCGCCCGCGGCGCGGTCGCGGCGGGGGCGACGGCCGGCGCCGACGCCGCGCCGGTCGCGGGCCCCACCGCCGTCGACACGACCGGCGACGGCGCCACGGGTGACGCCGACGTCCGTCGCACCGGCGACGTCCGGCTGCCGGGGGACGCCACCACGGCATGGTGCGACGGTGGCCCGCTCGACCTGGGCCTGGCCGAGCGCGCCGGCCAACCCGTCGCCCACGCCTTCTGGCTCGAGCACGGCCACGCCGCCGCGCTGCGCCCCACCCCCACCACCGCCGACCTGGCCGCCGACCAACTCGCCGCGGTGGCCCACCCGGGCGGGCCGTGCCGGGTCATCTCGCCGGCCGGGTCGGGCAAGACCCGCACCCTCACCGAGCGGGCCCGCCATCTGGTGGCCGACTGCGGCCTGCCGACCGGCGCCCTCACGCTCGTCGCCTACAACACCCGCGCCGCCGGCGAGATGCGCGAGCGGCTCGCCGGGCTCCAGGGGCTGCAGATCCGCACCCTCAACTCGCTCGGCCTGGCCGTGCTCGGGGGCACGGGACCGTTCCGCCGCCCCGCGGGCTCGTCGGGGCCGCCGGCGGTGCTCGACGAGCGGGGCGTGCGCGACCACATCGAGCGCCTCGTCAAGCTGCCCCGCCGGGCCAACACCGACCCGGCGGCGGCGTGGATCGAGGCATTGGGCCAGGTGCGGCTGGGCCTGCGCTCGCCCGACGAGGTCGAGGCCGACTACCAGGGCGACGTCGACGGCTTCGCCGAGTTCTTCCCCCGGTACCGCGAGGCGCTGCGACAGGCGAAGGCGGTGGACTTCGACGAGCAGATCTACGGCGCGATCGAGGTGCTGCTGCGCGACCCGGCGGCGCGCCGCAGCGCGCAGCGGTCGTGCCGGGTGATGCTGGTGGACGAGTTCCAGGACCTCACCCCCGCCCACCTGCTGCTCATCCGGCTGCTGGCCGCGCCTGCCTTCGACGTGTTCGGTGTCGGCGACGACGACCAGACCATCTACGGCTACCAGGGGGCCGACCCCGGCTGGCTGATCCGCTACGCCGACTACTTCCCCGGCGCCGCCGACCACCCCCTCACCGTGAACTACCGGTGCCCACCCCCGGTCGTGCGGGCCGCCACCAACCTGCTCACCCGCAACCGCCGGCGGGTGGCCAAGACCATCGACTGGCCGGCGGGCCGGGCCGACGACCCGGCGGTGGTCGGGGTGGCGCTCACCGAGCAGGGCACCGTCGCCGCGCTGGTCGACGCGGTCCGCCGGCGGCTCGACGAGGGTGCGTCCGAGCGCGACATCGTCGTGCTCACCCGGGTCAACGCCACCCTGGCCCCCGTGCAGGTGGCGCTGGGCTCGGCCGGCATCGCGGTCGACCCCGTGCCGGGCATCCGGGGATGGCTCACCCGCACGGGGGTGCGCTCGGCCCTGGCGTGGGTCGACCTCGCCGTCGACCCACGGCGGCTCTCGGCCGGCGGCGTGCGCGAGGCGGCGAGGCGCCCACCCCGCTCGCTGTCGCCCAAGGTGCTCGACTGGATGGCCGAGCAGCGCGACCTCGGCGGCCTCGAGCGCCTGGCCGGACGCATCAGCCGCGAGCGCGACCAGGAGAAGGTGCTGGGATTCGTCGCCGACGTGCGGCTGCTGGCCGACCTGGCTGACGGGGCCACCACCGCCGAGGTGCTGGCCGCCGTCCGCGACCGCATCGGCCTGGGCGGCGCGGTGGAGTCGCTCGACCGGTCGCGTGGCCGGGTCGACCGCTCGACCCACGGCGACGACCTCGACGCCCTGTGCCAGATCGCCGCCCTGCACGACGATCCCCGCACCTTCCGGGCGTGGCTCACCGAGCGGCTCCAGGCCGAACTGCCCGCCGGGGAGGGCGGGCGGGTGGCCCTGTCCACGGTCCACCGGGTGAAGGGCCTCGAGTGGCCCCACGTGATGGTCCACGAGGCCTCCGCGTCGCTGTTCCCCCACCGGTTGGCCGCCGACGTGGAGGAGGAGCGCCGCATCTTCCACGTGGCCCTCACCCGCTGCTCGCAGTCGGTCACGGTGGTGGCCCCCGCCGGCCTGCCCTCACCGTTCCTCGCCGAGTTGGCCGCCCCGGGGGCCCCGCCCGCACCGGCACCCGAGCCCGCGGCGGCGCCGGCCGCGAGGACCCGGCCCGGCCCGGCGGGCCGCACCGGTGTGGGCGCCGGCGGCCCGCCGCCCGACGGGGTGGGCCTCGACGAGTGGAAGCAGGCCCACGCCCTCCACGAGGCCCTGCGGGCGTGGCGTCGGGCCCGCTCACAGGCCGACGGGGTGCCCGCCTTCGTGGTGTTCGCCGACCGCACCCTGGACGACCTCGTCGCCCGCCGCCCCACCGACTACGCGGGCCTGCGCGCCTGCCACGGGATCGGCCCCGCCAAGGTCGACAACTACGGCGACGACATCCTGGCGGTCATCGCCGAGTTCCTGGAATGACCCCACACGACGGCCCGTCGCACGACCTGGTGCACCGCGCCGTCGGCGCCCTCGTCGGCGCCGCGACGGGCGACGCCCTGGGCGCGCCCTTCGAGTTCCGGGCAGCCGGCACCTACTCGGCCCGCTTCCCCGCGCCGGTGCTCGGCGGCATCGGCGAGATGATCGGGGGCGGCGGGTGCGGGTGGGCCCCCGGCGAGTTCACCGACGACACCCAGATGGCCGTGCTGGTGGCCGAGTCGCTGCTCGCGCGTGCGAGCATCGACGAGAGCGACCTGTGCGCGCGGTTCCGGGCATGGGCCAACTCACCCCTGAAGGACATCGGCGTGATGACGGGGTCGGTGCTGCGCCGGTCCGGCGACTGCGCCCAGGCCGCGGCCGACCACTTCGCCACCCACCCGCACGGTGCCGCCGGCAACGGCTCGCTGATGCGCACGATCCCGGCGGCGCTCCACGTCGCCAAGCAGGGCACGGCCGCCACCATGAGCGCGGCTCGACAGATCTCGGCGCTCACCCATGGCGATCCCGCCGCCGGCGAGGGCTGCGCCATCTACCACGAGCTGGTACGCCTGGCCCTGGCCGGCGACGACCCCATCGCCGGGCTCCCCGACGTCCTGGCCCTCGTGCCCGAGCCCCACCGGGAGCGCTTCCACCAGATGCTCTCTCCAGGGTGGGCGCCATCCTCGTCGCCGGTGCCGAACGGCACGGTGTGGGGAGCGCTGGCCACCGCGGTGTGGGCGGTCCGCGGTGCCGGCAGCTTCGAGGAGGCGGTCGTGGCGGCGGTCGAGTGCGGCGACGACGCCGACACCACCGCGGCCATCACCGGTGGGCTGGCCGGCGCGATGTGGGGTGCGGGCCGCATCCCGGCGCGCTGGTCGACCTACGTGCACGGCACCGTCCTCGACCGCCGGTACCGCCTGGGCGACCTGCAGGACCTGGGCCGGCGGCTGGTCGGCGCCCGGCCGGTGCCGCTCACCGCCGACGAGCCCGCGCTCGATCCGGTCGAGGTGCGCCCCCGGCTGTGGGCCACCAACCTCAGCGGCGCCGCCACCACACCTGGCGACCACGCCGTCGTGTCGCTCTGTCGCACCAAGGGCTACTTCGACGACCGACCGGTGCGCCGCGAGGTCTACCTGGTCGACCGGGGCCACGAGCACAACCCGGCCCTCCGTGAGGCCCTCGACGACACCCTCGCCGCCATCGACGCGCTCTTGGCCGAGGGTCGCGAGGTCGTGGTCCACTGCCATGGCGGACGGTCGCGCACCGGGCTGGTGCTGCGGGCCTGGCTGATGCGCACGGAGGGCCACTCGCCCGACGCCGCCCTGGCCGAGGTGCGCCGCCGCTGGCCCCACACCAGCACCGACAACACCGCGTTCACCGACGTGCTCGCCACCCTCCGCTGAGCCGACCCGGCCGTCCGCGGCGTCCTGTTCCGATGGGCTCGCGTGCGTGAGGAGTCAGCGGCCCACGATGCGGGAGCCTTCGCCGTAGCGCCACGGAGCGACGTCACACCGCCGTGTCAGCATCGGCCTCGGGTCGCCCGCGGACCCGGTCCTCGGCGACCCGCCGGGCGATGCGGAACCGGTCGTCGTCGCGCCGCGCGGCGATGGTCAGCGGCTGTCGAGCAGGGAGTCGAGCTCGGCGTCCAGATCACGGCCTCGATCGAAGCCCCGTGCCGCGATCTGCCTCACGGCGACTGCGGCCAGTTCGCGGTCCTCGGCCGTGGCGACGCCGACCAGAGCGCGCAGGTCGCCCGCATCCTGGGGCCGCGATTCGTCGTCACGCGCCAGCAGCTTCAGCGCGATCAGATGGCCGACGCGGGCCACCGGCACCGTCAGACCCGGCAGCACCTCGAGGGGATCGGCGGCCTCGACGATCTCGCGCTCGATGCCGGACGACGCGAACAAGAGGTCGACCGCCTCGCCCCCGGACAGGCGGACCCTCGACGTGGCCAGGCGCCCCTGGGCCTCGTGCTCGACGTTGGCCACAAGCGTGTGGCCCCGGCCGAGCACCGACCGAACGAACGTCTCGGCCGCTCGGTCGTCGTCGACCGCCACCGCCAGGTCGACGTCTCGCGTGAAGCGGGGTTCGGTGCGAACCGACACGGCGAAGCCCCCCACGAGAGCGCACCCCAGCCCCTGCTCAGCCGCAGCCGCCTCGATCTCTCGACACGCGACCGCGAGATCGCTCATCGCGTCACGGCGCGACGACCGGCCCCGGGGCATCCATGGGCCGATCGAACACCCACTCGGCGAGGCGCCGATCGATCTCGCTCCCCGACTCCGTGGGGTACCGGCGGCGGAGGTTCTGGCGCATGAGCTCGAGGCCCTCGGCGGACATTCGCAGCGCAGCCTGGAACCGGCGCGACTCCGGCGTGTCGGTCACGCATGCAGTCTACGAGGGGTGGCCGGTGCCGTCGCGGACAGGAACGAGCGGGAGGACCTGGTCGGTCCCCATCCCGGCCGGCGACGTCCACAGGGTCATCCACAGTTGTTGAAAAGCATGGAAAGGCAGTGAGTGGAGCCGGAGGCGGCGCAGGGGCACCGAACGTCACGGACACGTCGGCTCGACCGCCGGCAGACCCGGTGCGCGAAGCTGGTGGCGAGGAGGCACCATGGCCTGGACCGAGACCGACATCCCCGACCTGACCGGCACGGTGGCCGTGGTCACCGGCGCCAACGGCGGGCTGGGCCTGGCCACCGCCCTGGCGCTGGCCGGTGCGGGAGCCGACGTGGTGATGGCGGCGCGCGACCAGGACAAGGCCGCGACCGCCGAAGGGATCATCCTCGGGCACCATCCTGATGCGTCCCTCGAGGTCGTGGCCCTCGACCTCGGCGACCTCGCCTCCGTGCGCGCCGCCGCCGACACGATCCTGGCCGAGCGCCCGACCGTCGACATCCTGGTCAACAACGCCGGCCTTATGGCGATGCCCGAACGCCGAACCGCCGACGGCTTCGAGATGCAGTTCGGCGTGAACCACCTGGGCCACTTCGCCTTCACCGCCCACCTGCTGCCGTCGCTGCTGCGGGCCGACGCGGCGCGGGTGGTCACGGTCACCAGCACCGCCCACCACATCGGCCGCCCGGTCAACCCCGACAACCCGCACTTGCACGGCCGGTACAAGCCGTGGCGCTCCTACGGCCAGGCCAAGCTGGCCAACTTCCACTTCGGGCTCGGCCTGCAGCGGCGCTTCGAGGACGCCGGCGTGCGGGCCGCGAGCCTGATCGCCCACCCGGGCCTGTCCAACACCGACCTGCAGGCCACCACCGTGGCCGAGGGGGGCGGGGGCTGGTCGGCGCCGTTCTTCCACTCGATGGCGGCGGCCACCGGCATGTCGCCCCAGCACGGCGCCCGCCCCCAACTACGGGCGGCCACCGACCCCCGTGCCACGGGCGGCGAGTTCTACGGCCCGCTGTTCATGAACAACGGGCCCGCCGTCCGCCGTCCGATCGTCCGTCGCATCGGGCTGCAGAAGGCCATCGACACGCTGTGGCAGGTGTCCGAACGCGAGACCGGCGTCCGCCTCGACGTCGCGGCGGCCAAGGCGGCGCTCTGAGCGCCTTCGGCCACCGTCGGGAAGCGCCGGCGACCGACCGCATCCTCGACGACATCGCGCAGGGTCCTCCCGCGCTCGGTCGTCGGGTGCGCGAGATCCGGCACGGCGCCGCCGCCGCTCCCGACAGCCGCCGATCAACTCCGATCAGCTCGCTCACCGCCGGCCTCCTGCTCGGAGCCCGAGAAATCGCTGGACAGTCGCGCCGATCGGCGCGACGTTGTCCGGCTGCCCGACACCCGATGACCGAGGAGGCCCTCATGCACAGGAGATAGGAAGCCGGTGACGACGTGGGCCGATCGACGGCCCCCACCGGCCCTCTCGGAGGGCCTCGTGCGCAATCACGACGACAAGCCTCGGGACATGGCCCGGTCGGTGCTGCCCAGCACCCACCGCCGCCGTGCCCGGGCCGACCGGGCTGCTGTGCGCAGCCGTGAACGGGCCCGGTTGCGGGCCGAACTGCACGCCGTGGCCGGCTTCGCCGACCCCGACGACTACGAGGGCGACCTCACCTGGGTGGCCCGCCGCGACCTCGCCGAGTTGGTCGCCGACCGCCGCGGGGGCGACAAGGTGGGCCCGCTGATGCGCTGGGCGGCCCGGACCGTCGAGGCCGATCCGGCGCTCGCCGCCGCACCGCTACGTCAGCGCCTCGACCACTTCCGCCCCCTCCTGCCGCCCGGCATCGTCGGCCGCCACGCCCTGTTCCACCTGGCCTGGGCCCTCGACGACGAGCCCTACTGGTGGCCGACCGGACGGACCCGGCCGGCGCCGACCGGCCCGTCGCTGCGCGACGAGGTCGCCGCGATCGTCGCCGCCGGTGGCCACGGCGAGCTCAACCGCCGCATCCGTCACACCTGTGCAGGCGTGGTCATCCAGCGCATCACCCTGCCCCGCGAGTACCTCATCGACGACGACCACCCCGCGCCGGGGCTCCCCCTCCCCCGCCGCACCGTGGAACACCGCCGGCGCATCTACCCGCGCTACCTCGCCGGCGCCCACGACATCGATGCGTTCGTGGCCGACACCGGCCGCAACGGCGCCGCCGGCGGCATCGCCGCCGCCCTCTACCGCGAGCTCGTCCGCCCCGAGCGGCGCTGACCGAGGGGCAGCCGCACGGCCCGACAACCGCGTTCGTCGTCGAGACGACTCCCTCAGTCGAACTGCCAGGGGTCGATCAGTTCGATGCCCGTGTGCTCGAAGTCGTGGAGGTTCCGGGTGGCCAGCGACGCCCCCGTTGTCTGGCAGATGGCGGCGATCTGCGCGTCGAAGCCGCCGATCGGGCGACCGTGGCGATCGCGAGCGTCGACGATGGTTGCGTAGGCCACCGCCGCCGCCTCGTCGAAGGCGAGCACCTGGTGCCCGCGCCGGGCTCGATCGCTCGGGGGGCTCGGGGTCGATCCGGCGCGCCATTCGCCGCGAACCGTTGCATGTCAGACCTCCGGCGTAGGTTGCCACCACGACCGTTGCCCGCCGCCGATGACCGGGACCCGCCCATGAGCCTCACCGACCAACCCACCACCAGCGCCACCGCCGCCCAGGCGCTCGACCTGCTGCGCCGGCTGGCCGGCCCCGACGCGCAGTTCCACCCGGGCCAGCTCGAGGCCATCGAGGCGCTCGTCGACCACCGCCGGCGGGTGCTCGTCGTCCAGCGCACCGGCTGGGGCAAGAGCGCCGTCTACTTCCTCGCCACCCGCCTGCTGCGTGATCAGGGCGGCGGCCCCACCCTGCTGGTCTCGCCCCTGCTGGCCCTCATGCGCAACCAGGTGCACGCCGCCGAGCGCATCGGGCTGAAGGCGGCGTCGCTCAACTCGTCCAACACCGACGACTGGGACGTCATAGAGGAGTCGATCCTGGCCGACGGCGTCGACGTGCTGCTCATCTCGCCGGAGCGGCTGAACAACGAGCGCTTCCGCACGCGGGTCCTGCCCCACCTGGTGGGTGCCGTCGGCCTGCTGGTGATCGACGAGGTGCACTGCATCAGCGACTGGGGCCACGACTTCCGGCCCGACTACCGCCGGCTGGCCCGGGTGCTCGACCGCCTTCCCCGCAACGTGCCGGTCCTCGGGTGCACGGCCACGGCCAACGACCGGGTGGTGCACGACGTGGAGGAGCAGCTGGGCGAGGGTGCGGTCGAGATCCGTGGCCGGCTCGACCGCGACAGCCTCGAGCTCGAGGTGATCGATCTGCCCTCGCAGGCCGAGCGCATGGCCTGGCTGGCCACCGAGATCCCCACGCTGGCGGGCACCGGCATCGTCTACTGCCTCACCATCGCCGACGCGCAGCGGGTGGCCGCCTGGTTGCGCAGTCGGGGCGTCAACGTGCTGGCCTACACCGGCGCCACCGAGCCCGGCGAGCGGCTGGTGGCCGAGGATGCCCTGCTGAACAACGAGGTCAAGGCCCTGGTGGCCACCTCGGCGCTGGGCATGGGCTACGACAAGCCCGACCTCGGCTTCGTGGTCCACTACCAGGGTCCGGGTTCGCCGATCGCCTACTACCAGCAGGTCGGCCGGGCGGGTCGGTCGCTCGACACCGCCCGGGTGGTGCTGCTGCGGGGCCACGAGGACGCCGACATCCAGGACTACTTCATCCGCACCGCCTTCCCCCCACGCGACAAGGCCGAGCAGGTGATCGCGCTGCTCGAGGCCGCGGGCGGGCCGGTGAAGATCACCGAGATCGAGGCCGAGGTGAACGTCCGCCGGTCGCGGCTCGAAGGGATGTTGAAGATCCTCGACGCAGAGGGGGCGGTCGAGCGGGTGGGCTCGGCCTGGCAGCGCACCCTCCAACCGTGGGCCTACGACGAGGAGCGGGTCGAGCGGGTCACCGCCGCCCGGCGGGCCGAGCAGGAGGCGATGGTGCGCTACGGCAACGACGGCACCTGCCTCATGCGCTTCCTGCGTCGCCAGCTCGACGACCACGTCGACGCCGACTGCGGCCGGTGCTCGGTCTGTCGGGCCGCGGCCGGCTCGCCACCGGCGCCGCTCGAGCTCGACGTCGACCTGGTCGAGGCCGCCCGCACCTTCCTGCGCTCCTCGCCCCTCGTCATCGAGCCCCGCCGACAGTGGCCCCGCGACCTCGACGGCGTGTCGGGCAACATCCCCGCCGACCAGCGCCTGGCGGACGGTCGGGCCCTCAGCCTGTACGGCGACGCCGGATGGGGAGCGCTGGTGCGAGAGGCCCGGCTCGAGGGCAGGGCCTACGACGATCGCCTGGTCGACGGTGCCGTCGAGCTGGTGCGGCGCACCTGGCGACCCGACCCGCCCCCCGAATGGGTCACCTGCCTGCCCGGATCACCCGCCGGTGGGGGCCTGCTGGCCGATTTCGCCGACCGCCTCGCCGCCCGGCTCGACCTGCCCCACCTCACGGTCATCGAGCAGGTCCGTCCCATCGCCGACCAGCGCACCATGGCCAACAGCGCCCAGCAGGTGCGCAACGTGCTCGGCGCGTACGCCGTCACCGCCGACGTGCCCTCCGGCCCCGTGCTGCTGGTCGACGAGTTGGTCGACTCGCGCTGGACCCTCACCGTCGTCGGCGCCTCCCTCCGCCAGGCCGGATCGGGCCCGGTGCTCCCTCTGGTCCTGGCCAAGGCCAGCGGCGACTGATGGGTCCACCGCTCGTGCCCCCACCTAGAGCTGGCGTCCGATTCGGTCCTCCCCCCGGCGTTCGCGGGATGGTCGCCAACGGCGCGAGCGGCCGGGCCGCGACGGGGATCTCGGTCTCGTGCTGTGATGGGCACCGGGTGGGGGGCATGGACGGCCAGGCCGTTCCGACCCGTGTCGAAGGACGGTGGGGCGGCACGGCGAACCCAGGCGCCGACCGAAGGTCGTCCCCCAACACCAGACGACGTGCAGCACGTTGGTGGCCGTCGCCGATCCAGTCGACCCGTAGAGCTATTGAACCTGTCCGGTGGGGCGATGCGATCCGTGCGGACGAGCGAGCGGCGAGGCCGAGGCCGAGCGCCCGTGCCCCCCGGGCGACTCCGAGTGCCGAGCCACCACCCTCCGTGTTCGAATCGACGGTGATCCCCCCACTCGAGGCGATAGCCCCCGGATTCCGGGGGCTATCGCCTCCGGTTCGGCGCCGACGTGCCCCGGGGGCACGGAGCGTGAGGTCCGCGTCGCCACCAGCCCCTCCTCCGCGCTCGTCCGCCCGCCACGTGCCGCCCGCGCTTCAGAGCAGGGGCTCGGGCCACCACGGCACCCGGTCCGATGCGGCCACCGCGAGCCCGCCGGGCCCCGCCTGCCGTCAAGCGACAGCCGGCCGGCCTCGGCGGTCGGTCGGTTCGTGGCAGTGGCCACGATGCACGGCGACCGCCGCCCGATAGGCATGGCCCGCCTCGACGACTCCACCCTCGCGGCACTGCTGCTCACCAGTCGGCTCGTGCCCGACGGCCCGCCGCCGCTCAAGGCCCGCGAGTTCTGGGCACTGGTCGAGTCCGTCGGCGGCGACCCGGCGGTGCTGCTCGGCGAGGACCCGCCCTCGATCGAGCCCGAGCAGGCGGCGCGCGTCCGGGGCCTCCTCGACCGAGCCACCGCCTTCGCCTTCGCGCTCGAGGACGCCGAGCGCGCGGGCATCAACATCGTGTCGGCGTTCGACGTGCGGTACCCGCCCCGGTTGCGGGAGCGCCTGGGCGACCAGGCCCCGCCCGCCCTCCACGTCGCGGGACCCATGGAGCTGATGGTCGAGCCGGGACTGGCCCTCGTCGCCGTCGGCAACGACCCCCACGCAGTCAAACCCGCCCCATCACGCGCCACCGCGCCCGCCGCCGCCGGCCACAACCGAGACGCGGTCGAACCCGCCCCAACACGCGCCACCGCGGCCGGCCACAACCGAGACGCGGTCGAAGCCCCCCCAACACGCGCCACCGCGCCCGCCGCCGACGACATAGACGTCGTCGAGCTCACCCCACCACACGCAACCATCGCCGCCGGCAACGACCCCGACACAGCCGAACTCACCCCACCACACGCAACCGCGCACGTCGCCACCAGCGACGAGCCGGGCGCCGTCGAGCTCACCCCAGCACACGCAACCATCGCCGCCAGCAACGACCCAGACGCAGTCGAGCTCACCCCACCACGCGCCACCGCTCCCGTCGCCACCAGCGACGGGCCGGGCGCCGTCGAACCCGCCCCAACACGCGCAACTTTCGCCACGGGCAACGACCCCGACACAGCCGAACTCACCCCGACACGCACCACCGCAACCGTCGCCGCCGGCGAGGACCGCGACGTGGTGGCGCTCGCCCGTGCGTGCGCGAGGGCGGCCGTCGGCGCCGGCCTCACCGTCATCACCGGTGGCGCCGACGCCGGCATCGATGCCGCAGTGACCACTGCGGCCCTCGAGGCCGGCGGTCGGGTGGTCGCTGTCCTGGCCGACCCGCTCACCCACCGCATCCGCCGACCCGAGGTCCGCCGCGCCATCCACGAGGGCCGCCTGTGCCTGGCCACGCCCTACCACCCCGACGCGCCGTACTCCCCCGCCGCCGACGCCGGCCGCATCAAGCTGCTGGTCGCCCTCGCCGACCTCACGCTGGTGATCGACGGCGACGAGGTCGCAGTGGCGCAGTCGGTGCCCGACGATCACGCCCGGGTCGCCGTCTGGCGCGAGCCCGACGGGGGCGGCGCAGCCCTCCGATCCGGCGACCGTCAGGCCACGTCGGTGCACGATCTCGGCGCGCTGATCGACCTGGCGACCGCTTCACCACCGCCCACCCGCTGACGGAGGCCAGCCGGCAGGCCACGGAGGAGCGGCGCTGCTCCCCGCCCGGTCTCGCCCAACCTCGCGGGGCGGGGCCCCGGCCCTACGACCCGCCGCCGCGGTTCCCGATCTGGCCCCCGCCGACCCGCTCGCCAGGCGCGGCCGTCGCACCGACGCAGGGCCCACCACCGCCACCTCTCGGCCAGGCGCCCACCCCACCTGCCGCGGCGGCGTGGAACACGGCCACGGCGATCCAGCACTCGGCCTGACGTCGGTGTGCCCTGCGTCGCGGCCGCGTGCGCCTCATCTGGCGCGGCCGCCGCTGCCGCACCCACCTCGATCAGGCCGCGAGACAGTCGGCAGGGCGGGCCGAGGACTGGTTCACTGAGGGCCATGGCATCGTTCGACATCGACTCGTTCGTCGCCGACTGCCTCGCCGCCGTCCGCACCGAAGGCACCCGCGGGCCGGTGGCGGTCGAGGAGGTGCTGAGGTCGGCGCTGCACGGCCCCGGCCGCATCGCCGACGCCGTCGGGCCACCCACCGCGATCCCCCCGTTCACCACCTGGCACCGCAGCGACGAGCTCACGGTCCTGCACGTGGTGTGGCCACCGACCGCCGACCTGCTGGCCCACGACCATCAGATGTGGGCCACCGTCGGGCTGTACGGCGGCCGGGAGGACAACCGGTTCTTCCGTGCCGACGGCGACGGCGCCCTCCGCCCCAGCGGTGCGACCACCCTGCGCACCGGCGACACGGTGGCGCTCGGCCGGGAGGTGATCCATGCCGTGGCCAACCCGTCGCGGGAGTGGACCGCGGCGATCCACGTCTACGGCGGGGACTACTTCGCCCCCGCCCGCCGGATGTGGCCCGACCCCGCGGAGTCGCCGGTCGCCTTCGACGTGGCCCGGGTGGTCGCGACGCTGGAGGACGTCGCCGAGCGGAGCACCACCCCGACCTGCTGAGTGACGGCGTGCCGGTCGGCGGCGCTGTCGAACGTGCGGCGCCGCGTGTCCTCGACGGACATCGCAGCCACACCCCGACCGCCTGGTCGACCAGCCCGTCGAACCTCCAGCCGAGGATGTCCTCGACATGCACCGGAGCACTCGGATCGTCGGGCAACTCGGTCTGGCGGGCACCCGTGGCGGCGGGCGCGGTGAGCCCCGGCGCTGTCGCCGCCGGCGCCTCGAACACGACCGTTCGCATGAGGCGCCGGCCGGCGATGTGCGCGCGATCCGAACAGGCCGCGCCAGAGCCGGTCAGGCATGAGCAGGCCACATCGGGCGAGCGCCGAGCGCACCACGGTCCCGCTCCGGAGCCGGCTGCGGACGTCGTCGGGCTCGGGCGCCAACCGGCTCGGACCACATCACCGTCCGACAGCCACACGCCCCTCCCACGCGGCCAGGGTCCTCACCCGGGCGCGGCCCCAGGTGAGCGACGTGTTGGGTGGCGCACGTGGGCGCCGACCGCACCTGCGCGGGACCCAGTGGGCGAGACCGGCGTTCCTCGCTGTCGACCAGCGCACGATCTGCTGAGCCGCGCCGAAGCCGACATCGAGGCGACGGTTGCGTTCCGGCGTCGACGGCTGCGATCACCCGGTCCACGTCAGGGCCGCCGCCTCGACCTCCGTCACGCGAGCGCCCGGGGCCGCCAGATGACCCAGGGCCGCGCTACTCCTTGGTGGCCACGTGGTTCGGCACCACGTTCATCTTCGGCTCGTACTCCACCTTCTCGATCTCGCGCTGCTCGTTGCCCAGGTTGGCCCGCAGGTCCTGACGGCAGCTTTCGCAGGGCCCGTAGAACCGTGCGGCAGCCACCTGCCCGCACCGTGGGCAGTCGAACTCCTTCAGCGCATCCACCGTGGCCACGTCGCTCATCGACCCATCGTCGCAGATCCGCCGCCAGGGGGAGGCGATCGGGCGTTCACTCGGTCACGCGGTCACGCGGTCACACGGTCACGCGGTCACGCGGTCACACGGTCAGGCGGCCCGGCGGTCAGGCGATCAGGCGATCAGGCGATCAGGCGATCAGGCGATCAGGCGATCAGGCGATCAGGCGGTCAGGCGGTCAGGGAGCCAGGTGGCGATGGAACCACGCCACCGTGCGCGCCCAGGCGTCGGTGGCGCTGGGCTCGTGGTAGCTCGCGCGGGCGTCGCAGTGGAAGCCGTGGCCGGCGTCGGGATAGCGCACCACGTCGGTGGGTTGCCCCGAGCGTGCCGCCGCCGCACGCAGTCGCTCGACGTCGTCGACGGGGATGCCCTCGTCGAGGTCGCCGAACAGCCCCAGCCAGGGCGCCTGCAGGCGGGGCGCCTCATCGACGAGGGGATCGAACCCGAACCGGCCCGTGGTGACGCCGCCGCCGTAGAAGGTGACCGCGGCGCCCAGCGGCCGGCGGGTGGCGACCGCCAACGCCACCGTGCCGCCCATGCAGAAGCCGACGATGCCCACGCTCCCCGCCGCGATGCCGGCCGCGGCCAGGTGGTCGAGGGCGGCATCGACGTCGTGCAGCACGCCCTCGAGGGTCACCTCGGCGAAGTGGGGCATCACCTGGGACAGGTCGTCGTAGCCCAGCTTCGGGTCGCCGGTGCGGTGGAACAGGTGCGGGGCCACGGCCAGCCACCCCTCGGCGCCGAAGCGGCGGGTGACGTCGTCGATGTGGTCGTTGACGCCGAAGGCCTCCTGGATCACGACGATCCCGCCGGTCGGCTCCCCCGCTGGTTCGTGGACCGTCAGTGGCGTGTCGGCCATCGGCGGTCACCCTACGGCGGGCCACCTTCCCGCGCCCGCCGCGACGCCGCCGACACCGACGCGCCGGCCGAAGCGGAACACCGCACCGCCGAGGACCTCCACCCCGGCGTGGCACCTCGCGGACACCGCCGCCGACACCGCCGCCGAGCGTGGGTGCGCCGGTCGTCGTCGCCGGTGAGCGGTCGCCGAACCGCGGTCGAGGCTCGAGTTCTGCCGGGCACCGTCGGTGGCGTGCTGGCGCCGCCATCCTCCACTGTCCTCCGCGGTTCCGACCGTCGTCGTCGCCGGTGAGCGGTTGCCGAACCGCGGTCGAGGCTCGAGTTCTGCCGGGCACCGTCGGTGGCGTGCTGACGCCGCCGCCCTCCACCGTCCTCGCCGTTCCGGCCGCCGTGGGCGCCGCCGTTCACGCCGCCGTTACCGACCTGTGACCAGCGTGTGACCGGCCGTCAGTAGCGTCGGGGCATCGCCGATCCGACCCGAATCCGCTTCCGCACGATCCACGGCCACCGCCGCGCCTACCGGGTGGCGGGCAGCGGGCCGCCGCTGCTGCTGTTGCACGGCATCGGCGACAACTCGGTGAGCTGGCTGCCCGTGATGGAGCAGCTCGCCGAGGATCACACGGTGATCGCCCCCGACCTCCTGGGCCACGGCGAGTCGGCCAAGCCCCGGGCCGACTACTCGGTGGCGGCCTACGCCAACGGCATGCGCGACCTGCTCACCCTGCTGGGGGTCGACCGGGTGACGGTGGTGGGCCACTCGCTGGGTGGTGGCGTGGCCGCCCAGTTCGCCTACCAGTACCCCGAGCGCTGCGAGCGGCTGGTGCTGGTGGCCACCGGCGGGGTGGCCACCGCGGTCACGCCGTTCCTGCGCATCGCCGCCGCCCCGTTGGCCGAGCTGTTCCTGATCCCCCTGAGCCTGCCGATCGTCCGCCCCTTCGGGCTCCTCGGTCTCGAGCTGCTGCGGCTAAGCGGTCACGACCTGGGACGCGACCGCGACGAGCTCGTTCGGGTGTTCGGCGCGCTGCCCGACGCCGACGCCCGCGTGGCCTTCACCCGCACCCTGCGTTCGAGCGTGGACTGGCGGGGCCAGGTGGTCACCCTGCGCGACCGCTGCTACCTGGCCGCAGCGATGCCCACCATGATCATGTGGGGCACGAACGACGGCGTGATCCCCGTGAAGCACGCCCACGCCGCCCATGCGGCCATGCCCGGCAGCCGCCTCGAGCTGTTCCCCGCCGGCGGCCACTTCCCCCACCACGACGACCCCGACCGCTTCGTCGACCTCGTCCGCGAGTTCGTGGCCACCACCCGGGCCGCCGAGCACGACCCCGACTACTGGCAGGCGCTGCTGCGCGACGGCCGTCCCGGGTCCGACACCAGCCTCGACGACGACCTCCCCGAACTCGACCTCATGCCCGCCGGCACCGCCCGCCCCCGCCTCGTCGCCGGCGCCTGATCGGCCCGGCCGACACCCAGCGGGTACGCCCGGCACCAGACGCGACCCCGCACCGCGACGGCCCGTGGTCGGGTTGCGAGACCAACACACCGTTCTCGACGACATGACGCGCGCTTTCCGCGCGCCATGTCGTCGAGATGAATCGGATCCCCCGGGGACGTTGTGCCCTATCGGCTCTGCGGGCGGCGGCGGACACTCAGGTCAGATGAAGGGTGGCCACCGGTCGGCCTCCGGCTCCACACCGGGCAGGCTCCCTTGGGTCGAGAGAGGAGCGAGCGATGCAGTGGGATCTGGGAATCCAGGGAATGGGTGTGCTTCTCGCCATGTCGCTGGCCATGGGTGTGATCACGTACCTGATCGCCGGCACGGGACGAACCCTGTGGTGCTGGCTGATCGGCTCGGCGGCGGCGTTCGTGGCCGGCCTGCTCACCAGCGAGGGGTTGTTCGGCTGGGCCACCGAGGAGGACCTGCAGCCGAACATCGACGGGCTGTCGTTCGACGAGGTGCTGCTGTTCACCTTGCTCTCGGTCATCGTGGCCGGTGTCGTCGCACGCCTGGTGCTGCGGCGCCCCCACCGTGGCGGGCGCGGCGTCGAGGGCCACGACACCTCGAGCCGTCACGTCGGTGGCGGCACCCCGATGGCGAAGACGTCGTGAGGCACCCCGCCGTCACGGTCCCGCGCCGGCGACAGCGTCGACGGTGAGCCCCCGGCCCGCCTCGATGCCGATGCCCGGCCCAGACCGCTCACCGAGGTGATGCGCACGGCGCTGGACGGGTCGTCGCGAACGCAACAGAACGGCGACGGTCGGCGCTCATGAGCAGCCATCGGCCGATCATGGTGCGTCAGGCCACCCAGGTGGCGTCGAGATCGTCCCGCTCGTCGCCGTCGTCGTCCTCGTAGTCGTCGTCCGGTGGGTCCTCGTCGAAGCGGCACCCGCAGGACAGGAGCTGCCCATGGCACCTCGGGCACTGCGCGAGGTCGCAGCCCGGGTGGTGGGCGCCACCGGGCTCGACGCCGCAGTCGCCGCAGCGACCCAGAGGTCTCGGACGCCTGCCGTAGCCCGTCTCGGCGCCCCATCGGGGCAACGGTTGGGCCACGCCGTCGACGTGCAGCTCGGTCACCGAGCACGACGGCGCAACCAGCATCTCTTGTTCGCAGTAGGTGCAGGTAGCCATGGCGCCATCTTGACGAGGCCCTCTGACAGTCTCGGAGGTCGGACGCCGACGAGAACCGGTGATCGTCGATGGCTCGGGGTGAGCCAGCGCATCGACCGAGGCCCCGATGCCGGCGGGCGCTCACCCGGCCCGAAAACGGCAGAAGAGGAGGACCGGGGGGAGGTCCTCCTCTTCTGTCGTTGCTGGGGCCGCCGGCAGTGCCGGTCGACCCCTGGTCGGGAGCGACCGGCCGTGGGGGGAACGGCGGTCGAGCTCCCGAGAGCTTGGGTCAGGCGGCCTTCTTGGCGGAGGCGGGCGCGACCGGCTTCACGGGCTTGGCGTCGGCGTCGACGAACTTGGCCCGCACCGGGGCGGTGGCGCCGAGCAGCTCGCCCACGAACGCCTTCTGGTTCTTGACGACGGCGTCGACGACGGCGAAGCCGAACTCGACGTACTCGTCGGCGGTGCCGACGGTGTCGAGGTAGGGCACCTTCACCTCGGGCAGGACCGACTCGGCCCACTCGGCGGCGCTGCGCACGCCGGACACGACGGGCTCCTGGATCTGCTCGAGCGCGTCGAGCAACTTGGCTTCGATCTCGTTCAGCTGGTCGATGGCTGCAGACATGGTCGGTTTCCTTTGATCGGGGTGGCGGGTTTTCGGATCTGCGTCGCTCCCGGAGCTGCTGGCTGTTGCTAGCTCCGGTGGCGGCTGTGCTAACTATCGCAAGCGATGCTTGCTCCGTCAACCCTTCTGCTAGAGAAATCAAGCAGATGTGACCGATGTCTCCACGAGTCATCGTCGAACGCCACCGAACCGCGCCACAGTCGTCACCTCGAGCCGGGAGCCCGTCGAGCGGCTCGGAGTCATGGCCGACCCGCTCCCCGCCCGGTCCGCCATTGGACCGCGCCAGTCCGTCGCCCACGAACTCGTGCTCGACGGGGAGTCCTACCGGCAACGCCAGAAGCCAACCGTCGCCGACACCGTTGACGAGTCCCGGCGGCCCGATGATCGTCTCGTCGCCGGACCCGACCGAACCCCGCAAGCGGTCCCCTGCCACCGCCGCACGGGCGGCCCCATCACGCCAGCGGCGACAACCGACTAGGACACTGTTGAACAACGGCGACTTGGGGCCGCCCAGGTCGTAGCGTTGGTCGTGGGTCCGGGGATGGCCGAACCGAACAGGCGGCATGAAGGGGTGTGGGCTGGCGGTCCTGGTCGGGGGTTGAACCCGTTGAGAGGTCCCTTGTTGCCTTCCCAGGCCCGCTGTCAGGCGAGGATCCAGGTGCCGTCGCGGTGGTCGAGGCCGAGGTTGACGAGCCGGCGGAGGTTGA
>JBGAOY010000027.1:0-54294 GCA_044221555.1 Acidimicrobiales bacterium
GGTGATGGAGGTGGCGGTGCGCCCGGCGCCCAGGTTGACGGGGGGGAGGGCGGCCATCTCGCCGGCGTTGTCGCCGAGGGTGGCGGTGGAGTCCTGCCCCAGCCGCCCGTTGGCGCCGTGGCCCCAGCATTTGACGGTGGCGTTGTCGAGTAGGGCGCAGGTGTGGGCGTCGCCGGCGGTGATGGAGGTGGCGGTGCGCCCGGCGCCGAGGTTGACCGCCGCCAGGGCGGCCATCTCACCGGGCTGGTCGCCGAGGTTGGCGGTGGAGTCCTGCCCCAGTTGCCCGTAGGCGCCGTGGCCCCAGCATTTGACGGTGGCGTTGTCGAGTAGGGCGCAGGTGTGGGCGTTGCCGGCGGTGATGGCGGTGGCGGTGCGCCCGGCGCCGAGGTTGACGGGGGGGAGGGCGGCCATCTCACCGGGCTGGTCGCCGAGGTGCGCGGTGGAGTCCTGCCCCAGCCGCCCGCTGTCGCCGCGACCCCAGCATCTGACGGTGGCGTTGTCGAGTAGGGCGCAGGTATGTTCGTCGCCGGCGGTGATGGAGGTGGCGGTGCGCCCGGCGCCCAGGTTGACGGGGGGGAGGGCGGCCATCTCGCCGGCGTTGTCGCCGAAGGTGGTTGTGGAGTCGTAACCCAACTGTCCGCGGCTGTTGGAGCCCCAGCATTTGACAGCGCCGGAGGGTAAGATCGCGCACGTGTGGTAACCCCCGGCGGTGAGGGAGCGGGCCGCGAGGGGCGCGCCGGGGGCTTCGTTGCCGTCGGCGGCGACCGGCGCGGTGGGCGCGGCGACGACCGCGGTGAGAGTGGCCGCCACCAGGGTGACTACCACCAGGATCGAGGCGGCGCCTCGGCGGCGGCGCCTGCCCGTGGTCGGGTGATCGATCGCCGCCTTCGTGACCTGTTGCATCGCCCGCTCCCGCTTCTCGCGTGGCGCCAGGCCAGTGCTGACCGGTAACCAGGAGAGTAGTCGGCCGACCGCGCGAGGTAAATAGGACAATATGCCCCATGGGTGAGCGGCGCCGGGACGTTGGCGGGAAACGCCGGGGTCGCCTCGGTGACGCCTCGCCCCGAGGGGTCGGGGGTTGAACGTGGGGGATACCCGGGACACGCGACGTGCCCACGACGGATGTGACCTGGGGATTCGCGAGAGCCGAGTGTCGGGCTCGAACCGACGACCTCTTCTTTACAAGAGAAGCGCTCTGCCAACTGAGCTAACCCGGCGGGGAGGCCAGCGTACCGAAGGCGGGTGCGGGCCGAGGGTCCGCGATCCGCCGGTGCCGGCGTGGCACGCTCGACCTGATGGGTCTCAGCGCGCGTGACCGGTCTATCCTCGACTTCGAACGTACCTGGTGGACCCAGGACGGACCGAAGGAGAACGCGATCCGCTCGCAGTTCGAATTGTCGCCCACCCGCTACTACCAGCTGTTGAACCTGCTCCTCGACGACCCCGAGGCGCACGAGTACGACCCGCTGGTGGTCCGCCGTCTCCGCCGGCTGCGGACCGAGCGCCGTCGCGCCCGGTTCGTCGGCCCGTCGGTCGGCCAACACCCCGGACGTTGAACCATGCCCAACCAAGCTGAAGCCGCACCGGTCAGGGGCCTGTTGCTGATCGGCGTCGCCGTGCTCATCGGCGCCCTGTTCCTCAGCAAGGGCTTCGACAACGGTGGGGCGGCCGCGAGTGGCGGCGACGTGCCGAGCGCCGACTCGGTGCCGAGCGGTGTGGGCACGGGCACCGACACGACCGACGAGACGATCCCGGGCGCGAACCCGGGCACCGTCACCACCCAGGTGCCCACCGATCAGCTCCCGGTGCTCGTGGTCAACGCGTCAGGCGTCTCCGGTGCCGCCACCACGGTCACCACCGAGCTGCGCAACGCCGGCTACGCCGCCGCCATCGACCCGTCGGGCGCGGCACCCACCATCTCCAACGTCACGCTCGTGTACTACTTCCAGGACGCCACCAACAACTACCAGGGCGATGCGGTGGCGGTGGCCACGACGCTGCAGCTCCAGCCCGCCACCCAGGTGCAGCCCATGCCGGCCGACCTCGGCGTCGACGTCGGCATCGCCACCGTCGTGGTGATGCTCGGCACCGACCGGGCCTCCTAAACCCGCCGAACGGTCCCAGTAGGGTGTGCGCGTGACCGGCAAACCCCTGACGGACGACGTCCTCACCGGGTTCACCGGGCACCCCGACGACGTGGCCGTCGTCATCGACTACGACGGCACCCTGGCCCCGATCGTCGACGACCCCACCAAGGCGCTGCCCCTCGACGGCGTCGCCGACCTGCTCGACGACCTCGCCGGCCGCTACGCGCGCGTGGCGGTGGTGTCCGGGCGTCCGTTGAGCTTCCTCCTCCAGGTGTTGCCCCACTCGCTCATCCTCACCGGCCTGTACGGCCTCGAGGCGCTGAGCGGGGGCCAGCGCTTCGACCACCCCCAGGGCGGGTCGTGGCGCGAGGTCATCGACGACGTCGCCGCGCTCGGCGAGGTGCGCGGGCCGGAGGGGATGCTCGTGGAGCGCAAGGGGCTCTCGCTCACCCTCCACTACCGCACCCACCCCGAGATCGAGGCCCAGGTGCACGACTGGGCGGTGGCGCAGGCGGCCCGGTCGGGGCTGCGCTGTCGGCCGGCCCGCATGTCCTACGAGCTGCACCCGCCCATCGACGTCGACAAGGGAACCGCCGTGCGCAACATCGCCAACGGCCTGGGCGCGGTCTGCTACGTGGGCGACGACGTGGGCGACCTGTCGGCGTTCGACCAGCTCGACGAGCTCGCGGCGGCGGGCCGCGAGACACTGCGGGTGGCCGTGCGCAGCGACGAGTCGACTCCCGAGCTGTTGGACCGGGCCGACGTGGTGGTCGACGGCCCCACGGGCGTCCGGGACCTGCTGCAGCGACTCATCGTCGGCGCCTCGGCCGGCGCCTGACCGTCAACGATCGGCGGCGGCGAGCAGGTCGGCCAGCCAGTCCTGGGGGGAACGGGCCCGCACGATGGCCAGCCGGCGCTCGTGGCGGTGGCGACGCTCGTCGTCGGGCATCGACAGGGCCTGGTGCAGCACGTCGGCGGTCCCGGCCACGTCGAACGGGTGCACCCGCAGGGCGGTGTCGCCCACCTCCTCCCACACGCCGGCCTCGGGGCTGAGGGCCAGGACCGAGCGGCGGCGGCTCACCAGCGTGCCCTCCTTGGCCACCAGGTTCAGGCCGTCGCGCACGGGGTTCACCAGCAGCACGTCGGCGCGGGCCAGCGCGGCCACCGAGCGGGGGAAGTCGTCGGAGGCGTCGAACAGGATCGGCGTCCAGCCCGGCACCGCCCACCGGCGATTGATGTCGCCCACAACCCGCTCCACCTCCTGGCGGTAGGCCAGGTACTCGGGCAGTCCCTCGCGTGACGGGTAGACGAAGGCACCGAACACCACCTGCTCGCGCCATTGGGGGTAGGTGGCGAGCAGGTCGTCGTAGGCCAGGAAGCCGCGGAGCAGGTTCTTCGACAGCTCGATGCGATCGACCCGCACGAGCATCCGGCGGTCGCCGACCTCGCGCTCGAGGTCGTCGGCGGCGGCCCGTCCGGCCTCGGAGGCGGCCACCGCGGTGAGGTCGTCGGGGTCGGACGGCAGCGCAGAGACGAAGGTGGGCGGCACGTGGCCCAGCACCGCCTCCGCGCTGGCCTCGAATTCCGCGGCCCAGCGGTGGGCGTGGAAGCCGCAGGCGTGGTGGGCGGCCATGCCCGCCATCAGCTCGTGGGCGGCGTCGTCGGGCAGCACCCGGAGGAGCTCGGGCGGCGCGAACGGGGTGTGGCTGAAGTGCACCAGCGCCAGGTCGGGCCGGCGCTCGGCCACGCGGGGCGCCACCAGGCACAGGTGGTAGTCCTGGATCAACACCGCCGCGCCCTCGGGGGCCTCGTCGACCACGGCGTCGGCGAACGCCTCGTTCACCCGCCGGTAGGCGGCCCACGCCTCGCGCCAGCGGCGGTCGAACCGCGGTCGGCGGGCGGTCTCGAACAGGCCGTGGTGCACGAACCACAGCACGGCGTTGCACACCACGTCGTAGGCCAGGCGGAAGTCGTCGGCGTCGACCACCAGCGCCCGCACCCGGAAGCCCTCGGCCTCGATCACGCCGCCGCCCGCGGCCTCCCGATCGGCCTCCGACATCGCCGCGGCGATCCAGGTGGCGTCGGTGCCGGCCACCAGCGGCCCGATGCCCGACACCAGGCCGCCTGCGCCCCGGCGGGCGACCAGCGTGCCGTCGTCGTCCCGGCGGAACGAGACCGGGCCCCGGTTGGACACGATCACGATCGGTCGGTCGGCCACGCTCCGAACCTACCCGGCCCGCGGCGAGCGCCCTGCCGGTCGCGGGCCGAGCGGATCGTGCCGTGCCGAGACTCCGAGGTCGTGCCATGGGCCGGCGGGTCGAGGCGCCTGTGTCCACCGCCTCCGGGATCGATCGGGCACGGCGACTGCGCTTGCGGGCCCGCGGCCCCTGATCGACGGGTGGGCGCCCGGCGCCGACCGCCCGATCGGCAAGACTTCCCCTGTGAGAGTGGTGGCCGCCCCCGACAAGTTCCGGGGCACCGCGTCGGCCCGCGAGGTGGCCGACGCGATCGGGCGGGCCGCATGGGAGGCGGGGTGGGCCTGCGACGAGGTGCCGATGGCCGACGGCGGCGAGGGCCTGCTCGAGGCGCTGGGCGGGGCCAACCGCACGTCGGTGGTCACCGGGCCGCTGGGCGACCCGGTGGAGGCGCCGTGGCGGCTCGACCGCACCACCGCGGTGATCGAGATGGCGCTGGCCTCGGGGTTGGCCCTGGTCGGCGGTGCCGACGGCAACGATCCGGTGGCCGCGTCCACCTACGGCACCGGTGAGCTGATCAGCCATGCCGTCGAGGCCGGGGCCCGCCGGGTGATCGTGGGCGTGGGCGGCTCGGCCACCACCGACGGGGGGCTGGGAGCGCTCCGGGCCCTCTACCCCCTGCAGCGGCTGAAGGGCGTCGAGATGATCGTGGCCTGCGACGTGCACATCACCTTCGTCGACGCCGCCGAGCGCTTCGCCCCGCAGAAGGGCGCGTCGAGCGCGCAGGTCGAGCTGTTGCGCCGTCGGCTCGAGCGCCTGGCCCAGGTGTACGAGGACGAGCACGGGGTCGACGTCCGCTCGCGGCGCGGCGGGGGCGCCGCCGGCGGCCTGGCCGGGGGGCTGGCCGCGGCCGGCGCCACGCTGGTCGACGGCTTCGACGTCGTCGCCGACGAGGTGGGCCTGGACGAGCGGCTCGTAGGCGCCGACCTGGTGGTCACCGGCGAGGGGTTCCTCGACGAGGCGTCGTTCGAGGGCAAGGTGGTGGGCGGGGTGGCCGAGTTGGCCGCCGAGGTGGCCGTGCCCGTGCTGGCGGTGGTGGGACGCGTGTACGACGACGTGGACGACCGGGTGCCCGTGGTGTCGCTGGTCGAGCGCTTCGGCGAGGACCGGGCCCTGCACGACACCACCGCCTGCGTCACCGAGGCCGTGGCCGAGCACCTCGCGACGCTGACCTGACCAGCGGCCCGCGGCCCGCCGCCACGCCCCGCTCGCCCGCCGAAGTCGGCGCAGAATCCGGCGCGTGGCGCCCGATCTTGCGCCGAGTTCCGACGGTTGAGGCTGCGTTCAGCCCGAGGGCGGGCCCTTGTAGCCCTTCACCAGCACCCAGCCGACGGCGCCGACGACGGCGATGATCACGCCCAGCTTCACCAGGGTGAGCGCGGCCGCGATGACGAAGTGGAACAGGGTCCAGGCGCCGAAGAGGGCGAGGCCACCGATGATGACGATGGGCAGCCAGGCCATCGGCGGCCGCTCGAGGTCGCCGCTGCCCCGCCGCTCGAGGTCGTCGCCCGGTGGTGCCATCGCCACACCCTACGCTTCGGCCCATGAGTCTTGACGACGCCTTCCTGGACGCGACCGCGCAGGCCGAACTGGTGCGATCCGGTCAGGCCAGCCCGCTCGAGTTGGTCGATGCCGCCATCGAGCGCATCGAGCGGGTCAACCCCCAACTGAACGCCGTGATCCACGAGCGCTTCGACCAGGCGAGGGCCGAGGCCGCCGGCCACCTGCCCGACGGCCCGTTCCGGGGTGTGCCGTTCGTGGTGAAGGACCTCGACGGGTACAGCGCCGGCGACCCCTACTACGGCGGCACCAAATTCCTGCGCGACCACGACTACCGCCCGGACCGCGACAGCCACCTCACCGAGAAGTTCCGGGCCGCCGGCCTCGTCACCCTGGGCCGCACCAACACCCCCGAGCTGGGCCTGGTGCCCACGGCCGAGCCCGCCACCTACGGCCCCAGCCGCAACCCGTGGGACCCCAGCCGGTCGACGGGCGGCTCCAGCGGGGGCTCGGCCGCGGCGGTGGCGTCGGGCATGGTGGCCATGGGCCACGCCGGCGACGGCGGTGGGTCGATCCGCATCCCCGCCAGCGAGTGCGGGCTGGTGGGCCTCAAGCCCTCGCGTGGCCGGCACTCGCTGGGCCCCGAGGCGGGCGAGTCGTGGGGTGGGCTCGTCGCCCGGTTGGCGGTCACGCGATCGGTGCGCGACACCGCCGCGCTGCTCGACGCCATCCAGGGCCCCATGCCGGGCGATCCCTACACGGCCCCGCCGCCGGCCCGTCCCTATGTGGACGAGCTGGGGGCCGACCCGGGATCGCTGCGCATCGGCTGGCGCCTCGACGCGCCCAGCCTCACCGGCGACCCGCACCCGGACATCGTGGCCGCGGTCGAGGCGGCGGCGGCGTTGCTCGAGTCGTTGGGCCACCGCCTCGACGAGTCCGCGCCCGACGCCCTCGACGACCCGGACTTCACCGGCGCGTTCATCAACGCCTACAACTCCTGGGTGGCGCGCGACCTCGACCGGATGGGCGATGCGGTGGGCACCCCGGTCACCGCCGACGACGTCGAGCCGGGCACCTGGTTCCTCGCCGAGTCGGGCCGGGCGGTCACCGCGGCCGAGTACCTGAAGTCCATCGAGTACATGCACGACTTCACCCGGCGGGTCGCCGCCTGGTGGGAGGACGGTCACGACCTGCTCCTCACCGCCACCATCCCCGAGCCCCCTCCGGTGCTGGGCTCGTTCACCAGCACCGCCGAGAACCCGTTGGTGGGCCTGTTCCGGTCGGCCGAGATCGTGCCCTTCACCGCACCGTTCAACACCACCGGGCAGCCCGCCATCTCACTGCCGCTGCACTGGAACGCCGACGGCCTGCCCATCGGGATCCAGCTCGTCGCCGCCTATGGGCGTGAGGACCTGCTGGTGCGGGTGGCGTCCCAGCTCGAGCAGGCTGCCCCCTGGGCCGACCGCCGGCCGCCCATCCACGCGTAGCGGGCCTCAGGCGGAGTGGCGGCGGTATTCGGGCGAGGCGATGGGGGGCGGGCGTTCGGCCACGTCGACGCGCACCGGTGGCTCGCCGGGGCGGGTGAGCACGGCCGAGGCCCCGACGGAGTCGAGCCCGGCCCGTCGCAGCGCCGTCTGCATCACGGCCATGGCCTGGGGTGACAGCTCACCCAGCGGCCGGTTGCGGTGCAGGCGCACGCCCAGGTCGACCTGGGCGATGGCCTCGGGGCCGGCCAGGCGGACCACGTCGATGAGCAGGCCGAGGTCGACGCCGTAGCCCTGCACGAACGGCAGCTGCTCGAGCACCGATCGGCGGCCGGCGTACTCACCGGACAGCGGCTGGACGATGCCGCCCAGCTCGGGGAACAGCAGGGCCACCAGCGGCCGGGCGACCAGCTCGGTGACCCGCCCGCCACCCTCCTGCCGGTCGTTCAGCGGGCGCTCGTAGAAGCCCTTCACGAAGTCGACGTCGGGCTGCGTGAGCAGCGGGCCGAGCAGCCCGACCACGAAGCCGACATCGAACTCGCGCACGTCGGCGTCGCACCACACCACCAGGTCGCCCTCGGAGGCCAGCATCGAGGTCCACAGGGCCTCGCCCTTTCCCTGGCCGTCGGTGGTGCGGATCACCCGGGCGCCGGCGGCCGCGGCGATCTCGCCGGTGCGGTCGGACGAGTGGTCGTCGACCACCAGCAGCTCGTCCACCAGGCGGGCGTCGTCCATCAGGCGGCCCCGGATGGCCTCGACGATGGGCCCGACGGTGGCCGCCTCGTCGCGCGCGGGGAGGCACACGGACACTCGGGTCGGGCCCTTCGCGTCCACCAGATCGTCGACGGTGAAGTCCTGGTGGTGGAAGGTCGGTGGCAACGCCGACGGCACGGCGGCCATCGTAGGGACCGTGGCCCGTCCCTCCTCGATCCAGTGCCGTTCTTGCGGGCACGTCCCCGATGTCACGACCGTCCAGTACTGCGAGGAGTGCTTCGGCCCCCTCGACGTGGTGGCCGGGCCGCCGGCGGCGACCGGCGACGCCTTGCGGGCCCGCATCGAGGCGGGGCCGGCGTCGATGTGGCGCTATCGCGATCTCCTGCCCTTCGACGAGCCACCCGGCGCGGCCGCTGTGGGGTGGACGCCGCTGGCGCGAGCGGCGGTGCTCGGCGCCGAGCTCGACCTCGACGGGCTGTGGCTGAAAGACGACACCGCCACTCCCAGCGGCTCGTTCAAGGATCGGGTGGTGGCGGCGGCGCTCGGGCGGGCGCTGGCCCAGGGGGCGACGGTGCTGGCCTGTGCCTCCACGGGCAACCTGGCCCACGCCGCCGCAGGTGCCGCCCGCCGGGCCGGCCTGACCGCCGTCGTCCTGGTGCCCGAGGCCCTCCCCGCCGACGAGCAGCAGGCGCTGGCGGCCGCGGGCGCCACCGTCGTGGGCGTGGCGGGCGACTACGACGCGGCCAACCGGCTGGCCAGCGAGGCGTCGATGGACGACCGTTGCGCCGGGTGGGCCTGGCTCAACATCGGCCTGCGCCCGTGGTACGTGGAGGGCTCGGCCACGGTGGCCCACGAGATCGCCGAACAGCTCGGCTGGCGACTGCCCGACCACGTGGTGGCGCCCATCGCCTCGGGCGCCATGCTGCTGGCCCTGCACCGGGCCTTCCGTGACCTGGCGGCCGTGGGCCTGGTCGCGGACGCAACCGAACCGGTCCACCTCTGGGGGGCCCAGCCGGTGGGCTGCGCGCCCGTGGCCGACGCCTTCGCCGCCGGAGCGTTGGACGTGGCGCCGGTACGGCCGGCCACGGTGGCCGCCTCGCTGGCCATGGGCGACCCGCCCGACGGCCCCGAGGTGCTGGCGGCGATCAGGGCCACCGATGGCGGCGCGGCGGCGGTGCCCGAACACGCCATCGGCGAGGCCGGCGACCGCCTGGCGCGCACCGAGCACCTGGCGGTCGAGCCCGCCGGCGGGGTGGTGATCGGGGCACTGGCGCAGTTGGCCGCCGCGGGTCGCTTCGGCCGGGACGAGACGGTGGTGGCCTGCCTCACCGGTGGGCCGCACGCCCGCTGGCGATCCACACCGGCTGCGGACTCGTCAGGCCCGTCCGGCTCGCCCAGCGCGCCGGTTGCGCCGGCGCCGTCGGGGGGCGCTGACAGGGGCCCAGCGGGCACGGTGCCGGCCGATCCGGCCTCGGCGATGGTTGGTGGGCGGGTGGCCGGTACGATCCAGGCCACTGTCTCGGCCCTCTCCGCCGCCGTGCGCGAAGGGTCATCCGGCTCACCAGAGGATCCCAGTCGATGAGCGTCACCGTCCGAGTGCCCACCACCCTGCGCCCCCTCACCGGCGGCGAGTCCGAAGTGTCGGTCGACGGCGACACCGTCGGCGCCGTGCTCACGGCCCTCGACGCCGCTCACCCGGGCTTCAAGGACAAGCTCTTCGACGACGACGGCAACCTGCGCCGCTTCGTCAACGTCTTCGTCGCCGACGACGACGTGCGGTTCATGGACGGCCTCGACACGGCGGTTCCCGACGGCGAGACGCTGTCGATCATCCCGGCCGTCGCCGGCGGCTGACCTGCGACGAGGGGCGAGGATCACCATGGGGCGGAAACACGAGCAGGCGACGCGTCAGCATGCGGCACGACGACCGGGCACGGATCGGGTCCGCGTGGCCGCCGCGGTCCTGCTGTGCGGTGCGGTGATGGCGGGCTGTTCCGACGACGACGGTGGTGTCGACCTCGGCGAGCTCGGGCAGACCGAGGTGGATGGCGTCGTGAGCACGGCGGGCGGCGACGAGTCGGCCTCGCTGCAACTCACCGACGGAACCGTGGACGTCGAGCTCGTGGGGTTGCAGGGTGTCCCGGCCGAGGCGGCCGGGTCGGAGGTGCCCTGGATCCGGGCCATCGTGCGGGTCGGCGGAACCGGGTCCCCGGTGAGCCTCGGCGAGGAGGTCGAGGACGGGGTCGAGATCACGTTCGTGTGCGAGTCCAGCCGCTTCCCGGTCGACACCGACTACCCGGACGACACGCCGTCGGCGATCGAGGACGAGGATGAGGTCATGCCCGACCAGACCGGGCCGCCGGAGGAGGCGCGCACCGCGTGGACCCCGCTCACGCTGGACTGCGACGACTCCCGGCCGCTCAGTCTGGTGGCCTGGGCCGAGAACATCACCGACCTCGACCCCGATCAGGACATCACCGCGGACGACCCGGGTGGTGGCTACGTGGTGCTGTTCTCCGCCGAGGAGCTCGACCGCCAGCTCCGGGCCGGCTGACCCGATAGGCCGCCCGGCCCAAATCCGGTCGGGGCCGTGGGCCATTGGGTCCAACGTGGTTGAGCGGGCCGCTCGCGCCGACGATGGCCTGTGCACAGCGGGAACCACCCCGGCTGGAGCGAGGCACCGCGTCGGCGGCGTGCGCGCCCTCCAGCCGGGGGCTTCTCGGGCGGTGTGGATTAGCAGTCTCGGTCCTAGAGTGCTAATGCTAGAGATCACCTCATCTCCACCAGTACCCGGTAGCCCAATGGAGGGAACCACCAGTGTCGAAGATCATTGCGTTCGATGAAGAGGCTCGCCGCGGCCTCGAGTCGGGCATGAACCAGCTCGCCGATGCCGTCCGCGTCACGCTCGGCCCCAAGGGCCGCAACGTCGTGTTGGAGAAGAAGTGGGGCGCCCCCACCATCACCAACGACGGTGTCTCGATCGCCAAGGAGATCGAGCTCGAGGACCCGTACGAGAAGATCGGCGCCGAGCTGGTCAAGGAAGTCGCCAAGAAGACCGACGACGTCGCCGGTGACGGCACCACCACCGCCACGGTGCTGGCGTGGTCGATGGTGCGCGAGGGTCTCCGCAACGTGGCCGCCGGCGCCAACCCGATGTCGCTGAAGAAGGGCATCGAGGCCGCGGTCGACTCGGCCGTCGAGGCCATCGCCCGGGTCGCCGTCGACGTCGAGGACAAGGCCCAGATCGCCCAGGTCGCCTCGATCTCGGCCGCTGACGAGGAGATCGGCACCATGATCTCCGAGGCCATCGACAAGGTCGGCAAGGACGGTGTCATCACCGTCGAGGAGAGCCAGACCTTCGGCATGGACATGGACCTCGTCGAGGGCATGCGCTTCGACAAGGGCTACATCTCGCCCTACTTCGTCACCGACCCCGACCGCATGGAGGCCGTCCTCGAGGACCCGTACATCCTCCTCGTGGGCTCCAAGATCTCTGCGGTGCGCGACATGCTGGCCGTGCTCGAGAAGGTGATGCAGTCGGGCAAGCCGCTGGTCATCATCGCCGAGGACGTCGAGGGCGAGGCCCTGGCCACCCTGGTCGTCAACAAGATCCGCGGCACGTTCAAGTCGACCGCGGTCAAGGCCCCCGGCTTCGGTGACCGCCGCAAGGCCATGCTGCAGGACATCGCCATCCTCACCGGCGCCCAGGTGATCACCGAGGAGGTGGGCCTCAAGCTCGAGAACACCACGCTCGACCTGCTCGGCACCGCCCGCAAGGTGGTCATCACCAAGGACGAGACCACCATCGTCGAAGGCGGCGGCAAGGACGACGACCTCACCGGCCGCATCGCCCAGATCAAGGCCGAGATCGACAACACCGATTCGGACTACGACCGGGAGAAGCTGCAGGAGCGCCTGGCCAAGCTGTCCGGGGGCGTGGCCGTCCTGAAGGTCGGCGCCGCCACCGAGGTGGAGCTCAAGGAGAAGAAGCACCGCATCGAGGACGCCGTCAGCACCACCAAGGCGGCCATCGAGGAGGGTGTGGTCGCCGGTGGCGGCGTCACCCTGCTGCGGGCCCAGGAGGGCATCGCCGACCTGGCCAAGAAGCTCGACAAGAAGCAGCATGACGAGGCCACCGGTGCCCGCATCGTGCTCCGTGCCCTGGAGGAGCCGCTGAAGCAGATCGCGGTGAACGCCGGCATGGAGGGTGGCGTCGTGGTCGAGCGGGTGCGCAACCTCGAGACCCCCGCCGAGGGCCTCAACGCGGCCACCGGTGAGTACGTCGACCTGGTGAAGGCCGGCATCATCGATGCCGCCAAGGTCACCCGTTCGGCGCTGCAGAACGCAGCGTCGATCGCGGCCCTGTTCCTCACCACCGAGGCCGTCATCGCCGACGCCCCCGAGACGGGTGGCGGCGGCATGCCCGGTGGAGGCATGGAGGACTTCTGAGCCTCACCCGAGGCAGGAGCGGGCGCATTCCGCCCGCTCCTGCCTCGAGCACGACGTAGCACCGAGGACCGGGCCCTGGGGCCCGGTCCTCGTCGTTCTCAGGCTCGAGCGAGCCAGCGGCGGCCGGACTGGCCGGCGCGGGTGGCGACGATGCGGTGGGCGGTGAGCGTGAGGAACGCGCAGTCTGGCGACGTCGGGCCGGCGGGCCAGATCAGTGCCGGGTCGAAGCCGACGGGCGGCGCGACGGCCTTCACAGCGTCCCACGCCGCGTCGCGCTCGTCGTCGGCCAACCAGCGGGCGGTGGCGTCGATGGCAACGGTGTCGTGGGCCGGGTCCCAGTAGAAGCAGCTCACCCGGGGGTTGCCCGAGAGGTGGCGTCGCTTGAGTGGCGTCGGGCGCGAGGTGACCAGCGCGGTCGGTGCGCCGTCCGACCAGGTCCACACCGGGTGCATCAGGCGCGATCGGGGCTCGCCGTCGGGGGCCACCGTGGTGACGGTGCACCACACCACCCGCTCGACCACCTCGCGAGCGATGTCGGTCACATCATCGAGGTCCGCCAGTTCCGTCGGCACGGTCGTCAACGCTACTGGTGCTCCACCGGCGACCCGGCGGCGGCTGCGGTGTCGTCGTGGCGGCGGCCCGTGGCGTCGTCGGGGCCGGCCAGCGCGAGGGTTCCCTTGGCGGTGCGCTTGGCGCGGTAGAGCGCCGTGTCGGCCCGGTGCACCAGCGCGTCTGGCGTGGCGCCGCGTGGGTCGTCGACCACCACCAGGCCGGCCGAGGCCGCGAGGGTGACCGACGTGCCGTCCGACAGGTCGATGGGCTGGCGGGCGGCGGCCAGCAGTCGCTCGATAACGGCGACGGCGGCCGCCTGGTCCTGGGGGTCGGAGAGCATCACCCCGAACTCGTCGCCGCCGAGGCGGGCGACCGCATCACCCGCCCGCACCTCCCGGGCGAACCGCCGACCCAACTCGACGAGCACCGCGTCGCCCGCGGCGTGGCCGTGGCGGTCGTTGGCCCCCTTGAAGCCGTCGAGGTCCAGATACGCGACCGCGAGCGGAGCGTCGGCCTGGCCGGCGATGCCCAACTGGGCGAAGAAGCTGGCCCGGTTGGCCAGGCCGGTGAGGGGATCGTGGTGGGCGAGGTGCTCGAGGCGCTCATGGCTGGCCCGCCGGTCGAGGGCCAGGCGCACCAGCGACTCGATGTCGCCCAGGTTCACCTCGAGCAGCCCCATGATGGCGGGCTCGTCGGACCATGCGGTCAGCAGGGCGCCCTGGGACCGGCCGGGGTCGGGCGTGCCCATGAACGCGGCCCCGGTGACGCCGAGCTCGTCCGCCGCCCGGCGCACTGCATCGGGCAGGCCCTCGGTGGAGGTGATCGTCACCGTCGACATGGTGTCGAGCGCCTCGGTCCACGGCGCTCCCGGCGTGCGGTCCTGGCGGCCGTCGAACACGCCGCCCAGCTCGGGTGGCAGCGCGCCGACGGTGACCCGACGTCCCCTGGCATCGAAGGCGATGAGCCCGGCGGGACGGCTGGGGGAGAAGGCGGCGACCAGCCCGCTCAGCGACACCTCGGGGGGCGACCCGGCCACCATGGCGCGGAACGCCTCGTTGCGGGCACGGTCGAACGGGTTCGGGCGCAGCGAGAACGCGAGCAGTTCAGACCCGTCGTCCTGTTTGATCACCACCGACGCCACGTCGAGGCTCACGTAGTCACCGTCGGGGAGCCGGAACCGGAACGGTGAGGTGCCGAACCCGGCCTGGGTGTGCACCGCTCCGGCTGCCGCTGCCGCGCGCGGCAGGTCGTCGGGGTGGATCCAGTCCATGGCGTTGCGCCCGACGATCTGCTCGGGCAGCCAGCCGTAGCGTCGGCAGGATTCGTTGGCGTACAGGATCTCGAGGTCGGGTCGGACGATGAGCGCGAGCGCGGAGTCGTCGGTGACGACACGCGCCAGCAGGGCGTCATCGGGTCGCGCGGATCGGTCCGCTCCGTCTCCCACCGCCGTCAATACTGTCACGGACCTGCCGCCGGCACCCTCCGACGCTGGGGGCGGTCTGCGGGGAAGGTGGGGCGGGTCCTTCCGGTGCTGGCCGTCCCGGGCTCGAACGTTACGGGCGGGCTGACCCCTCGCCTTGGGTCCTGGTGTGGCGACCACCACGGGCACGCCGCCGCCGTCGGTACCCTCGACGCATGGGAGGTGCCTCGAGGGGTCGCGTGGCCAAGGTGCTCAGCAACCGTTTCGACGGCCACGAGACGCGGCGAGGGCCCGACGAGGTGATCGTCGAGGAGCCGTTGGCGATCCACCTGGACGGTGTGCTGGTGGCCACCACCATGCGCACACCCGGCCACGACTTCGAGCTGGCCGCCGGGTTCCTCCACGGCGACGGGCTCCTCGCCGGGGCCCCCATCGTCACGTGCCGCTACTGCGGTACCGAGGCGGCGCCCTCGGGCGCCGGCGTGGAGGTCGACGGCGCGGTCGTCGAGGGGGCGCCGGGGGCACTGCGCACCAGGCGGGTCAGCGCGATCGACACCGAGTTCAACGTGGTCAGCGTCGACACCGGTGGCCGTGCCCCGACGCCCACGCCCCGCCTCACCACCGCGACCGCGGCGTGCGGCCTGTGCGGCAGCACCGGCCTCGACGAGTTGGCCGACCGGCTGGAGCCGCTGCCGCCCACTCCAGCGTTCCCGCTCGAACTGCTGGCCGCGATGCCCGAGCGCGTGGTGGGCGAGCAGGCGCTGTTCGCCGTGACCGGGGCGGTGCACGCGGCCGCGGCCTTCGATCGATCGGGGACCCCATTGGTGGTGCGCGAGGACATCGGCCGTCACAACGCGGTCGACAAGGTGGTGGGGCGCCTGCTGCTCGACGGTCGCCTGCCCGCTACCGGCCTGGGCCTGTTCGTGAGCGGTCGCGCCTCGTTCGAGATGGTGCAGAAGGCGTGGGCCGCCGGCTTCGCCGCGGTGGTGGCCGTCAGCGGGCCGTCGTCGTTGGCGGTCGAGACGGCGCGCGCCGCCGGCCTCACCCTGGCCGGCTTTGCCCGCAACGCCACCCTCAACCTCTACAGCCCGGAGCGCCTCCCCTGATCCTCGGACCGGCGCCTTCTACACTCCCCTCCGTGGAGATCCCAGAGAGCGCGAGGGCGGTGATCGAGTCGGGCCGGTTGGCCCATTTCGTGACGGTGAACCGCGACGGCAGTCCGCACACCACCATCGTGTGGGTGGGGCTCGACGGTGATGAGATCGTCATCGGCAAGCTCATGGAGGACCAGAAGGTGCGCAACATCGGCCGCGACCCGCGGGTCTCGCTGTCGATCGAGGCCGAGGGCGACCAGATGGGCATGCAGAACTACCTGGTGGTCGAAGGCACGGCGACGGTCACCGAGGGCGGGGCGCCGCAGCTGCTGCAGGAGCTGGCGCAGCGCTACGTGGGGCCGGGAACGAAATTCCCGCCCATGCCGGACCCGCCCGACGGTTACGTGATCCGGGTGTCGCCGACGAACGTGCGGGGCATGGGCCCCTGGGGCACGCAGTTCTGACGCCGGCACGACGCCGGGGGTCGCCCAGCGGTAGGCCCCGAGGGCGCCGGGCGGCCGGCGGTCAGGCGCGACCGAGGATGCGGTCGACCCGGATCTCGATCGCCACCCGGTCCGCGCGGACGCGGGGCGCCTGGTAGCGGTCGGCGTAGCGGCGCTCGGCCTCGGCCACGTCGGCCGGGTCGGCGCTGACGGTCGCGTCGCCCTCGAGGCTGACCCAGCGGCCGCCGTCGATCTGGCAGAGGGCCACCCGGGCGCCGCCCCGCCCGAGGATGTTCAGCGCCTTGCGTGACCGGCCCGACGTGATCACCCTGGCCAGCCGTCGGTCGGGGTCGTAGGAGAACCCGACCGGGACGACGTGGGGGGTGCCGTCGGCGCGCAGCGTGGTCAACGACGCCAGGTGGCGTTCGGCCAGGAAGGCCAGCACCGCTTCGCCGGGTTCGCGGGGGTCGACGGCCATCCCCTCCATTGTCGCCCGGTCAGACTGCGCTGGCTGCGTCGCGGGCCGCGGAGGTCAGTCGGCCTGGGTCAGGTTCGCCAGTGCGGCACCGCTCGGGCGGCGGGCCCCACAGGGCCGGAAGGCCCGATCCGAGACCCACAGGATCACCCCCTACGCTTTCGCCATGCACTGGGTACGCCGAGTGGGGTCCCTGCTGGCAGTGGTCGGTGTGCTCGGTCTCGGGCTGGTGACCGCCTGCGGGTCGGCCGAGGACGACCCGGCAGCGGGCGGTCCCGACGACACCGGTGGCGAGCCCGTCGAGGCCAACGCCACCGGCCTGCCCGACGACTTCGTCCAAGCCGTGCTGTTCTCGTCGGGTGACGAGTTGGTGGCGCTGGCGCCGCGGGGCGCGGCCGACCCGACGACCACCGAGGCGCCGTCCGACGACGAGGGGACGTCGGCACCCGCGCCCGAGATCGTGGCCTACCGGTCGAGCGACGCCGAGACCTGGACCGAGCAGGGGGTGGTCACGGGCCTGGACTTCGGCGGCGACGAATTCGTGACGGGCGGTGCCGGCGACCCCGACACCCTGCTGCTCGTCGGTGGCACGTTCTCCGGGTCGGGCGCCGACGGCACGCCCATGGCCCTCACGTCGGCCGATGGGCTCGACTGGCGGCGGGTGGCCGATGACGACCTGCCCGAGGTGACGGGGCTGTCGGCGGTCACCGTCGACGGCGCCGGCGCCGGCTTCCTGGCCGCGGGCGCGTCGTCGGACCGCGAGCCGGTCGTCCTCCGCACCGACGACGGCGCCTCGTGGTCCACCGCCGCCGTGTCGGGGCTCGAGGTGGTCGACGGCAGCGAGGAGGTCGACGCCATGGCCACCACCGGCGACGCGTTCGTGGCCTTCGGGCTCACCGAGTGCGACGACTGCTCCGACGACGACGTCGCGGTCGCGTGGGTGTCGCCCGACGGTGCCGACTGGGCCACCGCCGACCTGGGCCCGCTGGCCGACGCGCTCGACCAGCCCAACAGCGACCTGGTGCCGACGGTGGTGGGCACCCCGGCGGGCTTCGTGGCGATCGTCGCCGCCAGTGACTCGGGCGACCCACCCGGGGCGTGGGTGTCGGCCGACGGCACGCAGTGGCGAGAGGGCCCGCCGCTCGACGTGCCCGACGACGCCGAGTACCTCGGCGCCGCCGCGCTCGGCGACGAGGCCGTGGTGCTCTTCGCCGTCGACGGCGCCCCCGCCCTGCGCCTCATCAGCGCGACGGGATAGTCACCGCCACCGACCCTTGCCGTTCTCGAGGCACTGGTGTCGGCGTTCCGACAGCCAATGCCTCGGGTTCACCGGGTCTCGAGCTGAGCTGCCGCGCCGAGCATGTCGAGGGGTCATGGTCAGGCGACGAGCAGGCCGGCGTCGATGCCGCTGCGTTCGACGCACCAGTCCCACAGGCGGTCCCGCTCGGCGCGGGTGTCGACGCGGCGGGTGGCGGGGATGCGGTGGATCGGCCGGGGCCGGCGGTCGAGCCAGAAGCGACCCGACGTCTCCAGGGGTGCCCCGTCATCGGCGGCCAGCCAGACGATCGTGTCGGCGCCCTGGTCCGGGGTGCGCAGCAGGGGCCCGACGAGGGTGTGGAAGCGGGGGAGCGATTTCTCGACGCCCGGCGTGTCGGCCCAGCCCGGGTGCACGGCGTGGCACACCACGTCCCGGTCGGCCAGACGCTCGGCCCACAGCTCGTTGAGGGTCACCTGGGCCCGCTTGGCCCGGGCGTACTGGTCGCTGCCGCGGTAGTGCTGCTCGTCCATCTCGAGGTGGTCCACGTCGAGCGCGGCCGCGTACATGCCGCCCGACGACATGGTCAGCACCCGGCCGGGAGCCCCGGTCGCGGAGAGCCGGTCGAGCAGCAGAGCGGTGAGCAGGAAGGGGCCGACGACCTGCGAGGCGATGGTGGTCTCGATGCCGTCGGGGGTGACGTGTCGTTCGACGTCGAGGGCGCCGGCGTTGTGGATGAGCACGTCCAGACGCTCGTGGGCCGCACCCACCGCCGCGGCGGCCCGACGGACGGCCTCGAGGTCGGCCATGTCGGCGATGACGGTGGTGACCTGGTCGTTGCCGGACGCGGTGGCGATCTCGTCCCGTGCCCGCCCGGTCCTGTCGGGATCGCGACCGAGCAGCACGAGTGTGGCGCCGCTCGCGGCCAGACGACGGGCGGCGGCCAGGCCGAGGCCGGACGTGGCGCCGGTGATCAGCACCACCCGGCCGCTCAGGTCGTAGCTGTCGAGGGCGCGCCAGTGGTCGGTGCGGGACCGCAGGTCATAGCCCAGGCGGGTGAAGCTGGGGGCGACCGGCAGCTCGACGGCGGCGTCGATCAGGTCGGCGACGTTCACGGCCGCACCGCGGTCACGTCGGTCACGTAGCGGGCCATCAGAGAACCGCCCCGCCGGCCGGAACCATCGCCTCCGCGTCGGGCGCTGATGCCGTGTTGTCACCCCCGGCGGGGGTCGGACGAGGACGGGTCGTTGGCATGGTTTGGTACCTCCAACCCGTACAGGGTGAATTAGTGCTTAAATATTCCCACTCCGGGGACGGCGGCGAACGCGTCCCGTGGCGAGGGGCGGTCCGGTGTCCGTCCAGGGGCGTTGGAGCGACATACTGGCGGCGTCGGGGTTGATCCCGGCCCAGTGAGGTGGCGCGATGACGGGGACCATGCATCGAGGGGGCAGCGGCTCGGGGAACCCGGCGCTGAGCGAGAAGGTGGTCGGCGAGTACCTGGTGCCGGCGGCCGACACGCGGACCATGTCCGTGGGCGGCACCGCGGTGAAGACCCTCGTGCTGTTGATCGTGCTGGTCGCGGCCGGCGCCTGGGGCTGGGCGTCGGCCACCACCGGCACGGCCACCGACGCCGCCGGCACCTACGGCACCACCACGGTCACGTTCCCGCCGGGGATGTGGCTGGCGTCGCTGGGCGCGCTGTTCGTGGGCATCGCCTGCTCGGTGAACCCCCGGCGGGCCGCGGTGCTGGGCATCGTCTACGCGGCGCTCGAGGGCTACGTGCTCGGCGCGGTGTCGGCCGCCTTCGACGCGCAGACCGACGGCATCGTGGGCGCCGCGGTCATCTCCACCGTCTGCGTGTTCGTGGCCGCGCTGTTCCTCTACGTCACGCGGATCGTGAAGCCCACCGCCAAGCTGGCCTTCGGCGTCGCCGCCGGCATCGGTGGCTTGTGCCTGCTCTACTTCTTCGTGTTCATCGTGTCGATCTTCGACTGGAACTGGCTGTACAGCGATCAGTTCCGCACCATCGGCATCGCGGTGAGCCTGCTCGCGATCGTGCTGGCCGCCCTCAGCCTCACCCTCGACTTCGGTGCCATCGAGGGTGGCGTCGAGGCCGGAGCGCCCCGCTTCATGGAGTGGTACCTGGCCTTCAGCCTCACCGTCACGCTGGTGTGGCTCTACATCACCATCCTGCGCCTCCTGGCCTTCCTCAACCGCTCGTAGGCGCCGCTCCTGGCCGCGGGCCCGCGCGCCGGGCGGGGATGCCCCGAGCCGCGGGCGTCGTCGCCGCGAGCCGCGTGGGGGTGGGGGCACAACCACGCGCACGGGCACCCGTGTGTTTGGGCAATGATGCGGGGACGCACGCGGGTCCGTCGGGGACACGCGGCATCGCGCCGAGGAGACACACCGTGGGCCTGATGGACAAGCTCAAGGGCGAACTGGTCGACATCATCGAGTGGCTCGGTGACGCGCGCTCCACGCTGGCGTGGCGGTTCCCGCGGTACCAGAACGAGATCAAGAACGGCGCGCAGCTCATCGTGCGCGAGGGCCAGCGCGCGGTGTTCGTGTACCGCGGCCAGTTGGCCGACGTGTTCGAGCCGGGCAACTACGAGCTGAAGACCGAGAACCTGCCGATCCTCGGCACCCTGCAGGGCTGGAAGCACGGCTTCAACAGCCCCTTCCGCAGCGAGGTGTACTTCCTCAACACCCGCCCGGTCACCGACCTGCTCTGGGGCACCCCGCAGCCGGTCACGGTGCGCGACCCCGATTTCAAGATGGTCCAGGTGCGGGCCAACGGCATGTGCGTGGTGAAGATCGCCGACCCCGCGGTGTTCCTGCGCCAGGTGATCAGCACCGACAGCAGCGTGGAGATCGAGGAGATCACCGAGCTGCTGCGCCGGGTGATCGCACTGGCCTTCGCCGACATGGTCACCGAGTCGAAGCTGGGGGCGATCGACCTCCAAGGCCACCAGATCGAGTTGGCCGAGAAGCTGCGTGAGTTCGTGGCCGAGCGGGTGGACGACGAGTACGGCCTCGCCATCGACTCGGTCACCATGACCATCTCCCTGCCCGATGAGATCACCCAGGCCATGACGCGCGGCGTGGCCCGCGGCGTCGAGCAAGCCGGCTACCTGGACAACGTGGGCCCGATGGATCGCCTGCAGCAGGGGGCGGCGGCCGAGGCCATGGTGGCGGCGGCCAACAACCCCGGCGGCAGCGCCATGGGCGACATCATGCAGGTGGGCATGGGCGTCGCCCTGGGAGGCCAGATGGCGAACCAGATGGGCAACGCCATGGCGGCGCCGGCGTCGGGCGGGCCCGGGGCCGGGCCACCGCCGCTGCCGGGCCAGGCGCTGTTCCACGTGGAGATGGGTGGCCGGTCCGACGGCCCCTACAGCGTCGACCAGATCCGGGCGGGGGTGGCCAACGGCCAGGTCACCGCCACCACCCTGGTGTGGACCGAGGGCATGCCCGCCTGGGCGGCCGCCAACACCGTGCCGGCGCTGGCGTCGATCTTCTCGACGCCGCCGCCGTTGCCGCCACCCGCCGGAGGTGCGCCCCCTCCGGCACCGCCCACCCCTCCGGCCCCGCCCGCCCCACCGACACCCCCCGCCCCGCCCGCCGCCGGTGGTCCACCACCGGCGCCCCCGGCGGCGTCGTAGGACCGCGGCGATGACCCCGAACGATCCACCGCCACCCCCACCGCCGCTGCCGGGCCAGCCGCCGCCCCCTCCGCCGCAGCAGCAGGCGCCGCCGCCGATGCCGCAGCCCGCACCGCAGCAGGCGCCGCCGCCCCCTCCGCCGTACGCGGCGGCACCGCCGCCGCCCCCCGTGCCGCCGCAGGCGCCCCCGGTGGCGCCGCCCGATCCGGCGCTGCACCACGTCACCGAGCAGACCCGCACCTACCCCTGTCCCAGCTGTGGCGGCGAGTTGGTGTTCGACATCGCCAAGCAGAAGCTGGGGTGTCCCGCGTGCGGGCACACCCAGGACGTCGTCGAGACCGCCGGCAAGGCCGTCGTGGAGCGCGACCTCAACGCGGCGGTGGCCTCGTTGCGCAGCGGCGCCGCGGGCCGCGTGGCCCAGAAGCTCGAAGGGGAGAAGGAGGTCGTCTGCCAGAACTGCGGCGGCCGCACCACCTTCACCGGCAGCCTCACCTCCACCCGCTGCCCCTACTGCGCCACGCCGATCCAGCGCGAGGACGTGCACGAGGCCCCGGACCGGCTGTCGGTCGACGGGGTGCTGCCGTTCCAGGTCGACCAGAAGGCGGCCACTGCGGCCATCGACCACTGGATCAAGTCGCGCTGGCTCGCCCCCCGCGACTTCAAGCGGTACCACGAGAAGGGATCGTTCGCGAGCCTGTACGCCGCGTACTTCACCTACGACGCCGACGCCATCACCCGCTACGCCGGCCAGCGGGGCGACAACTACACGGTCACGGTAGGCAGCGGCGACAACCGGCGCACCGAGACCCGCACCCGCTGGAGCCACCGGTCGGGCAACGTCCGGAACCGCTTCGACGACCTCACGGTGCTGGCCAACGAGGGCTTCGAGCCCAAGCACGTGCACGCGCTCGAGCCGTGGCCCACCCAGGGCGCCCAGCCGTTCTCGCCCGAGTTCCTCGCCGGGCACCTGTGCCGCACCTACGACAAGGACGTCGGCGAGTGCTTCACCGAGGCCGAGCAGCGGATGAAGAACGAGATCCAGGCCACCGTCCGGCGCGACATCGGGGGCGACAAGCAGCGCATCGACAGCATCGACACCGACTTCCGTGACCTCACCTTCAAGCACCTGCTGCTGCCGATCTGGCTGCTGACGGTCAACTTCAGCGGCAAGCCCTTCCAGACCTTCATCAACGGCACCACCGGCGAGGTGCACGGCGACTACCCCTGGAGCAAGGTCAAGATCGCCGCCCTGGTCGTGGCCGCCCTGGTGGTCCTCGGGATCCTCATCGCCATCTTCGCCGGGTAGCCCGGTGGGCCTGCTGATCCTCTCGGGGGTGCTGGTCGCCGCCGGCGTCGCCGCGCTGGCCGTGCTCGCCACGCGCATCAGGCGCCGGTACGCCGAGAGCAACCAGGTCGTCCCCGGCCGGGCCACCTCCGCGCCGCCGGAATGGGCGGGCGCGCACACCCCCGAGGCCAGGCTGCACCGCCGCCTCATCGATGCCGTGGCCGCGCTCCGGGCCCACCCGTTGCTCGACGAGGGCTCCGGGCGCCTCGAGGCGCGGGTGTCGCTCGAGGAGACGATCGTCGGCGTCGACGAGCAACTCGTGGCGGTCGCGGCCCTCCCCGAAGGGGTGCGGGCCGAGCCCTTGGCGCGCCTCGAGGACCAGGTCGCCGCCATCGAGGCGTCGGTGGCGGCCATCGCGGTCTCGGGGGCGCCGGGCGCGGCAGCACCGGCCGCGCTCGAGCAGCAGACCGCCGACCTCACGGACCAGCTCGACGACCTGGCGGCCATCCGCGCCGACCTCGACGCGGCCCCCGCCCGTCGCCCGCCGCCCGGGGAGACCGGGGACCGCACTCGGCCGGGTGAGCACGGGGAGCCCGCGAACATCGGGGAGTCCGGGGAGATCGCCGAGTCCGCCGAGTCCGGCCAGCCCGGGGAGTCGGGTCAGCTCCGAGCCGAGCCCGGCTGAGCCGGGCTGAGCCGGGCTGAGCCGAGCGCCCGCCCCCGGAGGGCCGCGGGGTCAGCCCGCCAACGACCGCGCGAGGTCGTCGATGCGGCGGATCCACTGCACGGCGTGCATGGCCCCGGCCACTCGGCGAGCGGTGGCCAGGTGGACGAGCGCCTGGTCGGTCCTGCCGACGACGGCGCACCCGGCGGCGAGGGCATGGGCCACCGGGCCGAGCACCAGGCCGCCGCCGCCGACGCAGGCGAAGCGGTCGCTCAGCGGTTCGAGGGTGGTGAGGTGGCGCTCGAGGAACGCCTGGTCGCCCACCCGGGCGGCGGCCAGCACCCCGGCCACCGTCATCGGGACCCGCAACCAGTCGTCGGCCAGGCCGCCGTCGAACGCGGCCAGGGCCTGAGCCGACTCGGCGTGGCGCCCGCCCAGGGCCAGGATCCAGGCCTTCAGCCACCGGATCGACTCGCCGTAGGGCGCGGCCTCGATGACGGCGAGCTGGGCCAGGGCGTCGTCGGTGCGCCCCTGCTCGGCGCGGATCACCGCCAACAACCCGGCACGTGTGGTCGCCGCCGCGAAGCGCCGGGCCCGCCACATGGCCTCACCGACCCCGTCGGCGCCGGCCGCGGCACGGTCGAGGTCGCCGTCGAGCAGCGCCAGCGACGATTCCAGGTACTGGAGATGGGCCCACCCCACGGGCGTGCGCACCGGGTGGGCCGCGGCACGCGCTGCCGCCCGACACCGTTCGACGGTGGCCCGGTCGCCCGTCTCGTACGCGGGGCTCACGCGGGCCAGATGGGCCAGGGGCACCAGGTGGGACGGCAGGTCCCCCGAACCCGCCAGGGCGACCAGGCGGTCGCCGATGCGGGCCCGCTCCGCCGCACCGTCCGGGCCCGAGAGCGCCCAGTACCGCTGCAGCATGGTCCTGGCCAGGAGCAACGGGTCGCCCAGCGCCTCCGCGTCGGCGACCGCCGCGGCTGAGACCCGCGCCGATCGCCCGGGGTCGAGGTACACGAGCTCGCCCGCGAGCGTGGAGGAGAGCGACACCCGGATCGCCGTCGGGCTCGGTCCGCGGCGATCGAGCACCCGCTCGATCAGGGCGACGACCCGCGGCTCGAACAGCGACCAGTCGACCCCGGCCCACAGGTCGTCCGCGTGCAGCGCCGCCAGGGCCGAGGCCACCGACGCGTCGTCGCCGATCGACTCGGCCAGTGCCGCCGCCTCGACGAGGGCCGAGCGGCCACCGGTCACGTCGCCGCTGTCTCGCAGCGCGACGCCCCGACGCGCGAGCAGATCGATCCGACGGCCAGGGTCGCCGTCACCGGTCAGCGCCATGGCGGCCAGCGCCCGCCCGAGGTGCTCGGCCACGTCGGCCGATGCCTGCGCGGCATCGGCCACGGCCGCCGCTTGCAACGCATAGGTCACCGCCTGCTCCGCGGTGCCCGCCGATGCGCCCGCCCACGCGTGGTGGGCGAGCTCGTCGAGCCACAGGTCGGTGTGGCCGGCCCGGCGCTGCTCGATGGCGGCCGTGATGCGGGCGTGTTGGCGGGCCAGGCGCACCGGGTTCTGCTCGGCGACCAGGGTCTCGGCCACCAGGGCGTGCGAGAACGCGAAGCGTCCTGACCCCGAGTCCTCCACCTCGACGAGACCGGCGTCCACGGCGGCACCGAGCGCGTCCAGCACCGCTCCCGGCGCCCGGTCGGCCACCACGGCCAGGATGTCGGCGTCGAAGCGACGGCCGATCACCGCCGCCGCGGCCACGACCGACTGGGTGTCCGGGGGCAGGCGTGAGGTACGGCGCCGCACCACGTCCTGGACCGCCTCGGGCACCCGGAGCGCGGGGACGGGCCCCGCCTCCTGCCGGTCCTCGGCCACGATCAGCGCCAGGAGCTCGCGCAGGTAGAACGGGTTCCCGCCCGTGGTGTCGACCAGCAGGTCGGCGAGGGGCCCGCCTGACGAGTCGCCCAGCGCGGCGCGGGCCCATCCCGCCACGTCGCCGGGCCCCAGACCGGTCACGGCCAGCTGCACCGCCCGGGAGGCACGGGCCAACTCGGCCAGGCACTCGCGCACCGGCGCGGCGAGCTCGCCGCCGGAGGTACGGCGCACGGTGACGACCAGCAGCAGGGGAAGGTCGTCGAGCTCGGGTGCGAGGTACTCGAGCAGGGCGAGCGTGGCGTCGTCGACCCACTGCAGGTCGTCGATGGCGACCACCATGGTCGACCCGGAGGCAGCGAGCGCGTCCCGCACCCGCTCGTGGCGGGCCAGCCGGGCGGCCGTGGGCTCGTCCCGCGCCCGCGCCCGGGCAGCGGGTGATGGGTGCCCGTCGGCCGGGGTGCCGTCGGCGGAGGCGCCATCGTCGAGGGCCCGCGCCACCGAGGGCGGGGCGCCCGATGCCACGAGCCGGCGCGTGGCCATCGCCCACGACCGGTACGGGGCGGCGATCGCGGCCTCGCTACCGCGCCCGTGACCCACGGCCATGCCCTGCGAGCGGGCCTCGTCCAGCAGGTGGCGGACCAGCGTGGTCTTGCCGATGCCCGCCTCCCCGCTGATGACCACCACGCCGCCGCCGCTCTCGAGGCCGGCGAGCACCGCGGCGAGGGTGCCCAGCTCCCGTTCCCGACCGTGGATCGTCTCCCGCTCGCGGCGGGCGGCGGGCGCGGCGGCGACGGCGGGGCGGGCCGGGCCGCCCGGGCCCGGGGGGACGGGCCCGCCGGCCTCGCCGCCGGACCCCACGGCCGCGTCGGGTGGTGCGCCGGCGCCGGCCTCCTCGCGGGCGGACGCCGCGTCGGCGTCGGCTGGTGCGCCGGTTGCGGTCGTGGCGCCGGTGTCGCCGGCACCGGGCCCGAAGGCGGCGCCGGCCAGGATCTGGGCCTCGACGGCGCGCAGCTCGGGCCCGGGCTCCACGCCGATGTCCTCGGCCAGCACGCGGCGAGCGTCGTCGATCGAGCGCAGCGCGTCGACCTGTCGCCCGGTCGCGGCCAGTGCTCGGGCCAGCTGCGCCCGGAGCCGCTCGCGGTAGGGGGCGGTGGCGATCTCGCCGACCAGGTCGACCACGAGCCCGGCGTGCTCGCCCAGCGCGAGGCGGGCCTCGGCCAGGGCCTCGACCGCCTCGGCCCGCCGCAGCTCGAGGCCGGCGACGGCGTCGGTGAGGGCCGGCTCGTCGGCGGCGGCGCCGAAGGGCGGCCCGGTCCAGTACGAGAGCGCCTCGGTGAGGCGATCCCGTGCGTGTGCCATCCGGCCGAGGCGCACGGCGGCGGCACCGTCGCGCACCGCGTCCTCGAAGCGGTGGAGGTCGATCGCCTCCGGTGCCACGTGCAGCACGTACCCGCCGTCGCGGAACTGGATGATCCGTGCCGCGTCGGCTGTCGTCCCCGGGCCGAGGCCGGCGTCGATGCCGGCCAGCGCCTTGCGGAGGTTCGAGACGTAGCCGCGGATCGACGCCTCGGCGCGGCCGGGTGGATCGTCCTGCCACAGGACGTCGATGATCCGGTGCACCGCCACCACCGCCCCGGGCGCGAGCAGCAGCGCCGCCAGCACGGCCCGCTGCTTCGGGCCCCCGAGGTCGATCGGCCCGGCCGGGCCGCGCGCCGTCACCCCGCCGAAGGCCCGGAGGCTCGGCGGGGTGGGCGGCGGCATGCGCTCAGCGTGGCAGGTCGGCCCGGCGGGAGCCGTCAGCTCGCCGGCGCGCCGACCCGATCGGCGCCGAAGGCATCGGCGACCAGGCGGTCGTAGCGGGGCCGGACGAGGCGGTGCACCACACGCAGGGGCAGGGGGGCGGCGGCGACGAACGCGTCCCGCTCGGCCCCGTCGAGGCAGTCCACGTTCCACGGCACCACGAAGCCGAGGCCGGTCTTCTTGCCCTTCTTCACCGCTTGCTGGAACACGACGTCGTACTCCGCCGCGGTGTAGTGCCGCCAGTACAGCGGCAGGACGTCGTTGTCCTCGACGTCGAGGTGGGTCAGGAGCAGGTCGCGGAGGGCCTCGGCCAGCTCGACCGCGTCGGCCTGGGCCCGGGCGAACGGCACCGTGGGGTCGGCCAGGCCCGCAGCCACCGACGGCCAGCGCTCGAGCAGGCCGTCGAGCGTGCGGTGGTCGGCCTCGAGGCGGTCCAGCACCCCGGCCACCGCGGGCACCTTCACCCGCATGTCGGGGAAGAAGAAGGTGTCCTCGACGTAGTGGTGCTCCTCGAGCTCGTGGGTGAAGCCCTTCGCCCATCGGGCCAGGGCCCGGAGGCGGCCCGACCGGTCGGCCTCCACCGCGGCGGTGACCGCGCCGGCGTAGCGGTGCAGGTCGGCCCGCATGTGGCGGTGCACGGCGAAGAAGAAGCTGATGTCTGGTGTGGTTTCCATGTCGGCATCGTCCGGCAGGGCGATTGGAGGCCGGTGGGAGCCGCCCGGTCCGCGGTTGGAGCCCGATTCGGGGCGACGGCCGGTGGGCGCGGGGAGCAGCATCGGCGCCCGCACGCGGAGCGAGGTCGGCCGCTCGTCCGGGTGTCGTAACGTGGGGCCGCCCGAGGACGGAGGGACGGCGGCACGTGGCGACACCGGAGATCGAGGGCTACACCGACCTCGTCGAGGTCGGACGTGGTGGGTTCGGCGTCGTCTACCGCGCCCACCAGGAGCGCGTCGATCGCGTGGTGGCCCTGAAGGTGGTGATCGCCGACGACATCGACGAGACCGCCAAGCGGCGCTTCGAGCGGGAGTGTCGGGCCATGGGCAGCCTTTCGTGGCACCCCAACGTGGTGGCGGTGCACGACTCGGGGGTGGACGGCCGGGGCCGGCCCTGGTTCGCGATGGAGTACCTCGAGGCGGGGTCGTTGGGTGACCGGCTCGAGCGCGCCGGCGCGCTCGGGTGGGACGAGGCGGTGGTGGTGGGCATCAAGGTGGCCGGCGCGCTGGCGGCCGCGCACGCGAACGGGGTGCTGCACCGAGACCTGAAGCCCGAGAACCTGTTGGTGGCCCCGTTCGGCGAGGTGAAGCTGTCGGACTTCGGGATCGCCGTGGTCGAGGGTGCCACCCGCACCACCGCCGGGAACGCCTCGTTCACGGTGGCCCACGTGCCACCCGAGGTGCTGGACAACCGCCGCCCCGACGAGCGGTCCGACGTCTACGGGCTGGGCTCGACGCTGCACACGCTGATCGCGGGCACGCCGCCGTTCGTGGGCTCGAACCCCGGATCGCTCGCCGCGGTGATCAGCGCTGTGCTCAACGCGCCCGCCCCCCGCCTCGACGGCGTCCCCGACGGGCTGGCCGACCTGCTCCTGCGCACCCTGGCCAAGGACCCGGGCGACCGACCCTCGTCGGCCGAGGCGCTCGGCCGCGAATTGCAGCAGGTGCAGGCCGACGCGGGCCTGCCGGTGACCGAGTTGCGGGTGGCCCGGTCGGGCGTCGCCTCCGACGATGCCGGACCGGCCGGCGACCCTGCGGTGACCGTGGTCCGGCCCAGTCCCGGGACCGACGACGAGCGGGCAGGGGCACCCGCCGAACCGGTGGGCGACCCGACCGAGACGATCCACGGCGGTGCCCGTGGCGGGGACGCCCCGGCGCCGCCGGCACCCCCGCATCGGTCCCGGGCCGACACCGAGGGCGGCGGGTCGGGGCCGGCGGGGTCGGCGAACGACCGCGGCCGTCGCCGCACGATCCTCGCGGTCGCCCTCGGGGTGCTCGCGGTCGTCATCGTGGGCGTGGTGGTCGCGGTCGCCGGGTCGGGTGACGAGGGCGACGGGGAGGCCGCGACCACGGTCGCCCGGCGGCCCCCCGAGGTGGCCGACACCCTGACCGTGGCGGATGTGGGCGAGGTCGGCGACCTGGTGGTGCTCGACGGCTCGCTCTTCGTGTCGAGCGACGTGGCCGGAACCCTGTCCGAGGTCGACCCCGACTCCGGCGAGGTGCTGGCCGCCGCCGACCTACCGGCGGCGCCCACCGACCTGACGGTGAGCGACGGGGCGCTGGTGGCTGTCCTCGGCGCCACCAACGAGGTGGCCCGCGTCGATCCGGCCACCCTCGAGGTGAGCTCGACGTTCCCGGTCGGTGCGGTCAGCGGGGCCGGCGCCGTCGAGGTCGGTCGGATCGCTTCGGGGGACGACTCCGTGTGGGTCACCTTGTCGCGACAAGGGACGGGCGGCGAGGCCGACCGGTTGTCGACCGACATCGCCGGCGCCCTCGAGAGCGTCGTGCTGGGGTCCACGGTGCTCACCTCCGAGGTGGCGGTGGGCGAGGGCTCCGCCTGGGTGGTGGGCGACGACCGGATCGTCCGGCGCATCGACGGGTTCACCAACACGATCACCGCGCTCATACCCGTCAGCCAGGGCGGGGCCGGCGAGATGGTGGTCAGCGACGGGGTGGTGTGGGTGGCCGGTCGCGACGTGGCCGAGGGCGACGCGGCGGTGAGCCACGTCGACCCCGCCACGAACACCGTCACCGAGACGATCGACGTGCCCGGGGGCAGCGCCGGGTTCATCGCCGCCGGACTGGGGGCGATCTGGGTGAGCACCGAGGACGGGTCGGTGGCCCGCATCGACCCGGAGACCCTCGAGGTCACCGACACGATCGAGATCCCCGGCGGCGCCGGCGCCCTGGCGGTCGGCGCGGGCTCGGTGTGGGTGGCCGGCCCCGACGCCGACACCATCACCCGCATCGACCCCGGGAGCAGCTGAGGCCCGAGCAGCTGAGGCCCGAGCAGGCGGGACCCTGGGAGCAGCCGGGACCCGGCCGGCGAGTTCCAGCGGTCGAGCGCCGTCTCGTACAGTGGTGGCACGGGCGGTGTCACCAGTTGGGGGTCGAAGGTGCGGCAACGAGTGGGCAGGTTCGTCAGGTCGCCGTTCGTGTTCCTGCTGTTCCTCGCCGTGGCCGCGGCGGTGTGGGCGTCGCGCGACCAGTGGACCTGGCTGCTCGAGGACGGCGAGGTGCAGACGGTCGGCGTCACCGCCCCGGCCCTGCCCGGACTCGACGGCGACACCGAGCACCTCTACCGCATCACCAGTGGCAACGGGTCGACCCTCACCTACGTCGTCGACGAGAACCTGGCCGGTGAGGACAACACCGTGCGGGGCGCCACGCCGTCGGTGGCGGGCGACATCGCGGTGAACGTGGAGGACCCGGCGGCCAGCCGCGTGGGCACGATCGTGATCAACGTCGAGCAGTTCGACTCCGACTCGAACCTGCGGGACAAGCGCATCCGCCACGACTTCCTCGAGTCCACCCACTTCCCGTTCGCCACCTTCGAAGCCACCCGGATCAAGGGGATCCCCGACGTGGTCGACGGCGAGACCACCGCCGAGCTGACGATCCGGGGCAACCTCACCATCAAGGAGACCACCGCGCCGGTCCGGTTCACGGGCACGGTCACGGTCACCGACGACCGCCTCGAGGCGTCGCTCCGGGGCACGGTGCTCATGTCCACCTACGGCATCGGGCCGATCCACGTGCCTGCGCTGGCCCACACCGGCGACGAGGTGGGCTTCGAGCTCCAGGTGGTGGCCGAGCGCACCGACGTCGACGAGCCGCCGCCGGCGCAGGACGTCACGGGCCCGGGGGCGCCCGAGTTCGCCGAGGGGGCGTTCGCCGAGACCGTGCAGCCCATCCTCGAGTCGCGTTGCGTCACCTGCCACGAGGACGGTGGCCCGGGCTTCAACACGGTGGAGATGGACACCGCGGGCGACGCGGCGGCGATCGCCGACGACCTGGCCCTGGTCACCCGGACCCGGTACATGCCCCCGTGGCCGGCGTCGGACCTCAGCCCCGAGTTCGAGCACGACTTCTCGCTCACCGACGACGAGATCGCGGCCATCGGCGAGTGGGCCGACGCGGGGGGCGGCCTCGACGTCGATCCCGACACGGCGCTGGAGGCCGAGGACGAGCCCTTCGCGCCGATCGAGCGCGACCAGGTGGTGCCGTCTCGCGGCGCGTACGTGGGTGACCTGGACGTGAAGGACGACTACCGCTGCCAGATCCACGAGATCGACGACCCCGAGGGCGACGGCGAGTGGATCACCGGCATGGCCTTCGAGCCCGACGAGGAGGCGATCGTGCACCACTCGATCGTCTACCGGGTGCCGGCCGCGGGCATGGAGGAGGCGCTCGCGCTCGACGGCGCCGACGGCCGGGCCGGGTGGACCTGCTTCGGCCGCTCCAACATGGCCACCCCGGGGGTCACCTCGATCGGCGGGTGGGCGCCGGGCCAACAGCCCCGGGTGTTCCCCGAGGGCGTCGGCCTCCACCTCGAGCCCGGCGACTTCATCGTCAACCAGATCCACTACCACTTCGACCACGAGAACCCGCCCGACCGCTCCACGCTGGTGTTCGACACCCTCAGCCCCGAGGAGCTCGCGGCGCGGGACACGCCCATGACGTCGATCACCGGCAGCACCTACCTCACCCCTGCCGAGGGGCCGTGCACGCCCGCCGAGCAGGGCCCGTTGTGCGACCGCGAGGCGGCGCTGGACGAGATCGCCCAGAACTACGGGCTGCCGGCCCGCTACATCCCCGACGCGCTGATCTCGGCGTGCGGCGGCACCGTCGACGACTACGACGACCTCGATGGCACCCGGTTCTCCAGTTCGTGCGACATGGCCGCCCGGGACTTCGGGACGCTGCAGTCGGTGCTGGGTCACATGCACGAGTTCGGCGACGCGTACCGGATGACCCTGAACCCCGACACGCCCGACGAGCGCATCCTGCTCGACATCCCCACGTGGAGCTTCGACTGGCAGCTGTACTACGTGCCCTCCGAGCGGATCCGCATCGAGCCGGGCGACGTCCTGCGCTTCGAGTGCACCTGGGACCGGGCCAACAACACCATGGACGAGCCCCGCTACGTCACCTGGAACGAGGGCACTGTCGACGAGATGTGCTTCTCCAGCGTGTCGGTCATCCCCGACACCGACGTCGAGGGCAACCCCAACCGCTTCGCCCCCTGAGCCAGCGGCGGCTCAGCCGGTGGGCCTCACCGGGGGCTGAAGAGGCCGACGGTCACGTGAGGCCGAGTTGGGCGGCGCAGTCGGGCCACGCGGCCCACCCCTGTTCCTGCTGGAGCATCTCGGCCCGCATGATCTGCTCGTCGCGTGAGGTGTCGGCGGGGTTCCCGGTGCCGCCGACCGTCTGCCAGGACTCGAGCGTGAACTGGAGCCCGCCGTAGAACCCGTTGCCCGTGTCGTCCGACCAGTTGCCGCTGGACTCGCACTCGGCCAGCGAGTCCCAGGTCTGCACCCGTTGAGGCGACAGGGCGGCCACGTAGGCGGCGGCGTCGACGGTGGTGGTCGTGGTGCCCGCCGCGGCGGTGTCGCCGCTGCCCCCGCCACCCTGCACCACCACGACCACCAGTACCACGACGAGGGCGGCGACGATCGCGCCGGCGATGAGGCGGCGGCGGTGGACCGACAGGCCCCACCACGCGGCGGGCAGGAAGGGCGCCGTGCCGTCCGGGTGGGCGTGGTGCGGCGCGTCGTCGCGGGACGGCGCGTTGTCGCGGGGCGGCGAGCCCTCCGGTTCGGCCATGGTCATCCATGATCGCGTGGCGGGGCGCCGCGTCGTTCCTCGGGAGCGACTATCACGGTGGCGTGGCCGTTCCCGCCGACATCGTCGCCGCCGCGCTGGCCTCGGTGCGGCAGGCCTGCCTGGCCCTCCCCGAGGTGGAGGAGCGCCTCAGCCACGGGGCGCCCACGTTCTTCGTCCGGGGCAAGCGCAGCTTCGTGATGTTCCACGACGACCACCACGGTGACGGCCGCCTCGCCCTGTGGGTGGCGGCCGCCCCCGGCGTGCAGGCCGAGATGGTCGACGAGGAGCCCGAGCGCTTCTTCGTCCCGCCCTACGTGGGTCACCGGGGCTGGCTCGGGGTGCGGCTCGACTGCGACCCCGATTGGGAGGAGGTGGCCGGCGTCTGCGTCGACGCCTACCGCCAGGTGGCGCCGAAGACCCTGGCCGCCCGCCTCGACGCCGGTAGCGACTGACCGCGAGGCGGCTTGTGCGTCGGGCCGCCTGGTGCGGGGGCGCGCCGGGGCAATCGCCGTAGGGTGTCGACGGAGGAAGGTGCCATGGTCGTCGCTTGGGTTGCCCTCGGGGTGCTGCTGCTGGCCGTCGAATTGCGCCACCTCGCGTTCTTCGCGCTCTTCGGTGCGGCGGGCGCCTTCGCCGCGGCGCTGGCGGCGCTGGTGTGGCCGGAGTTGCTGGTCGTCCAGGTGCTCCTCGCCGTGGTCGTCGCCACGGTCGGCATCGTGTTGGTGCGACCGTTGATGAGCAACGTGCTGCCCCGGGGGAACGAGGGGCATCCGGCCCGGGGTGTCCACGGCACGCTCGTCGGCGAGGAGGTGCTCACCCTCGACGAGGTCGGCGATGCCCACCACGTCGGCCACGTCCGTCTCGCGGGTGAGCGGTGGCTGGCGGTGAGCGGCTCGGACGAGCCGATCCCCGCCGACACCCGCGTGGTGGTCACCGGCGTGCAGGGCACCACGCTCGTGGTCTGGCCCGTCGACGGTCACCCGCTGCTGCCGCCGCTCCCGATCGATGCACCCGCCGACCTGCCGATCGACGCACCCGCCGATCGACCGATCGACCCGACAGAAAGCTGACCCACTGTGAGCACCTTCAGCATCGCCGGACTGGTCGTCCTCGCCCTCGTCGTCCTCGTGCTGCTGGTGGTCCTGCGCCGGGCCGTGAACATCGTCCAGCAGGGCCAGGTCGGTGTGGTGAAGCGGCTGGGCGAGTACCGCCACACCCATGAGCCCGGGCTGGCCATCATCCTGCCGTTCGTCGACACCCTCACCACCGTCGACATGCGCGAGGTCCCCGTGCCGGGCGACCGCCAGGACGTGATCACCCGCGACAACGTGTCGGTCACCGTGAACGCCACCATCTTCACCCAGGTGGTCGACGCCAAGCAGGCGCTGTTCAGCGTGAAGAACTTCGACGTGGCCATCGACGCCCTGGCCCGCACCGCGTTGCGGTCGGTGATCGGCACGATGACGCTCGACGAGGCGCTGTCGGAGCGGGAGCGGATCAACACCGACGTCCAGGAGCAGATGGAGGTGGTCACCGACAAGTGGGGGATCCGCATCAGCCGGATCGAGATCGTCGAGATCGCCCCGCCGCCGCAGATCCTCCAGGCCCTGGCCCTGCAGAAGCAGGCCGATCAGGAGAAGCGGGCGCGGATCCTCGAGTCGGAGGGACTGCAGACGTCGGCCATCAACGTGGCCGAGGGGGAGGCGCAGGCCGCGGTGCGCAACGCCGAGGGCCAGCGCCAGTCGGCCATCCTGCGGGCCGAGGGCGCCCGGCAGGCCGCGATCCTCGAGGCCGAGGGGCGGGCCCAGGCAATTGCCGCGGTCTACGGCGCCATCAAGTCGGCCGACCCCGACCAGGTCATGGTCGCCATCCTCCAACTCGAGACCCTCGGCCGTTTCGCCGACAGCGACAACGCCAAGATCGTCGTCCCCTACGAGAGCGTCGGCCTGATGGGGGCGGCCGAGGCGCTGCGGGGCGTGCTCGGCGTGGGTGACACCACCACCGCCACCTGATTCGCGCGTGTCGCCGTTCTGCCCGTGTACGACCGCCGACCCGACGCCGCCCCACGACGGCTGTGCTGAGATGGGTGCGTGCGCACCAACGGGCCATCACTGACCGCCCGGATCGTCGCGGTCCACCGGGCCGAGCTCGACCGGCCGTCCACGCCGACGGGCGACCCTGCGGCCGACGACCGGCTCTGCGCCGACCTGACCGAGGGCATGGGCGACGTGGGCGGCGACGTCTTCCCCTGGGTCGCGGCCCGGACCCGGTTCTTCGACGGTGAGGTGCTCGACGTGCTCGACGCCGGCGTCACCCAGGTGGTGCTCCTGGGCGCCGGCTACGACGGCCGGGCCATGCGATTCCGCTCGCCGGGGGTGACCTTCTTCGAGGTCGACCATCCCAACACCCAGGCCGACAAGCGCGACCGGCTGGCGCGGCTGGCCGTCGAGGCCGACGGAATCGTCTTCGTGCCGCACGACCTCGCCGCCGGCGGGCTGTCCCCGGCACTGGCCGGTGCCGGACACGACGCCGCCCTCCCGACGTTCTTCGTGGCCGAGGGCCTGCTCCGCTACCTGCCGGAGGACACCGTCCGCGAACTGTTCTCCGCCACCCGTGAGCGGTCGGCGCCCGGCAGCCGCTTCGCCCTCACCTTCTCGACCAGGGAGCCGGGCGCGGTCACGAGCCGCGAGGCGGAGGCCCGCGAGGCGCTGTTGGCCGACCTGGGCGAGACGGTGCTCACCCTCCCGTCACGAGCGACTGCGCTGGGCTGGCTGGACGCCGCCGGGTGGCGGGCCAAGGTGGTCGACGATGTGGTCACCACCGGCACGGACGACGGCGACGGGCGCCTCCTCATCAGGGCGGAGGGCGCCGGATGAGGGCGGCGGACAGTGCTGAGCGGTCTCGGTCCGGTGCGCGCGACCGGCGTGTGGGGCAGGCGTTCCTGGCGGCGAGTGCGATCGGCGCGGCCCGGACCCTGAACGCGTGGCACCCGGTGAGTCGCACGGGTCGGACGTCGGTCCTCGCGTTCCCCGGCGGCCTGACCGTGTCCGAGATGCCCCTGCATTCCCTCGCGTGGCAGGCCGTCGCCACTGCGGGCTTCGTCGCGGCCGGGAGCCTCCGGACGCGTGCCGGTCGTGTCGGGTTGGCGCTCACCGCCGCCTCGTGGGCCGGGCTCGTCGGTCTGGACCGGGTCGCGGCCCGCACCGACGAAGTGCTCGAGGCTGCCCTGATCGAGGGACTCGGCTCGGACTACCGAACCCGGATGGCGGCCACCTTCGCGCCGCCCGAGGACGTCCTGATCACGCGCCGGCAGGTGGTCAACCCCCTCCCCCCGCTGCGTCGGCGCTACGCCACCACCCGCGACATCCCCTATGGCGAGTTCGGGCGGCGGAACCACCTCGACATCTGGCGCCGAAGCGACCTCCCCGATGATGCCGGCGCGCCGGTGCTCATCCAGGTGCACGGCGGGGCGTGGATGACCGGCAGCAAGGAGCAGCAGGGCGCCGCGCTCATGGGGCACCTCGCCGAACGCGGGTGGGTGAGCGTCGCGCTCAATTACCGCCTCTCGCCGCGCAGCACCTGGCCCGACCAGATCGTGGACGTGAAGCGGGCGATCGCCTGGGTGAAGGACCACATCGTCGAGTACGGGGGCGATCCCGGCTTCGTCGTGATCACCGGCGGGTCGGCCGGCGGGCACCTGTCGGCCCTCGCCGCGCTCACGGCCGGCACGGGCATTTTCCAGCCGGGCTTCGAGGATGCCGACACCAGCGTCCAGGCCGCGGTGCCCATGTACGGGGTCTACGACTTCACCAACCGTGACCGCACGGGCCGCGCCGACATGGAGGACGTGCTGTCCCGGCTGGTCTTCAAGTCGAGCCTCGCCGATGCCCGCGAGGTGTGGGAGCAGGGGAGCCCCATGAGCTGGGTCGGTCCCGAGGCGCCGCCGTTCTTCATCGCCCACGGCGCGAACGACAGCCTGGTGCCCGTCGAGCAGGCCCGGTCGTTCGCCCGGATGCTCCGCGAGGCCTCCGACCAGCCCGTGGTCTACGCCGAACTGCCACGCGCCCAGCACGGCTTCGACCTGTTCTCCTCGGTGCGGACCCTCCACACGCTCCGGGCGATCGACCGGTTCCTCGCCGTCGTCCGCACCGCCCACGGCGCCCGCGCCGTCCCCGCGGGTGGTGGCGAGCCGGCGGCGGCGCCCTCGTAGCGGCGGCACCCTCGTAGCGGGCCGTCCACCGTGGCGCCGCGGCCGGATCGCTCGCCGGGTGGCCGCCTCGGAGGTTCGCCCTGCGGTCCCTGGACCCTTTACGAGCATGGGTGAACGGCGTTAACCTGCAACTCGACACCTAGCCGACGGGCGAGAGGGCGGCCGATGCGGACGAGAGTGGCGGTTGTGGTGGTGGGCGTTGTCGCCCTCATGGGTGGCCTGGTGGCGACGGCCACACCGGCGCAGGCGATCGGGCCGACGCCCCCCGGCCAGCCCGCGACGGGCTACGGGTCCGCGCAGGGCTACGTGGCCACGAGCTGGGCGACCGCCAGCGCGGGCTCCACCGCAGACGGCACCGCGGTCACGTGGTACGTGCCCAACGTGCTCCGCGGCGGCTCGACCGCGCCTGTGGTGGTGTACCTCCACGGCTTCTCGGCCAACAACCCGAGCTCGTACACGCACCACATCGCCCACCTGGCCCGCCAGGGGCTGATCGTGATCTTCCCGCAGTACAACAAGGGCGGGCTCAACCTGTTCTCCGACAACGACCAGAACCTGATGCTCAGCCGTGCCATCGCGTCGACCAACGTGGCCCTGAACCGCATCGGGCCCGCGGCCGACCGCACCCAGGTGCACCTGTTCGGCCACTCGCTCGGCGGTCTGCTGGCTGCGGCGTGGACGGCGCGAGGAGGGGTGGCGCCGGTGAGCGCCACCTTCGCCAACCCGGCCATCACGACGAACTCGATCCCGGCGTTCGTCAACATCACGCCCATCAACGTGGGCGCGACCGCGCCGGCGACGAGGGCCCGGTCGATCATCCTCACCGGCGACAAGGACAACCTGGCGCCCCAGAGCGAGTCGGTGCAGCTCTACGGCCTGCTGACGTCGGCGGCCAACCGGGTCGTCTACCGGGCGACCTCCAGCCTGCGCACCTGGACCAAGGTCAAGGCCGATCACGTGGCGCCGCTCACGCCGGCCAACACCCTGGACTACCGGTACTACTTCGCCGCTCTCGATGCGAACATCGCCGGCGCCACCGCGGTGCCGTTCGACATGGGTCGCTGGAGCGACGGCGTGGTCTTCCCGGCGCCGGTGCAGCTGGCGCCCTGAGCCGGGGCGTCGCCGCGGCGCCACCGACGACGCAGTCGGGACGGGTGCTCCAGGTCGTGCTCGACGACAGCGAGGCGGGGTCGCGGGTGGCGCCGGGTCCCTGACGGGCCCGCCCGCACCGCTCCCTACCTACCGGTAGGTAGGCTGTGTGGGTGACGGCCCAGATCGACGACCGACCGACCCTCGACACCCAGCTCGACACCCCACTCGAGACCATGCGGCGGGAGGACGACGAGCGGGTCAACTGGAGGTCGTCGCTGCCGTTCCTGCTCGTGCACGCCTCGCCGCTGCTGCTGCTGTGGACCGGAGTGTCGGCCACCGCAGTGGGCCTGCTGCTCGTGACGTTCTGGGCCCGCATGTTCTTCATCACCGCCGGCTACCACCGCTACTTCGCCCACCGCACGTACTCGATGCGGCGAGTGCCGCAGTTCCTGATGGCGCTCGGCGGCACCATGGCCCTCCAGAAGGGCCCGCTGTGGTGGGCCGGGCACCACCGAGACCACCATCGGTACTCCGACACCGAGCGCGATATCCACTCGCCGCAGAAGGGCTTCTGGTGGAGCCACGTCGGGTGGATCCTCTGCGACAAGTACAGCGAGACCAAGACCGACCGCATCCGCGACTTCGCCGAGTACCCGGAGCTGCGTTTCCTCAACCGCTTCGACTGGATCGGACCGCTGGGCCTGGCCGTCGTGTGCGGGCTGGTGGGTGGCTGGTCGGGTCTGGTCCTGGGGTTCTTCGTGTCGACCGTCCTGCTCTGGCACTCGGTGTTCTTCGTGAACTCGCTGGCCCACGTGATGGGGCGCCGCCGCTACGCCACCGAGGACACCAGCCGCAACTCGGCCCTCATCGCCGTGCTCACCCTGGGCGAGGGGTGGCACAACAACCACCACTACGCCCCCCGGTCGTGCCGCAACGGTTTCTACTGGTGGGAGTGGGACCCCACGTTCTACGTGCTGTGGGGCCTCAGCAAGCTCGGCGTGGTGAGCGGCATCCACGCACCGCCCGACGGTGTCCGTGAGGCCAACCGCCTGCGCGACGGCAGCTTCGACCTCGGGATGTTCCGCGCCAACTGGTCGAAGGCCGCCCGGGCGGTGGCCGCCGCCGGCTCGCGGCTCGACCGGCATGCCCCGGAGTGGCGCCAGGGCGCCGACGACACCGGGACCACCTCGGACGACCCCGGCCGTGGCGATCGCGGCCGGACCTCGCCGCTGAGCGTCGCCGCCAGCAAGGCCGCGCTGGAGGAGCTGGTCAGCTCGTCGCTCGACTCGGCCTCCCAGCTGGCCGCGGCGATGCGGGCCGCCCAGCGTCGGTCGGCCCGCCCCGCCGCGACCTCGTAGCTGCCCGCGGGCTCCGACGCCCCAGCGGTCACCCCACACGATGCCTCGGGTCGACCTCCGCCCGGCCGGCCACCGATCGAGATCCGGGACGACGTATGTAGAGTACGTACGTGCCGAACAAGACGATCAGCGTGCCCGACGATGTCGTGCCCATCATCGAGAGTCTCGGTGTCCCGTTCTCGACGTGGGTCACCGACCAACTTCGCCACCATGCCGCGACGCGCCACGGGTTGAGCCTCGGGCAACAGCTGCTCGCCGACGCGACGTTGGCGGGTGCCGATCCGCCGACCGACGAGGAGTCCCGGGCGGTGCTGGAACGGATGGAGCGGTCCGCGCCGTGGTGATGCGTGGGGGTGTGCACTGGATCGAGCTGGACAAGCGTCGACCCTGCGTCGTCGTCTCGTCGGATGACGTCCTCGGCGTCGGGGTCTGGCAGACCCATGTCGTGCCGCTCACGTCCAACGTCGATCGGGCGGGCATCGCGGGCAACGTCTTGCTGCCCGCCACCGCGACGGGGCTGCCCAGGGACTCTGTTGCCGTGCCGCTCGGCCTCGAGTTGGTCGACCGCTCGCTGCTGGCGTCGCAGTCGGGCCGGCTCCCTCAGGTCCTGCTCGACGACATCGATGACGGTCTCCGGGTCGTGCTGGGCCTCTGACCGCCCGCGCCGCCTCGCGGTCGAGGGTGCGGGGCGTCGCTGAGGGACGGGTGACAGGCCGGGCTCAGCGCCGGCGCCAGGCGGCCCAGGCGCCGGTGCACCACAGGGCCCACACGACCAGCAGGGGCTGGAACAGCAACCGCACGCCGCGGGCCAGGTCGGAGTCGAGCCCGAAGGCGGTGTCGCCGTCGACGAACTGCGAGATGTTGCCCGGGAAGATGGCGACGAAGAAGGCGGCGACGGCCCACCCGACCAGGGCCCGGTGCCGGCGCAGCACCAGCAGCGCCGCGCCCAGCGCCAACTCGACGATCCCCGACAGGATCACCACGGCGTCGGCGCCGAGCGGCACCCAGCCGGGCACCTGTGCCTGGAACTCGGTGCGGGACCACGTGAGGTGGGCGGCACCCGCGAACAACAGCACCGCGGCCAACAGCCAACGCAAGACGCTGCGGATGACCGTGCCGTCGCGGTCAGGGCGTTCGTCGATGTCGCTCACGGTCGGTGCATCCCGGTCTGACGCTACGGCGGCCGGCCCCCGGACAGGCACTCGGCACATTCATCGGGGAAAGGCGTTGGGGAACAGGACGGCCACAGGGCCCACGGTCGTCCCAGCGTGCCCGACGCCGGTCGCCGGGCCGATGATCAGGCGGGGGCCGCCACCGCCGGGGCGCCGGCGCCCCGTCGGGCCCGGCCGCTGCGGACGAGCCAGGCACCGCCGGCCACCATCGCCACCATCACCGCGGTGACGCCGAACCAGAGCACGGTCTCGCCGAAGCCGGCGTAGACCGCGGCGGCGGGCAGGGCGGCCAGGCCGGCGCCGCCCACCTCGACCGCGCCGGACAGGCCGAGGGCCGCGGCCTGGCGGTCCTCGGGGACGCTCGACGACACCAGCGACTGGGCCGCGGTGAAGGCGAAGCCGTCGGACAGCCCGTAGAGGGCGAACAGCACCATCACCGGGACGAGCCCATCGGTGAAGGCCAGCGACGGGGTGAGCACGGCGATGACGGCGAGGCCGATCACGGTCATGCGCAGGTTGCCCAGCCGGTCGGCGGTGCGCCCACCGATCCGGCTCACCGCGGCGAGGGGGATGGCGAACGCCGCGAAGGTGAGGCCGATGCCGAAGGTGCCGACGCCCTCGTCGGAGAGTTGCAGCGGGATGACCGCCTCGATGGCACCGAGCAGCATGAGGTAGCCGCCGATGATGACCAGGCTGCCGGTGAAGGCGCGGCGGCGCAGCAGGGCGAAGCCGGACCGGCGCTCCTGGGACTTCTCGCCCGGGTCGGCGGGCAGGCGGAGGGCCAGCGGCAGGAAGCACAGGTGGGCCACGGCGAAGAAGAGCAGCGGCGTGCGCACCGTGCCCACCGCGGCCAGGGCGCCGGCGATGACCGGGCCGATGACCATGCCCACCACCTCGCCGACCATGAGGCGGCCGAGGTTCTCGCCCACCTTGGCGGGGTCGATCACCGCGGCGACCCGGCGCACGCCCGGCAGGATCATGCCCTCGCCGAAGCCGGTGATCGCCCGCCCGAGGACGAACACGGCGGTGCTCGGCGCCAGGGCCATGAGCAACAGGCCGGCGGTGCCCAGGAACAGGCCGATCAGGATCATGCGCGGCCCGTGGCCGCGATCGGCGAGGGGGGCGAGGGTGACCAGCGCGATGAGCGCCGCGACGAAGCCCGACATCACCACCACACCGGCGCCGACGTCGCTCATGCCCACCGTGCCGCGGAGCTCGCCCAGCAGGGCGATGACCGCGCTGATCGACGCCGATCCCAGGGCGAACAGCAGCTGGTAGGGCAGCAGCGACGGGGCCGAGGGCGTGTCGGGACGCGCGGGGGTGGTGGCGTCGGCGCTGCTCATGGCTCCATCCTGGCGGGTGGGGACGGTGCCGGGACTGTGGTTTGTGTCTCAGCGCCGCCGGCAGGGTCGCTCACCCACGTGGTCACGGAGACGGAGACAGAGACGGAGGCGGCCGTGGCGCGGCGGCAGGTGTCAGGCGCGAACGACGGGGACGGGGCTGTCCACCTCGACGGTGCCGTCGGCGTGGGCCTCGACGGTGACGGGGCCGTGGGGCGTGGGCACGGTGGCGCGGGCCCAGTCGAGGCCGCCGAGCGCGGGCACCACCCGGACGGTGGCGTAGCCGGGCTCGGCGGGCGTGATGCCGAGCACGTGCACGATGAGGTCGCGGGTGGGCGTCGACGACCAGCCATGGCAGCGGGTGCCGCCGTTCCAGTTCTCGGGCCAGCTGGTCTCGCCGGCGTCGACGAACACCAGCCAGTCCCGGCACAGGCCGGCGATGAGGTCGGCCCGGCCCGCCCGGGCGATGCCGTCGTGCAGGACATAGCGGAAGAAGGGCTCGCACTCGACCATCTGCTCGTGGACGTCCCACTCGGGCTCGGGGTAACCGAAGGCCAGGTAGGCGCCGCCGTCGTTGCCCCGCTCGACCGTGGCTGCGTCCATCACCCACGAGTGGCGCAGCAGGCGGGTGCGGTCGGTGAGGCGGGCGATGACCCGCTCGGTGCGGTCGGCGGGTACGAGGTCGGCGGCGAGGGCGGCGGCGCCGCCGTGCTGGGCGGCCACCGGTTGGCGCTCGCCGTCGACGAGGTGGTCGCAGTAGACCCCCCGCTCGTCGTCCCAGAAGGCGTCGAAGCCGGCAGCGACCTCGTGGCGGCGGGCGCGGGCCCAGTCGGCCGTGGCGGCGTTGCCCACCCAGTCGGCCAGGTCGGCGAGGTCGTCGAGGGCCCGGGCCCACAGGGCGTTGAGGGCCGACGAGCAGCCGGAGCTGTAGAGGCTGGCCCAGTCGATGAGCGTCCAGCCGGTGACCCCGTCGAGCAGGCCGTCGGGGCCCTGGTAGGGCTCGAACCAGCGCAGGGTGCGCTCGGCCACCGGCAGCAGCTCGGCCACGGTGTCGCGGTCGCCGGTGTACCGCCAGAGGTTGTGCACCGAGCGCACCCAGTGCAGCGACCAGTCGGGGAGGATGGTGCGGTCCTCGTAGGTGAAGTCGGCCGCCGCGGTCATGGGCACGAGGCCGTCGCTGCGGGGGCTGGCGGCCAGGACGGGGTGCCAGCGCGCCAGCGACCAGTCGGGGTTGGCCACCAGGTCGACCATCTGGTGGACCACCGAGTCGCCGGTCCACGCCCGCTGCTCGCGGGTGGGGCAGTCGACGTAGGCGTCGTGGGCGCAGAGATCGACCGTGCGCAGGCCGATGGCGTGGATGCGCTCGAGGGCGGGGTCGCTGCAGGTGAAGGCGGCGCCGGCGGGCCGAGGGCGCAGGCGCTCGTGGACCGAGAGGCGCACCGTCAGGGCGGTGGGACCGACGGTGGGGCGGTCGATCCCGCCGGGGGAGAGGGTCGTGCCGGGGTCGGGTGCGTCGCCGGGGTCGGGTGCGGCGGCGGGCGGGTCCGCGACGGCCCTGCTCGGGGGTTCGGTTGCGGCCCCGGCCGGCGGGCGCACGGCCAGGTGGAGGTGACGGGCGCCGATGAGGTCGCGCGACTCGAAGCGCTCGGCGCCGCCGCCCCGGCAGACGTAGCGCAGGCCGGCGTGCTGGCCCAGGGGGGCGAGGCGGCCCTCGGGGTCGACCTGATCGGCGGCGGCGAGGTCGATGATGGTGCCGGCGGCGGCCCCCTCGATCTCGAGCACCACGGTGCCGGCGGCCACGTGGCCGAGGTCGAACCGCAACAGCTCGCCGGCGTCGAGGGTGACTGGTCCTCGAGCGTCGTCGGACTCGTGCTCGGCGGCGGCGAGGGGAGCGGCCCGCTGTTCGTCGGCCAGCACCTGGTCGACCGGGTCGAGCGCGACGCCGTCCCGTTCGATCCCGGCGCCCGGGTCCACGTCGGCGTCGCGGTCCACTTCGCCGCCCCCGTGGTCCTCGCCGGCGTCCGGGCCCGCGCTGGCGCTCTCGTGGCCCTCGGTGTCCCCGTGGCCCTGGTGGTGGGCCGCCACGGAGGCAAGGGCCAGGCGCCCGACGAGGGTGGCGCCGTGGCGGACGGGGGGACCGGTGCTGGCGCCCGGGCGCACGGGCGGGCGCAGCAGGCCGAAGGGCTCGCTGGGCGGGTGGGGGTCGCCGTGGGTGCCGGTGTGGACGGGCTGGATCTCGACCGCCGGGCCCCACGCGGCGTCGTCGAACCCGGGGTCTTCCCAGTCGGCGGGCAGGGCCCGGGCGTCGAACGACTCGAGGGGCAGGCAGGCGACGTCGCCGGGGATCGGCACCGGGGTCCACGCGTCGCCGGCCAGGGTGCGCCAGGCGGCGTCGCCCACGAGCCACCCCTGGCCGGTGCCGCGGTCGGCGGCGGCCCCATCGGCGTCGGTCACGAGGCCTTCGCCCAGCCAGGCCTCCACGGCCAGGCTGCCGGCGCCGAGGCTGTACGACGGAGGCACGGGGGTCCACCACGACGTCTGCTGGGCGAAGTGGACCGCGGTGATGGTGAGCACGTTGGTGCCCTCCCGCAGGTGCGGGGCCAGGTCGAACGTGTCGTAGCGGGCACGGCGGGGGTCGGCCCGGACCGGCCCGCGGGCCACCTCGACGCCATTCACCCGCACCACGTGGCGGCCGTCGGTCCAGACGCGACCGGGCGCGGTGGGGGGAACCGAGGTCAACTCGAAGCGGCGACGGAACAGCCCCACCCGGTCGCCCTCGACGGCCCGCTCGGGACGGGTGAGGGTGGCCAGTCGGATGGCGGGCCGCTCGAACCAGATCCAGCGCGATCGCCAGCGGTTCTCGAACGGCCGGGAGTGCACGACGCCCATGGCCGGCGAGCCTAAGGGGCCGCGCCGATCGGCCGCCGCCCGATCCGTTCTGGCTCCCGATTCGACCGCCAGGACGGTCGAATCGGGAGCCAGTTCCAGGACTGTCCGCTGAGCCCCGAAGTCCACCCCGGGCCACACCCGCGAGGGCGCGGGGATCCGGTGTTTACATCGCCGCCGTGGTGTTCGAAGATGAGTGCTGGCCATGGGGCGGTCCCGGGCCAGGACCGGGGGGGTTGACAGATGCGCGTTTCGAATGTGGTCACTGCGATGGTGAAGGGCGGCCAAGTGGAGGCGGCGGTCGCCGCGGCGATCGAGGCGGCCGGACTGGTGGGCCGCCACGGCGGCGACGTCCATTTCTACATGGCGTCCGTGGCGGGCGAACAGGCCAACACGACCGTGTTCTCCGTCGAGTACGAGAGCCCCGAGGCCTTGGGCGCGGCGTTCGACGCCATGAACCAGGACGCCGACATCCAGGCGTTCACCATGCGCTTGAACGGCCCCGACTCACCGAGCGCGATCACCTCGACCAGCATGACCATGGAGCTCCCGCTCGGCCGCGAGCCCAAGCCCGGACAAGGCGGCATCCTCGAGGTCCACCTCGGCAAGCCCAACCCGGGACGCATGGAGGAGGTCCTCGCCGAGGCGGCCGAGGTGTGCGCGTTCGTCGAGGCCAACGGTGCGGTCAACGCTCGGCTGCAGCAGCTCACCTACGCGGGCATGTCCAGCGGGATGACCGCCTTCACCTGGGAGGTCGAGAACATGGCGGCCCACGCTCGCCTGGGTGAGGCCTGGTTCTCCGACGCCGGCCTGGCGATCCAAGCCAAGACGATGACCGCCAACCCGGCGAGCGTCTCACTCTCGAGCACGCTCTACACCCGGATCCCGCTGGCCTAGAGCCAGGAGGCCGGAGACAGGAGGCGGGGCCGGCGTCTGTCGGCCATGCCTCCTCAGCCCCGTTGCTCCGTGTCGGCCGGAGTCCTGGTCGGCTCGGCCCGGCCACGGGCCGGTGCCGGCGCGGCCAGTGGTCCGGCGCGGAGGAGCCTCAATCTGCCGCTGGATCCCGGGCCGGCATTTGGGGCGCGGGCCGGTGGCCCGCGTGGCTGCGGCTCAGTGCGCCGCGGGCGGGAGGTCGGCGCGCGCCACGTTGAGGTCGAGCGCCGGCGGCTCCGTGGCGACGATCGGCTCGAACATCTCGCGGAAGGCGGTCACCGACATCCCGGCGGCGCCGGCCAGGGCGGCCAGCTCGTCGGGGTCGTCGAAGTCGTCGCGGCGCACCCGAAGCATGTAGCGGCGGGCGATCGCGTACCGGGTGGAGTGGATGTCCACCACCCGCACGGCGGTGCGGCCCGTCTCGGGGTCGAGCATCTCGGCGAACGGCACCGGCACGAACTGGCCCGCCTGCATGGTGACCATCACGCCGCTGCCGCCGGTGATCAGGTACTTGGCCGCGCAGTAGCCGAGGTCGCGGGTGTACTCCATGTCGAGGGGGATGGGGTCGGCGCAGCGCAGCTCGTAGCCCACGTCCTTCGACACGATCGTGGTCGACAGACCCAGCTCGGCCAGGCGCTGGCGCACCCGCACCTTCAGGATCTGGCCGATGTCGACCTCGGCGATGCGCACGTGGCCGTGCTCGTCGCGCTCCACCTCGTCGAGCTCGGCCAGCTCGGCGGGGTCGAGGCTCAGCACCACACCCTCGGCGATGACGGCCACCCCGTCCCGGCGGCCGGCCCGGCGCCGCTTGATGATGCTGCCCACGAGGGTGTCGACGATCTCGGCCAGCCCCACCCGATCGCCGTACTCCTCCGGAATCAGCGTGACCGTCGCCCCCGCGGCCTTGCCGATGCCGAGGGCGAGATGGCCGGCCTTGCGGCCCATGGCGATCACGAAGTACCAGCGTCCGGTGGTCTTGGCGTCGACCATCAGGTTGGTCACGATGTCCACGCCGTGGTGGCGGGCGGTCTGGAACCCGAAGGTGTCGACCCACGGGGGCAGGTCGAGGTCGTTGTCGATGGTCTTCGGGGTGTGGACCACCCGCAGGCGTCCCGCGGAGCGCTCGGCCAGCCGCATGGCCGAGTAGGCGGTGTCGTCGCCGCCGATGGTGACCAACTGGTCCACCCCCAGGCGCCCGAGCGAGTCGATGCACCGGTCGAGCAGGGCGGGGTCCTTGGTGGGGTTGGCCCGTGAGGTGCCCAGGATCGACCCGCCGCGGAAGTGGATGCGGCTCACGCCGGCGGCGGTCAGCTCGACCACGTGGTCGGTGTCGCCGGCCATGAGGTGCTCGAACCCGTCGCGGATGCCGACGATGGGCACGCCGGCCAGTTCGGCACGGATGGTGGCGGCCCCGATCAGGCTGTTGATCCCCGGCGCCGGACCACCACCGACGAGGATCCCGAGCTTGCTGTCCTGGCTCATCGTGCGCCTCCGCTCTCGACCGCCCTCAGCATGCCCGCTCCGGGCGGCGGCGGTGGCGCCACTCCGTGAACGCCCGGCAACGGTTCGGTGTCGGAACGGTCCGACCGCCGGCGCCGCCGCCTGATCAGCGAGCGAGGGGGAACGTGGCCGCCACGAGGGAGAGGGGCGGAAGCTGCAGGTCGGCGCTGGCGCCGGTGCAGGACAGTCCGGTGAATGACGTCGCCTCCACCACGTGGGGGTCGTCCCAGGTGTTGCGGGCCCGGGGGTGGGGGCCGGTGAGGATCTCGCAATCGCCCACGCCCGCGAGGGCGGTGCCCGCGACCATCACCTCGAGCGGTGCCACCGCGTCGAGGCTGCGGTTCACCGCGAACACGTGGAGGGCGTCGGGGCCGAGCACGGCGCTCAGGTCCACCTCGGCGACGGTGCCGAAGCGGCGGGTCTCGTAGGTCGGCCCGGTGGGCGCCACCTGGAGGGCATCGCCGGCGCGCCGGGCGCTGAACATCCGGAAGGTGTGGAAGATCGACTGCACGAGGAGGCGGTCGCCCTTGGTGAGCAGGGGGGCGATGACGTTGACCAGCTGGGCGATGTTGGCGACCCGCACGACGTCGGCGTGGCGCAGGAAGCTGTTGAGGAAGCCGGCCGCCACAAGGGCGTCCTCGAGGTTGTAGACCTCCTCGATCAGGTGGGGCGCCTGCCGGCCGAAGCGCGACGGCAGCAGCATCCGGGCGAGGGTCTCGTGGGCGGTCTTGTACCAGACGTTCCACTCGTCGAACGAGATCCGGGTGGGGCGGTCGTGGCCGTGGCGGGCGCGGGCCTCGTCGCAGAGCCGGGCGGTCTCCTCGATCTGGTCGTCGACGGTGCGGCCGAAGCCCAGGAACTCGCGGCTCTGCCGACGGAGGTTGCGGGCGTAGCGGTGGAGGCTCAGGTAGTCGAGGCCCTCGCCGAACTCGTCGAGCACGGTGATCGACCAGGCGGGGTGGCTGGGCAGCTTCGGGTCGGACGAGCCGCACGCCACCACCTCGATGCCGGGGGTGACCTCTCGCATGGCCGCTGCCGCCTCACGGGCCCGGCGGGTGTACTCCGACGCGTTCGTGTGGCCGAGCTGCCACGGGCCGTCCATCTCGTTGCCGAGGCACCAGAGGTTCACGCCGTAGGGCTCGGACCACCCGTTGCGGGACCGCTGGTCGCCCATGGCCGTGCCGGTCGGCTCGTTCACGTAGGCCACCAGCGACTTGGCGTCGGCGGGCGTGCCCGTCCCCAGGTTCACCGCCATCATCGGCGTCCAGCCCATGCGCTCGCACAGCGGGAGGAACTCGTCGGTGCCGAACTGGTTGGTCTCGATGCTGCGCCACGCCCGCTCCCGGCGCGCGGGGCGCTCGGCCCGGGGACCGACGCCGTCGCGCCAGTCGTAGCCGGACACGAAGTTGCCGCCCGGGTAGCGGATGGCGGTCAGGTCGAGCCGGCGCAGGGCGTCGAGCACGTCGGTGCGGCACCCGTGCTCGTCGGCGTGCCCGCTGGTCGGCTGGTAGACGCCCTCGTACACACAGCGGCCCATGTGCTCGAGCAGGCCGCCGAACAGGCGGGGGTCGACGTCGGCGATCACCGCACCGGCATCGAGGGTGACCCTCGTGGGCTCGAGGACCGCGCTCACGGCGGCGACGGTAGTGCGCCGGGCCCGGGCCGGCGCGCGGCCATCGCCGGGGCGACGACCGGGGGAGTGGGTTGCGGGCGGAGTGGGCCTCAGCGCAGACCCAGCACGGTGGCCAGGGCCTCGTCGACGCCCCAGAGCTCCTCGCGACTCAGGTGGCCCGACAGCTCGCCGAGGCGTTGCGCGTCGACCGCGCCGATCTGCTCGACGAGGACCCGCGTCGTCTCGCCGTCGAGGTCGATCTCCGGACGAAAGGACGCAGGGAGCGCGCTTCGAGACGTCGGTGCGACGATCACCACCGATCGCGGTAGGAGCTCGTCCGCCTGCACCACGACCCCGAAACGATCTCCGTGCTGCTCGTGTCCCACGCCCTTCGGGAGCGTGAACCGGTAGACATCACCGCGGAGCACGCAGCGACTCCATCAACTCGCTGACGGCCTGCATCTCCGCGAGATCGTCGGGGTCGGCCTCGAGCGCGGCGACCTCGGCCGCCAGATCGGCGCGTCGACGCAATCGCTGCGCGGCGTGGACCAAGGCCTCGCGGATCGCCTCGGACCTCGAGAGGCCGGCGGCCTCGAGTGTGCGGAGGGCTCGCTCCGCTTCGTCGTCCAAGCGGACCGAGATGGCAGCACCCATCCCGCTAGCGTATCACGGAACGTGATACAGGCCGGGTGCGGGTCCTGTCGAGCCGCCGTCATTCGGGCCGGCGGCGGTGTCGACGCCCCTGAGCTCGTCACCTCCCCGTCGGATCAGAGGGCCTCAGAGCGGGTCAGAGGGACAGGACGAGGCCGACCGCGGGGTCGGCCCGCCCGTCGAGGGTGTCGAGGAACGCCGCCCGCACCGCGTCGGCGCCGGTGCGGTGCTCGACGGTCAACCAGCGGTCGACGCCGCCGACGAACCCTCGCCAGGCGTCGGGCAGGGCCGCTTCGGTGTCGGGGCCCCAGTGGTCGGGGGCGAAGAAGAACGTCGGCTCGACCCCGGGCGCCTCCTCGCCGGCGCCGCGGTCCCAGTGGGTGCCGCCGATCATGGCCGAGTGGGCCAGGCGGTCGCCGAAGCGGCGGTGCACCGCGGCCCGCACGCCGGCGTCGCCGGCGAAGTCGAGGTAGACCGCGTCGGCCGGCTCGAGCCCGTCGACGTCGTCGTAGGCGACCACCCGGTCGTAGGAGCCGAGGGCGCGCACCATCTCGACGTTGGCGGTCGACGTCAGCCCGATCACCGTCACCCCGGGGCGCTGCGCCAGCAGGTGGGCGGTGGAGATGGCCGTCTTCGAGGACGCGCTCGACAGCACGATCGTCGACGCCCCGAACCGGTCATTGCGGTCGAGGAAGGCGTCGAGCACGAACCCGGTGAAGAACAGCGGCCAGAGCAGCATCTGCTCGTCCTCGCGGGCGGGGTCGTACAGCGGGTCGGCGGCGACGAGCCGGTAGCGGTTGTAAGCGGGCGGCAGGCCGGCCCGGTGCTCGCTGGCGTCCACGACGGCCGACGGGTCGGCCCGTCGCGGTCGCATCACCAGGTGGCTGGCCATGGGCACGTACCCGAACAGGCGGGTACCGGCGGGCAGGTCGTCGACCGTGCTGTCGACCACCTCGGCGAAGCCCCACGCCGGCACCTGGCCCCACTCGCCCGCCGACGGGAAGAACCCCCAGTAGCCGAGCATGTCGCCGAACACGGCGTAGCTGATGTTGTTGGCGGTGAGCCCGAAGGCGTCGACGCGCAGGAGGGCCTGGCCCTCGTCGAGCGCCGGCCGCGGCTCGGTGACGGTGCGGGTCGTGTGCAGGTCGGCGCGCACCACTTCGAATCGGGTCATCTCGTCGGCGGTCACAGTGCCTCCTGCTCGTCGGCCATCGCGGCGGCCCTTGCTACCACGGCCGGCGGCCAGGCCGAGCCGATTGCCTCGCCCGCGTGCGGCCGCAACGCTCGATGTCGGGAGGTTCGGCCGGACACGGGACCTTGGCCTCTTGCCCCACGTCGGCGGCCGGCGCGCGAATGGGTCCATGGGGGAGTCGCACCACCCACCTGAGGAACGCGAGGGTCGCCCATGGTCGCCGTGGGACCTGCTGCGCCGCCGGGTCGACCACGAGTTGGGCGCCGACATCGACCAGCGCGACCCCGAGACCGTCGCACGCCTGCAGCCCCTGATCGGGGCCTGGCTGCGCTGGTTCGACCCCGAGGTGCAGGGGTTCGACAACGTGCCCGCCGACGGGCCCTTCCTGGTCGTCGGCAACCACTCGGGGGGCGTCTACATGCCCGACTACTGGGCGTTCCTGCACCGCTGGGTGGACGAGCGGGGCGCGGAGGCGCCGCTGTACAGCATGGCGTTCGACTTCCTCTTCGGGATCCCCGGCGCGGCGGCGCTCGCCCGCAGGATGGGGTCGGTCCCGGCCAGCCACGAGAACGCCGACCGCATCCTCGACCGGGGCCATCCCGTCATCGTCTATCCCGGGGGCGATTCCGAGGACTACCGACCGTGGACCGAGCGCCACCGGATCGAGCTGCAGGGCCGCATGGGCTTCGTGCGCCTGGCGCTCCGCCACGGCGCGCCGGTCGTCCCTCTCGTGGCCCACGGCAGCCACGACGCCATCATCGTGCTGACCCGTGGCGAGACGCTGGCCAAGCGCTTGGGCTTCGACCGCCTGCGCATCAACGTGATGCCGGTGGTGGCCGGGCCGCCGTGGGGGATCGCCCCCGTCCAACTCCCGACCTGGCCCATGCCGGCGAAGGTGACCGCCCGGGTGGGCGATCCGATCGACTGGTCGCACCTGGGTCCGGCGGCGGCCGACGACCCCACGGTCGTGCAGGCCTGCTACGACGAGACGGTGGCGCGCATGCAGGCCGAGCTCGACGACCTCCATGCCGACCTGCCCCACCCCGTCGCCACCCGGGTCGCGACCGCCGTCGGGCTCGACCGGGTCCTGGGCAACCGCCGGCGCTGACCGCGGCGCACCCGGGGAGTCTCTCGCATGGGACGCGGCTACACGTCGTGGATGGGGATGCGCTTCCCGGCGGCGTCGGCGACCCGCTCGATGTGGGCGCGGTTCGACGTGACAACGGCGTCGTTACGACGCAGGGCGCCCTCGGCCACAGCGACGTAGACGGTGTCATCGAGCCCGCTCCGAGCGCAGAGGCCGCCGACCTCCCGAGCTTGCGTTTCGGTCAGGCACTCGACGTCGCACCCCTTCAGCAGCCGGGAGAGCCGATGCTGTGGCCCGCCCCGCCACGCCTCGGCCAGCACGCCGGCCGGGACCGTGGGCAGCAGTCCCCGAGCGATCGCGGCCCGGTGGATCTCCCACACACGTCGATCATCCCGCTCGGCCGCGATCAGCGCGCCGGTGTCGTAGGTGAGTCCGTCGAACGTCACGCCGGATCGGTGCCTTGGCCCGACAGCAGACGATCGAGGATCGCTTCGCCCTCGGCGATCTCCTCCGGCGTGAGCGGGCCGGCCTCGGCCTCCCACTCGCGTACGCCCTGCATGCCCTCGCGCAGGCGCAACTGCCGGTCGGCGGCCTTCGACAGCCAGGCCGAGAACGACAGGCCGTCGTCCTCTGCCGCCTGCTCCACGCGAGCGGCCACGGAATCGTCGAGGGAGATCGATCGTTTGGTGACACCCATGGACCCGACGGTACGACCGGTGGTAGTACCGGGCAAGCCGTTTGCGGACCCGTCGCGGTCTGCGGCCGCGCTCACGGGACGTCCCACCAGCCTTCGCCGGGGTGGAGGGCGAGCCGGGTGCTGCGGAAGAGCTGGTCGTCGCAGGCGATCCAGTCCACCAGGTGGACGCCGACCATGGCGCAGAGGTCGGAGGCGACACGGAAGCGTTCGCCGAGGTCGTCGGGCGGCGGCCCGTCGGTGACCGGCTCGTCCGAGTAGGCGACCGCCGCGGCGGCGCCGCGCCCGAGTCGGTGCAGGCAGGCCCTGAGGGCGAGGTCGGGCGGATCAGTGCGCTCGGTGTGGGCGAGGCCGCGGAACCGGCCCGTGCGGTTGGCGAAGGCGACCACCAGCCGGCGGGGCCCGAAGGCCCGCTGGTCGAGGGCGAACGACCACGCGTCGTCGCGCAGGTTGGTGTGGTCGCGGCGGGTGGGCACGAAGGCCTCGACGACGATCAGGTGATCCGACACAGGTCAACTCCCGGACGATCCCGTGAGATGGCCATCCGAGCATCTCGTGGTTCAGGTCGGGAGGACGGCGGCGTAGGGATTCAACAGATGGTATGATACTGCATGAAATAGTATCAGATATGCGCACAGCTGTTCGGTGGGCCCGGTCAGCTGGTGATGAAGGTCTGGCCCTCGGGCCGGAAGGTGGCGCTCATGCGGGGGCCGGCGCGGGCCACCTTGGGCACGGAGTGGTCCCAGGTGCGCTGGCAGGTGCCACCCATGACGAGCAGGTCGCCCTCGCCGAGGGCGAGGCGTATCGACCGGCCGCCGCCCTTCGGGCGCAGGAGGAACGGCCGCCGCTCACCGAGCGAGACGATGGCGACGAGGGCCTGGTCGAGGTCGCGGGCCACCCGATCGCCGTGCCACGCCACGCTGTCGCGCCCGTCGCGGTAGTGGTTCAGCCAACACGACAGGAACTGGCCGCCGTAGCGCTCGCCGAGGAAGCGGGCGACGCCGGCGAGGGCGGGATGGTCGCCGAGCTCGTCGGCGCCGATACCGACGGTGAGCCGGGGGTCGTCGACCGTGCGCCCGTACATCGGGCGCCGGCGCTGCTGCCAGTCGAGGCGGTCGAGCAGCTCGACGAACAGGTCGTCGGCGCCGGCGACCCAGTTGGGGGCGTGGTCGAGCCATGCTCCGTGGTCGAGCCGCCGGCGCTGGATCGGTGGCCGGTCGGCGACGCCGGCGCCGGCACCGACCTGCAGCGCGAAGAGCGACCCCTGGAGCTGGACCACGATTCCAGCGTAGCGAACGTCTGTTCGTACCGTCTGGGCTCTCCGGGTTCTGGCGCCACCGGCGTCCGCCCGGCGGTCATGCGCAACGCCAGATCCCGGGACGCTGTCCCGTCGCAGGGACTCCGGAATCTGGCGTCGGCGGTGCCCGCGAGGCGCTCGTAGGAGACGCCAGATCGTGGCGACGATGCGTCGCCGTCGGGGCTGTCGGTTCTGGCATCAACCGTGCCCGCAGCGAGCGGGCAGAGGGCTCACGGATCCGACGTGACCGGCAGGCGCTCGAGTGGCTGGCGGGTGATCTCGGCGATGAGCTCGAAGTCCTTGTCGAGGTGGAGCACTGTCAGCGAGGCGATCTCTGCGCTGGCGGCGACAAGCAGATCGGGGACCGACGGTGCCCGGTGTGCTCCCCGGGCAGCTAGGGCTGATTGGACCTCGAGGGAACGGTCCTCGAT
>JBGAOY010000028.1:0-53609 GCA_044221555.1 Acidimicrobiales bacterium
GTGAAGCTCAGCACGATATCGGGGTTCGGGCCGGCGCCGCTCCGCCAGATCCGCTCTCTCCGGGCGGGGACGCGCGTCGCGGCGAGAGGCACCATCGCCGAGCCCCCGCGCCGGATCGAGAGCCGCGAGGCCACCCTGTATTCAAACAGCTCTCCACGCTCGACGCCGGCCGAGGCCCCCGCCGCGGAGGCGCCGAACGAGTCCATCATCCCCTGCGCCGGGGCCGGCGCCGGGGGCGGCGGGGGCGAGCAGTTCCTCGACCCGTCGACCACGACCGCGAACGACCCCACCACCAGTTCGGCACCCACGAGCACCTCGCCGAGCACCACGACGCCGTCGGCCGCCACCCTCGACCCCGAGTCGGTCGTGGCGTCGTCGATCAGCGTCGCTCCCAGCCCCACCGGGGTCGCCGCCGACGACGACGCCGTGTGGGTGGCCCACTCCGAGGACGACGGCACGGTCACCCGCATCGACCCCGCCAGCGGCGAGGTGGTGGCGTCGATCCCCGTCGGCACCCAGCCCAGGGGCGTGGCCGTCCTCGGCGACTCGCTGTGGGTGGCCGGCTTCACCACCGGCACGGTGCTCCGCATCGACTCGACCACCAACCAGGTCGCCGCCACCATCGACGTCGGGGGTGCGCCCCGCAACGTGGCCGCCACGCCCGAAGCGGTGTGGGTGACCGACTTCGACCAGGCCCGGGTGATCCGCATCGATCCGGCCACCAACGAGGTCGTCGGCACCGTCAGCGTGGGCACCGACCCGTTCAAGGTGGAGGCCACCTCCGATGCCGTGTGGGTGACCAACAACGCCGACGACACGGTGACGCGCATCGACCCGGCCACGAACCAGGTCGTGGCCACCGTGCCCATCGGCGCCGCGCCCCAGGGCGTGCTGATCACCGATGACGCGGTGTGGGCCGCGAACGTCGACGACGGGACGGTGTCCAGGATCGACCCCGCCACCAACCGGGTGGTGGCCACCATCCCGGTCGGGCGCGAGGCGTCGGGCCTGGCCTTCGAGGCCGGGGCCCTCTGGGTGGCCGCCACCGGCGACGGCGAGGTGCACGCCATCGACCCGGCCACCGACGAGGTCGTGGCCACCGTCACCGCCGGCGACCGCCCCACCGGGCTGTCCGCAGCCGACGGCTCGGTGTGGGTCACCAACACCAGCAGCGCATCGGTCACCCGCATCGTCCCCGGCGGGGGCTGACCGGTCACCGGGCCGAACGAGCAGGCCCTCGCCCGGTGGTCCGCAGGTCAGCCGTACCGGAGCGCCTCGCCGGGACGCAGGCGCACGGCGCGGCGGACGGGCAGGAAGAGCACGAGCAGGGCCAGCACGACGGTGCCCACCAGGGCGACGAGCACGTGCACCGTCGGGAACACCACGGGGATCCGCACGTCGACGACCTCCCACACCAGCCGTACCAGCGCCCGGGTGAGCAGGTAGCCGAGCGGGATCCCCACGAGCCACCCCGCGGCGGCCAGCGCGACCCCCTCGGTGGTGAAGATGCGGCGCACGTCGCGACCGCGGGCCCCGATGCAGCGCAGGATGCCGATCTCGCGGGTGCGCTCGAGCACGTTGGTGGTGATGGCATTGGCACCAGGAGCCCGACGGCCACGCTGGCCAGCAGCACGGTGGGGTCGATGCCCCAACCCACGTGGATCGCCCAGAACATGCGACCGAAGTACCCCGCCAGCAGGTTCGACAGGGCCACGCCGGCCACCACGCCGACGATCGCCCCGACGCCACCGAGCAGCAACGTGGTGGTGAGGTAGATCCGGGCCACGTCGCGGCGGCGGCCACCGATGGCCCGCATCACCGCGATCTGGCGGGTCTGCTCGGCCACCAGCGTGCTCATCGTGTTCGAGATCAGCACCAGCGCCGAGAACAGGGCCAGCACGGTGATGACGCTGACGAACCGGCCGAAGCTCTCGGTGTCGGCCCGGCCCGGCCAGTCGCCGGGGGCCCGCACCTCGGGCAGATCCGAGAACCCGGCGAACCCGGGCACCTCGCCGAGCGACCCGCGCACGTCGTCGACCGTCCGGCGGGCAGCGGCGGGGCTCGGGTCGTCGAGCCGGAGGGCCAGCTCGCTCGCCCCCGCCTCGCCGCTCAGCTCGGCCACCGTGCCGGCCGTGGCGTAGAGCACGATCACGCTCTCGTCCTGCACCTCCTCGCCGCCGGGCAGGCTGCGCCCGCGTCCGCTCACGACGAAGTCGGCGCCACCGGGCTCGGCGGTGCCGGCATCGGTCCCCGGCTCCGCGCCCGCCTCGGGCGGGCCCAGCACCGTGATCCGGTCGCCGGCGGCGCCGTCGTAGACGCCGACGTTGGCGTCCTGGACGTCGGCCAGCAACTCGCCGGCCACACCGCCAGCGCCTCCTCGCTCCGGCGGTCGAGGCGCTCGCCGTCGAACCACACCTCGCCCGCGGTGGGCTTGTCGATGCCGGTGATCATGTTGAGGATCGTCGACTTGCCGCTGCCCGACGGCCCGACCACCGCCACCATCTCGCCGGCGGTGATGGTCAGGTCGACGCCCCGCAGGGCCTGCTGATCGACCGTGCCCATGCGGTAGGTCTTCTCCACGCCCCGCAGCTCGATCAAGGGTGCCGCGGGCGTCGGCTGGTCCCGGTCGAGGGTCGCCATGGCCGTGATCCAACCAGGGCGGCCGCACCCTCGCCAGGGGCGAAGGTCACTCCGGGAGCGCGCCGGCGGACCCAACCCTCTGGCACCGGCACCCATCGGGCGGCGAGGATCGGGGATCATGCACCGACTCATCCTCTGGGACATCGACGGCACCCTCATCACCAGCCGAGGGGTCGGACGCCGCGTGATGGAGGAGGCCGCGGTCGCGGTCGCCGGCCTCGCCGAGGCGCCCAGTGTGGTGATGAGCGGCAAGACCGACCCGCAGATCCTGCGTGAGATCTTCCAGGCCGCCGAGTTGGGGGACGACCACATCGACGGGATCCTCCCCCGCGCCATGGCCGCGGCCGAGGCCGCCCTGGCCGATGCCGAGGGCGATCTGCGGTCCGCCGGGAGCGTGCTGCCCGGTGTCCGAGCCCTGCTCGAGCGGCTCGACGCCACACCGGGCGTGCGCCAGACGCTGGTGACGGGCAACCTCACGGCCAACGCCGCCGTGAAGGTGGGGGCCTTCGGCCTGACCCATCTCTTCGACGCCGAGATCGGTGGCTACGGCACCGATCACGCCGACCGCCTCGAGCTGGTGCCGATCGCCCTCGAGCGGGCCCGGCGGTTCCGCGGCGAGACCTACGAGCCCCACGAGGTGTGGGTGATCGGCGACACCCCCAACGACCTGGCCTGTGCCCGCGCCGGCGGCGTCCGCTGCCTGCTGGTCGGCACCGGCGGCCAGAAGGGCCTCGACGGCCTCGGCGCCGATGCGGTGCTCGCCGACCTGGGCGACGTCGACCGCGCCTTCTCGATACTCACCGGCTGATCTGCCTCACACGACGGCGCGCTCCGGCATCTCGGCCGCGATCATCCAGGGGGTACCGAAGCGGTCGGTGCACATGCCGAACGCCGGCGAGAAGAACGTCTCGCCGAGGGGCATCTGCACCTGGCCGCCCTCGGCCAGCGCCGCGAACGACCGCTCGGCCTCGGCCACGTCGGCCACCGACCGGTTCACGCACATGCCGTTCACCACGCCGCCGAAGCCACCCGTGGGATCGTCGGCCCCCATCAAGAGCTCGTCGCCCGCCATCAGCGCGGCATGGATCACCACGTCCGGGTCCGCACCCTCGGGCAGCGCGCCGCCGTCGGCAGGCACGTCGGCCATCGTGAGCACGACCAGCTCACCCCCGAAGATCTCCTGGTAGCGGGTGAAGGCCTCGCGGCAGTTGCCGGCGAAGGCCAGGTAGGGGTGGAAGGCCATGGGTGTCTCCTCGCGTGTCGGTCGGTCGGCCATGGTGACGACTCGGGCCACCGGATCTCATCGGGCGGATCCTCGCAGACGCCACCGGGTGCCCGCCGACCCTGCCGTGCCGTGCGCTGCCGAGGCGCGCGGCGTCGGCGTCAGGCCGGGGCCCGGTGGGGCCTGACGACCGCGGCCATGCCGGCCTCGCCGGCCGTGGTGATCAGGTCGCCGAGCTGGCGGTAGGCCGCCGACCGGGCCGACGACGACCGCCACGCCAGCCCCACCGTGCGCGTCGGCGGGGTGGGGCGGAGGTTGCGGACCACGACCCGCTCGCCCGGGTGGACGTCGCGCTCGATGGCGGTGGCGGGGAGCAGCGTGACGCCGAGGCCCGAGCCCACCATCTGGACCACGGTGGGCAGGCTGGTCCCCTGCACCTCCACGAGGCCGTCCCGCCCGGCCAGGTCGCAGACCGCCAGCGCCTGGTCGCGCAGGCAGTGACCCTCCTCGAGCAGCACGAGGCGCTCGTGGGCCAGCGCCGCCACGGTGCACCGACGCTGTCGGGCGAGCGCGTGGTGCTCGGGGACGGCGAGCAGGAACGGCTCGTCGTAGAGGGCCTGCTCCTCGATCCCGGGGCGGTTGAGGGGCAGCGCCAGCAGCAGGAGGTCCAGCTCGCCGGCCTGGAGATGGGCCACCAGCGCGTCGGTGCGGTCCTCGCGGAGGTAGAGCTCGACGCCGGGGTGGGCCTGCTCGATGAGGGGGATGGCCCGAGGCAGCACGTAGGGGGCGATCGTGGGGATGACGCCGAGCCGGACCGACCCCCCGAGCTCGCCGCCGGCGTCGGCGGCGGCCTCGCACAGGTCGTCGATCTCGCGCAGGATGCGGCGGGCCCGCTCGATGACCTCGGCGCCGGCCGGGGTGACCAGCACGCCCCGGCTGGTGCGCTCGAACACCTGCACACCCAGGCGGGCCTCGAGCTCGCGGACCTGGGTGCTGAGTGCGGGCTGGCTGACGAAGCAGGCCCGCGCGGCACGCCCGAAGTGGTGCGCGTCGGCGACGGCCACGGCGTAGCGCAGCTGCTGCATCGTCGGCTGGCTCATAATCTGAGACTATCGCTGCCAGAGGAAACGTGTACTTCCCTGATCGACGGACGCGGAGGATGCTGGGTAGGAACGATCCCACCCGCCACCATGCACCATGAGGAGAAGGCCGCCGTGCCCGACACCGAGAACGTGACCAGCAGCGGTTCCGAGAGCGAGAACCCCGCGATCGACGCCCCCGAGCCGAAGGGCACCCGGCCCCGCACCAACAAGGACTGGTGGCCCGACCAGCTGGACCTGTCGGTGCTGCACCAGCATTCCCCCCTCGGCGACCCGCTCGGCGAGGACTTCGACTACGCCGCCGCCTTCGCCACCCTCGACCTCGACGCGCTGAAGCAGGACATCGTCGAGGTGATGACCACCTCACAGGACTGGTGGCCCGCCGACTACGGCCACTACGGCCCGCTGTTCATCCGGATGACCTGGCACGCGGCCGGCACCTACCGCATCAAGGACGGCCGGGGCGGCGGCGGCGAGGGCATGCAGCGCTTCGCCCCGCTCAACAGCTGGCCCGACAACGCCAACCTGGACAAGGCCCGCCGCCTGCTGTGGCCGGTCAAGGCGAAGTACGGCCAGGCGATCTCGTGGGCCGACCTGCTGGTGCTGGCGGGCAACGTCGCGCTCGAGTCGATGGGCTTCGAGACCTTCGGCTTCGGGTTCGGCCGCCCCGACGTGTGGGAGCCCACCGAGGTGATGTGGGGTCCGGAGGACGAGTGGCTGGGCGACGAGCGCTACAGCGGCGAGCGCGAGCTGTCGGGCCCGCTGGGCGCGGTGCAGATGGGCCTGATCTACGTGAACCCCGAGGGGCCCAACGGCAACCCCGACCCGCTGAAGGCCGCGATCGACATCCGCGAGACGTTCGCCCGCATGGCCATGGACGACGAGGAGACGGTGGCGCTCATCGCCGGCGGCCACACCTTCGGCAAGACCCACGGCAACGGTGACGCCGACCTGGTGGGCCCCGAGCCCGAGGGCTGCCCGATGCACGCGCAGGGCCTCGGGTGGGCCAACCCCAACGGGACCGGCACGGGCAAGGACACCATCACCTCCGGCCTGGAGGGCGCGTGGACACCGACGCCGATCCAGTGGGACGGCAGCTTCTTCGACACCCTGTTCGGCTACGAGTGGGAGCTCACCACCAGCCCCGCCGGCGCCAAGCAGTGGAAGCCGGCCGCCGGCGCCGGCGCCGACACCGTGCCGGATGCCCACGAGGCCGGCGTCACCCACGCCCCGACGATGCTCACCACCGACCTGGCGCTGCGCTTCGACCCGATCTACGAGCCCATCTCACGGCGCTTCCACGAGCACCCCGAGGAGCTGGCCGAGGCGTTCGCCAAGGCCTGGTACAAGCTGCTCCACCGCGACATGGGCCCGGTCTCGCGGTTCCTCGGCCCCTGGGTGCCCGAGCCCCAGCTGTGGCAGGACCCCGTGCCCCCCGTCGACCACGAGCTGATCGACGAGTCCGACGTGGCCGACCTGAAGGCCCGCGTGCTGGAATCGGGCCTCACCGTGTCCCAGCTGGTCTCGGCGGCCTGGGCGTCGGCGTCGACCTACCGGGGCACCGACAAGCGCGGCGGCGCCAACGGCGCCCGCATCCGCCTCGCCCCCCAGAACGGCTGGGCCGTCAACCAGGCGTCGGGTGTCGAGGCCGTGCTGTCCACGCTGGAAGGGATCCAGGCGGCGTTCAACTCGTCGGCCGCCGGCGGGAAGCAGGTGTCGCTGGCCGACCTGATCGTCCTCGGCGGCGCTGCCGCGGTGGAGAAGGCGGCCGCCGACGCCGGCGTGTCGGTGCGGGTGCCGTTCGCCCCCGGCCGCACCGACGCCACCCAGGAGCAGACCGACGTGGACTCGTTCGCGGTCCTCGAGCCCACCTCCGACGGCTTCCGCAACCACCTGCAGCCCGGCGAGAAGCTGGCCCCCGAGACCCTGCTGCTCGAGCGGGCCAACATGCTCACGTTGACCGCGCCCGAGATGACGGTGCTCGTCGGCGGCCTCCGGGCCCTCGGCGCGAACGCCGGCGGCTCGTCGCACGGCGTGCTCACCGACCGGCCCGGCACGCTGACCAACGACTTCTTCGTGAACCTGCTCACCATGGACACCGAGTGGGCCCCGGCCGCCACCGGCGACGAGGTGTACGAGGGCACCGATCGGGCCACGGGGGAGGCGCGCTGGACGGCCACCGCGGTCGACCTGGTCTTCGGATCCCACTCGCAGCTCCGTGCCCTCTCCGAGGTGTACGCCAGCAGCGACGGCGCCGACCGGTTCGTCCGCGACTTCGTGGCGGCGTGGGACAAGGTGATGATGCTCGACCGCTTCGACCTGCGCTGATCCGTCTACGCACGGACGGCGGGCCCCGGCCCACGGGCCCGGGGGCCGCCGGCGTCGTGGCGGGGATCAGCCCCGGCGGCGCTCCGGGTCGGGATCGTGGAGGTGGCGGAGGAAGCGCACGAGCACGACGGCACTGCCGCCGGCGATGGCCGCCCACAGCACGTTGAGGGGGCCGTCGGTGGTGCCGCCGGCCACCACCGCCACCAGGTTGGCCGCCAGCAGGCTGAGGCCCACCGTGGCGCCCTTCACCAGCATGATCGCCGCCGCCACGTGCCCCCACGGACTCCGGCCGCGCAGCCAGTGGGCGGTGAGCAACAGGAGCGGCACCACCAGGCCCAGGTCGAGGACGTAGACCGGCGCGGTGGGGTGACCGGTGTCGGCAACGAGCTTCGGCACGTCACCGGTGAAGATCGTGGGCACGATCTGCCCGAGCTCGATGACGCCCAGTCCCACGCCCACCGCGGTGAGGAACCGGGCCGCGGCACGCACCGGCGTGGCGTCGTCGAAGCGGGCGGCGACCCCTGCGGGGTCGGTGCGGATCAGCGCGGCGGCCAGGGTGAACCCCGCCAGCGACAGCAGCGCCACATAGACGAGGAACAGGCGGTTCCACGAGTAGGCGAACACGTAGGCGTACTGATACGCGACGTAGCCGAGGGCGCCGAGCCACAGGAGGTGACCCCGGGTCGAGCCCCGACGCAGGGCCCTCGCGGCGCCCACCAACAGCGGCAGCACCACGAGCAGGCTCACCAGGTCGGTGCCGCGGAACGCGTTGCGGGCGAAGTCGGTCTCGCCGGCGTACGGGTCGAGCACCAGGCCGCTGCCGGCGGCGACGGCCAGCAGCACGCCGATCAGCGCGGTCGCCGCCACCCATCGACGGGGCAGAACGCCGACGCTCGCCACCGCCGTCTCCGAGCGGGGTCGACTGCCGGCCAGGGTCCGGGTGTGGGTCGGCGGCATGGAACGCACCTCCTACAGCTCCTACGACGAGCAGACCGCACCGACCGCCGTCGGTTCCAGAGGCGAAAGACCCGAGCTCAGTGGCGCTTGCGGGCGAGGGTGAGGCCGTCGCCGAACGGCAGGATGAGCGACTCGAGCTCGGGGTGCGCGGCCACGTGGTCGTTGCAGGCCCGGATGGCCACGGTGTCGGCGTCGGTGGCGTCGGGGCGCACCACCGCGCCACCCCAGAGCACGTTGTCGATCAGCAGCAGCCCGCCGGGTCGGAGCCGGGGCACCAGCGCATCGACGTAGGCGGTGTAGCTGCCCTTGTCGGCGTCGATGAAGGCCAGGTCGAACCGGTCGTCGTCCGGCAGGGCCCGCAGTGTGTCGAGGGCGGGCGCGATGCGCAGGTCGATGCGATCGTCGACGCCGGCCATGGCCCAGTGGCGCCGGGCCACGGCGGTCCATTCCTCGCTGACGTCGCAGCACACGAGGGTGCCGTCGTCGGGCAGCCCCCGGGCGATGCTCAGCGAGGAGTACCCGGTGAACGTGCCCACCTCGATGGCCCGCCGTGCGCCGACCAGGCGGGTGAGCAGGGTCAACAACGCGCCCTGGTCGGGGGCGATCTGCATGCGGGCGGCGTCGCCGAGCGCGGCGGTGGCGTCGATCAGCGACCGCTGCACGTCGTCGACCGCCGCGGTGTGGTCGAGCAGGTACGCCTGCACGTCGTCGGGCACGAGGAAGCTGCGAGGCGCCATGCCCGAGAGTCTGCCGCGGCACCGACCGGTGCGCGGCGGGCGCCACCGCGGTGACCGTCAGGAGGGGGTGGTGGCCTGAACCTCCTGGGCGCACTCCTGGGAGACTCGTGCCTGCTCGCCGAGGATCTCCTCGCCCCTGGGTGTGGCCTGGCCGCCGACGCCCAGCTCGAAGTTCAGGGCCGCGTTGTCGAGCAGGGAATCCTCCGGCAATCGCTCCATGATGCAGTCCACGAGGGAGTCCATGGCTTCCTCCGGCACCCCGGCGAACTCGAGCTGGGCCCGCACCAGCGCTTCGGGCTGGACGCAATCGAGATACGAGCGGGCGAGCGCCTCGGCCTGCTCAGGCGTGACCTCCATGCCGATGGCGTCGGGTCCCTCGCCGGTGAGGAAGCGGGCCAGCTCCCTGACCGTGGCACCCGAGTCGGCGAGGTTCGACTCACCGAGCGTGTCGACGACCGTCGACACGAAGCAGTCGAGCTCGCCGAGGTCGGGCGGGAAGGTGTCGATGTCGGACGGCGGCGCTGACAGCTCGCCGATGAGGGCTCCCTCGAGTGCCGCCCGGCCATCGTCGATCGTCAACACGCTGCCTGGGCCCTCCGGTTGGCTCTTCCAGCGGCAGCGCACGCCGGCGACCATGCCCTCGGCGAAACCGACGGTGTCGATCACGACCTCACCGTCCACGACCTGGCGCGCCAGCGCATCGGCCACGGCTTCGATGATCCCGTCCGACATGCAGGCCTCGAGCGTGCTGCCCGGCGCGATCCCGACCGCGCCGGTGAACGCCGTGCCCAGCTCCTCCGGCAGGCACGCGGCGATGGCGTCACCGAGCGCATCGACCTCGTCGTCGCTCAACTCGACGCCACCGTCGGACAGGCTGTCGATCGACGTCACCTCGCTCGGGGTGAGGCCCGCGTCCCGGATCCGTTCGAGTCCGACGGCCCCGACCACGGCGTCACCGGCGCATCGCCCGTCTGCAGCCGACACCGACGGGACCTGCCGCATCCGGAGGAGGCGCTGCATCGCGGTGGCGAACTCACCGGCGAGGCGCTCATCGTCCACCGACAGCGTCGTCGTCGTGGCCGCCGCATCACGGGTCTGCACGCCGCTGCCACATCCGGCGGCGGCGAGCACGAGCCCAACCCCGAGCCCGAGCCCGCAGGTGATGCTGACGACCGTCCTGACCGACCTCGCCATGGCCTCGTCCTCTCCCCCAACCAGAGCCGAAACCTACCCCGTGCCCCGGGGCTCGGCCGCTCGTCGCCGGACCCGACGTTCCCTGCCCTAGCGTCGACCGGACCATGCCCCTGCTCCGCCCCTACGCACCCGCGGACGCCGCCGCCGCGCTCGCGCTCAACCAGGCCAACGTGCCCGAGGTGGGTGCCGCGGACGCCGACCGCTGGGCCTGGCTCACCTCGCTGGCCGACCACGCCGACGTGGTCGACGACGACGCCGAGGTGGTGGCCCTCCTCCTCGGATTCGCGGACGGTTCGGCCTATGACAGCCCCAACTACCTGTGGTTCGCGGCCCGCCACGAGCGGTTCGCCTACGTCGACCGCATCGCGGTGTCCGAGCCCTTCCGGGGCGCCGGCGTGGCCCAGGACCTGTACCGCTCGTTCGAGGCGTGGGCCCGGAGCCGCGGCATCGGCGTGCTGTGCGCCGAGGTGAACACGGTGCCACCGAACCCGCGGTCGCTCCGGTTCCACGAGCGCCTCGGCTTCGAGGTGGTGGCCGACCTCGAGCCGTGGCCCGACACCGAGCCCGGGCACCGCGTCGCCATGGTGGAGAAGCGCCTCGCCTGAGCGGCGGACGACCGAGTCACGCGAGCACGGCTCGGCCCGTGTGGGTGGACGTGGCGGCGGCGGTCATGGCGTGCGGGGCCGCCGGGTAGGAGTCGGTCACCGCCGCCACCCGCCGCCACGTCGCTACGCGCGACGGCACGGTGGCCACGGACGGACTCGGGAGCTCAGGAGAGGAAGTGACCTCGACGATGGGTGATCACGCCGCCATCACCACCACCGGCCCCGCCGTGGATGCGGCCATCGAGAAGGCGCCGCTGCGTTCGATCGTGGTGGGGGTCGATGGCTCCCAGGGAGGCCGGCGGGCGATCAGTTGGGCCGCGGCGAGAGGTGTCGAGCTCAAGGTGGAGGTGGTGGCCGTGCACGTGCTCACGTACAACCGCGAGCTCGGCCGGGACCTCACGCTCGACACCATGACCACGTGGCGCCGCCACCTGGCGACCGCGCTCGAGGGCCCCTGGACCGAGCCGGCTCGCCTCGCCGGCGCCAAGGTGCGCACCGTGCTGGTGGAGGCCGACTCGGTCCCGGGCGGCCTGCTCAGCACCGCGGCCGACGAGGACGCCGACCTGGTCGTCCTCGGGACCCACGGCCGGGGCACGCTGGCCGACCGGCTGCTCGGCGCCACCACCTACACGGTCGCCCACCGCGCCCGCACCCCCGTCGTGATCATCCCCGTCGACTGGGAGCCTCCGGCGCCGACCTGGCCCGCCGCCACCGTTGACGACGGCGTTGATACCTAGTAGTTCTATGCATATTGCTACTAGGCAAGGGGACCACCACCGATGCAGATCGACAAGGACCTCGTCGCCGCCTCGGCGACGCCGCTAGTGCTGGCGATCCTGGCCGAGGGCGAGAGCTACGGGTACGCCATCCTCAAGCGGGTGCGCGAGCTGTCGCACGGTGAGCTCGAGTGGACCGACGGGATGCTCTACCCGCTGCTCCACCGCCTCGACCGCCTCGGGTTGGTCACCACCGAGTGGCGCACGCCGCCGGAGGGGCGCCGCCGCAGGTACTACGTGATCACCGGCGAGGGCCTCGCCGCGCTGGCCGAGCACAAGCGGCAGTGGGTGACCGTGACGCAGGCACTGCGCGACGTGTGGGGTGGCGGCGACCTGCGACCGCTCGCGCTCGGGGGTGCGTGAGCCATGGAGTCACTGGAGCTGGAGATCGAGGAGTGGCGCACGTTCGTGGGGCGATCGCCGGCCGTCGACGGCGCCGACGTCGACGAGTTGGAGACGCACCTCCGCGATCAGATCGCCGACCTGAGCGCCGCCGGCCTGGCCGACGACGAGGCCTTCCTCATCGCCGTGAAGCGGATGGGCACCATCGACGACCTGTCCCGCGAGTTCGCCCGCGAGCACAGCGGTCGTCTCTGGAAGCAACTCGTGCTCGCCGGCGGCGAGGAGGTCAGGCTCGACGCCACGGAGCGGGCATGGCCCGAGGCCCTGCTGTTCGCCGTCGGCGCCGCGATCGCGGTGCAGCTGGCCCGCCTGCTCGCGGGGTTCCCCGACGAGGTGCCCACGTGGCTGTTCCGCGACGCCGGCCTGCTGGTGCTCCCCTTCCTCGCGGCCTGGTTCGCCCGACGGCGACAGCTCGCACCGCGCCAGTGGCTCGTCGCGGCCGGCGCGTTCGCGGCGGCGGCCATCGTCGTAAACGTCTACCCGTACGACCACGAGTCGGCCACCGAGGCGCTCGTCGCCGCGGCCCTGCCGGTCGCCCTGTGGGCGGTCGTGGCCTTCACCTACATGGGTGGCGCCCTCCGGTCGCACGACCGGCGGATGGACTTCGTGCGCTTCACCGGCGAGTGGTGCATCTACTACGCGCTGATCGCACTGGGCGGGGGCGTGCTGATGGGCCTCACCCTGGCCATCCTCGAACCGACCGGCGTCGATCCCGACACGGTCGCCGGGTGGGTCGTGCCGTCGGGCGCCGCCGGCGCGGTGATCGTGGCCGCCTGGCTGGTGGAGTCGAAGCAACGGGTGGTGGAGAACATGGCGCCCGTGCTCACGATGCTGTTCACCCCGCTGTTCGCCCTGATGCTGGCCCTGGCCGCCGTCGCCTACGCGGCCACCGGGCTGGGCGAGGCGTTCGACCGCGAGCTGGTGGGGGTGTTCGACGCCCTGATGGTGGTGGTCCTCGGCCTCGTGCTGTACGGGCTGTCGGCCCGCGAGGCGTCGCCGGCGCCGGGCTGGATGGACCGCATCCAGCTCGTGGCCGTCGCCGGCGCCCTGGTGCTCGACGTGATGGTGCTGGCCTCGATGGCGGCCCGGATCGGCGACCTCGGCCTCACCCCGAACCGGGTGGCGGCGCTGGGCCTGAACCTGGTGCTGGCCGTGAACCTCACCGGCGCCGCCTGGCTGTCGCTCCGGTTCCTCACCGGCCACGCCACCGTCCACCGCCTCGAACGCTGGCAGACCGGCTACCTCCCGGTGTTCGCGGTGTTCGCCGCGGCGATCGTGGTGGTGCTCCCGCCGGCGTTCGGGTTCTCGTGACCGGCGCCGAGGCCCGCGCGGGTGGCGGGCACCGATCGTTCCGGCCGCGCCTCGCTTCCGGCCGCGCCACCGTGTTCTCCAGCCATAGTGTCGGGCCGTGCACGCCGAGATCACGATGCCCGAGAACGTCGTGGTGGTGCTGCTCGACAGCCTGAACCGCCACCTCCTCGGCGCCTACGGGTCCGACGAGTTCGAGACGCCGAACCTCGACCGGTTCGCCGCCCGGTCGGTGCGGTTCGACCGTCACTTCGTCGGGTCGCTGCCGTGCATGCCCGCCCGCCACGACATCCTCACCGGCGCCCTCGACTTCCTGTGGCGGCCGTGGGGGTCGATCGAGGTGTGGGAGCGGGCCATCACCCACGCCCTCCGGGGCGCCGGCGTCACCACGATGCTGTGCACCGACCACCCCCACCTGTTCGAGACCGGCGGCGAGAACTACCACACCGACTTCTCGGCCTGGGCCTACCTGCGCGGCCACGAAGGCGACCCGTGGAAGACCCGGGCCGACCCCTCGTGGGCGGGTGCGCCGGCGCTGGCCGCCGCCGAGGGCTGGGTGCCCCACCCCTACGACCGCTCGCGCACGTGGTTCCGCGACGAGGCCGACTTCCCCGGGCCCCGCACCCTCGCCGCCGCCACCGACTGGCTGGCCACGAGCGCCCCGGCCCACGACCGGTGGCTGCTGTTCGTCGACGAGTTCGACCCCCACGAGCCCTTCGACACGCCGGCGCCCTACGCCAACCGCTACGACCCCGACTGGGACGACCCCCTCATCATCTGGCCGCCCTACGCCACCCGTGCCGTGGAGACGGGCGTGCTCACCGAGCGCCAGGCCCGCCACGTGCGGGCCAACTACGGGTCGAAGCTGACCATGATCGACCACTGGCTCGGCCGCCTCCTCGACGAGCTCGACCGCCAGGGCCGGTGGGGCGACACCGCGGTGATCGTCACCACCGACCACGGCCACTACCTGGGCGAGCACGACGTGTTCGGCAAGCCCGGCGTCCCGCTCTACGAGCCCATGGCCCACATCCCGCTGATGATCGCCTGGCCGGGCCTACCGGCGGGCTCGTGTGACGCGCTCACCACCAGCGTCGACCTGCACGCCACCCTGGCCGACGTGTTCGGCGTGACCGTGGCCCACCGCACCCACGGCACCTCGCTCGTCCCGCTGGTGACGGGCGCGGCGACATCGGTGCGCGACTGGGCGCTGGCCGGCATCTGGGGGCGCGAGGTGCACGTGTTCGACGGCCACCGCAAGTACGCACGGGCCCCCGCCGGCGACAACGCCCCCCTGTCGATGTGGTCGAACCGCTGGTCCACGATGCCGCTGCCCATCGACGGCATCGAGAACCTGCCGGCGCCCGACCACCGGGCCGTGCTCGACAACATGCCCGGATCCACCGTGCCCGTCATCCGCCAGCCCTTCGCCGCCGGCGACGCCCTGCCCTTCTGGGCCATGGGTCACGGCTTCCGCGGCAACCACCTGTGGGACATCGACGACGACCCCGGCGAGACCCACGACCTGGCCGGGTCGCGCCACGAGGCCGATCAGGTCGAGCTGCTCCGCGAGGCCCTGCGCACCGTCGAGGCCCCCGCCGACCAGTTCGAGCGCCTCGCCCTCACCTGATCTGGCCGAACGGGCGAGCGGTCGGTCGCCCACGGCCGCCGCGTCGGCGAAGCTGGGGCCAGGATCAGGCCCGCGGCGCCGGCCGGGCCGATGAACGAGGGGGGGACCATGACCGGACCATCCAGCACGCCACGGACCGACACGCACCGCCTCACGCTGGGCGACGGGCAGGCCGTGGCCTACCTCGACGCCGGCGATCCCGACGGCTACCCGGTGGTGAGCCAGCACGGCGGGTTGAGCTGCCGGCTCGACGTCGTCCCCGCCGATGCCGCCGCCCGCGCCCACGGCCTGCGCCTGATCGCCCCCGACCGGCCCGGCATCGGCCGGTCCGACCCCAAGCCGGGACACACCGTGGCGGGGTGGGCCGACGACGTCGGCGGCCTGATGGACCACCTCGGCGTGGACCGCTTCGCCACCATCGGGTGGTCGTTCGGCGGCGCCTTCGCCCTGGCGGTGGCCCATGGGCTGGCCGACCGTGTCGACCACCTCACCCTGGTGGCCAGCGTGATCCCGCCCGACTGGCCGGGCATGCAGGACGAGATCGACCGGATGGACCGGGTGTTCCATGCCCTCACCCAGCACCGCCTGGGCCGGTTCACGGAGCGGTCGATCCTGCACCTGATGTCGCTGTCGGCCCGGCACGCCCCGAAGGCCTTCGGGCGCTCGGCCGGTGTGGACGCGGCGCACGCCGAGGTGGTCGCCGCGGCCATCGCCGAGGGGACCGCTCGCGGCGCCGGGGTCGTCACCGAGTACCAGGTGGTGAACGCCTCGTGGGGCTTCGACCCCGGCCGTATCGCGGTGCCGACCCACGTGTGCCAGGGCGACGCCGACGACCTGGTCCCGCCCGACTGGGGCCATCGGCTCCACGACGCCATCGACGGCTCGACCCTCACCGTCGTGCCCGGCGCGAGCCACTTCCTCTGGTACGACCACTGGGACGACCTGTTCGCCACCATCACCGAGGCCACACGCCCGTAGCCGCACCGGAGGCGAGGCCGACTACCAGAGACCGTGGACGGGGCCGACGAAGTAGAAGGCCACGAAGCCGATCGTGTTGTTGAAGCCGTGGGCGAGCACCGACGCCCACAGGGTGCGGTAGCGGTAGCGCAGGACGCTGAACGCCACCGCGTCGAGGGTGATGGTCAGGCCGCCAGCGCCACCTCGATCGCGGTCAGGACGGTCCAACGCCGGCGGTGGTCCGACGGCGCCGGGTCGAGCTCGTCCGCGGTCAGGTACCTCGACGAGTCGAGGCGCCTGGTCATCCCGGCGCAGCCCCGGTCGACGGCGCATCACCGGCCTGGTCCGGCCCCGCGCCCTCCGCCGCCGCCTCGGCGGTCTCACCGGCGACGATCAGCGCGGCGCGCTCGCGGAACACCCGCCAGCGCCGCTCGTTGTCGTTGACCAGGCCGGCCGAGTCGCTGCACAGGTCGGCGGCCCGGTTGATCAGCTCGGCCGCGGAGTGGAGGAGCCCGACGGATCGCCGCCCGCCGGCGAGGTCGGCGCGCACCGCCGCCGGCGCCAGATCCACCTGATCGACGATGTCGGCCGCCCGCCGCAACAGGCGGGCGATTAGCGACTGCATGCTCGCGGCCAGCCAGTCGTTGGCGATGATGCGATGGCGCTCGCCGAGCAGGTCGCCGATGCCGTCGATCTCCACCAGCGCCGCCGCCACGTCCCACGACGCGGCCATGGCCTCGGCCAGCCACCTGCCGCCGGCCTCGAAGCCGTCGGCGGTCGATCGGAGGTGACCGACCAGGAGCTGCATCTCGACCGGCTCGCCCTCGCCCTCCATGAACAGGACGCCGGCCAGCTGGATGGCGACCGGGTCGTTCAGGTCGTCGGCACCGGCGAACGGGCTCAGCGCCGCCTCCGTCGACGGCGAGGCCGTGCTCCAGCGATCGGCCAGGGCGTGGAGGGTCCGGGCCGACCGCTGCAGGGTGAGGGCCTCCTCCCTCGGTGCGCTCGCGTAGAACTTCTCGTGCTCGCGGTGGTAGTGCGACAGGTTCAACACCGCGTGCAGCAGCGGCGACGTCGACGCATCCGAGCCCGCGGGACCGGTCGGGGTCGGCGTGTCGGTCGAGGACATGTCGGTCGAGGACATGGGTGGCCTCCCAGGCGGGATCTGTGCCGGCGCCCCTCGCCACGGCACCACCTCAGGTGACCACGCGCCCGTGCGCCCCGGTAGGGGCGGAGGTCCCTGCCGCGCTCACCTCAGATCATGCGCCGCTCGGCCGCCCAGCGCGTGAGCTGGTGACGGTTCGACAGTTGGAGCTTGCGCAGCACGTTCGAGGCGTGGGTCTCCACCGTCTTGGTCCCGATGAACAGCTCGGCGGCGATCTCCTTGTAGGCGTAGCCGCGCGCCAGCAGGCGCATGACCTCGAGCTCCCGAGGGGTGAGCCGGTCGAGCTCGGGGTCGGAGGGTGCCACCGCGGGGGAGGCCCGGAACGCGTCGATCACGAAGCCGGCCAGCAGCGGGCTGAACACCACATCACCTTCGGCCACCCGCTCGATGGCGTCGGTGAGGTCGGCGGCGGAGATCGCCTTGGTCACGTACCCGCGGGCACCGGCCCGGATGACGGTGATGACGTCCTCGGCCGCGTCGGAGACCGACAGCGCCAGGAAGCGGGGGTGCTCGTCGTCGGGCGTGGGCGCCGCGGCGCGGACCGCGGCGATGATGGCCGGCCCGCCGCCGTCGGGCAGGTGCACATCGAGCAGCACCACGTCGGGCCGGGTGGCGGTGATGGCGGCCACCGCCTCGGGCACCGAGCCGGCCTCGCCCACCACCTCGACCTCGTCGCCCAGCCCCGCCCGCACGCCGGCGCGGAACATGGCGTGGTCGTCCACCAGGAACACTCGCACCGTCATCGCGACATCCTGATCGTCACCTCGGTGCCGGTGCCCGGGGTGCTGCGCACGGTGGCCTCGCCCCGATGGCGCTCGACCCGGTCGACGATCGACCCCCGCACGCCTTGGCGGTCGGCGGGCACGGCGTCGACGTCGAACCCGCAGCCGCGGTCGCGCACGTAGGCCACCACCGCCCCGGACTCGACCTCGGCGTAGACGGACAGCGTGTCGACGCCGGCATGGCGGGCGGCGTTGACCATCGCCTCGCGGGCGGCCGCCACCAGGGCCTGCAGCCGCTCGTCGAGCTCGGCGTCGCCCACCACCACCACATCGACGGTGACGGCGTAGGCCTCCTCGATCTCGGCGGCGACGGCGCGGAGCGCGTCCGCCAGGTGCCCGGCGACACCGGAAGGAGCGCCGGCACCGGCGCCACCGGCGCTGTAGAGCAGGGCCCGCAGCTCGCGCTCCTGGCTCCGGGCCAGGCGGGTGACCTCCCGGGGGGAGTCGGCGTTGCGTTGGATCAGCGCCAGGGTCTGCAGCACGGAGTCGTGCAGGTGGGCGGCCAGGTTGGCCCGCTCCTGGGAGCGGATCCGCTCGCGCCGCTCGTCGCTCAGCTCGGACACCATCCGCACCCACCAGGGCCCCGTGATCAGCGCCACCCCGACCAGCGTGACGCCGACGGCCTGCACGCCGTCACGCAGCGCCGAGACGTCGGCGGTGGCCAGCACCGCGGCGCAGCCCACGACCACCAGGCCCGTGCCCGCCACCACCCGGGCCAGCCCCCACCGGTCGTCGGCCGAGGCGGTCAGCGAGGTGCGGGACATCTCGCGCCAACGCTGACGCTGGCCCGCGCCCGCCTGCCGCCACAGCAGGGCGGCCCCGACGCAGCCGATGGCCGCCGGGATGAACAGGTCTCCGAGGGGCGAGATCCACGTCGAGCTGACGAGGACGACGACGCCGGCGGTGATGGCTGCGGCGTACTCGAACGGGCTCATCCCGCTGCGGCCGTCCTCGCGGGGCACCGGCGGGAGCACGATCCAGAACACGGCGTAGAGGACCACCCCCAGGCCGCCGGCGAACGCCGCGGCCACGAACGCGGCCCGCACGGCCACGGCCGAGATGCCGAGGTGGTCGGCGATGCCGCCGGCCACGCCGCCCACCAGGCGCCCCCGGGCGCGCCGCAGGAGGCGTGGCGTCTCGACGCCACCTGCCTCGACACCACCTGCCTCGACACCACCTGCCTCCACACCACCTGCCTCCAGGGCGCGTGGCTCGTGCGAGGGGGACCCGACGGCGACCGGCATGACCCCATGATCGCCGCTCGACCCGGGTACCGCCTCCGGGCCCGGCCCTGAAATCGCCGCGAGCCGTCTCAGGGTGGAATCAGGGTCATGCCCGATGGGCGGCGGGCCCGGATTCGTCCATGCTCGAGAGGTGAGCACCACCACCGATGACCCGACGACCCCACAGCGCCCCGACCACGACGGTTCCGGGGCTGACCGCGACGACCTGCACACGAACCCGACGACGAGGCGGTCCCTGCGGCGCAGCACCGACGACCGGGTGCTGGCCGGGGTGGCCGGCGGCCTCGGTGAGCACTTCCAGGTCGACCCGGTGCTGTTCCGCGTGCTGTTCGCGGTCAGCGCGTTCTTCGGCGGCGCCGGCGTGCTGGCCTACCTGGTCGGCTGGGCCCTGGTGCCCGAGAAGGGCGCCGTCGATCCGCCCGTCGACCGGTTCGTCGACGAGTTGCGTGACCGCAGCGTCGGCTTCTGGGTGGTCGTCGGCGTCGTGGCCGTCGTCTTCTGGACGGCCCTCTTCCACGCGTGGCAGCCGCTCGGGTTCGGTCCCGTCGCCATCGCCGTGCTGATCGTGGCCGTCGCGCTGTCCAAGCGCAGCACGGCTCGATCGGCTTCCGCCGCCTCCGACCCCGCCCACGGACCGGCCGTGGCCCCCGGTGGTGCCGACCGAGCGGCGCCGCCCACCATGCCGACCGCGTCGGGCGAGGATCCCGCGGGCGCATCGGCGGGCCCCACGGTGATGGACCCCACCCAGGCGTTCGGGCCCCCGCCCGATCCTCCGGACGTGCGCCGATGGGAGGCCCAGGCCCGCATGATCGCCGCCCGCACGGCCGCCCGCGAGTCGCAGCGCTCGGCCCGGCGGGAGCGGCGCAGCCGCATGGCCCTCGCCCGGTGGGGATCGTTCGGCGCCCTCGTGGCCACCCTCGGCGTGCTGGTGGTGCTCGACGCCACCCGCGGCATACCGATCGCGGCGTACGGCTGGGCCATGGTCGTGGTCGGCCTCGTGGCCCTCGTCGTCGGCGGCCTCCTCCACCGCACCCCCTGGCTGAACGTCCTGTGGGTGCTGGTGGGGCTCGGCATCGTCCTCACGTTCGGCACCACGTCGGCGAGCCTGTCCGACGGCACGGGCGACCGACTCCTCGTCCCTCGCTCCGAGGCGGCCCTGCCCGACGACGTCCGCCTGGCGTTCGGGCGCACCACCGTCGACCTCACCCAGCTTCCCGCGGGCGCCGCACGTGGCCACACGATGGACATCCGCCAGGCTGCGGGCGTGGTGGTGGTGAAGGTGCCCGAGGGCATGCGGGTGGCGATCCACGCCGGCGTCCACATCGGGGCGGTGACCGTCGACCAGCTGGATCAGGTGGATCGGTCCGACAGCCGCGAGGACGCCGGCCGCCAGTTCGACGAGGGGCCGTCGGGGCCGAACGTGTTCACCATCGACGCCCACCTGGCCGTCGGTGTGATCGAGATCGACCACGTGACCGCCGAAGAGGAGGCCGCGGCGGCGAACCAACGGGAGTCTCTGAGCCGCCCGTCGACGCCGGCCGACACGGCGACGCCCCCCGACCCGGTCACCCCGCCCGACCCCGTGGCGCCGGCCGAACCGGCCACGCCCGACGACACCACCGCCGGGAGCACCCGCTGACCGCGCCCGACCTGGACGCCGGCCCACCGACCGGGCCGCGGCCAGCGATCCGGGGACGGCGCCACCCGCGGCAGTAGCGTCGGTCCATGGCCGCTGCGTACCCGTCCGCCCCCGTCCCCGCGGCACCCGAGAAGCAGCCCGTGGCCGGGTTCTTCTGGGCCCTCGGCATCTTCCTCGTCACCGCGGTCGCCGGCGGTGTCCTCTTCTTCCTGGGGATCAACGAGGTCGTGAACACCGTGGACGGGTTCGACCCGATCAGCGCGCCCGGTCAGGCCGACCTGGAGCTCGGCACCGGTGACCACTGGGTGTTCGCGGCGGTGCCGTCCGGCTCGGCCGAGGACCTGGTCGACGTGACCATCACCGACCCGAACGGCGCCACCCAGTCGCTCAGCCAGCAGACCTTCCCCGCCGACGAGGCCAACACCGACGGCGAGCAGTTCGTCCCCCTCGGGTTCTTCAGCGCCGACACGGCCGGCACCTACCACTTCGAGACCGACGGCCCGCCCGGCACCGAGGTGCGGGTCGGCACGCTGTCGCTGGCGAAGATCCTCGGGTTCATCTTCGGGGGCCTCGCCATCGGCTTCGTCGGGTTCGTGATCGCCCTGATCGTGCTGATCGTCACCCTGGTGCGACGCAGCGGCCGCAAGAAGCGCCAGGGCGCCGCGGCCTACGCGAACTACCCGGCCGGGCAACCGCAGTACCCCGGACAGCCGCAGTCGTCGCCCCCGCAGCAGTGGCCGCCGCAGGACGCCGCGCCGCCGCCACCCTGACCGACGCGGCCCGGCGCCTCGTCAGGCTGGGCGCGTGAGAGAAATTCTGGAAATCTTCGGTCGACCGTGTCGATCGGGGCGCACGCGTTCGTGGTGTGGGTGAGCGACACGCTCGTCTGCACCACCACCCGAACCACGTCCCGATCCATCCCGAGCAAGAGACACCAAGGAGAACCCACCGATGCCCCAGTACCTGATCTCTGTCTGGCACGACGACGACTACGGCGACAACGACTTCGACGACCCCGACACCCAGCGCCTGTTCACCCAGGTCAGCGCGTTCAACGAGAAGCTCGAGGCCGCGGGCGCCTGGGTGTTCGGCGCCGGCCTCCAGCCCACCTCGTCGGCCACGGTCCTGCGGGCCAGCGGCGGCGACGTGTCTATGACCGACGGCCCCTACGCCGAGACCAAGGAGCAGATGGGCGGCTTCTGGGTGATCGAGGCGCCCGACCTCGATGCCGCCCTCGACTGGGCCGGCCAGGGTGCCGCCGCCTGTGAGGGCCCCGTCGAGCTCCGCCCGATGCAGGACGGCTGAGCCTGCCCATGGGGGACGACGCCGACGCCCCCTCCCGGCTCGACGCCCCCTCCCGGCTCGACGCCATCTACCGGCGGGAGGTCGGTCGCTGCACCGCCACCCTCGTCCGCATCCTCGGCGACCTCGACCTCGCCGAGGATGCGGTGGCGGAGGCGTTCGCCATCGCCGCCGAGCGGTGGCCGGTGCAGGGTGTGCCGCCCAACCCGGGTGGCTGGATCACCACCACGGCCCGCAACCGGGCCATCGACCGGCTGCGACGGGAGGCGACCCGCACCGACCGCCACGAAGCGGCGCACCGGCTGCACCACGACCACATGGCCTCCCCCGACTCCCCCGACCCCTCCCACCCCGACCTCGACGAGCTCGACGGCTTCGTCGACGTGGTGGCCGACGACCAGCTGCGGCTGATGTTCCTCTGCTGCCACCCGGCGCTGGCCCCCGACGCGCAGGTGGCGCTGACGCTGCGCCTGCTCGGCGGCCTGGACACCCCCGAGATCGCCCGGGCCTTCCTGGTGCCCGAGGCCACCCTGGCCCAGCGCATCGTGCGGGCCAAGCGCAAGCTGCGTGACAACCACGCCCCCTACCGGGTGCCCCGCCCCGCCGAGCTCCCCGACCGCCTGCACGTGGTGCTCTCCGCCGTGTACCTGATCTACACCGAGGGCCACACCGCCACCGCCGGCGACGCCCTCACCCGCACCGACCTCTCCACCGAGGCCCTCCGGCTGGGCCGGGTGCTCGTCGAGCTGATGCCCGACGAGCCCGAGGCCGTCGGCCTGCTGGCCTTGATGCTGCTCACCGAGGCCCGCCGACCGGCCCGCACCACCGCCGACGGGCGCATGGTCCGCCTCGCCGACCAGGACCGCTCGCGCTGGAACCGGGCGATGATCGACGAGGGCCACGACCTGGTGCGGGCCTGCCTGCGCCGCGACCGTCCCGGCCCCTTCCAGGTCCAGGCCGCCATCGCCGCCGTCCACGCCGACGCGGCCCGCACCGACGACACCGACTGGGGCCAGGTGGTCACGCTCTACGACCACCTGCACGCGCTGCGGCCGAACGCGGTGGTGGCGCTGAACCGCGCCGTGGCGATCGCCGAGCACGAGGGCCCGGCCGCGGGCCTCGCCGCGCTGGACGCGCTCGACGCCGACCTGCTCGACCGGTACCAGCCGTTCCACGCGGCCCGGGCCGACCTGCTCGCCCGCGCCGGGCGCGTCGCCGACGCGGCCGGCGCCTACGACAGGGCCCTCGCCCTCACCACCAACCCCACCGAGCGCCAGTTCCTCGAGCAGCAGCGAGCAGCCCTGCCGGCGCCCTGACCATCAGTCATATGCTATCGGATGTGATAGCATTATCTGATGGTGTCGACACGCACCACCTTCACGCTCGACGAAGGGTTGGCCGACAGTGCCCGACGTCTCGGGGTGAACATCTCCGCCGCAGCGCGCGACGGGGTGCGGGCCGCGGTGCACGAGGCGATGGCCCGCGAGGACCGGGACGCCTACCTGCGCCACCCCGAGCCGCCCGACCAGGGGTGGGAGGACGCCGAGGCCTGGGGCGCCGGTTGAGGCGCGGCGACATCTGGCTCGCAGAGGTGGGTGGCACCCCCCGCCCCGTCCTCGTGCTCACCCGCTCGGCGGTGATCGACGTGCGCACCCTCGTGACCGTGGCCGAGATCACCACGTCGATCCGCGGCATCGCCGCCGAAGTCCCGGTCGATGTCGACGTGGGGCTCGATCACCCGTCGGTGATCAACGGCGACGGCCTCCACACGATCGCCCAGTCGAGACTCACTCGCCACCTGGGCACCGTCGACGACGACACGCTGCGCCAGGTCTGCTGGTCGGTCAGCTACGCGCTGGGCTCCTGAGGGCGCCGAGGCTCCCGCCCGACGACGCCGGGCTCCCGCCCGATGACGCCGGCGGCGGCGGCGGCGGCGGGTAGCTGAACGCTGTCATCCGAGAGCCATCGCCGCACGGGCCCGTTCAACGGGACGCCAGGTCGACTCCCCGCGGCGCGGCGGAGCGCGTCCGTGGCCGGGGCGCCGGAGGCCCCGGGCTGACCGCGACCGGCGCGGGGGCAGTTCGCCCGCTCGCGGCCCCCCGGCGAGCGCGGGCCATCGACCGGTGCCCGCGCGAATGGCCCGTTCGGGCGATGCGCCCGGAGGAGACCTCGGCGGACACTGCGGTGGGGCCGCCACCCGGCGAGCCCCGAGCGACGGGCTTCGAGGACCCGGCCGGACCGCCGGCGACTCGGCGCCCGCCGCCCCGCCGAGCAGACCGCCGCACCCGCGGCACCACCGAGGAGATGGACATGACCGATCGGCACGAGACCGAGCACAAGAGCTTCGACCAGCCCGAGGAGGTGCGCGAATTCCCAAACGGCAAGGCCGAGATCCTGACCGTCGGCGGGGCCGAGATCGGCCGCCTCGTGTTCCAGCCCGGCTGGAAGTGGTCGAACGACGTCAAGCCCATCGCCGGCACCGACAGCTGCCAGGCCCCGCACTTCCAGTACCACGTGAGCGGCCGGATCGGCCTGCGCATGGACGACGGCACCGAGCTCGAGGCCGGGCCCGGTGACGTCACGTCGCTGCCGAGCGGCCACGACGGCTGGGTGATCGGCGACGAGCCCGCGGTGGTCATCGACTGGTACGGCGCCAGCACCTACGCCAAGCCCAGCTGAGCCGCCCCCCCACCGGCCACGGGCCTCGTCGGCCCACACGCGACCACGCCCGGGTCACCTCGGGATCCGCGGCGGGCGGGCGCCCGGCGGCGGCCAACCACCGCCGCCGGCGCTCCTGCCCGGCCCGAGGTCGACCCGGAGGCCGCCAGGCCGGCATCGCCGTCACGGCGTGGGTGCTGATCGGGGGGACGGGCCGATGCACCCGTCGATCGGGCTGGTGCGGCGCGGAGGGTCCAGCGCCGCCGAGCGGCCCTGCGGCTCGGGGCCCACCCGGAGACGACCGGCGCACCGTCCGACGATCGGGGCCCAGTCGGTGAGGGGTCAGGCGCCGCCGAGCAGGTCGCGCAGCTCCGGCCGGCCGATCTGCACCACCAGCGTGGCGGCGTCGAGGTACACCCGCTCGTTGGTGATGCGGTCGCCGGCGAACGAGAACACGGCCACGACGGGTACCCGGAAGGACTTCCCGGTGGGCGCCAGGCCCAGGAACTCGCCCAGGTTGGTGCCCACCAGGTCGAACTCCGACACGATGGTGTCGTCGTCGGCCACGTGGTGGCGCACGTGCTCCTGGTGCTGGTCGGGGAAGGCGGCGCGTTGGCCGCGGTGGTAGGCCAGCACGGCCTCGTCGCCCTCGTGCACCTGCCCGAGCGGCACGATCTCGTAGCGGGGAAGCCCCGCGAAGGTGGCCAGGGTGCGCTCGAACTCGTGGTCGACCTCCGAGCGGAAGTGCTCGTCCAGGGTCGCCAGCCGGCGCTCGCGCAGCTCGTCGTCCATCCCCGCACCTCCCCCTCGGCTGCCGGCGACCCTAGCCACCGCGGGCCAGGGCCCGCCGCCCCGCGTCGGGGTGCCGGATCGCCGGGACGATCCCGCCGGAGACGCCTACGGTGGCCCCCGTGACGCCGACGCTGACGCCGATGCCGGAGGACTGGGAGCGGGGCCTCGCGGTCGTCGCCCATCCGGACGACATGGAGTACGGCGCCGCGGCGGCGGTCGCCCGCTGGACGTCGCAGGGCAAGCAGATCGCCTACGTGCTCGTGTCCGATGGCGAGGCCGGGATCCGGTCGATGCCCCCGGCCCAGACCGGTCCGGTGCGCCGCGACGAGCAGCGGGCCAGTTGCGCGGTCGTCGGCGTCACCGACGTCGAGTTCCTGGGACACCCCGACGGCGCCATCGTGGAGGGCCTCGACCTGCGGGCCGACCTGGCCGCCGCCATCCGTCGTCACCGCCCCGAGGTGGTGCTGTCCATCAACCACCACGACTCGTGGGGCGGGCCGTCGTGGAACCACGCCGACCACCGGGCCGTCGGACGCTCGCTGCTCGACGCGGTGCGGGACGCCGACAACCCCTGGATGTTCCCCGAGCGGGGCGAGGCGTGGGACGGGGTGCGCTTCACCGCCTTCAACGCCAGCCCGCAGCCCACCCACGCGGTCGACGTGACCGCCACGTTCGGCGACGGCGTCCGCTCACTCGAGTGCCACCGCACCTACCTCGACAACCTCGGCGGCGACATGGCCGCGCCCGCGGACTTCCTGCGCGGGGCAGCCACCGAGGCCGGCGCCGCGCTCGGCGTCGAGCTCGCCACCACCTTCGAGCTCATCGGCTGAGCACGCCCTCCGGCGTCCAGCGGGACCCACGCGGTCCGCCCGGGGCCCATCGCCCCCAGCGATCAGGACTTAGGTCCCTATCTGGTGTTGCGATGCCATCGGTACCGTGCGGGACACGTCGTGGCGCAAGCGGTGCGCACGACCACGAAGGAGCCCCGCGATGAACGTGGTGACACTCGCCCGATGGCAGTTCGGGATCACGACCATCTACCACTTCCTCATGGTGCCGCTCACCATCGGCCTGGCCCTCACGGTGGCGTGGTTCCAGACCCGGTGGTACCGCACGGGTGACCTGGCCTACCTGCGCCTCACCAGGTTCTTCGGGAAGCTGTTCCTGATCAACTTCGCCATGGGGGTGGTGACCGGGATCGTGCAGGAGTTCCAGTTCGGCATGAACTGGGCCACCTACTCCCGGTTCGTGGGCGACGTGTTCGGTGCGCCACTGGCCATGGAGGCGCTGGTGGCCTTCTTCCTCGAGTCCACGTTCCTCGGCCTGTGGATCTTCGGCTGGGACCGGCTGTCGCCGCGCCTGCACCTGGCGACGATCTGGGCCGCCGCCATCGGCACCACCCTGTCGGCGTACTTCATCATCGCCGCCAACTCGTGGATGCAGCACCCGGTGGGCGTGCTGTTCAACCCCGTGTCCGGCCGGGCCGAGCTCACCGACATCGGCGCGGTGCTCACCAACTCCACCGCGCTGGCCGCCTACCCCCACGTGATCGCCGCGTCACTGCTGACCGCGGCGGTGTTCGTGGGCGGGGTGTCGGCCTACCTGATGATGCGCGACCACATGCCGTCACCCACCGAACGGGCCGCGCTCCACCGGGCCATCCGCATCTCGATCTACCTCACCTTCGTCAGCGGTCTGGCGGTCGCGGTCACCGGCGACATGCAGGCCCGGCTGATGTTCGAGCAGCAGCCGATGAAGATGGCCGCCGCCGAGGCCCTCTGCGACACCGAGCAGGGCGCCGGCCTGTCGGTGTTCGCGGTGGGCGACGTGCAGGCCGAGTGCGACGTCCGCACGCTGCAAGTGCCGAAGCTGCTGTCGTTCATGGCCACGGGCGACGCCGACGGCACGGTGAAGGGCGTCCGCGACCTCAACGCCGAGTACGCCGCCCGCTACGGCGCGGGCGACTACCGGCCCAACCTGCTGATCACCTACTGGAGCTTCCGCGCCATGATCGCCTTCGGCGCCATCGCCTCGTTCGGTGCGGTGGTGGCCTGGTGGAAGACCCGCAAGGGCCGCCACCTGCCGTCCGACAAGCGGTGGCTGCGCATCGGGGCCCTGGCGATCATCGTCACGCCGTTCCTGGCCAACACCTTCGGCTGGGTGTTCACCGAGATGGGCCGCCAGCCCTGGGTGGTGGCCCCCAATCCCACCGGCATCCCCGAGGTGCGTCTGCTCACCGCGCAGGCCGCGTCCGAGAGCGTGTCGAGCGCCATGGTGTGGGTCACGCTGGTCGGCTTCACCGGCATCTACCTGGCCCTCATGGTGGTCGAGCTGTTCCTGCTGAAGCGCTACATCAGCGCCGGCCCCGACGCGGTGCTGGCGCCCGTGGGGGCCGAGCGCGTCGGTGACGGAAGTGGCGGCGGCGGCCACGGTGACGGTGACGATGGCGACGACACCGAGCCCCCCGAGGACGACGACCGGGGCCCGACCCCCCCGACCACCCCCACCGATCGCGAGGCCGACGTGATGGCCTTCGCCTACTGAGAGGCACGAGTGATGGAGCTCACGACCTTCTGGTTCCTCCTCCTGGGAGTGCTCTGGACCGGCTACTTCTTCCTCGAGGGCTTCGACTTCGGGGTGGGGATGCTGCTGGCCCCGCTGGGCCGCACCGAGGCCGACCGCCGGGTGCTGATCAACACGATCGGCCCCGTGTGGGACGGCAACGAGGTGTGGCTGCTCACCGCCGGCGGCGCCACCTTCGCCGCCTTCCCGAACTGGTACGCCACCCTCTTCTCCGGCTTCTACCTGGCCCTGTTCCTCATCCTGCTGGCCCTGATCGTGCGGGGCGTGGCCTTCGAGTACCGCGGCAAGGTGGACAGCGACCGGTGGCGGCGCCGCTGGGACCTGGCCATCGGCGTGGGCTCGTGGGTGCCGGCGGTGCTGTGGGGCGTGGCCTTCGCCAACATCGTGGCCGGGGTGCCCATCGACGCCGACGGCAACTTCACGGGCAACCTGCTGACGCTGCTCAACCCCTATGGCCTGCTCGGCGGGGCGGTGACCGCATCGCTGTTCCTGCTGCACGGCCTGCACTTCGTGGCCCTGAAGACCGAGGGTGAGATCCACGAGCGGGCCAAGGCGTGGGCCGGGCGCTTCGCCCCCGTGCCCATCGTCGCCGGCGCCACCTTCCTGCTGTGGACCCAGGTGAAGACCGGCGAGCCGTGGACCTGGATCCCGGTGGGGGTGGCGGCGGTGGCGCTGCTGGTCGCCCCCCTGGCCATCCGCTCCGGCCGTGACGGCTGGGCCTTCCTGCTGACCGGCGTGGCCATCGCCGCCGCGGTGGTGGCGCTGTTCGGGTCGCTGTACCCCGACGTGATGCCCTCGACCACCGATGCCGCGTTCAGCCTCACCGTCCGCAACGCCAGCTCCACCCACTACACCCTCACGATCATGACCTGGGTGGCGCTGGTGATGACCCCGGTGGTCCTGGCCTACCAGGCCTGGTCGTACTGGGTCTTCCGCAAGCGGATCGGCACCCACCACATCCCCTCGGCGCACGTCCCCGGCGCCTGACCTCGGGCCCGCGAACCCACGAAGCCCGCGTTCTCGACGACATGACGCGCGATTTGCGAACGCCATGTCGTCGGAACGCCATGGGCCGCGGGCGCGCCCGCTCCTCGGGGCATGATCCTCGGGTGGCCGAAGCGACCTCCGAGCGGCGACGGAGCGGACCCGTCGACCCGCGGGTGCTGGGGCTGTCGCCGGCGCTGCGCCGCCACCTGGTGGTCACGTCGGTGCTCGCCGCGCTGGTCGCCGCCGCGGTGCTGCTGCAGGCGGAGGCGATCGCCCGCTACCTCCCCCGCCTGATCGACGGCGACGCCGACGCGGTCCGGCCCCTGGCCGCCTGGTTGGTCGTCGCGGGGCTGGCCCGGGCGCTGGCGGCCGGCGCCAGCGACTGGTCGGCCACCGTCGCGGTGACGGCCACCCGCACCACGGTCCGCCGGCGGGTGCTCGACCGTGTGGTGGGCCTGCGCGCCGACCGCCGCCACGACCTGGGCCCGGCCACCGCGTCGGCACTCACCACCACGTCCAGCGACGCGCTCGAGCCATGGATCCGCTCGTACCTGCCGGGCCTGTCGTTGGCGGTGGCGGTGCCCCTGGTGAGCGGGTTGCGGATCCTCGGCGCCGACGTGATCTCCGCCGTCATCCTCGCCGTGGTCGTGCCCCTCGTGCCGATCTTCATGATCCTCATCGGCCTGGCCACCGAGTCGCAGGCGGCCAAGCAGTGGGAGGCGCTCTCACGCCTGGCCGCCCGCTTCCTCGACGTGCTCACCGGCCTGCCCACGCTGCGCCTGTTCGGACGGGCCGACGCCCAGGTGTCCCGCGTGCGCGAGGTCACCGACCGCTACCGCCAGGCCACCATGAAGACCCTCCGGGTGGCCTTCCTGTCGGCGCTCGTGCTCGAGTTGCTGGCCACCCTGTCGGTGGCCCTGGTGGCGGTGTCGCTCGGCGGCCGGCTGGCCCACGGCGACGTCGGGCTCAGCACCGCGCTGCTGGTGCTGCTGTTGACCCCGGAGTGCCTGCTGCCCATCCGGCGGGTGAGCGCGGCCTTCCACGCCGCCACCTCGGGGGTCGACGCCGCCGCCGAGATCGGCGAGGCCCTCGACCTGCCGCTACGGCCAGAGGGCGACCGCCCGCTGCCCGCGGGGGTGCCGCTCGCGGCCACGGGGGTGTCGGTGCGCGACCCCGACCGGGGGCGCCGGCTGGCCCCGGTTGACCTGGTGGTGGCGCCGGGCGAGCTGGTGGCCCTGAGCGGGCCCAGCGGGGCGGGGAAGTCGACGCTGCTCGACGTGCTGCGGGGTGCGCTGGTGCCCGACGCCGGCACCGTCGCGGTCGGCGACGTACCCGTGGGCGACCTCGACGCCACGGCGCGGGCCGCGGCCATCCGCTGGGTGCCCCAGCGGGCGCAGGCGCTCGGCGCCGACGTGCGGTCGTCGGTGGCGCTCGGTCACGGCCAGGGGTCCGCGGTCGACGCCGCCGTCGACCGCGCTTTGGCGCAGTACGGGCTCACCGCGCTGGCCCACCTGCACCCGTCGGCGGTGTCGGGCGGTGAGCGGAGGCGGGTGGCGCTGGCCCGGGCCCAGGTGGGTGTGCTGCTGGGCACCGTGGCCTTCCTGCTCCTCGACGAGCCCACGGCGCAGCTCGACGCGCACGCCGCCGAGCGGGTGCTGGCCGCAGCCCTGGAGGCCCGGAGGCGGGGTGTGGGCCTGGTGGTGGCCACCCATGACCCGGCGGTGGAGGCGGCGGCCGATCGCATGGTGCGGATCACCGCCGGGGGCGGCGACGGTGGCGAGCTGCCCGAGCCCGAGACCGCGCCGCCACCGATCCACCTGCGCACCGACACCGCGTTGGTGCCCGACCCGGTGGCGGGCTGGGCCGCCGAGGTGGGCGCCGACCGCACCGACGACGGGCGGGGCGCCCTGCGGTGGCTCCTCGGGACGGCCCGCCACCAGCGGTGGCGCCTCGCCGGCGCCACCGCGCTGGGCATCCTCACCGATGCCTGCACCGTCGGCCTGGCGGCCACCGCAGCGTGGCTCATCGTGCGGGCCGCCGAACAGCCGTCGTTCGCCGACCTGGCCGTGGCCGCGGTGGCGGTGCGGGCCTTCGCCCTGGGCAAGGGGCCGCTGCGCTACGCCGAGCGCCTCACCTCGCACGACACCACCCTGCGCCTGCTGGCCGAGCTCCGGGCCACCGTGATCGCCCGGCTGGCCCGCCTCGCGCCCAACGGGCTCCCCCGCGGGGCGCGGGGCGACCTGCTGGCCCGGATGGTCGACGACATCGACCGCCTGCAGGACTTCTTCCTGCGGGTGCTCGGCCCGGCCGCGTCGTCGCTCACCATCGGGATCGGGGCGGCCACGGTGGCCACCGTCCTCGACCCGGCCGGCGGCGGGGCCCTGCTGGTCACCGTGGTGGTGGTGGGGGCGCTGCTCCCCCACCTGACGTTCCTCGCCGCCCGCCGGCGGGGGGCCAGCGTGGCGCGGCTGCGGGGCGAGATCGGCACCGACGTGGTCGACCTGGCCGAGCACGCCGAGGAGCTGGTGGCGTGCGGCGCCGACCGGGCGTGGCGCGACCGCATCGAGCAGGCCGCGGCCGAGCTCGACCGGGCGGACCACCGCCAGGGTCGGCCCGCCGCCGCCATCGCCGCCTGTGTGGCCGCCGCGCCCGCGCTGGCCACCGCGGCCATGGTGGCCACCACCGGGCCCGCCGGGCCGGGCCTGTCCGGTCCCGAACTGGGGGTGCTGGTGTTGCTGCCGCTCGTGGTCGTCGACCTGGTGGGCCCGCTGGCCGCCGCGGGCGAGGCCCTGGCCCGGGTGGAGGCGTCGGCGTCGCGGGTGCTGGCGCTCCTGCGCCGCCCCGACCCGGTGCCCGAGCCGGCCTCGCCGGCGCCCCTGCCCGCCGGTGCCGACCTGGCCCTCGACGGGGTGGCGGTGGGCTGGCCCGGCGGCCCGTTGCAGGTCGACGGCATCGACCTGCGGGTGTCCGAAGGAGGCCGGGCGGTGATCACCGGGCCGAGCGGCTCGGGCAAGTCGACCATCGCCGCGCTGCTGGTGGGGTTCCTGCCCCCGGCCCGCGGGCGCTACCGGGTGGGCGGCACCGCGGCCGACGAGTTGGGCGGCGACGCCGTGCGGCGGCGGGTCACCTGGTGCCAGCAGGACCCGTGGTTCGCCGACTCCACCCTGGCCGACAACCTGCGCATCGCCGCCCCCGACGCCGGCGACGACGAGTTGCACGCCGCGCTCGACGTGGCCCACCTGGGCGACTGGGCCCGCGGCCTGCCCGACGGGCTCGAGACGCGCCTGGCCCGCGACGCCGCCACCCTGTCGGGCGGCGAGCGCCAGCGCCTGGCCCTGGCCCGCGCCCTGCTGGGCGGCCAGCGGGCCGTCGTCCTCGACGAGCCCACCAGCCACCTCGACGCGGCCAACGCCCGTGTGGTGATGCGCGACCTGCTGGCCGCCACCGCCGACCGCGCCGTCGTGGTGATCGCCCACGGCGACGCCGCCGAGGCCCTGGGCCCGGTGCACCACCTCGACCCCACCGACGACGGCCCCTCGCGGTGGCGCCCGCCGGGCTGACGGGGGCGCCCCGCGGGCGGACCGCGAACACCTGCTGAACTGGCGCCCGATTCGGTCGCTCCGACAGCAGGATCAGGCGCCAGTTCACCAGCTCACTGAGCTGGCGCCCGATTCGGTCGCTCTGGCAACAAGATCAGGCGCCAGTTCACCAGCTCGCCGAGTCTCGCGACCGGACGAGCACGGCGACCGCGACCACCAGCCCGGTCTCCCCGACCCACTCGCCGGCCCGCCGACCCCACCGGCGAGATCCCCGCGACATTCGTGTCGATTCCGGCGCCGGCGTTCGTGGTGAGGGTGAGCGCGGCGCACCGGGCGCCGCCGAACCACGAGGAGGCCCCCATGGGCAGGATCGTCTCGAACTTCTTCATCTCGCTCGACGGTGTCGTCCAGGCGCCCAACGAATGGCACTTCCCCTACTGGAGCGACGAGATGGGCGAGGTGGTCGGCGCCGGCTTCGAGACCACCGAGGCGATGCTGATGGGGCGGGTGCTGTACGACGAGTGGGCCGCCTACTGGCCGACCAGCACCGACGAGCCCATCGCCTCGATGTTCAACGACATGCCCAAGTACGTGGTGTCGAACACGCTCGAGCAGGCCGACTGGAACAACACCACGATCCTCAGCGGCGACGTGGTCGCCGCGGTCCGCAACCTGACCGACCGGGTCGAGGGCGACATCGCCGTGTCGGGCAGCGCCACCACGGTGCGCTGGCTCCTGGCCAACGGACTGCTCGACGAGTTGCGCCTGCTCGTGCACCCCGTCGTGGTGGGCTCGGGGCAGCGCCTCTTCGAGGACGGCCCCGGCCACGGCCTGCAACTGGTGAAGGGTGACACCATCGCCAACGGCGTGCTGAACCTGGCGTACGCGCCCGCCCCCGCCTGAGCGGCGCGGCGCGGCGGGCCGGGCGGCGGGGGCGGGCGGGCGGCGGGGGCGGGCGGCCGCAGGCGGCGGGCGACGGGCGCGGGCGGTGGCCCGGACGGCGACCCGGCCTCGTGGGTAGGTTCGCCGGCGTGAGCGCGACGCGACAGACCCGGCACATCGGTGCCCCCCGGGCGGCGGTGTACCGGGCGCTGCTCGACCCCGACGCGGTCGTGCGCTGGATGGTGCCCGACAGCATGACCAGCGAGATCCACTCGTTCGACGCCTGTGAGGGCGGCACGTTCCGCATCTCGCTCACCTACGACGAGCCCACCCGCACCGGGAAGACCACCGCCCACACCGACACCCATCACGGCCGGTTCGTCCGCCTCGAGCCCGACCGGGAGGTGGTGCAGGTGGTGGAGTTCGAGACCGACGACCCCGAGATGCAGGGGGCCATGACCATCACCTACCGGCTCACCGACGCCCCCTACGGCGGCACCACGATCACCGGCATCCACGAGCACGTCCCGGCCGGCATCGCCCCCGACGACAACGAGCTGGGGTGGCAGATGGCGATGGACAAGCTCGCCGCCCTGGTCGAACGCCGCTGACGCCTTCCGTGGGTCTGGGCTCGAGCGTTGTGGCAGCTGGATCTCCCGATGCGGACGACCCCACGGAGCAGTCAACGGCCTTGGTCCACGGATCCACTGAGCGCAGACCAGGGCGCAGGCATACGTGCGCCGCGAACGGGTATGAACCGGCACCCGTTCCCGACCGCGAAGGCACCCAATGCGCACCTGGCCCCGATCCCTCGTCCTGCTGATCGTGCTGCTCGCCGCCGCCGTCTCCTGCGGAAGCGGGGACGGGGACGACGGCGCCGATGGCAGCTCCACGACCGCCGAGCCGACCAGCCCGAGCACGACGGCATCCGGCGACGCCGAGACCACCGATGATGCCGGCGGCGACACCGAGCTGACCGTCCCTGAGGGTGCGGCCATGGCCGCCACCGTCGAATACGAGGTCGACGGTGAGACACGTTCGTCGACCGTCACGGCCGACGACCCGTTCACCTGCAACTACGGCAACGTCACCGACACGCAGTGGGTCGTCTTCTTCGACGGCGAGGACGAGGACGCCACCACGACCGACGGCGACGAGGTGGCCCACTTGGAGCTCCACCTCGTCCTGCCCGAGGACACCACGTCCACCTCTGGTGAGGGCACGGGCGGGGCCGAGCTCGAGCTCGCCGACGGCACCAGCTTCTTCACGATCGACGCGGCCGAGCTCACCGTCGAGGGCGACGAGGGCGCCGAAGCCGACCTCACGTTCCAGGCCGAGAGCAACGACGGGGTGCCCTTCTCCGGACGGGTGCACTGCGCCACGGTCGAGTAGCGCCAGACCACGCAGCCACCCCATCTGATCGGCAACGGCAGCGTCGTGGCAGGGAAGGGACCTCCGGCACTGCCGAGCCGACCCGATGCCGGGCGACGATGGCGACGTGGTACGCGTTCGCGGTTCACGACTCGCACTCCAGCGCCTCGAGGATGCGCGAGCACGGCGAGTGGTGTTCGTGGCCCACTGCCTGCTGAACGAGAACGTCCGGTTCCTGGGCGGTGCCACCCGTCCAGGTGCGGTCTGCGAGGCGGTGGAGCCGTACCTGCGCGACGGGGTGGGCATCGTGCAGCTGCCCTGCCCGGAGCAGCACGCCTGGGGTGGGGTGCTGAAGCGGTGGATGCTGACGCTGTACGGCCGGCGAGTGCTGCGCTGGTCCCCGGTTCGCCGGCCGCTGGTCGTGTTGGTCCGGTGGGCCACGGCAGTCCGCTACGGGCACCTCGCGCGTCGAACGGCGCGGGAGATCGTCGATTACGTCACGTCCGGGTTCGAGGTGGTCGGGGTGGTGGGCGTCGGCGCGTCACCGTCGTGCGGGGTCGCGACCACCCTGGACCTCGATGCTGCTGTCGCAGCCATGGGCCGCTGCGATAGCGACACGCTGAGCCCCTCGGCGGTGGTCGAGCAGGTGGTGGCGGCGAACGTCGTCGACGGCGAGGGGCTGTACGTCGCGAAGCTCAGGCGGCATCTGGCCCGCCGCGGTGTCGCGGTGCCCTTCGGGGAGCACGACCTGCTGGCGGAGCTGTGCGGCGCCGGCAGCGATCGCTCCACTGGCCGACGAGACCACTGAGCCGGATGGCAGCGCACCTGCCCGCAGTGCGCAGGGGCCGGGCGGCGGACCGCGTGGCACGGAGCACGGAGCTGGGAGGGCGCTGCAGCGTCCGTGGATGCGCCGACTTCAGCCGGTGAACGCAGCAACCGCTTGACCGGTCGCCGGCGCCGGCAGGCCGGCGTCAGAGCAGGGCTTGCTTGCGCAGCTTGCCGGTGGGAAGGCGGGGGAGCTCGACGACGAAGCGGACCTCGGTCGGGCACTTGTAGTGGCTCAGCCGGTCGCGGCACCAGGCCACCAACTCGTCGGCAAGGGCGTCGCCCGCCCGGTCCGCAGCCAGCGCATCACCGCCGACGGCATCGGCCACCCGGCCCGCCGCGCTCGCATCGCCACCCCGAGCGCCGCTCACCCGGTCCGCCGCGCCCGCATCGTCGCCGAGGGTGTCGCCGGCGCCGTGCGCGTCGTCGCCAGGCGCTCCCGTGAGTTGCACGAAGGCGACGACCCGTTCACCCATCTCGGCATCGGGCACGCCCACCACGCCGACGTCGAGCACCGCGGGGTGGCCGATCAGGACGTCCTCGGCCTCACGGGGGTAGATGTTCACGCCGCCGGAGATGATCGTGTTGGCCACCCGGTCGGTGAGGTAGAGGTAGCCGTCGGCGTCGACCCGGCCGATGTCGCCCATGGTGCTCCAGCCCCGGTCGTTCCACGCCGCCGCGGTCTTGTCGCCGTCGCCGTGGTACTCGAAGCGGGTGGCCGACTCGAACCACACCTCGCCCTCCTCGCCGGCGGGCACCTCCGCCCCGTCGGGGCCGACGATGTGCACCGCCCCCATGAGCGAGCGGCCGACCGAGCCGGGATGCGCCAGCCACTCCTCGGGCCCGATCGCGCAGAACCCGCTGCCCTCGCTGCCCGAGTAGAACTCGTAGACGATCGGGCCCAGCCACTCGATGGCGGCCCGCTTCACCTCGGGCGGGCAGGGTGCGGCGGCGTGCACCACCCGCTGCAGGCTCGACACGTCGTAGCGCCGGCGCACCTCCTCGGGCAGCTTCAAGAGGCGCACCAGATGGGTGGGCACCACCTGGGTGTGGGTCACCCGGTGGCGCTCGACGAGGGCGAGCCAGTCCTCGGCGTCGAAGTGCTCCATCACGATCGCCGTGCCGCCGAGCCGCTGCGTCATCGTGGTCCAGCCGGCGGGGGCGGCATGGTAGAGCGGCGCCGGGCTCAGGTAGACGGTGTCGGCCGTGAACCCGTAGAGCCCGGTGAGCAACGTGCCGAACGGCGTCTCGGCGCCCAACGGATCGCGCTTCAGCACCGGCTCGATGCCCTTGGGCCGCCCAGTGGTCCCCGACGAGTAGAGCATCCACGTGCCCTCCACCTCGTCGGCGATCGGCGCCGCCGGCAGGTCGGCCACCGCAGCGGCGAGCCCGACGAACCCCTCCATGCTCCCGACGTGATCGAGCCCATCGGCGCCGCCGCCGCTCCGGATGCCATCGGGCAGCGCGCCGACGGCGACCCTGAGCTCGACGCCGGCGAGGTCGTCGCCCATCGCCGCCACCACGTCGGCCAGCTCGACGTCGGCGAACAGGGCCCGGGCGCCGCAGTCGCGCACGATGTAGCCGGCCTCGGCCGCAGTCAGGTGGAAGTTGACCGGCGTGACGTACAGCCCGGCCCGCAGCGCCCCCCACACGACGTCGTACCACTCGACCCGGTTGGTGAGCAGCACCGCGACGTGGTCGCCGGTGCGCAGGCCGGCCCCCCGCAACAGCTGCGCCACCCGGTTCGACGCATCCTCCATCTCGCGGTATGTGCGGCGGCGGCCCGAGCCCCCCATGATCACGGCAGCCTTGTCCGGGTCAGCGACGGCGTGAGCGGCGGGATGCTGCACGGGCCCGAACGTACCCCGGCGCACCTCGTCGAGGATCGACAACGCCTCCGGGGAACCGGCGCCGACTCAACGGCCGGCGTCGCCGTCGAGTCCGACGCCGGACCGAGGGGCCGCACGTTCAGCTGAACGTCCACCGACGACGGGGAAGGGGCGGCGACGGGGCGATACCGGTGAGGCCGCAGGCGCTGCGGTCCTCCTCAGCGCTTCGACCTGACGTGCCCCTGACGATCCCGCGTGCACTACGGCCTGAGTCCCAGTCGCACGAACGACTCATCGAGTGCCTGTGCCATCTCTCGCACGTCCACGGGAAGACCCGTCGCAGCATCAACGATGGGCATGTCGGAATCGACGTAGCGCCACCAGCCCCAGGCGCCCTTCGCGAGTGCGGCATGTTCAGAGGTGGTGACGAGGGCGCACGGGTACTCCCAGAGGGCGACAGCTGCGATGTCGGCGTGCTCGAGGAGCGCTCGGGCCATCCAATCACGTTCGATGACGTGCTCGTGCCGGACGGTCTTCGGCTCGCGCTTCAACACCAGCTCATGCGCGTCCGGTGTCCGCCAGCGCACGCCCCCGAGCTTGTGAGGGAAGCTCGGGCGGAATTCCGTCACCACCCAGAGGAGGTCCTTGACCACGCGCACGTGCAGCGGCCGACCCTCCGCCGGGAGCGCGGCGAGCGCGCCGATGATCGGACCGATCGCGCCCACCGTGGCGCGGTGATCCTGCGACATCTCCAATCGCGAGCCTTCGAGCGCCGACGTCACGCCCGCACCCTTTCAGACGGTGCCGAGGCGGATGGCACCTGCCGGCGCCATCGCCCCGAGCCTGCCCGGCCCGCCGTCGGCGAGGACCCGGAGCGTCCCTCGGCAGCATCAAGCCGCCACGAGCGGTTCAACGCTTCCCAGAGCGCCGCCGCCCTCTCGGTTCTCCCCGCCGCCACGCCGGCAGCCCTGCCGAACCGCCGACCCGTCCGGCCACGGCGCATGCCGCCCGGGACGGAACTACGGTCGCCGGCCATGGCACGTGTCGGCGTCATCGGGCTGGGGAACATCGGCGCCGCCGTCGCCGCCAACCTGGTGGCCGACGGCGACACCGTGGTGGTGGCCGACGCCGACCCCGAGCGCACCGCGATCGAGGGGGCTCGGGCCGGCGACGTCGCCGAGGTGGCGGCCGCCAGCGAGGTCACCATCACGTCGCTGCCCACCACCGAGGTCGTCGCAGCGGTCGCGGGCGAGTGGGCCGCGACCGCGGCGCCGGGGTCGGTGCTGCTCGACCTGTCCACCTCGTCGCCCGCGGGCAACCGGGCACTGGCCGCCGCGCTGGCGGCCAGCGGGCACCACTTCGTGGAGGCGCCGCTCACCGGCGGGGCCGTCGGTGCGCAGAAGCGGGCGCTGGTGTTCATGGTCGGCGGCGACGACGAGCCGGTGGCCCGCTGCCGGCCGGTGCTCGAACGGCTGGGGCGGGCCACGTTCCACCTCGGGCCGGTCGGCGCCGGCGCCACCATGAAGCTGGTCAACAGCCTGCTCGCCTTCACCTGCACGTGGGTGTCGCTCGAGGGGCTGTCGTTGGCGGCGGCGGCCGACCTCGACCTCCGGACCGTGGTGGACGTCATCCGCACCGGCGGCGCCTCCAACTTCTTCATCGACCGGGCGGTCGAGGGCATCGACGACCGGGGCCGGCCGCCCCAGTTCGCCCTGGCCCTCGCCGCCAAGGACGCCCGCCTCATCGAGGAGATGGCTCAGGCCGCGGGGATTCCCGCACCGGTGGCGGGCGCGGTGCGCGCCGTGCTCGCCGACGCCGTCGACCAGGGCCTCGGCGACCACGACTGGAGCGACCTCGTCCTCGCCGCCGAGGCCCGATCCGGCGCCTCGCTCACACTCGGCGGCGACGCCTGATGCTCCGCCCGCCCAGCGTGCCCTCCTCGACCACCACCGGAAGGACCTCGCCGCCGCCGCCGACCGATCCCGCACCTCCTCACACTCGGCGGCGGCGCCTGATGCCCCGCATGTGCCGGCCTTGTGTGTCCGTCTCGACCACCACCGCAACGACCTCGCCGCCGCCGAAGCCCGATCCTTCGCATCCTCACACTCGGCGGCGACACAAGATGCTCCGCAGGCTCTGCGTGCCCTCCTCGACCACCACAGGAGCCAGCTCGTCCTCGCCGCCGAAGCCCGATCCTTCGCATCCTCCCGCTCGGCGGCGATGCCTGATGCCCCGCATGTGCCGGCCTTGTGTGTCCGTCTCGACCATCACCGGAACGACCTCGTCGCCGCCGAAGCCCGATCCTCCGCATCCTCCCGCTCGGCCACGCCTGATGCCCCGCCGGCGCCGGCCCTGTGTGGCCGTCTCGTTCGCGCCGTGGCGGCCATCAAGGTCAGCGTGGTGGCCAACGGCGCCGAGCACCCGTCGACGTGGCGGGCGCTCGCCTCGGGGTTCGATCTGATGCGGTCGACGAGGAGGCCGACGTCGTGACCACATATCGGCGTGAACGTGTCACCCGTGGCCGTGCCGGCGCGGCCTCGACGGCGTCGACCGGAGCCGGTCCACGGGCACAGCGGTGCGGACAGAGGCGTCGAGCGGCTCGCGGCGCCTCCTCCTCACGCTGTGTGGTCGTGGGTGAGCGGGAGCATGTTGCCGGCAGGCTTCTTTGGACCGTTGACGTCACATACGACGTGAACGGTCCAAAGAACCCCGGAACCCGTGGGTCGGACCCCGCTGACCCTCACGGTGGGTGGCGGTGCGTGCGGGCGGCGGCGCCTGATGGCACAGACACCCACCGCGATGAGAAGCAGGCGGCACTCCACCCTCCCGGAAGGCGGCGCCTGATGGCACGGGTTCCCATCACGGTGAGAAGCGGGCGGCACTCCACCCTGCCGGGGGGCAACGCCTGATGGCACGGGTGCCCATCGCCGAGGGGTACTTCACCGTGCCCGACGACCCGGCCGAGGTGCCCCGGCTGCTCGGCAGCCGCTGCCCGTCCTGCGGCGAGCACTTCTTCCCCCGCCGCCACGTGTGCGCGAAGTGCCTGGCCGAGGGGTGCGAAGCCGTCGAGCTCGGGCCGCGGGGCCGGCTGTGGACCTGGACCTACGTGCACGTGCCGCTGTTCGCCAAGAAGGACGCCCCGGTCGACGCCTACGGCGTGGGCCAGGTCGACCTGCCCGAAGGCCCCCGGGTGCAGTCGATCCTGCAGGGCGACCGCGACGAGTTCGCCATCGGCATGGAGATGGAGCTCGACCTCGAGTCGCTGCGCACCGACGACGCCGGCGACGAGGTGGTCATCTTCCGCTTCCGGCCCGCCCCTACTCCGGAGCAGGCGCCGTGAGGTTCGCGAAGGTGGCAGTGGCGGGCACCGGCACCGGGAGGTCCGCGAACGTCGCCGCGGCGGGCAGCAGGTCCGACCGCCTCGGCGAGCGACGCACGGCCGCGCCGCCCCTGTGGTGCGGCGCCGGCGTCACGTCGACGATCGACGAAGGCGGCGTCCCCGCCGGGCTCGTCGCCGGAGCGACCCCCCACGGGCCAGCCCATCACCGACCCCAACCCAAACGACCCGGCACCGCCGGACTCGTCGCCGGAGCGGCCCCCCAGGCCGGGAACGACGCTCGGTGAGGTTCACCGACGTCGCCGTCGCCGGCACCGGGATCGTGCCCTTCGGCATGTACCGCGAGCGCGGCACGGCCGAGCTGGCACGCGACGCCGGCCTCGCCGCCCTGCACGACGCGGGCATGACCTTGGCCGACGTCGACGAGGCCTTCGTCGGCTACATCCAGCCCGGGTCGCTCCTCGGCGTGGTGGCCATGAAGGAGCTGGGCCTCACCGGCCTGCCGGTCACGCATGTCGAGAACGCGTCGGCCACCGGGCTGGTGGCGTTCCGGGAGGCGGCGTGGGCAGTGGCGTCGGGCCGGGCCCGGGTGGCCATGGCCCTGGCCTTCGACAAGATGACCGACATGGCCGGCGGGGGCGGGCGGTCGCGCGGCACCGGGCGCGACCGGCTCGACGCCACCATCCTGCCGGCGGCCTACTTCGCGCTGTGGGCGCAACGCCGGATGCACGACCACGGCACGACGCCCGAGCACTTCGCGGCGATCGCGGCCAAGAACTGGAACCACGGCGCCGCCTGCGAGTGGAGCCACCGCCGCACCGACCACGTGGTGACCGTCGAGGAGGTGCTGGCGTCGCGGATGATCGCCGAGCCGCTCACCGCGATGATGGCCTGCCCGGCCGACGACGGCGCCGCCTGCGTGATCGTCGCCTCGGAGGACTACGTCCGCGACCACCAGCCGGGTCGCAAGGTGGTCCGGCCGGTGGCCTCCGCGCTGCGCAGCGAGACCTACGCACCGGGACACACCTTCCTCGGGCCGGTGGTGGGCCCGGCGACGATGACCCGCGACACGGCCGACGCGGCCTACGAGCTGGCCGGCATGGGCCCCGACGACGTCGACCTCGCCCTGTGCCACGACGCCTTCGCCAACGAGGAACTGGAGTACTACGAGTTGCTGGGCTTCTGCCCCGACGGCGACGGCGAGAAGCTGCTCGCCTCGGGCGCCACCGCGCTGGGTGGCTCGATCCCGTTCAACACCGACGGCGGCCTCATCGCCCGGGGGCACCCGGGCGGGCCCACCGGGCTGGCCATGGTCCACGAGATCGTGCACCAACTCCGCGGCGAGGCCGGCAGCCGCCAGGTCGAGGGCGCCCGCACCGCGCTGGCCCACCTCGTCGGCGGCGGCAGCGTCTGCACGGTGAACCTGTTCGAGGGGGTGGCGTGATGGCCGAACTGTCGCAAGTCCGCGGAACTGGCTCCCGATTCGGCCGCTATGGCGGTCCTATCGGGAGCCAGAACGGAGAGGTGGTGCCTCATGCCTGACGACGACGTGCCGGAAGCAGACGGCCTGCTGGCCCGCGGGCGGGCGGTCCAGGCTCAGCTGTGGCCGCAGGTGGCGTCGGGGCCGACCGGCGCCTTCCCCGCGGCGAAGCTGGCGCCCGACTTCTACCGCTACGTGGCCGAGTCGGCCTTCGGGATGATCTGGTCGCGACCCGGGCTGGCCGTCCGTGACCGCAGCCTGGTCACCGTCAGCCAACTCGCCGCCCTCGGCCGCACCGACGAGCTGCGGGCCCATCTGGTGGGTGCCCTGAACGTGGGCCTCACCCGCGAGGAGCTGGTCGAGGTGCTCATGCAGACCGCCATCTACGCCGGCGTCCCCGCCGCCAACGACGCCCTGAAGGTGGCCGCCGAGGTGCTCGGAACGGGCGACGACGAGACCGATGACAACGATGGCTGACTCGCTGCGGGACGGTGTGATCGCCGACAGCGACCTGCACGTGATGGAGCCGCCCGACCTGTGGCAGCGCTACATCGACCCGGCCTTCGCCCACGCCGCCCCGATCGGGCTGTCGGAGATGCCGCGCGACATGCGGGTGCGGGTGAAGAACCACTCGCTGCTGCGCATGGGGCGGGTGCGGCCGCTGCGCATCGACGGCCGCAAGACCGGGTGGCGGGAGGACCACGACGACGTCTACGCCGACCCCGAGTCGCGCGGCTGGGACGCCGCCTCGCAGATCGACGCCATGGACGCCGAGGGCCTCGACCTCGCGGTCCTGTACCCGTCGCGCGGCCTGTTCGTGCTCGGCCTCGACTCGGTCGACAGCGTCGGCAGCGACGGCCTCGAGCCCGAATACGCCTCGGCGATCGCCCGCGCGTACAACGACTGGCTGGCCGAGTTCTGCGCCCACGCCCCCGACCGCATGTTCGGCGCGGCCATGGTCGCACCCCATGACGTGCCCGGCGCAGTGGTCGAGGCCCGCCGCTGCGTGGAGGAGCTCGGCTTCAAGGCGGTGTTCCTGGCGCCCGGCTGCGTGAACCGCCGCCCCTGGCACGACCCCGCCTACGACCCGCTGTGGGCCGAGGTGCAGCGCCTCGACGTCCCCATCGCCTTCCACGGCGGCGGCCAGACGTACCTCACGCCGGACTTCTCGCTCGAGGTGCTCGACCGGCTGATGATGTGGCACACCTTCAACCAGCCCCTGGCCATCCAGTTCGTCACCGTCAGCCTGTGCGGCGGCGGCGTGCTCGAGCGCTTCCCCGACCTGCGGGTGGCGCTGCTCGAGGGCAACTGCTCGTGGGCGCCGTGGCTGCTGCACCGCCTCGACGAGCACTACGAGTGGACCGGTTGGTACGAGGCCACCGACCTCGCCATGACGCCGTCGGAGTACTTCCGGCGCAACTGCTACCTGTCGGTCGAGGCCGACGAGGCCACCGCTCGTCAGTACGTCGACTGGTTCGGCGCCGACAACCTGGTGTTCTCCACCGACTACCCCCACGGCGACTCGGCGTACCCGCACGCGGTCGAGGGCTTCGAGGAGCTCGACCTGCCGCACGACGCCAAGGTGAAGATCGTGGGCGACAACTGGTCCCGCCTGTACAAGATCCCGCTCGCGACGAAGGCGCCCCGCAGATGACGCCGGTCGCCGCCCACAAGGAGCTGAACTCGACGGGGTGAACCACGCGGAGCGATCGGAACTGGCCAGCAGTGGGCCATGGGGTCACCATGGGGCGGTGGATGACGTGCACTCTTTCGGGCTCAGTCACGTCGCGGTCAGCGTCGGTGCGCTGACCGACGCTCTCCGCGCCGATCTGCTCTCGTTCTACGGCCAGCACTTCGGGTGGAGCGAGATCGAGTCGTTGCGGCGCGACGACCGGCTCACCCTCGACATCGGCGGAGGCGACTACGTGAACGTGCGCCAGCGACCCGACCCCATGCGGACCAGCGGCTACGAGCACCTCGGGCTGCGGCTGGCGTCCGCGGCGGCGGTCGAGCAGTCCTGGGAGGCGTTGGCTGCCGATCCCCGGGCGGTCGACCTCGAGCCTCTCAACGGTGGCGCTGGCTCGAACGGCTACCGCGCCTTTCGGTTCCGGTACCTGCTACCACTCATAATCGAGGTCCAGCACCTCCCGAACAGCGGCTGAGGGTCACGGAGGTCTCGGCCCTACATTGCCGGAGTGACCGCCCCTTCGAACCTGACCGGCACCGGGGTGTGGGCCCACGAGCTGCGCTACGGCGACCCGGGCGAGATCGCCGACTTCGCCGCCGAGCTCGAGGGGCTGGGGTTCTCGGCGCTGTGGGTCCCGGACGTGGGCGGTGACCTGTTCGGCGCCCTCGACGTCCTGCTCGACGCCACCTCCTCGGCGGTGATCGCCACCGGCATCCTCAACGTGTGGATGCACCGCGCCGCCGACACCGGTGCCTGGCGCGACGGGCGCACCGACGCCGACCGCGAGCGCCTGCTCCTCGGCCTCGGCATCAGCCACGCCCTGCTCATCGACGGCCGGCCGGGCCTGTCGTGGGAGCGACCGCTGGCCACGATGCGCACCTACCTCGACGGGCTCGACGAGGCGGGCGTGCCCCGTGAGGCCCGCTGCCTCGCCGCGCTGGGCCCGAAGATGCTCGAGCTGGCCCGCGACCGCTCGGCCGGCGCCCACCCGTACCTGGTCACCCCCGAGCACACCGCCCTGGCCCGGGACGCCCTGGGGCCGGGATCGCTGCTGGCCGTCGAGCAGGGGTTCGTGCTCGAGTCCGACGCCGACGCCGCCCGGGCGATCGCCAGAGAGGCGCTGTCGATGCACGCCCTCCTCCCGAACTACGTGAACAACTGGAAGCGCTTGGGCTTCACCGACGACGACGTCACCCCCTTGAGCGACCGTCTGGTCGACGCCCTCGTGGCCTGGGGCGACGTCGACGCCGTCGCCGAGCGGGTGCAGGCCCACCGCGACGCCGGTGCCGACCACGTCTGTGTGCAGTTGCTCGCCGCCCCCGGCGCGCCCGTGGACCGCGACGCCTGGCGTCGACTGGCCCCCGCCCTCATCGCCTGAAGGGCGTCCTCCGCCGAATCCGGCGAACTGGCGCCCGATTCGGTCGTGGGGACGACAGGATCAGGCGCCAGTTCGCCCGTCGAGCCCGTTCAGCCCGCCGAGCCCGTCGACCGACGGCTCAGGGGCCGAGGGCGGTGGTCACGAGCGAGGCCTCGCCGCCGACCGCCAGGTTCACCGAGTCCCGGTTGTCGGGGGCCCGCCGCCCGCGCCAGTACTGGGCGGCGTGCGCGCCGGTGGGGTCGAGGTACAGCACCTGGTAGGTGCCCGCGGCCAGGCCCTCCACCGCGCAGGAGCCGAAGGCGGCGGTGGTGGTGCAGCTGCCGCTCACCCCGGAGGGCCCGATCGCAAGGATCCAGATGCCGCCCAGGTACTCGCCGGTGCCGCCGTCACGGGCGCCGGTCAGGATCCGGCCGGTCCGGCGGAACAGGCTCGGGCTGATCGTCGCCGGCGCGGTGACCGAGTCGGCGGCGCCGAGCTGGTCGTAGGGGCGGTTGTCGTACCACTCGGCGTCGTGCCAGCCGCGGCCGTCGAGGAAGATCACCTTGTAGGCCCCCGGTGGGACCGCCAGCGAGTACGTGCCGTCGGCGCCGGTGAGGGTGGCGCCGGCGAGGTGGAAGTCGGTGGCCGAGAGCGCGATGACCGCCACGTTGGCCAGCAGTAGGTACCCCTGGGTGATGCCCTCCCCCCGCACCTGGCCGGTCAGGGTCGCCGTGGCCGGAGCGGTGGGCTGCGGCGCGAGCGTGCCGTCGGCGGTCAGGGTGGTGCCGGCGGTGACGTGCAGCGGGGTCGCCGCGCCGGCGGTGGTGGCGCCGTCGAAGAACTCGGCCGCGTGCCCGCCGGCCGGGTCGACGAAGGCCAGCAGGTGGTCGCCCGGCGTGAGGCCGCCGAGGTGGTAGTGGCCGGAGGCGTCGGTGGCCGTGCCGGTCTGCGGCGCGCCGGTGGCGCCGTCGAGGGCGATCACCCAGGCGCCCGCGACGGGGTCGCCGGTGCCGTCCTCGACCAGGGTGCCGTCCACCGCGCCGCGGGCGGGCGCCATCGCGGGGTCGGCGTGGGCGGTGCCGCCATCGGTGACGGTGACGACGGCACCGTGGAGCGCGGGTGCGTGCTCGCCCGACGGGTCGAGCACGTAGAGGCGGTAGGTGCCCGGGGCCACGTCGGCGTGGAAGGTGCCGCCGGATGCGGCGGTGGCACCGCCGACGGGCACGAAGTCGGCCGCCCGCAGCATCGCCACCTGCGCGCCGGGTACCGGCGCCCCGCTCGATGCGTCGGTCACCGTGCCCTCGATCCCGCCCTCACCCGATGCCACCGGCCCGAGGCGGGTGATGCTGGCGTGGTAGCTGTCGATCACGTAGACGTGGTCGCGGTCGACGGCGACGTCGGCACTGCCGGGCACCGACCAGCGGGCCAGCTCGTAGCCGCCCGGCGTGAACTTCCGCAGCAGGTTGCGGCTCGGGTAGGTCGCCCAGATGTTGCCGAACCGGTCGACGGTCACCCGGCCGACCGTCTCCGGGTTGCCCGCGTTGGTGAAGCTGTCCAACAGCGCGCCCTCGGTGGTGCGGACCTCGATGGTGCTGCCGCTCGCCACCACGATCTCGCCGTCACCGTTGGCGGCGAGGCCCGTGACCCCGGTGCGCGACCACTGCCCCGACGACGCTCCGTCGGGCGCGAACCCGCGCACGAAGTTGTTGGCCGGGCTGGGCGGGAACGACGTGCAGACGGGGATGCCGTTGATGATCTCGCAGGGCTCGCCGTAGTAGCCGTTGTCGAGGTCGGCGACGTAGACGCGATCGTCGTCGTCGGTGTCGAGCGAGGTCCCCAGCCCGAAGTTCGGGTCGGTGCCGGTGGCCCACGCCCGCACGAAGCCCCCCGTCGAGGTCAGCTCCTGGACGCGGCGGTTGTCCCGGTCGAGGACCAGCAGGTGCCCGGCGCTGTTGATGGTGATGTCGACCGGGCAGTCGAACTGACCGGGACCGGTGCCGCTCGCCCCCCACGCGCCCACGAACGTGCCGTCGGACCGGTAGTGCAGCACCTTGTCCTGGCCGCAGTCGGCCACGTAGAGGTCGTCCTGCCAGTTGGCGACGACGCCCCGTGGGTTGGACAGGCGGTCCCACCCCCAGTGGCGGTCGCTGGGGAGCAGCACCTCGACGCCGGTGTTGGCGGTGAGGAAGGGGCTGGTCTGGTCGGCGTCGACGGTCGCCCGGACTTGGTGGCGACCCACCTCGCCCGCGGTGGCCCGGTGCGAGCAGGCCAGGGTGACCGACTCACCGGGCGCGAGGTCGTCGGTGGGGCCGCCGCACCCCGACAGCCCGCCGGCGTCGACGGTGATGCCGGTGAGCCCCACCGTGCCGACGTTGTCGATGCGCAGGTCGTATCCCACCGTCCCGCGCACCGACACCTGCGTCTGGTCGGGGGTCAGGCTGGCGGACAGGTAGGCCCCCGCGGGTGCCACGTACTCGCGGACCACCCCCCGCGGGTCCGAACCGCTGTAGGGGAACACGTAGAGGTGCACGTTGCCGCCGGCGTCGGTGTGCACGGCCACGTCCTCGGTGCGCACCGCCACCTTGGTCAGGTACGCGCCCGTCGGGCTGAAGACCTGGACCCGCTGCCCGCCCGAGCCGTCACCGAAGTCGGCCACGATGACCAGGCCCGAGTCGGTGACCGCGATGTCCCGGGGGTCGACGAACCGGCCGTTGCCCGTCCCCGCCGAGCCGAACTCGCCGAGGAACTGGCCCGTCGGGCCGAAGCGCTGGACCCGCCGGTTGCCGCCGTCGACCACGTACACGGTGCCGTCCGGGGCGACCGCCACGCCGCGGGGCCCGTCGAACTGCCCGGGCCCGCTGCCGGGCGACCCCCACCCGGGCGCCGCCGTGTCGCCGGAGATGGTGGCCACGAGATCGTGGGCCGGGTCGGCCACGTAGGCGGTGCCGTTCGGGCCCACCGCCACGTCCGCCGGCGCGCACGGCGCGCCGGGCACCGCCGGCGAGGCCCACACCTGCTCGGGCGTCCCGTCGGCGCTGAAGCGCTGCACCCGGTGCACGTCGGTGCACTCGGTGGTGAACACGTCGCCGTCGGGGGCCACCGCCACCGAGTCGGGGTACCACAGGGAGCCGGGCGCCTGGCCCGGGACACCCCACTGCCGGTCGAACTGCCCGTCGCCCCCGAAACGGGCCACCGCGGACGTGAGCGGGTGATCGCGACTGCCCACCACGTACACGTGGCCGGCCGCGTCGGTGGTCAGGCCCTGGTCGCCGTTCCCGGGGCCGGGTGGCGCGATCGGGTCGGTGTCGAGCAGTGAGGTCTCGGACGCGAACCACTCCCGCACCTGGTGCAGGCGGGCGAGGTGGCTCACGTCGACGGTGACCTCGTTGGTCGCCTCGGGTGGCGCCTGGTCGGTGTGGACCGTGACCGAGGCGGTGAACTGCGGCAGGTCGGCCGCGGTGGCCTGGTAGGTGCAGTCCACCGTCAGCGACGTGAGCGCCGGGATGTCGGCCAGGCTGCGGGCGCAGTCGGTCAGCGTCGCCGACGTGGTCGACACGCCCGTCAGCGGGCCGGTGCCGAGGTTGTCGATGGTGACGTGGGCGTGGACGGTGTCGCCCACCGCCACGTCGGCCTCGTCGGTCTCGAGGCTGGCGTCGACCAACTCGGCGGGCGCGTAGGCGAACTGCTGGATCCGGTCGTTGCTGTCCCCGGGGGTGCCGTTGTCGTCGGCCACGTACATGCTGGCGCCGCCGAAGGCGATGCCGCTGGGGCAGCTGAACTGCCCGTCGCCGGTGCCGGTGGTGCCGATGGCGTCGAGGAGCTCGCCGCTCGGGCTGAAGCGCTGCACGCGGTCGGTGCCGCAGTCCGTGACGTACACGTCGCCGGTGGCGTCGACACCGAGGGCACGGGGGTCGCTGAACTCACCATCGCCCGTGCCCTCGCTGCCCCAGGCGCCGAGGAAGGTCCCCGTGGCGCTGTAGTGACGCACCTGGTGCCCGTACTGGTCGACCACGAAGACCGTTCCGTCGGCGCCGACGTCGATGCCCTCGATGCCGAGGTTGCTCCCGAACGTGCGCACGAAGGTGCCGTCGGTGGTGAACTCCTTGACCCTCCCCGCGGTGCGGTCGGCCACGAAGACGTGCCCCTGGCCGTCGAGCGCCAGCCACTTCGGCCACGTGAACTGGCCGGCGCCGATGGTGGCCAGCCACGTGCCGTCGTCGTCGTAGCGCTCGACACGATCGCGGCCCGAGTTGGTGACGTACACGTCGCCGTTCGTGTCGACCGCGACGTCGATCGGGCGGTCGAGGAACTCGCCGGGCGCGGCATGGCGCCACGTGCGCAGGAAGGCGCCGTTGGGGTCGAACACCTGCACCTGGTGGTTGCGCTCGTCGGCCACGTACACGTTGCCGGCGGCGTCGGTGTCCATCCCGGCCGGGGCGCGCAGACGACCGTCGCGCGTGTAGGTGCCCCAGTCGTCGACGAACGTGCCGGTGTCGGTGAAGCGCTCGACCCGCCGGTTGGTCTCGTCCACCACGTACACGTCGCCGTTCGGGCCGACCGTCACGTCGCGGGCCTCGAGCTGGAGCGCGGTCGGGAGCGACGAGCCCCACCCGTTGACGAACACTCCGAGGGCCGTGAACTTCTTGACGCCGGAACCCGAGGTCACGTACACGGATCCGTCCGGACCGGTGGCCAGCGCCCTGTTGTCGAACATGGAGGCACCGGTGAAGCTGCGGACGAGGGTGCCCGTCGTGGTGTACGTCGTGACCGACTGAGAACCGGCCACGTGCACGACGCCGTCGGCGCCGAGGGCCAGGTTGACCACACCCGACGCCGGCCACGACCCGAGTGACTCACCGGTCGGGCCGAACCGCTGGACGCGGCCGTTGCCGACGTCGGCGACGTAGACGGTGCCGTCGGCGGCCACCGACAGCCCCGAGGGCTGGGACAGCTGCGCCGCACCGGAGCCGCACGACCCGAACGTGCGCACGGGGGTCCCGGTCGGGGTGTACTCGCGGACGGTGCACAGCGAGAAGCTCGACACCAGCACGTTGCCCGTCACCGGCGACACGGCCAGGCGGCGGCCCGCGGGCGCCGCCCACCCGCGCACGAAGGTGCCGTCGGCCTCGAAGGTCTGCACCCAGCCCGCCGACGTGTCGAGCACGAACACCTGACCGGCGGCGTTGCCGGCGATCCCGCGGGGCTGGGCGAAGTCGCCGGCCTGCAGCGGCGGGTTCCCCCACGAGCGGACGAAGGCCCGCGCGGCCACCGCGCCGCCGGGGGCCGCGCCGAGCGCCACGGTGGCGGAGACCACCAGTGCGACCACCACCACAACCGCCCCTCGTCGCCGCCCCCTGGTCGCCGACAACACGTCGAACACTCCTCCCGCGCAGGTGCGTCAAGGGTACCCCCGAGGACCGGCGTCGTCCCGAGGTCATCCAGGACCGGGGGCCGCTCCGGAGTGAGACCGTGCGTGACAACGACCTCGGCATCGAGCGACACCGCCTCCGGTGCGCGGCCAGCGGCTTCCTCGCCGCCGCCGCGGGACTGGGCGCCGCCGAACTGACCACCGGGGTCACCCGATCCTGGCGCTCACCCGTCGAGGTGGTGGCCGAGGTCGTCATCGACAAGGCCCCGTCGTCGGTCACCAAGTTCGGCATCGAGCTCTTCGGCCGCAACGACAAGCTGGCGCTGGTCATCGGCGTCCTCGTCGCCCTCACCCTGATCAGCCTGGTCGTCGGCCTCGTCAGCTGCCGGCGCCCGGTCGCCGGCCCGGTGGCCTTCGCCGGCTTCGCCCTGATCGGCGCGTTCGCCGCCCTCCAGGTGGCCGGTGCCCCGCTGTCGGCGGTGGTGCCCTCGGTGGTGGCCGGCACGGTCGGTCTCGCCACGCTGCGCTACCTGCACGGTCAGCGGCTGCTGCCCGCACGATCGAGCCACAGGGCCACGACAACCGACGCCGACGCCGACGCCGCCGCCGCCGTCGACGGAGCCGGAGCCGGGCTCGACCGCCGGCGGTTCCTCGCCGTCTCGGCCGGCCTGGTCGCCTTCGCCGGCCTGGCCGCGGCCGGCGGGCGGGCCCTGCGCGACCGCTTCAGCGCCGTCGACTCCCGCCGCAACCTGGTGCTCCCCCGGGCCGACGAGCCCCTCGCCCCCCTCACCGACCGCTACGGCGTGGCCGTCGCCGGGATGACGCCGTTCCGCACGTCGAACGCCGACTTCTACCGGATCGACACCGCGCTGGCCGTGCCCCAGGTGCCGGTCGAGGGCTGGACCCTCGACGTGACCGGCATGGTCGACCGGTCGCTCTCGCTCACCTTCGACGAGCTGTGCGCCTTCGGCCTGGTCGAGGCCGACGTCACCATGACCTGCGTCTCGAACCGGGTGGGCGGCGACCTGGTGGGCAACGCCCGCTGGCTGGGCGTGCCCGTCCAGCGCCTGCTTGACGAGGCCGGCGTCGACCCCTCCGCCGACCAGCTCGTCGGGCGGTCGGTCGACGGGTACACGTGCGGGTTCCCCGTCAGCGCCGCCCGCGACGGGCGCACCTGCCTCGTCGCGGTCGGGATGAACGGCGAGCCCCTCCCTCTGGCCCACGGCTTCCCCGCCCGCCTCGTCACCGCCGGCCTCTACGGCTACGTCTCGGCCACCAAGTGGCTGAGCAAGATCGAGCTGACCACCTTCGACGACTTCGACGCCTACTGGGTGCCCCGGGGCTACGCCCAGCAGGCGCCCATCAAGACCCAGTGCCGGATCGACGTGCCCCGCACGGGCACCCCGGTGGCCGCCGGCGACCAGTACATCGCCGGCGTGGCCTGGGCCCAGACCCGGGGCATCGCCAAGGTCGAGGTGAAGGTGGACGACGGACCCTGGCGCCGGGCCGAGTTGGCGCCCGCGCTCTCCGACGAGACCTGGCGGCAGTGGCGCATCCGATGGGGCGCCCGGTCGGGCTCGGCCCGCATCGCCTGCCGGGCCACCGACGGCGACGGCGTCCTGATGCCGGAGGAGCGCAGTGAGCCGCTCCCCGACGGTGCCACCGGCTGGCAATCGAAGCTCGTGATCGTCGAGGCGGCCTGATGCGCTCGCCCGTCGACCCTCCTCTCGCCCCCACGGGTGAGTGCCCCACCCCCAACACAGCAACCCCCCAACCAAGCAATCCCCCAACCAAGCAACCCCCCAACCCAAACAACAACAAAGTGAGTGTGAACCCAATGTTCCGATCGAACGTGCTCCGCATCCTGGGGCTCTTCCTGGCGCTCGGCCTCGTGGCCGCCGCCTGCAGCAGCGACGACTCCGGTGACTCGGCGTCGGACGACGCCGCCTCCACCCCGACCACCGAAGTGGCCGACAGCGGCGCCACCTCGGAGGCGCCGTCCGACACCACCGCGGACGACTCGTCCACCATCTGCGACACCGACGCCCTCGTCGACGCCGTCGAGTCCGGGCCCGAGCAGGGCACCCTGGCCGGCATGACCGACGATCCGGTCGGCACCGCCGCATCCAGCAACCCCGTCCTCACCACGTTGGTCACCGCCGTGACGGCTGCCGATCTCGTCGACACCCTGAACAGCGCCGAGGGCCTGACCGTGTTCGCCCCGACGGACTGCGCCTTCGCCGAGTTCGACCAGGCCACCCTGCAGGCCGCCCTCGACGACCCCACGGGCCTGCTCACCACCGTGCTCGGCTTCCACGTCATCCCCGAGCGCCTGTCGTCGGACGACCTGGCCGGCATGACCGAGCTGACCACCTTCACCGGTGAGACGCTGCCCATCGAGGTGGATGGCGACACCATCACCCTCAACGACGGCGGCGCCACCGTCCAGGTGCCCGACATCGAAACCGCCAACGCCACCGTGTTCCTCATCGACTCGGTGATGGTTCCGCCCAGCGTCGGCTGACCCTCCCACCCCCTTGGGGCATGACGGCTCCGGGCCCTCGGGCCCGGAGCCGTTGCGCGCCATGCCCGGCCCGCGCCGGGCCCGCGTGATTCGGTAGCCTCGTGGACGTCGGACGCCCATCGACCCGGGCGCCCGAGGCAAGGGGGGAGATGAGGGTCGCACGACGTCGGGTGGCAGTGGTGCTGTTGGTGGCGGCCGCGAGCGCCGCCTCGTGGTTCTTCAGCGCGCCCTGGGCCTGGGCGAGCAGGGCGGTGGCGCCGCGCTCGCGCACCGGGTTCTGGAGTCCGCGGGCGATCTGCACCACCCGGCCCAGCACGTCGGCGGCGCGCGTCGCGCTGTGTGTGCGCGCGCGGTCGAGGGGCGCGCGGCCGCGGCCCCCCCCCCCCCCCCCCCCCCCCCCCC
>JBGAOY010000029.1:0-52606 GCA_044221555.1 Acidimicrobiales bacterium
CGCCACCGCCATCACCGCCGGCGCCTCCAAGACCTGCGCCCTACTCGACAACGCCACCGTCAAATGCTGGGGCCACGGCGCCTACGGGCAACTGGGACAGGACTCCACCGCCACCCTCGGCGACGACGCCGGCGAGATGGCCGCCCTCCCCCCCGTCAACCTCGGCGCCGGGCGCACCGCCACCGCCATCACCGCCGGCGGCCACACCTGCGCCCTACTCGACAACGCCACCGTCAAATGCTGGGGCTACGGCGCCGACGGGCGCCTTGGGCAGGACTCCACCGACACCCTCGGCGACAACGCCGGCGAGATGGCCGCCCTGGCGGCGGTCAACCTGGGGGTGCCCTTGCAGTTGAGGTTGACCGCGGGCGAGCCCTACGTGGAGCCGGGCGAGGTGATCCACTACCACCTGACCATCACCAACAACAGCGCCTCGACCCTCACCGGGGTCACCATCGCCGACCCCAACGCACCCGACTGCGCGCAGGCCGTCCCCGACCTGCCGGTCGGCCAGGTCGTGACCATCAACTGCTCCTACACCGCGGTGGGCGGCGACCACCCGTCCCGGGCCAACGCGGCCACCGTCGACACCGACCAGACATCCCCGACAGCCTCCAACACCGTCAACGTGCCCGTCGGTTTCCCCTTGACCACCGTCGCCGCCGCCATCACCACCGGCACCCAACACACCTGCGCCCTACTCGACAACGCCACCGTCAAATGCTGGGGTCTCGGCGACAACGGGCAGTTGGGCCAGGACTCCACCACCACCCTCGGCGACGACGCCGGCGAGATGGCCCTCCTCCAACCGGTCAACCTCGGTGTCGGCCGCACCGCCACCGCCATCACCGCCGGTAGCAGCCACACGTGCGCCCTGTTGGACAACGCCACCGTCAAATGCTGGGGCAATGGCGCCGACGGGCGCCTGGGGCAGGACTCCACCGCCAACCTCGGCGACGCGGCGGGCGAGATGGCCGCCCTGGCGGCGGTCAACCTCGGCGCCGGGCGCACCGCCACCGCCATCACCGCCGGCGGCCGCCACACCTGCGCCTTACTCGACAACGCCACCGTCAAATGCTGGGGCGCCGGCTTCTTAGGGCGGCTGGGGCAGGGCTCCACCACCACCCTGGGCGACGAACCCGGCGAGATGGCCGCGTTGGCGCCGGTCAATCTCGGCGCCGGGCGCACCGCCACCGCCGTCGCCGCCGGCGGCTCCCACACCTGCGCCCTACTCGACAACGCCACCGTCAAATGCTGGGGCTGGGGCATCCTCGGGCAGCTGGGGCATGACTCCACCGACGACCGCGGCGACCAGCCCGGTGAGATGGCCGCCCTCCCCCCCGTCAATCTCGGCGCCGGGCGCACCGCCACCGCCATCACCGCCGGCAACGCCCACACCTGCGCCCTACTTGACAACGCCACCGTCAAATGCTGGGGCGAGGGCGTCAACGGGCAACTGGGGCAGGACTCCACCACCACGCTCGGCAACGGCATGAACGGCCCGGCGATGGCCGCCCTGCCGGCGGTCAACCTCGGCGCCGGGCGCACCGCCACCGCCATCGCCGCCGGCGGCGACAACACGTGCGCCCTGTTGGACAATGCCACCGTCAAATGCTGGGGCTACGGCGCCAACGGGCAGTTGGGGCAGGACTCCACCGCCACCCTCGGCGACAGCGCCGGCGAGATGGCCGCCCTGGCAGCGGTCAACCTCGGCGCCGGGCGCACCGCCACCGCCATCACCGCCGGCGGCCACACCTGCGCCCTACTCGACAACGCCACCGTCAAATGCTGGGGCTACGGCGCCGACGGGCGCCTTGGGCAGGACTCCACCGACACCCTCGGCGACAACCCGGGGGAGATGGCCGCCCTGGCGCCGATCCTGCTGGGTGTCGGGCCGCCGGCGCCTGGCCTGTCGGTAACCAAGTCCGCGGACGAGACCACCGTGGCGGTGGGCGCCACCATCCATCTGCACGTCACGGTGGCCAACACCGGGAATGTGGCGTTGAACGACGTGACCATCGACGACCCCAACGGGCCTGACTGCGAAGCGGCCCCGTTCGACCTCGCGGTGGGCGCCGACCAGACGGTGGACTGCACCCACGCCGCCACCACCGCGTCGGTGGCCGGCGGGTACCACAACACCGCGTCGGTCACCGCCGATGAGGTCACCACCGCAGTGGTGTCCAACACCGTCGATGTCACCGTCACCGTCCCGCCCGGGGGCGGCCTCGTCGGCGGCACCATCACCGAGACCGGCTCGGCTAACCCCATTCCAGGTGCGGTAGTCGCACTGCTCGACACGGCCACCTACGCCCCCGTCGCGGTCGCCACCGCCAACGCCGCCGGCCAGTACGCCGCCGCGCCCGCGGCGGGCACCTACCTCGTGTACGCCATCGACACCACCGGCGCCCACACCCCCGGGTTCTCCGGGGCTCCCACCAGCGTGGTCGTCACCGCGGGGAACACCACCACCGCGAACGCGTCGTTGGCCGCGGCTCGGGGCACGTTGGCCGGGACCGTGACCGACACCGGCGGCCCGGTCGCGGGGGTGTTGGCCATGAGCGTGGATCTGGGCAATGGGCAGCCGGGTGCGGGTGACCTCACCGACAACGCTGGGGCCTACACCATCGGCGGGATCGCAGCCGGGTCGCGGCTGTTGGAGTTCATCGACCTTTCCGCCACCCACACCGTCGAGTTCTACGACAACGTCCCCACCCCCGCCGGCGCCCAGGTCCTCACCATTTCGGGGGCCGCCACCACCACCGCCAACGCCCAGTTGGCCACCCAGACCGCATCGGGCACCACCGCCCATCTCACCGGCCAGATCACCTCGACGGTCGGCGGGAACCTCGAAGGTGTCGCCGTGTTCGCTGCCCGCACCTCGGACTTCGGGCTCGCCGCCGGCGCCCTCACCGACGCATCCGGGAACTACGACATCGCGTTGGATCCCGGCACCTACAAGCTGGCGTTCTACGACCCCACCGGCACCCACCTGTTCGAATGGCACGACAACCAGCCCGCGTCGGGCCTCGGGTCCGCGGCGACCGTCACCGCCACCGCCGGCACCCCCCTGGCCACCAACGCCGCCCTCACCCCCACCACCGGCACCGTGTCGGGCGCCGTCACCGAAACCGGCACCAACGCCAACCTGGGCAACGTGTTCGTCGTCGCCATCAACCCCAGCGGTGTCGTCGTGGGCGGCACCACCACCGCCGCCAACGGCACTTACACCCTCACCAACCTCTCCGTGGGCAACATCCGCATCCGGTTCGTCGACCTCAACGCCGCCCACACCGACGAGTACTACGACAACTCCCCCGACTTCGCCGGCGGAACCCTGATCCCCATCACCGCCGGCGGCGCCACCACCGGCATCAACGCCGCCCTCACCTCCACCGGCGGCTGAGAAACAACAAGCCGCACCGCTGGCAACAGCCCGCCCACCACACCCCGACCGTCAGGATCACGGAGCGGTCGCCAACCTCGCGCTCAGTGTGGAACCCGCAAGAACCCGGGTCGCGGCCTGCTGACATCATCGGAACCGCCTGCAACGAAGATGTCCCCGTCGCACACGTGGGCGGCTACCCGATCACCTTCCTCGCACGGATCGCCCCTAGCACACGCGGGCACGGCGGAGGTATGGCGTCGGGCCCCGTGGTCCTCCACCTGGGCTTGGGGGGTGGTATTCACATCGATGCTGGCGGTGATCACGGGTGCTGGCCCCGCCACAGCGGCGGACGACCAACCTTGAGGCCGAGTCGGAGCTGGACTGACTCCTGTGAGCAGTGGACGCTCATCCCGCGTTCATCCCGCGTCCGCATCCGTCCGGTGCTGTTCGAATCCGTCCGCGGTCACCAGCAGGTCGTTCAAATCCGTCCGGATCCGTCCGGTGGCGTTCGCATGGATTGCACTTGTAAAGAAGAGGTCGTCGGTTCGAGCCCGACACTCGGCTCTGATGAGACCCTGGTCATCTCTGACGGAGCTTCAAGAGTCAAGGCCTCCGACGGAGTCGGAGTCCGCGGGTGAACTCCCGCCTTCCCGACTCAGGCTGTGGCCCATCCCCGGCGCCCTGCGCGATCCACTCGTCTGACCTGTTCGGCCCCACGGAACGAGCTGGCGCGCTACTGTGGTTTTCCGGCGGAGGGGGGACGGTGAAAGCCAGCGTCGTCGCTCGCCACCGAACTGCACTCCGACGACTAGGCGGGAGACGTCATGGCAGCCTCATCCGCAGCAGGCGGCGATCCGAGCATGTCGCCGCCAGAAGACCAAGCAACGATCACGATGGGCGAGGTCGGGAACGGCGGCTCGGGACCCCCGCCGGGGGCGGGCCCTCCAGGGAGCGGGCCTCCCGACGACAACCCGGAGTGGTACCGCAACACGAAGATCCTCGCCGCGATCGGCGCCGGGGCCGTGGTGGTCATCATCCTGGCGTTCTGGGCGCTGTCCGCAGGCGACGGCGGCGACGACGACGAGGCGGCCAGCACCTCTTCGACGGTGAGCTCGACAACGTCGACCACGGCGACCACGAGCACCTCCGGTGCGCCGGCTCCGGCGGCCGCCACGACGACAACGGTCGAGATCACCGACGGCACGACGGCGGCGGCGGGCCCGGCCGTTCCATCCTCGGGATCCGCGCAGAGCGACCTCGACGCGGCCCGGAACCGCTGGGCCAGCGTCTCCGGACAGCCATACGTGTTCTCCTACACGATCGACGCGGAGGGCCTCACCGAGCGGCACTGCGTGTCGGGCACCGCCGGAGACCCTGCTTCGGAGATCGACACGCCGGGGGCCTGTGGCCCGGACGTGCTACCCGGCGGTGCCGGCGTCGAGGGGTGGTTCGACACCGTGCAGGACGCCATCGTGCGGGGCGAGCTGGGCGGCGTCAGCTACGACCCGGCCGATGGTCATCCGACCTCACTCACCGTCCAGTCCTCCCAGGGCGACGGCTTCGTGATGACGCAGGAGTTCCTTCAGTTCCAGTGATGTGCTGCTCGTCGGTGCGATCACCGTGACCCGCATTTGACCAACCCCGGCTCACTCGGCGGTTGTCGACGCCGGGCCGGCAACCGCGACGCCACCGGACAGATCGAACCCACGATCAATCGACACTCGGCTCTTGCAAGTGGACCGGGCCATGGAGGTGCAACATCTACTCGCCCGCCGCGGCCAACATCGCCTCCCCCTGCCCGATCTCATGATCGCGGCCACCGCCGAGGCCCACGAGGCCATCGTCCTGCACTACGACCACGACTTCGACCTGATTGCCGCGGTCACAGGCCAATGCACCCAATGGATCGTCGAGCGAGGCGCGGGCGGTTAGCCCCAGCTGTTCACAAGCCGAGCCGGAGACCGACTGACACCCGAGGGGCGGATGCTCATCCCGCGTTCATCCCGCGTCCGCATCCGTCCGGTGCTGTTCGAATCCGTCCGCCACAGCCAGCAGGCCGCACGAAACGGTCCGGATCCATCCGGCGTTGTTCGCGTGGATTGCACTTGTAAAGAAGAGGTCGTCGGTTCGAGCCCGACACTCGGCTCTCGCGAATCCCAGGTCACAGCGAGCACGGCGAACGCAGCTACTTCTGCGATGAGCGCGCTTCGCCTTCATCCCGCGTGCACTCGACGGTCCGGTCGGACGGGCAAGACGACGCACGTTTGGCTTGGGCCAAGCACATCGCCGTCGGTCGGGACCACGACATCGTGGGATGCTCCTGCTGTGACCGTCCGAAGCGCGACGAACGTCCTCGACGAGAAGGTGCCCGTCTGACGCCCGTCGACGCGGGAACTGCCGAGGCGCCGCTGCTCGCCACGAAGCTGCACCCGCCCCGGCGACGTCGGTCGCTGGTCGCCCGACCGCGGCTCGGCGATCTCGCGAACCGCAGCCGGCACCGGGCGCTCACCTTGGTGTCTGCTCCCGCCGGGTTCGGCAAGACGACGCTGGTGGCCGACTGGTTCGCCGGCGGCGACGCCACTGCGTGGCTGTCGCTCGACCCATCCGACGACGACCCGGTTCGCTTCTGGACCTATGTGATGGCGGCGCTCGAGACGGTCGCCCCGGACCTCAGCTCGGAGGCTGCGTCGCTCGCCCGTGCCGGAGGGGTACGGCTCGATGTCGTGGTGGCCACGCTGATCAACGACCTCGAGACCGCCGCCGAGGATCTGGTGCTGGTGCTCGACGACTACCACGTGATCCGGTCATCCGAGATCCACGAGTCGATCGCTTTCCTCCTCGAGCACCTCCCGCCGCAGATTCGGCTCGTGATCGCCACCAGGGCCGACCCGCCGCTGCCACTGGCCTCGCTGCGGGCCGACGGCGACCTGCTCGAGGTTCGCGGCGCCGACCTCCGGTTCACCGCGGAGGAGGCCCAGACGTACCTGGCCGACGTCATGGACCTGCCCCTCACCAGTGCCGACGTCGGCGTGCTTGAAGCGCGCACCGAGGGGTGGATCGCTGCCCTCCAGCTCGCGGCCCTGTCGATGCAGGGTCGGGACGACCCGTCGCGGTTCGTGGCCGAGTTCGCCGGTGACGACCGCTTCATCCTGGACTACCTCGCCGACGAGGTGCTGGAGGGCCAGACTGCCGAGGTCCGAGCGTTCCTCCTCGACACCTCGATCCTCACCCGGTTGACCCCGCCCTTGTGCGCGGCGGTGACCGGAGTCGAAGACGCCAGAGCCACCCTCGAGCAGCTCGATCGGTCAAACCTTTTCCTGGTCGCCCTCGACGACCGCCGCACCTGGTACCGGTACCACCACCTTTTCGCCGACGTGCTGCGGGCCCGGCTCCTCGACGAGCACCCCGGTCGGGTTCCCGGGCTTCACCGTCGGGCGAGCGACTGGTACGCCGCCAACGACGAGCCGCAGGAGGCCATCGTCCACGCCATGGCCGGTGACGACCCCGCCGGCGCCGCCGCGTTGATCGAGCTCGCGGCCCCGGCGATGCAGCGGGCGCGCCAGGAGTCACAACTCCGCTCTTGGCTAGAGGCGCTGCCCAGTGAGCTGTACGACGACCGGCCGGTGCTCGCCATGGCGCTCGTGGGCGCCCGTATGGCGACCGGGGACGTCACCGGGCTCGACCCGCTGCTCGAGATCGTCGACACGTGGCTCGGCCGTGACGGTTCCCCAATCGTGGTCGACGACGTCGCCTACGGTCGCCTGCCGGCCATGGCCGCGATGCACCGTGCCGGCCTCGCATTGGTCGCGGGCGACACCGACGCCGCGGCGCACCACGCCCAGCAGGTCCTGCTGCTCGCCCGCGACGGCGACCCGCTCCAACGCGGGGCGGGAGCGGCCCTGCTCGGCTTGGCGCAGTGGAGGCGAGGCGATCTCGAGACGGCCCGGGAGCGCTACGCACAGTCCATCGCCTGCTTTGAGGCGGGGGGCTACCTCCCCGATGTCATGGGGTGCTCCATCGCCCTCGCCGACCTCGATATGGCCATGGGCAAACTCCGGGATGCGCAGCGCACGTTCGAGGCCGCCCTTCGCCACGCGATCGACGAGCCCGGGTTGCGTGGCGTAGCAGACATGCACGTCGGCCTCAGCCTGCTCGCCGTCGAACGCGACGATCTGGACGAGGCGGCCGAGCACCTGCGGGCCGCCGCCGAGCTGGGCGAGCACCGGGGGTTGCCCCAGCACCCGTACCGGTGGCGGGTTGCCGAGGCCCGGCTCCACCAAGCCCGAGGTGACCTCGACGCGGCCCTCGCCCTGCTCGACGAAGCGGCCCCCCGCTACAACACCGACTACTCCCCGGACGTCCGGCCCGTGACCGCCATCGCCGCACGCATCGCCGTAGAGCGGGGTGACATCGAAGCCGGCGTGAGATGGGTGACCGAAAAGGGCCTGGCCGCCGCCGACGACCTCTCCTACGTCCACGAGTTCGGGCACCTCACGCTCGCCTGCGTGCTCGTCGCCCGCGGGTCCGCCGACGATCTCGGCCACGCCACACGGCTCCTCGACCGCCTCCTCGAGGCGGCTGACGACGGAGGACGCTCCGGCAGTGCCATCGAGATCCTCGTCGTCCTGGCCACCGCCCATCTGGCCGCCGGTCGCGATGAGGACGCCGCGAAGACGCTGAGGGCGGCGCTGGCCCGGGCCGAGCCCGAGGGCTACGTGCGCACCTTCCTTGACGCCGGCCCGGCGGCCACCGCGCTGCTCCGAACGCTCGACGGACCGGTCGCCGAGCGAGCCCGACGACAGTCCGGCGGCGCGTCGGCCGGCGTGTCCTCCCGATCGCGCCCGGTCGACCCGGACGAGCTGAGCGAGCGTGAGCTCGACGTCCTCCGCCTGTTGCGCAGCGACCTGACCGGGCCCGACATCGCCCGGGAGCTGCACGTGTCGCTCAACACCCTGCGCACGCACAACAAGCACATCTACACCAAGCTCGGCGCCACCAACCGCCGAGAGGCCGTCACCCGTGCGGCCGAACTGGGCCTCTGAGCCCAGGCGGGTCCTCCCCGCAGATCACCCGCACAATCACCACATCGTGTGATGTGCGCTCACCAGGTCCGTTCGTACGTTGAGCCCCGTGAGCACAGACGACCGCACCTCCGAGCCATCGAACGGGCGACCGGCTGCTGATCACGGCCCCATCCGGCGCTACGAGATCCGCGTGAGCGGACACCTCGGAGCCAGGTGGGCGACCTGGTTCGACGGCATGACCCTCACCAACGAGGACAACCACACCACGGTGATCCGTGGCCCCGTCGTCGACCAGGCCGCACTGCACGGCCAGCTCCAGAAGCTGCGCGACCTCGGCGTCAGCCTGCTCTCCGTCACGCAACTGAGTCCGGACACGGCCACCGAGCAGCCGAACCCGATCAACGACCACAACCGACCCCACCCATCAGGAGCACCCTCATGATCACCGTCACCGAACTCACCAAGCGCTACGGCAACCGCACCGCAGTCGACGACCTGACCTTCACCGTGGCCGACGGCCGCGTCACCGGCTTTGTCGGCCCCAACGGCGCCGGCAAGTCGACCACCATGCGGATGATGATCGGGCTCACCCGCCCGGACCACGGCGAGGTGCGCTACGACGGCGTCCGGTACACGGACCTGCGCCACCCGGTCCGGCTGGTCGGCACGGTCCTCGACCCCCGCTGCATGCACCCCGGGCACACTGCTCGCAACCACCTGCGGGCCATGGCCGCCCTGAGCGACATCTCCGTCGCCCGGGTCGATGAGGTCCTCACCGAGGTCGGCCTGGACTCGGCCGCGGACCAGCGCACCGGCGGCTTCTCCCTCGGGATGCGCCAGCGCCTTGCCCTGGCCGGTGCTCTCCTCGGCGACCCACGGATCCTGCTGCTCGACGAGCCGTCGAACGGTCTGGACCCCGACGGCATCCGCTGGCTGCGCAACCACCTCACCGGCTTCGCCGGCCGCGGTGGCTCGGTGTTCGTGTCCAGCCACCTCATCGGCGAGCTGTCGATGTTCGCCGACGACCTCGTCGTGGTCGGTGGCGGGAAGCTCTTGGCGGCCGAGACCGTCGCGGCGATCACCGCCGGGCAGACGGCGACCGTAGTGGTCGAGACGCCCGCGCCGGCCGACCTCGCCCGGGCTTTGGCCGGGCCGCACGTCACCATCGACGCCGACGGCGACCGCCTGGTCGTCCGGGGCGCCACCAAGGCGACCGTGTCCCAGGTCGCCTTCGAGAACGGCATCCGTCTGGTCGAGCTCAGCGAGGTGGCCCCGTCGCTCGAAGAGACGCTCCTCGACATGACCGGCGCCACCGCCGAGTTCGCCTCCGCCTGACCGACCCGACGTCCCACCACCACTTCGAACCCAAAGGAACCGACCAAATGCACACCACCATCCCCACCACCCCCACTACCACGAGCAGCTCGACCACACCGTGGACGATCACCGGCAGCGCGACCGTCCGCACCACCGCCGCCGACGTCCACGCCGTCCCCGCCGCCCTGCGGAGCGAGTGGATCAAGCTGAGCAGCCTCCGGGCGAACAGGATCATCCTCGCCCTCACCGCGGTGATCGGTGGCCTCATCGCCGGCGGCCTGGCCGCCACGGCCACCGACCCGACGCTCACCGCCTCCGAGCTGTTCATCTATCCCCTGCCGCTCGTGGCGATGCTGGCCGCAGTCGCCGGCATCCTCCTGTTCACCGGCGAAGCCCAACACGGGACACTGCCGGTCGTCCTCGCCGCCCGCCCCGCCCGCTGGGTCATCGTCGCCGCCAAGACGATCACCGCCGCGATGGTCGGGCTCACCCTGGGAACGATCGGGATGGCCACCGGCTTCGCCGGGGCGGCCGTCGGCGGCGTCGACCTCGGCAGCGGCTCGCACCTGGCCAGCCGAGGCTTGTGGGCCCTGCTCTACATCGTCCTCGCTTCGCTGATCGGGCTCGGCGTCGGCATGATCGTCCGCCACAGCGCCGCCGCCATCACCGGGCTCCTGATGTGGTCATTCGTCATCGAGAGCCTGTTCGCCCCGATCCTGCCCGAGGCCGTCCGCCACGCCCTTCCGTTCAGCGCCGGCTACCGGCTCCTCGACGCCGGCTCGAACTTCGAGGCCCCCGTCACGATCACCCACACGCTGGCCAGGCCCGAGTACGCCCTCGTCTTCGCCGGCTACGCCCTCGCCAGCCTGGTCATCGGCACCGTCTTGCTCTACCGCCGAGACACCAACTGACTGCACCCGACCCGCACCACGACAGCGAGCCCGGACCAGACGGTCCGGGCTCGTTGGATCTCGGAACAGCACCCGTGGGTGGGCCCTGCGCCAGACAACTCACGCCCTCGACCGGTTGCCGCCGTCGATCCTCACCGGGCCCTGACCGCGTCGGGGCCTCCATGGGGGCGACCCCTCGATCCGTGAGCCATCCCGCGTTCATCCCGCGTCCAGACCCGTCCGGTGCTGTTCGATGCCGTCCCCCGTCACCGGCAGGCCGTACGAAACCGTCCGGATCCGTCCGGTGTCGTGCGCATGGATTGCACTTGTAAAGAAGAGGTCGTCGGTTCGAGCCCGACACTCGGCTCTCGCTCGACAACTCCGAGGCGTCCAGCCATTATCCTTACTTGTGGGTACCCAGTAAGGAGAACGAGCAGGCATGGATGCAGCGGCGAAGGTGACATCGAAGGGGCAGGTGACCGTGCCCAAGGCCGTGCGAGATGCACTCGGGATCAAGGAGGGCGACGAGATCGTCTTCCGGGTCGAAGGGAACCAAGCGGTCTTGGCGCGCACGCCTGACTTCCTGTCGCTCGCGTCGTCGGTCAAGGTGCCCGCAGCCAGACGCAACGTCTCGTGGGACGACGTCCTGCGCACGACGCGTTCGAGCCGGGCCCGCAAGCGCCGGTGACAGCGTTCGTCGACACCAACATCCTCATCCGTCACCTCACCGGCGACCCACCCGACATGGCGGCCCGTGCCACGCGTTACCTGGAATCGGCGCCGCAGCTGCTTCTGGCGGACTTGATCGTCGCCGAGACCGTCTACGTCCTCGAGTCCTTCTACAAAGCACCCCGCGGGCAGGTCGCCGAGGCGATGCGCTCCCTGATCGCCTTCGACTCGATCACCACGGTCGATCCTGCCCTGCTCCTGCGCGCCATCGAGGTGTACGAGGTCGACCGACTGGACTTCGCAGAGGCCTATCTGGTCGCCAATGCGGAGTCCACCGGGGTCAACCGCATCGCTTCGTTCGACACCGCGATCGACCGCTTGACGACCATCGAGCGCATCGATCCCCCAGACAGCCGCTGATGCCGTGCCCCAAGGCGAGCATCGAGAGCGCCGTCGTTGACACCGCCCATCCCGCGTTCATCCCGCGTCCGCATGGATTGCACATGTAGAGAACACATGTAGAGAAGAGGTCGTCGGTTCGAGCCCGACGCTCGGCTCTCGCGAACCCCGTGAACACAGGGTTCGCGGCCAACGCGGCTGCTTCCGCGGTGAGCGCGATCGAGCAACTCGTGCTCGCCCTGCGCGCCCTCCTGCACGACCCGGCGCGGGAGGGCGAGAAGCTCGACGTGTTCCCGGCCTTCGAGCAGGTCGCGACCATCACCACGCTCGGCGACCTTCCGATGACGATCCTGACCGCCGCGCACCGCAACAGCGACGGCCTGACGCCCGGCGAGCTCACGCGACTCGACACGATCTGGCGGGATGGCACAGAGCGCTGGGCGCAGCTCTCGACCGGGTCGAACGTCGTCACCGTTGAAGACACCGGCCATGCCATCCAGGACGACCAGCCGGCGATCTTCATCGACGAGCTCCTGGCACCCCTGCACCAGCACGCCCCTGGCTCACGTCCGCTTCCACCGCGATCTGAGGTGCCGTGCCCGATGTGGCGCTGCACCCCTTAGCCAGACACTGAGACCAGTCCAGCAACCCGAAGGAGCAGCCATGACCACCATGACCACCGCCCCCACCGCCACCGTCGGCCAGAAGTTCACCGTCACCGGCATGACGTGCGACCACTGCAAGATGGCCGTCACCGCCGAGCTGTCGAAGCTCGAGGGCGTGAGCCGCGTCGACGTCGACCTCGCCACCGGCACTGTCATCACGGAGAGCCACGAGCCCCTGCCGATCGAGGTGGTCGACGCCGCCGTCGACGAGGCCGGATACGAGCTGGCCCGATGAGCACGACGACACGCTTGGCCGGCTTCGGCGTGGCCCTCGTCGCCATCCTCGGCCTCGTCGCCGCCATCGGTGCCGCCGTCGGGCCCGACGTGGCCGCGACAGAGGCCGAAGCCCCCGCCCCGATCGGCGAGGGCGTCGTCTCGGCCGCCGAGGGCTATCGCCTCGTCCCCGCCACCACGGGCCTCCACCGCGACGGCGGCACCTTCGAGTTCGCGATCACCGCCCAGGACGGTCAAGCCGTCCACGACTTCACCCCGATCCACGAGCGCGATCTGCACCTCATCGTCGTCAACCGAGAGCTCACCACCTTCCACCACGTACACCCGATCCTCGATGTCGACGGCACATGGTCCGTCGACCTCCCCGCGCTCGATCCCGGTTCCTACCGGGCCGTCGCCGACTTCCAGATCGCCGACGGGCCCCGCCTCGCCCTCGGGACTGATCTCACCGTCGCCGGGCACTACGAGCCCACTGGGCTTCCTGACCCCACCGGGACGTCGCTCACCGACGGATACGACGTGGAGCTCGCCACCGAGCGCAGTGACACCGGTGAGGTCACCGCCGAGCTGACCGTCCGCCGCGACGGCGATCTCGTCACTGACCTCGAGCCCTACCTCGGCGCCAACGGCCACCTCGTGGCCATGCGCACCGGGGATCTGGCCTACGCCCACGTCCACCCCGTCGACGACCACGAGTCCGCACCCGGGATCGTCACCTTCGACGCCGAGCTGAGCTCCGCCGGCCGCTACGGCCTCTTCTTCGACTTCAAGCACAACGGGACGGTGCACACCGCCTCGTTCACCTTTGACCAGGGCCCCGTCACCGGCACGCCCGACATGGAGATGGACCGATGACCGACACGACCACCCGCCCCAGCACGACCGTCACCCTCGACATCGGCGGCATGACCTGCGCCTCGTGCGCCGCTCGGATCACGAAGCGCCTCAACAAACTCGACGGCGTCGACGCATCCGTGAACTACGCCACCGAGCAAGCCACCGTCAACCTCCCAGAGGGCCTCACCGTGGACGAGGTGGTGGCCCAGGTCGAGGCGACCGGCTACACCGCCACGGTCCCCGCCGCAGCTCAGCCCGACAACCCGAAAGACGGCGAGGACGGCACCGAGACGGAGGCGGATCCCGAGCTCACCGCCCTTCGCAACCGGCTCATCGTCGCCGCCGCCTTCGGCATCCCCGTCCTGTTGATCTCGATGATCAACACGCTCCAGTTCACGAACTGGCAGTGGCTCATGTTCACCCTGGCCTCGCCGGTCGTGCTGTGGGCGGCGTACCCGTTCCACCGGGCGGCCTGGAAGAACCTCCGCCACGGCGCCGCCACCATGGACACCCTCATCTCCGTCGGCACCCTGGCCGCGTACAGCTGGAGCGTCTACGCCCTCTTCTGGGGGGACGCCGGGATCCCCGGCATGAAGATGGGCTTCACGGTCACCCTCGAACGGGGCGCCGGCCAGTCCGAGCTGTACTTCGAGGTCGCCTGCGTCGTCATCGTGTTCATCCTCGCCGGTCGCTACTTCGAGGCCCGGGCCAAGCGCACCTCCGGCGCCGCCCTACGAGCGCTGCTGAACATGGGGGCCAAGGACGTGGCCGTGCTCCGGGACGGCGACGAGGTCCGCGTCCCCATCGGTGACCTCGCCGTCGGCGACCGGTTCGTCGTCCGCCCCGGCGAGAAGGTGGCCACCGACGGGATCATCGAGGAAGGCACCTCGGCCATCGATGCCTCGCTCCTCACCGGTGAGCCCGTGCCCGTCGAAGTGACCCCCGGCGACGCCGTCGACGGCGCCACCGTCAACGCCGGCGGCCGCCTCGTCGTGCGCGCCACCCGCGTCGGCGCCGACACCGCCCTGGCGCAGATCGCCCGGCTCGTCACCGACGCCCAGAACGGCAAGGCCCCCGTCCAGCGCCTCGCCGATCAGGTCTCCGCGGTGTTCGTCCCCGTCGTCATCGGCCTCGCCATCGGCACCCTCGGCTTCTGGCTCGGCACCGGCGAGACCCCAGCCACCGCGTTCACCGCCGCCGTCGCTGTCCTGATCATCGCCTGCCCCTGCGCCCTCGGCCTCGCCACCCCCACCGCCCTCCTGGTGGGTACCGGCCGCGGCGCACAGCTCGGCATCTTGATCAAGGGCCCCCAGGTTCTCGAGTCGACCCGGCAGGTCGACACCGTCGTCCTCGACAAGACCGGCACCGTCACCACCGGCCGCATGTCCGTCGTCGAGGTCATCCCCGTCGACGGCACTGACGCCGACGAGGTCCTCCGACTCACCGGTGCCCTCGAGGACGCCTCCGAGCACCCCATCGCCCAGGCCATCGCCGCCGGCGCGCGCGAGCAGGTCGGCATCCTGCCCGCGGTCGAAGGCTTCACGAGCCTCGAAGGCCTCGGCGTCCAAGGCGTCGTCGACGGGCACGGCGTGATCGCCGGCCGCGAACGGCTCCTCACCGACTGGGCCATGCCCCTGACCTCCGAGCTCGCAACCGCCAAGACAGCAGCCGAGGACCTCGGCCACACCCCGATCTTCGTCGGGTGGGACGGCGCCATCCGCGCTGCGGTCGTCGTCGCCGACACCGTCAAGCCCACCAGCGCCGCGGCAATCCGCGAGCTCCGAGGCCTGGGCCTGACGCCTGTCCTGCTGACCGGCGACAACGAGCGCGCCGCCCAGGGTGTCGCCGACCATGTCGGGATCGACACCGTCATCGCCGAGGTCATGCCCGCCGACAAGGTCGAGGTCGTCCGGCGCCTCCAAGCCGACGGCAACGTCGTCGCCATGGTCGGCGATGGCGTCAACGACGCCGCCGCGCTCGCCCAGGCCGACCTGGGGATCGCGATGGGCACCGGCACAGACGTGGCCATCGAGGCCAGCGACCTCACCCTCGTCCGCGGCGACCTCCGCGTGGCCGGCGACGCCATCCGCCTCTCCCGCCGAACCCTCCGCACCATCAAGACGAACCTGTTCTGGGCGTTCGGCTACAACGTCGCCGCCCTCCCGCTGGCTGCGGCCGGCCTGTTGAACCCGCTCATCGCCGGCGCCTCCATGGGCCTGTCCAGCGTGTTCGTCGTCTCGAACAGCCTCCGCCTCCGCCGCTTCCACGCGGCCTCCGTCACCACCGACAGCTCAACCGACCGAACCTGAGAAAGGGACTCCGATGCCGAACCTCCCCAAGCGCCCAAGGCCACACGACAAGGGGCCGATCCGCCGAGCCTGCGCCGACGAGCGGGCGGCTGCGCGCTGCGCCCGGGCCGACGACGACGCCTCCGGCGAGTGGCGCCACCTCGAGCGGGCCCACATCCTCAGCCAGCCGCTCGCCACCTCGCACGTGCGGACCCACGTCGCGATGTTGAGCTACGGCGTGCGACACAGAGACCGCCGAGAGGTCGCCGGCCAGTTGGCCCGGCTCCTCGTCGCCGGCCCCGGCTCTGCGATGGGGCGCTACCCGCTCGGCAACACCGGCGGCGCCAACGTCAGCGCCGTCAAGCCGATGCCGATCCCCGTCGACCTCCGAGCCATCCTCGGGGACACGATCGCGGTGGCGTCGTGACCGCCGTCGCAGCCCCCATCACCACGTCCACAACGCACCGGGCGCTCAGCTGGGGCGTCGCCTTCGGGGTCGCCCAAGCCGGTCTGGCGATGGCGTTCTGGTGGCTGGACCCCTCGACCGTCCACGCGCTGATGGTGACGATGATCGCCGGTGTCTACATCGGGTTCGCCGTCGCCGATGGGCGCGCCGAGGTGATCGTCGCCGAGAGCGTCGTCGTCGCAGCGTTCGTCATCGTCGCCGCCACGGCCGTCACGGCCACACCGTGGCTCGTCGTGGCTTTGTACGTTGCCCATGGCATCAAGGACTTGTGGCAGCACCGCACCCAGTTCGTCCGCGGTACTCGGTGGTGGCCGCCGTTCTGCCTCGCCGTCGATTTCGCCGTGGCCAGTGTCATCGCCGCTCAGCTCCTCCTCGGCGCCCAGTTCCAGTCGTAGCCCGACTCCACCGATCTCCAGGAGAACTCCATGCCCAGCCTCTACAGCGACGACCGCAATCGGCAAAGCCAGGGTCGCTCCACAACACCACCGACTGCGTCGGACACCATGCGAGCGATCGTGCAGTTCCGCTACGGAACGGATCCGTCGTCGGTGCTCGAGCTCGCCGACGTCGCCCGGCCGGCGATCGGCGAGGACGAGGTGTTGGTACGGGTGGCCGCCGCCAGCGTGGACATGGGGAGTGGTCAGGAGGACGCCCAGTCGGCGTGGTTCGCGATCCTGGACGGGCTGGGATCAGGTCGGTTCCGTCGTGGACACAGGCGAGCGCTGCGTATGCCACCGGTAGACTGAGTGGGTGCCCATCGCCAAGGCCGTTCGGATCGTGCGAATGACCGATGTCGACGACACTCGCGGGTATTGGCTGGAACGACCGCCAGCAGAACGATTCGAGGCGATCGAAGCAATCCGAGCAGAGGCGCACGGGTGGACCGATGAATCTTGGCCCCGACTTCAAAGAGTTTGTCGAGTGCTGCGAGCGTCATGACGTCCGCTACCTCATAGTCGGCGGGTACGCCGTGGGGTTCCACGGGCACGTGCGCTACACGAAGGATCTCGACGTCTGGGTCGAGGCCACCCCCGAGAACGCGAGCAGGATCCTGGGCGCGCTGGACGACTTCGGCTTCGGGTCGGTCGGGCTCACCCTGGACGATTTCCTGGTTCCCGGGAGCGTGATCCAACTCGGGTATCCACCAAACCGCTTGGATCTGATCACCCAGCCCGATGGGGTGGCCTTCGTCGAATGCTGGGACGCCCGTTCGACCGTGGTGCTCGACGGAGTGGAGCTGAACGTGATCGGACTCGAGGATCTCATCGCCAACAAGCGAGCGTCCGGCCGACCTCGCGAGCTCGCCGACATCGACGACCTCGGCGCCTCCTGACGAGACCGTCAGGACACGCGGCGCCGGGTCCCATGAGGGATGACGCCGGAGGCCGCGCAGGAGGGAGGTCACACCGTCGATCGTGCGGTGCCCCCGTTCGGACTGCGGGTGACGATCCTGCGGGTTCCCGCAAGCGCACGATCCCGTTCAGCCCCCGGGCGGCCCGAAGGGCGTGCCGCTGAATCCCCCACCGGGGCCGCCCACCATCAGGTTGGCGGCGGTGGTGGTGGTGATGATGATGTGATGATGATGATGATGATGATGATGATGGCGGTCGATGCGGTGGAGCCTTGCCGAGCTCGCTCGTGTCACGCGGAGACCGATCGTCACCGGGAAGCTGCCCGCGTTCGCGGCGACGCCGATGGCGACCACCTCGCCGTCGAGGCACCTCCCCCACCACTTCGACGCCATGCTCGACCCGTCGACGCTCACCGGGCCGGCGCCCCACGACATCCAGGCCTTCCTGATCACCGGACAGGCTGCCGACCGACGGGCCGCGCCGCTCTCGCCGTAGTGCGGTCGTCGCCGGGGGTCGACGTGACCGACACCCTCACCGGCGCCGGGCCCGACCCGTGAGTCGAGGCCCCAGGGCATCGCTCCGCCACCGGGACCGAGCGCGACCGCGGGGCGGTCGCCGTCGCGTCAGCGACTGCGACCGCCCCGACGGGTTCGGCGGATCAGGCGGGGACGAGCTCGCGCTCGGGATCGCGCCCGGTCTCGCGCTCGGACGCTGACCCGAGGTCGCGCTCGATGTGCCCGGTCCGACCGTGTGTGCCTTCCAGGTCGAGGTGCGGGAGGATCCGGTCGAGCCAGGCCGGGAGCCACCAGTTGGCCCGCCCCATGAGGCTCATCGTCGCCGGCACGAGCACCATGCGGATGAGCGTGGCGTCGATCAGCACGGCCACGGCGAGGCCCACGCCGAACAGCTTGCCGTTGGGGTCGTCGCCCAGCACGAACGCACCGAACACGCTGATCATGATCAACGCCGCCGAGGTGATCACCCGAGCGGTGCTCGACAGGCCCCGGACCACGGCCTCGTGGTTGTCGCCGGTGGCCACGTACTCCTCACGCACCCGGGACAGGAGGAACACCTCGTAGTCCATGGAGAGCCCGAACAGGATGGCGAACATGATCAACGGGAGGAAGGGGTTGATGGGCATGGTGCTGTGCAGCCCGATGAGCTCCCTGCCCCAGCCCCACTGGAACACCGCCACGAGCACGCCGTAGGCGGCGGCGATCGACAGGAGGTTCATGAGGGCGGCCTTGAGCGGGACGAGGATCGAGCGGAACACGACGAGCAGCAGGAGGAACGACATCGCCACGACCGCCACGATGAACAGCGGCAGGCGGCTGGTGATGCGATCCGTCAGGTCCGTCACCATCGCCCGGCCGGTCAGCGACACCCGGGCGCCGGTGCCGTCCACGGTGTCCGGCAGCACGTCGGAGCGGAGGCGGCGGACGAGCCGGTCGGTGGCCTCGTCCTGGGGTGCCGTGGTGGGGTTGGCGGTGATCAGCACCGTGTCACCCGCAGGGCTGAGGATCGGCGCGGTGACCGCCGCGATGCCGGGGTCGGCCTCGAGGGCGTCGTGGACCCTGCCCACGGCCACGTCGTCGCCCGGCGCCGGCAGCTCCACCACGACCTGGATCGGACCGTTGAAGCCGGGGCCGAAGCCGTCTGCCAGCTGGTCGAAGGCCACCCGCTGGGTGGTGTCGGTGGGAGCGTTGCCGTCATCGGGCACGCCGATCCGCATGCTCAGCGCGGGAACGGCGATGGCGCAGAGGGCGCCCAGGCTCACGGCCGCGTAGCGCACCGGGTGATGGCCGACGTGGCGGGCCCAGCGTCCGGACAGCGTCTCGTCGGCGGCCTTGGCGACGTGGGTCTTGCGGTGGACCGAGAGCTTGTCGATCCTGGTGCCCGCCAGGCCGAGCAGCCCGGGGAGGAGCGTGACCGCGGCTGCCATCGAGACGGTGACCACGAGGGCCACCGCCGCGCCCATGCCGCTGATGGCCGGCAACCCGGCGAGGAACAGGCCGAGGATGGCGACGACGACCGTGGTGCCGGCGAACAGGACGGCCTGGCCGGCGGTGGCGATCGCCGTGCCGGCCGAGTCGGCGACGCTCATGCCCTCGTGCAGGTGCTGGCGGTGGCGGGTGACGATGAACAGCGCGTAGTCGATCCCCACGCCGAGACCGATCATGGCGCACAGGATCAGGGAGAACTCCGGGATGTCGAGGAACGCGGACAGCACGCCGACGCCGGCGGCGCCGACGAAGATGCCCAAGAGCGCCGTCGCGATGGGAAGCCCCATGGCCACGACCGAGCCGAACGCCACGAGCAACACGATGATCGCGACGCCCACACCGATCAGTTCGCTGCTGGGCGCCTCCTGCGCCAGCAGGGCCAGCGCACCGGTGAGCTCGACCTCCACGCCCCCGGTCTCGGCCCGCTCGGTCACCGCCATGGCGTCGTCGAGTTGCCTGGGGGTGAGCTTGTCGAGCGCGTAGGTGACGTCGACGTACGCCGTCCGCCCGTCGTCGCTGACCGCCGCGGACTCGGCCGCAAAGGGATCGGAGACGCCGGCGACGCCCTCGCCCGCCGCCAGTTGCGTCCGGGCCCGGTCGACGGTGGACGCGTGGTCGGCGTCGTCGAGGCGACCGTCGTCGGTGTGGAGCACGATGCGGGCGGGCAGCCCACCCTGGCTCGGGAACGTGTCGTTCAACACATCGGCGGCGTGCTGGGACTCGACACCGGGGACGCGTTCGCTGTCGTTGAACTGGGCGCCGACCCGACCCTGCAGGGCGAGCACGGCGACGGCGGCCAGCAGCCAGAGGCCCAGTACCCGGAACGGGTGCCGGGCGCTGTTGCGACCGAGGCGGTAAAGGAACGGGCTCATGGAATCCTCCTGGGAGCGGGCCCCGCGCCATGCGGGACCACTGCACCATCCAGGAGCGCGCTGATCTCGTGCCGCGCTGGCGCTGACGTCGCCGGATCAGGGGATCAGGGGATCAGGGGATCGATGCCACCTGTACGCCGTCGAAGGCGCCCTCGTCGTAGGCGGCGCGGAAGCCCGCCGGGCCCAGGGCCGCTCGGGCCGCCGACTCGGCCCGGTCGCGGTCCTCCCGTTGGAAGGCCGGGACCTCGACACCCGACTCGTCCCGCAGGCGACCGGCCTGGCCGAGCAGCGCCGCCGCCCGTTCGGCCTCGCCCCGCCGCATCGCGATCGCGGCCAGCACCTCGCAACACACCGCCGCCGATGCCTGCAGGTCGGTCGTGGGGTCGATCCGGTTCCGGAACCGACGGAAGTCGTCGGCCCGGAAGAGCGCCAGCGCTTCGGTGGCCGCCATGACCGCCTCCTCGTCCTGTCGGCGCTGTCCGTGCAGGGCGGCCATCCCGGCCTGCGCCTGGAACAGCACCATCGTGTGGCGCACCCGACGGGCCGACTCGAGCGCCCGCCGGTACTGGGCCTCCGCCCGCTCCGGCTGACCGTCGTGGAGCAGCACCCACCCGAGGCGCGCCTGCAGCGAGCCGGTGAAGCCGCCGAGCAGCGCCTGGTTGGTCTCGATGGCGGCCTCGAGGGTCACGATCGCGGCCGGGTAGTCCCCGGCCCGCTCGTCGAAGTCGGCCACCATGCCGAGGCACATCGAGCTCATCACCGGCCGGTCGAGCCGTGCGAAGCCCTCGGTGGCCGCTCGGTAGTGGCGCTCGGCGGCGTCCAGGTCGCCCTCCAGGATCGCCAGCTTCGCCTGCGAGTACACCCGGGCGGCCACCGCGAAGGGGTCGTCGGGTGCTTCACCGTAGAAGTCGAGCACCGTCCGTCGGCGGCGACAGGCCTCGTCGAAGTCACCCCGCACTGCGGCCTGCTCGGCGTAGAACGAGTGCGCCAACGCCATCGACTCGACGTCGCCGTGGCGCTCGAAGATCTCGAGGGCGGTCTCGAGATCGTCGTCGCAGTGCTCGACGGCGCCGGCGAGGAAGTCGAGCAGGCCGCGGCCGGTCAAGGCCAGGGCGCGCGTGCGCTCGTCCGCCTCACCGCTGCAGGCGAAGGCGTCGTCCAGCCAGCGCCGGCCCTCCACCACCATCCCCGTCAACCAGTGCGGCCAGGCCGCGCCGCCGGCGATCATCAGGGCCGTCTCCGCGTCGTCGTTGGCGACGGCCCACTCCAGCGCGGCCCGGAGGTTGTCGTGCTCCTGGTCCATCGCGGTCAGCCAGGCCCGCTGCCGGTCCCCCGTGAAGGCCGCCGCGCTCTGCGAGCAGAGCTGCGCGAAGTGCGCGGCCATGGCGTTGCGGATGCGCACCGCGTCGCCCCGCTCGGCCAGACGCTCCCGCCCGTACTGGGCGAGGGTCTGCAGCTGCGTGTACCGCAGCCCGTCGCGGACCGGCACGGCCACCACCAGCGACTTGTCGACGAGGGCGCGGAGATGATCGCCGACATCGGCCGGAGCGATGGCATCATCCGCCCCCACCCGCTCCGCGGTGGTGAGATCGCAGCCGCCCGGGAACACGGCCAGCCGTTCGAAGATGCGCCGCTCGTCGTCGAAGAGGAGCTCGTAGCTCCAGTCGACCACGGCCTGCAGCGTCTGCTGGCGGGGCAGGGCCGTGCGCGAGCCACCGGTGAGGAGGCGGAACCGGTCGTTGAGACGACCGGCGATCTGGGCGAGCGGGAACGCCCGGGTGCGCGCGGCCGCCAGCTCGATGGCGAGCGGCAGCCCGTCGAGCCGGGCACAGATGTCGGCGATGACGCCGTCGCCGGCGTCGAGAGGATCGATCGACGCTCCGGTGGCCAGTGAGCGAGCCACGAACAACCGGGCGGCGTCCCCGGCCGCCAGGGGTGGCACGGGCCACACGGTCTCACCCCCGACCCGGAGCCCCTCCCGGCTCGTGGCGAGGATCCGCAGCCCGGGGCAGCGCCGCAACAGGTCCTCGGCCACCTGGGCGGCCGCGGCGATGACGTGCTCACAGTTGTCGAGGACGACCAGCAGATCGCGCTCACCGATCATGTCGGCGAGACGGCTCGGGTCCGGCACGTCGAGGGCCGAGGCGATCGCGCCCGGGACACCGGCCGGGTCGCCGACGGGAGCCAGCTCCACCAGGCACCCGTCGCAGTGCCGACGTGCGATCTCGGCCCGGCCGACGTCGATCGCCAGCCGCGTCTTCCCCACCCCTCCCGGCCCGACCAGGGTGACCAACCGCTGGTCGGCACACAAGGCCTCGAGCTCCCGCAGCTCCGCGTCACGGCCGATCAACGGTGTCAAAGCCTCGGGAATGCCCGTGCGGGGTCCCCCATCGACGACGGGTACCGGATCGGTCGTGGCCGGAGGGGCCAACGACGGGTCGTGCCCCAGGATCGCGGCCTCCAACCGGCGCAGCTCGGGGCCCGGTTCGAGTCCGAGCTCGTCGGCGAGCAGGCGGCGGCCGTCCTGGAAGACCCGGAGCGCATCCGCCTGCCGCCCCGAGCGGTACAGGGCGAGCATCAGCAGGCCGCGCAACCCCTCGCGCAACGGGTGGCCGGCGACCAGCTCCTCGAGCTCGATCACGGCGCGCTGATGACGGCCCAGCTGCAGCTCGAGGTCGAGCCGCTGCTCGATCATCGCGAGCCGCGACTCGGACAACCTGGTCACCGCCCCCACGGCGAAATCGTCGTAGGCGAAATCGGCCAGCGCATCACCTCGCCAGAGCGCGTCGGCCTCGGCCAGCAGCTCGACTGCCTGCGCCGGCTCGCCGGCGACCGCCATCGCCCGCCCTTCGGCGGCCCGCTGCTCGAACCGAGCGACGTCGATGGCCTCCGCGGGGAGCTCCAAGGCGTAGCCGTCGCCGCGCATGACCACGAGGTCGGCGGAGCCCAACGTGCGCCGGAGCTTGGACGCGAGTCCCTGCAGGCTGTTGCGCACCGCCGCCGGCGGGTCGTCCCCCCACAACGCATCGACCAGCTGCTCCGCCGGGACCACCCGGCCGACGTTCATGGCCAGGATGGCGAGGAGCGCACGCAGCTTCGCGCCGGCGACGGCGATCTGGTCACCCTCGTCGTCGAGCACTTCGAGCTCGCCGAGCAGCCCGATGCGCATGGTCGGACGGTAGCGGGGACGGGGGCCGACTTCAGTGCGAGGTCAGCCCCGGGTCAGCCCCTCCCGCGACAGTGCCGCCATGAGCGCGATCGAGCAGGCCCTACTCGCCGTGATGGCGGCGGGCGCCGACGACCAGTCCGGCGCCCACGCCCACATCTCCCGTGCCCAGCAGCAGATCCGAACGAGGGCTCGACGCGAGCGCCAGATCGTGGAGATAGCGGCCCTGATCGTCGCCCAAGACCGGGAGCGAGCCGTGGGACTGGCCCTCGAGCACCTCGCGGAGTTCCCCGAAGATGACGAGCTGCTCGCCCGCATCGCACCGGCCTCCTCCACACTGGGTTGGTGACCACCCTTCCCGCCACGGGCGACCGCTCGGGCGCCACCCGTCTCCTCGACCATCTCCGGCCCTCGATGGACGGCGACGAGTTGCTGGTGGCGGTCACCGAGTGGGCCGAGGAGTCCGGCCTGGTGCTCTACCCGCACCAGGAGGAGGCCATCCTCGAGCTGCTCTCGGGGTCGAACGTGATCCTGGCCACGCCGACCGGATCGGGCAAGTCGCTGGTGGCGCTGGCGGCCCACGCCCGGTCGGTGGCGGGCGGCGGCCGCAGCTGGTACACGGCGCCGGTCAAGGCGTTGGTGTCCGAGAAGTTCTTCGATCTCTGCCGCCAGCTCGGCCCCGAGAACGTCGGGTTGCTGACCGGCGACTCGGCGGTCAACGCCGACGCGCCGGTGATCTGCGCGACCACCGAGATCCTGGCCCACGTGGCCCTCAAGGACGGGGTGGACGCCGACCTCGACACGGTCGTGCTCGACGAGTTCCACTACTACGGCGACCCCGACCGAGGGTGGGCGTGGCAGGTGCCGCTGCTCGAGCTCACCCAGGCGTCGTTCCTCCTGATGTCGGCGACGCTCGGTGACGTCGGGTTCTTCCGCGACGAGCTCACCCGTCGCACGGGCCGGCCGACCGCGGTGGTGGACGACGCGGTACGACCGGTGCCGTTGCGCTTCGAGTACCACCACACCCTGCTGCACCACACGGTCGAGGAGCTCCTCGGCCAGGACGCGGCGCCCCTGTACCTCGTCAACTTCTCCCAGAAGGACGCCGTCGCGCAGGCCTCGGCCATGGCGTCGGTCACCAAGCTCGACGAGGGGGCGAAGGCCGTCGTGGCCGAGGAGCTGGCCCGGGCGAAGATGCCGGCGGGCTTCGGGCGCGACCTCGCCCGGTTGCTGCGCAACGGGGTGGGCGTGCACCACGCCGGCATGCTCCCCCGCTACCGGCGCCTGGTGGAGCGGCTCACCCAGCAGGGCGTGCTGAAGGTGATCTCGGGCACCGACACGCTGGGCGTGGGGGTCAACCTGCCCATCCGGACCGTCGTGCTCACCAGGCTCTACAAGTACGACGGCATCGAGAGCCGGTTGCTGACCGCTCGGGAGTTCCACCAGATCGCCGGGCGGGCCGGCAGGGCCGGCTACGACACCGAGGGACTGGTGGTCGCGCTGGCACCCGATCACCGGGCCGAGAACGACACCGCCGAGGCCAAGGCCGCCAACGACCCGAAGAAGAAGCGCAAGCTCAAGAAGGCGTCGCCTCCACGTCATTTCGTGCACTACGACGAGGACACCTTCGCCCGGTTGCAGGCGGCGAGCCCCGAGGCCCTCGTCTCGTCGTTCACGATCACGCCGGGGATGCTCATGCAGCTGCTCGACCGGCCCGGCCACGCCTGGGACCACGGCCGCTCGCTGCTGCTCGACAACCACGAGCCCCGATCACGGCAGCGCCGCCACGTCCGCACGACGATCAGCCTGTTCAAGGCGCTGCGCACCGCCGGCGTGGTCCGCCAGCTCGAGACCCCCGACGCCTACGGCCGCATCGTCGAGATCGATCACGCGCTCCAGGACGACTTCGCCCTCGACCAGCTGCTGTCGCCGTTCCTGCTCGCAGCCGTCCCACAGCTCGACGCCGACCACGAGTCGTACCCGTTGGCGCTGCTCGCCCTGGTCGAGGCCGTGGTCGACAACCCGTTCCCGATCCTCCTGGCCCAGAAGGACAAGGCCAAGGACGAGGCGATGGCGGCGATGAAGGCCGCGGGGGTGGAGTACGAGGAGCGCATCGCCGAGCTCGACAAGATCAACTACCCCCAGCCGATGCGCGACCAGATCTACGACGCCTTCGACCGCTGGCGCGTGGCCAACCCCTGGATCGGCGATCGCAACATCGCCCCCAAGGGCGTGGTCCGCGACCTGTGGGACCGGGCCATGGACTTCCCCTCGTTCGTGCACTACCTGGGCATCAAGCGCTCGGAGGGGCTGCTGCTGCGCTACCTGTCCGACGTGTACAAGACCCTGCTGCGCGCCGTTCCCGACGACGCGAAGACCGACGAGGTCGACGAGCTCACGGACTGGCTGGGCGCCGTCATCCGAACCACGGACTCCTCACTGCTCGACGAGTGGACCGCGTTGTTCTCCCCCGAGACGACCGTCGACATCGACGCCCTGGAGGAGGCCGCCGAGCCCGAGGTCGACGTCACCACCGACCGCCGGGCCTTCCGCGCCCTCGTCCGCACCCGGGTGTTCCGCTGGGTGCAGTACGCCGCCACCGGCCAGTGGGCGGCGTGGTCCGACGACCTCACCGAGATCGGCAACCACGGCTGGAACGAGCGCCGCCTGATCGAGCAGTTCGAGCCGTACTTCGCGACCTACCCGGATGCCGCTCGCAACGAGGCGATCGGCATCGACGGCGACGCCCGGGGACCGGCCCGCTTTCTGGTCGCCGACAAGGGTCCGAGCGGCCCCTCGGAGCGGGGAGAGGGCGACGTGTGGACGGTCGAGCAGATCCTCGCCGACCCCGAGGGCCACGACGAGTGGTACCTCGAGGTCGCCGTCGACCTCACCGCGTCGGCCGACGCGGGCGCGATCGTGGCCACCCTGGAGGGTCTCCGCCGGCGCTGACCGGATCACGCCCGACACAGGGCACCGTCCACCTTCGCTCGCCACGATCGGCACGACCGACGTCCTAAAGGCCGGGCGGGTGAGACGCCGATGCTGTGGTGCTCGTCGGCATCACCGATGCTCGGACCGGCGGCCTCCAGCCTGGCGCGGCCGGAGGGGTAGCTCGCGGTAATTTCGGCGGCGGATCCAGCGGAAGTGGACAGATGGCGGATAGGCGAGGGACGACCCGGCGGTTGACAGGGGTGGTGGCTGCCGTACTGGTGGTCGTGGCCCTGGACGTGGTCGCTCCAGTGGCGCCGGCTTCCGCGGACAGCGACCAAGAAGTGGGCTCGGCGGGTTGCGGCCCGGTGATCGCGGGGGCGGTGGCCGGTGCCGTGCCCGGGTCCGATTGCGAGGACACCGCCATCACGGCGGGCCGGGGTCTCGATCCGACTCTCGGCGACCGCGGCACCGACGTGTCGTCGTCGGCGGCGTCGACTTCGCCGGACGCGGCCACGGCGGCGCTGGTGGCATCGGGGGTGGTGTCTGGGAGGGTGACCGAGGATGGTTCGGGTGACCCGATCGAGGGGGCGCTCGTGGTGGCGGTGACGCTCTCGGGGGTGGTCAGGCGAGGGACGGTCGCGGAAGCGTCGGGCGCCTACGCCCTGGCGTTGCCGGCGGGCACCTATCGCCTGGAGTTCGTCGATGCCTCGGGTCTGCATCGCAGCGAGTGGTTCGGCGATCGCTCGATCGACGACTTCGCCGGGGCCACGACCCTCGTCGTCGCCGACGCCGGATCGGTGACTGCCGACGGCGCCTTGGCGCCCGCAGGCGCCAGCGGGTCGATCGGAGGGACCGTGACCGAGTCGGGCACCGCGGTTCCGGTGAGTGGTTCTTGGGTCATCGCGATCCGATCGACCAACGGGGTGATCGCGAGGGGCGCCGTGACCGCCACCGACGGCACCTACCTGTTGGGTGGCCTCGAAGCGGGGGACTACCGGGTGGCGGTGATCGACCCGAGCCTGCACCATGCCTACGACCTGTTCTTCGACGACAAGGCCAGCTTCTCCAGCGCCGACGACGTCGCGGTGTCGGTGGGGTCGACCACCACCATCAACCCGGACCTCGACGCATCCGTGGCACCCACGACGAATGCCACGATCACCGGTACGGTCACCGACGCAGGATCGGGCGAACCCGTGCCGGGGGCCTGGGCCGCGGCCGTGAACTCCAACACCGGAGTGTTCACGGCCGCCACGACGGCCGACGACTCTGGTCGCTTCTCCCTAGCGGTGCCCGCCGGGTCCTACAAGGTCGAGTTCCTGGACCGCACCGGAGGTCACGCCGGCGAGTGGTTCGACGACAAGCCCCTCGGCGACTTCGGCGGCGCCACTCCGGTCGTTGTCACGGTCGCAGGAACCGCGATGGTGAACGAGGACCTGGCGCCGCTGACCGGGGCCATCGCCGGGACCGTCACCGAGACCGCGTCGGCCATCCCGGTTGCCGGTGCGTGGGTGATCGCCCTGCGGGCGGGCGACGCGGCACTGGCGGGCATGGGCGTCGCCGACAGCACCGGGAGCTACCGCATCGGCGGCCTCGCCGCCGACACCGCCCATCGGATCGCGGTGATCGACCCTGCCGGGACACATGCACCCGAGCTCTTCTACCCCGACCAGGCCGCCTTCACCGCGGGCGACGCGATACCGGTCACGGGTGGTGCCACCGCCACCATCGACCCCGACCTCGACTCACTGGCCCCGAGAGTCACGAGCTTCACAGCCACCGTCAGCGACACGAACCTGATCACCCTCACCTGGCGGACCGAGGGCGGCGATCCGAGCGGTCTCCTGTACCTCTACGACGAGTCCGACCTCGCCAACCCGGCCACGGGGTACCGCGCCCAGAACGGCACCACCTCGTTCCGCGCAACCGCAGCCGGGCTCCGCCGGTTCCGGCTCGCGATCTCGAGTGCAGAGGGGGCCCGCACCGTGGTGCCGGTATCGGTGACCGTGCCGTTCCTGACACCACCGGTGATCACCAGCACCACCCCCGCCCTTGTCGACGAGATCGACAGGGTGGACGTGACCGTCACCTGGCGCCACACCGTCGGCGGCTTCGCCCGGGTCACACGACCCGACGGCACCAAAGTCGACGTGGCGGGCACACCGTCGGGCTCGACGATCACCGGTTCCTACTTGGTGACCGCCGCGAGCCAGACCGTCGGCTCGAACGTCTACCGGGTCGCGTTCTGCAAGACCACCTCGAGCCCGAACGCGCCGCTGTGCAGCGAGGGCGCCCGAGCCGTGGTCAAGGTCGGCCCCCAGCGCTTCACCGGCGACTACCGCCAGTTCGTGACCCCGGGCCAGACCGTCACGCTCGGCTGGACCGGGAGCGGCAACGGTCGCTTCTTCAACGTGTCCTCCACCCGACTCGGCCTCAGCACCTGGTCCGCAGGCTCGAGCCTCCCCGTGACCATCCCCGCCGATGCCACCGGGATCTACGACATAGCACTCATCGAATGCGTCTTCCGAACCGGCGGTGCGGTCTGCGCGAACCAGGACCAGGTGCCCACGCCGACTGCCGGCACCATCGCGTGGACGGCTGCGGTGGGCACTGCCGTCACCGCGGGCGCCGAGGTGGCCAGGGTCACGACCGCGACGAGCACCATCTCCCTCACCGCGCCACGCGCCGGCACCGTGGGCCAGGTGGTCGCGCCGGTCGGCGCCACCGTCTCGGCGGGCGCCAAGGTGGTGACCGTCGTCGCGCTCAACGAGGACCACAAGCAGCTCATCGTGAGTGACCGGCAGTGGACAAGCCGCCCGGTCCTCACTGACTTCGTGTCCGACGCGACCGACCGGGCGCCGGTCTGGACCACGGCCGCCGGCGGCCTCCCCCTCGACGTCGCCTACTCGCCGGACGGGGATCTGTGGGGGACCGGCGAGTTCGGTTGGGCCCTCACGCGGTGGAGCGACTCGGGGCTCGACTCCTATGACGCACCGCTGCTCAAGAAGCTCAACGCCAACAACCAGTGGATGCCGGTCCGCCCGTTCAGCTATGTCGGCCGCGGGTCCGCGGCGCGCACGCCCGCGCTGGTCGAGCGAATCACGGCGGCCGACGGCAAGATCTGGTTCACCCAGGGCGGCGACTTCTTCGGGACCACGGTGGGCAACCACAGTCGGGTCCTCAGCTTCGATCCGGCCGCGGTGGACATCGCCGCCACTGAGGACGACGAGCGCTTCTGCGCCGTCAACGTCCCCAATGACGGGGCCGAAGTGGTCGGCTTGGCCTTCGACGGCGAACGGATCTGGTTCGCCGAGTCGGGCCTCTATCGACAGTCTTCGGTGAATTCCTTCGACCCGGACGAGCTGCCCTGCGACAACCTCCTCGACTACGACGACGCCAACGCCGTCGCCAACGCCGTGCAGCGGTACTGCACCGAGCCCGACCAAGCCGCGTGCATCCGCCACATCGAGGTCCCCGGTTCCCCCGACTCGCCCTACTCCAGCGCGATGCACCTCACCTACGACCCGACCGACCAGGCCATGTGGGCCTCCGACTTCTGGGGCGGCGGCCTCTTCCGCATCGACATCGCTACCGGAGCCGTGCAGCGCTGGAGCGAGCCGCCGTCGGACCGACCGAACGGCGTTCTCTACGGCGGAGCCCCCTGGCAGATCCGAGCCGACGCCGACTACGTGTACATGATCGACTACGGCGATTGTGATCTGGTCCGGTTCCACAAGGACACCGGGACATTCGACGAGCTCCCGCTCCCGATGACCCAGTCCGACCTCGGCGCCCATTCGATCGAGCTCGTGGGCACCAGGCTCTGGTTCACGCTCGGCGGCGGCGGCGGCACCGAAGGCACGTCCCGGATCGGCTTCGTCGACACCGCGAGCTGGGGACCGGGCGTGGTGTACACAGGGATCTCCTCGCTCGTCGACACCGACCGGGCCGGCCTCGGATTCGCGTCACCAGGTGGGATCGCGGTGAGCCCCGCCGGCGACGTCGCGTTCGCCGACTACTGGCGCCGCCAACTGGTGGAACTTCACCCGAGGCCCTGATCGAAGCCCGACACAAGGCGCCCAGCCAGTCGCTCGTCGATGCGCTCGAAACGGGGCGACCGGCATCGACCGCTGGGGGTAGGACCTTCCCGGCCAGCTGGACAACGGCGCCCCGCCCGCTTCGGTGAGCACACCCGTGCCGATGTCGGGGACCTCAGTACCGAAGGTCTGGCAGTCTTCGGGCCATGACCGGTCACGTCGTGCCCACCGCCGAGCAGTTGGAGCGATTCGTGGCGATGGTCGCCTCGTCCGGGTACCAGGCGATCCACGGCCACCGCAACGCGGTCCTCGCCGACAGCGGCCTCGTGCGCACCAGCGCCATGCGCGCCTTCCGCCGAGCATGACCTCGAGAGGTGGGCGCGGGGCTGACCGCGACGGCGAGAAGGTCGGCGAGCGGCGAGCCCCGGTGGTGATCACGATGGGGGTCGTCATCGTCCTGCCCTTCCTCATGCCCCACCAGGTGGCCACCGACCTGCGGTGGCTGCTGGCGGGCCTCGAGTCGATGCTGCTGATCGCGATGCTGGTGATGGACCCGGGCCGCATCGACCGGCGCTCGAAGGCGGTGCGAGCGGTCCGGCGCTCGCTCATCGGTGTCCTCGCCGCCGGCTCCGGCCTCGCCACCCTGCGCCTGGTCGACGTGATCGTCAGCGGGTCGACCGGGGCCAACTCGGCCGGCGACCTCCTGCGCGCCGGCGGCCTGGTCTGGCTCTACCTCGTCATCGCCTTCTCCTTCGCCTACTGGGAGCTGGACAGCGGCGGGCCCGGCGAGCGGGCGCATGCCCCTCGCGCCCACCCCGACCTGATGTTCCCGCAGCACGCCAACCCCGAGCTCGCCCCCGAGGGCTGGCGCCCCGTGTTCCTCGACTACCTGTACGTGGGCGTGAACTCCTCGCTGGCGTTCAGCCCCACCGACACCATGCCGCTCACGCACTGGGCCAAGGCGGCCATGGCCATCCAGTCGGTGGCCTCGGTGGTCATCCTCGGCCTGGTCATCGCGCGCGCCGTCAACATCCTTGCCTAGGAGCCGCGGGCGTGGAGATGGATCCCTAGGGTGTCGTCATGGCTGAGAGCATCGCCGTCGCCGGCAGCACCGGGACCCTCGCCAGCGTCGCCGTGGCCGGGAGCGCCGGCACCAACGCCAGCATCGCGGTCGCCGGCAGCACCGGCACCATCGCCAGCGTCGCCGTGGCCGGGAGCGCCGGCACCATCGCCAGCGTGGCGGTGGCGGGCAGCACCGGGACGGTCGGCAGCGTCGCCGTCGTCGGCAGCGCCGGGACGGTCATCAGCGCCGGCGTCGCGATGTGCATCGCCACGTTCGCGTCGCTGCGTTGCCGGTTCTGCATCGCGTGTGTGGGCTGCGTCGACTGCATCGGCTGTGTGGGCTGCGTCGGATGTGTCGGGCTCCGCGGTGCCGTCGGACGACGGGGCGAGCGCGCCGCCTGAGCGCCGCCGGCCGGTCGCCCCGCACACGTCAGCGCCTCGGCCCGACTCGCCCCACACCCACGATTCATGACGCACCCAGTCGTTGGGCGATCGCGGCGGCGTCGACGCGGCTGGTGACGCCCAGCTTCCGGAGGATGTTCGAGACGTGGACGCTGGCGGTCTTCTCGGAGATGTAGAGGGCTTCGCCGACGTCCCGGTTGGTGTGGCCGGCGGCGATGAGCGCGAGCACCTCACCCTCTCGGGGGGTGAGGCCGAGGGCCTCGATCGAGGCCTTCGCCATGATCGTCGGTGGCGGTGGTTCGGCGCTGAGCCGGCTCCGGCGGGCAACCGCCGCGATCATGTCGAGGAGCGGCGCGGCGCCGAGCGCGACAGCGGCGCGCTGCGCCTCCTGGAGCGACGACGATGCCCGTGAGACGTCGCCGGTGGTCACCGCCGCCTCCGCCTCGCGGAGGCGCGCCGTCGCCGCGAGCCACACGTCGGGAACCTGTTCCCAGTGGCGGGCGGCCTCCTCCCAGGCATCCGGGTCAGGGCCGGAGAGGCGGGTGAGCGACGCGGCCGCGAACGCGAGGTGAGCGGCGCCGTCGGCGGTGAGCGGCGGGCTCGGCTCCGTGCGGGTGCTGGGCGCCTCGATGACCTCGATGCCCTCCTGGAGCCGCCGTACGGTTCCCGCGACATCGACGGTCTCCTGCCGGGCCTGCGCATCGAGGGTCTGCTCGACCTCGATGACGGTGCTGAGCATGGCGAACCGCGGCGCCCACACCGCCGATCCGAACCCGGTCCGCGACCCCCGTTCGGCATGCGTGGCGGCCTGCTCCCACTCGCCCAGCGTCAGGTACACGTCGGCGGCGGCGGCGTCGAGGAGCGGCTGGTGCCACGCATCGATGGGCTGTCCGGCCGCCTCCCGCAGCGCCGCCTCGGCTCCGTCGCGGTCACCGCTGCGGGCCGCGAGCAGGGCGCGCGAGCGGCCGAGGCGGATCTCCCCCACCGGCAGGTTGTCGGGGTCGGGGTGGCGGGCCAGCACCTCGGCGGCCTCCGCCCATCGGCCCAGCCTCGTGAGCGCCTCCGCGGCCACGGCGTCGAGGTAGCCCGCCGTGCTGCGATCGATGCCGGCCAGGTCGATCTCGGCCACGCTGGTCACGGCCACGTCGACCGCGCCGTGGCAGTCGCCGGCGTCGAGCAGCACGCTGGCGAGATAGAGGTGCGCGAGCGCTCGGGTCTGCGCGGTGGGGGCGGCGTCGACGGCCTCGCGGCAGAGGGCGACGGCTTCGTCCGGGTAGCCGAGGTCGCCCCGGGCGACACCCAGGACCCGGCGACCCATGACCCACGCCGGCGGGTCGAGGCCTGCGTCCGGCACGAGCTCGAACACCCGGCGGCACCAGTGCTCCGCGGCGGCGTGGTGACGGGCCATGAGCTCGGCCTGCGCCAATCCGGCGAAGGCGGCGGCCGCTTCCGCGCCGCGGCCGTCCGCGTCGAGGATCGCCGCGGCCTTGTCGAACTCGATGGTGGACTCCTCGACCTGCCCGGAGGTCCACAGGTAGCGGCCGAGGCGCTCGTGACCCCATGCCTCACCGAGCGGCGGCACCCCCAGGGCGAGGGCCTCCCTGGCGAACTCGACCGACCGTTGGTTGCCGACCGTGCCGCTGGCGAGCTCGGCGGCCTGCCACAAGCGATCGCTCCGGGAGAAGCCCTCGCTCGCCGCACCCGCCTCGTCCCAGAGCGCGAGGGCGCGTTCGAGCAGGCCGAGCGCGGTCCGGGGAGCGACCGCGGCGGCGGCGTCGACGGCGGCCAGCAGCGCCGAGAAGGCTGCAGGTGCGTCGCCGGCCTTGTCCAGGTGGAAGGCCAGCTCCGCCGCCGCGTCGGCACCCACGGTCGGCGCCGGCGGTTGGCCGAGGACGTCGGCGACCCGCCCGTGGATGCGCCGGCGCTGGGGCGCCAGGAGCCGCCGATACACGACCTCGCCGATGAGGGCATGGCGGAACCGGTACGCGTCGGTCTCGTGATCGACCACCACGACACGGGCATCCACCGCGACGCGCAGCGACTTCTCGAGCGCGTCGTCGTCGATCTCGCACGCGGCGCGAAGGATCTCGTGGTCGACGTCGCGCCCGAAGGTCGCGAGGACGGCGAGGACCTTGCGGGTCCGGTCGTCGAGCTCCGCGACCTCCGCCGCCAGCAGGTCGGACAGCACTGGGGGAATCGCATCACCGGCGAGGTGCGCCGCCACGAGCTCCTGGGTGAAGAAGGGGTTGCCCTCACCTCTCGCCAGCACGTCGTCGACCAGCGCCACGGTGGCCGCGGCACCGGTCATCGCGGTGACCGCTCGCTCGACGTCCTCGCGACGCAGGCCCTCGAGATGGAGCCGGGTCACCCCAGGCAACCGGGTCAGCTCGGCCAGCCGACGGCTGAGCTGCACATCGGCCCACACGTCGTCGGTCCGGTAGGTGCCGACCAGCACGACGTGCTCGTCGATCAGGTTGCGAGCGAGGAACTCGAGGAGGTTCCAGGTCATGGGGTCGGCCCAGTGCAGGTCCTCGAAGCCGACCATGACGGTGTCGTGCTCGGCGAGTCGGGCGATGAGCTCCAGGACCGGTCCGAACACCCCGCCGGCCTCGGGTGCCTCGGGAGCCGATCCGGCGACCGGTGCCAGCCAGTGCGAGAGCGCCTCGAGCTCGGGGGCAGCCATCCAGGTGGCCGGAGCCGCCCGACGGACCTGGCGGATCAGGTCGACCAGCGGGGCCAGCGGGACGACCTCGCCACCCAGGTGCGCACAGCGACCGAGAAACCGGTGGATCCCCGCCTGCTCGACGCCACGGCTGACCAGCGTCGACTTGCCGATTCCGGCATCGCCACCGACGAGCAGCACCGACGGCACGCCCGCCCGAGCATCGGCGACGACGCGCTCGATCGTCGCGAGCTCCCCCTCGCGACCCACGAAGCCCCACCCCGTCACCGCATCAGCCACCGCCGCCAGTATCGGCCATCCGTGCGCGTGCCGTGGTCCGGAGGCGCCGTGAGCAGCGCGGGCCCGCCGCGATCTGAGGTGCTCCGCCCGATGCGGGGGTGGCCCCCTTAGGTGGACGGTGGGACCCGTCCACCAAACCCAAGGAGCAGCCATGCACGGACGACCCGCACCTCAGACCCTCGGCGACCCGCGAGCGAGCCACCCACAACGGTGGCGTGTCCTCGTCGTGCTCGTGCTCGCGTTGCTCGTCACCTCGATCGACCACACGATCATCAACGTCGCCCTTCCCCGACTGGTCGGCGACCTCGGCGCCAGCGGCGCCCAGCTGCAGTGGGTCGTCGCCAGCTACACCATCGTCTTCGCCGGCCTGCTGCTCACCGCGGGCAGCCTGGGGGACCGATTCGGCCGCCGCCACGCCCTGCTCGCCGGGCTGGCCGCGTTCCTCGCCGGCTCGATCGGCGCCGCGCTCGCCACCTCGACGTCGATGCTCATCGCCGCCCGCGGGGTGATGGGCGTCGGGGGCGCGCTGATCATGCCGACCACCCTCTCGATCCTCGTCAACGTGTTCGGCGACCCCCGCGAACGGGCCAAGGCCATCGCGGTGTGGACCGCGGCCAGCGGTGCCGGGATTGCGGTCGGGCCCATCGTCGGGGGTGCGCTCATGCGCAGCTTCTCCTGGTCGTCGGTCTTCTGGATCAACGTCCCCCTCCTCGGCGCCGCCCTTGTGGGTGCCCTGCACGTGGTTCCCGACTCCCGCGACGATGCCGCCACCAGGCTCGACCCGGTCGGGGCGCTGCTGTCGATCGCCGCCGTCGGCACGCTGGTCTACGCGATCATCGAGGCACCGGCGCACGGGTGGCTCTCGGGTGGCACCCTGGCCGCCTTCGGCATCGGGGCCGTGACCGCCGTGGCCTTCGTGGCCTGGGAGCTGCACCGCGACGAGCCGATGCTCGACATCCACCTGTTCGCCAACGGCGGCTTCTCCGCCTCGAGCGTGGGGCTGGCCCTGCTGTTCTTCGCCATGTCCGGCGCCGTGTTCCTGCAGGCCCAGTACCTGCAGTTCATCCTGGGCTACACGCCGCTGGCCGCCGGGTTCGCCCTCGTCCCCGCCGCCATCGGCATGTTGGTGGGCACCGGCGCCGGTGCCCACATGGGCGCCACCCTCGGCGGGCGGCGCACGGTCACCGTCGGCCTGCTGGTCGCCACCGGCGGCATCGCCCTCCAGGCGGCGCTGGTCGACGGCACCTCGTACCTGCCGACCGGTGTCGGCCTCCTGCTGTTCGGTCTCGGCGCCGGCATCACCATGCCCTCCGCCACCGACATCATCATGAGCACCCTGCCCCCGGCACGGGCCGGCGTGGGCTCCGCGGTGAACGACACGGTGCGCGAGCTCGGCGGCGCCCTCGGCGTCGCCGTCATCGGCAGCATCGCCGCCACGGGCTACGCGTCCTCGATGAGGAGCGGGCTCGCCAACGTGTCGCTGCCCGACGCGGCTCGGGCCGTGGCCCTGGACAACGTGGGCGGCGCGCTGCAGGTCGGTCACGGCCTCGGCGCCGACGGTGCGCACCTCGCCACGGTCGCCCGGAGCGCCTTCGTGGACTCCATGAGCACCGGCCTGTGGTTCGCCGCCGGCACGGCGCTGTGTGCCACCGTGATCGCCTGGCGGTACCTCCCCCGCCAGGCCGCCTCCGGCCAGCACTCGGGACACGGCCAGCACTCGGGACACGGCCACCACTCGAGCCACGGCCACCACGTGAGCCACGGGCATCACCCGAAGGAGCACGCGGTCGAGGCCGCGGAGGCCGCTGAGACCGTCGGTGCCGCCGGCGTCGCCGCCGCCCCGGAGCCCGTCGGGCACACACCGCAACCGGTCTGACCCGATCGGCGAGGGCCCCGGCGCACACCGTTGCGCCGGGGCCCTCGTCCGCGTCCTCCCGGGGTCCGGCCGCCGGCACTCGACATCTGAGGGGTCGCGCCCGATGCGCCGCCGCCGGCCTTAGGGCCACCGTGAGTGCCGTGCCCGCCGTGGGCGCTGACACCGACCGAAGGAGCCTCCGAGATGGCCACGACCACCGCAGCAGTCCGGGAACGCACCGTGCCCGCCGATGCCCGCCGCGACCACACCGCGCCCGACACGCCGGCCGCCCGGGGCCACATCGGCCGCATCGTGGCGGGAACGCTCATCGGTGGCCTCGTCACCGCCGTCGCACTCGTCGCAGGGCCCCTGGCCGGCGCCCGGGAGCACGAGATCACCGGATCCGTGCTCGTCACCTTCGCCGCGGCGTGGACGGCGTTGGCGCTGCTGGCCGAGCGTCGGACCGATCAGCCCCAGCGCTGGGCGCTCGCGCCGGCCACGTTCATGGCGGTGGCGGGTGGCGCCGTCCTGGCCCTGGCCCCGACCGGCAACGAGCTGGGCTGGGTCTGGCCGCCCGTCGTCGCGGCGCTCGCCGTCTGGATGATCGTGCGTGCCCGCCGGGACCTGCGCAGCCGCACCCGGGTGTGGCTCGTCTACCCGGTCTGCGTCGCCCTGTTCCTGTCGGCGATCGGAGGTTGCTACGAGACCTACCGGGAGACGGCCGACGCAGGGCGGTTCGCGATGCCCGGCCGCCTGGTGGACGTCGGCGGCCACCGGCTCCACATCGACTGCGCCGGCACGGGCAGCCCGACCGTCGTGCTCGAGCCCGGCCTCGGTGAGCCATCGACCGCGATGGCCTGGATCGCTCCCGACGTCGCCGCGACGACCAGGGTCTGCGTCTACGACCGGGCCGGTCGCGGCTGGAGCGACGCCGCCCCCGGCCCCCAGGACGGCCACCAGGTCGCGACCGACCTGCACACGCTGTTGGCCCGCGCCGGCGAGCGCGGCCCGTTCGTCCTCGCCGGTCACTCCGCGGGCGGGATCTACGTCCTGAACTTCGCCCACCTCTTCCCCCGCGAGGTCGCCGGGGTGGTGCTGCTCGACTCGATGCATCCCGAGCAGTACACGCGGATCCCCTCCTGGCCGGCGTTCTACGAGCTGTTCCGCCGCGCCTCGGGGGTCATGCCCTCCCTGTCCCGTCTGGGCATCGGCCGGGCCGTCTACCAGACCAGCTACGGCAGCCTTCCCGCACCGGCCCGCGACCAGGAGCGCGCCTTCGTCGCGACCCCTCGCCACAACCGCAGCGTCCGCGACGAGCTCTCCCGGATCCGCACCGCCATGGCCCAGGCGCAGGCGGTGACGACGCTCGGCGACCGACCCCTGGTGGTCGTGACCGCCGAGAAGGACGCCGCCGGCGGCTGGACGGCGGCACAGGACGACCTGGCCGCGCTCTCGACCAACAGCGCCCATCGCATCCTCGCCGATGCCGACCACGCCATGATCACCGAGGACCACACCACCGCTCGGCAGTCCGCCGAGGCGATCCGCGACGTGGTCACGGCGGTCCGCACCGGCGCACCCGTGACGGGGCAGGGAACGTGATCTGGCCCGTCAGGCGAGGCTCCGCCGGCGGAGCCGGGGCGGCGCCACGGTGGCCAGTTCGGGTGTGTCCGCCGGCGCGCCCTCGAGGCGCCGGCCGTACCAGGCGGCGAGCGGCCCGGAGCTGAGGCCGTGGGCCAGCACCGACAGCAGGATGGTCCACGTCGTCACCTCGACGAGCGACTGCGCCTCCGGGCGGCCGACGAGCGCGTCGAACGCGATCAGGGTGAACACCACCGACGCCAACCCCCGTGGCCCGAACCAGCCGATGAACCCCACCGTGTCGCGCCGGAGGCGGTCGCCGGTGAGCGACACCACGACCGCGACCATGCGCACCACGGTGAGGCTGATGACCGCGTACACGACCGGCCTTGGGTGCACACCGGCGTTGATCACGGGTCCCACGAACGCCGCACCGAAGATGATCCAGACGAGGAACGACGAGAAGAGGCCCACGGTGTCGGTGAACTCGGTGGCCCGGGCCATCTGCCCGCGGCTGGCGGCCCCGAACACCAGACCGGCCACGAACGCGGCCACGAACCCGTTGCCCGAGTTGGTGACGGCGGTGCCGTAGGACAGCAGCGCCAGGCTGAGGACCATCAGCTCATCGGACAGGGGTGTGGTCCAGTCCCTGGACGCCGCCCGCCGGACGGCCCATCCCCCGGCCAGTCCGATGCCGACGCCGATCAGGATGCCGCGGGCCAGGTCGAAGAACGAGTCGCCGACCCAGCCGTCGTCGGCCGCGCCGGCCACCACCACCGCCAACAGGACCGTGACGAAGGGGGTCGCGATGCCGTCGTTGAGGCCACTCTCGATGTTCAGCACCCGACGGACGCGCGCCGGGACGGCCGGGTTGGTCACCACCGTGATCCCCAGCGCGGCATCGGTCGGCGCCAGGATCGCCGAGATGAGCGCCGCCTCGGCCCACGAGACCGACGGGAAGACCAACCGCGCGGCCACGGTCCCGAGCCCGATGGTGAGGGGGAGGCCGATCCCGAGCAGCCGACCGGGGAACCCGGCGTCGGCCTCGGCCTGGCGCAGCGGGACGGTCGAGGCGTCGGCGAACAGGATCAGGGCCAGGGTGAGCTCGGTGACCAGCTTGATCGGCTCGGTCTCCGGGACGACCGGGAGCACGTCGAGGTAGCCGGCGCCCAGCAGTGCCCCGGCGAGCACCATCACGATGGGCGCGGTTATCGACCACCGGTCGAGACGTCGGGCGAGGAGGGCGTAGCCGAGGAACACCAGCGCCACGAGCGTCCAGCCACCCATCTCCACTCCTCACTCCCTGACGGCCGCTGGTGAGCAGGAAGTTAGAGCACGAACCGCCTCGTCGAGGGCGACCGCGGCGGTGGACGCACGGATCGACACCGTCCGGACACACCGTTCGTGTCGTCACGACCCCCGAAGGTGACCTTCGGCCCTGTGTGGGGCCGTCGGCCGCCGCCACACTCGACGGTGAGAGCCGCTGACCTCCAGGAGGCGCGCCATGAGGAACCCCCTGATCGGACTGATCGGTGCCACGGCCCTGGCCGCGGGCCTGGTGGTGGCCGCGCCGACCGTCCCGCTCGGGCCGGTGGGATCCCTGGCCGCACCCACGCCGGCCGCGGCCGACGGTACCCCGGCGATCGCCTTCACGAGCCAGCGTGACGGTGGCGGCCTGAACCAGATCTACGTGATGGGCGCAGACGGCAGCAGCCCGACCCGCCTGTCCGACGGTGCCGGCCACGACACCGAGCCGGCGTGGTCGCCCGACGGGACCAGGATCGCCTTCGTGAGCAGCCGGGACGGCAACAGCGAGCTGTACGTGATGGACGCCGACGGCAGCGACGTCACCCGCCTCACCACCACCACCGAGAGCGAGGGCAACCCCGACTGGTCGCCCGACGGCACGAGGATCGTGTTCGACCGCCTCCTCGCGAGCACCAACTACGAGATCTTCACCATGGACGCCGGCGGGGGCGACGAGACCCGCCTCACCAACGTCTCCGATGCCACCGACGCCGACCCGGCCTGGTCGCCCGACGGCACGAAGATCGCCTTCCAGAGCAATCGCAGCCCGCACGCCGGCGATCTGGAGATCTACGTGATGGACGCGGACGGCACCGACCAGACCCGGGTCACCTCAAGCTTCGACAGCGACACGGACCCCGCGTGGTCGCCCGCGGGAAACCAGATCGTGTTCCGCAGCCGGCGCACCGGGGCCCACCGCATCTACACCATGGGCGCCACCGGCACGAGCCCCGACCCCACGGCGATCACCGACGGGAACAACGACGCCGAGCCGTCGTGGGCGCCTGACGACAGCTACATCGCCTTCCGCCGCTCCGACGACGGCGATGCCGAGATCTGGCTGGTGTCGCGAGAGGGCGAGTTCACCAAGCTGACCGACAACACCACCGACGACTGGCAACCGGACTGGCGGACGGCGACCGAGACCGAGCTCACCGACGTGGGCGACGTGGCCACGGGCGCCGAGTTCAGCTGCGCCCTCCTCGGCTCGGGCCAGGTGCGGTGCTGGGGGTACGGGGCGCTGGGCCAGCTGGGCAACGGCGGCACCGCCGACTCCCCCGTCCCCGTGGTCGTCTCGAACGCAGGGGGCACGGGCCCGCTCACCGGCGCCACCCAGCTGACCAGCGGGACGAACCACAGCTGCGTGTTGGTGTCCGGCGGCCAGGTGCGCTGCTGGGGCGACAACGACCAGGGCCAGTTGGGCGACGGCACCACCACGCCACGCTCCCGTCCGGTCACGGTGACGAACGACGCCGGCACCGGGCCCCTCACGGGCGTCGCCGCGGTCAGCGCCGGCGAGCAGCACACCTGCGCCCTCAAGAGCAACGGCCAGGTGCGGTGCTGGGGCGACAACAGCACCGGGCAACTGGGCGACGGCACCACGACCGACCGCCTGCGGCCCGTGACCGTGTCGAACCCCAACGGCACCGGCGCCCTCACCGACATGACCCAGGTCAGCGCCGGCGGGTTCTTCAGCTGCGCCGAGAAGAGCAACAGCCAACTGCGGTGCTGGGGCTCGAACTTCTTCGGCCAACTCGGCGACGGCACCACGACCAACCGCACCCGCCCCGTGAGCGTGTCCAACACCACGGGCGCCAACAACCTGCAGAACGTCAAGAAGGTCAGCGCCGGCCGCTGGCACGCCTGCGTGGTCCTCGACAACGGGCAGGCCCGGTGCTGGGGCGACAACGAGGACGGGCAACTCGGCGACGGCACCACCACCGACCGCACCCGCCCCGTGAGCGTGTCCAACGCCACCGGCGGGAACGCCCTGCAGAACGTGGGGAGGATCAGCGCCGGCGCGTGGCACACCTGCGCCCGCCTGACCAGCGGCCAGGCCCGGTGCTGGGGGTCGAACACCTTCGGCGCCCTCGGCGACGGCACCACCACCAACCGCACCCGCCCCGTGACGGTCACCAACAGCGGAGGCACCGCCGCCCTCACCGCGGCGACCGTGGTGAGCGCCGGCGAGTACCGCCACAGCTGCGCCCTGGTCGACGGCGATCGGGCCGCCTGCTGGGGCTACAACAGCAGCGGGCAACTGGGCGACGGCACCACCACCAACCGGACCCGCCCGGTGAGCGTCCTGGCCGGCTGACCGCCCGTCACCAGCGGGCCTGCAGCACCCCTTCGCGCACGAGGCGGCGCACGAGCACCAGCCGTTCCTCCTCGTCGAGACCGGGCAGGTCGCCCACGCACACGTCAGCGCCCGTGAGCAGCACCGACAGCGCGTCGCCCACGATCGCCGGGAACGAGATGACGTTGCCGAAGCACGCCACCTCGACGGTGTCGTCCCCGTCGACACGGCGCCACAGCATTGGGTCGCGTCGGGCGACGACGGTGCCCTGGTCGATCTCGTCGATGCGGAGCACCTGTTCGAGTTGGCCCGGCACGAGCGGTTGGCGCGTGGCCACGAGGTCGTGGTGCAGGCCCTGCAACACTGCGGCGGCCTCCTGGTCACTCACCAGGCCGGGCACCACGGAGCGCAGGGCGGCGAGGGCGTCGGCCTGGGCCTCGCCCGACTCGAACCACCGATGCGGCAGGGCCTGTTGGAGCGAGGGCACCACCTGCGCGGCGTGCTGCACCGTCGCCTCGAGCAGGTCGAGGGCGGTGACCCAGTGCACCCCCACGGTGACGTGCACCGACACCGAGTCGGACAAGGCCTTGTGCATGCGGCCCCTCGGGAGGTAGCAGACCGACCCCTGGCGCAGGGTGAACGCCGCCACCTCGGCCCCCGGGCGGTCGTTCACCCGGTCGAAGGGGCGGGGCGCCGGGATGGGCACGTCGCCGTCGAACAACGTCCAGTCCTTGGCGCCGTGCACCTGCACGGCGAACACGTCGTGCTGGTCGTAGTGCGGGGCGAAGGCCGACGTCGACGGAGGGGCAAGGTAGACGTTGGCCTGGACCCGGCAGCCGAGCTCGGCCTCGAGCCCGCGCACGAGGATCCCGAGCGAGACGAGGTGCTCCTGGGCCTGGGGCAGGACCACCGAGCACCCTTCGGCGAAGAGGCGGGCCACCGCAACGGTGTCGACCAGCCCACTGGGGTACAGGTACTCCGAGTGGTCCACCCCGCCGCCCTCGCGGAGCACCTGCAGGTGCCGCTTGCGGGGGTTGCCCTCGAACACGAAGCGCTCGACCGTGGCCAGGTCGAGGAGGTCGGCGTAGCGGTCGGGCTCGTCGCGATCGACGAGGAGGAACTCCCGATCGCGATGGCGGTGGAAGAACTCCTCGACCGGGAAGGGGTCGAGCAGGTCCGCGAACGGCGTCCCGGAGGTTGGTGCGTTCAGCGCTTGTTCGGGCAAGCGGGGTCGCCGTAGGTGGTGACGTCGTTGTCGCCCGCCGGGTCACCGTACGTGGTCACGTCGCTGTCGGCCGGTGGGTCGAACGCGTCACTGTCGGCGGCCGGGTCGCCGTAGACGGTCACGTCCTGGTCGGCCGCGGGATCAGCGTAGGTGGTGATGTCGCTGTCGTTCACGCACGGCTGGGTGTTCCCCCCGCTGCCGCCGCCCGAGTTGCCACCCGAGCCGCCGCCCGAGCTGCCGCCGCCAGAGGGGCGCGTGGTCGACGTCGTGCTGCTGGTGGTGGAACTGCTGGTGGTGCTGGAGCTCGACCCGGGCACGAACTCCTCGCCGTCGCCGCCCTTCTTGCCGCAGCCGACCAGGCCGCCGGCCACGATGACCACGGCCGCCTGCCCGAGGTGGCGCAGCGCCTGTCGTCGGCTCGTGACGATGCTGTCGTCCGACAGTCGGGAGTGCGATCGATCCTCGGCAGTGCCGCCCATCACGCCATCCTACCGACCGAGCACGGGCGGGTGAGCAGGCGAGCGCTCTCCGCCGCCGGCAAGGTCAGCCCCGGCCCAGGATCCCGGGGGCGCCGGCACGCGACGCCGCTTCGTCGACCAGGGCGGCGAGCTGGGGGGCCAGGCGCTCGACGTAGGGCGTGGCCAGGTGGCTGGCGTCGCGGTAGACGAGGAAGCGACCGACGATGACGGGGCAACGCTGCCGCCCGCAGGCCAGGTCGACCGTGGGCACGAGGGGCACGCCCGCGTCGGACGCGGCCTGGGCCTCGACCCGGGCGTAGTCGAACGGCACCTGCCCCCGATCGAGGGTGCAGTCCGTGGCCGAGCTGAGGTGCTCGGCCAGGCAGGCGGGGACGTCGCCGGCGGGGTAGGGCGTGTCGCCGAGGAAGACGGTCGCCGACGTCGCGGCCACCGACCGCAACGTCCGGGCCAGCCCGTCGGTCCAGTCGCCACTGTCGGCGGCGCCGCCGTCGGGCGCTCGTGCGTCGTAGTGACCCGTGGTGGCCACGATGGTGAGGTCGGGGCGCAGGTCGTCGAGCAGGGCGATCGCGTCGTCGCGCCACCGGTCGCACTCCGTGTAGGCGCGCCCCAGCAACCGGTTGTGGACGGTGAGGTCGGCGGCCGGGCAGGCCGACTTGGTCAGCGACACCAGCCGGAAGCCGTGGCGCTCACCCAACGCGGCCAGGGCGGGGACCCACTGGGCCGCGTGGGAGTCGCCGAGGATCGTCACGGTGCGATCGCCGTCGAGATCACCGTAGGAGCAGCGCTCGACGGTGGCGGCGCTCACGGGCGTGGCGCCCAGGTCGCCGTTGCAGCCGTCGGCGAACACCACTGGGGTGTCGGCGCGAGCGACGTCGAGGCCGGGCGTGAGGTTGCCCGGCACCTCCTCGACCTGGGCGGCGGCATCGAGCCGGGCGGCGTCGATGGGCGCCGGCGCCGCCTCGTCCACCGGCGCGCCCGGGCCGACCAGGTCGCCGCGACTCACGTACAGGGCCCCGAAGGCCAGCGCCAGGGTGAGGGTGACGGCCAGGCCGAGGGCCACGCTGGCGCGGGGCGATGCCACCAGGCGCGGCGCCCGGCGCACGGGTTGCTCGACCCACGTGTAGGTCGCGTGGGCCAGGCCGAGGGTGGCCGCACCGGCGGCGACGGCCGGCCAGCCGCCGATGTCACGATCCAGCGCCACGGCCAGGAACACCATCGCCGGCCAGTGCCACAGGTACCACGAGTACGAGCGCACCCCCACCCAGACGAGCGGGGCACGGCCGAGCAGCGCCGCCGGCGCCGAGCCCCGGGTCGCGAGCGCCGAGCCGTCGGCCGCGAGCGCCCAGCCGTCGGCCGCGAGCGCCGAGCCGTCGGCCGCGAGCGCCGAGCCGTCGGCCGCGAGCGCCGAGCCGTCGGCCGCGAGCGGCCCTGCCAGCACGAGCAGGGTGCCCACGGTGGGCACGAGCGCCCACCATCCGGGCCACGGCGTGGCCGACGACACGCCGACCACCGCGGCCCCGATGAGCAGCAGACCCACCACCTGGCCCACCCCGCGGACCCGCCGGTCGACCACCCTGTCCAACCGTGGCCACGCCAGGGCCAGCAGCGCCCCGACGCCCAGTTGCCAGCCCCTCGCCGCCAGCGCGAAGAAGGCCCACTCGGGCGCCGACCGGGTCCACCACACCGACACGCTGAACGACAGCGCCACCACCGCCCCGATCACCCACCACGCCCGCCTCCGGGGCGCCGATCCCCGCAGCGTCGCCAGCAGGAGCAGGGGCCAGACCAGGTAGAACTGCTCCTCCACCGCCAGCGACCAGAACTGCTGGAAGGCCGAGGGGAACAGGTCGGCGCGCAGGTAGTCGTAGTGCTGCACCGCGAGCCGGAGGTTGATCGTGTAGGTCGACGTGGCCAGCGCGTCCAGCGACAGGTCCCGGCGGGCCAGCGGTGACAGCACGAACCACCCCACCGCGATCGTCGCGAGCGTGACGAGGGCGGCCACCGGCAACAGGCGGCGGGCCCGCCGGCCGTAGAAGCCGGCCACCGACAGCCGGCCCGATCCCTCGACCTCCCGGACGAGCAGGCCCGTGATGAGGAACCCCGAGATGACGAAGAACACGTCCACCCCCACGAACCCGCCCCCGAACCCAGGGACCCCGGCGTGGTACGCGACCACCGCCACCACCGCGAGGGCACGCACGCCGTCGATCTCGGGCCGGTGGCGCACCGCCGCAAGCTACCGCCGGGACCTGGGGGGGCTCCCGGCGCCCCGTCGTGCGCCGGGGCCCGGCTGCGGGCCTGTCACCATGAGGGGGTGCGTCGCGCCACCGTCTCCCTGGTCCTGGCTCTCGCCCTCGTCGCGGCGGCGTGCTCGTCCGGGGGCGACTCGGCCGACGGCACCGAGACGTCGGGGATCAGCGAGGTCGACGGCTCGGTGTTCGGGGCCGACGACCTGCTCGCGCTGTCGCTCGAGCGGGGGGACCACGCCCGCATCGTCGACTCGGAGGGCCGGCAGGTGCTGCTGCGGGGCACCAACCTCAACACGCTCGGCGACTACTACCAGGACGATCTCGACCTCGACCCCACGTTCCCCTACGACGAGGCCGACTTCGCCGAGATGGCCACCCTGGGCTTCGACGTGGTCCGCCTGCTGGTGAGCTGGTCGTCGCTCGAGCCCGAGCCCGGAAGGATCGACGAGGACTACGTGGCCCGCATCCACGACGCGGTCGAGGGCGCGGCCGCCCAAGGCCTCTACACCGTGATCGACATGCACCAGGACGCGTACAGCCGGTTCGTGGCCACGCCGGCCGGCGAGACCTGCCCCGACGGCCTCCAACCCGCGCTGGGGTGGGACGGGGCGCCCGAATGGGCGACGCTCACGGACGGCCGGTCCACCTGCAACAACGGCAGCCGGGAGAACTCGGGCGCGGTGGTGGCGGCGTGGAACAACTTCTGGGCCGACACCGACGACATCCAGTCGCACCTGATCGACGTGTGGCAGCGGTTGGGCGAGGAGTTCGCCGCCGATCCGGCCGTGGCCGGCTACGACCTGCTCAACGAGCCGGGGTTCGGCCCCGGCGTCGACGGCACCAATGCGGCCATGGCCGAGTTCTACGCACGGGCCACCGACGCCGTCCGCTCCGGCGAGGCCGCCGTCGACGACGGCACCGCCCACCTGATCTTCTTCGAGCCCACGATCCTGTGGTCGGGGTTGGGCGACGCGCCGGTGCCCGCTCCGTTCAGCGACGACCCGGGCCTCGTGTTCAGCCCCCACCTGTACGCCGAGTCGATCACCAGCGGCGACGTCTCCATCGCCGACGGCTTCACCGCCGCCGCCGAGAAGGCCGCGTCGTACGACACCACCTTCTGGGTCGGCGAGTACGGCTGGTTCGGCGACCCCGACGAGCAGACCGGCCAGGTGGCCGAGTACGCCAACCAGGAGGACATCCACCGGGTGGGCGGCACCTGGTGGCAGTGGCGCCAGGCCTGCGGCGACCCACATTCGGTCGGCACCCCCGGCGGCCAGGCCGACGAGGTGCTGGTGCACCTGCACCGCACGTCGTGCCCCGACGGCGAGAACCTGGGCCTGACCCAACCGTGGGCCACCACGCTGTCGCGCACGTACCCCCGCTCGGCACCCGGGCGGCTGATCAGGATGGGCGTCGACGTGCAGACCGGCGCGGCGCGGGTGAAGGGCAAGATCGACGACGGCGGCAGCGGCAGCGGCAGCGGCAGCGGCAGCGGGACGCTCGTGCTCTGGGTCCCCGACCGGGGCCAGGGCGCGCCCCTCGTGTCCGGCGGCGTCGGCGGCAACCAGGCGTCGATCACCGCGGGCGACGGTGGCTACCGCGTCGAGGTGCCGGTCGCAGGCACCTACGACGTGCGGGTGAACCCGTCGGGCAGCGTCCAGGTCACCCGCTGACCCCCACGTCGGCCCCACCATCGGCGGCCGGGTAGCGTCGAGCCGACCGCGCGACGAGGGGATGGTCATGAGCTGCGAGGTTGCGGGGCAGAGCGGATCAGCACCATCGACGAACCGGATCCCTCAGGGGCTCCGAGGGACGAGGAGCAGGCGAGCATGAGCATTCTCGGCAACCGGGTGCTGCGCACCGAGGACCCGGCCTTCCTGACCGTCGGCGGCACCTACGTGGACGACGTGGTGCTGCCCGGCGAGCCCGCCCACGTGGTGTACGTGCGCTCGACGATGGCCAGCGCCCGCCTGCTCGAGGTCGACACCAGCGAGGCCGCGGCCATGCCCGGCGTGCTGGCCGTGGTGACCGTCGACGACCTCGACATCCCCGACCAGGCCCCCTCCATGGGCTTCCTCAACCAGCAGATGCTCCGGCCGCTGTTGGCCCGCGACGTCGTGCGCTTCGTGGGCGAGCCCATCGCCGCGGTCGTGGCCGAGACCCGGGCGCAGGCCACCGACGCCGCCGAGCTGGTGATCGTCGACTACGACCCGCAGGACGCGGTCATCGACCCCGAGGCCGCCCTCGACCCGGCCCACCCGCTGTTCCCCGACGCCGCCACCCAGGGCGTCATGTCGATCCCCGCGGGGAACATGACCGCCGACTTCTCGGAGTGCGAGGTGGTCGTCGAGCAACGCATCCTCAACCAGAAGGTGGCCCCCTGCCCCATCGAGCCGCGCTCGGCGGCGGCGTACTGGGACGACGACGGCCGGCTGGTGCAGTACTCCAGCAACCAGGGCGCCCACCCGGTGCGCGACCAGTTGGCGGCCACCCTGGGCCTCGACACCACCCAGGTGCGGGTGATCACCCCTGACGTGGGCGGCAGCTTCGGCTCGAAGTCGAGCGCCTACCCCGAGGACATCCTGCTGGGCCCGCTCGCGAAGCGTGTCGGCCGTCCGGTGCGGTGGACCGAGACGCGCTCGGAGAGCATGACCAACCTGGGCCACGGCCGCGCCCAGATCCAGGACGTCGCCATCGGCGGCACCCGCGACGGCCGGATCACCGCCTACCGCCTCAAGGTCGTGCAGGACTCGGGGGCCTACCCGATGATGGGCGCGGTCCTGCCGTTCATGACCCGCATGATGACCACCGGCGTGTACGACGTCACCAACGTCGAGTTCAGCTCGGAGTCGGTCGCCACCAACACCACGCCGCTGGTGGCGTTCCGGGGCGCGGGCCGACCCGAGGCCGCCGCGGCCATCGAGCGGGCCGTCGACCTGTTCGCGGCCGAGATCGGGATGGACCCCGCCGAGGTGCGGCGGCGCAACCTGCTCGGCGACGACGTGTTCCCCTACGACACGCCGGGCGGCGCCACCTACGACATCGGCGCCTACCGCGACGCGCTCGAACTGGCGCTGTCCTCGGCCGGCTACGACCAGCTGCGGGCCGACCAGCAGGCCCGGCGGGACGCGGGCGACACCACCGTGCTGGGCATCGGCCTGTCGGTCTACGTGGAGATCACCGCCCTCGGCGGTGGGTCCGAGTACGGATCGGTCGAGCTGCGACCCGATGGCACCTTCCTCGTCACCACGGGGTCGTCGCCCTACGGTCAGGGCCACAAGACGGCGTGGGCCATGCTCGTGGCCGATCGCCTGGGCGTGCCCATCGAGTCGATCGAGGTGGTCTTCGGCGACACCGACAAGGTGCCCACGGGATCGGTCACCGGCGGGTCCCGCTCGCTGCAGGTCGCGGGCTCGGCGATCCACGACGCCGCCGGCAAGCTGCACGACCTGGCACGGGACGCGGCCGCCGACCTGCTCGAGGCCAACCCCGACGACCTGGTGCTGGGCGAGCCCGGCGACGACGGCCGCCGCCGGTTCCACGTGGTCGGCACGCCGGCGGTGTCGGTCGGCTGGGACGAGGTGGGCCGCAAGGCCGCCGCCGACGAGAACCCCCTGATCGGCCTGTCCGACTTCAACGCGGTCGGGCCCACGTTCCCGTTCGGGGCGCACGTGGCCGTGGTCGAGGTCGACACCGAGACCGGGGCGGTGGTGCTGAAGCGCCTCGTGGCGGTGGACGACGCCGGCACCATCTTGAACCCGCTGCTGGCCGACGGGCAGGTGCACGGCGGCCTGGCCCAAGGCGCCGCCCAGGCGCTGATGGAGCAGGTGCTCTACGACGAGGACGGCAACCCCATGACCACCAACTTCATGGACTACGCCATCATCAGCGCCACCGAGCTCCCCCTGTTCGAGCGCATCCCCATGGAGACGCCGACGCCCTACAACGAGTTGGGCGCCAAGGGCATCGGCGAGTCGGGCACCGTCGGCGCCACGCCGGCGGTCCAGAACGCGGTGATCGACGCGGTGGCGCACCTCGGCGTCCGCCACATCGACATGCCCTGCACCCCCGAGCGGGTCTGGCGGGCCTTGTCGTCGGCTCTTCGCTGACGATCATCGCGATCATCAGGACTCGCTCGTCCCTCGCTCGTCGCATCGTGAGACGCTCGCCATGCGCAGCCGGGCACGGCCGACGAGGGACGAGGAGGCCTTGACGATGCGATGAGGCGTCAGCCGAAGAGCGATCAAACGCGGCGGCGGGCGATCTCGTAGCAGGCCAGGGTGCCGGCGGCGGAGACGTTGAGCGAGCCCATCGAGCCCCGTAGGGGGATCGACACCAGCGTGTCGCAGCGCTGGGCGACCAGGCGCGACAGGCCCTTGCCCTCGCTGCCCATCACCAGCGCCACGGGCTCGGTGGCGAGGGTCAGGTCGAACAGCGAGGCCGGGGCGTCGCCGTCCAGGCCGACGATCCACACGCCCAGGTCGGACAGGCGCGACAGCGCCGATGGCAGGCCCCCGACGAGCGCCATGGGCAGGTGCTCGATGGCGCCGGCCGCGGCCTTGGTGACCGTGGGCGACAGGTGGGCGGCCCGGTGGCGGGGCAACAGCACCCCGGTGACCCCCGCACACTCGGCCGAGCGCAGCAGCGCCCCCAGGTTGCCGGGATCGGTGACCCCGTCGACGGCCAGCAGGAACGGGGCGGCGCCGGTGACCGGGTCGGTGGCCTGCGCCAGCTCGTCGAGCTCGTGCTCGGGCATGGGCTGGGCCAGGGCGATCACACCCTGGGACGACTCGGTGCGGGCGGTGCTGTCGAACTTGCCGCGGCTCATCTCGCGCAGCGGCACCTTGTTCTCGTCGGCCAGATCGATGATGTCGTCGAGGATGGGCGCGTCGTCGAGGCCCGACGAGAAGATCACCTCGAGCGTCTTGCGGCGACCGGCCAACAGCAGCTCGCGCACAGACTGGCGCCCCTCGACCTGCTCGCCGCCGAGGCCCCGCTGCGCCTTCGACTTGGGTGGACGGCCGCCGCCGCTGCCCGGGGCACTGGGCCCGCTCGGACCACCGGCCCGTCCGCCGCCACGGCCTCCGGGCGCAGAGCGGCCTCTCGGCCCCCCGCGGCCCCCGGATGCGCCCTTCGGCGCACGCCCACCGCCGGCACCGGCGGACGCGCCCTTCGGCGAGCGCCCACCGCCGGCGCCCCCGGACCGGCCGCCACCGCGCCCGCCGGGCCGACCCTGCCGGGCCGGGCTCACTGCGGGCACCTCCGGATCGCAGAGTGGGAGCGGATCCAGGTCACGGTGCCGCCTCGACGAGGGCGACCGCGAAGCAGGCGATCCCCTCGGCCCGGCCCAGCGCGCCCAGGCCCTCGGCCCGGGTGGCTTTCACCGACACCGGGGCGCCGACGGCGGCGGACAGGCGGGTCTGCATCTCGTCACGGTAGGGCGCCAGCTTCGGGCGCTCCGCCACCACGGTGCAGTCCACGTTGGACGGGAGCCACCCTGCGGCCCGGAGCCGTGCCGCCACTTCGGCGAGGAGCGCCACGCTGTCGGCACCGGCCCACGCCGGATCGGTGTCGGGGAAGTGCTGGCCGATGTCACCCAACCCGGCGGCGCCCAACAGGGCGTCGGCGCAGGCATGGGCCACGGCGTCGGCGTCGCTGTGGCCCACCAGCGGCGTCTCTCCCGGGAACTCGACACCCCCCAGCGTCAACACACGCCCGGCGGGCACCGCACCGACGACGAACGGGTGGACGTCGAAGCCCTGGCCGACCCGCACCCTCACGAGCACCACCATCGACAGCAGGCCGGACGGCCGGCCCCGCCGGGCCTCACGTGTCCGACTCGTCGAGAAGGACCGCGGCGATGCGCAGATCGCCCCGATCCGTGATCTTCAGGTTGTGGGAACGCCCCGGCACGACCACCACCGTGCCACCCGCCGCCTCCACGAGCGAAGCGTCGTCGGTGGCCTCACCGCCCCCGGCGTGGGCGGCCCGCAGCGCCGATGCCCGGAACGCCTGCGGCGTCTGCACCGCCACCAGGCTCGACCGGTCGACCACCCCCTCGTCCACGTGGCGGATCGTGTCGTGCACCGCGACCCCGGGGATCGCCGCGTCGGCGCCGGCCTCCACCGCCTCGATCACCTCCCGGAACAGCGAGTCGGGCGCCACCGGCCGGGCCGCATCGTGCACGACGATCACCTCGGCCGAGTCGGGCACCGCGGCCAGGCCCGCCCGAACCGACGCCGAGCGGGTGGCGCCGCCGGGCACCGACCGGTCGGCCCCGGCCTCGTCACCCGGACGGTCCGGGGGCAACACGCACACCACGCCGTCACAGCTACGACGGGCGGCCGCCAGCGACCAGTCGATCACCCGCCGGCCCCGCAGTGGCTCGAACTGCTTGGCCCCACCGAAGCGCGACCCCGAGCCCGCGGCCACGACGATCGCCCATCTCTGGCTCTTCGGCTGGCGCCTCATCGCGATCATCATGGCTCCCTCGTCCCTCGGTCGCCGCACCCCGGTCCCCCGAACCCGCCGCGCCGACACCCAACCCACCCGACACCACCCCACACCACACGCCCCCCACCACCCCCTCGCCCCCCGGTCGCCGCACCCCGGTCCCCCGAACCCGCCGCGCCGACACCCAACCCAC
>JBGAOY010000002.1:0-416720 GCA_044221555.1 Acidimicrobiales bacterium
GTCAGCAACCAGAACCCTCGCGAGGGGGATGCTGCGCGTCGAACGCCTCGACTCAACCTCTACCGGGACTTACTAGGCGCGAGCGTGCGGGCCGCGAGCAGCGGGTCGCGACGCTGCGACCACGATCTGGGGTTTGACCTGTCGGCGACCCAGGGATTCTCATAGGCCATGGACCAGGACCCGGGCACGGGATCGCGCTACACGGTCATCTCGGCGGACTGCTGCTCCAGGATGTCGTCGATCGTGAGCTGGCGGGCCCGCGGGTGGTCAGCGAGGGCGAGCGGTTCTTCGCCTGCGTGCCCTGGTTCGCCCGGTACCCCTTCCACGTCGAGATGCATCCCCCGCTGCGGCCGCCGGCTGAAGTACCTGGCCGGGCCCGAGGTGGGCGGCGGCTCGATGACCAACGAGTCGGATCCCGACGAGAAGGCGGTGGAGCTCCGTGACGCACTCGGCTGAGGAGGCCCGGCAGCTGCTCTGCCGGCTGGGCGACCACCTCCGGGACGCAGTCGTCGGTGCGCGGGGGATCGACATGGCGGTGATCGACTCGGAGACGGCGGCCGACACCATCTACGCCATCGACCGGGTGGCCGACGACGCCCTGCTCGGCTGGTTCGAGCGACATTGGCCCGGCGTCGAGGTGGTGTCCGAGGGCCTGGACGAGCCGGTCGTGGTCGGGTCGGGCCACGACGCCGAGTGGACCGTGATCGTCGACCCGATCGACGGCACCCGCGGCCTGATGTACGACAAGCGGCCGGCGTGGTGCCTGGCGGCCGCCGCGCCCCATGGCGGCACGCTGCGCGACGTGGTGGCTGCGGCCATGACCGAGCTGCCCACGGCCAAGCAGGGCGCCGCCGACCAGCTCAGCGCCCACCGGGGCGGCGGCCTGGTGGGCGAGCGGGTGGACCTGCGCACGGCCACCCGCGCGCCCGTTACCGTGCGGCCGTCGGGGGCGCGTGACCTCGAGCACGGCTTCGGCGGCCTGGCCAAGTTCTTCGTGCCGGGCAAGCTGGCCCTCGCCGAGGTGGAGGCCGAGCTGTTCGTTCGCCTCGGGTGTCGCGACGTGTTCGACGACGAGTACATCTGCTCGGGGGGCCAGCTCCACGAGTTGCTCGCCGGTAGCGACCGGTTCGTCGCCGACCTGCGCCCCCTCGTCGTCCCGGCCGCCCTCGCCTGCCACCCCTACGACGTGTGCACGGCCATGCTGCTCACCGAGGCGGGCGGCGTGGTCACCGACCCGTGGGGTGGCCCGCTCGACGCGCCGATGGACACCACCTCCCCGGTGGCCTGGGTCGGGTACGCCAACGAGGCCCTGGCGAGCTGGATCGGGCCCGTGCTGTCCGAGGTGCTCAGCGAGCGGCTCGATGGTCACGTGGTCGACATCCGCTGACGCCTGTTGGCCGCCGGGAGCGGTCGCCGGGGCGACGATGTCGGAATCGCCCTCTCTGCTGATGCATCTCCCACTCTCTTCGGTGGACAGCTCGACACGTGGCGCCGTCGACGGCGCCGAGACGATGAGCGCCCGGCGGCCGATGCCACCGGGCGCTCATCGTCACTGGCGTGCGGGTGGGGCGTCAGCCGCCCGTCGTGGTCGTGCTGTCGCCACCGCTGTCGCCGCCGCCGTCGTCGACCAGGACGTAGTTCTGCGCGTCGGTGTCCCACTCGAACAGGTAGGGCGTCGGAGCGCCGTCGGCGTCGGGTGGTGGGCCGTAGGTGCGCGGGGTGGGATCGCCCGACACGCTCACCTCGAGGCCGTCGATGGCCGACGCCAGGGTGCCGTAGTTGAGGTTCTCGCCCGCGGCCTCGAGCAGCGCCTTGGTGAGGTCGACGTCGGGGCAGGCCTGGAACGCCGCCTGGTAGGGCTGGTTCGACGGGTCGTCACCCGAGTCCTCGGGGGTGGGCGTGTCCAGCCCCGCGTCGGTGAGCACCTGGATGCACTCCTGCATCGTCGCCTCGTCGAAGCGGGCCTGGTCGGGGCCGTAGGGGCCGCCGGCCAACGATCCGTCGAGGACGGACGTGTCGGTGGTGGCAGCGTTGGTGAAGAACGCCCGCGCGCCGATCACGTCGAGGAAGAGGAGCTTGGGGCGGTACGACGTGTTGTCGGCCATGGCCGTGGGCCAGTCCTGGGCGCTCGGCCCCACGAGGATGACCGTGTCGGCGTCGGCGGCCTCGAAGCGTTGGGCGATGGTGTCCACGCTGGCGCCCACGGCGGCCTGATCGTCGGCCGGGGCATCCATGACCCCGGTCTCGACCGGGGTGATGCCGAGCTCGTCGAGCACCGGCAGCACGTGGTCGGTCATCTCCTCCTCGTCACGGGAGGCGGTGTAGACCGCCACGTTCCCGTCGAGCTCGCCCTGGTCGGCGAAGGCCCGCACCACCGCCTCGGGCTGATCGGTGTCGGGGGTCCAGGTGATCCACGGGGCCTCGGCCTGGTCGAGCCGCTGGGGGGTCATCTCGCCACCCACGACCGCAGTGGCGTGGGTGGCGACGGGGCAGGTCACCGCGTCGGCGAGGAAGAAGCCGGTGATGAGGAACACGTCCTCGTCCTCGGTGAGCTTCACGCACGCCTCCTCGGCCGGCGAGGTGCTGGTGGGATCGATCGGCGCGTAGACCGGCTCGATCTGGCGGCCGTTGATGCCGCCGTCGGCGTTGATCTTGTCGAACAGCGCGTCGTACACCGCCTCGTGGTCACCGAGGTCGTAGTTGAGGCCGGAGGCGACCAGGGCCGCGGTGTCCACGTAGGTCACCCCGATCTTGACGGTGTCGTCGGTGACGCCGGGCGAGGGGCCGGTGGCCGATGGGGCGGTGGTGCCCGGCGAGCCGTCCGTGCCGGAGCTGGCGTCGTCGGACGTGTCGCCCGAGGTGCACGCGGCCACCAGCAGCGCCGCCAGGACGGCCAGGGCGGCCATCCACCGAAATCGCTTCTGTCCCATCTGATCTTCCCCCTGGGTGCCGTCACGCTGGTGCGCCCGGCCCGTTAACTAGGTTGCCGACTACGAGAATAGTATTCTTCCCCAACGGTGAGCGTAGTGCACGCCGACCGCCGGACCGGGCTGGCGGGTGGTGCTGGACGCCGGCGATGGGGCGTCGGTGCCCGAGCTCGACGCAATGACCGTCGGAAACCGACAGGTAGTGCGTCGAGTGTGGTGGAGGCGGTCCCCTCGAGCGCGGGCGGGGCTCCTACCGGGGGCCGCCGGCCGCTCCGGCGGCCCGGAGGCAGAAGGCGGTGATGGCGTCGAGCTCGGCGTGGTGGGGTTGGGTGCGGGCCCACAGGTGGTCGGCCAGCCGGCCGAGGGTGGCGTGGGCCGCCAGCGAGGCGTCGAGCGCGGGGTCGGGGCTGCCGAGGGCGGTGAAGGGCTCGACGAGCAGGGCGCCCAGGGGGGCACTGGCGAAGTGGCGGCCCGACGCCGGCCCCTCGCCCACGCTGCCGCCGTTCCAGAGCACCGCGCGGGTGGTGGACGCGATCGCCTCGTCGGACTGCGCCAGCACGCCGGCCACCCAGTGGCGCACCTGGCGGTCGGGGGCGGGCGCCTTGGCCATCTGGTGGGCGAGGTAGCTGACCAGTCGCTCCGCCCCGTCCTCGAGGATGGCGCCGACCAGCGCGTCCTTGGAGGGGAAGTGCCGGTAGAACGCGTCGTTGGAGAGCCCGGCCTCGGCGACGATGTCGGCCACCCGCGGCCGCGACGAGGTGCCGCACCGACCCATCACCGTGAGGCCGGCATCGAGCAGTCGGCGGACCTCGCCGGCGTACTCGGCCCCCCGCGGCGCGAGCGTGCGCTGGGCGATGCGAGCGGCGATGTGGTCGGGCGCGACCGGCTCGCCGGAGTCTTCAGGCATCGTTCTCCATTTCCAGAATACTATTCTGGCGCCACCGACCAAGGGGGATGTGCATGGCGTGGGACTTCGAGACCGAGCCCGAATTCCAGGAGAAGCTGGACTGGGCCGACGAGTTCGTCCGCGAGGAGGTCGAGCCCCTGGACATGATCTGGGGCGGGCTCGAGTTCACGCCGCTCGACGATGCCCGCCGGCGGGCCATCGACCCGCTGAAGCAGCAGGTGCGCGACCAGAAGCTGTGGGCCACCCATCTCGGCCCCGACCTGGGCGGCGAGGGCTACGGCCAGCTCAAGCTGTCGCTGCTGAACGAGATCCTGGGTCGCTCGTCGTGGGCGCCGATCGTGTTCGGTTGCCAGGCGCCCGACACCGGCAACGCCGAGATCATCGCCCACTACGGCACTCCCCAGCAGAAGGAGCGCTACCTGCGCCCACTGCTCGACGGTGAGCTGTTCTCGTGCTACTCGATGACCGAACCGCACGCCGGCGCCGACCCCACGATGTTCACCACCAGGGCCGAGAAGGACGGCGACGAGTGGGTGATCAACGGCTGGAAGTTCTTCTCGTCCAACGCCAGGACGGCCTCGTTCCTGATCGTGATGGTGGTGACCAACCCCGACGTGAGCGCCTACAACGGCATGTCGATGTTCCTGGTGCCGACCGACACGCCGGGCGTGGACATCGTGCGCAACGTCGGCCTCGGCGGCGAGCCCGAGGGCCACGGCTCGCACGCGCTGATCCACTACGACGACGTGCGGGTGCCCGAGGAGGCGCTGCTGGGCGGCGAGGGCCAGGCCTTCGCCATCGCCCAGACCCGGCTCGGCGGTGGCCGCATCCACCACGCCATGCGCACCATCGGCATGGCCCAGAAGGCCATGGACATGATGTGCGAACGGGCCCTCAGCCGTGAGACGCAGGGCAGCCTGCTGGCCGACAAGCAGTTCGTGCAGGGCTACATCGCCGACTCCTACGCCCAGTTGCTGCAGTTCCGTCTGCTCACGCTGCACACCGCGTGGCTGATCGACAAGCACAACGACTACCGCAAGGTGCGCAAGGACATCGCCACCGTGAAGGTGGTGATGCCCACCGTGCTGCACGACATCGCCTGGCGGGCCATGCAGGTGCACGGGGCGCTGGGCGTCAGCAACGAGATGCCGTTCCCCGGGATGCTGCTGGGGGCGAGCATCATGGGCCTGGCCGACGGGCCCACCGAGGTGCACAAGGTGACGGTGGCCCGCCAGGTGCTGCGCGACCACCGGCCGAGCGACGACCTGTGGCCCACCCAGCACCTCCCCAAGCGGCGCGAGGCCGCCCGGGCCAAGTACGCCGAGTACCTCGAGCTCGAAGTGGGGAACCTGTGATCGACCTCGACCGACTCGCCACCTGGATGGACGCCGAGGGCCTGGGCCCGCAGGGCGCGCCCATCGAGGCCGGGTTCGTCTCGGGCGGCTCGCAGAACGAGATCTACGAGATCCGTCGCGGCGACCTGCACGGCGCGCTGCGCATCCCGCCGCCCACCGCCCCCGAGAGCCGCGACGGGGGGATCATCCGGGAGTGGCGCATCATCGAGGCGCTCGACGGCACCGACGTGCCCCACACCGAGGCCATCGCCGTGTGCACCGACACCGGCGTGCTCGGTCGCACCTTCTACCTGATGGGCTTCGTGGACGGCTGGTCGCCGATGGGCCTCTCGGGGGGCAAGCCGTGGCCGCCGCCGTTCGACACCGACCTCGAGGCCAAGCGGGGTCTGGCGTTCCAGCTGGCCGAGGGCATCGCGCTGCTGGGCAACGTCGACTGGCGGGCCAAGGGGCTCGACGACCTGGGTCGGCCCGACGGGTTCCACGAGCGCCAGGTCGACCGCTGGACCGCCTTCCTCGACCGCATCAAGGCACGCGAGATCCCGGGCCTCGACGTCGCCTCCGCGTGGTTGCGGGCCCACAAGCCGCTGGACTTCGTCCCCGGCCTCATGCACGGCGACTACCAGTTCGCCAACGTCATGTTCCGCCACGGCGCGCCGGCCCGGATGGCCGCCATCGTGGACTGGGAGATGGGCACCGTCGGCGACCCCAAGCTCGACCTGGCCTGGATGCTCCAGGGGTGGCCGGACGACATGGACGCGCCCGAGGCGGCCACGTCGGGCTACGTCGACCTCCGGTACATGCCCACCCGCGACGAGCTCCTGGCCCACTGGTCGGCGGTGGCCGGCCGCCAGGTGGACGACATCGACTACTACCTGGTGCTGGCCAGGTGGAAGCTGGCCATCGTGTTGGAGCAGGGGTTCCAGCGGGCCGGCGACGACGAGAAGCTGCTGGCGTTCGGGCCCATCGTCCTCGACCTGATGGCCGGCGCCGCCGACCTGGCCGAGTCGACGGACTACGGGTCATGAGCCCGGTCAGACCGGCTCGCGGCTCGAACTGGCGCCCGATCCTGTCGTCGGGGCCACCGAATCAGGCGCCAGTTCGCCAGTTCGGCAGATCGCCGAGGAGCGAGCGCCATGAGTGACGACGTGACCGAGCAGGAGCTGGTGGCCGAGCGCCACGGGGCGGTGCTGGTGGCCCGCCTGAACCGGCCCGATGCCCGCAACTCGCTGAACGCCAGCCTGTTCCGGGCCATCGGGGCGGCGGTGATCGAGGCCGAGTCGAACCCCGAGGTGCGGGTGCTCGTGCTCACCGGCACCGGCGACCGGGCCTTCTGCGCGGGCATGGACCTGCGGGCCTTCGCGGCGGGCGAGGCCGTCGGCGTGGGCAAGGACGACGAGACCGTCGCCTGCAACCGTCTGATGGCGGGCGATGTCGCGGTGCCGGTCGTGGGCGCAGCCAACGCCACCGCGGTCGGTGGGGGCTTCGAGTTGCTGTTGGGCTGCGACCTGATCGTGGCGTCCGATCAGGCGAAGTTCGGCCTGCCGGAGGTGAAGCGCGGCCTCTTCCCCGGGGGCCGGGGCACCTTCCTCAGCCTGCGGATCCCCATGGGCCTGGCCCTCGAGCTGCTGCTGACCGGCGACTCGATCGACGCGGCGCGCGCCTACGAGATCGGCCTGGTCAACGCGGTCGTCCCTGCTGGCGACGTGCTGACCGCGGCCGTGGCACTGGCCGAGCGCATCGCCGCCAACGGCCCGCTCGGCGTCGCCGCGGTGAAGGAGCTGGGCCGCCTCGCCGTGTTCGACGCCCCGGCGGCGGTCGAGCGCCAGAAGGTGTGGCAGCGCACGGTGTTCCAGAGCGAGGACGCCCGCGAAGGCGCCGCGGCGTTTGTCGAGAAGCGCCCCCCGGTCTGGCAGGGGAAGTAGTCCGTGACGGTGGCTGGTGCGGGGCCGAGGGACGACTGCCAGGGGGCGCGCTGATGCGGGCTGCCCACTGCCCCGCCTACGGGCCCCCCGAGGTGGTGGAGGTGGGGGAGCAGCCGTCGCCGCCGCTCGGCCCGGGCCAGGTGCGGGTGGCGGTGGAGGCCGCGTCGGTGAACTTCCCCGACGTGTTGCTGGTGGCCGGCGAGTACCAGATCAAGGTGCCGCCGCCGTTCGTGCCCGGCAGCGAATTCGCCGGCGTGGTGGTCGCGCGCGGCGAAGGAGCCGACGGAGTGGGTGGGCCGGCGGTGGGTGGGCCGGCGGTGGGTGGGCCGGCGGTGGGTGACCGGGTCTTCGGCACCGGCCTGGTCGGCGCCTTCGCCGAGGAGATCGTGGTCGCGCCGAGCGCGCTCACCCGCATCCCCGCCGGGGTGAGCGCCGCGCACGCCGCCGCGTTCGGCGTGGCCCACCGCACCGCCCATCACGTGCTGCGCTCGGTGGCGTCGGTGCAGCCGGGCGAGCAGGTCATCGTGTTGGGCGCCGGCGGCGGCGTGGGCCTGGCCACCGTGCAACTGGCCGTGCTCCTCGGCGCCACGGTCACCGCGGTGGCGTCGTCGCCTGAGAAGCTGGCCGTGGCCGAGTCGTGCGGGGCCACCCACCTGATCGACCACTCGACGCTCGACGGTGGGGCAGGCGGTCTGCGTCAGGCCCTCCGCGCGGTGCTCCCCGAGGGATCCGACGTGGTCGTCGACCCGGTGGGCGGCGACCTGTCCGAGCCGGCGCTGCGCTCGCTGCACTGGGGCGGACGGTTCGTCACCGTGGGCTACGCCTCCGGCACCATCCCCCGCATCCCCCTCAACCTGGTGCTGCTCAAGGGCGTGCACATCCTGGGCTTCGAGTTCCTCTCGTTCATGACCAACCTGCCCGACGAGGCCGAGCGCAACGAGCACGAGGTGCTCGACCTGCTGGCGTCGGGTGCGGTGGTGCCCCACATCGGCGCCACCTTCACCCTCGACGACACCGTGGCCGCCCTCCGTCACGTGGCCGACGGCAAGGCCATCGGCAAGGTGGTCCTGCAGGTGACCGCCTGACCGCCGCTCCCGCCGCCGCGTCCAGGCACTGCCATCGTTCTCGACGACATAGCGCGCGTATTCAGCGCGTGATGTCGTCGAGAACGGCGGCCTCCACAGACTCGACGACATAGCGCGCGGAAAGCGCGCGTCATGTCGTCGAGAACGCAAGGTTGCTCAGGCCGACTGCGCCGACATGCCCTCGATGGCGGCGCAGACACCGCCGTCGACCAGCACGTCGGTGCCGGTGAGGAAGCCGGCGTCGTCGGACAGCAGGAACGACACCACCGCCGCCACCTCGTCCGCGGTCGCGGTGCGACCCAGCGGGGTGTGCTCGAGGAGCACCGCCATGAACGGGCTCTCGGCCATCTCCTGCGCGCCCATCGGGGTGTCGATGAGGCCCGGCGACACCGACGTGATGCGGCCACCCCGGGGCCCGAGGCGGACCGCCTCCCGGCGGACGAATCGGTGGACGCCGCGCTTGGCCCAGGCGTAGGCCATGCCCGAGTCCTCGACCGACTCACCCACGACGTCGCGGATCCGATCGAGGAAGGCCTCGTGCAGGGGGTCGTCCAGCACGGCGTCGGCGGCCTGCGGCTCGTGGAAGGCCAGGTGGGGCGCCATCGAGGCGAAGCAGACCATCGCCGTGCCGGTCGTGACCTGGGGGCGCAGGGCCTCGGCCAGTCGGGCGGTGGCCACGAGGTCGACGGTGAAGATGGCCCGCCAGCCAGCCATGGTGGGGGAGATGCCGGCCGCGTGGGCCACCGCTCGCAGGGTGCCGAGGTCGGCTGCTCGCGCCGCCAACCGGGCCACCCCGCCGGCATCGGTGACGTCGAGCGCGAACGGCTCGACCGCGGCGCCGCCGTCGATGGCCCCCAGCTCCGCGGCCGCGGCGGTGGCGGCCGCGTCGTCCAGGTCGACCAGCAGCAACCGGTCGACCATGTTGGCCATGCGGCGGGCGCAGGCCAGGCCCATGCCCCGGCCCGCCCCGGTGGCGATGCCCACGGTGGTCACGACGGGGCTCCTGCCGAGGCGGCGATGGGCCGGCCCCGGTCGCGTGCCCGTGCCCGGTCGCGTGCCCGTGCCCGGTCGCGTCCGCCGCCCCGTGCCCGGTCGCGGCCCCGTGCCCGGTCGCGTGCCCGGTCTCGTCCGTTGCCCTGGCCGGCTTCCTGGGCGTGGCCGTTGCCCTGGCCATTTGCCCGGTTGCGTCCCCGGCCCCCTGCCCGGTCGCGTGCCCGGTCGCGTCCGTTGCTCTGGCCGGGCTCCTGGCGTCGGCAGCTGCTTCCCCCGGTGCCGCCACGGTCGGGGCGCCCCCACACGGCTCGCCCCATGGCCTGCCCCACGGCCTGCACTGCGGCCCGCGTCCACCCGCGGGGTGGCCCGAGCCCGATAACCCTGTTCTGCACGACGGGTAACAGTATTCTGAATTCGCCTCCCATGTTCCTCCTGCGCTTCGACCTCCGGGCCCCTGGCCCCACGCCGCCGGCCGACCTCTACGCCGCCGCGCTCGACATGGCCGAGTGGGGCGAGGAGCACGGCTGCCTGGCCGTCGTCCTGTCGCAGCACCACGGCTCCGACGACGGGTACCTGCCCTCGCCGCTGGTCATGGCGGCGGCGATGGCGGCCCGCACGCAGACGGTCGGCCTGAGCATCGCCGCCCTGCTCCTGCTGATGTACGACCCCATCAAGTTGGCCGAGGACCTCAACGTGCTCGACCACCTCAGCCGGGGCCGGGTGTCGGCGATCATCGGGCTGGGGTACCGGCCCGAGGAATTCGCCATGTTCGGGGTGGACCACGCCACCCGCGGTGCGGAGATGGAGGAGCGGATCGGCGTCCTGCAGGCGGCGCTGGCCGGCGAGACGGTCGCGTGGCGGGGACGCACCGCCTCGGTTCGCCCCCTGCCCTACACCCCCGGCGGCCCCCGCCTGTCGTACGGCGGCGGCTCGCCGGCGGCGGCGCGCCGGGCGGCGCGGTTCGGGCTGGACTTCGTCGGCGAGGCCGACCGGCCCGAGCTGGCCCGCATCTACTCGGCCGAGGCCGAGCGGGTGGGGCGGGCCCCCGGTGGGTGCCTCATCCCGTCGGCCGCCTCGCCCAGCTCGGTGTTCGTGGCCGACGACGTGGATCGGGCGTGGGCCACCATCGGCCCGCACCTGCTCCACGACGCCACCGCCTACGGGGCCTGGCTCGGCGACGACCACGACGCCGTCACCCGCTCGACCGCCAGCACCGTCGACCAGCTGCGGGCCGAGGCGGCCAACTACCGCATCGTCACGCCGGCGGAGGCTGTCGACCTCATCCACACCCACGGGTACCTCGGCCTCCAGCCCCTCTGCGGCGGCGTGGCCCCCGACCTCGCGTGGCAGTCGCTCCACCTCATCGAGACCGAGGTGCTGCCCAACCTCTGACCGCCGTGGTGGTGGTGGCGTGCTCGGGTCGACTCACGCCGTGGTGTGGCGGCCGGCGTTCCAGTGGTCGAGGTGGACCCTGGTCGACCACGACTCGATGCGCGGGCGGTCGGGCCCGGCGGGCAGCGTGTCGTCGCGGGCGAGGCGCTCGAGGATCGCGTCCAACTCGAGGCTCCGCGTCCACCAGTCGTCGAAGCCGACGTCACCCCGCCGCACCGCCCGCAGCCATTCGGCGGGCTCACCCTGGATCGGCAGTTGGAGCCGCCCGGTGGTGAGCAGCTCGACGCATTGGTAGCCCAGGCGAGCGCAGTGCATGGCGTACTTGGTGTCGTAGCCGTGCGCGGCGATCAGTTCGTCGCGCCGTCCGCCACCGCGCCGGCCGTGGCCCCCGCCCCGGAGCCCCAACAGCCGCTCCGCCTGCGACTGCATGTAGCCGCGGTAACGCGGGATCACGTGGCGGCCGATGAACGCGTCGGCTAGGCCCCGCAGTTCGATCCCGGCCTCGGTGGAGAACTCCACCGGCGCCCAGAGCGACATGAGGATCGACGGGTTGCCCGACGCGGCGAGCCGGAGGAAGCGGCGCAGCGAGTGCAGCGTGCGGTCGATGTCGCCCGGGCCGGAGCGCTGGCCCTCGGGTTGCGTGCGTTGCATGACGGTCGCGAAGCCGTGCTCGTCGAGGCCGACGACCAGGTCCGCGGGCTCGACCACCACACCGAGCTGATCGAGGTCCTCGCCTCCGGGCAGGCCCGTGCCGTGCGCCGTCGAGCCGACCTCGACGAGCAGGATGGTGCCCTCGGGCAGCGCGGGGATCTCCATCGGCCGATTCTGCTCGCGGCGGGGCCGCGCTCGGGCGGCGTTTCCCGGGCACGAGATCGCAGGGGTCGCTCGCGGGGTCGCTCGCGGGGGTTGCTGGCGGGGCCGGTCGTGGGGTCGCTCGCGGGGGTTGCTGGCGGGGCCGGTCGTGGGGTCGCGCGCGGGGGTTGCTGGCGGGGCCGGTCGTGGGCACGGACGGTCGGCGTGCCCGGGAGGGCTAACGAACGGCGGCGGAGGCGGCGTCGCAGAGGGCGACGAACTCCTCGGCCTCGTCGGCGGTGAGCACGGCGTAGTCGTGGTCGGTGGCCCGGTTGGTGAGGGCCTCGGCCTCGTCCCACAGGGCGGCGGTGTCGGGGCCGGCGTCACCCTCCCAGCCGAAGATCGCCGCCATCGGCGACCGGTGGCGCACGGCGTCGCCCACGTCGAGGCCCACCGCCAGCACCGCGCTGCCGTGGCGGGCCATGCGCAGCTCCCGGAGGGCGTTGAGGTGGTGCAGGGCGGCGGCCTTGGGGTCGTCGGGCACGGGCAGCGCCCGCCAGCCGGCGAACACCGGGGCGCCGCTGATCGACGCCGACGCGGCGATCGTGTCGGCCAACTCGGCCAGGCGGGCCCAGTCCACGTCGTCGCCCAGGTGCTCGGCGGCCCAGGGGACGAGGCACCCCGCGAACAGCTCGGCCGCGGCTTCACGGGCCATGACCGACCGTGATCCCTCCCAGGCCGTGCGCACCACATGGGGGCTGAAGAACACGAGGCAGGCGGTGACCTGCTCGGCGGTGACGTCGCCCAGCACCCCCGCCCGGCCGGCGCCGTAGAAGTCCATGCCCTCGAAGCCGGCCTCGCCGCCGACGCCGTAGGTTCCGGGGTCGAGCATGAAGTGCGAGCTCAGCGTGCTGACGGTTCCCGCGGTGCGGGCCGCGATCGATGTGGCGCCCATGGTTCCCCCTCGTGTCGGACGGGACGATTGTCCCAGCGGCCGTGGTGGTCCGGCGAACCGGCGCCCGATCCGGTGGTCCTGCGATCGCAGCATCGCGGGCGTGGCCTGTCATCTCATCAGGTTTGCGGCAGGCGGATCCGACCAGGCGCCTCTCCACCACGCCCCTCTGGGTCCGGATCGGCGACCCAAGCCCCCTCGCTCCCGTCGCTCGCGCCTTTGACAACAGCGCTGCGACAGCCTGCAGGATCGCGAGATCGCGCCCCAGGACGCGGCCGTGCGACGACCATGGACAGGTGACGGTCTGGATCGTGCGGACCGGCGCATTCGGTCGCCGTGCGCACGGTCGGACAACCCGACGGCGCGAGGACGGGCCGAGAGGGCGCCGAGACTCGTCTGCTGGTGCCGTGAGACCCTGTGCGCTGCGACGGGGCGCCCGGAGGGCGAAACGGCCACGCTGCGTGTGCAGATCGACGACGGAGCCTGAACTGGAGGCAATCGCCCCCCTCCCCCCGAATCCGGGGGGGGCATTGCCTCGAGTTCGCTGGCGGCGGACCTGGTGGGCACCCAGCGTGAGATCCGGGCGTCAGCCGGCCCCGTGCTTCGCGTCGTTCCGCCCGGCACACGCCGGTCGAGAGTGGAGCCACGGTCTGGCCGCGCCACCAGGTCGGGTGGCGGCGCCAGCACCGCTGGTCCGTTCTCGAGACATTGGCCCCCGGGTTCGCCAGCCAGGTGCACGCCAGTCCCGTCGCCCACAGCATCGAGCAACTCGAAGGCGGCGCATCTGCGGGATGCCCTGGCTGCGCGCGCCCTGCGGCGAGGGCGGCCGAGCAGCCGGATCGCCAACTCGGCGCGAGGGGTTGGGGTCAGGCGCCGTCGGCCTGCAACAGCAGCACGCCGCTCGGGGTGCCGCCGCCGGAGGTGACCACAGCGGTGCGGGCGCCGGCAACCTGGCGGTCGCCGGCGTCGCCCCGCAACTGGGCGACGGCCTCGTACAGGAACCCGAAGCCGTGGGTGCGGCCCTCGGAGAGTTGGCCGCCATGGGGGTTCACCGGAAGCTCGCCGTCCAGCGCGATGCGACGGCCCTGGTCCAGCCAGTCCTGGGCCTCGCCGATGCCGCAGAAGCCCAGCGCCTCGAGCCACGAGACGGCGTTGAACGTGAACCCGTCGTAGAGCAGGGCCAGGTCGACGTCGGCCGGGCCCAGGTCGGTGCGGGTCCAGAGGTGCGCGGCCTGGCCCATCACCTGGGGCTCGTGGGTGACGGTGTCCTGGTCCCACGAGATGCGCTCGGTGATCTGGGTGCCGACCGCGTTCACCCGCACGGCGGGACGGGGCAGGTCGCCGGCGACCGACGCGTCCGACACGATCACTGCGATCGAGGCATCGCAGGGCACGTCACAGTCGTAGAGGCCGAACGGGGTGGTGATGGTGCGGGCCGACAGGTAGTCGTCCATCGTCATCGGGTCGCGGTAGATCGCGGCCGGGTTGCGGGCCGCGTTGGCCCGGCCGTTGAGGGCGATGTAGCCGAGCATCTCGCGGGTGGCGCCGTAGCGGTGCAGGTACTGGCTGGCGTTCATCCCGATCCAGTTGGCCGCCGACATCGCCCCGAACGGGGCCCGCCACTCGTGGAACGGCCCTGAGACGCGGCCGCTCCCGCCGGTGGGCCGCAGGCCGAAGGCCGCGTACGTGGTCTCCCACACGGTGCGGAAGCACAGGACGTGGCGGCACAGCCCGCCGGCCACCGCCAACATGGCGGCGATCACCGACCCGCCGGGTCCGGGCAGGTCGCCGCCGCCGTTGATCCATGTGGGGTGCAGGCGCAGCGCCTCCTCCACCGCGGTGACGCCGCCCTCGCTCATCCCCATCGGCCCCGCGCCGGGGTAGGTCGACAGGCCGTCGATGTCGTCGAGGGTGAGGCCGGCGTCGGCCACCGCGGCCAGGCAGGCGTCGACGGTCAGCGAGAGGGGGTCGACCATCAGGCGGCGGCCCATCGCCGACCGCCCGATCCCCGACAGCACCGAGCGGTGCTCGAAGCGCTCGTCGCTGACGGGCGGGCGTGGGGTCGGTCGCCGCGGCTCGGGCACCCGGTCGACCGGGTCGTCCTCACCGGTGACCGCGAACAGCGGGATCCACACGTCGTCCTGCTGCTCGAAGTGCACCTGCACCACCTGCCCGACGTGCACGTCGTCGGGCTCGCAGCCGGTGACGTTCGTGGTGAGGTGCACGCCGGGGGCGTCGGCGAGGGCCACGTTGGCCACCACGTACGGCGGCTCGAACCCGGGCAGCCACTGCTGGTGGTTCACGGTGACGCCGATCACCGTCGCCCTGCCCGACACCGCGGTGGGCGACCACGCCCGACTGCGACACGCCGGGCAGATCGGCACCGGCGGGTGCACGAAGGTCAGGCAGTCGTCACAGCGCTGCACCCGCAGGCGCCCGTCGGCCCCCGACGTCCAGAACCACTCGTTCATCGGCGTGAGCTGCGGCAGCGGTCGCACGGTTCTCCCGGTCCCGGCGGCCCTCCCGCCGTGTGACGCCGACGTTAGACGGCCGCCGCCGCCGTTCTGGTGGCCGGCGACGTCCGCGCGGCGACGTCCGCGCGGGAACGTCGCGCGGGAACGTCGCGCGGGAACGTCGCGCGGCAACGTCGCGCGGCGACAGGAGCGGCCAGAAGGCCAAGTGCGGTTGTCCTGCGGTCGCCCCGCCGGCGGCGCGGGTTCGGCGCGAGAGTGCGGCGGTCGCTTCTCCCGCCCCGGACCTCCCACCGATCGGGCGTGCGCTCGACGCTCGACCGCCCCTGTGCCGGCAGCACCACGCCAGCGAGCAACGGCCAAGCGCAGAGAACGGGGTGGGATGGCGGCGTCCGGACTGACCGCTTCATCGTCCTTGTCGGCATGGACAGGGCCCCGCAACCTCGGCTATCGGGGCCGTTGTCTCACGGACCGTGGCGATGCCGGGCGGCTGGAAGGCAGGTGGAGGAAATAGCCGTCACGGGTGACTGGTATTTCCTCCAGAACGCCCGATCGCGGCGCCGGTGAGCCGTGGCGCCCACGGAGGGTGGCGACCGAAGCCACGGGACGGCGGTACCGCAGTCCCCTCCCCGCTCTCCGCGCCGTTGGCCGTCCTGTCGTCTCGCGCGGGCCGGGCCAAGCGGGCCCGTTCGACTCGTCAGGGTCGCCTCGAGTCGCACGGTCACGGCGCCGCCGCCGGACCCGCCGGCAGAGTTGACGCCACTGTTAGAGGAACCTACGGTCCCGGGCGACCCAGGGGGAGAGCGACAGCACATGGATCCACAGGGACGATCAGCAGTGGTGACCGGCGGCGCCGGCGGCCTCGGCGGCGCGACGGTGCGCCGCCTCGTCGAGGTCGGCTACGGCGTCGTGGTGTTCGACCGTGCCGCGGAGGCGGCCGAGGCGCTGGCCGCCGAGCTCGGTGACCGGGCGGCCGCGGCGTCGGGCGACGTCAACGACGACGACGCGGTCGGCGCCGCCGTGGCCGCGGCCCAGGCGTTGGGGCCCCTGTCGCTGATCGTCAACGTGGCCGGGGGCGGCATCGGCGGTGGGCGCACGGTCGACCGCCATGGTGCGCCCCACGACAAGGCCAGCTTCACCGGGACGATGGAGATGAACGCGTTCGGCACGTTCAACGTCTCCCGCCTCGGCGCCGCCGCGATGGCCGGGAACGAGCCCGACGAGCACGGCCAGCGGGGCGTGATCGTCAACACCGCCTCCATCGCCGGCATCGAGGGCCAGACCGGCCAGCTCGCGTACGCGGCGGCCAAGGCGGCCATCATCGGCATGACCCTGCCGATGGCACGCGACCTCGCGCCGATCGGCGTTCGGGTGTGCGCCATCGCCCCCGGCACCATGGGCACGCCCCTGATGCTGAGCGTGCCGCAGGAGATGCGGGAGCACCTCACCCGCAGCATCGTGTTCCCCAAGCGCATGGGGCGGCCCGAGGAGTTCGCGCTGCTCGTCGAGTCGATCGCCGCCAACCCCTACCTGAACGGCGAGACCATCCGCCTCGACGGCGCCCTGCGCTTCCCACCGAAGTAGCGAGCGGTGCGGGTCGACCACCTCGTCGGGGGCCTGGCCCTCGAGCCGGCCGGGGACGGCCGCTACCGCGCGCAGAACGTCGATGCCGGGCACGGCCAGGGTTCGAGCGGGCCGGTCTTCGGCGGGCAGCTGATGGCACAGGCGCTGGTCGCGGGGCTCGCCGGCCACGAGGGCATGCGGGTGAAGACGCTGCACACGGTGTTCGCCCGGGGCGCCTCACCGGACCAGCCCCTCGACCTCACCGTCGATCCCATGCACGCCGGCCGCTCGTTCGCCAGCAGCACGGTCACCATCAGCCAGGGCGACCGCCTGTGCACCCGCTCGCTGGTGCTGCTCAGCGCCGACGAGCCGAACTTCATCCACCACGCCGAGCCCGCGCCGGCGGCCGCCGGGGTCCCGCCCGCTACGGAGCCGGGCGACGAGTGGCAGGTCGAGGTGGTGGGCGACGTGGACATCGCCGACCCCGACCAGGTGGGCCCGGCTGAGCTCGACGTGTGGTCCCGGTTCCCCGGCGCCCCCGACGAGCCGGGCGTCGCCCAGGCCCTGCTGGCCTTCGCCACCGACGGCTTCCTGATCGGCACCGCCATGCGCCCGCACCCCGGTGTCGGTCAGGCCCAGGCCCACCGCAGCCTCGCCACCGGCGTCATCAGCCACACCCTGACCTTCCACGAGCCCTTTCCGGCGGCCGACTGGCTGCTGCTCGCTCATCGCAGCCCCCACGCCGGCCACGGCCGGTGCTACGGCCGCGCCGACGTGTTCACCCCCGACGGGGCCCTGGTGGCCTCGTTCGTGCAGGACGCGATGATCCGGCCCATCCCCGTGGAGAAGCAGACCCATGGCTGACGCAGTGATCGTGGCCACCGACCGGGCCGGCCTCGCCGTGGACGACGTGGCCCTGTGGGAGATCAACGAGGCCTCCGCCTCGGTGCCGGTGGCCACCTGCCGGGCCATGGGCATCGACGGGGAGCTCGTCAACCCCATGGGCCGCGGCTGCAGCCTGGGCCACCCATCGCCATAACGGGTGCCCGCATGGTCATCTCGACCATCCACGAGCTGCGCCGCCGGGGTGGCGGCGGCGGTGTGGCCGCGAGGTGCGCCGGCGGCGGCATGGGCAGCGCCGTGGTGATCGACGTGTTCGCGCCCTGAGGGGCGCCGTCGGACAGACGACGGGCGCCGGACTACCAGAGACGACGAGAGGGAGGCGTCATGTGGCACGAGGAACGACTGCTGATCGACGGCGAGCTGATCGAGGCCGAGGGCGGTCGGACGTACGAGACCCTGAACCCGACCACGGGCGCCACGCTGGGGGTGACCGCCGACGCCACCGTCGGCGACGCCGACCGCGCCGTCGCCGCCGCGCGGCGGGCCTTCGACACCACGACCTGGTCGAGCGACACCGAGCTGCGCTCGCGGTGCCTGCGCCAGCTCCACCAGGCGCTGCTGGACGACAAGAGCGCCATGGTGGCGATCAGCGCGGCCGACTGCGGCATCCCGCTCATGCTCCACGAGAACGGGCCGGGCTTCGATGCCCCGGTGGGGATGATCTAGTGGTACGCCGACCTGCTCGACACCTACGACTTCACCGAGGACCTCGGCACCGCCGAGGTGCGCGGTGCCCCCCACCAGCGCTGGGTCGAGCGCGAGGCGATCGGCGTGGTCGCCGCCATCGTGCCGTACAACTACCCGCTGCAGATCACCCTGGCCAAGCTCGTCCCCGCCCTCGCCGCCGGCTGCACGGTGCTGGTGAAGAGCCCACCCCAGACGCCCTGGACCGGCGCCGCCCTCGGCACGCTGATCACCGAGCACACCGACATCCCGGCGGGTGTGGTGAACATGCTCACCGACAACTCCCCCGACGTGGGCAAGCTGCTCGTCACCGACCCGCGGGTCGACATGGTCAGCTTCACCGGCTCCACGCCCACCGGCCGCCACATCATGGCCGCGGCCAGCGACACCGTGAAGAAGGTGTTCCTCGAGCTCGGCGGCACGTCCGCCTTCATCGTGCTCGACGACGCCGACCTGGCCCTTGGGCACCATGCTGGCCGGCTTCACCATCTGCTCGCACGCCGGCCAGGGCTGTGCCATCACCACCCGGCTCCTGGTGCCCGCGTCCAAGCACGACGAGGCCGTCGAGCTGACTGCCGGCATCCTGGCGGCCGTGCCCTACGGCGACCCGGCCGACCCCGGGATGGTGATGGGGCCGCTGATCAGCGAGCAGCAGCGCCAGAGGGTCGAGGCCTACGTCCAGGGCGCGGTCGACGACGGCGCCACCGTCGTCGCCGGCGGGAAGCGTCCCGAGCACCTGCCCGAGGGGTTCTTCTACGAGCCCACGCTCGTCACCGGTGTCGGCGCCGACTCAGCGCTGGCGCAGGAGAACACCGTCCGAACTGGCTCCCGATCGGACCGCCATAGCGGTCCGATCGGGAGCCAGAACAGGTGGTTGCCCACTGGACGGCCCGCACGGGCGAGGCCGCGTCAGCCATGGCCGGCGACCTCGGGGCGGGCCGCACCGAGGTGGTCCCGCAGGGTGGCGCCCGTGTACGCCGCCCGGAACAGGTCACGGCGCTGCAGCTCGGGCACGACCAGGCGCACCACGTCCTCGTAGGCCCCGGGGGTGTGGGTGGCGGCGATCACGAAGCCGTCGCAGGCGTCGGTCTCGAACCACTCCTGCATCTGGCTGGCCACGTCGGTGGCGGTGCCGACGAAGCGGGGCCCCTGCAGCAGCGTGGCCCGGTGGCCAGCGAGGTCGGCCAGGGTGATCGTGTCGCCCCCGATGTGCTGGCGGAGGTTCTGCACCAGGCCCCGGATGCCCGACACCGACTCGATGAGCTCGTCGGTGATGACGTCGTCGAGGGCCATGTCCGAGAAGTCGTGGTTCATGAGCTCGGAGAGCAGGGTCAGCGAGGCCACCGGGTCGACGAGGTCGTTCAGGAAGTGCTGCTCGAGCTCCTCGGCGTGCGCGGTCGACTCGCCGACCACCGTGTAGACCATCGGGCACATGCGCACGGAGGAGGGGTCGCGGCCCGCGGCGGCGATCCGCTCCTTCTGGTCCTTGTAGTGGGCGCGGGCGATGTCGATGTCGGGGTCGCCCATGAAGATGAGCTCGGCCCAGCGGGCGGCGAAGTCGCGGCCCCGCCCCGACGACCCCGCCTGCAGCAGGACGGGGCGACCCTGCGGTGAGCGGGGAACGGTCAAGGGCCCCCGGGTGCGGTAGTACGTGCCCTCGTAGTGCAGTTCGTGCACCTTCTCGGGGTCGGCGAAGGTGCCCGCCACCCGGTCGAGCACGAGGGCGTCGTCCTCCCACGTGTCCCACAGGCCGGTGGTGGCCTCGAGGAACTCGTCGGCCCGGTCGTAGCGCTCGTCGTGGGCGATGTGCTCGGTGAGCCCGAAGTTCTGCGCCTCGCTGTCGTTGACCGAGGTGACCACGTTCCAGGCCGCCCGCCCGTCGGTGAGGTGGTCGAGCGTGGCGAACGTGCGGGCCACGTGGAACGGTGCGTAGTAGGTGGTGGAGTAGGTGGCGCCCAGCCCGATGGCCCGGGTCGATGCGGCCACCACCCCCAGCACCACGCTGAGGTCGAGCTTCACCGGCCGGGCGCCGACCCGCACCGCCTCGGCCACCGAGCCGCCGTAGATCCCGGGCATGGCCAGGCGGTCGTCGAAGAACATCAGGTCGAAGCAGCCCTCTTCGAGGGTGCGCCCGAGCTTCTGGTAGTAGCTCGCGTTCAGGAAGCCGTGCTCGGTCGACGCGTGGCGCCACGATCCGGCGTAGACGGTGGTGTTGCCCGCCTGCATGAACCCCACCAGCGCCATCCGCCGCCGGGTGCCCGCACTGTCGACCATGGTCTCCCCTGACGAGAACACTACTTCCATAATTGCAGAGTCATGTTGTCACGATGGCGACCGCGGCGCCAGGCCTGCGACGGGCGCAGCCCGTCGTTCAGCAGTACGGGGTAGCGAGCCGGCGGGTGGCGCCGATCCGGAGGGTCCGAAAGATCGGCCCATGCCGTTCGGGCCGATCTTCGGATACCGGATCGGGGTCAGGACCCGCCGAGTCGCGGGGGCAGCCCCCTCGAGTCAGGACCCGCCGAGTCGCGGGGGCAGCCCCCTCGAGTCAGGACCCGCCGGCTCGCGGGGCAGCCCCCTACGAGCTGATCCCGTTGAAGATGAGGGTCCAGGCCTCTTCGGCGCCCTCGTCGTCGGCGGGGGTGCCGCTGATCGTGGTGGAGAACGCGTTGAAGCTGATGGCCTGGAGCAGGATGCCGGCGATGCGACGGTGGCGAAGCCCGGGCCGCAGCGCACCGGCGGCGGCGGCGTCGTCGAGCAGGCCCTCGAGCAGCGTCACCAGCGGCAGGTAGGCCCGTGAGGCCTCCTTGGGGTGCGCGGTGAGCAGCTGCTGGGCGAACTCGGCCATGGCCGGTGCCGGGACCACCTCGGCCGACCCCGCCCGTGGCCGGCCCTTGGCCCGCGGGCGACAGATCTCGTAGTAGCCGATGACGAAGCGGTGCAGGCGGGCCACGGGATCGGTCTCCTGGCCGACCGCGTCGTCGAGCACGTCGGCGGTGGCGCGCACCGACTCCTCGAACAGGGCCAGCAACAGCTCGTACTTGCCCGCGAAGTACTGGTAGAAGCTGCGCAGCGACTGCCCGGAGCGCTCGACCACCTCCTGGACGGTGAATTCCTTGTCGGGGTCGGCGGCCATCAACTCGAGCGCCGCGTCGAGGAAGCGCTGGACCCGTGCCTCGGCCCGGACCCGTGCCGGATCGAGCGACCGGGCCACCGCGAGCTCGCGCCAACTCGGGGCCGCGTCGTCCTCGTTGGCCGCTGCCGGCTCGTCCGCGCTCATGGGTGAGAGGGTACTCCCACGGGCGTGAGAAGCCCGATCTTGGGCAAGTGAGTGAACGCTCGCATCAGGGGTAGAACCTCCTTCTCGTCACGGCGTTGCCCGTCAGGGCGTGGGGAGCGGGTCAGGGCCCGGCGTCCGGGCGCAGGTCGCCGTCGAGGGGCACCCCGAAGGTGCGGAAGGCCATGGCCAGCAGGTCGTAGGCCCCGACGGTGAACACCAGGTCCATGAGCTGGCGGTCGTCGAGCTCGGTGGCCAGCGCCGCCCAGGTGGTGTCGGTGACGAGGGCGTCGTCGAGCAGCTCGTCGACGGATCGGAGCATGGCCGCGTCGAGCGTCGACCAGCCGGGCGCGTCGGGGCCCACGGCGATCCGCGCCACCTCGTCCTCGCCGAGGCCGGCATCGCCGGCCAGCACGGCGTGCTGGGCCCACTCGTAGGTCGAGCGGCGGCGGGCAGCGACCCGCAGCACCAGCAGCTCGCGCTGGCGGGGCGAGAGCGTGGTGGCCAGCAGGACGTGCCCGTTGAAGGTGTTGAAGGCCTGGGTGAGCGCGGGGTGGTGGGCCAGGGTTCCGAGGGCGTTCAACGCCTTGGGTCGCCCCGGCCCGGACGAGAGGGTGTGGCGGGGCTCCGGTGGGCGCAGCGCGGCGATCGCGTCACGCATCTCGGGCGGCCAGTCGGACGGGGGGAGCGGAGCGAGCCGCGGCTCCGGCGTGGCTGCCTCCGCCGGGTCGTCAGGTGGTGCGGCCACCGTTGACCCCCATCACCTGACCGGTGACGTACCCGGCCTCGTCGCGCACCAGGAAGGCGCACATCGCGGCGATGTCGTCGGGTTGGCCCACTCGGCGCACCGGTGTGCGGGCCGCGTGGTACTCGACGCTCTCGCCCAGGCGGCCCTTGGCCTCGGAGGCCCGCAGCATGGGTGAGTCGACGAATCCGGGCGAGACGGCGTTGGCGGTGACGCCCTTGGGGCCCAGCTCGAGGGCCAGCGACTTGGTCAGCCCGATCACCCCGGCCTTGGTGGCCACGTAGTGCGCCATGAACGGTTGGCCCCCCTCGGCGCTGGACGAGGCGATGTTGACGATCCGGCCCCATCCCGCCTCGATCATGGCCGGCACCACCGCCTGGCAGCAGTCGAAGGTTCCGGTGAGGTTGACCGCGATGATGCGGTCCCAGGTCTCGCGGTCGATCTTCAGGAAGGACTTGAACCCGTCGATGCCCGCGCTGTTCACCAGGATGGTCGCCGGGCCCAGGCGGTCGGCCACCTCGGCCACGCCGGCGTCGATCTGGCCCCGGTCGGACACGTCGAGGGCGAGGGCCGTCGCCGTGCCTCCCGACGTGGTGATGCGGCCGGCGGCCACGGTGGCGGCGTCGCCGTTGCGGTCGGCCACGGCCACGGCCATACCGTCGGCCGCCAGGCGGGTGGCGATGGCGAGGCCGATCCCGGACGCGCCACCGGTGACGATGGCCGTGCGTCGTTCGCTCATGTGGGGCCCGTTCCTGTCGGGGCAGTCGCGGCCGGGGTGGTCGCGGCCAGGGCGGTCGGTGTCGGGGCGGTTGGTGTCGGGGCGGTTGGTGTCGGGGCGGCAGGTGTCGCGCGGGCGGGCGTCGAGCGGGCTGGCGGTGGGCTCGTCGGGTGGATCCGACCGGCGACGGGGGGCGTGGTCATCCGAGGCCGCCCTCACGCAACTGCTCGCGCAGCTTGAACTTCTGCACCTTGCCGGAGGGCGTGCGGGGCAGGTCGGCCACCGCGTGCAGCGACTCGGGCCACTTCTGGCGGGCCAGCCCCCGTGCGGCCAGGTGCGCCCGTACCTCGTCCAGGGTGGGGGCGGCCCGGCCGTCGTGGATGCGCACCACCGCCGCGGCGCGCTCGCCCAACCGGTCGTCCGGCGCGGCCACCACGCTGGCCTCGGCGACGGCGTCCATCCCCAACAGCAGCTCCTCGATCTCCTGGGCGCTGATGTTCTCGCCGCCGCGGATGATGATGTCGGACAGGCGGTCGGTGATGGTGAGGTAGCCGTCCTCGTCGAGCACGCCGATGTCGCCGGTCGAGTACCAGCCCTCGTCGTCGAAGGCCCGTTCGGTCAGCGCAGGGTCGGTGTAGCCGATGCAGCAGTCGGGGCCGCGGCTGACGATCTCGCCCTCCTCGGTGAGGCGGAGCTCGACACCGGGCAGCGTGTGCCCGTCGGTCGTCTGGCGCTTGATCAGGGGGGCGCCGAGGCGGCAGCCGGTGATGGACGGGTGCTCGGTGCTGCCGTAGGAACGGAAGGCGTCGATGCCCAGGGCCTCCAGTCGCTCCATCACCGCGAACGGCACGGTCGACCCGCCGAGGCCCGCGAAGGGCATCAGGGCCAGGTGCTCGTCGGTGAAGTCCGGGTGGTCGAGCAGGCTGGTCAGGAAGTAGGTGGCGCCGCCCGACACGCCGAGCCCGTCCTCGGCCATGAGGCGCAGGATCTCACCGGGGTCCCACACGTCGATGAGGTGCACGTCGCGTCGGCGGAGCAGCGGCACGAGGAAGGCGTTGAGCATGCCGATGAAGTGGCCCACGGGGGCGCCGGTGATCTGGGGCGGGCCCCCGCCCGGGAACATGAAGTCGAGTTGGCGGGTCTCGCACCCGATGGTGCGGTGCGAGTGCACCACCCCCTTCGGGTCGCGGGTGGTGCCCGACGTGAAGCCGATGAGGGCCGGGGCGTCCGGGTCGACGGTGGCCGGGCCCGCCACGGGGTCGGCGCCGAGCATCGTGTCGAAGGCCCTCGCCCCCGGGGGGAGGGCCGCGGCCGGCGTGTCCCCGACGACCAACCAGCGCGGCCCGGGGTGACGGGCCAGCACGTCCTCGTACAGCGCGAGGTGCTCGACGTGGCCGAAGCGGTCGGCGGTGACGACCACCGCGGGCTCCGTGGCCCCGACGATGTAGTCGACCTCCTTGGGGCCGTAGAAGTGCACCACCGGGACGACCACGGCGCCCAGGTAGGCGGCCGCCCAGAACGTGATGCCGGCCTCCACCCAGTTGGGCAGTTGCACCATCACCACGTCGCCGGCCCCGACGCCGTCGGCCCGCAGGCCGGCGGCCAACGAGCGGGCCGCCCGGTCCATGTCGGCGAAGGTGCCCGACCACGGGCGCACCTTCGAGTGCACCTGGAAGGCGGTGGTGCTCATGGTGCGCAGGCCGTCGGCCACCATCGTCCCGAGGCTCGCGTCGTTCCACCACCCCTCGGCCCGGTAGCGCGCCGCCACGTCGTCGGGGAGCGGGCGCCGGGCCCAGCGAGGCCCGTCCCGGCCCTCGGCCCGCCCCCCGGTGGGCGAGGCCTCGCGCCGTTCTGCCTTCCCCGTCACGGGGCGCTCCCGAGGGTCGCGCCGTTCGAGCGTCGTGTGTCGCGAGCAGCGTGTGGCTCGAGAGCGAGTGCGCCGAGAACGTGTGTCCGAGACATGGGTCCTGCTTCCCCCAGGGTGGCCGATGCGATGGTGCAGAAACAGCATGTGTCACATCTGAGAACTAGATTATCATGCGTGCTCATGGCCGCCGCCGCTACGCCCTCGCCGGCCACGACGCGCGACCACGGGTTCCACACGCTCCGGGTCGCCCGCATGGTGGCGGAGACCGCGGACGCGGCGTCGATCGTGCTCGACGTGCCCGACGACCTGCGCGACGCGTTCACCTACCAGGCGGGTCAGTTCTGCACCTTCCGGTGCCCCATCGGCGACGACCCCGTGCTGCGCTGTTACTCGATGTCGTCGGCACCCGAGGTCGACCCGGCGCTGGCCGTCACCGTGAAGCGGGTGCCCGGAGGCCTCGTGTCGAATTGGCTGCTCGACCACCTGTCGGCCGGCGACGAGATCGACGTCACCCTCCCCGCCGGGGTGTTCTGCCTCTCCGAGGCCAGAGGGGCGGGCGATCTGGTGGTGTTCGGCGGCGGGAGCGGCATCACGCCGGTGTTCTCCCTGGTGAAGTCCGCACTGGCCACCACCGACCGCCCGGTCCGCCTGCTCTACGCCAACCGCGACCGCGACTCGGTGATCTTCGCCGCCGCGCTCGACGAGTTGCAGGCCGCCCACCCCCACCGGTTCAGGGTGCACCACCATCTCGACGCGGCGCGTGGCTACCTCGACGCCGACGCGGTGTCGGCGTTCGCCGCGGGCGTCACCGATGCCGACGTCTACCTGTGCGGTCCGACCCCGTTCATGGAGCTCGTCGAGGGGGCGCTCACCGCCGGCGGCCTGGCCGCCGACCGGATCCACATCGAGCGCTTCACCCCCGGGGCCGGCCCGGGCCCGGCGGTCGCGGCGGAGGCCACGAGCGTCGGTGGCGGGGCCGGGCCGGCGCAGATCACCATCGAGCTCAACGGTCGCACCGAGACCACCGCCCACCACCCGGGTACCACCCTGCTCCAGGCCGCTCGCCAGGCCGGTATGTCGGCGCCCTCGTCGTGCGAGTCCGGCAGCTGTGCCACGTGCATGGCGATGCTGGTGGATGGAGCCGCCAGGATGCACGTCAACAACGCCCTCACCGACGACGAGGTGGCGGAGGGCTGGGTGCTCACCTGCCAGTCGGTGCCCACCACGCCGACGGTGCACGTCGTGTACGGCTACGAGGAGGACTGACGTGGGCGCGGCACCTATCGACGACGTCATCGAGATCGAGCAACTGCTGGCCCGCTACGCCGTGGCCATGACCAAGGACGACGTCGAGGCCGTGGTGCAGGTGTTCACGCCCGACGGCACCTACAGCGCCTTCGGCGACACCTACCCGCTGGCCGATTTCCCCACGTTGGTGACGGCGGCGCCGAAAGGGCTGTTCCTCACCGGGACGCCGGCGCTCGAGCTCGACGGCGACGAGGGCACGGGCGAGCAGCCGCTGTGCTTCGTCGACCAGGCCAACCACGACCTGCGCATCGGGTACTACACCGACACCTATCGGCGGACCGCGGCGGGGTGGCGCCTGCACACCCGATCGATGACCTTCCTGCGCCGCAGCGGCGGCCGCGACTCGGGCCGCCCCCACGATCCCACCCGCCCGCCACCGTCGGCCGGCGACTGAGCGGCGGCGTCGTGAACCTGGACGAGTTCCGCATCGGCCTCGACGCCTGGCTGGACGAGCACCTGGGCGAGCTCACCCCGGGCTATGACGGCGCGGGCACCCTGGACCAGCAGATGGCGCACCTGTCCACGGTGAAGCGCCTCACCTTCGACGCCGGCTGGATGCGCCACGGCTGGCCCGAGCGGGTGGGCGGCATCGAGGGCTCGACGCTGCTGCGGGGCTACCTGGGCGAGGCGCTCACGTCGCGTGATCTCGTCGAGCCCGGCCTGTACTCGATGACCGAGGTGCTCGCCCCCACCATGATCGACTACGCCCGGCCCGAGTTGGCCGCGGAGATGGTGCCCCGACTGCTGCGCGGTGACGAGACGTGGTGCCAGGGCTTCTCGGAGCCGGGCACCGGCAGCAACCTGGCCGCCCTGTCGTGTCGGGCCGCCGCCGTCAACGGTGCCTGGCAGGTCACCGGCCAGAAGGTCTGGACCAGCCTGGCCCAGTACGCCCAGCGTTGCGTGCTGCTGGTGCGCACGGGCACCCCGGACTCGGCCCACCGGGGGATCACCGCGCTGTTCGTCGACATGGACAGCCCGGGCATCACCGTGCGGCCGCTCGAGACGATGCACGGCGTCGAGGAGTTCTCCGAGGTCTTCTTCGACGACGTGGTGGTGCCCGTCGAGCGCACCCTGGGCGACGAGGGCCAGGGCTGGGCGGTCGCCATGGACCTCCTGCCCTTCGAGCGCAGCACCGCCCTGTGGCATCGCGGGGCGCTGCTGCACCGCCGCCTCTCGCAGTTGCTGGGCGCCGCGCCGCAGGGGGCGCTCGACCCCATGGAGGTGGGCGAGGTGTTCCAGCAGGTCTTCACCTTCCGGGCCCGATCACGCGCCACCCAGCACCGGCTCGACGCCGGCGATCGCCTCGGCCCCGAGACCTCGATCGACAAGGTGCTGGTCGCCACCACGGAGCAGGCCGTGTTCGACCTGGCCGCCTCGGGCCTGCGCGACGAGGTCACCCTGGGCGACGACGCCGAGGCCGCCCGCTGGCGGTCCGAGTTCCTGTACTCCCGGGCGGCGACCATCTACGGGGGCAGCGCCGAGATCCAGCGCAACATCATCGCCCGCCGCCTCCTCGACCTGGGGCCCGACCGGTGACCGCCCGTGGCGGCGAACTGGCGCCCGATTCGGCGGCCCTGGCGACCGGATCAGGCGCCAGTTCGGGAGCTGGGGTGGCAGGGGCCGAGGTCGGGCCGAGGTCGGGCCGATGATCGAGGGCGACGACCTGGCGCTGCTCGAGCGCAGCCTGGCCCACGCCACCGAGGCGCACACCGGCGCCGCGCTCGATGCCGAGCTCGCCGCCCTGGGCTGGCTCGACGCCCTTCGTCACGACCCCCGCGCCGCCATCGCCACCCTGTTCACCGCGCAGGGCGCGGCGAACACGGCCTCGGGCGCGCTCGACCTGGTGCTGGCCGAGGCGCTGCTGGACGGGGGGCTCGATGCCCTGCAGCCCGATGCCGCGAGCAGCGCCGTCCTGCTGCCCCGGATCGGGTCGGGTGACCCGCCGGCGCTGCTCCTGGGCGAGCAGCTGCGCGTCGACGGCCTGGCCACCGCTGCCCTCGGCCGTCACGACACGACGATCGTGGCGGCCCGGCTCGAGGGTGAGGCGGTTGCCGTGGCGATCGAGGCCGGCCACCTCGACGTCCGCGCGGTCGGTGGGCTCGACCCCGCGCTCGGGCTGGCCGAGGTGTCGTGCGCGGTGGTCCTCACCGCCGGGTCCGTCGTCGAGCAGGTGCCCTGGGTCGACGCCGTCGCCCGGGGTCGGCTGGCCCTGGCCCACGAGCTGGTCGGCGCGTCCCGCGCCATGCTCGTGCTGGCCCGCGCCCACGCCCTGGAACGCATCCAGTTCGGGGTGCCCCTCAGCTCGTTCCAGGCGGTGCGCCACCGCCTGGCCGAGGCGCTCGTCGCGGTCGAGTCGGCCGAGGCGGCGATCGACGGCGCCTGGCTCGACGGCACGCCCTTCACCGCCGCGGTGGCCAAGGCCGTGGCCGGCCGCAGCGCCCGAACGGTGGCCCGCCACGCCCAGCAGGTGCTGGCGGGGGTGGGCTTCACCACTGAGCACCCGTTGCACCGCCACGTGCGGCGCGTGCTCGTGCTCGACGGATTGCTCGGCGACACCCGCACCCTCACCCGGGCGCTGGGCGAGGAGTTGCTCGCCACGGGCACGCTGCCGTCGCTCCTGCCACTCTGACCCAGACGCGGGCCGATCTCGACGGCGCGACCGAGCCACGTGACGGCGGCGGCGCGCCCGGCCGTTCGCGGTCACCGACCGAGCGCTTCGGACGCGCGAGCGTACGAGTCAGCGGGGGAGGCCCAGCACCCGCTCGGCGATGATGTTGCGCTGGATCTGGCTGGTCCCGCCGGCGATGGTGCCCGCGAAGCTGCGCAGGTACATGTCGATCCATGGCTTGCGGTGGACGTCGGACTGCAGCGGCGCCGGCGGCGAGCTCGGGGTCACGGGGTCGAGGCCGTCGGGCCCGAGGGACTCGAGCAGCGCCAGGTCGGCGGCTTGTCTCGCCTCCGAGCCGAGGAGCTTCAGGATCGACTGCTCGGTGGCGTCGATGCCGCGCCGGGTCTTGGCCAACGTGCGGTAGCCCAGCAGGCGCAGCGCCTGGGCGTCGATGGCCAGGGTGCCGTACCAGTCGAGCACCAGCGGGTCGTCGGCCAGGCCGTGGTCGTCGAGGGCGGCGGCGCCCCACGTCAGCGTGTAGTCGAGGCTCGACGCGAAGTTGAGCCACAGCATGGCCCGCTCGTGGCCGAGCGAGCCGTTGGCCACCCGCCACCCCTGGTTCAGCTCGCCGACCAGGTTCTCGACGGGCACCGACACGTCGTCGAAGAACACCTCGTTGAAGTCCTTGTCGTCCGGCGACACGATCGACCCGAACGGCCGCCGGGTGAGCCCGGGCGAGTCGGTGGGGATGACGAGCACGCTGATGCCCTTGTGCTTCGGCACGTCCGGGTCGGTGCGGACGAAGGTGAGGATGATGTCGGCGTCGTGCGCGCCCGAGGTCCACACCTTCTGGCCGTTGACCACGAAGTGGTCGCCGTCGCGCACGGCGCGGGTGCGCAGGCCGGCCAGGTCGGATCCGGCGTCGGGCTCACTCATGCCCAGCGCGGCGGTGATCTCGCCCCGCAGGATGGGGACCGCCCACCGCTGCTTCTGCTCGTCGGTCCCGAACACCAGGAGCGAGGGGGCGATGATGCCGAGCCCCTGCGGGTTGAAGCTGATGTCGATGCGCCGGCGGTCGAGCTCGTCGAGGTGGACGAACTGCTCGATGAGCGAGGCGTTGCGCCCGCCGAACTCGGGCGGGTTCCCGGGGACCAGCCAGCCGGCGTCGAACAGCGTGCGTTGCCACTCGCGCGACCACGCAGGGCTGTCGGCGCTCGAGAACGAGCGCTCGGCCGTGGTGGCGGGATCGGGGGCGTGCTCGTCGAGCCAGGACGAGAATTCCCGACGGAAGGCCTCGGTGGCGTCGTCGAAGGTGAGCTTCATCGGGCTGCCTCCTGCTCGGCGCGGGCGTGGGCGATCGAGTCGGCCATGGTCGATCGGGCCACCCGGGCCCGGTGCTCCTTGCTGGTGCCGAGGAGCAGCTCGCCCGCCTTGGCCCGCTTCAGGTAGAGCTGCAGGTCGTTCTCCCAGGTGAAGCCGAGCCCACCGAAGAGCTGGATGCCGTGCTTGGCGGTGAGCCGCTGGCAGTCGCCCGCCGCGGCCTTGGCCATCGACGGCGCCACGTGGCGCCGCTCGTCGCCCTCGGCGATGGTGAGGGCGGCGAACTGGCAGAGGGCCCGGGCCCGCTCGATGGCCACGTAGACGTCGACGGCCATGTGCTTGACCGCCTGGAACGAGCCGATGGGCACGCCGAACTGCTTGCGCTGCTTCACGTGGTCGAGGACGAGGTCGAACACGCGCTGACAGGCGCCGACCATCACCGCCGACAGCCCGGTGACCGCCAGTTGCCCGGCGTGCGCGACGTGGGTCTCGTCGATCCCGTCGCCGTCCGGCCCCAGCAGGGCCCGCTCCCGGCGCACCCGCACCTCGTCGAAGGTCACCGCGCCGAGGTGCAGCGACCCGTCGAACGTGGCCTCCCGCGTGGTGGCGAGATCGGTGGACGGCACCACGAACACGCCCAGGCCACCGGGGGTGGCGGCGGTCGTGGGGGTGGTGCCGGTTGCGGGGATGGCGGCCACCACGGCCACCTCGTCGGCGCGGTCGCCGTCGAAGACGTGGGGGGCCGTGCCGTGCAGGAGCCAGCCGTCGCCGTCGGGCTCGGCCCGCACGGTGTCGGCCGAGAAGGCCACCGTGCCCGAGCGCCCGTCGCACACCGCCTGCAACAACCCGTGGCGCTGGTCGTCGTCGCCCGCGCTCGCCTGGATCATCGGCACGTACTGGCTGGTGGTGGCCAGGAACGGCGTCGGGTCGCCGCCCCACCCGAGCTGCTCGAGGGCGATCACCAGTTCCACCGCCGATGCGCCCGAGCCGCCATCGGCCTCGGCCACGGCCAGGCCCGTCCACTCGTTGCCCACGAGGGTGCTCCAGAAGGAGGCGCCGTCGTCGTGACCCTCCACGACGGCGCGCACGAGCGCCGGCGGGCACTCCTTGTCGACCAGCTCGTGGATCACCTGCTGCAGAGCGTGCTGTTCGTCGGTGAGCTCGAAGTCCACTCAGATGCTCCTCGGGTCAGCGGTGGGGCGGGTGGCCATGACGATCATGGGTACCCAGGATGCGGTGGTCGGCGCAACGCCACGATGCGGTCATCGGGGTAGCCCCAGGATGCGGGTGGCGACCAGGTTGCGCTGGATCTGCGACGTGCCGCCCATCACGCTCTGGGCCCGGCTGTAGAGGTAGACCCGCAGCCAGGTGTCGGCGGGCTGCTCGTCGGCACGCTCCTCCGCAGGTGCGCCGATGGGCAGGCCGCTGCCGGGTAGCCCGCTGATGGGCACGCCACTGACGGGCACGCCACTGACGGGCACGCCACTGACGGGCAGGCCACCGACGGACAGGGCGGCGTGACCGACCGCCTGCTCCACCTGGGTCATCAGAAGCTTGTCCACGGAGCCCTCGGGCCCGTGGGTGACGCCGTCGAGGCGCTCGGACAGGCGCCGGCAGACGTGCAGCCGCAGCATCTCGGCCTCCACCGCGGCCCACGCCAGGTCGCGGACCTGCTCGGGGCCGTGGCGGTCGGGGTCGTCGCGCACCTGTCGGGCCAGCGCCTTCACGATCTTGCGGTAGCGGGCCACGTACCCCAGCTCGCCGGGCTCGCGCTCGTGGCTGACCACGGTCATGGCCAGCGGCCACCCCTCACCGGGCCCACCGATCATGTTCGCGGCGGGGACGCGGGCCCCGTCGAAGCGCACCTCACCGAACTCGCGGGTGATGCCGTTGATCATCTTCAGCGGTCGCTGCTCGACGCCCGGCTGGTGCATCGCCACGGCGAAGGCGGAGATGCCCTTGTGCCGGGCCGCGGCGTGATCGGTGCGGGCCAGCACGAGGCACCAGTCGGCCAGGTCGCTGTAGCTGGTCCACACCTTGCGGCCGGTGATCACGTACTCGTCGCCGTCGGGATCGGCCCGGGTGCGCAGGCCGGCCAGGTCGGACCCGGCGTCGGGCTCGCTGAAGCCCTGGCACCAGCGGTCACGACCGTTGACGATGCCGGGCAGGAAGCGGCGGCGGACGTCGTCGCGGCCGTGGCGGAGGATGCCCTGCACCAGGTAGCCGAGGCTCGGCCGGGGCGGCGCGCCGGCCGCGGCCAACTCGTCGTCCACGATCACGTCGTAGACACTGGGCAGGCCGTGCCCGCCGATCTCGACGGGCCAGGTGAGGCCGAAGAACCCGGCGTCGTAGAGCGACTTGTGCCAGGCGGCCTGGCCCTCCCAGTAGGCGTCGGAGGTGGACGAGGTGCCGAGATCCGGGGTGTTGTCCTCGAGCCAGTCGCGGAGGCGGGCCCGGAACGCGGCCTCGTCGGGCGAGTCACCGAAGTCCACGAGGCCCTCCTTCCTGGCCGCCGGGGCGTGCTGCCAGCAACGGGACCTGGCGCCCGATCTCGTGGCCCTGACCACAGGATCGGGCGCCGGTTCGGCGGATCGTGGTCATGGGCCGGTGCCGATGCCGTGGTGGGCGAGCACGCGCGCCAGGTTGGTGCCGACGTCGCCGAGCAGTTTCCCCGACACGAGGGCCCGGCGCAGGTGCACGTGGGCCAGGCACTCCCAGGTGTTGCCGATGCCGCCGTGCACCTGGATGGCGGTCTCGCACGCGTCGCGGGCCGCCCGGGTGGCGTAGGCCTTGGCCGCCGCCGCGGCGGCGAGGGCCTCGTCGGGATCGAGGGCGTCGACCGCCCAGGCCGCGTGCAGGGCGGCGCTGCGCGACCCCTCGGTGGCCACGAAGGCGTCGGCCAGCAGGTGCTGCACGGCCTGGAACGAGCCCACCGCCACCCCGTACTGGTGGCGCTCGATGGCGTAGGCCCGGGCCAACTCGACGGCACCGTCCATGGTGCCGACCAGGTCGGCGGCGCCGGCCGCCAGGCCGAGCGCGGTCCACCCGGCGAGGGCCTGGTCGTCCAGGGGGTGGGTCTGGTCGGCGACGGGCGCGGTGCGCGTGGCTGCGGTCAGGGGGCGCAGCTGCCGGGTGAGGTCGACCGCCGCCCCGTCGGCGTCGTGATCGGGCAGGGCCACCGATGCCAGCGAGAACCCGCCGGCGGTCGGCTGGAGCACGAGTGCCGACGTGGCGCCCCGGGCGTCGATGGCGACGGCGGCGCCGGCCAGGGTGGAGCGGTCGGGGCGGGCAACGGCCGGCGCCGAGAGGTCGGGGCGAAGGGCGACGGTCTCCGGCTCGGTGGCCGCGGGCGCACCGGCGAGACGGCGCAGCTCGGCGGCGAGCGTCGGGCCGACGAAGGCCGTGTCCGCCACCGCCCGTCCGAGCACCTCGGCGACGATGCCGACCTCGACGCCCGAGGCCAGCGGCCCGTCACCCTCGGCCGCGTCCGCGGTCCGCAGCTCTCGCCAGCCGGTCGCGGCGACGGCGGTATCGAGCTTGGCGGAGCGCTCGCGGTCGCTCAGGGCGTCGACGGTGGTGGGGCCGAGGTGGTCGACGACCTGTTGGGCGGCGTCGCGTAGTGCGTGCTGCTCCGGGGACAGGCGGACGTCCATCAGCGCGACCGGCCGCCGCCGGCGACCGTGGCCCCGCCGGCGACCGTGGCCCCGCCCACGACCGTGGCCCCGCCCACGACCGTGGCCCCGCCGGCGACCGTGGCCCCGCCGGCGACCGTGGCCCCGCCCACGCCCCACCCGCCGGCGGGTGGCGCGACGTTCGGCGCGGAGCTCGTGGTCGTGGCGTCGCGCATCAGGTGGTGGCGTCGACGTCGGACAGCACCGGTGCCCACTCGTCGCGCAGCACCCGGCGCAGGACCTTGCCCGAGGGCAGGCGGGGTATGGCGTCGACGATCACCACGTGGTGCACCTGCTTGTAGGTCGCGAGGGTGTCGGCCACCAGTTGCTGGAGCGCGGCGACCTCGACCGGCTTGGCGGGATCGATCGCCACGGCGGCGACGGGCACCTCGCCGGCCTGGGTGTCGGGGATCCCGAAGACCGCACAGTCCACCACGCCCGGGTGGCCGTGCAGCACGGCCTCGAGCTCGGCGGGGGCCACCTGGAAGCCCTTGACCTTGATCATCTCCTTCGAGCGGTCGGTGAGGTGCACCCAGCCGTCCCGCTCGAGCCACCCGATGTCGCCGGTGCGGTACCAGCCGTCCTCGAAGGCGTCGGCGTTGGCGTCGTCGGGGAGGTAGCCGGCCATCACCGAGGGGCTGCGGGCCTGGATCTCGCCGGTCCCACCCGGCTCGAGCACCGCCCGGGTGTCGAGGTCGACCACCCGCAGCTCGACGTCGGGGGCGGGGAGGCCCGCGGCGTCGAGCCGCCAGGCGTCGGGGTCGGCCACGGGGTTGCAGGCGATGACGGGCAGTTCGCTGGCGCCGTAGGCCGGCATCCAGCGCACGCCGGTGCGGGCGGTGACGGTCTCTGCCACGCTCGCGGTGACGGGTGTGGCGCCCCACATGATGTAGCGCAGCGAGGAGAGGTCGAAGTCCTCGAGGTTCGGGTGGGTGGCCATGGCCAGGGCGATCGGGGCGACGGCCATCTCGAGGGTCATGCGGTCGGACTCGATGCGCCGGAGCACCTCGTCGAGGTCGAAGCGGGGATGCAGGCGCACGGTGGCCCCGGCCTGGGCCGCGGCGAGCAGGTTGAGCAGGCCGAGGATGTGCGACGGAGGCGTCGCGACCTGGAAGCGGTCGTCGGCGGTGAGGCCGAGGCAGTGGACCCAGTGGTCGGTGGCCCGTGCGATGGAGGCGTGGGTGTGGCGGACCGCCTTGGGCAACCCGGTGGTGCCCGAGCTGAACACCAGCACGGCGTCGTCGGTGTCGGCGGGGTGCCCGAAGCCGTCGGGGTCGGGAGGGCCGTCCGCGGCGAGGGTGAGGGCGTCGTGGTGGTCGAGGTCGACGATCGCGTCGGCCTCGAGGTGGTCGGCCAGCACGTCGTTGCCCGCGCCGTCGACCACGCCGGCGCGGGCGCCCGTCACCGCGATGGCGTGGCCCGCCTCCAGCGTCTTCCACGCCGGGCTGATCAGCACCGCGGCGGCGCCCAGGCGGCTCACGGCCTCGACCGCGATGATGAATTCGACGCGATTCGTCATCATCAGGGCCACCCGGTCGTGGGGGCCGATGCCCAGGCCGGCGAGGTGGTGGGCGAAGGCGATGCTGAGCCCATCCATCTCGCCGAAGGTCCAGCGCTCGTCGCCGACGCGGACGGCGTCGCGGTCGCCGAACGACGCGGCAGCGCGCGACAATCCCCCGTGCAGCGGCCCTGGCATTGGAAACATTGTTCTCGCTAGGCGAGATTGCTGTCAACCGCTGAGTGCATGTACCGTTCCCGCGGTGGCCGACCCGGTGAGAGGGGACCGAGTGACCGACCCGACCGAGGCGCCGATCCCGCCCACCGATCCCGACCTGCGGGCCGAGATGATCGCGACCGTCCGCCGGTTCGTGGCCAACGAGGTGATCCCGGTCGCCGCCCGGATGGAGCGCGACGACGAGTTCCCCGCCGAGATCGTCGCCGGCATGCGTGACCTGGGGCTGTTCGGCGTGACCATCCCCGAGGGCTACGGGGGGCTCGGCCTCGACCTGCTCACCTACATCGGCGTGATCGAGGAGCTGGCCTACGGCTGGATGAGCCTGTCGGGCGTCCTCAACACCCACACCATGGCGGCCACGCTGATCATGACCCACGGCGACGAGGCCCAGAAGCAGCGGTGGCTGCCGTCGATGGCTGCGGGCGACCGTCGTGGCGCGCTGTCGCTGTCCGAGCCCGATGCCGGCAGCGACACCCGCAACATCTCGTGCAAGGCCACCCGGGACGGCGACGAGTTCGTGATCAGCGGCACCAAGGCGTGGGTCACCAACGGTGCGCGGGCCTCGATCGTCGCCCTCGCCGCCCGCACCGAGGAGGGCATCAGCGCCTTCATCGTGGAGAAGGAGCCGGGGCCGAGCTTCGAGGGCATCAGCGTCTCGAAGAACGTCGGCAAGCTCGGGTACAAGGGCGTCGAGACGGTCGAGATGGCCTACGCCGACCACCGCATCCCGGCGGCCAACCTCGTCGGTGATCTCGGGCGGGGGCTGCCGCAGATCCTCGGCGTGCTCGAGGTGGGACGCATCAACATCGCCGCCCGCGCCGTGGGCGTGGCCCGGGCCGCGTACGACGCCTCCCTCGCCTACGCCCAGGAGCGGGTCACCTTCGGCAAGCCCATCGCCGAGCACCAGGCCATCCAGCTCAAGCTGGCCGACATGGCCACCCGCCTCCAGGCCGCCCGGCTGCTGACGCGGGACGCCGCCGAGCGCAAGGCCGCCGGTCTTCGCTGCGACGTCGAGGCCGGCATGGCCAAGCTCTTCGCCAGCGAGACCGCCATGGAGCTCGCCGCCGAGGCCATGCGCATCCACGGCGGCGTCGGTTACACCACCGAGCTCCCCGTCGAGCGCTACTACCGCGACGCCCCGCTGATGGTCATCGGCGAGGGCACCAACGAGATCCAGCGCCTCGTCATCGCGCGAGGCCTGCTGGCGCGGGCGCGCGGCATCAGCTAGTCGTGCCCGTCGCCGCGGGGGTGTCCGGGCGGTAGCCGACCTCCAGGCCCGCGAGGTCGGAGACGTCCCGATGGTCGAGTCGACCGCTGACCTCGATGGTGAGCCGCCCGGTCAGGTGCTCGAAGTCGGTGTCCACGTTGCGGCGCTCCGCGGGCAACGGCACCGGGAGGACGTGGGGGTCGTGGTCGGCGGTGCCCAGCAGGTGGACCCGGTACCCCCGGCCGCGTCCTTCGACCTCCCAGCGGTGGCCGTCGGTCTCGGTGCGTACACGGGCGAAGGGAGGGGCGAGGCGGATCACGGTCGCCCCGATCCGCACGACCAGTCCCCCGACGGTCATGGACACGGGCCCGGCGGTCAGCACGCCGCCGCCGAAGGCCACGCACACGTCACGGCGTTCGAACCCCTGGGCCTGCCCCCACCACCACCGCTCCGGGAAGCCCGCCCCCCAGTTCTTCTCCGCGTAGACGTCGGCGTCGGTGAGCGCCCACTCCTCACCGTCGACGTCCCCGCGCACGGCGGCGGTGCCGCCCAGGACGTGCGGGTGCCAGTACTGACCGAGGAAGGGAAGCGCCGAGAACAGCCCGCCGGCGCCGAGGGCGTGGGGCCAGGCGACGGGGTGCGTGATCGTCAGGTCGACGCGCGCGCCCTCGCCCAGGTCCACGTGCACCCCGGACCCGTCCGCGGTGAACGCCCCGTCGCCCGCCGACACCTCGTACGACGAGCTCGATGATCGGGCGCCGTCGAGCACCGCCGATCGCACGAAGCCACCCGGATCCGCGGCGACGGCCACCGTGGCCCAGTCGCCGTCCGGGTGCCGGTTGATCCCGCACAGGACCACGAGCACGCGTCGCGAGGCGACGTCGGTCACCCGCCAGAAGTAGCCCTCCGTCTCCGCGCCGTGCCAGGGGCGGGTGTCGGCGAAGGGCAGGTCGGCGCCGGTGGTCCGGTATCGCTTGTCCCAGCGGCCGAGCCGTGTCACGAGGCCGCAGGTGCCTCACACAGCGACTTGAGCCGCACGAGGATCTGCTCGGCCTCGTCCTCGTGGCGGCGCTCGAAGACGACCTTGTCCGCGATGTCGCCGAGCAGGCCGAACGGCGGGTCGTAGTCGACTTCGAGGGTCACGCGGCATCCGTCGCCGTCGGGCACCAGACGCTCGCTCATCGACGCCCGGCCGTTGCTCTTGGAGCGTCCCTCGACCGTGATCAGTCGATCGGTCACCACCTCGGTCACCTCCCACTCGGAGTCGATGTCGATCCCTGCCACCTGGACGATCTGATCGAAGTGATCGCCGGTCTGCAGGGGCCGACCGGGGGTGTTCTTGACCTCGCTGGTCATCTCGGACAGCGCGGGCAGTTGCTCGAGATCGGACAGGACCGCGAACACCGTGGTGGGGGTCGAGGCGATGGTGATGTCGCGGGTGATCGTGGTCATGGGCTTCTCCGTCGTTGACGTGGTCGTGTCGACGGATGCGCCGGCGGGCGGGCCTCTACCCCCGGCCGGTCCGTGCGAGACCTCTGGGCGACCTGGGTCGGCCTGCAGGTGCGGCGCCGAGATGGGCGGTCACGCACTCCGCCCCGCCGCCCTTGCCGCGGCCCGACCGGCGTCGTGAGGCGCTCATGGGCGTCGCCCGGTACGGGGTCACCCTGGCCGCGACGGTCCAACGGGATCGCGCCGCGGGGTGACCTCGAGGTGCAGCGCCTTGATGCCGTGCAGGATGTAGATCGGCTCGAACTCCCACCGGCGGTGGCCGGGGGGGCCATGGTGCGCCTCGTCGACGCGGATGTCGGAGGTGCGGGCCAGGAAGCGCTCGATCGCCACCTTGGCCTCGACGCGGGCCAACGGCGCGCCGGCGCAGGCGTGGATGCCGCGTCCGAAGGCGAGGTGGTCGTTGGCGTTGGGCCGGTCGGGCCGGAACTCGTCGGGGCACTCGAAGCGGGCGGGGTCGCGGTTGGCCGCCTGCGGGAACATGGCCACCGAGGTGCCCGCCGGCAGGTCGACGCCGCCCAGGGTGACGGGCACCCGGGTGACGCGTCCGATGTGCTTCACCACGCCCTGGTACCGCAGCACCTCCTCGACGAAGTTCGGGATGCGCTGGGCGTCGGCCCGCAGGTAGGCCTGGACCTCGGGTTCGTCGGCGATGATCCGCAGCGACGCGGTGATGAGCCGTGCGGTCGTGTCCTGGCCCGCGGCGAAGAGGAAGGTGGCCATCCGACAGACGCTGTCGACCTCGGGGATCGACCCGTCGGCGTAGGTGGCCACCGCCATCTGGGTGAGCACGTCCTGGCGGGGCTCGCGCCGACGATCGTCGACGTACTCGGCGAACTTGTCCTGCAGGTACGAGAGCGGGTCGTGGCTCATCTCGCTGGGGGCGTCGCCCTCGTCGATGGTGGGCAGCCCGCCCAGTTGCTTGCGGAACTCGCGGTGGTCCTCGTCGGGCACGCCGAGCAGGTCGGCGATGGCCAGCAGGGCGAACGGGTACCCGAAGCCGCGCAGCACCTCGACCGTGCCGGTGGCGATGAAGTCGTCGATCTGGCGGTCGGCGAGGCCGTAGAGGAACGCCTCGTTCTCGCGCATGCGCTTGGGTGTGAGCAGCCGCATGACCAAGCTGCGCTGGCTCTGGTGGACGGGAGGGTCGAGCGTGACCATGTACTCGCTCATGGGCAACTCGCTGCGGTGCTCGGTCAGGAAGTCGCTGATGTCGTCGCTGGGCTCGGGCGCCTCGGAGAAACCGGGAAAGGGCCCGCCCACGGCGTTCGCCGACGAGAACGTGTCGTGGTCGCGCAGCACCTGGAGGGCCTCGTCGTAGCCGGTCACCGCCATCACGTCGTGGGCGGGCAGGTGCACCACCGGGCAGCGGGCCCGGAGGTGGTCGTAGTAGGGGAACGGGTCGTCGACCACCGACGGGTCCAGGTAGAAGTCGACCTCGTCGAAGTTGGTCATGTGTGGGATCCCCCGGTCGTGCGCGGCTGCGGGTCTGCTTAGTGGTGCGCCGACGCTCCTGTCAACGTACTGTTCCTCTCAGGAGAACGGGCTTCTCGGAGGGGAACGGCATGGACGAGTCGTCGGCGAGCGGGACCCGCCTGCGGGTGGTGCAGTGGACCACGGGCAACGTGGGACGCCAGGCGGTCGGCGCGACCTTGCTGCACCCCGGGCTCGAGTTGGTCGGCGTATACGCGCACGACCCGGCCAAGGCGGGCAAGGACGTGGCCGAGCTGTGCGGGCTGGGCGAGCCCACGGGCGTGCTCGTCACCGGCGACGCCGCGGCCCTGTTCGCCCTGCAGCCCGACTGCGTCCTGTACAACGCGCTCCACTTCGACGCGGACGAGGTGGCCCGGATCCTCCGGGCCGGCATCAACGTGGTGACCACGTCGGAGTTCCTGACGGGCTCGGGCGTCGGGGCGGACGCCACCGCGACGGTCGCCGCCGCGGCGCTCGAGGGCGGGGTCACCATCCTGGGCACCGGCGTGAACCCGGGCTTCGCCCAGTTGTTCGCCGGCCTCTCCGCCGGCATCAGCCGCGACGTGCGCAGCATCACCGTCACCGAGTCGGCTGACGTCACCCTGTTCGCCAACGACCCCAACTTCGAGGCGGTGGGCTGGGGGCGTCCCGGTGGCGACCCCGGGCACGCCGAGGACGTCGAGGCCGCCACCGTCGTGTTCGGTGACGGGCTCGACGTGCTGGCCGGGCTGGTGGGGCTCACCCTCGACGAGCGGCGCTGCACGGTCCGCTTCGCGCACGCCACCGAGGACCTCGACATCCCGGGCATGGTCATCCCCGCCGGCCACGTGGCGGGCATGGACGTCGACTGGGACGGCATCGTCGACGGCGCCGCCCGGCTCGGCATCCACCAGCGGTGGGCCATCGGCGACAAGATCGAGCCGGCGCTGCCCGTGGAGTTCGGCTACGTGGTGGAGGTGGCGGGCGACCCGAACCTGCGCATCAAGCTCGACCTGTGGCCCGACGGCGACCTGGCCGCCATGGACGTCGACGACTTCCGCTCGATCGGCATGCGCATCACGGCGACGCCGGCGGTGAACGCCATCCCCGCCGTCGTCGCGGCGGCGCCCGGCATCAGGACCTACGCCGACCTCTCGGTCATCACCAGCCCGATGGTCTGACGGACCGTCTGTCGAACTGGCGCCCGATTCGGTGGCCCGGACGACAGGATCAGGCGCCAGTTCCACCATCTGGCGAACTGGCGCCCGATTCGGTCGCTGACACGACAGGATCAGGCGCCAGTTCGGGGTGCGCCGATCCGGGCTCCGGCCGAGGGGATCAGAGCGACCGCCGGATGGCGCGGAGGCGCGTGACGGTGCCCTGGGGGTCGAACCAGATCTCGGTGTCGGTGAAGCGCTCGACCCGGTAGCCGGCGGCGTCGAGCTCGTCGGAGCGGCGCTCGTCCTCGCGGGTGTCGATCAGGGCGCCGTGGCAGTAGGCGCTGTCGACCTCGATCACGAGCATGCGTCGGTGCGAGCAGAAGTCGACGCGACCGAGCCACTCGCGGTCGAGCAGATGTCGTTGGCGCTCGAGGTCGTCGAAGCCCGCTTCTCGCGCCAGTTCCAGGAATCGATCCTCGAGGTTGGTGTCGTTGGGCCGGTAGTCCGGCCCGCGCTCGGCGAGCAGGGCACGGACGAGCGGGATCCCCTTCCGTCCCCGTTGCGCGAGCTCGTCGAGCATGCGCATGCAGCTCGAGTAGCTCAGCAGGTTCTGGGCCCACGCACGGTCGAGGGCCTTCTCGGCCAACCACGGCTCCGTGGCGGCGAGGTCGAACGGGATGCGCGAGGGCACGACGACGCACACACCATCGAGGATCGTCTGGTGATGGGCCGGGAAGCAGCGGGGCTCGTGGATCACGCGGGCCAGGCGCGCCGGGGTCGAGTTGGTGTCCCGCAGGCGCGTGACCTCGAGATCGGCGAGGTGGAAGCCTCGCAGACGCCACCAGGCGGCGTCGGAGCGGTGTGACAGCGCGGCACCAGGCCCGGCATCGAGCACCGCCTCGACGACGCGCTGGCCGCGGGACCGGGGGCTGCCGGCGCGCCGGAGCACGTTTGCCGTGATCCGCTGCCACTGCGCTGACGCGGTGAGGTGCCTCACCTCGCCGGCGGTCAGCTGGAGCTGCATGACCTGCGGGATGGACACCGAGCCGTGCTGGCGCTCGGACAGCGCGATGAGCTCGTCGAAGTGGTGCATCGGATTCCCCCGTGACGCGTGAGTCGATGGTGGGGGAAGCCGGAACCCACCCTACCGAGACCCGCGACAGTCACGGAGAAACTCGAACTGGCGCCCGATTCGGTCGCCGGGACGACAGGATCAGGCGCCAGCTCCACCATCTGGCGAACTGGCGCCCGATTCGGTGGCCCGGACGACAGGATCAGGCGCCAGTTCGGGGATGTCGTGGCCCGTCGACGGGTCAGGTGGCGGCCGTGTCGTCGCGGGCGCCCGCGGCCCGATCGCGCAACACGTTCTTCTCCACTTTGCCGGTGGCGTTGAGGGGCAGTTCGTCGACCACCTCGACCGCCCGCGGCACCTTGTAGTTGGCCATCTCGTCCCGGGCCCAGGCGATGACCTGGGCAGGGTCGACGGTGGCGCCCGGGCGAGCGACGACGAAGGCCATGCCCACCTCGCTGAGGCGCTCGTCGGGGACGCCGATGACCGCGGCGGCGGCGAGGTCGGGGTGGCGCACCAGGTGGTTCTCGATCTCGGCGGGGTAGGCGTTGAACCCGCCGACGATGAACATGTCCTTCGAGCGGCCGACGATGCGCAGGTTGCCCTGCTCGTCGACCACGCCGAGGTCGCCGGTGCGCAGCCAGCCGTCGGCCGACAGCGCCGCGGCCGTGGCCTCGGGGTCGTCGAGGTACTCGGCCATGACGGTGGGGCCGCGCAGCACGATCTCACCGGGCTCGCCCGTGGCGACCTCCGTGTCGTGCCCACCGGGCGTGCTGTCGAGGATGCGCACCTCGAAGCCGGGGCGGGGTCGTCCGACGGTGGTGGCGACCACCTCGGCGTCGTCGCCGGGGCCGGTGGCGGACGCGGTGCCCGCCTCGGTGAGCCCGTACCCCGTGACCACCACCGAGAACGGCAACTCGTCGAACACCCGGCGGATGAGCTCGACGGGGATGTCGGCCGCCCCCGTGACCGCGACCCGCGGGGCGGAGAGGTCGTGCTCGCTCCGCTGGGGGTTGTCGAGGATCGACTGGTACAGCGTCGGTGCCCCCGGCAGGACCGTGATGTGCTCGGCGGCGGCCCGCGCCAGTGCCCGGTCGGCGTCGAACACCGGCTCGGGGTACATGGTGGCGCCGGCGGCGACGCAGGCGAGGATGCCCGCCTTCAACCCGAACATGTGGAAGTAGGGGTTCACCATGAGGTACCGGTCGTCGGCGGTGAGCCCGGTCATGGCCACCCAGTCGGTCGCCACGCCGAGGGTGCGGCCGTGGGTCATCACGACGCCCTTGGGCACGCCGGTGGTGCCCGACGTGAACAGGATGTCCGAGCGGTCGGCCGGGCCGAGCCCGCGGGCGCGGCGCGCCACCTCGGCCCGCGCGTCGTCGGTAGCCCCGGCCAGGAAGCCCGCCCAGTCGACGGTGCCGTCGGGTGCGTCCCCCCGGGCCACCACGGTCGTCTGCAGGTCGGGCAGCGCCACCCCGGTGGCGGCCAGCATCGCGACGTAGTCGGTGCCGAGGAAGTCGGTGACGGTGACGAGGGCCTTGGCGCCGCTGCGGACCAGCGGCACGGCGGCCTCGTGTCCCTTGAACCGGGTGTTGACCGGCACCAGCACCGCGCCGGCCTGGAACAGGCCCAGGACCGCGACCACCCACTCGGCGCTGTTGTACGACCAGATGGCCACCCGGTCGCCCGTCTCGATGCCGGCGGCCACCAGCGCGGCCGCGAACCCACTCGACCGCTCCGCCAGCTCGGCGTAGGTGAGCTGCACGTCGCCGTCGACGACCGCGGGCCGGTCACCCACCTGTTCGACCGTGGCGGCCAGCAGCGCCGGGATGCTCGCCGGCGCACCGCCCGGCCCGCTCACGTTTCCCGCTCCCGGCGACGGCGTCGTCGGGCCGCTCGGGCCCCGCCCTCGTGCCTCGGGCTCATTGGTCTCCCGCTCCTGGCGACTGCGTCGTCGGGCCGCTCGGGCCCCGCCCTCGTACCTCGGGCTCACGGCCAGGTTGCCGCCCATGATCGTGCGGGTGTCCTCGTCGCTCCTCGATCACGCTGGCGAGCGTGGGGAACATCAGCGTGCGGTCGAGGCCCTGGGTGGCTGAGGACATGGGTTGCCTCGTGGAGAACTGCATCATCACACTGTGACAGTGCCCCTGCACCGTGGTCGGAGGGGGGAGCGGGGCGATCACAGCGAGGGGGCCAGCGAGGCCAGGAGGTCGCGGGTGCGCCGCGAGGAGGCCACCAACTCGTCGCGGCCGCTGCCGATGGGTACCACCCGCACGGAGAGGTCGGTGACCCCCGCAGCGGCGTACGACCGCAGCCGCCGCTCGACCGCGGCCTCGTCGCCGGCCGCCAGGAGGTCGCCGACGCTCGCGGCGTCACCCCGGTCGAGGAGGCGTTGGTAGTTGGGTGACACCTCGGCCTCGGACAGGATGCGGTTGGTCCGCTCCACCGCGGCGTCGACCTCGTCGTCGCGGCACAGGCACACGGGGATGCCGGCCACCACCCGCGGGGCCGGTCGGCCCGCGCCCTCGGCCGCGCTGGTGAGCAGGGGCACCACGTGGTCGGCGATGGCCCGTTCGTCGGCCAACCACAAGATGGTGCCGTCCGTGCGCTCGCCGGCGAGGCGCAGCATCACCGGCCCGAGCGCGGCGAGGAGCATCGGGGTGGGGACCAGATCGGTGACGTCGAGGGGGTTGTGGACGGCATACTGCTCGTTCTCGACGTCGACCGGGCCCGGACCGGCCAGCGCGGGCCCGAGCACGTCGAGGTAGGCGGCCATGGCTCGTGCCGGCCGCTCGTAGGACAGCCCCAGCATGTCCTCGACGATCCAGTGGTGCGACACGCCGAGGCCGAGGGCGAAGCGCCCCTCGCACACCGCCTGGACCGACAAGGCCTGCTGGGCGGTGGCGATGGGGTGGCGCGTCTGGATGGGCACCACCGCAGTGCCCACCTCGATGCGGCCGGTCGCGGCACCGATCAGCGCGGCGGCGGTCATGGCGTCGAACTCGTCGGGGATCTGCGGGATCCACACCGACGCCAGGCCCGCCTCCGCGGCCCAGGTCGCGTCGGCGAGGAGGCGATCGACCTTCGTCGCGTACCGGCCCCGCTCGGGGCCCACCATCACGCCGACGCGCATCCCGCGCCTCCTCGACCGAGAACTGGATTCTTGTCAGAGAGTAACGTAGATCTCGCATCGACGCGTGGGCGGGTCCGTGCGCCCGCGCCCACGGCGCGCCGGGTGCGGCGCGCCGCCGATCAGAACGTGCTCTCCAGGAACCCGACCGCGCCGCTCGCCCCGGGGAACGAGCCGGTGATGCCCGACGACTGGTAGCCGGCGTCGGTGATCATGGTGATGCCGGTGATGCCCACCGCGGCGTCGCTGCACAGGAACACGAGCGGGTAGGCCTGCTCGGCGGGGGTGGACGCCTCGATGCCGGCCTCTTCCCGGTAGTCGGCGCCGAAGCCCAGCCAGGTCTCGGCGTTGGCCTGGGCCAGGGGGGTGTTGGTCGGCCCGGGCATGATCGCGTTGATCCGGATGCCCTGCTGCAACAGGCCGAACGCCTCCTGGGCCACGTAGGTGTTGATGGCCAGCTTCGACCACATGTAGTCGGCCTTGTTGTTGTCGCGGGCGTACTGGGCGGCGGCATCGAACCCCTCGACCGCGAGGTAGGCCTGCGCAGCTTCGAGGTTGGCCCGCCACCCCATGCCGGCGGCCGACGAGATCATGCCGATGGCCGACCCGCGCGGCAGCTTGCCCGCGGCGAGCAAGCGGTTGATGAGGTGGCGGTGGCCGATGAAGTTGATGCGCTCGATGCCCGGGGTGCCGTCGGCGACGCCGGCGCACGAGAACAGGGCGTCGACGGGCCCGGCGACCGCGTCGGCGAGGGCGTCGATCGATGCCTCGTCCGCGAGGTCGACTTGGAGCGACTCGACGCCGTCGAGGGTGACCGGTGCGCGGTCGGCGACGATCACCTCGGCGCCGGCGTCCTTCACCAGCTCGGCCGTGGCCGCGCCCATGCCGGTGGCGCCTCCGACCACGAGGGCTCGCTTCCCGTCGTACCGGAATGCATCGAACGGTGTCATGTGTGCTCCTTGGATCAAGCGCTGCGGCGGTGGATGGTGGTGGTGGTGGGGCGGGTGCGGTCGGGCGGCCGTGCGGTGGGGGTGCGTCGGTGAGGTGGGGTTCGGTGAGGTGGGGTTCGGTGAGGCGGGGTTCGGTGAGGCGGGGTTCGGTGTGGCGGGTTCGGTGAGGCGGCGTGTGGTCAGGCGGGGTTCGGTGTGGGCAGCGGCGGGACCGTCTCGCCCGGCGCGGGTGGGCGGGGGGCGAGGAACACCGAGGCGATCGACACCGACGTGCCGGCGCGCAGCACGGTGGCGACTGCGGTGATCACCTCGTCGACGTCGATCAGCCGCTCCCCGATGTAGCCCTTCTCGATCCAGCCCGGCACCAGTTCCGTGGCCAGCTCCATGTCCCAGCCCACGTTGAAGCCGGACTGGGCGTCGCCCTCGCCGCCGGCGCAGTTGCCCACCACCACCCGGGTGAACCCGAGGTGGGGATGCTCGATCTGCCAGGCGTCGACCAGCTTGTCGAGGGCGGCCTTGCTGACCGCGTAGGCGCCCAGGCCGGGCCACGGCGACGTGAGCGACGCCACGATCGACGAGAGGTAGACCACCCGACCCTGTGACGTCTCGAGGTGGGGCACCGCGGCGGCGGTGACCAGCGACGCGCCGATGACGTTGGTGTCGAACACGCGGCGCCATGTGTCACGGTCGAGGTCGGTGATGCGGGCGAGCGGGCCGATCGCCGGCGCGTACACGAGGCCGTCGATGCCGCCCAGGGCCTCGGCGGCGGCGTCGATGGCGGAGTGGCACGACCCGCTGTCGGTCACGTCGCACTCGATCGCCACCGCGCCCGGCCCGGCCTCGGCCGCGGCGCTCTCCAGCCGGTCGCGCCGACGCGCCAGCAGCGCCACGCGGTCGCCCTGCTGGGCCAGCCCCACTCCGATGCAGCGACCGAGCCCGCTCGACGCTCCCACGACCACTGTGCGCACGCACAACCCCCCTTGAGTGACGTCGATGTTAGACGACCGCCGGCCGGCGTTTCCGCATCCGGAAGCCAGGCTCTCAGCACGAGAGATCAGTGCTATCGCGCCGGGCCGACGGGGGCCATGACGGGGTCATGGCGCCCGCGCGCGCCCTACCGCCCGAGGAGCGCCGTCTCGATGATCGACGCGGCCAGGTCGGTGGCGGCGGGGGACCGGGGTCGGGCGCCGAAGGCCTCGAGCAGGCCCACCAGCACGATGGCCTCGGTCTCGACGTCGCCGAAGCCCCGTGGGCGCAGGAACCCGGCCATCTGGCGACGCCCCCAGTCGAACACCGCGGCCGAGTCGTCGATGCGCTCGGCGTCGTGGAAGGCGTCGGCCCAGACTCGGATCAACGCCGCCTCCGAGGCCTGCGCCGTGTTGTAGCGGCGCATCCACGAGCGCAGGGCGGCGCCGGCGTCGGTCGAGCGGTCGTGCACCGCGTCGGTCGGGATGCCGGCGAACGCGGTCGACACCGTGCGCATGGCGTCGCCGGCGAGGAGGCGGGCGAACTGGTCCTTGTTGTCGAAGTACCGGTAGAAGGCGCCGTGCGACAACCCTGCGGCGGCGGCGATGTCGTCCACCCGCGTGCCGTGGAACCCCCGTCGGACCAGTTCGGTGCGGCCCGCCCGGAGGAGCGAGTCGTAGGTGCGCCGGCCGGCCGGTGTGAGCGACGACACGTCGTGGCGCTGTTCGAGGACCTGCTGCATGGCCGGCCCGAAGGCGAGGGCGGCGGGGGGTGTCGCCACGGGCGGGTGGACGTTCACGTCGGGCCGCAGGCCGAACAGCGACCGGTGGAAGACGTCGGTGGCGGCGTCGTCCAGGCGGTCACGCGGATGGTCCGCCGGCGCCACCGAGCGCAGCGTCGCGGCGATGCCGAAGGAGGCGGTGATCGCCTTCATGAGCAGGTCGACGGTGGCGTCGAGGTGGCGGGCGGGGACCGTCGTGGTGACCAGGCGGGTGCGGAACCGGGCGACGTTGCGGGCACCGGCGCGCATCGAGCCACCGGCGACGGCCTCGTCGGTCTCGACCGCGGCCTGGAAGGTGGAGAAGACGGCGCGGTAGCGCTCGTGGAGGTCGCCGTAGCCGCTCACCCACGCCCGCAGCGCGCGCCACCCCTCGGCGTCGGCGGTCACCGGCGCGAGGGCGTCGATCGACGCGGTGATCTGGCGCGCGATCTGGCCGGCGAGGTGCCGGAACACGTCCTCCTTGCTGGAGAAGTACTGGTAGAAGGAGATGCGCGAGCAGCCCGCCACGTTGGCGATGCGGTCGATGCTGCACTGGTGGTACCCCGCCTCGCCGAACACCTGCAGGGCGGCATCGAGGATGCGCTGCTGGGTGCGCTGGCCCCGGGCGCCCACCCGCGGGTTGGTCGAGAAGGGCGCCCGGCGCAGCACCGCGTCCGTGTCGTCGTCGGCGGACCCGGTGCCGGCGCGGCTCGCGTCGCCCGTCTCGCCCGCGCTCCCGGGTGGGTGGCCGGTGGTCACGCGAGGGTCGACGGTCGTCGGGCGGGCACGGGGAGGATGACCATACCGTTGGACGTCCGGTCAGAAGGCGGGGGGCGGGATGTCGGCGGCGACCTCGGCACGCGTCGGCTCGAAGGCCAGCAGGCCGGCGATGGCGGTGCTCTCGGCCAGCGGGTCGGCGTAGGTCCAGGCCACGTCGGGGAAGGTGTGTTTGGCGATGGTGGCGCTCCAGTACGACGCCGTCCCCTTGTACGGGCAGTAGGTGCGGGTCGCGCTGGCGACGAGGAGGTCCATCCGCACCGCGCCGGGGGCGATGTAGAGGCGGGGCTCGAGGGCGGTCTCGTAGAGCACGATGTCGGCCGGCCCGTCGACCAGCACCTGCCCACCCACCTCCACCCGGAGCCGTCGGCCGGTGGGCAGGCAGTCGATCCGGTGGTACGGGTTCCGGGGATGGCCGAACACCTGCTCGTCCTCCTCGTACCAGGCGTCGACGCTGTCCCAGGGAACCTCGACGCGACCGGGGGCGGCGGGGTCGGCCCGGCCGAGATCGGACGCCACGTCCTCGGGCGGGAACGCGTAGGTGGGTGGCCGCCCGGGGCGGTGCACGAGGACCGACCGCTCGCTGTCGACCACCGTGCGCCCACCGGTGACGGCCCGGACCCGGCGGCGGTGGGGCTCGACGTAGACGATGCCCTCGGGGATCGGCTGGTTGAAGCGTCCCGCGGGCGTGCCGCTGAAGGGGCCGCGGCCGGTCGTGAGGCTCATGCTTGCCGCTCCTGGCGACGTCGTCGCCGGGCCGCTCGGGCCCCGCCCGTTGCGCGTTCAGCCACGCAGGCGGCGTCCCTCGGGCTCACAGGGCGACCCGCGGGTCGGGGGTGGGGCCGTCGCCGGGGAAGGCCCGCACCATGGCGTCGACGGTGAACGAGGCGACCAGGTCGCCGGAGCCATCGTGCACGTGCCCCTCGGCCCGGGTCATGCCCGCACCGGCGAAGGTGGAGCGGTGGTGGTAGAGCAGCCAACGATCCGCACGGATCGGGGCGTGGAACGACAGGCCGATGGCGTTGATGGCGGTGGACAGCGTGCGATGGGCGTCGTGCTGGCCGATGCCCGCATGAGGCCGCAGCGCCGCCGCGATCGAGAGGTGGCCCGTGAACTGGGCCAAGAGCCCGGCGTGCAGGGCAGGGTCGGCGGGCACGTCGCGGAAGCGCACCCACGCGTCGAGGTCGGGCGGACCCACCGGGGCGTCCGGATCGCCCGTGTAGGCGCCGTCGACGATGCGCAGGTCGCGGCCGGTCACCCCCATGTCGTACGGCTCGCTCCCGTAGGGGGACGGCGCCGCCGGGCGGGGCTCGGTGTGGCGGATGACGTCGTCGGCCGTCTCGTCGAGCAGCAAGGTGCCGACCGCGACGCACCGGTCGTGCTGGGTCACGCGCACGCCCAGCGTGGTGAACGTCCTCCCCGCGCTCACCTCGTCCAGGTGGATGCTCAGGACCCGGCGTGAGTCGGCCACCCGCGGGAACACCAGGTGCGAGGACACGATCCTGCGCCCCCCGCTGTGGCGGGTCGCGGCCACCACCGCCTGGCCCAGCAATTGGCTGCCCTCCACCACCGGGCGCCGCCAGTCGGCACGCGCCCCGGCGCCCCAGCTGGCGTCGCCTTCCGGGTGCACGTCCAACAGGGCGATGAGGTCGCGCGCGTCGCCCCAGGTGGGGAACCGCTTCACCGTGACGTCACGCTCGTCGTCGCCGGGCCCGGCGTCGACCAGTTCGACCCGCACCCGGTCGTGGTCGAAGCTGACGAGGTCCTTGGCCCACGACGCCTCGCCGCCCGCATCGGGGTGGCTGGACACCACCGCCTCACCACCCGGGTCGCCGGGGACACTCCAACAGCGGAGCGGCGCACCCAGGGCGGGCCCGAGCGTCACCTCCTCGAACCGCTCCCAGCGCACGTCGGTGCACGGGAACCACAGCGACGGTGAGTGGTCGGGCCGGTCGAGCCGCAGGGTGGCGGTGGAGTCCGCGACCAGCACGTCGCCCCACCAGGCACGGGCCCGGTAGCGGCAGGCCTGCGGGGGCCCGGCGATGGCGTCTGGGCCCGGTGCCGCCTCAGGCGACGACGCCACGGACCTTCAGGTCCACGATCGTGTCCCAGTCGAGCCCCAGGTCGGCCAGGATGGCGTCGCCGTGCTCGTTGAACTCGGGGGCCCGACGGGCCGGCGCGGGCGCGCCGTCGTACTGCACGGGCGCGGTGGCCAACTGGAACGGGACGCCGGCGGCGGTCTCGCAGTCGGACACGTAGCCGTTGGCCACGGCCTGGTGGTCGGCGGCCGCCTCGATGGTGTCCTGGACCATGGCCCACTGCCCGCTGAAGCCGGACAGGCGCTCGCGCCACTCGGCGGCGGGGCGGGAGGCGAAGGCGCCGCGGACCGCGGCGGTGGCCTCGGCCACGTTGCCCATGAGCGACAGGACGTCGGCGAAGCGCTCGTCGGTGGCCAACTCGGGCACGCCCAGCACCTCGCAGGCCTCGGCCCAGTAGCGCCCCGGCTGCAGGCAGCACAGCGACACGAACCGGTCGTCGGACGTGCGGTAGGTGTTGACGAGCGGGTTCCCCGGGGGCGCGCTGCGGGGCGGCGGTGCCCACGGCACGTCGTTCTGCAGCGACAGGGCCAGCGCCGCGCCCATCGACCAGAGGCCCACGCTGAGCAGCGACACGTCGACGGTGGTGGCCTCGCCGGTGCGCTCACGGTGGAACAGCGCGCCCATGATGCCGCCGGCGATGGTCATGGCGCCGATCGAGTCGCCGAAGGCCGGGGCCGGCGGCGGTGGGGGGCTGTCGTCCTCGGGGTGCATCATGCCCTTGGCCACACCCGCCCGGTACCAGTAGGCCAGCGAGTCGTACGAGCCGCGGTCGGCGTCGGGGCCCCGCTCACCCTGTCCGGTGCCCCGGACGTAGATGATGTCCGGGTTGGCCGCGCGGATGTCGTCCACGTCGATGTGGAGCTTGGTGCGCACGCCCGGCAACTTGTTGGTGAGGAACACGTCGCAGGTCGCGGCGAGGCGGTGGAGCAGGTCGAGCCCGTCGGGCGAGGTGAGGTCGAGGCCCAGGCTCTGCTTGCCCCGGTTCGAGTGCTCGAGCAGCACGTGGACGTCCTTGCCCATCACCGCGATGCCCGACGAGGCCAGTCCCCGCATGGCATCGCCGCGCTCGACGTGCTCGATCTTGACGACCTCGGCCCCCCAATCGGCGAGCAGGGCGGATGCGGCGGGCACGAAGGTGTGCTCCGCCACCTCGAGGACGCGGACGCCCTGCATCACAGCGGTCATGGTTCCCTCCGAGGGCCGGTGCGGCGGCAGATGACGCAGATGTTAGACAACGGTGGTCGCGCGGGCGCCCCCCGTTGTGAGATCAAGATGCTTGCTACGAAAGAGCGTAGATTGTCGACTCTGGAAATGATATTCTCTCAGCCTCGCAACCGAGGGGGACGAGGGCCACGGCGTGAGTGACTTCGATGCGATCGACTTCTTCCGGTCCGACGAGCTGCTCGTCGACCCGTACCCGTACTTCGAGGCGCTGCGGGCCGAGTGCCCGGTGCGACGCGAGCCCCACCACGACGTGGTGATGATCACGGGCTACGACGAGGCCGTCGCCGTCTACAACGACACCGAGCACTTCTCCTCGTGCACCGCGGTCACCGGACCGTTCCCGGGCTTCCCGGTGCCACTGGACGGGCTCGACGACATCACCGGCCTGATCCTGCAGCACCGCGACGAGCTGCCGATGAGCGATCAGCTGCCCACCCTCGACCCGCCGGTGCACACCGACCACCGCGCCCTGCTGATGCGGATGATCACCCCGAAGCGGCTCAGCGAGAACGAGTCGTTCATGTGGCGGCTGGCCGACCGCCAGCTCGACGCCTTCCTCACCGGCGGCCGCGGCGAGTTCCTGGGTGGGTTCGCCGGCCCCTTCGCCATGTTGGTGATCGCCGACCTGCTGGGCGTGCCCGAGGCCGACCACGCCCGCTTCGAGGAGGCGCTGCTGCACGGTCCCCACGAACGGGGGGCCATCGGCAGCACCACCACCACCGAGCTGGCCAAGACGCCGCTCGAGTACCTGTACGAGGCGTTCACGACGTACGTGGAGGACCGGCGACGGCAGCCGCGGGGCGACGTGCTCAGCGGCCTGGCCGCCGCGACCTTTCCCGACGGCTCGATCCCGGAGGTGATCGACGTCGTCCGCGTCGCCACCAACCTGTTCGCCGCCGGCCAGGAGACCACCGTGCGGCTGCTCGGCTCGGCGGTCCAGCTGATCGCGGAGCGGCCCGACCTGCAGCGGCAGCTGCGCGACGACCGCTCGCTCATCCCCAACTTCATCGAGGAGTGCCTGCGCACCGAGAGCCCCGTGAAGGGCGATTTCCGGCTCTCCCGGGTGCCCACCACGGTGGGCGGGGTCGACCTGCCGGCCGGCACGACCGTCATGTTGGTGAACGCGGCGGTCAACCGCGATCCGCGTCACTTCGACGACCCCGCCGTGTTCAAGGTCGACCGGGCCAACGCCCGGACCCACGTGGCCTTCGGGCGAGGCATCCACACCTGCCCCGGGGCGCCCCTGGCCCGCGCCGAGGCCAGGGCGAGCCTCGAACGGCTGCTCGACCGCACCGCCGACCTGCGCATCTCCGAGGCCGAGCACGGGCCCCCCGGCGCCCGCCGGTACTCCTACGTGCCCACGTTCATCCTCCGTGGCGTCACCCGCCTGCACCTCGAGTTCACCCCCGTCGAGGCGCCGCCCCGATGAAGGTGGCCGTCGACGCCGACCAGTGCAAGGGCCACGGGATCTGCTGGGGCAACTGCCCCGAGGTCTTCGACCTGCTCGACGACGGCTACGCGGCGGTGCGGGTCGACGAGGTGCCGGCCGAGCACGAGGACGCCGTGCGCGCCGCGGTGGTCCAGTGCCCCGAGCGGGCCATCTCGATCAGCGAATGAGCCCGCCTGGCAGGGCTGCCGTCGAGGAAGCGAACGCTCGCTCCCTTGTTGGACGGCCATGGTAGGTTCGCGACACCGGGCGTGGCCCGGTGCCACGACGTGATCGGGGGTCTGTGATGGACATGAACGACATGGTGCTGGTGAGCGTGGACGACCACGTGGTGGAGCCGCCGCACCTGTTCGAGGGCCGGCTGCCGGCCAAGTACGCCGATCTCGCCCCGAAGTTCGTCACCCGCGACGACGGCACCAACGCCTGGCGGTACGAGGGCGAGGAGATCGCCAACGTGGCGCTCAACGCCGTCGCCGGCCGCCCGCCCGAGGAGTACGGCATGGAGCCGACCTCGTTCGCCGAGCTCCGAGCGGGCTGCTACGACATCGACGAGCGGGTGAAGGACATGGACGCCAACGGCGTGCTCGGCTCGCTGTGCTTCCCCTCGTTCCCGCACTTCTGCGGCCAGCTGTTCGCCCGCACCGAGGACAAGGACGTGGCCCTGGCCATGGTGCAGGCCTACAACGACTGGCACATCGACGAGTGGTGCGGCACCCACCCGGGCCGGTTCATCCCCTGCTCGCTGCCGGCGATCTGGGACCCGCAGGCCCTGGCCGACGAGGTGCGTCGGACCGCTCGCAAGGGCGCCCACGCCGTCACCTTCTCGGAGAACCCGTCCAAGCTGGGGTGGCCCAGCTTCCACTCCGACCACTGGGACCCGTTCTGGCAGGCGTGCAGCGACGAGCAGGTGGTCGTGTGCCTGCACATCGGGTCGTCGAGCCAGCTCGTGATCACCGCCCCCGACGCCCCGATCGACTGCCTCATCACGCTGACGCCGATGAACATCGTCCAGGCCGCGGCCGACCTGGTCTGGTCGCCGGTGCTGCGCAAGTTCCCCGACCTGAAGGTGGCGCTGTCCGAGGGCGGCATCGGCTGGATCCCGTACTTCCTCGAGCGCATCGACTACAACTACCGCCGCCATCACGCCTGGACCGGGCAGGACTTCGGCGACAAGCTCCCGAGCGAGGTCTTCAACGAGCACGTGCTCACGTGCTTCATCGACGACAAGTTCGGCATGGCCAGCCGCGAGTTCCTGAACATGGACCACGTGATGTGGGAGTGCGACTACCCGCATTCCGACTCGACGTGGCCCTTCACCCCCGAGGAGCTGATGGCCCACTTCGACGGGGTCAGCGACGCCGACATCGACAAGGTCACGCACGGCAACGCCATGACGCACTTCGGCTTCGACCCGTTCAGCGTCCTCGGCGGGCGGGAGCACTGCACCGTGGGCGCCCTGCGGGCGAAGGCCGCGGGCCACGACGTGGCCATCCGGTCGGTCAACCCCGAGAGCGTCGGCAAGCACGCCGCCCGCGCCATCGACCTGGGCACCCCCGCGGCGCGCTGAACGGGCGCCCGGGGCGCCTCAGGGCTACCGGGCTACCGGGCTGCCCCGGCGCCGCCCGGCCGCCGGCCTACGTCGGCGGGTCGACGAGGGCCTGTCGCAACGCGGCCACGTAGCCGGCCCGGAACTCGCGGGACAAGCGGGCCCGGGGCTGGACCACGTCGAACGCGTGGTACCCGCCGAGCACCACCTGGAGATGGCAGGCCACGCCGGCGGCGGCGAGCCGGCGGGCGTAGGCCACGCCCTCGTCATGGAAGAGGTCGCACGTGCCCACCCCGAGCCACGCCGGCGCCAGGCCCGCCAGGTCGTCGCGGCGGGCCGGGGCGGCGTAGGGGCTGACCTCGCCGCCGCCCCCGTGGCCGCCGCCGGCCTCATCGCCGTCCCCGTACAGGTAGGCGGCCCAGCCGAAGGCGTTGCTGGCGCGGTTCCAGAGGCGCAGGTGCGAGTCGTCGAGGTCGGCGCGGAGGGTGGTGCGGTCGTCGAGCATCGGGTAGACGAGCAACTGGAACACCACGGGCACCTCGGCCCGGTCGGCGGCCATCAGGGCCAGCCCGGCGGCCAGGCCCCCGCCCGCGCTGGCGCCGCCCACGGCCACCCGATCCGGCCGAATGCCGAGCTCGTCGCCGTTCGCCCACACCCAGTGCAACGCCGCGTAGCAGTCGTCGAGCGGCGCGGGGAAGGGGTGCTCGGGCGCCAGCCGGTAGTCGACCGACACCACCGCGATGCCCAACTCGCGGACCAGGGCGAGGTTGGCCCGCTGGTCCTGCACGGCGTCGCCGATGATCATGCCGCCACCGTGGATCCACACCAGGGCCGGGACCGGTCCCCGGGCGTGCCGCGGCCGGTAGAGCCGCACGGGCACGGCGGGGGCGCCGGCGGAGCCGGGGGCGGACCGGTCCTCGACGACCACGTCGTCGAGCGACGGGACCCGGGGTGCGGGCCGCAGGGCGGTGACGCGCCGGAACCACCGCAGCGTGCGCTCGGTGAAGGTGACGCGCGGGATCAGGCGCGCGAGCGGCAGCAGCTCGGGGTGGAAGGCGGCGGACCGGCTCATGTCCCCCGCTCCTGGCTCCTCCGTCGCCGGGCCGCTCGGGCCCCGCCCTCCTGCTCCCGGTCAGCGCTCGGCCTCACCCGCGGCGGCGCTCGGGCTCGAGGGTGGGGAAGAACCCGTTGACGGTCCCCACGGACAGGAGCTCGAGGGCCCGGTTCCGGTCGAAGCGGTTGTTGTGATGGCGCTCCAGCGCCGCCACCAGGGCGATGCCCATCACCGCACGGGCCGAGATGTCGGGGGATTCGGACTCGAAGCCGTAGCGGTTCTCGACGGCCTTCCATGCGTCGCCCAAGCGGTCCATCGCCGCCGCGAAGCTCTCTCGGTAGAAGCGCTGCGCGGTCTTGGGGTCGCCGAACAGGACGAGGCCCAGCAGCGGGAGCAGCTCCTCGAGGGTGGAGATGAGCTGGCGGTACAGCCCCTGCATGGCCTCCACCTGGCGCTCGGGGGTGAGGGGCTCGTCACGGTCGACCACCACGGTGGCGGCCACGAGCGAGTCGACCGCCTCGCGCAGCGGCTCGACCACGGCCTCGAAGAACAGCTGGTCCTTGCTCTCGAAGTGGCGGTAGATGACGCCCTCGCTGATGCCCCCGCGGTCGGCGATGGCGCGGATGGTGGTGCCGTTCACGTCGCCGGTCTCGGTGAAGGCCCGCCGCGCCGCGTCGAGGATCGAGCGCTTCCGCGCCTCCGCCGTCAGCCGGCGCCGGACCGGCGGCGCGTCGTCGCTCCGCTCGGCCGCTGCGCCAGTCGCTTGCTGTGCCATGAGTCCTCCTGGGGCCGCGTCGCCGAACCGACAGGGCCGCGCCGAGAACACTACGGGACGCCACAACGGGCGCAGCGGTTCCCCCGGGTCGCCGGACGAGGGGTCCCGGGCGGCCTAGAGTGAGCGAGTCCTCGCTCATCTCGTCCCGGTCGACATGGAGGTCCGAGTGGCAGATGCCGCTCGCCGCGATGCCCACCGCGGCGTCCCCCACCTGATGGACGCGGCCGTGCCCGACGCGCTGCGCCGGTTCGATCTCGAGGGCCGGGTGGCGATCGTCACCGGGGCGTCGTCGGGCCTCGGGGCGGGACTGGCACGCGCCCTCGCCTCGCTGGGTGCCCGGGTGGCGGTGGTGGCGAGACGCCACGACCGGCTGGCCGAGCTGGCCGCCGAGATCGGGGGTGCGGCGGTCGACTGCGACCTCCTCGACGAGGAGCAGGTGCGACGCGTCGTGCCCCGGGTGGTGGGGGCGCTGGGCGCGCCCGAGATCCTCGTGAACGCGGCGGGCAACATCTTCAGCCGCGAGCCGGCCGAGCACGAGCCCCTCGACGACATACGGCGCACGCTCGACCTCAACCTGGTGGCGCCGTTCCTGCTGTCCCGAGCCGTGCTCCCGCACATGATCGAGGCAGGGCGCGGGTCGATCGTGCACGTGTCGTCCATCGGTGGCCGGGTGGGCGTGCCCGGCATCCCCCAGGCGTCCTACGCCGCGGCCAAGATGGGCCTGTCGGGCCTCACCGTGGAGCTGGCGGTGCAGTGGGCCCGGCACTCGGTGCGGGTGAACACGGTCGCGCCCGGCTTCTTCCGCAGCGAGATCACCGACAGCCTGTACGGCGACGAGAAGGGCCGCGCCTGGCTCGAACGCAACACCCCCCTTCCCGGCGACGGCACCGCGGACGACTTCGTGGGCGCGGTGCTGTGGCTCGTGAGCGACGCCGGCCGCTACGTCACCGGCCAGACGATCGTCGTCGACGGCGGGTGGACCGCCCGATGACCCCGGCTCGCCGTGGGGGATACTGACCGGGCATGGACTTCGAGATGGGGGCAGACGTGGCCGCGCTGCGGAGCGAGCTGCGCACGCTGGTCGACGAGCACGTGCCCCCGGACTTCCTCGGGGCGTTCACCGACGACCCCGCCGACCTCGAGGTGGCCCAGGCCTTCTGCCACCTGCTCGCCGACCGGGGCCTGCTGTGCATGGCGTGGCCCGAGGAGTACGGCGGGCGGGGCTCGTCGCCCTGGGAGCAGACGGCGGTCCGCGAGGAGATGTGGGCCCGTCACGAGCCCCGCGGCGCGCAGTACATGGGGGTCAACTGGGTCGGCCCCACGATCATGCGCCACGGCACCCCGGCCCAGCAGCACCAGCACCTGCCGCCGATCGCCCGCGGCGAGGTGATCTGGTGCCAGGGGTTCAGCGAGCCCAACGCCGGCTCCGACCTGGCGTCGCTGCAGACGGCGGCCCGGCGCGACGGCGACGGCTGGCGGGTGTCGGGCCAGAAGATCTGGACCTCGTACGCCACGATGGCCCAGTGGTGCTTCCTCCTCGCCCGCACCGCCACGGGCGAGAAGAAGCAGCAGGGCCTGACGATCTTCCTCGTCCCCATGTCCGACCCGGCCATCGAGGTCCGGCCGATCGCCACCATGCTCGGCCCGCACCACCTCAACGAGGTGTTCTTCGACGACCTGTGGGTGACCGAGGACGACGTGCTCGGCACCGTCGACCACGGGTGGAAGGTGGTCCAGGAGGTGCTGGCGTTCGAGCGGGTGGGCATCGCCCGCTACGCCCGTTGCGAACGCCTCCTGCAGGCGGCGCCGGCGGTGCTCGGCGACGGGTGGGACCGCCTGCCCGCCGAGCTGCGTGGCCGGTGGACGAGGATGCTCACCCACTGCCGGCGGGCACGACTGCTGGCCTACCGGGTGATCGCGCTGCAGTCGGGGGGACGGGTCACCCCGGCCGACACCGCCGCCTACCGGATCGCGGTCACCCGGCTCGACCAGGAGAGCGCCGAGGTGCTGATGGAGATCGTGGCCCAGGGCCCGGCATCGGGCGACGACGCCGCCCGCTTCCGGCGGGCGGTGGAAGACCATTGGCGCTACGCGCAGGCCTCGACGGTCTCGTCGGGCAGCATCGAGATGCAGCGCATCCTGCTGGCCCGGGCCCTGCTGGCGGTGTCCTCGTGACGGTGACGGGGCGGTGGCGCCGCGGCGTGACCGGGGGCGGTCTGCGCGGGGCCGGTCTGGACAGGCAGGGCCCGAGGGGCGATGGCGTGAGGGGCGTGCGGTGAAGGTCGACCTGAGCGACGAGGCCCTCGAGTACGGGCACACGGCGCGGCGGGCCCTCGAGGCCGCCGGCGGTGACCTGCTCGTCCAGCGGGCCGAGCAGGAGCCCGACCGCCGGGCCGAGCTCGTCGGCCCCGTCCTCGGCGAGCTCGGGGCCTGGGACCTCGATCCCCGGGCCGACGCCGACGAGCTCGAGGCCGCCGCCGCCCTCTGCCGGAGCGCCGGCTACTGGGCGGTCGCCTACCCCGTCGCCGAGCGCCTCGGCCGACCCGCGGGCCTCGATGCCGACGGGCTCGTGGTGGTCGCCGACGTGCACCCCACCGGCGTGGTGGCGGGGATCGACCTGCGCTGGGTGGCGGTCACCCTGGACGGCCGTCGCAGCACGGCCACCCCGCAGCCTGCGCGCACCTCGGCCCGGACCAGCGCCTTCGTCGTCGGGCTCGACCTGGAGCCGCTCGACCACGACGGCCTGGACGACGTGGCGCTCGGCGTGGTGCTGCCGTGCTGGTCGCTGCTGGGCATGCTCGACCGGGCCATCGAGCTCACCCGCCGCCACGTGCTCGAGCGGGAGCAGTTCGGCCAACCGCTGGCCGGCTTCCAGAGCGTGCAGTTCCAGCTGACCGAGGCGGAGGTGGAGCGGGTGGGGGTCGAGATGCTCGCCCGCTACGCCCTGTGGAGCGTCCAGGACGGGCGGGCCGACGCCCTCGACGACGCCCTCGCCCTGCGCATGGCGGCCATCGAGGCGGCCGAGACCGTGTTCCGCGTCGCCCACCAGTTGCACGGGGCCACCGGCTTCTGCGACGAGACGACCCTGTCGTGGATCTCGCGCCACAGCCAGCCGCGGCGGCGCCTGCCACTCGGGCTGTCGGCCACGCGCGACCTCTTGACCCGCCGGCTGGGCCGCCGGGGCCTCACGGGCCTGTTCACCGATGCGGGCGACGCCACCCCCAGGGAGGTGCCAGCGTGACCTACGACCTGCCCGCCGAGCTGATCGTCGAGGCCGACGGGCCCGTGCGCACGCTGATCGTCAACCGGCCCGACGAGCTCAACGCCGTCAACCGGGAGCTGCACTGGGCCCTGGCCAACGTCTGGCGGCAGCTCGCCGCCGACCGCGAGGCCAAGGTGGTGATCCTCACCGGCGCCGGGCGGGCCTTCAGCGCCGGCGGTGACCTCGGTTGGATCACCTCGTTCCTCGACGATCCCGTCGCACGGGACGAGAGCCTGCGGGAGGGGGCGCAGATCATCGAGGAGATGCTGCGGTTCCCGTTGCCCGTGATCGCCGCGGTGAACGGGCCCGCGGTGGGCCTCGGCTGCAGCATCGCGGTGCTGTGCGACATCGTCCTGATGGCCGACACGGCCCACCTGGCCGACCCCCACGTGGCCGTGGGGCTGGTGGCCGGGGACGGCGGCGCCGCGTTCTGGCCGCTGCTCACCCCGATACTGCGCTCGCGCGAGTACCTCTACACGGGCGACCGGATCCCGGCGGCCACCGCGGTCGAGCTCGGCCTGGCCACGCGCACCACCCCACCGGAAGACCTGCGGGCCGAGGCGCGGCGCCTGGCCGACCGGCTCGCCGCCCAGCCGCTCGGCGCGCTGCAGGGCACCAAGCGCGTGCTCAACATGCACCTGGCCCAGGCTCTCAGTGGGGCCATGCAGGCCGGCTTCGCCGCGGAGGCGGTCACCATGCAGTCACCGGAGCACCGGGAGCGCCTGCTCGCGCTCCAGCGGCGGCAGGCGACGTGACCGAACGGTCGTGTCCCTCCCGGTGAGGTGACGGTGTCGATGGCCGTCGACCTCCAGGAGTTCCGGAACGAGGTGCGCCGGTGGTGCGCGGCCACCGTGCCGGCCGACTGGCGCGAGGCGCAGACGGGCGTGCCCGACGAGGAGTTCGTCGCGTTCCAGAAGGCGTGGTTCCAGCGACTGCGGGCCGCGGGCTACGCCGTGCCGCACTGGCCGGCCGAATGGGGCGGAGGCATGTCGGCGGCGGAGCAGATCGTGCTCCACCAGGAGCTCGCCGCCCACGACGCCCCCCGGTTGGTGCTGGCCTTCGTGGCCATCCACCACGCCGCCTCCACCCTGCTGGCGGCGGGGAGCGACGAGCAGCGGGCGCGGCACCTGCCCGCCATCCTCGACGGTGAGATCTGGGTGCAGGGCTTCTCGGAGCCCGAGGCCGGGTCGGACCTGGCCGCCTTGCGGACGACCGCTCGCAGGGCGGGCGACGGCTACGTCGTCAACGGCCAGAAGCTGTGGGCCAGCGGCGCGATGCACGCCGACTGGTGCCTGCTGCTGGCCCGTACCGACGTCGACGCACCGAAGCGCCGGGGCATCTCGTACCTCCTCATGGACATGCGCTCGCCCGGCATCGACGTCCGCCCCATCCGCAACGCGGTGGGCGAATCGCACTTCTGCGAGATCTTCCTGGACGAGGTGGTCATCCCGGCGGCGAACCTGATCGGTCCCGAGAACGAGGGCTGGCGGGTGGCGCAGGAGACCCTCGGGGCCGAGCGGGGCATGACGATGTTGGAGCTGCACGCGCGGCTCCGGCACGCGGGGTTCCGCTGGTTGGTCGACGAGTGCCGACGGCCGCGAGCGGACGGCTCGCGGGCCATCGACGACCCGTTCGTGCAGGACCGTCTGGGGGCCTTGGAGACCGAGATCGCCGGGCTCGGGGCCCTGTGCCGGGCGGTCGTGGAGCGCCACGAGACGGGCACCGTCGGCCCCGCCGATGCGTCGATCGTGAAGCTGGTCTACAGCGAGCTGCTCCAGCGGATGATGGCGTTCGCCACCGAGGTGGTGGGTCTCCCGGCCCACACGGTGCTGGAGAAGCCGCTGTCCAGCGGGTGGGAGTCCGGGGCGTGGGTGCTGGACTTCATCGGCTCGTGGGAGTGGACGATCCCCGGCGGGTCGAGCGAGATCCAGCGCACGATCATCGGCGAGCGCGGCCTCGGCCTGCCGCGGGAGCCGTCGGTCGGATGAGCGGGTTCGCCGACGTCCACGAGGAGCTGCGCGCGGTGGCGCGTGACCAGCTCGGTGCCTCGGGGGCCGGGACCACCCTGGCCTGGCCGGCGGTCGTGTCCTCCGGTTGGACCGGCCTGGAGGTGCCCGAGGCGCTCGATGGCGCCGGGGCCACGTTCGCGGAGGTGGCGATCGTCCTCGAGGAGATGGGGCGCGCCGCGAGCGCCGGCCCGTACCTGGGTGCCGTTGCCCTGACCGTCGGCGCCCTGCAGCTGCTCGAGTCCGGCGCCGGCCGCGACGAGCTCCTGCGCGCCATCGCCGGCGGCGCGGCCGTGGCGGCGCTGGCCCTGCCGGGCGACATCGACGCCATCGGCACGGTGGACAGGGTCGACGGGAACCTCGAGCCGAGCCCGGTGCCGTTCCAGGTCGTGCGCGGGGCGAGCGGCGGACGGGTCGAGGGGCGGGCGGCCTTCGTGCCCGACGCGACCGAGGCCGACCGACTCCTGCTGCCGGCCCTCGACCACGGGCGGCCGGTGCTCGTGTCGGTCGACGCGACGCAGCCGGGGATCGTGGTCGACCCCCGGCCGGTGGTCGACGCCACGCGCCGCCTCGCCGACGTCATCGCCACCGGCATCGAGGTGGACGAGCGCTCGGTCTGGCCGTTCGCCGACGCCCCGACGCCACCGCTGTGCCGGCTCGGCAGCCGGGCGGCGGTGGCCGTCGCCTGCGACTGCCTCGGGGTCATCGCCGCCATGGTCGACGCCACGGTCGCGTACGCGTCCGATCGCCGGCAGTTCGGTCGGCCCATCGGGTCGTTCCAGGCCGTCAAGCACGCCTGCGCGGACATGGCCGTGCAACTCGCGATCGCGCGTGAGCTCGTGGCCATGGCGATCACCGACCTGGCGGCGTCGGGTGACGCCGGCGACCACCACGAGGCGACGTCGGCATCGATGGCGGCGTCCTACGCCGGCGACGCCGGCGTGGCGGTGGCCGGCAAGGCCATGCAGCTGCACGGGGGCATCGGCTACACGTGGGAGAGCGACGTCCACGTGTACCTCAAACGGGCCACGCTGAACCGCTCGCTCTTCGGCGCGCCGTCCACCCATCGTCGCCGCCTCGGCGCGCGGCACGCGCCACCACGCTGAGCCCTGAGGCGCCGGGGTTCGGCCCGTCCCAGATCACCACCTGGTTGCCGAGCGTGGCGATCGCCGCGGCCGGTTCCCGCCCGCCCGGGGTGTCCTTGCTGTCGCGGCCGCCGGGGGTGATGATCCACGGGCGGCCGGCGCCGATCCCTCGTGGCTGATCGACCGGCCGTCCAGCATTGCCGTCGCCACGGGGCGACGTCACCCTCCGTCCGCACGGTCAGGGACACTCACTCACTTAGGGGCAACATGCAGACGATCGGTCATTGGATCGCCGGACGCGCCGTCGAGGGCACGTCGGGGCGGCGGTCGCCCACCTACGATCCCGCCCGCGGCGAGCAGACCGGCGAGGTCACGCTGGCCACGGCGGACGAGGTCGGCGAGGTCGTCGCGGTGGCCCGCCGGGCCGCCGCGGAGTGGGGCACCTCCCCGTTGAGCCGCCGCACCGGGTTGTTCTTCCGGCTGCGCGAGCTGATCGACGCCCATCGCGACGATCTGGCCGCGCTCGTCACGAGCGAGCACGGCAAGGTGCGGTCCGACGCCGCCGGTGAGGTCGCTCGCGGCCTCGAGTGCGTGGAGTTCGCCTGCGGCCTGCCGCACCTCCTGAAGGGTGGTCACAGCGCCGAGGTCTCCACCGGCGTCGACGTGCACACCGTGCTCCAGCCCGTCGGGGTGGTGGCCGGGATCACGCCGTTCAACTTCCCGGTGATGGTGCCGTTGTGGATGCTGGCCAACGCCCTGGCCTGCGGCAACACGTTCGTCCTCAAGCCCTCCGAGAAGGACCCGTCCGCGTCGCTGCTGCTCGCCGCGCTCGTCCAGCAGGCCGGTTTCCCCGACGGCGTGTTCAACGTGGTCCAGGGCGACGCCGAGGCGGTGGACGCGCTACTCGGCCACCCCGACGTCGACGCGGTGTCGTTCGTGGGCAGCACGCCCGTGGCTCGCCACATCTACGAGACCGGTACCCGCAACGGCAAGCGGGTGCAGGCCCTCGGGGGGGCGAAGAACCACATGGTGGTCCTGCCCGACGCCGACGTCGATGCCGCGGCTGATGCGGCCATCAACGCCGGCTACGGGTCGGCGGGCGAGCGGTGCATGGCGATCTCGGTCATCGTCGCGGTCGGTGCCGTCGCCGACCCACTCGTCGAGGCCATCGCCGCCCGGATCCCCGAGGTGGTGGTCGGCCCCGGCGACGACGCCACGTCGATGATGGGCCCGCTGATCACCCGTGAGCACCGCGACCGGGTGCAGGCCTACGTCGAGGGCGCCGCGGGGGAGGGGGCCCGGGTGGTGGCCGACGGCACGACGGCCCCCCTCGGCGATGGCTTCTTCTTCGGATGCGCGCTGCTCGACGAGGTGGCGCCGGGGATGCGCGCCTACGACGACGAGATCTTCGGACCCGTGCTCGGCGTGGTCCGGGTGGCCACCTACGACGAGGCCGTGGCGCTGGTCAACGCCAACCCCTACGGCAACGGCGTCGCCCTCTTCACCCGCGACGGCGGCGCCGCCCGGCGCTTCGAGCGGGAGGTGCAGGTGGGGATGATCGGGATCAACGTCCCCATCCCGGTCCCCGTGGCGTGGCAGTCCTTCGGTGGCTGGAAGGCCTCGCTGTTCGGCGACGCCCCCATCTACGGCCCCGAGGGCATCCGCTTCTACACCCGACCCAAGGTGATCACCTCGAGGTGGCCCGACCCGGCGTCCAGCGTGATCGACCTCGGGTTCCCCACCACGCGCTGAGCGGGGTCGGATCGGCGGTCCGACGGGCCGGAGGCGTCGGGCGCGCCGCCCGGCGGCCGCCCGTGGCTCAGCTCGTCAGGACGGGAAGCGTCTCCCAGCCGCGGACGGTGGAGGTGCGGGCCTGCTTGGCGTTGGCCTCGTCGACCTCCCACTCGGGGAACCGTCGGAGCACCTCGTCGAGCGCGACCCGGCCCTCGAGGCGGGCCAGCGCGGCCCCCAGGCAGAAGTGGATGCCGTAGCCGAAGCTCAGGTGGTGGCCGATCTCGCGGTGGATGTCGAACGCGTCGCCGTCGGGGAACTTGCGCTCGTCGTGGTTGGCCGAGCCGTTCAGCAGCATCATGATGCTGCCGGCCGGAACGGTGTGGCCGTGGTGCTCGACGTCCTTGGTGACGAGCCGGGCCTGGGCCGGCGACGGCGCCTCGAACCGCAGGAGCTCCTCGATGGCCTGAGGGATGAGCCCGCGGTCCTCGACGATCTCGCGGCGCTGGTCGGGGTGGTCGGCCAGCACCTTGCCGGTCCAGCCGATCAGCCGCGTCGTGGTCTCGTTGCCGGCGCCGGCCAGCAGGTTGACGTAGGTGAGGATCTCCTCGCGGGTCAGGGTGCGCCGCGTGCCGGTCTCGTCCTCGAACTCTGCGTTGATGAGCTCGGTCATGAGGTCGTCGGAGGGGTGGTCGACCCGCCAGTCGATGTACTCGCCGAACAGGTCCTGACCGAAGGCGGCCTCGGAGAAGTCGGGGATCTCGCCCTCTTCCATGTGCAGGCCCTCGTCGAGGACGTCGCGGATCGCCTCCTGGTCGGACTCGGGGATGCCCAGCAGGTAGCCGATCGTGCGCATGGGCATCTGGGCGCCGAGGTCGGCGATGAAGTCGAAGCCCCCGGTGCCCACGAGCGGGTCGAGTGAGCGGGCACAGAATTCCCGCACCTTCGGCTCGAGGTCGTTCATCTTCTTCGGGGTGAACACCCGGGACAGCACGCTCCGGTGCACGTCGTGGATCGGCGGGTCCTCGAACAGGATGATCCCAGGGGGCAGGTCGATGTCGGCCTTGATGAGCTCGAGGATCGACCCCTTCCCCGACCGGTAGGTGTCCCAGTCCACGAGGCCCTTCTCGACGTCGGCGAAGCGGCTCAGGGCGTAGAAGTCGTGGGTGGCGTTGTAGTACAGGGGGGCCTCGTCGCGCAGGCGCTTCCACACGGGGTACGGGTCGGTGTCGATCTCGACGTCGTACGGGTCGTAGTAGACGTCGGTGCTGTCGGTCGCCGTCACGGCTCACTCCTCGCTCGCTGGCGAGACGGTACCACCAGCACCGAGCCGTTCTAACAGTTGTGTCATCTGGTGCTAGCGTGGCCGGCCGGAGCCGGCCGTGCGCCGCGGCCCGGGCCCGGAGCCACCGCGAGCCACGGAGGAGGACAGGCGAGGTGAACCTGCTGCTGCTGGCCGACATGGTCGCCGCGGGGCGCGGCGACGAGGTCGTCGTGCAGGCAGGCGCCGAGCGCCTGACCGCGAACGAGTTGCTGGCCGCGGCGTGGACCGCGGCCGCCGACGTGGCCGGCGCTGCGGCGCTGGGCTACGTCGGCACGAACGGCCTCGCGTTCCCGATCGGGATCTTCGCCGCCGCGGTCGCGGGCGTGCCCTTCGTCCCCCTCAACTACCGGCTCGGCGACGAGCAGCTCCACGAGCTGCTGCTCCCGCTCGGTGAGGTGGTCGTGGTCGCCGGTGGGGCGGCGGGTGAGGGACTGCGCGCCCGGGGCCACCGGGTGCTCGACGTCGAGGACTTCGTGGCCAGGGCTCGTGCGGGAGCGGCGCCGGTCGGTGAGGTGCCGGCCGACGGCGAGGGCGCCGCGTTGCTGCTCTACACCAGTGGCACCACGTCGTCACCCAAGGCGGCCGTGCTGCGGCACCGGCACCTGACGTCGTACGTGATCGGCACCGTCGAGTTCGGTGCCGCCGAGCCCGACGAGGCGGTGCTGGTCAGCGTGCCGCCCTACCACGTGGCCGGCATCGCCAACCTGCTCAGCAACCTCTACCTGGGCCGCCGCATCGTGTACCTGGGCCAGTTCGGGGCGGGCGACTGGGTCGACACCGTGCGCCGTGAGCACATCACCCACGCCATGGTCGTGCCGACCATGCTCGCCCGGATCGCCGACGTGCTCGAGGCCGACGGCGACGGCTTGCCCAGCCTGCGGGCGCTGTCCTACGGCGGGTCCCGGACCCCCGCGACGGTGCTCGAGCGGGTGATGGCCCTGCTCCCCGACGTGGATCTGGTGAACGCCTACGGCCTCACCGAGACCAGCTCGACCATCGCGGTGCTCGGCCCCGACGACCACCGGGCGGCCCGCGCCGGCGACCCCCTGGCCGTCCGGCGCCTCGCGTCGGTGGGCCGGGTGCTGCCCACGGTCGAGGTCGAGGTCCGAGGCGCCGACGGGTCGCCCCTCCCCGCCGGGGAGCCGGGCGAGATCTGGGTTCGGGGCGAGCAGGTGTCTGGCGAGTACGCCGGCAGTGCGCCACCCCTCGACGCGCAGGGGTGGTTCCCCACACGCGACCGCGGCTGGGTGGACGACGGCGGGTACCTGTTCGTGGAGGGGCGCAGCGACGACACCATCATCCGCGGCGGTGAGAACATCGCACCCGCCGAGATCGAGGACGCGCTGCTGCAGCACCCCGACATCGTGGAGTGCGCAGTGGTCGGGGTGCCCGACGACGAGTGGGGTCAGCGCATCGCCGCCGCGGTGGTCCTGCGTCCCGGCGCGGTCGCCGACGAGGCGGCGGTGCAGTCGTTCGTCCGCGGCGCGCTGCGCGGCTCGAAGACGCCCGACATCATCGTGTTCACCGACTCGCTCCCGTACACCGACACCGGCAAGCTGCTCCGCCGCGTGGTGCTGGCCGACCTGCAGGAGCTCATCCGGGCCCGGGCCGGCACCTCTGCGGCGTGGTGACGAGGGCCCGCAGCCGGAGGTGAGACGGGCGGGGTGCGGTGCACCTCGCCCCCGACGTCGAGCACGAGTGGCGCCGGCGCAGGCCCGTGCCCTGGTGCGGAAACGATCTTCTCATCTGATGAGATCCATGCTATCCTCGCCCGGACCGCCGACTGGGAGGACACCCCCGAGATGGCCCACTTCCCGAAGCCCCCCGAGGGCTCCTGGACCGAGCACTTCGAGTTGGACACGGCGCCGGTGTCCTACGAGGACTCGATCTCGCCCGAGCACTACGAGCTCGAGCGCGACGCGGTGTTCCGCCGCACGTGGTTGAACGTGGGACGGGTGGAGCGGTTGGGGCGCACGGGCAGCTACTTCACCAAGGAGCTCGACGCGGCGCGCTCGTCGGTGCTGGTGGTGCGGGACCGGGAGGGGGCGGTGCGGGCGTTCCACAACATGTGCCGCCACCGAGGCAACAAGTTGGTGTGGGACGACTACCCGCGGGAGGAGACCAGCGGGACGTGCCGGCAGTTCACGTGCAAGTACCACGGGTGGCGCTACGGCCTCGAAGGCGACCTGAACTTCGTCCAACAGGAAGCGGAGTTCTTCGACCTCGACAAGGCCGCCTTCGGCCTGGTCCCGGTCCGCTGCGACGTCTGGGAGGGGTTCGTCTTCGTGAACTTCGACGACGACGCCCCGCCGCTCCGCGAGTACCTGGGGCGCCTCGGTGCCGGGATCGAGGGGTACCCGTTCCACGAGATGACCCAGGTGCACACCTACCGGGCCGAGGTCGGGAGCAACTGGAAGCTCTTCATCGACGCCTTCATGGAGTTCTACCACGCACCCGTCCTGCACGCGAAGCAGGCCACCGAGGAGGAATCCCGCAAGCTGCAGGGCTACGGGTACGAGGCGCTGGCCTACGACGTGGACGGGCCCCATGCGGTGGTGTCGTCCTGGGGCGGCATGGCCCCACCCAAGGACGAGCGCATGGTCAAGCCCATCGAGCGGGTGCTGCGCAGCGGCCTGTTCGGCGTGTGGGACGCCCCCGACATCGGCGAGCTGCCCCCCGGCCTCAACCCCGCCAAGCACCCGGCGTGGGGTGAGGACTCGTTCCTGTTCTTCCCCAACTTCATGCTGCTCGTGTGGAAGCCCAACTGGTACCTCACGTACCACTACTGGCCGACGTCCCACAACACCCACCTCTTCGAGTGCTCGCTGTACTTCGTGCCGCCCACCAACGCCTACGAGCGCCTGCAGCAGGAGCTCGCGGTGGTCACGTTCAAGGAGTACGGCCTGCAGGACGGCAACACCCTCGAGGCCACGCAGACGATGCTCGAGTCGCGGGCCGTCACCGCGTTCCCCCTCTGCGACCAGGAGGTCATGCTGCGCCACCTCCACACCACGAGCCGTGCGTACGTGACCGACCACGAGCAGCGCCGACCCGGCACCCCGGTGCGGGTGTCGGCGGTGTCCTGAGGGGATCCGAGCCATGAGCACCTTTCCCGCCGAGTTCTCGGCGCTCGAGCCCTACGCCGACTGGGCCCTGCCCAGTGAGGGCGATCGCTACGCGAAGCGTCTGGCCAGCACCATGGACGAGCTGCAGGCCTTCTACGACGCCGCCTTCCCCCTGCTCGAGTCGGGCACCGACTACCTCAAGGGCGTGGAGCTGCAGGGCATCTCAGACGAGGACCAGCGCCTGCTCTGGCTCTTCTCCGCCCTCGTCACCGTGTCGTTCCCCGTCGAGGTGTGGCGCCAGCCCCGCGTGCCCGACAGCGGCGCGGCCAGCATCGACGTCATCGTCGAGCCTGTCCCCTAGGACGGCGCCCTCAGCGAAGGGCGAAGCCCTTCGCCCAGCAAGATGGGGTAGCGGCTCGGGGTCAGGACCCGCCGAGTCGCGGGGGTAGCCCCCCCGAATCGTTGCGGTGGACCTCGCCGCCCTTCATCACGAAGCGCACGGTCTCTGTCACGCCGATGTCGGACAGCGGGTCGCCGGGGACCGCGATGACGTCGGCCAGGAGGCCGGGCGCGAGACGCCCACGGTCGTCGGCGTCGATGAGCTCGGCGGCAACCGTGGTGGCCGCCCGCAGGGCCTGCAGGGGGGTCATGCCACGATCGACCATGGCCAGCAGCTCCTTGGCGTTGCGGCCGTGGGGGATGGCCGGGGCGTCGGTGCCGAGGGCGATCCGCACGCCCTTCTCGATGGCCCTGGTCGTGGTGGCCTGCGCCCGGGGGAACACGTCGGCCGCCTTCGCCTGCAGCTCGGGACCGGCCTGCGAGAGGTCCATCAGGTCGGTGAGGCAGGTGGTGGCGACCAGGAACGTGCCCCGCTCGACCATGAGGTCGAGCACCTCGTCGGAGGCCAGGAAGCCGTGCTCGATGCAGTCGATGCCGGCCTCCAGCGCCGCCCGGAGGGCGACGTCGCCCATGCAGTGGGCGGCCACCTTGCGGCCGGCGCGGTGGGCCTCGTCGACGATGGCGGCCAGTTCCTCGTCCGAGTACTGCTGCGCGCCGGCCGGGCCGGTGTGGGACATGACGCCGTTCGAGGCACACACCTTGATGACCCGGGCGCCGTACTTCACCTGGTACCGGACCGCCTTGCGCACCTCGTCCACCCCGTTGGCGAGGCCCTCCTCGACGGTCAGCGGCAGCACGTTCGGCGCGAACGCCTGGAACATGGTCGGATCCAGGTGCCCGCCCGTGGGAGCGATGGCGTGGCCGGCCGGCACCACCCGTGGCCCCTCCACCCATCCGAGCTCGATGGCCTTCATCAGTGCCACGTCGAGCAGGACCCCGCCCGTCTGGACGAACAGGCCCAGGTTGCGCACGGTGGTGAACCCCGAGCGCAGCGTCCGGCCGGCGTTGGCCACGGCCCGCAGCGTGCGCACCGCGGGGTCCTCCTGCACGGGGATGAGGGGGTTGCGATGGTCGGGGCCGCCGAGGAACAGGTTCACCTCCATGTCCATGAGGCCGGGGAGGAGGGTGACGTCACCCAGGTCGATCACCACGGCGTCGTCGGGCACCCGGTCGGGCGAGAGCGCGACGATGCGGTCGCCCTCCACCAGCACGCTGCCGGGCTCGACCAGCACGCCGGCATCGACGTCGAGCATGCGGGCGCTGCGGAGGTGGGTGGCGTGCTCGGGCAGGCGGCGGGGCATGGGGTCTCTCCTACTACAGGCCGGGCATCGCGGGGAGCGGGAGGGGGTCGAGGGGGTGGGTGTGGAGCACGCGGCGCGGTAAGGTTCCCGCCCCCGTCCGGCGAGGTGCTGCCCGTTGCCATCCGTAGACGACCGTGACGACACGGCGTCCGCCGGCGTCGGACGAACGGGAGGAGCGGGAGGAGCGGGGGCGTCGAGGCGGCGTCCGCTCGATCGCCTCCTCGTGCTGGCGGGGCTCTGCGGACTGGCGGTGGTGCAGCCCGTGCTCGAGCTCCTGGGTGACAACCCCACCGCACTGCAGTTCCGCGACGTCGAGGGCCTCCGGATCGCGGCGTTCGCGGTCGCGATCGTCGTGGTGCCGCCGATCGTGCTGTGGCTCGTGGGCCTGGTCGTCGGTCTGGTCGATGCCCGGGCGGGCTGGTACGTGCACGTCGCCCTCGTCGCGGCGCTGTTCGCGATGGTCGGCGTGCTGCTGGCCAAGGCGCTGACCGGGAGCGCCCCGGCGCACGTGCTGGCCGCGGTGGTGATGGCCGTCGGCGGGACGCTGGCCTACCTCCGCCTCGACGCTGTGCACCTCTGGCTGCGGGTCCTGGCGGTGGCCAACCTGGCGTTCCTGGCCAACTTCTTGTTCCTGGCCCCCGTGGCCGACTGGATCACCGGGGGGACGCAGACCGCGGCCGACGCCTCGTTCTCCGGCAGGGGAGCGGGGCAACCGGCCTCGGTCCTGATGGTCGTGCTGGACGAGCTGCCGACCCAGTCCATCCTCGGCGACGACGAGACCATCGACGAGGTGCGCTTCCCGAACCTCGCCCGTCTCGCGGAGGACGCTACCTGGTACCGCCACTTCTCGACCGTCAGCCCCTTCACCCAGAGCGCGGTGCCGGCGCTGCTCGACGGCCAGGATCCCCACGGCGACCCGGTCTGGACCGACCACCCCGACAGCCTGTTCAGCCTGCTCGCCAACTCCCATCATCTGACGGTGTCGGAGTCGCTCACCAAGCTCTGCGGCTTCGAGGCCTGCAGCGGCGATCCGCAGCCCCCGGCCGACGCGAGGCACGGCGAGCCCCCGCCGCCGCCGTCGTCGCCGCAGTGGGCGGCGATGCTGGCCGACACCCGCGCCCTCTGGAGCGCGCGGGTCACCCCGGGGTCGACCGACCGCTCGCTCGCGTTCGACGACTTCGCCGAAGCGCTCGACGCGCCGGACACCGGCGGTGCCGGCGACGGAACGGTGGGCTCGACCGCCGACGGCAACGGCGACGTCGTGCCCCTGTCCGAGTCCCAGCAGCTCGACGGCTACTTCGCGTCGAGCGCGGCGATCCAGCCCGCCCGACTGGACACGTTCCTGGACGCGATCCGGCCCACCGACGACCCCTTCTTCGCCTTCCTCCACCTCGTCATGCCGCACCAGCCCTGGTTCTCGCGGGAGGACGGCACCCGGTACACCACGCCGGGGGACTACACGGGCCCCGACATCACCACGCCGTGGCGGGCACGGGTCACCCGCCAGCGCCACCTCCTCCAGGCGGAGTACACCGACCGGCTGGTCGGGCAGATCCTGGCCCGGATGCGGCGGGTGGGCGAGTACGACGACACCCTGATCGTGGTCGTCAGCGACCACGGGGCCTCGTTCGAGCCGGGCGAGTCGGTGCGCTCGGTCGTCGACCAGAACCTCGACGACATCGCCTACGCGCCGTTGCTGATCAAGGAGCCCGGCCAGACGACCGGCCGGGTGGACGACGCCAACCTGCTGTCGGTCGACGTGGTGCCGACGATCGCCGACCTGCTCGGCACCCGGCCGACCTGGCCGGTGGACGGGGTGGCGGCCGGCGACACCGAGGCGCTCGAGGCCCGTGGCGACCGGAAGTACGTGTACTCCTACACCGACGCCTTCAGCTACGAGTTCCTCGGGATCGAGGAGTTCGACGACCGATCCGCCTACCGGGCCATGGTCGACGGTCGCTTCCCTGCGGTCCAGGTGGGCGAGTCCCGACTGGCCGGCCTCTACCGGGGGCGACGGGGTGCCGCGCTCATCGGCATGCCGTCGGCCGGTGTGCTCGGCCCCGGAGACGGCGATGCGCTCGTGCGGGCGCTGGACGAGCTCCAGCAGCCGGACGGGCCGGAGCTGCTGGGCGAGGTGATCGGCGTGGTGCCCGGCGCCCGCCCCGGCGACTCGGTCGTCGTGGCGGTGGACGGCACCGTCGTCGGCGTCTCCCCGCTGTTCGAGGAGGGTGGGGTCGCGAACCAGTTCGTCGTGCTCCTCCCGGCGGGGGCGCTGGACGGGCGGCGCAACAGGATCGAGGTCGGCGTCCTCGGCGCCGACGGGACCACGGCCGAGGAACTGGACCTCGTCGGCACCGACTGACCGACAGAGGGCCGGCCCGTCCCCGGCCTGCGGGGGAGACCCCGTCGGCCGGGTCGTGCGTGGTCCCTCCGGGCTGGCACTCCTGTCGGGGGGTTGTGGCATGGTGGCGGGATCCAGCTGACACCGCGCTACGGCGCCGACCCGGTCATCACGCTCGACGGCGAGCCCGCCGACATCGTCGCCCCCTCGATCCGTCAACGCCGCCGGCTCGCCGAGGCCGTGGCCGCGTTCACCGACCAGCAGTGGGCGCAGCCCAGCCGGTGCGAGGGCTGGTCGGCCCGCGACGTCATCGTCCACCTCGACAGCACCAACACGTTCTGGTCGTTCTCCATCGCCCAGGGGCTGGCCGGCGCGCCCACGGAGTTCCTGGCCACCTTCGACCCCGTGGCGTCGCCGGCCGAGTTGGTGGCCGATGCGGCCGATCGCCCGACCGCCGACGTGGTCGACCGGTTCGTGGCATCCACCGAAGCGCTGGCCGACCTACTGGTCTCGCTCGACGGCACCCAGTGGTCGGTGCTGGCCGAGGCCCCTCCCGGGCACCTCACCGTCAGCGCGGTCACCCACCACGCCCTCTGGGACGCCTGGGTGCACGAGCGCGACATCCTGCTGCCGATGGGCGTCGAGCCGCCCGTGGAGGCCGACGAGGTCGCGGCCTGCCTCCGCTACGCGGCCGCCCTCGGCCCGGCGCTCGCGCTGAACCGGGGGGCGCCCGAGCGGGGTGTGCTGGGCGTCGCCGCCACGGCGCCCGACCTGGAGGCCGTGGTCGAGATCGGTGACCAGGTGGCGGTTCGTTCGGGCCCGGCCGCCGGCGACCTCGTGCTGCGGGGCGACGCGGTGGCACTGCTCGAGGCGCTCAGCGCGCGCCGGGCCCTCGACCAGCCGATCCCGGCCGCCTCGGCCTGGATGCTGGCGGGGCTCGCGGAGACCTTCGACCTCGACGAAGGCTGACGTACCGGCCGCGGCCGCCGCACCGCCGCTCGGCCGCCGGGCGCTGGCACACTGACGACCCCCCATCGCCCCCGGCCGGACTCGAGTTGAACGCAGCATGATCCTGATCGACGCGCACGGGCTGGCCATGAGCCGGCCCGGGCGCCCCCTGTTCGACGACCTGTCGCTCACCGTGTCCACCGGCGACCGGATCGGTGTCGTGGGCCTCAATGGGTCGGGGAAGTCGACGCTGCTGCGGGTGCTGGCCGGCCAGCTCGACCCGGAGGCGGGCACCGTCCGCCGAGGCGCCGACATCGCCATCGCCGTGCTCGACCAGGGCGATCAGCTGGGTGAGGGGACCGTGCGCGAGGTCGTCGGTGGCGACTGGCGGGCCGAGTCGGTGCTCGACCGGTTGGGCCTCACGCCCATCCTGGGGAAGGACATCGCCGAGGTGTCCGGCGGCCAGCGCAAGCGGGCCGCGCTGGCCCGGGCGCTGTCGGCGGAGAGCGACCTGCTCATCCTGGACGAACCGACCAACCACCTCGACATCGACGCCATCGCCTGGCTCGAGGAGTGGCTGGCGGGGTATCGGGGCGGGCTGCTCCTCGTCACCCACGATCGCCACGTCCTCGACCGCGTCACCACGCGGGTGCTCGAGATCGACCGCAGCGGTTCGTACCTGCACGACGGTGGCTACAGCGGCTACCTGCAGGGCCGGGCCGACCGGGCGGCTCGCTCCGAGGCGGCCGAGGCCGTGCGGGCCAACCTGGCCAAGCGCGAGCTGGCCTGGCTGCGCCGCGGTGCCCCCGCCCGGACGTCGAAGTCGAAGTCGCGGATCGCCCGGGCCGAGGCCCTGCAGGAGGTGGAGCGGGTCGACGACGTCCGCTCGGGCGACCTCGACCTGCACCTGGGGATGCCTCGACTCGGGTCGTCGGTGATCGAGTTGTCCGACGTCACCTTCGCCTACCCGGGCGGCGAGACGCTGCTCGCCCACGTCGACCTCTTGTTGGGCCCGGGTGACCGGCTGGGCGTGGTGGGGGCCAACGGCGCCGGCAAGAGCACCCTGCTCGGGCTGATCACCGGTGCCCTCGAGCCGCTCGGGGGAACGGTGAAGATCGGCTCGACCGTCCAGATGGGGCTGTACGACCAGACCAGCCGGGAGCTCACGCCCGGGAGGCGTGTGCGCGAGGTGATCGTCGGCGACGACGGCGACCCCAGCTGGCGCGACGTGAAGCTCATGGAGCGCTTCTGGTTCGACTCCGACGCGCAGAAGGCGCCGGTCGAGCTGCTGTCGGGTGGTGAGCGGCGGCGCCTGCAGCTCGTCCAGCTGCTGATGCGTCGGCCCAACGTGCTCCTGCTGGACGAGCCCACCAACGACCTCGACCTCGACACCCTGCGTGTGCTCGAGGACTTCCTCGACGGGTGGCCCGGCACGCTCGTGGTCGCCTCCCACGACCGGGCCTTCCTCGAGCGCACGGTCGAGGAGGTGGTGGTGCTCGACGGCACCGGCACGGCTGCACCCAGACGGGGTGGCTACGAGGCGTGGGCGCGCGAGCGGGCCGCGTCCCGCAAGCGAGGCCGTGGTGGCCCTGGCGAGCGGTCGCCGGGCGCTGGCCGCTCGGCGCAGGGCGAGGCCGGGTGCGCCGCCGCGCCCAAGGCCCGATCGCGAAGCACGCTGCAGCGGCTGTTGCGGGACACCGAGAAGGAGGTGGCCAAGCTCACGAAGCGGCGCGAGCGCCTCCACGCGGCGTTGGTCGCCGCCGCCACCGACCACGTCGAGTTGGCCCGCCTCGGTGCCGAGGAGGCCGAGCTGAGCCGGCAACTGGCCGACGCCGAGGACCGGTGGCTCGAGCTCGCCGAGGAGGCCGAGGCGTCGTCCCACGGGTAGGCCACGTCCCGTTCTGGTGGCTCGAACGCAACGGTGACGACACGTTCCAGCCACCGGAACGAGCGATCGGTCGTTCTGGTGGCTCGGATGCGACGGTGTGACGACACGCTCCAGTCACCGGAACGAGCCATCTGCGCGTGGTCAAGCGCGCGGTGGGCGGGGGCGCTGCAGGAGGCGGGCTCGTCCCCAGACCGCCGCGGCGGTGACGAGCCCCACGGCGCCACCGGCGACGAGGCCCTTGGCGAGCAGCCCGTTGTTGCCGCCCGCCGGGTCCGCCGCGGTGGCGGCCGCGGCGCTGCCCGACGGCGCGGTGGTCGCGGTCGCCGGCACCCCGGTCGTGGTGGTGGCCGTGGCGGCGACGGTGGTGGTCGTGGAGGACGGCGCCGACCGCACGGCCCGGCTGAGCCGGACGGCGGTCACCTGGTCGGGGAACTGCCCCTTCACCAACTCGAAGGCGGCGTCGCCGGGGCAGGCCGTGGCCGACATCTCGCGGTGGCCTGCGATGGTGGTGGCGGTCACGGTCGCGCCGGCGGGCCAGAGGTTCGACCCTCTCGAGGTGAACGAGGTGGTCGCACCCGGCGACGTGTCGATGTCCTCGCGCTCACCCAGCCAGGCCAGCAGGTGGGTCATGGCGGTCACGGCGTCGGGGGTCGGTGGCTCCGTCGAATGGTCGCCCAGGAAGCAGCAGAGCTGGCTCGACCCCTGGTTGCCGCCCGTGGCGTCGCCGGCCACGCTCGACCGGAGGCTGCCCTGACGGCCCTCCCACACCCCGCCGTGGCGGTCGACGAAGAAGTTGTAGGCGACGTCGGGCCACCCCTTCTCGGGCCCGGTGTGCAGGCCGTAGATGGCCTGCAACAACGACGGGACCGCGTCGGCCGAGTAGTCGTTGGCGTCGACCGAGTGATGGACGAGCAGGACCTGCACGTCGGGCTCGGGGACGAGGGGCCCGGTGGGGGCGAGGGCGCCGGCCCACGCCGAGCGCGGTTGGATCGTGACGCCGTCGCCGAGGTCGAACGGCTCGTCGGCGGCCGCCGCGGGGCGTTGCGGCCGCAGGACGAGCGCGGCCGACCCTGCGGCGGCCCCGGCCAGGAACCGGCGGCGGTCGATGCGCGGCCCCACGTCAGGGGTCCACGTTGAGGTCGGGGTCGGTCGGGCTGGCGTCGGGGTCGGTGGTGAGGAAGCGGGCGAAGCAGTCCTGCGGTGACGTGCGGCCGACGGAGCGGCAGAAGTCGGCGGCCTCACGGCCCGTGTCGAACCCACCGTCGTAGTACACGATCCAGTACCCGGCGCGAAGGGACGAGTAGCCGTCGGACTGCAGCACCTGCGAGCCGGGCGGCACCTCCGACAGGTACGCCTGGGCCTCCTGCTCGGTGAAGTAGGAGATGAACACCGCCACCCACGTCCCCGACATGCCCCGCGGCGAGGACAGGCTGGCGGTGGTCGGCGGGGGCGTGGTGGCGGCGGGCGCGGTGGCGGACGGCGACTCGGACGGGGGGTCGTCGGTGACGTCGCCCGCCGCGTCGGCGGCGCCCGATCCCTGCGCGTTCGGCTCCGTCGTGGCTGGGTCCTCGCCGGCCAGGAGGAACGCGCCCACCGCGATCACCATCAACGCGACCACCGCGGCTGCGGCCGCGGCGATGGGCAGGGTCCGCGGCCCGGTCGCCGGCGGCACCAGAGGCGGCCGCGCCGGGGGTGGCGGGGCCGGGGGTGGCGGGGCGAGGGGTGGCGTCACCCTGGTCGGGGGCAGCGGCGAGCCCACGAGCATCGGCTGCTTCGCCATCCCGGGCGTGGCCTTGCCCACCGGTCCCGAGGTGGAGGCAGCGTGCGGCGCGACGATCGCCGCGCCACAGCCCGGGCAGAACCGGGCGCCCTCCCGCAGAGCAGCGCCGCAGCCGGGACAGTGGGGCACCGCTGGTTCCGCCTCTCCGATCGACGCCTCTACGACGTGCTCAGCTTCGCGCGGATCCGGCGGCGTGGCTCGGCCCGGAACACCGAGGACGTGCTCGATCGAGGGACCGTACCGCCACGGGCCGCAGGGCGGCCGTCCGCGACGGGACGACCGCGTACCGAAGCCATACCAGGGAGTACCGGAGCGGCGGGTCCCGGCGGTGGGGTCAGCCCGTGGGGCCGGCGGGCACGGTGGTCGAAGCCGGTGCGTCGGCGGCCCACCGGCGCAGGATCTCGGGGCCCAGCCAGTCGTTGCACACCTGGAAGGCCGACTCCCAGGTGAGGTGGATGCCGTCGGGGCGCAGCGCGGGGTCCAGCTCACCGCCCGGCTGGGTGCGCAGGTAGCCGGCGTAGTCGACCAGCTCGACGGTGTCGGGGCGCTCGGCGGCCACCTGGGCCACCAGCGTGTTGAACCGCTGCATGCGGAGCGGGTTGGAGGCGGGTCGTTGGTAGGTGGGGGCCACGCCGTCCTGCATGCCCAGCTCGATCCGGGGGCTGGTGAGCCAGAACACCCGGGCGCCGCCGGCCGACAGGATGTCCACGGCGTTGCGGATGCGCCCCAGCACGATCTCGTCGAAGTCGGGCTGGCCCACGTGGCGCCACTCGCCGGAGGCGTCGTCGTACCAGTCGGCCACCTCCCAGGGGCCCACCAGCACCACCGCGATGTCGGGATCGGTGGCGCTGATGCTGTCCCGCCACTCCTGATCGGCCTGCGCGCAGACGTCGGGGCTGTCGGCCTCGCCGTCGTAGCGGAAGTGGGTGAAGAGCGCGCCGGGCAGCACCCCGCACCCCAGCTCGGTGATGCCCCCCTCGGAGTCGGCCAGGCCGGTGGACTGGATCCAGCCGCCGAAGCCCAGGGCGAGCCGGAGCGCGGTGGAGTCGCCGTAGATCGACACCTCGGGCGTCCCCGCGGCGGCGAGCTCCGGCGGTGCGCTGGTGGGCGTGACGTCGTCGAGGAACGGCGCGCTGAAGTCCCCCCGCTCGATCATGGCCTGGGCCTGTTCGAACGTGGGGTCGGCGTTCGGATCGGGCACGGTCACGGCGAGCACGCCCACGGCGACGGCGGCGAAGGCCAGCGGGGCCAGGGTGAGGGCCTGGCGACCGGTCAGGATCTGGCGCGTGCGCACCGGCCGCTCGAGCAGGAAGAACGACGCCACCGCGGCGCCGAGGGTGACCGCCACCCGGAGGCCGAACAGGGGCCACTGGCCGAGGCCGGTGCGCTCGGGGGTGAGCCAGAGGAAGATCGGCCAGTGGAACAGGTACACGCCGTAGGACACCAGGCCCAGGCGGCGCAGGGGCTCCCAGCTCAGGGTGCGCCGCACGGGGCCCCGATCCTGCACGGCGGCCGCGATCATGGCCACGGACACCAACCCGAACGCGGCCAGGCCTCCCCGGTAGAGCCACCCGTCGTCGAGCCGCACGGTCGACCAGAGGGCGACGGTCAACACCAGTGCGGCCAGCCCGACCCAACGCAGGGCATCGGCGAGGGCGGCGGGAAGCCGGCGGCCGTTCAGCGCCACCGCCAGCAGGGCGCCCAGGGTGAGCTCGGCCGAGCGGGTGTCGGTGCCGTAGTAGATGCGGTCGATGGCCGCACCCTGCAGGAGGAAGGTGGCCAGCAGCGAGCCGCCGAGGGCCACGCCCAGGCCGATGGCCACGGCCCGGTGGACGTGCCGGGTCCGACGGCCGAGGGCGAACAGGCCCACCATGGCCAGCGGGAACAGCACGTAGAACTGCTCCTCGATGGCCAGCGACCAGAAGTGCTGGACCGGCGACGGTGCGGTGAACAGATCGGCGTAGCTCGTGCCGGACAGGATCAGCTGCCAGTTGGCCACGTCGGCCAGCGCGGCGAGCACCTCGACGCGCAGGTTCTGGAGTTGGCCGCTGGTGGCCACCGTGGCCCCGAAGATCACCACACCCCCGAGGCACAGCAGTGACGCCGGCATCAGGCGTCGGAACCGACGCGACCAGAACCGGCGCAGGTCGGTGCGGCCGCGGCGGTCGTGCTCGGTCAACAGCAGCGTGGTGATGAGGAACCCCGACAGGGTGAAGAAGGTCGACACCCCGAGGAAGCCGCCGCTGGCCCACGAGAAACCACCGTGGAAGACGAGCACCGCAGCCACTGCCGCCCCCCGCAGCCCGTCGAGGGCCGGGTGGTAGGCGCCGGCCACCGGTCGCGCGGCGGAACCAGACGTCCGGGGCCGCGCGCCGACCGTCACGGTGCCTCCGGCCGCCATCTCCACAGTCTCCACGGTGGCAGAGACGATGGTGCATCGGGCGGCGTCCCTCCAATCCGGGTCCGTTCTCGGACATGTCTCCCCGCGCTGCGGGGAGACATGTCGCTGTCGGCGCCGGCCACCTCCGCTCCCGCTGGCGATGAGGTGACCCGACGGACAGCGTCAATGCCCACGAGGTGGGTACCACGCTCTGTCGCGCAAAGGCGCACCACGACTCGTCGGCGTCAGCTTCGAGCACCGCTGGTAGCGATCGTGGTCGATACGCGCCGCAAGGGCTTGTCAGCCCGCGGCGCCGGGTGGGTGCCATCGGGTTGGGCCTTGGCCGCACGCGCCGAACCCAGTCGGCCGCGATGGTCCTCGACGGCGGGCGCTGGGTGGTCGTCAGCCCGCGATGCCGGCGGGTGGTGCGTTGGCGTGTCGTGGTTCGCCCGTCCGCTGGGGGTCGGGTGGGAGGACGTCGGGTGGGAGGAAGCGGCGTTTGCCGTGGCCGGGTTCGAGGCGCCAGCCGTGGTGGGTCTTGAGCGCATGGTGCTGCTCACAGAGCCGATCGAGGTCGTCGTAGACCGTGTCTTTGGTCTTGGCCCAGCCGGTGCGGTGGTCGGTCTGGAGGAACATGGTGCGGGCGCAGCCCAGCACGTCGCAGTCGGGTTGGGTGAACTCCAGGGCGGTTTGTTGGTGGGCGGTGGCCTGGCGGCCCAGGTGCGCCACTGAGCGGACATCGACGCCGTCGGTGACGATCGCGGCCAGGAACGCGTCGCCCATCATCTCCTTGACCGTGGAGACGGGGATGGTGCCGAGGCCGACGATGTCGCAGGTCTCCCCGGCGACGGTGTGGCCGCGGGTCAGCGCCTGGTGGTCGATGCGCACGATCACCTTGATGTCGCGCGAGGGCCGGGCCCGGTTCGGTCGCGGCGGCCACCGCCGCGACGGCTCGGCCCCACGACCGGTCCCACCCTCGTCGCCGTCGCCGTCGCCCTCTCCGGATTCGGTGGCATCGGCGCCGCTCTCGTCGGGCCCGGTGGCCTCGGCGTCGACCGCCTCGGCGGGCCCGCAGATCAGTTCCGTCATGGCGTCGGCCGCGTACGCCTCATAGCTGTCGCGCTCACCGCGGTCGCGGGCCTCGCGGAACAACCGGTCCTGGATGGGGCGCACCGCGGCCAGGATCGCGGCCCCGACATCGCCGGTGTTGCGGTACGCCAACCAGAACGCCCCCTCGGCGTCAACCCCGTGACGCAACCGCCGCGACCGACGGATCCGCTCATGGCGGGACGTCGTGTCGCCGGCTGACGCCCTGGCCTTCTGCGCCTTCTCCTTGAGCCCCGCCATCGGCTCCCTCCGAGCCGCGGCCAACAGGTCCTCTTCGGCGTCGGGGTTCACCGACGCCCCATCGGCCACCTCCCGCAACTGCTGCTCGGAGAGCTCACCCCGCTCGGCCGCCGCCCTGGTCGCGTCCAGACCGTCGAGAGCGTTCGCGGCGTCGAGCGACCGCTGAGCGTCGCGCTTCGAGCACCCCGTCCGCCGGGCCACATAGGAGGCTGCGTCCTTGTCGCCACACCCCCGGTACGCCCCGGTCTCGGCCACCCGCGCCGCCGCCTTCAACTTCCCGATCGCCGCCATCCGCTCGATCCGCGCGTAGAACTCCATCACCTCCGCCGCGGTGCCGCCGTCCACTCCGGCCATGTCCGAGTCGTTCTTGACCAGCCCCGTCACCGAGTTGGCGATCTTGCCCAACCACTGCGGCAGCTCCGGTGACATGCCCCCATCATCCCCAGGGGGTGTGACAGGAATGGCCGGGCCGGAGGGACTTCGGAATCGGAGTGTCGCTGGTTGTACCGACCAGGTTCGGGCGCGTGGGTCCACCCCTCGTAGCCACCGACCGAGCGGGTAGCCTCACACAGGTTGGCGGCCACAGGCAGGACACGCACTGCGCTCGGCACTACAGCTTCCACCCCAATGCTCTTGGCCAACAAGAGCTCGCCCGCATCATGATCAGCCAGCTTCCCTGACGCAGCCGGACGGACCATGACCCCGTGATCAAAGGAATGCGAGGTGAAGGAGAGCCCGTTCTCCACATCGTCCGTCGCAGTCCCGGTCACGATCCTCCGGCGGGCGTAGGTCAGGTCACCGCGAAGACGTGGTGGGCCCAGGGCGGCACGTCGAGATAGAGGCCGGGGTCGGACAAGGTGTCGCCGTGGCGCTCGTAGCGGTTCGGGCCGACCCGGTCGTCGAGCGTGACGAGACGGCCGGCCAGCGCAGGATCGGCGAGCGGCAGGTAGCACTGCGACCAGTGGTCGGCCAGGTTGACGGCGATCACGTAGCGCAGCACGGGCGCGCCCGCGTCCGCGCCCGCGTCCCCGTGCGCGTCGGTCTCGCGGCCCGCACCACCCGCGCCCGCCCCGCCGGCCACCGGCGGCTCCGGCGGGGCGTCGCTCCAGGTGAAGGCGACCAGGGCGTGGTGGCTGTCGTTGCCGTCCCACGCGGGCCGGGCGTCGACCAGCCGCCACCGGCCGTCGTGCACCACGGGGTCGCCCAGGACCTCGAGCAGGTCGGTGTAGAAGGTGGCCAGGAGGTCGTCGTCCTCCTCGACGGGGGCGCGGCACAGGTGCATCGGCACGTGACGCCGCCAGCCCTCGAACTGGCCGTGCTGGAAGAAGCGCAGGCCCGGCGTCAGGTAGGTGGTCAGCGCCGCGGCCCGGTGGCGGTCGCCGGTGCCGAACACCGTGGCGGCGCGGGGCTCGTCGTGGTTCTCCACGAACCGGGCCGAGCGGTCCTGGTACGCGGCGTCGGCGCGCAGGTGCGGTGGCGTCGAATCCCTGCTGCTGCAGGTCGGCCTCACGCCCCCAGTACACCTCGGCCAGGAACGTGAACCCGGGGTGCCAGGCCCTCACCGCGGCCAACGCGTCTGGCCAGAACGGGTCGATGGCCCGGCCCCACGTGCGCTCGAACACGTCCGGCAGCAACAACATCGCCATGTCGCACCGCAGCCCGTCGCACCGTCCGGCGGCGGCCAGCAGTTGCTCACGCATCGCCGCCGGCACCGCCGGCGCGGAGTAGTCCAACTGGAGGGTGTCGGTCCAGCCCGGGAAGTACGGGTCGCGCCCGTGGGCCAGCACCCGCGCGCGATCGCCGGCGGGCAGGCGGACCCAGTTGCCGGGAGCCGCATCGAGGTCGGCATCGGTGCCCTGCACGTAGCGGTCGGGGTGCTCGGTCACCCAGGGGTGGTCGATGGCGGTGTGGTTGGGGATGAAGTCGAGCATGAGCGACACGCCGCGCCGCGCCAGGCGGTCGCGCAGCCGGGCGAGGGCGTCGTCGCCGCCCAGACCCGAGTGCACCCGGTAGCCCGTGACCGCGAAGCACGACCCGCAGATGTCGTCCTCGCGCAGATCGTCGAGCGCGGCCGCCGCGGCGCGCCGCACCTCGGGGAGCTGTCGCGACACCGCGGTGCCGGCCGGCCCGGTCTGCCACACGCCGAGCAGGTAGAGCCAGTCGAGCCCGCGCGGCAGCAACTGGTCGAGCCGGTCCTCGTCGAGGTCATCGAGCGTCCGGCCGGCGCCCAGGCCGTGGACGAGGGTGCGAGCGTTCACCTGGAGGAGCAGGGGGTGCCGGCGCGGCCGCGGCGGTGCCGTCCCCACGGCGTCACCCATCGCCGAGGACGGACTCGGTGTCGTCGGCGACGGACTCGTCGTCGTCGAAGCCCATCAGCTCCAGCGGTCGGGCCGAGAGGGGCGGGTCGAGGAGCAGGTCGAGGAGCAGCGCGGTCCAGCCGGTCTGGTGCGAGGCGCCCAGCCCGGCACCGTCGTCCCCGTTGAAGTATTCGAAGAACAGGAGGTTGTCCCACGCGGGGTCGCGCTGGAGGCGCTCGGTGCCACCGAACACCGGCCGGCGCCCGTCCGGGCCCCGCAGGAAGATCGACGTGAGCCGGTCGGCCAGGTCCTGGGCGATCTCGCGGAGCGTGTGCAGGTTGCCCGAGCCGGTGGGGTACTCGACGGTGAAGTCGTCGCCGAGGAAGTCGTGGAACCGCACCAGCGACCGGATCACCAGGTAGTTCATCGGGAACCAGATAGGTCCCCGCCAGTTCGAGTTCCCGCCGTACATCGGGGTGGTCGACTCGGCCGGCTCGTAGTCCACCGAGTAGCTCAGGCCGTCGATGCGCACGACGTAGGGCTGGTCCTCGTAGCGCTTGGAGAGCGATCGGAGGCCGTACGGCGACAGGAAGGCGGACTCGTCGAACAGCACCGCCAGGGTGCGCCGCAGCTGGTCGGGTGACGCCACGCTGACCAGCACGCTGGTGTCGTCCCCGTCGGTGCGCAGCCGGCCCAGCGCCTCGAGCTCGGAAGGGTCGCGCTGCTCCCGATCGAAGATCCGTTGGAGGCGCCGGGCGAGTTCCGGATGGTGCTCGGCGATACGGGCACTCATGGTGGAGGCCGAGAACAGCGGGACGCTGCCGCCGATCGTCTCGACCGCCACTCGCTCCTCGCCGTCTGGGGTGATCATGCGGTCGTAGAAGAACCCGCGCTCCGAGTCGTAGATGCCTGATCGGTTGATGGCGCGCGTGATCATGACGAACCGCTCGAAGAACATCACCACCAAGTCGTCATAGACCGCTTCCCGCTCGGCCAGTCGCACCGCCATGGCCAGCAGGTTCAAGGTGTTGAACGCCATCCACGCCGAGCCGTCGGCCTGCTTCAGCGACGCGCCCGGGGGGAGGTGCGAGCGGTCGATGGGGCTGATGTTGTCGAGGCCGAGGAACCCGCCACCGAACAGGTTGTCACCGTCGTGGTCGAGCCGATTCACCCACCACATGAAGTTCAGCGCCAGCTTGTGCATGGCCCGCTCGATGAAGTCGACGTCGCGGTCGCCGTCGATGTGGAACACCCGCAGCGCAGCGAAGGCGTGGACCGGCGGGTTGACGTCGTCGAAGCTCCACTCGTAGGCAGGCAGGGCCCCGTTGGGGTTCAAGAACCACTCGCGCAGGAGCACCAGCACCTGGTATTTGGCGAATGCCGGGTCGAGGTGGGCCCAGGCGATGGCGTGGAACGCCAGGTCCCACGCTGCGAACCACGGGTACTCCCAGGTGTCCGGCATCGCGAGGACGTCGTCGGCGTCGAGGTGGCGCCAGCCGGCGTTGCGCCCGCCGGCCCGTTCCGGCGGCGGTGGGGGCTGGCCGGGGTCGCCGTCGAGCCACCGGGCCACGCGGTAGGGGTAGTACTGCTTGCTCCACACGAGCCCGGCGCTGAGTCGGCGCGCGATGGTCGCGACCTCGGTCGGCGTGTCGGCGGGGAGCAGCGATGCGTGGTACTCGTCGGCCTCGCGGGACCGCCGCGCCATCACGTGGTCGAAGTCGTGGCCGGCCCACCCCGCGGGCGAGGCGAGTGTGGCGTCGTCGGCGGCGCGGAGTCGTAGGCGCACCTCGGTGCGCCCGCCGCCGGGGACCGCGAGGCGGTACCACCACGCCGCCTTGGTGCCCGAGTGCGCGGGGTTGACCGTGGGAGCGCCGGTGACCACGTGGTCGTTGATGCCGTCCTTCGGATACGGCGTGGTGGCGGGCGTGGCGAAGACGCGGGCCGCATTCGTCTCGTTCTCGCAGAACAGGGCGACGGGCCGCGTGTGGTCGGGGGCCGCGTCGGCCAGGAGCAGGTAGCGACCGAGGGTGTCGTGCTCGGCCACGATGGACTCCCCGTCGAGGTGGAGCCGGGGACGGGCGGCGGGCTCGGCCGACCACGACCACGTGTTGCGGAACCACAGTGTGGGCAACACGTGCAGCTCGGCCTCGTCGGGGCCCTGGTTCTCGGCCGTGATCGCCATGAGCACGTCGGTCGGCGAGGCCTTGGCGTAGCAGACCTCCACCGACCAGTACCGGTCGAGGTCGAACACCCCTGTGTCGAGCAGCTCGTACTCGGGGTCGTGCAGGCCCCGGCGGGCGCTCTCGTCCACGAGGGCCCCGTACGGGAACGGGGCCTGCGGGTAGTGGTAGCGCCAGCGCAGCCACGAGTGGCTCGGCAGGCCGTCGAGGTACCACCAGTACTCCTTGACGTCCTCGCCGTGGTTCCCCTCGGGACCGGTCAGGCCGAAGGCCCGCTCCTTCAGGATCGGGTCGCGTCCGTTCCACAGGGCCAGCGACAGGCACAGGCGCTGGCGGACGTCGGACAACCCGGCCAGGCCGTCCTCGTTCCACCGGTAGGCACGCGAGCGGGCGTGGTCGTGGGGGAACGACGACCACGCGTCGCCGCTCGCGCTGTAGTCCTCCCGGACCGTCCCCCACGAACGCTCGGCGAGGTAGGGACCCCACTCGTACCACTCGCTGGCCGAGAACAGGTCGGAGTCGGGGGCGTGGACGGAGGCGAGCCGCTCGTGCTCGGCGGTGGCGGGCGCCGTCTCCCCGCCGCCAGTGCTGGTCATGGCGGCAAGGTAGCCATCACGGGTCGCCTCGTGCGGGCGACCAGCGATGGCCTACTTGCTCGTGCGGCTGATCCCTGCGGCCTTGAGGGTGGACGCCGGGACGCCGGCCTCGCGCCATGCGGTGTAGCTGATGCCCTTTCGCTCGCTGTAGCCCTTGGCCGCGGCGACGAACTCGGCCTCGATCCCGGCGAGGTCGACGGTCTCCTCCTCCTGGTCGAGCTCGGCCTGCAGGTCGAGCCGCTCCTGCGACAGCTGCAGCCGCTTCACCGCGTCGGCCGACTCGAGTTGCGCCTCCACCGCGGCGAGGCGCTTGGCCACCGACTCGCGGGTGCGCTTGCGCCCGCGCTTGGGCCGGCTGGACTCGAGCGCCTCGAGGTAATGGCGAACGGCGCGACCCTGCGCCCGCCCCTCTGCTAGGGCGGCCTTGTGCGCGTCGGACATGGATCGGTTGGTTGCCTTGGTGCTTGCCATGACGCCAACTGTACACACCTGTCTAGCGGTGTAGTGGCACGTTCATGGGCACCTTCCCGGACCTGCAAGACTCATCGGGATGCACGACCGGGCGGGTCGGGCCTGTGCAAGGCGGTACCGGCGACGAGCGCTCGCAGGGGAGCAACGAAATGGTGGCTGGTCACACGTGAGCACCAAGGGAAAGGACAGTCGACGGCGCCTGCTCGAGGCCGGCATGGAGCTGTTGGCCGAGTCGAGCCGTGGCGACCTCAGCCGCGTGCTCAGGACCGGTGCGGTCGCCGAAAAGGCGGGACTGCACCGCCAGACCTTCTACCTGCACTGGCGGAGCCAGGCCGCGTTCGTCGACGACTTCATCGAGTACGTCACCGATCCGGCCGTGAGCTCGTCGTCGGAGCGCCTGGCGAAGCTCGCCGAGGAGAAGCCGACACCGGGTGACGACCCGTCGGCCGAGGTGCGCGAACGCGTGAGCGACACCTTTCAGCAGTGGGTCGACGACCCCGTCCACGTGGCCCGCATGGTGCTGTGGGCGCTGCACGCCAAGGACGAGCGGGTGGCCACGCGGCTCCGCGCCCTGTACCGGACGAACGACATCCACACGGCCGAGGCCTACAAGGAGATCGGCGACCTGTGGGGCATCGAGCCCCGGCCCCCGTTCACCTACGAGAGCATCGCCCTGCTGTTCAACGCGCTCCGGGACGGCCTGCTGCTGCACCTCACCGTCGACTCGTCGGGGATGGTGCCGTCCTATGTCGAGGACGTTCAGCTGGCGCTGAGCTGGGCGGTGACCCGCCGCATCGACGATCCCGACGACGCCCTGACCATGGACGAGAAGTTCCGGCGCGACGTGCGAGGGGACCGGGGCTGAGGATTCGTCGAGCGCGTGGCGGGGTGTCTAGCGGAGCGTGCAGAGCAGCGACGGAGCGAGCGCCTCGAACGTGGCATCCGTGAGCTCGAGGCCTGACACGGGTTCGACCTCGGCGGTGCCCGACGTGACCGTCGCGGTGACCGCGTCGACGGTCCCGACGTCGATCGCGGACCGGGCCTTCACCCGCCGCGTGATGGTTGCTCCGGGTGCGACGCCGTCCCGCACCTCGATCTCCATCTGCAGCATCGCTTCGCGTCCTGGCGCGATCGGGGCGGTGCGGTAGGTGCCCGCCTTTACTGCGCTGGTGATGTTCCGACCGGACGAGTCGAAGAAGGTCAGACCGAACCCCGGAAGCGCGCGCTGGGAACTGATGGTGAGGCGCTCCGTGCGGTTGCCGTCGTTGAGGAAGCGGAGCGTGAATCCAGCCGTCGTGCCTGCCGGCGTCGTGACCCCGCGGTTCTGATCGGCGCCAGCGCGCGAGAACACGTCCCAGCCCGTCCACACGCCGGTGTCCCCCACCCGGAGCTGGGCGTCTGGTCGGGCCCGGACGCCCGGGCATCCGTTGGTACGGAACGTCCACGAGTAGGGGACCACCGGCTCGCCCGCACCGTCGATCAGCGCGTCGGTCACCTCGACGCGGTATTCGGTGCAGGCGTCGAGATTGCCGTCCGGCTGGATGTCGATGGTGTGCTCTCCTGCCTCCGGGTTGTAGGGCACGATCCGCGGGTATCCGTCGCGCAGGACCACCGGCTCGCCCGTCGCCGCCTCGGTGAGCGTCATGGCTCCGTCGGGCAGTTCGGAGATGACGGTGCCGGGGCTGTTCACGTCGGGTCGGTACGGAAGGCTGCCGCTCAGTACCGCGACGATCCGGTTGCGCGCACCGCCACGGTCGGCAGACGAGCCCGGCTGGAACGACGAGCGGTCCCAGCCCCTGCGGGGGATGTCGTTCTGGCCGTCGGCGGGGTAGGTGATCGACACGCTGGTAGCGGGCTGTTCCCCGAGCAGCCGGCCCCAGAGGCTCTCGTAGGCGGCGGCGATGGCCACTGCTGCGAACCGGATGCCACCGGGTGCGGTGATCATGTGGGCCGACGTCCACGGCATGTTCTCGGTCATGTGGTCGTGGAAGCTCCGGGTGAGGGCGCGCTCGCCGTCGCGGACGAAGCGGATGTTGTCCTCGCCGTTGATGAGGTCCTCAGCCACGATGTCGTCGCGGCCGATGTCGTGGAACACGCCCAGCAGTTCGGACTGCGCTGGCCAGGCCGGGAAGTGCGGCAGGGTGGGACGGTCGTGGTCGGCGATGGCGATCATGTCCATCTGGAGCTCGATGCCCCCGGTCCCGAAGTACTGGGCCAGCGCCGGCGGGATGTAGCTCTCGCCGTGGTCGGGTGCGTTGGGCTCGAAGAGCCAGTCCCACACCTCGTCGCCCATCCCGTGGGCCATGGCTCCCATCAGGTGGGCGATCCGCGCCGCACACGGCCCGTCGACGGCGGTGAGGTCGCCGCAGGACGGGTCGTCACGGATCTGGTCCGCGTAGGCGTACGAGAACCGGGGCCAGTGCGCCTCCTCGCCGTAGGTGTGCTCGTAGCCGCGCCGTGGGTTGGCGTAGCCGCTGTCCGGGAAGTGGGCACCGTTTGCGATCTGGGTGATGTTGGCCTCCAGCAGGGCCTGCAACTGAGGGTCGTCGACGAGGTCGACCGCCTCGACGGCCATCCATGCATGGGTGGTCACCCCGGCGGCGTCGGCCCGGCTCCCCAGCGAGAAGAGCGTCGAGAGCGCGACCACGACCGTGAACCCGGCCACCACCTTGCGTGCCACCTGCGACCCCTCCGTGCGCCGTCCGGCCACCTCGGACCGCGAGGGTACTGAACCGGCGGGCACCGAACCCGCACCCACACCGCGTCGCGCGCCGCGGGCGGGACGACGCCCAGGGGTCGTAGGCTGACGGTCGCACATCGCCTCCCGAGGAGCAGTCATGGCCACCGCCAACCCCTACCCGGCATCGGTCGCCACACTCGATGCCGACACCCGGGCCGCGTTCATGGTGCGGGTCTACCAGCACCTGCTGGCCGCGGTCGTCGCCTTCGTGGCGTTCGAGACGCTGCTGTTCGCCACCGGCGCGGCTCGGGGCATCTACGACCTCGTGGCCGGCAGCGGCGGTGCGTGGCTGCTGGTCCTGGGCGGTTTCATGGTGGTGAACTGGCTGTCCACCGCCGCCGCGCACGACCTGGCCAACCCGGGCCGGCAGTACGCCGGGCTGTTCGGCCTGGCCGGCGCCGAGGCGCTCATCTTCGCCCCCTTCCTGTACTACGTGTTCAACGTGGACGGTGCGGGCGGCTCGGCCACCGTGGCCAGCGCCGCGGTGGTGACGGTGCTCGGCTTCGCGGGCCTCACGGCCATCGGCCTGCTGACCCGACGCGACCTCTCGTTCCTCCGGCCGCTGGTGATGTGGGCGGGGGTGATGGCGCTGGTGGTCATCGTGGCGGCCCTGCTGTTCGGCCTGGAGCTCGGCGTCTGGTTCACGCTGGCCATGATCGGCCTGGCCGGCGCCGCGATCCTGTACCAGACCCAGGCGATCCTGCGCTCCTACCCCGAGGAGGCCCACGTCGGCGCCGCGGTCCAGCTGTTCGCCTCCGTGATGCTGCTCTTCTGGTACGTGCTGCGCCTGTTCGCGAGGCGCTGAGCGGGTCATCCGCTGATACCCTGGGGGGTATGTGCAGACCAGCAACGTGTTCACAGTGCGGCAAGGCCACCTACGCCGGGTGCGGCCAACACGTCGAGCAGGTGCTCGGCAACGTCCCGGAGGCGGAGCGGTGTCGCTGTGACGGGCACTCCCCGCTGACCCTCTGGCAGCGCCTCCGCGGCGCCAGGGCCGGCGCCGTGTGAGTTGACGCGGTGGCAGGCGGCAGGCGGCATGCGGGCCTGGGTGGCGGGCGTCAGGCCGGCTGATGGCCCGGGTGGCCCACACCGGCCGAGGTCATCACCGAGATCGTGCGATCCCAGGACGGGTCGCCGGGACCCACCGGGACGACCGTGAACGACGTCGGGTCCACGGTCGTCGGGGTCAGGGCGATGTCGAAGCGCCAGCGCGTGGCTCCGGGGTCGCGGGCCGCCCGGACCCGTACGATCACCCCGTCCCGGGTGTCGGGCTCGGTCATGTTCGACAGGAAGTTGCCGAGGCCGAACACGACCGGCACCCCGTGGAGCCGCACGATCGGCTGCACCACATGGGCGTGGTGACCCACGATCAGGTCGAACGCCCCGCTGGCCGAGAGCTGTTCGGCCAGGGCCAGTTGCTCGGCGGTGGGCTCGTGGCGTCGCTCCACACCCCAGTGCAGGCTGGCCACGACCAGGTCGGCCCCCGCTCGGCGGGCAGCCTCACCGGCGGCGATCAAGCCAGCGGGATCGAGGCCGCGGACGCGCCAGGGGACGTCAGGCGAGAAGCCGTTGAAGCCGTAGGCGCCCGACACCAGGCCGACGGTCACGCCAGTGGGGGTCTCGAACAGCGTGGACCGTTCGGCCTCGGCGGCGGAGCGGGCGCTGCCCGAGTGCGCCAGGCCGTTCTGGTCGAGCACCGCGAGGGTGCTCACCACGCCTGCGGCCCGTTGGTCGAGGCTGTGGTTCGACGCGGTCGAGCAGCCGTCGTAGCCCGCCGCCGACACCGCGACGGCCAGCTCGTGCGGGGCGCTGAACACGGGGTACCCCGAGATCACGGTGTCGTCGGGGGACAGCGGCACCTCGAGGTGGCAGATGGCCAGATCGGCCCGGGCCAGGCGCGGGGCCACCAGTGCGAGCATGGGGCGGAAGTCGTAGGCCACGCCGGCATCGGCGCCGTCGGACCGGGCCCGTGCGACCACCGCGAGGTGCGGCAGCAGGTCGCCCGTGAAGGCCAGGGTCACCCGCTGGCCCGGCTCCGCGACGGTGGAGGTGGTGGTGGGTGTGGAGGTGGTCGTGGTGGCGACCGCCGAGGTGGCTCCGGGTGGTACGTCCGGGCCCGGACCGGATGAGCCGCAGGCGACCGCCACGACCATCACCAACGCGACCCCGCCGGACCGCCAACGGCGAGTCATCGGCGCCACCTCCTGGACGGACAGATGCTGTCAGGTCCTCTGTCCCAGTATGAGCGGGGTGGGTCGCCGAGTCAGGTGCCGAAGGTCCCGATCCGGTGGTGGGTGGCGCCGATCGTCTCGGTGTCACGATCGCGCCGGTCCCATCCACGGGCAAGGGTCTCGTGACGCGAGGGGAAGGGTCGACGGGCCATCCATTCCGTGCCCGACGTTGGCGCACATTCGGGAGGCGCGATCCTGCGGGCGTGTGGTCCGCTGTGCAGGGGCGGCCCGTGCACACCGCCCCGTCGACGTATCCGTCCACTCGCCGAGGAGCGATGGCCGTGCGCCAGCACCATGTCCCGACGAGCACGATGTCCGAACGAGCATGATGTCCGAACGAGCACGATGTCCCGAACGAGGAGCAGCCCCGTGACCCATCTGAGCCGTTGTGCCCGACTGTTGGTGCTGACCGCGCTGACGGCCGCGGCCGTCCTCGTGCCGGTGTCGGTGGCAGGGGCGGCCGATGGCACCGGTGCACCGCAGGAGGTCACCGGAACCCTCGAGGGGGCCAAGACCGACAACTACAAGGCCGTCTACGACGCCGACCCGAACGTCGTGAACCTGCAGTCCTGGTTGACCTTCCACGCGGTGAGCGTCGCCGGCGTCACCTACACGCTGGCCTCGAGCGTGGTGTGCCCCGCCGACGGCAGCGGACCGCTCGGCGCCACGGGCATCGCCCTCACCGGCAGCAACGGTGCGTCGGCCGTGCTCACGGCCACCACCCCCTCGTCGAGCACGAGCTTCACGGTCCTGCGGTGCGAGCAGGGCTCCCGCAACTTCGGTCCGTTGATCCGCCTGAAGGACCTCGCGACGCGGGCGGCGCTGCCGGCCAACCCGATCCCGTACACCCTGACCGTCAAGACCACGACGGGCACGGTGCTCGGCACCGTCGCCGCCGACTACCGGAGCGACACCCGGCTGGTCGACAACCCGAGGCCCGCCGGCTGGTACTCGGACTGGAGCACCTGCAACACCCAGTGCCGCATCAGCTACCAGTCGTTCTGCGAGACCAACCGCTACTGCATGGAGTACAACGGCCCCAACGGGCGCTGGTTCATCAACGGCGCGTCGATCCCGTTCAACTGGGGTGACTTCCCCGACGGCCCCTCCGACACGCCGCCGACGCTCAACGGGATCTTCGTCGAGAACGGAGCGGCCGGTCACCGGGTGCGGATCGCCATCGTGGCCACCGACGACCACGGGGTGACCGAGGCCCGCTACGCCAACGAGGACGGCAACTTCTCGCCGTGGCAGGCAGTGGCCTCGGGCAACCCGTCGATCAACCTGTGGACCCTGACGACGAGTGCGATCGCCATCAAGTCGGTGTCGGTCCAGGTGCGTGACAGCCTCCACCAGGAGTCGACGATCGTGTCCAGCGGCGCCTTCCGGCTCACGCCGGCGCACGACCTCTCGCGCGGCCCCAACTGGTACAACGACCTGCTCGTGCGCCGTACGAGCGACGGGGCCATGATCCTCTACAAGGGCACCTCCACGGGGTCGGTGTCGGGCAGCCCCGCAACCAGCGTGGTCGCCACCGGCTGGTCGATCTACGACAAGGTGGTGGTCACCCGAGACCTGGACGGAGACGGCCTCACCGAGGTGCTGGCGCGGGTGAAGAGCGGCCAGGCGAACGCCGGCCAGTTGCGGCGCTTCGAGTACGACGAGACCAACGGGGTGTTGACCCAGGTCGGGACTGTCGCGCTGTCGGGCGGCTGGGGATCGTTCACCCAGATCCTGGCCCCTGGCGATTTCGACACCGACGGGCGCTCGGACCTGCTGGTGGTCAAGAGCAACGGGACCATGTCGCTGTTGAAGGGCAACGGCGCCGGCGGCTTCGCCGCGCCGCAGCCGATCTCCAGCACCGCCGACTTCAACGCCTACTACATCATCGCCCCGGGCGACTTCAGCGGCGACGGCCGACCCGACCTGGTGCTGCGCACCGCCGCCGGCGGGCTGATCTGTCTCCGGGGCAACGGCCTCGGAAGCTTCGGCTCGACCACGTCGTGGGGCTCCGGGTGGGGCTCGTTGGCCATCGTCGGCACGGGGGACATGAACCAGGACGGCAACGCCGACATCACCGCTCGCAAGCCCGACGGCACCCTGTGGGTCTACAAGGGCAACGGCGCGGGGATCACCAGCGGCAGCTACCAGGTCGGCACCTCGACCACATGGGGTGTCTTCGACCGGCTGGCGTGAGCGAGCGGTCGTGGCGGCGGCGAGTGATCAGGGTCGGTGGCGGCGGTGGGAGCGCTGACCGTCACCGACCGCTCGGGACGGCTCGTCGCGGGCGCCCGGACGGTGCGCTACGGTTCTGCCACTGGGCGATGAAGGGTGGGGCGATGAAGGGTTCGGCACTGAAGGTTCTGAGCGTCGCGTGTGTGGTCGCGGCGATCGCGTTCGCGCCGGCCGTGGCGGGGGCGCAGGTGGCCGAGCCACCGGCCTCGATCCCGCCGACGACGGCCCCGACCCCGTCGGACCTGCCGACGACCGACCCGGCGCCCGTCGCCGAGGACCCGGCGGCCGCCTCACCGTCGACGACACTGCCGCCGGCGAACGCCACCGACCCTGGCGAGGGTGACGTGGCGGCGACGCCGCCGTCCGAGGTGGCGCCCGCCAACGATGCGTTCGCTGATGCCGAGGTGGTGTCGGGCTCGACGGGCTCGGTGGCCGGTTCGACGATCGACGCGACCAACGAGACCGGCGAGCCCGATCACAGCGGGTTCGACATCGAGCCCGGCGGGTCGGTCTGGTACTCGTGGACGGCGCCGGCCACCGAGTCGATCGCCTTCGACACGTGTGACAGCACCTTCGACAGCCTGCTCGGGGTGTACACTGGCACCGCGGTCGACGCCCTCTCCACCGTCGTGCAGGACGACGACGGCTGTGGCAATGCGCTCGGGGGCATCGCCGTCTTCGACGCGACGGCGGGCACCACCTACGCCATCGCGGTCGACGGGTTCGGTGGTGCGCAGGGTGAGTTCACCCTGGCGTGGGGACCGCCGCCACCGCCGCCCGCAGCACCGGCCAACGACCAGTTCGCCGACGCCCAGGTGATCTCGGGCCTCTCCGGCGAGGTGGACGGCACCAACGTCGGTGCCACCAAGGAGGCCGGTGAGCCCGATCATGCCGACGTCCCCGGTGGGGCGTCGGTCTGGTACGCCTGGACCTCTCCCGCCGCTGGTCAGGCGCTGTTCGACACCTGCACGGCGGACTACGACACGCTCCTGGGCGTCTACACGGGCACCTCGCTCGACGACCTCGAGCTGGTGGCCGGCAACGACGACGACTGCGCGTCCGGCGACTTCCCGACCCTGCAGAGCTCGGTCACCTTCGCCGCCACCGCGGGCACCACCTACTGGATCGCGGTCGACGGCTTCGGGTTCGAGCCCCAGATCCCGGTGCAGACCGGCACCTTCACCCTTTCGTGGGACCTCGATGTCGCCCCGCCGCCGCCACCACCGCCGCCGGGTCCCGACGTCCCCGAGTTGGCCCGCACCGGCACCGACGCGCTGCCGACCACCGTCGTGGGTGTGGTCCTCCTCGGCCTCGGCGCGGCGCTGGTGCTGGTGTCCCGACGGATCCGCGCCGCTCGCTGAGCCGCCCCGCTCGGGCGCCCGGCGCTTGGCGCTCTGCGCTCAGCGTTGCGGTGAGGCCGGCCCCGGCTCGATCGGCAGGCAGGTCGCGCAGAACTCCTCGCCGAAGGTGGTGAGGTGGATCGAGCGACGGACGGTCTTCGGGGCCCGCCCGGCGCGCTTCATGGCCGCCACCACCTCGGGCTGCACCTCCACGACCTGGTAGCGAGCGGGCTCGACCGGCTCGCGTGAGAACCAGATCAGGCCGAGGCGGAAGAGGTTGTCCAGGTAGGACTTGGTGCGGTCGAGTCGGCGGACGCCGGCCTGCAGGCCGATCATCGACAGGCCGTCGGCCACGAGCTCCGAGCCGATGCCGAGCGGCCGGTTGGTGCGCACGTCGACCGACGGCTGCGGGCCCTCGACGACCAGGAAGCGCAGGATCCGGGCCTCGTCGGGCGTGAGCTCGTCGAGGATGTGCTCGAAGGCGGGGTGGGTGTCGTCGGTGGCGCGCACGTCGGCCGAGCGGTGCAGCAGCTCGGCACCGCGCGCCCGCAGCTCCTCGGTGGTCGCCCGGCGCTCGTCGGGCCGCCCGGCGCGCTCGCCGGCGGGCTCGTCGGTGACCCCGATCGTGTGGGCCAGTGCCGACCAGGCCTCGTGGGTGGCGGCACGCACCACGGGCAGCGGGGACTGGCCGTCGGCCACTGCGGCCACGACGGCCTCGCCGGTGGTGAGCGACTCGGTGGTCATCCAGCGCAGCGTCCGCCACCCCGCGCCCGCGGCGATCCGGGCCAGGCCGGGGAGCGCCTCGTAGAGCGCCTGCGGGCCGTCGCCGACGGTGCCGGCGCGGTCGGTGGCGCCGGCGCGGTCGGTGTGGTCGGTGTGGTCGGTGTGGTCGGTGTGGTCGGTGTGGTCGGTGTGGTCGGTGTGGTCGGTGTGGTCGTCGTCCATGGTCAGACCCCGAAGATGGCCAGGTGGAGCAGGCCCGCGCCGAAGCCCAGCACGGCGCCGTGCACGAACAGCAACCACTCGTCCTGCTTGATCGCCGAGCGCAGCAGCTCGCTGAACTCGGCCGGGGGCAGGCGCCGCATCTGGGCCGCCACGAACACGCGCACCTTCTCGGCCTGCTGGCGGTTGAACGCCTCGTCCGAGAAGGCCGACGCGAAGTCGGTGGCCTCGGAGGCCACCGAGTCTCGGATGCGGTCGTAGCGGCGGGTGCCGATGGCCACTCGCACCGCGCCCTGGGCCGGGCCGAGGGCCTTGTCCACCGCGGGGCGGAGGGTGTCGGTGAGCATCTGGTACGTGCGGTCGCTCCGGGGGCCGTGCAGGAGCTCGTCGCCCACGTTCTCCAGGTTGATCACGTCGTCGGCGATCATGCGGGCGAACACGTCGCTCACCTCGGGCTGGCGCTTCATGAACAGGCCCTGCACGGTGATCGGCCCCACCTTCCGTGGCTCGACCGGCTCGAAGATCATGGTGATGCCCAGGTAGTTCACCACGTAGCCGATCACCACGCCCCCGACCGGCAGCACCCACCAGTAGGGGAAGGCGTCGACGATGAACACCAGGAGCACCCCCATCGGGACCCCGAGGTAGAAGCCGAAGTTCGCCATGAAGCGCAGCTCGCGCCGGCCCACCTCGCGCAACATGTCGTTCATCTTCTCGGGGTGGGCCTGGAAGTAGCGGATCACCATCAGCTTGGCGTCGATGAGCTGGTCGATGTGCTCGCCGACCTGGTCGGTGATCTGGCGGACGATGGCGGGCAGCTCCTTGCGCACCCGCGCGTGGAGCGCCTCCTTCACCCCCGGCGGCAGGTCGTTCCACAGCTGCGGGTGCTCACGCTGCATGATCTGGTCGACCACGTCGTCGATCTCCGCCTGGGCGGTCGCCACCAGGTGGTCCGCCACCTTGTCGGGCTCCAGCTGGTGGTAGAAGTCGCTGATGCTGCCCACCTTGGCCAGTGCCTTGTCCACCGAGATGCTGGCCATCTTGTCGACCCGGGACGGCACGATGCCCTGCCACCCCAGCCGGCCGTCGTCCGAGATCGCGGGGATCACCTGCACCCGTCGCGGCAACAGCGGGTAGAGCAGCTTCAGGCCCGGGACCCGAACCCCGTGGAAGCGCAAGGGGTCGAACAGCATCACCACGCCCGACCAGTTGGTGATGTAGCCGATGATCCCCGTGAACAGGGGGATCGAGATCAGGTCGACCAGGAAGTCGTGATCGCCGAGGTCGACGGCTGCCACGCCCACCGCCACCAACTGGATCACCGTGCGTTGCCCCTTCGTCGTCGCCGCCCGACCGCGGCAGATCCTACGGGGCGGGGGGTGGTGGTGTGGAGGACGAGGGTGCGCCGGGGAACGGCCACCGCGCGCGCCGTCGGGACGGGACGTTCGACCCTGGGCGCCGGCGCCGTGGACCTGCTGTGCTGGGGCCATGACCGACGTGGTGCTGGTGTCGCACACCCACTGGGACCGGGAGTGGTACCGGACCTTCGAGGCCTTCCGGGCGCGACTGGTCGACACGGTCGACCGGGTGCTCGACCTGCTGGCCGTCGATCCCGGGTGGCGGTTCCTGCTCGATGGCCAGGCCATCGTGGTGGAGGACTACGTGGCCGTCCGCCCCGAGCGTCGCGCCGAGCTCGAGGCGGCGGTCGCCGCCGGTCGCCTGGCGGTGGGGCCCTGGTACGTGCAGCCCGACTCGCTGCTGCCCGGCGGTGAGGCCCACGTCCGCAACCTGCTGGAGGGCCGCCGGGTGGCGCTGGCCGCGGGCGGGTGCTCGGCGGTGGCCTACACCCCCGACTCGTTCGGCCACCCGGCTCAATTCCCTGCGCTCTTCGCCGGGTTCGGCCTCGGGCCGTTCGTGTACTGGCGCGGCAACGGCAACGAGCTCGATCGCCTCGGCCCCGTCTACCGGTGGGTGGCGCCCAGCGGCGACGGGGTCATCGCCTACCACCTGGGCCGGGGCTACTTCGCGGCCGCCTGCCTGCCCGCGGACCCGGCCGAGGCCGCCGAAGGCCTGGCCGGGGTGCTGGACCGGCTCGGTGACGTGACCCGGGCGCCGGTGGTGCTGATGAACGGCATCGACCACATGCTGCCCGACCCCCACACGGGGGCGGTGGCCGCGGCCCTCGCGGCACGAACCGGCCGGAAGGTGCGTCGCGGCCTCCTCGACGACCTGCGCGGTGCGATCGACGAGTCCGATCGAGCCGAGTTCACGGGCGAGTTGGTGGGCGCCAAGGTGGCCAACCTGCTGCCCGGGGTGTGGTCGACCCGCCTCGGGTTGAAACTGGCCAACCGCGCCGCGGAGCGTGCCCTGCTGGCGTGGGCCGAGCCCTGGGCCGCGCTCGGCGGCCTCCTGGGCCTGCCCGACGAACGCCCGTCGGTGCGGGCGGCCTGGCGGGCGCTGCTGGCCAACCAGGCCCACGATTCGATCTGCGGGTGCTCGCAGGACGAGGTGCACCGCCAGATGCAGGGCCGGTACGCCACCGCCACCGAGTTGGCCGATCAGACCGCCGGTCGGGTGCTCGAGCGGCTGGCCGGCCTCGGTGCCGAGCGACGGGTGCCCTGGTCCACCGAGCTCGACATCGCGGTGTTCAACCCCTCACCCGTGGCCCGCACCGACGTGGTGCGGGTGGCGCTCGACGGCCACCCCGTCTACCAGGTGTCGGACATGGGTGGGGACATCCACCCGCTGACCCTGATCGACGGCACCAACGCCGGCTACGAGGCCGACGGCGCCCCGGTGCGGGCCGTGCCCGCCGAGGACCCGCGCCGCATGCGGATGTTCGAGGGGATGCCGGGCCTCGACCTGGAGCTGGTGGTGGCCGACGTGCCCGCGTTCGGTTGGCGCCGGGTGCACCTGGCGCCGTCGGAGCCCCATCCGGATCTCACCGACGACGGCCGGCGCATCGAGTCGGGCGACCTGTCGGTGCAGGTCGACGACGACGGGACGCTCACGGTCGGCGCCCGCGGGCGGGTGTTCTCCGGGCTCGGGGCCCTCGAGGACGTGGGGGATCGCGGCGACACCTACGACGCCGACCCGGTGGGCGCTGACGTGGGCGCCGTGCCCGTGGCCGTCTCGGTGCTCAGGCACCGCCACGCCTCGGGCCTCCAGCGCCTCGTCGTCGACCGGCGCCTGGCGGTTCCGGCCGGCCTGACCCAGGCACGTGACGGTCGGCGGGACGACACGGTGCCGGTCACGGTGCGGCTCGAGGCCCGGGTGGCACCCGGCGTGGATCGGATCGACCTGCATGTGGAGGTGACCAACCCGGCCCACGACCACCGCCTCCGGATGCTCTTCCCCACCGGCACCCCCGTCGAGCACTTCCGGGCGGCGACCACCTTCGACGTGGCCGAGCGGTCGACCGCTCCGCCCGACGACGAGGGGTGGCAGCACCCCGCGCCCCGCACGTTCCCCCATCAGGGCTGGATCGAGGCCCATGGTCTGGTGGTGGGTGCCCCGGGCCTCCCCGAGGCCGAGGTGACGGCAGCCGGCACCATCGCGGTCACCCTGCTGCGGGCGGTGGGTTGGCTGGCCCGTCTCGACCCGACGACCCGCCCCATCCCCGCCGGCCCCGGGCTGGTGACCCCCGAGGCGCAGTGCCCGGCGGGCATCGAGGCAGACCTCTTCCTGCGCATCCTCGACGAGGGTCTCGACGTGGCCGCCGTCGCGGCCGACGCGTCCTACGACGAGGTCGCGTTCCGTGCGGTGCCCGCCGGTGCCGACCCGGTGCTGGCCCCCGATCGCAGCCTGGTCCGGGTCGAGCCGGCCGGTGTGGTGCTCTCGGCGCTCAAGCCGGCCGACGACGGCGCCGGGATGGTGCTCCGCCTCTCGAACCCCGGCACCAGGCCCGTCGACGCCACCATCATCCTGGGCGTGCCGATCGAGGAGGTGGTGTCGGTCCGACTCGACGAGACGCCCGACGGCGGTGCGGTGGAGCTCGACGGCGACACGCTGCGGATCACGGTGGGCCCCCACGGCCTGCGGGGCGTGCGGGTGCGCGGCCCGGTGGCGGGGACGGCCTGACGGGTCGGCGGCGTCCGAGCGGACGACCCCTCAGCTGGGTGTCGCCGCGATTCGGTCGACCCCTCAGCTGGGCGTCGGCACGACCCAGGTGAGCACGGTGCCCGTCACCGGGCCCGGCGAGATGGTCACCGTGCCGCCGTGGGCCGAGGCCCGCTCGTTCATGTTGCGCAGGCCGTTGCCCCTCGGCGCGTCGGCATCGATGCCGACGCCGTCGTCGGCGATCGTCATCGTCACGGCGGTGTCGACCCGGATGTCGACCTGAACCGTCTGGGCCCCGGCGTGGCGGGCCACGTTCGAGAGAGCCTCGCGCAGGGTGGCGACCATGTCGGAGGCGAGGCCGTCGGCGATGACCGTGTCGACCGGCCCGTCGAACGACAGCCGCGGCTCGTGGCCGATGGCCCGGCTGGCCTCCTCGACCACGCCGAGGGCGTGGCGCCGGAACGTCTCGGCCGACCCGCGGTCGCTCTCGACGTTGAAGATCGCCGTGCGGATGTGGCGGACGATGTCGTCGAGGCGATCGACGGCGTCCTCGACTCGCCGGCGGGCCTCGGGCTCGGCGATCAGCCTGGCTGCGCCCTGCAGGGTCAGGCCGGTGGCGAAGACGCCCTGGATCACCGTGTCGTGCAGCTCGCGACCGATGCGGTCGCGGTCCTCGAGGAGCGCCATGTCCTGCAGGAGCGCGCGCTGGCCCTCGTGCTGGACCACCAGGCTGACCTGGTCGGCGAACGAGGTGACGAGCGCCTGCTCGGCCGGTGAGAACGGCCTCGCCCCCACATCCCGGCCCACCATCAGCGTGCCGATGGCGTCGCCGCCGGCGTGGAGGGGCACGAACAGTGCGGGCCCGACGGTGCCGAGTTGCTGGAACGGGCCCTTGCGGTGGTCCACCGATGCGTCCTCCACCATGGCCGGTGTCCCCGAGGCGAGCACCTGTCCCGAGACGCTCCGGGAGCCGTCGAACACCAGATGTTCGATGCGCTCGGCGCCGTCCCCCTCGGCGATGGCCACGATCAGCTGTTCGGGGGACCGGGTGGGCAGCGCGATCGCGGTGACCTCGCTGCCGGCCAACTGCTGGGCGCGGCGGGTGATCTCGCGCAGGATGTCGTCGCGGCCGGCGCCGCTGAGCAGCGCCGCGGCCACGTGCTGGAACGCGGCCAGCGTGGCCTGGCGGCGCTCGGTCTCCTGGTAGAGGCGAGCGTTCTCGATGGCCACCGCGGCGGCCGCGGCGAGGCCCTCCACCAGTTCCTGGTCGATGTCGCTGAAGGCTTCGGCGTCGGTCTTGTCGGTGAGGTACAGGTTGCCGAACACCCGGTCACGGATGCGGATCGGGACACCCAGGAACGAGGTCATGGGCGGGTGCCTGGGCGGGAACCCGGCACTGTCGGGGTCCTCGTGCAGGTCGGCGAGACGTCGGCTCGAGCCCTCCTCGATGATCGAGCCCAGCAGCCCGAGGCCCTTGGGGAGCGACCCGATGGCCCGGTGGGCGTCGTCGTCGATGCCGACGGTGATGAACTCGGTGAGGTAGGTGCCGGTCTCGTCGAGCACGCCCAGCGCGCCGTACTGGGCGCTCACCAGCGAGACCGCCGCCTCCGTGATGCGGCGCAGCGTGGACGCCAACTCGAGGTCGGACCCCACCGTGAGCACCGCGTCGAGCAGCCCGCGCAGACTCTTGGCGCCCACGTGCCGGCTGGGCGGCTCCCACTGATCAGTCGATCTCACGAGCTGCTGCGCCGGGTTGCAGGGTGGTTGGGCATGGTCCTCCCCAACCGTGCGGTCGGACACATCAGTGAAATCCTCCGTGGGCAGTGCACGATACACCTAGTAACCGGCTGACGGCGCTCGATCGCATTGCCGGCGTTCGCGCCATACGCCGGTCTGCCGCGCTCGATCTGCAGGTCGAGCGCGTGGGCGATGCCGCCGTCGGGGACCACCTGGATGCCGCATCGACGGCGTGCCGACCCGCCCTCGACCAGCGAACGGGCGTTCGCTATGGTCGGCCCGGTGGAGGTGGCGACGATCGCGGGGGTGCGGCTGTGCTGGGACCCGGCAGCCGCACCCGCCCGCCTCACCGTGGAACGGCCCGCCGCCGTGCCTCCCCACCCGCCGGCGACGCTGCACTTCAGGGTCGACGCGGGTCGCGTGCGGGTGAGCCTGGCGCTGCTCGAGGGTCGCCGTGAGATCGACGTGTCCATCCAGCCCGCGGTCGTCGTCACGGCGGTGGGCGCGGGGATGTCAGCGTCCGAGGCCGCCTGCCGGTGCCTCAGCGGCTGGCTCGTCGCGCTGGCCCGTGCCGAGGGAACATGGCGCCCTGCGCCCGGCGCGACCACCAACCTGCTGGCCACCGTGGCCGGGGGCGCGTTCCCCCTCCTGGGCGCGGCGTTCGACCGGGGCGCGGCGCCGGTCGGCGAGGTGCCGCGGTGGGCCGCTCCGGTGGTGGCGCGCCCCGACGCGCGCTCGGGGGCGGCTCACGCCTTCGGTCCACGGGCGACCCGTCCCGTGATCGTCGGTCTGGCGGCCAGCCTGGTGGGAACCGACCCTGGGTGCCCCGTGGCCCTGTACCCGCTGGGGCTCGGACTGATGGCACCGGCGTTGGCCCCCGATCGCCTGGCTCGCGTGTTGCGGGCCGAGGGCCCCGGCAGGCGACCCGAGGAGTGGCCCGACGGTGAAGTGGTGCGCGCCGCGCAACGACTCACCCCCGGCCTCGGCGAGCACCGCACCGAGCGGCTGCTGGTCGATGCCGCCACGGTCGATCGCGGGCCCACCCTCCTGGTGGACGCACTGCGCGCCTACGAGCTGGTGCGCCACCGACTGGGCCGGCGCGTGCCCACCCGGCTCGTCGAGTTCCGCGACCACTGCGCCGCGCTGATGCCTCCGGACCCCAACCCCAACGGGCTCGCGGCGCCACCCCGGCGGCGCGCCCACCCTCGCCCCGCACCCGCCACCCCGACCGCAGGACGATCGGCGGTCACCCCGCCGGGGCCGCGGCCCCCGAGCCGAGCCGGGTCGCCCGTCGTGCCCACCGGCGTCGAGCGGCGACGGGCCCAGCACCGGGCGCCGGTCACCAGTTGTGACTCGGTCGAGATCAACGCGCCGCTCGTCCATCCGCCGGCGGTGATGGCCCTGGCCGGCCGCGGCGTGCCGGGGGCCGCCGATCGCCTGCGCTTCGTGGTGCCCCGGACGGCCGCTGAGCTCTCGACCTGGGGGAGCCGGCTGCAGAACTGCATCGGCAGCTTCGGTCCTGCCGTGCACGAGGGTCGGGCACGGTTGCTCGGTGTCGAGGTCGACGATCGGCTCGGGTACTGCATCGACGTGCGGCCCGACGGCGCCATCCGCCAGTTCCTCGGGGCCCACAACCGGCAGGTGCCCGCCATCGATCGGCTGGCGGTGGTGCATGCCCTTGCGCGCGCCGGCGTCGTCGACCGGGACCTCGCCGTGAACCGGCCCTGGTTCGAGCCCGCATGACCACGCATGTCCTCGAGCGCCACTTCGTCGAGGATCGCGTCGCGTTCTGCGCCGACTGCGCGGCCTGGTCGACGGAGAGGACCTTCTGCCCTTGCGCATCGGCGCGGCACGGCGTTTGCTGTGGGCATGCCCGCGGCTGGTGAGGATCTTCTCGAGGAACTCGGCGGTGAGGGGGCGCTCGATGAGATCGTCACGGCCTTCTACGCCCGCCTCGTGGCCGACCCCGACCTCGGCCCCGTGTTCGCCGGGGTCGACGTGGACCGGCTGGTGCACATGCAACAGGAGTTCCTCGCCGCGGCCTTCGGCACGTCCGACCACGTGGCCGGCGCCGATCTGAGGACGGCCCACGCCCGCCGCCAGATCTCGGGCCGGCACTTCTCGCGTTTCGTCGAGCTCTTCGTCGACACGCTCGTCGACCGGGGGGTGCCCGCCGAGACCCTCGACCGGGTGTCGGAGCGTCTGGCCCTGTACGTGGACGATGTGGTGGGCCAGTACGGCGCGTCGGGCTGAGGCCGCCCGACCGGGCTGAGGCCGCCCGACCGGGCTGAGGCCGCCCGATCGGCCGGTGGCGGGCCTCGTCGGGGTCGCGCACGGGAAGCCGCCTGGACGGGCGTAGGCTGGGCCCCATCAAACGCGCCCTCGGCAAGCTCGTCGTCCGGCTGTTCCGCTACACCGTGGTCGGCGATCCGCCCCAGGTCCCGGTGTGCGTGATGGTGGCGGCCCCTCACACCTCCAACTGGGACTTCATCCTCACCATGGCGCTGGCCTGGTCCTGCGAGCTCGACATCGTCTGGCTGGGCAAGAAGGAGATGTTCGCCGGGCCGGCCGGCTGGCTGTTCCGCGCGCTCGGCGGGGTTGCGGTGGACAGGGAGAACCCTGTGGGCCTGGTCGATCACATGGTGGGGCGGGCCAGCGACGGGTCGCCCATCGCCATCCTGATCCCACCCGAGGGCACGCGCACCAAGGAGACCCATTGGAAGTCGGGGTTCCGCCGGATCGCGTTGGGCGCCGACGTTCCCGTGCTGTTGAGCTTCCTCGACGGGCCGACCCGCACCGGTGGCTACGGGCCGTTGCTGCGGATGACCGACGATGTGGTGGCCGACATGGACGAGATCCGGGCGTTCTACGCGGACAAGCACGGCATGAAGCCCGGCCGCTTCACGCCGCCCCGCCTTCGCGAGGAGGACGACGCCGTCCGCGACGTCGCCTGACCACGCCGTCGCCTGACCACGCCGACGCCCTCCGGGGCCACGGAGTGACGTAGGTCCCTTCCGCCCGAGCCCGCCCGCGGCGATGATCAGCGGCGATGACCCTGTCGATGATCCGACCGCTGCTGCGACCCGTCGTGGAGGCGTTGGGCCGTGACCTGCGGGGCACCGCTCTGGCCCAGGCCGCGGCCGCGGGGCTGCCCGGGCCGGACCCCGACGCGTCGACGGTCGACGCGGCCGAGGTCGAGCGGCTCCCCGGCGCCGTGCGCCGCTACCTCACCTACATGGGCACGGTCGGCGCCCCCCGGGTGTGGTCGTTCGCGGCGCGGTTCCGTGGTCGCTTCAACCTGCGGGGCCGGGGCTGGATGCCCGCCGAGGCGTGGCAGTACAACTGCGCCGAACCGATCGGTCGGGTGTTCCACATGCGGCTCGACCTGGGCGGCGTGGTGCCCATGGTCGGCCGCGACACCTACCTGGACGGCACGGGCCGGATGGTGGGTCGATTGCTGGGTGTCGTCCCTGTCGTCGACGGCCACGGCCTGGAGTTCGACATCTCCGAGTTGACCACCTGGCTCAACGACGCCCTGGTGCTGGCGCCGTCGATGCTCCTGGCTCACGACGTGGAGTGGGGGGCGGTCGACGACGACTCGTTCCAGGTCGCACTGACGCACGCCGGCCACACGGTGAGCGCTCGCGTGCTCCTCGACGAGCGGGGCGCGATCCGCGACTTCTCGAGCACCGATCGCTGGGCCGACCTGCCGGGCGGTCTCGTGCGCGCCGAGTGGACGACGCCGTTCGACGGCTGGGGCGTGGCCGACGGCCGCCCGCTGCCCATCGCCGGGCGGGCGGTGTGGCATCTCGAGGACGGACCGCTCACCTACGTCGAGGGAGCCTTCGTGCCCGGCAGCGTGGCCGTCAACCTCCGGCCGTAGCGGGTCGGTTGGCCGGTATACCGAGCCCACCGTGCCGTCGGGCGTCAGTGGACAGCTCGGCACTGGCGCCCGATGTGCCGGCCGTGCCGGCTGTCGCATGCTGGCGGGCCCCTCGGCAGTGCGGTCGGCCCCTCTGCGCTGGTGGTCTCGCGGCCGGCCCGTCGACTGACTCCCGAGCGGCGCATCGCGGGCGGAACGGCGCGACGACGGGGGGCGACGGCCACGCGGATCTCACGCTCGGTGCCCGCCGGGCCCGCCGTCACCGAACCTGAGGCAATGGCCCCCGGGTTCCGGGGGTCATTGCCTCGAGTTCGACAACCGTCGTCGATCCGAACGCGCAGGGTGACGAATGGGCCCGAAAGCGTCGGCCCTGGGCACCAGACGAGCTGCGCCGGATCGGACGTCGGCGCTGGAGCACGAGACCCCACTGCCCCTCGCCCGGTGGTGTGCGCCATCGACGACCAGCGTGCGACAGCTTGTGGTGGCTCTGCGTCGAGGACGGTTGCCCGGCGGCGTGGTGAGGTGGGGCACCACCACCGACGAGGGACCGTGACGTGTCAGGAGTCACGTCCCCCCGCGGAACCGGACAGGCGAGCGTGCCGTCTGAGCGGCATGCACACCGAGATCGATGTCGACGTCCCCACCCCGCGTGCCGGTGCGAGTCTCCTCGCCAGGACCACGCCCCACGCCGTCACCGCCGCCACGTCGCTCGGCGCCGACTCGGGCCGGTTGACGGTGACCGAGGCCGACGTGCTCGGACCGGTCGATGCCGTCGCACCGGTCGATCGGGTCGACGTCTTCTTCACCCCGCCGACTGGCATCCCTGTTGCCGCCCGGCCGGCAACCGCTGAGGCGGGACTGGCCGTGGCCCCGGTGGTCGGGCCGGCTGCGGGGCCGTCCCGTCGTGAGCGCCGCCGGACCCGGCGCAGGACGCGCCTGGTGGTGCTCGCCGTCGGGATGGTGTGGGCCGTCGCCCTCGTCGGGGTGGTGGCCTACGCGGTCGGCCGTGACGAGGGCGACCGGTCGGCGGCGCCGCCGGCGGCGGCGTCGCCCGATCCGGCGCCCGCGGCGGGCGATGCCACGGTGGACGACGCCGCGCCGGACGATGCCACGGACGACGATGCCACGGACGACGCCACCGCGGCCGACGGCGGGGCGGACGGTGCGGTGGCCGGTGACGCCACGGCGGACGTCGGCGGGGTGGACGCCGCCGCCTCCTCCGATGCGCAGCAGGCGGTCCGGTCCTACATCGCCACCCGTGGCACCGATGCCGAGCGGGCCTTCAGCAGCCAGGGCGGCCGCGACGAGCTCGACGCCGTCATCGCCGACCTCGGACGAGCGGTGCCGCAGGGCGACGCCACGTGCACCGCGGTGGGGGTGGCCTCGTTCACCTGCGTGCAGGACACCGACCAGGGGGCGATCACCTTCACCGTGGGCCCGGACCCGGACGACCCCGCCACCAGTGGGTTCGAGGTGGTCGGGGCCCAGGTCGGCTGACCCCCACCGCTTTCGGAGGCACTGCATCGGTGCCACGGGCGGCGCACCCTTCGGCGGCAGGTTCTGTCCAGCGGCGACGCTGGTTCGACCCGCCGACTCGAACAGGCCGACGGTGGCGGTGGCGGACCGTCGGAGCCGTGTCCGCACCCACGGGTCCCGCAGGAGCGCCGCTGGTCCCGACCGCCGTCACCTCGATCACGGGACGTCAGGGCTCGGGCACCGGCGCGAGGCGGTCGCGGGGCCCGGCGTAGGCGAGGCGGCTGGGGAGCTCGTGGCCCACGAGCCGCTCGGCCAGCGCCGCGACGTCGAGCAAGCGGCCCAGATCGATGCCGGTGTGGACCCCGAGATCGTCGAACAGCGCCACCGCCGCCTCGGTGGCCACGTTGCCGGCGGCGCCGGCCGCGAACGGTGAACCGCCGAGGCCGCCGACCGAGGTGTCGTACCGGGCCACGCCCGCCTGCCAGCCGGCGTAGAGGTTGAGCAGGCCGGTGCCCCGGGTGTCGTGCAGGTGGAGGCCCAGGTGGGTGCCGGTGACCGCCAGCAGCTCCTGGACCAGGCGGGGGGTGGCCATGCCGGTGGTGTCGGCCAGGGTGAGGGCGCTCACGCCGGCGTCGACCAGGCGCACACCCAGGTCGGCGACCTCGACGGGGGCGATGTCGCCTTCGTAGGGCGACCCGAAGGCGCAGGAGATGACGGCGTCGACGGGCACGCCCGCCGCCGCGGCCGACGACGACACCGTGGCGATGGCGGCGAGCGATTCATCGACGGTCATGCGGACGTTGCGCTGGTTGTAGGCCGGCGAGGCCGACACGGTGACGGTGAGCTCGTCGACGCCGGCGGCCAGGGCCAGCTCGGCGCCGCGGGCGTTCGGCACCAGGGCCGCCCGCACGACCCCGTCCGGTCGGCCCACCGCGGCGATCACCTCGTCGCTGCCCGCCATGGCGGGCACGGCGCGCGGGCTGACGAAGGCGCCCACCTCGAGGTGGGTGACCCCCGCGGCGAGGAGGGCGTCGACGAGGGCGACGCGGTCGGCGACCGGGCACACCTCCTCGCCCTGGAGCCCATCACGGGCGCCGACCTCGCGGATCGTGACCGATGACGGCCCGCCGGCGGTCAGGGCGCCGCTCATGACGTGAGGTCCGGGTGGTCGGCGAACTGGGCGAGGGCCTCGGGGTTGGCGATGGCCTCCAGGTTGCGCACCTCGCGGTGGTTCACCACGTCGGTGACGGTCAGCTCGACCAGCTTGCCGCTGCGGGTGCGGGGGATGTCGGCCACCGCCACGATGCGGGCCGGCACGTGGCGGGGCGAGCAGTCGGCCCGCACTCGGGCCCGCAGGGCGGCGGCGAGCTCGTCGTCGAGGACGTGCCCGTCGGCGAGCCGGACGAACAGCACGATGCGGGTGTCGCCGTCCCACTCCTGGCCCACCGCGATGGCCTCGGCCACCTCGCCGAAGTTCTCCACCACCCGGTAGAGCTCGGCGGTGCCGATGCGCACGCCGCCGGCGTTGAGGGTGGCGTCGCTGCGGCCGTGGATCACCATGCCGCCGTGCTCGGTCCAGCTGGCGAAGTCGCCGTGGGCCCACACGTCCGGGTAGCGCGAGAAGTAGGCGGCGGCGAACCGTGACCCGTCGTCGTCGCCCACGAACCCCAGCGGCACGGTGGGGAACGGGCTGCGGCAGATCAGCTCGCCCCGCACCCCGGGTGGGACGGGGCGTCCCGACTCGTCGAAGACGTCGACGTCCATGCCGAGGCCGGGACCTTGGATCTCACCCGCCCACACGGGCCGGGTGGGGTCGCCGGCCACGAAGCAGCCGCACAGGTCGGTGCCGCCGGAGATCGAGGCGAGGTGCACGTCGGGGGCGACGGCGTCGTACACCCACTCGAACCCCTCGGCCCCGAGCGGCGAACCGGTGGAGCAGATGGTGCGGAGGGCGCCGAGGTCGTGGGTGTCGAGGGGGCGCAGGGCGGCCTTGCGGCACGAGTCGATGAACTTGGCCGACACGCCCATGAGCGTGAGGCGGTGTCGGTCGGCCAGGCCGAAGAGGGCATCGGGGCCGGGGTGGAACGGGTTGCCGTCGAACAGGACGATGGTGGCCCCGGCGGCCAGCCCGGACACCAGCCAGTTCCACATCATCCAGCCGCAGGTCGTGAAGTAGAACTCCCGGTCGCCGGGGTGGACGTCGCCGTGCAGCCGATGCTCGGTGAGGTGCTTCAGCACGAGGCCGCCGGCCCGGTGGACGATGCACTTGGGCTTCCCGGTGGTGCCCGACGAGTAGAGGATGACGCCGGGTTGATCGAACGAGAACCGTTCGGTGGGCACCACCGCGCCGTGGTGGGGTGCCATGAAGGCGCGGTAGTCGACCGTCCCGGCGGGCAGGGTGCCGGTGGGCTCACCGGCGCCGCCGGACTCGAGGTGGCCCACCACCACGGTGGCCCGCAGGCTGGGCAGCCCGGCGGTCACCTCGGCCAGGCGCCCGAGGCAGTCGAAGGCCCTGCCGCCGTAGCGATAGCCGTCGGTGGCCAGCAGCACCGTGGGCTCGATCTGGGCGAAGCGGTCGAGCACGCCGGCCACGCCGAAGTCGGGCGACGTGGACGAGAACACGGCGCCCAACGACAGCGTGGCCAACATCACGACCAGGGTCTCGGGCACGTTGGGCATCCAGGCCGCCACCCGGTGGCCAGGGCCGACACCCAGGTCGGCCAGCGCGGCGGCGGCCGCGCCCACCTCGGCGCGCAGCTCGTCCCAGGTGAGCGTGCGGCCGGCGCCGTCCTCACGCTCGAACACGACTGCGGGCGCGGCGCCGGTGGCGCCCCGGCCGTCGAGGAGGTTCTCCGCGAACGACAGGCGGGCCTCCGGGAACCAGCGTGCCCCGGTGAGGGGGCGCTCGCCCGCCGGGGCGGGGACGAGGGCCACCTCGCCCTGCTCACCGAGCACCCCGCCCCAGTCCCACACCTCCTGCCAGAAGGCCCCGGGGTCGCGGACCGACCACGCGTGGAGGGCCGTGCTGTCGGCCAGGTCGAGGGCGTGCCGCTCGTTCACCGCCCGGCGGAGGTGGTCGATGTTGCTGGCTCTCGCCCGCTCGGGCTCGGGCACCCAGAGGGGAGCAGTCACGCGCCCACCATGGCCGACGCCCGGGGTCGTCGCAACCGGTGGCGACGAGCACCGCGGCCGCCTGGCCTCGCAGCCGACCAGCACAGCGTCGCTCCATGCGGTGGATCACCATCGGGCCTCGTGGGCCGACTCGGTGGGTCACCCGTGTGGCGGGCGTTCCTCCGGGAGCGTGGCGCCCGTCGTGACGCAGGTGGTGGATCGGTCCCCTAAGTTTCGGTGACGACGGAAAGGGGCCCGCGATGAGGGTTCAGATCGATGACGGGCGGTGCCAGGGGCACGGCCGCTGCTACGCCCTGGCGCCCGCGGTGTTCGCACCCGACGACATAGGCCAGGGCACGGTCCTGGGGGACGGGCAGGTCGCGCCCGGCGAGGAGGACCGGGCCCGACTGGCCACGGCCAACTGCCCGGAGCAGGCGATCACCGTGATCGAGGACGACTGATGGGCCTCCACGACCCGGTGGAGGACTGGGCCACCGACTTCGATCACACCGACGACACCTGGGTGGCCGACCCGTTCCCGATCTGGGACGACCTGCGCGAGCGCTGCCCCATCGCCCACACCGACCGCTACGGCGGCGGCTGGCTCCCCACCCGGTTCGACGACGTCGAGGCCATCGCCCACGACACCGAGCGCTTCACCTCCCGCAGCATCGTGATGTCGCAGCACCGGCCGCCGCTCGACATGGCGCCGGCCGGCGTGGCGCCGCCGATCTCGTCCGACCCGCCGTTCCACCAGGGGGCGCGGCGGGTGCTGCTGCCGGCGTTCGCGCCCCAGGCCATCGCCAAGCTGGAGGCGTCGACCCGCACGTTCTGCGAGGGCCTGATCGCCGACATGGGCGACCGCCAGGTCGTGGACGCCGCCGTCGACTACGCCCAGCACATCCCGGTGCGGGTGATCGCGAACATGTTGGGCTTCCCCCAGGAGGACGCCGACCGGTTCCGGGCGTTCGTCCACCACACCCTCGAGGGCGTCGACCTGCCCCAGGACCAGCGGGCGCTCGGGTTCCTCGAGCTGTTCGGCTACCTCGAGGACCAGGTGCGCGACCATGTGGCCAACCCGCGTGACGACCTCACCTCGTACCTGCTCGGTGCCGAGATGGACGGCGAGCGACTGCAGCCCGAGCACGTCACCCGCACCATCGGCCTCATCCTCATCGCCGGCATCGACACCACGTGGAGTGCCATCGGCGCCTCGATCTGGCACCTGGCCGCCCACCCCGACGACCGGCGCCGCCTGACGGCGGAGCCGGACCTGTTGCCCACGGCCATCGAGGAGCTCCTGCGTGCCTACGCGCCGGTCACCATGGCCCGGTTGGTGCGCGAGGACATGGACTACCGGGGCTGCCCGATGAAGGCCGACGACTGGGTGCTCCTGCCCTTCCCCGCCGCCAATCGCGACCCTCGAGCGTTCGACCGGGCCGACGAGGTGGTGCTCGACCGCGAGGTCAACCGCCACGCCGCCTTCGGGTTGGGGATCCACCGCTGCGCCGGCTCGCACCTGGCCCGCATGGAGCTGCGGGTGGCGCTCGAGGTGTGGCTGGCCGCGTTCGCCGATGGCTTCGAACTGGCCGACCCCGACGAGGTCACCTGGTCGGGCGGCCAGGTCCGAGGGCCGCGCACCCTCCCGGTACGCATCCTGCCGTGAGGCGGCTCGCCGCCGCGGTGGCGCTGGTGGCGCTGGTGGCGCTGGTGGGCGGGCCATCGGGCGCGGTCGCGTCCGCGTCCGCGGGCCTGTCGGGTGCACCGGGCGCGGGGCCGTCGGGCGCGCGTGCATCGGGAGCGGCGGGAGCGGCCACGGCGGACGAGCGGTCGCTCGACGACGTGGCCGTCACGCTCACCCCCCTCGTCCACCTCGACGCGCCCATGGCGCTGGCCACACGCCAGGGCACCGACGACCTCTACGTGGCCGAGCGGGCGGGCCTGGTGCGCCGCCTGGTGTCCGGCGGGGGCTCGCTCGCGGTCGATCCCGAGCCGGTGCTCGACCTGACGGCACGGACGACCACCGACAACGAACGGGGCCTGCTCGGCCTGGTGTTCTCGCCCGACGGATCGAAGCTCTACGTGCACCTCACCAACCTGCACGGCGACACCCGCCTGCTGGAGTACACGATGGCCGGTGAGCAGGCGGTGCTCGGTTCACGCCGCACCCTGCTGCGGGTGGCCCAACCCTTCCCGAACCACAACGGCGGGCAGTTGGCCTTCGGTCCCGACGGCCGGCTCTACCTGGGCCTCGGCGACGGCGGCGCCGGTGGCGATCCCTTCGGCAACGGCCAGGACACCTCGGTGCTGCTCGGCAAGATCCTGCGCATCGATCCCACGCCCACAGGGTCGGCGCCCTACCGCGTGCCGCGGTCGAACCCGTTCGTCGGCGGCGGCCCGGCAGGGGCCGCCACCCGGCCCGAGATCTGGATGTACGGCCTGCGCAACCCCTGGCGATTCAGCTTCGACCGCGACACCGGCGCCCTGTGGGTGGCCGACGTGGGCCAGGACACCTTCGAGGAGGTGGACAAGCTGCCCCGTGGTCGTCACGGGCGCAACGCCGGCCGGGGGGCCAACCTGGGCTGGTCGCAGATGGAGGGCGACCAGCCCTTCGACGGGGGCACCGAGCCGGCGAACCACACCCGCCCGATCTTCACGTACCCGCACGGGCTGAACAACCAGAACGGGTGCGCGGTGATCGGCGGGTACGTCTACCGCGGCAGCGGCGTGCCGGGCCTGGCCGGCGCCTACGTGTACGGCGACCTGTGCAAGGCCCACGTCCGGGCGCTGGTGCAGCGCCACGGGGTGGTCAGTGACGAGCGCGACCTCGGGGTGGACCTGGGTGGCGCCGCGCTCGTCGGCTTCGGCGAGGACGCGTCGGGCGAGCTGTACACGCTGGGTGACGACGGGACGGTGTCGCGCCTCGACGCCGCCTGACCGACGGGCCCCGCCGAACCGGCGCGACGGCGCTCCACGACTAATGTCCCAGCGATAGCGGACACCGGCGTGGGGAGAGATCGTGACTCGTAGCAACCGCCTTCTGGCGTGCGGCCTCGCCGCGACGTCGCTGCTCGCCGGCCTGCTGGCCCTGCCCTCGGCCACCAGCGCAGCCGCGCCGGCCCCGGCGAGGGCCACCGAGGGGGCGCCGCTCAAGCCGTTCTCTGCGGGCTCCGTGGAGATCGATCCCGGGCCTCTCGCGGGCGGGGACGTCGAGGTGGCGGTCGATCCGGCCGCCGGCGTGTCGGGGGCCACCGTGCAGGTCTCGGCCACCGGCGAGGCGCGGATCACCGACGGCGGTGACCCGGCGCCGGTGACGGGTGACGCGTCCACCGCCGATGCGGCGGTCGCCGTGGCCGAGGGCGCCCCCGCGGGCGACCTGGCCGAGGCGGCGGTCGCCGACGCGTCGGGCACCACCGTCGTGGCCACCCTGACGGGGACGACCGGCGACGGCGCCGTCCGGTCGTCCTCCGACACGGTGTGGGTCGACGAGTTCGCCGGCGAGACCCTCGTGAGCGAGATCGGCGAGCAGGACCTGCGGCTCCAGCGGGTGGACGTGCTGCGACGCAGCGGCGCGGTGACCGCGACCGAGGCCGATGCGCTCGACGCCCGGGTCCTCGGCGCCACCACGACGACCGAGGTGGTCGGCGAAGGGGCGTGCGTCGGCGTCTGCGTCAACGGCACGGTGCTCTGGACCGACGCCGAGGGTGGCACCCACCCGGTCGACCGGGCACCGGTGCAGATCCGCGACGAGGAGACCGGCCCCGATCAGGTCGTCACGACGGTCACCACCGACGCCGAGGGCTTCTTCTCGACCACCGTCGACAACAACGACGGCGACGCCACCGGGCGCGACCTCTACGTGCGGGTGCTCGCCGACGGGCCGGGCTTCACCCTGGCCCAGCACATCGACAGCGGGGTGACCACCGACGCCACCACCGGCAGCGTCGTCACCAAGAACCTGACCGCCAACAACACGCAGGACAACAACACCGCCTTCTCGGTGCACGCTGCGCTCGTGATCGCGAACGACGAGATCGTGGCCCAGAACGGGTCGGGCTTCCCGACGGTCCCGGTGGTGTTCCCGTCCGACGGCTCGTACTACGACGGAAGCGCGCTCAACCTGCTGTCCCTCGACCGGTTCGACTGGGACGTGGACCTCCACGAGTTCGGCCACTACGTGGCCGACGAGCTGAACATCGAGAACAACCCCGGCGGCTTCCACACCGACACCAACCTGTCCGACCTGTACGGGAACAAGTCGATCGGCATCCGGCTCGCCTGGGGCGAGGGCTGGCCCACCTACTTCGCCGTGTCCACCCTGCGCGAGCGGGCCAACGGCCTCGGCATCCCCAACGTGGGCGACACGAAGTACCAGGACACCGAGGACCAGGTGCTCACCGACGACCTCGAGGTCAACGCCACCCTCGGGGAGGACAACGAGCGCACGGACATGAACATCCTCTGGGACCTCTACGACACCGAGAACGACAACCGCGACCAGGTGAGCCTGGGTACGGCGACGGTGTGGGACACGCTCGACGCCGGTGACCCCGAATCGCTCTCGGACGCGTACGCCCTGTTCAGCCCCGGTCGGTCCAGCGAGGGCGCCAACTGCGTGTTCAGCCAGATGAACGTCAGCCCCAAGATCAGCGGGGCCGCGAGCACCGTCACCAACGCCCGCCCGACCATCCGGTGGCGGGCCGGCAACGGCGGCTCCCACGCCAACAACCGGTTCTCGGTGAAGTTCCGGTCCGCCGGCGGCGCCCTGCTCCTGGCCGGCCCGACGGTTCGGACCAACTCCTTCAAGCCGTCCCGCGCCCAGTGGGACTCGATCCTCGCGGGGGCGGGCGGCACGGTGCGGATCACCGTGGTCGGTCGCCAGGCGGACACCCCCGCGACCGGGCCCTACATGAGCTGCACCCGCTCCTACACGGTCGACTAGGCCGGGGCGGCCCGTCTAGGAGAGGACCCGGGCCGAGAACCCTCGCACGCCGAGCCAGGTCAACACCGCGGTGAAGGCGGTGAGGGCCGGGTAGATCGCCAGCAGTGACATGTGCGGGCTGTCGGTGAGGGCGGCCCGGAACCCCTCGGCCATGTAGACGAGGGGGTTCACCAGCACCGCGATCTGGAGCCAGCGGATGGGCTCGAGCGCCGCCCACGAGTAGTAGACGCAGCCGAGGAAGGTGAGGGGCACGAGGATCACCCCGAACATCACCGGCACCGTGCGGGGCTCGAAGGTGGTGCCGAACGTGAGCCCGAGGGCCGAGCCGGCCACGCAGGCCAGCGGTGCCAGGGTGAGCAGCACCAGCCAGTCGATGTCGAGGTGCACCGGGGTGGCGGGGACCACCGCGGCGATCGGGAACACGAGCAGCGCCGAGAACAGGCCCTGGACGGCCCCGGCCACGATCTTCTCGATGGCGATGAGCGACACCGGCATCGGCGCCAGCACCCGGTCCTCGATCTCGCGGGTGACGCCGAACTCGGTGACCATCGGGAGCGCCACGGACTGGATGCCCTGGAAGAAGATCGACAGGGCGACCACGCCGGCGACGAGCAGGGTGGAGAAGTCGGCCGCCGACGCGCCGGTGCCGCCGACGCTCTGGCCGATCTTGGGGAACACGTAGGTGAACACGAAGACCAGCAGGAACGGCTGGAGCACCGTGCGGGGGATGAACTCCTTGAGGTTCTTGCGCAGCACGGTGACGTCGCGCAGCAGCATGGCGCCGAAGGCGGCGCGGGCCGCGGTCGCCGTGGAGCGGGGGTGGGCCGTGTCGATCACTCGCGGAGCTCCTTGCCCGTCAGCCGGATGAAGACGGTCTCGAGGGTGGGCTCGTTGATCGAGAGGTCGGTCACCGAGAACCCACCTTTCTCTGCCGCGGCGACCACGGCGGGCAGGATGCCCTGGCGGCCGGCCACCTCGAGCTCGATCGTGCCGTCGCCGTGTCGGACCCCGGTGACGCCGTCCACCTCTTGGTGCAGCCAGTCCGACAGGCGGGCCAGGTCGCCCTCGGCGGACACCGTGACGATGGTGTCGGCCCCCACCGACGCCTTCAGGCCCGCGGCGTGGTCGAGAGCCAGGATCCGGCCCTTGTCCATGATGGCCACCCGGTCGCAGAGCTGGTCGGCCTCCTCCATGTAATGGGTGGTGAGCAGGATCGTCTGGCCGTCGGCGTGCAGTTGGCGGACCACCTCCCACAGCGCCAGGCGGCTCTGGGGGTCGAGGCCGGCGGTGGGCTCGTCGAGGAAGAGGATGGCCGGGCGGTGCAGGATGGCCCGCGCCACCATGAGCCGCTGGGCCATGCCCCCCGACAGGGCCATCACCGGCGCGGTGGCCCGATCGGTGAGGCGGAACTGCTCGAGTGCGCGGTCGGCGGCGGCACGGGCGGCCTTGGCGCTCATGCCGAAGTACCGGCCGTGGAAGTAGAGGTTCTCGCGGACATCGAGCGACCGGTCCAGCGTGTTGGCCTGGGGCACCACACCGATGGCCTGCTTGGCCAGTGCCGGGTGGGCCACCACATCGACGCCCCCGACGGTCACGGTGCCGCTGGTGGGCACGACCCCGGTGGTGAGCATGCCGCCGGTCGTGGTCTTGCCGGCACCGTTGGGGCCGAGCAGGCCGAAGATCTCGCCGCGCCGCACCCGCAGGTCGAGGCCGTCGACGGCCTTGACGCCACCCGGGTACACCTTGGTGAGCCCCTCGGTGATGATGACGTCGTCGGCCACGTCCACGAACATAGGGGACGAACCCGCCGTCGGCTCGGACACGGTTCGACGGGGTTGCGACAAGTAGACAGCATATGTAACAGTAGTGCCGTGCGGTTCGGGGTGACGCTCGTGGTCTCCTGTCTGCTCGCCAGCACGAGCGTCCCCCTGGTGCACACGGAGCAGGCGGTGGCGGCCACCCGCCGGGTCGCCACCGCCTCTGCTCCGGCCTCGTGCCGCACCGGCCACGGGGCCGGCACCACCCGTCAGGCGACCATCGCCGACAGGGACGGCGACGGGGATCTCGAGCCTCGAGGGCCGGAGGGCTACGTCTCGCTGGGCTGGACGTTCGATCCCCATCGTCTCGATGGTCGCTGCCCGTTGACCGCGTTCGTCCAGCTCACCGACTTCCAGGTGGTCGACGAGGAGTCACCGGCCCGCGTCGAGATGCTCGACGGGACCCAGCAGGCGCCCGGGGCCGCGCCCTTGAACGCCGCCTACCGCCCGCAGGAGGCGTTGAGCACCCAGATCGTCGAGTCCATGGTCCGCCAGGTGCGCGGCGTTCGCTCGTCGTTCAGCGGCCGCGGTCCGTCCTTCGCCGTCCTCACCGGCGACAACGCGGACAACCAGCAGTACAACGAGACCCGCTGGTTCATCGATCTGCTCGACGGTGGCCGCCGCATCGACCCCGACAGCGGTGTGCCCACGGCCCGGTGCCCCGACGCCGACCCAGCCACGCGGTACGACGGTCCCCAGGGAGGTGGCGGCCCGATCGGGTACTACGACCCGGACGGCGCCGACGACGGCACCCAGTACGACATGGTGCCCGACCACCCGGGGCTGCTGGAGCAGGCGCAGCGTCCGTTCCAGGCCACCGGTCTCGGCATGCCGTGGTACTCCGCGGTCGGCAACCACGACGCGCTGGTGCAGGGCAACAGCCCCAGCGGGTTCGCTGGGCCGCTCGGCCCAGGGGTGGCGGGACCCGATGCGCCGCAGGCATCGGTGGCCGCCCTCCAGGCGGTGGCGACCGGGTGCGTGAAGGCGACCACGGCGCCGGCATCGCCAACCAGCCTGCTGTCGGTGCTCGCGAACCCGCTGGGCGCAATGACGGTCCCTGCCGATCCTCGCCGGTGCCTGCTGGCGGGGGACGACAGCGAAGCCTCGGCCCCGGGCCCCTGCGCAGCAACGAGTTGGATCGACCAGCACTTCCGTACCACCTCGTCGCCGGTGGGGCACGGGTTCGCCGCCGGTGCCCACCCCGCCGACCTCCGTGGTTATGGGCGCCCGGCAGTGGCCGACCTCAACGACGACGGCTACTACTCCTACCGGCCCGCGTCGGGGCTCCGGTTCGTGGTGCTCGACACCATCACCCACGAGTGCGGGACCGACGTCTGCGCCGAGGGCTCGCTCGACGACGCCCAGTTCCGCTGGCTCGACGCCCAGTTGCGGGCCGCGGAGGCCGGGAACCAGTACGTGGTGGTGTTCTCACATCACACCGAGGCCACCATCCGGTTCCCGTCCACCGACCCGACCGAGGCCCCCCTGCACTTCGGCACCCGGGCCGCCAACCCGGCCACCACCGAATCGCTCGAGGAGCTGCTCTGCTCGCACCAGCCCACGGTTCTCGCGCACATCGACGGTCACACCCATGAGAACGCAGTCGTGGAGCACCGCTGTGACCAGCTGACCGCACCGCTCCCGGGTGTGCCCACCGTGGGCGGGTACTGGGAGATCAGCACCGCGTCCCACCTGGACTGGCCGCAGCAGTCCCGGCTGGTGGAGCTGGTCCCGGTGGGTCGTCGCCACCTCGCCCTCGTGTGCACGATGGTCGATCACGCCGGCGCCGCCGACCCGTCGGGGGAGCGGGGGGTGGAGCGCCTGGCCTCGATCGCCCGTGCGCTGGCCTACGCCGACCCGCAGAGCGCGTCATCGGCGCGGGGCGACGCCGTCGACCGCAACGTGATCATCGGCTTCGACCGGCCGCCGCCGACCTCCTGAGTCGCGCCCCGTCGGGCGGTTCAGGCGCCGGCGCGGGGTCGTGCTCCGATGGCCAGCCCGCGCACGAGGGAGATGGCGTCGGCGACGTCGGCGGGCAGGGCCTCGACCCGTACGTGCCGTCCACCCTGGCCCTGGCCCAGGAGGCCCACTGCGGTGGCCAGGTCCGCCCCCCGGCTCGTGAGGGCCACCATCGTCTGGCTCGACTCGGTGGGCTCCAGCACCGCCAGCGTGTCGGAGCCCGGGAAGCAGAGACGCAGGTCGCCGGCCAGTCGCAGCCGACGGGCGACCCGGGTGAACGGCGAGGCCTCGTCCCGGCTGATCTGGGCGACGACCAGGGCGTAGGCATCGGCGGGCGGTGTGCCCAGGTACGAGCAGTGGCGGTAGATCTGCTCGAGGCGGGCCTCGAGGAACGGTGCCGTCACCAGGCCGGTGAGCTCGTCGATGCAGGTCGGCGGATCGGCGTCGCCGTAGTAGGTCTCGGCCCAGGCGGTGCCCACGGTGGCCGCGAGCGTCAGGCAGTCCTTGTTCGAGGCGACGGCCGCTCCCGCGGCGGTCAGCACGTCGCAGAACGTGGCCAGGTCGGCGAGGGTGTCGGCGAGCGACACCCCCGCGGAGGCCCGCGCCTCGCCGAGACGCACGAGGGCCGGGCGGACGTCCTCGCCCCGGAGGGCGCCGAGCAGCAGGTCGGTGGTGACGGGATGGTGCCAGTGCTGGCGACTGAGGCCCACCCGCTCGCGGCTGAGCCGCCCCCACTCGTCGTGCAGCTCCGCCGCGGCGCTCGGCGCGCTCCGTCGACTGCGCAGGTCGATGACCTCGTTGCCCGTGGTGCTGCCTGTGCCGTTGCCGGTGCTCATCGGTGTGCTCGCTCCCGTCGTCGTCGTGTGGGGAGAGAGAGCCGGCGCAGGGCCGATCGTCACGCCGGTCGACCGAGATTTTCGTGGTCGCCCCTGGCCGCTGCCGGACGCTTCCGACCGCGTGCCGGGCACGGGGCTCAGGGCGATCGCACCTCGATCGGCGCCGGCGGCGGGGCCGCGCCGCCCTGGCGGCGTTCGGCGGCGTCGGCCAGGAGCGCCGCGAGTGGTGCCGGCCGGGCGTAGAGGAAGCCCTGGCACAGGCGGCAGCCGAGCGTGGCCAGCACCTCGTCCTGCTGGGCGGTCTCGACACCTTCGGCGACCGCGGTCAGTCCCAAGGCCTCGGCCATCCGCAACACGGCGCGCACGATGGCGCGGTCCTCGGTGTTCTCGGCGACCCCGTCGATGAACGAGCGGTCGATCTTCAGGGCGTCGACGCGGAAGCGGCGCAGGTAGGACAGTGAGGAGTACCCGGTGCCGAAGTCGTCGATGGCCAGGCGGATGCCTCTGGCCCGGAGGGCATCGAGGGTCGCGAGCGCGGCGGACGCGTCGTCCATCAGCGTGCTCTCGGTCAACTCGAGCCACAGCTTGTCTGCCTGCAGGCCCGACGTGTCGAGGGCCTCGTGCACCGTGGTGGCGAGGCCGGGGTCGGCCAACTGGCGGGCCGACAGGTTCACCGCCAGCGACACCTCGGCCAGATGGGGCACCTCGGTCTGCCAGCGGACGGCGTCGGCGCAGGCCTTGTCGAGCACCCACGCCCCGATGGGGACGATGAGGCCGGTCTCCTCGGCCACCTCGATGAACTCACCCGGGTAGACCAGGCCCCGTTCGGGGTGGTTCCACCGCACGAGGGCCTCGATGCCGATCACCGCTCCGGTCGGCGACCAGACCGTGGGCTGGTAGTGGAGCACGAGCTGACCGGCGGGCAGCGCGGCGCGGAGCGCCTGTTCCGTGCGCAGCCGGTGCTGCATGCGGTCGCGAAGGGTCTGGTCGAAGTGCTCGACCCGTGCCCGTCCCCGCTCCTTGGCGCGGTACAACGCCACGTCGGCGTCGCCGAGGACGTGCTCGGCGATCGCGGCCTCGAACCCGCGGGCGATGCCGATGCTGGCGGTGATGCGGGTGTCATGGCCGTTGATGTCCATCGGCGCGGCGATGGCCTGGGCCATCCGCGCCGCCACCTCGTCGGCCTCGACGGCGTCGAGGCCTTCGCACAGCACCACGAACTCGTCGCCGGAGAGCCGACCGACGGTGTCGGTCGGGCGGATGCAGGCGTGGAGGCGGGCGCCCACCTTGATGAGCACCCGGTCACCGCGCTGGTGGCCCAGGAAGTCGTTCACCAGCTTGAAGCGGTCGAGGTCGACGAAGAAGACCGTGACGGGGAGCCCCGAGCGGCTGGCCCGCGCCAGCGCCCCTTCGAGGCGGTCGAGCACGAGGGTGCGGTTGGGCAGGCCGGTGAGCTGGTCGTGCGTGGCCCGGTGCACGGCATCGTCGAGTGCCTGGGCCATCGCTCGGCGCGCGGCATCGTCGTTGAGCGCGAGCGAGACGTGCTCGGCGAACAGCAACAGGACATCCTGTTCGTGCTTCGAGAAGCTGCGGTCGTGCTCGCGCGTGCTGACGACCAACGCGCCGGCCACCCTGCCGTCCTGGAACACGGGCGCCGCCATCGCGGCCTGGAGGCCGACGACCGCGAGGCGGGGGTCGCCGGCGTCGTCGTCCTCGTAGTGCGGGGCCACGACGAGGCGCTGCTCGAGGATGGCCCGACCGCTCACGCCCACCGTCACCGGGCGCAGCCGGTCGAAGTCGGCGCGATCGGCGCCGGCCAGGGCCACGAGCTCGGACATGGTGGGGTCGCCGGGCAGGACGAGCCGTACGCCGACCGCGTCGGTGCCGCCCATCAGCGCCCGTGCACCGGTGGCGACCGCGTCGAAGATCTCCTCGGTGGGGATGCGCTCGGCGATGGAGTGCTGGATCGCCAAGAGGTGGGCCAGGAGGGCACGCCGCTCCTCGAGGTCGGCCAGCAACCGCGAGGCGTCGGCTCGAGCCGTGGCCTCGGAGCGAGAGAGCCGCAGGAGCTGGACGACGAGGGCGAGGACTCGGCCCATGCCCCGGAGCAGGGCGTGCTCCTCGCCGGTGAACGGAGGGCCGGACCGGCCGAGGACGAGTGCCCCACGGGGCTCGACGTCCAGGGGGACCACCAACGCGGGGCACGTCCCGCACCCGGGGACCTCGATGGCGCGGACCGTGCCCATCGCGGCGGCCTGGAGCTCGCCGGCCGCCGGCCCGGCCGCCCCGTAGCCGACCGCGACGACGACGTCGCCGTCGGTCGACAGCAACGCGCCGACCTCGGCGTCGACTGCCTCGGCGGCGCGTTCGACCGCGGCCTGGAGCAGTGACTCCTCGTCAGCCGTCGCCGTGACCACCGCCACGAACTCGGCGAGCTGGAGGACCGACCAGTGGCTGGACGTGTCCACCCTGCTATCCGATGGCGAGGACCACGAGGGTTTGGTTGTGGAGCCCGCTCTGACCGTGGGTCCGGGCGATCTCGCCGTAGGTGTAGAAGCCCGCCACCGGCGCACCCTCGGCGATCGTGGTGATCCGCTCCACCTCCCGCTGGATGCCGTGCTCGCCGAGCACACCCCGCCGGCCGATGCAGTCGAAGGCCAGCAGCCCGAGCGGAGGCTGACCGTCGAGGCTGGCCAGCGCGTCGCGGCACGCGGTGGCCGACGCCTCGAGCACCGACGCCTCGTCGCCCTCCATGGCCCAGGTGAGACCGCCCTGGGGCACCTGCCCCGCGCACACCAGGGCCCGCGCCTCGAAGTCGGCCTCGTTCACGCAGCGCACCTGCTCGCCGCGTCGCCGCTGGAGCCCGAGCGGGTGCGTGGTGGCGAACCGGGTGAAGGCGGCCGCGTCGTGGCCGGCGTCGGGTGGGGCACCGAGGCGTTCGAGGTACACGTCGAGCGCGGGCTGGTCGTCGAGCTCGAGCACCCGGTTGTCCTCGCTGGCGGTGACGAGCAGCGGGTCGCCCACGCGGCTCCAGCCGTGGCGCACACCGATGCCGAACGGCGCGTCTGACGAGATGGCCGCGGCGACCACGCTGTGGCGCAGCACGTCGGGCCCGTGGAGCTGGACGGTCTGTTCCATGCGGAGGCCGTCGCCGGCACAACCGCCGACGAGGGGGAGCGCGGCGCCGACCTCCTGGTAGGCCCCCCGCACGATCTCCTCCATGTCGCCGCCGAGGCCGTCGGTGAGCAGGAGGAGCAGGCGGTGGTCGCCTGGTGGCAGGTCGGCCGCACACCGGGCCGCCACGGCGCTGGCATCACGGAGGCCGAGGTCGGCGGCGTTGGCGGCACCTGTGGCCACGCGGAAGCCGGGGCCTCCGAAGGCGGTCACCACCACCGACGCGTCCCCTGCGCCCGCCATCGATATCTCGCCGGCGGTGGAGCACCCGATCAACGCCACGTCGTCGTCGACCGACCGCACCCCGTCGAGCAGGGCCTCGTGGTCGTAGCCGTCCCAGCAGAACACCACGAGCAACGCGGCGTCGTCGTGCAGGAGGGCGTCGCGGGCGGCCTCGGCGCCGGCCGTGCGCGCGTCGGTGGCGTTGCCACGTCCCACCCCCACCCACCGCGTGGGCCCGGGCACCCGCGGGCGGTGCCCCTCCATCGTGGTCGTGCCGGCCTGATCGGTCGAACCCGTTGCAGCCATGCCGCCTCCCCTGTGAGCGCGCCCCCGCGAAGGGTACGACACCCGGGCCGCTACCGCAGGTAGGCCCATCGGGTGGACCGTCGCGGCCGACGCCGAGGTTGCGGCGGCCCCGGTCAGGGTGCGCCGAGGGGGAGCGGCGGTGGTTGTGGGAGCGGCGGGAGCGGCGGGAGCGGCGGGACGGTGACGGGGGGGAGGGTCGGTACCGTCACCGGTGGCACCGTCACCGGCGGGACGTCGATCGGTGTGCCCGTGCCCCCGCTGCCTCCGGTCCCGCCCGTCGAACCGGTGCCTCCGGTCCCGCCCGTGCCGGTGGTGCCCCCGGTGCCGCCGGACCCGCCCGATCCGGGAACGCCAGAGGTGGCGCCGTCCAGCAGGCCGTTGACCGTGCCCGCGGCCCCCGCCACCGCGGCCGACCCGAGGCCGCTGAGATCAGTGCCGAGCGCTCCCGCGGCCGTCGCACCCGAGGACAGGGTGGCCGCCAGCGTCGCCCTGGCGGTGCGGAGCGTGGTGTGCACCACGTCGCCGAGCAGCGTGAACGGCTCGTCGACCACGACGAAGACCAGGTCGTCGACGGACGTGGCGGCCGACGGCAGGTAGCCGACCAGCAGGCGCCAGGGCCCGTCGCCGGCCAGGAGCGACGCGGTCGGGACGCTGACGCAGGAGGCGCCCCCCGACGGGCTGTCGCCGGTCGTGCCCACGTCACCCGCGCCGCCGGCGCCGCGTGTGACGCCGGCGCCGGTCGTGGTGACCAACGAGCGCAGGGTGGTAGCGGTGGCGCCCCGCACCGTGGTGACCAGCGAGGAGGGGTCGAGCGCCGGGATCCCGGCGATGTCACCGCGGAACAGCACGGCGCGCACGACGGACCCGCCCGCGCCCTCCGTCGCCCCCGAGGTGGCGCCGGTGAGGGCCACGCCGACGGCGTCGTCGCACCGCCGATCGGCGACGGTCTGCACCCGCACGTCGCCGGGCAGGGTCAGCGCGACCGGCGCGGCGGCGGCCGCGGTGCCGCCACGGGGCCCGCCGGCGGCTGTCGTCGGCTCACCGGCGGTGGCGGGGCCAGCGGTGGTCGACGCCGCGTCCCGGGTCGAGTCCGGGACCGGAGGCGTCGCGTCGGTCTGCAACAGGAGCAGCGCGACGGCGAGCGCGACCGACGTCGCGATGACGGCGGCTCGCTGCGCCGAGCCTCTGAGGCTCTCGACGATGGCGGCCGTGGCGGGCGCATCGGCAGTGGCCCGGCGGCCGAGATAGGCCGCGGCGGCGGCACCCAGCACCAACGGTGCCACCACCGAACGGAGCGAGCGATTCAGGTCGCTCATCTCGGACCGGAGCGTGCGGCACCGCGGGCAGGTCTCCAGGTGGGCGTCGGCTTTGGCGCGGTCGCGCCGGCCCAGGTTGTCGCGGACGAGCGCGCCGAGTCGCTCGACGGTGAAGGCGCACCTGGCGGGCGTGTCCGACTGCAGGTGGGCCTGCAGGTACGCCTCGCGCAGGCCCTCCCGCGCCCGGTGGGCCAGTGCCGCGGTGGCGTGGGGGCTCAGCCCGACGAGCGGGGCCACGTCGGCGGGCGGTGCGCCCTCGATCTCGGTGTGCCAGAGCACCAGTTGCCACCGCTCGGGCAGGCGTGAGTACGCCTGGGCCATGAGCCGGCCATCGGTGCCGTCGGGGTCGAGGACCGCACCGTCGAGCGTGCCGTCGGTGGGGTCGGCAGGCTCCTCACGATCGCGGGCGGCACGCCAGTGACGACGGCGCAGGGTGGTGAGCAGGTAGGGCCGGAACGCCTCGGTGGGGCCGGCGCCGTTGTGCAGCGCCGCCAGCACGGCGGCGAACGAGTCGCTCACCAGGTCGTCCGCCGCGGCGCGCGACCGCACGAGTTGGCGGGCGAGGCGGCGGGCGGCCGGCTCGTGGCGCCGGTACAACTCGGCGTACGCCCCCGAGTCGCCCGCTCGTACCCGGTCGAGCAGCGCGGCGTCGGAATCGTTCGCGAGCGCGGGCGTCGCCACGTCGGACCGATGCCGCAGTTCGCTGAGGACGGTGGTGCTCACAGACGCCTGCTCCGCTCGACGGCCGCCCTGGCGTCAAGGATGACGGAACCCGCCGTCGGGCGCAATGGTGAAGCCCCGGGGGATCGTCGCGAGCTCGCGCACGAGGGCCACGGCCTCACCGGCGGTGGCCGGCAACTGCTCCACCCAGACCGCGTCCTGGGGGCACTCGGCCCTCAGGACGGCCACGTCGTCGGCCAGGGAGGGCCCGCAGTCGGTCAGCACCACCATGGCGTCGGTCGGCTCGAGCAGCGCCACGGTGTCGCCCTCGGGAAAGGCGGTGCGGAGCCGGCCGGCCGCATCGATGCGCCGGGCGACGCAGGCGAAGGGTGACCGGTCGAGGCACTGCACCTGCAGGACCACCAGCACCTGCTCCCGCTCGGCCTTCCGGCCGTTGGCCGCGCACTGGTGGTAGCGCTGGCTCAGGCGCGCTTCGAGGAACGTGCCGGTCACGAGGCCGGTGATCGGGTCGGTGCATCCGGGCGCCACGATGTCCGAGTAGAAGGCCTCGGCCCACGCCGTGCCGGCAACCGATGCGGCGTCGAGGGTGTCCACCCGCCCGAGGGCGGTGTCGCCCGGCTCGGGGGCGCCCGCCGGGACGAGCTCCGCAAGGACGCCCAGGTCGGCGAGCAACTCGTCGAGTGAGAGGCCGGCGCCGGCCCGTGCCTGCCCGAGCCGCTCCAGGGCCGGCTCGAGGTCGACGCCGGCGGCGATGGCGTCGACGAGGTCACACGTGGCGGGGTGGTACCACTGCTGGCGGCTGAGGCCGAGCCGCATGCGGCTCGTCGCGCCCCAGCGGTCGTGCAGGTCGTCGAAGGTTGCCGCGTCGGTGGGCTCGCCGAGGTCGAGCAGGATGCCCTGGTCGCGCTGCTCGGTGGGCTGGGTGTGATGGGTGATCGCCATGCCGTCTGCCTCCTGTGAACGGTTCTGGAGGCTGGGAGCCACGGCACCCACGATCGTCACGCCACTTCCGCGGAAAAATCTCCCTCGGCTGCGACCGCTCCCCGTCGGATGCTTCTGGGTGGGTCAGGTGGGCGCGGCCTCGAGGCCGGCGGTGATCGACACGGCCAGGTCGCGCGCCAGGTCGGCCGGTCGGTCGGCCGGCGGGTTGACCACCCAGCTCACGATGAGCCGCGTGACGCTGTCGGCCGCCCGCCGGGCCTTGGCCTTGGTGACCCGCGGGCATCGGGCCAGCAAGAGGTCGGCGACCGCTGGGGTGGCCGCCGACAGCACCGGCGCCTGGTCGGACATCAGGAACGGCAGCACCCGCTCGGGCTCGGTCTCGAGCAGTCGCCCCAACAGCGCGTGCTCACGGGCGGCCACGAGCGTGGCCAGGATGGCCGCCTCGAGCGCCTCGCGGGCCGACTGGTGGGTGCTCCCTGCCGAGGTGACCACGGCGAGCAGGGCCTCCTCCTCCCGGAGGATGACCGCGGCGACCACGTCGTCCTTGGTGCGGAAGTAGCGGTACAGGGTCTGCCGCGACAGCCCGGCCCGGCGGGCGACGTCCTCCAGCGACAGGCGGGCGATGCCGAACACCGCGATGGCTTCGAACGCCGCGTCCAGGATCCGGCCTCGAGTGTCCGCCGCAGGCATCGACGTCAACGTACCCGAGGGCCGACCCGGAGTCAGGCTCGCGGCGCCACGGACTCGGACACGACCCCGCTGAACACGAGGCGGACGAACCAGTCGGCGAACGCGTCCGGTGACTCCTCGAAGGGGTCGAGCACGTAGCTGATGATCAGCCGGCTCAACACGTCGGCGGTGCGGCGCAGGTCGTCCTCGGCCATCCCGGGCACGAGGTGGCGCAGCAGTCCGGCCAGGTGGCGGTCGGTGGACGGTCCGGGCAGCGACCCCACCGTGAGGTAGGGGATGAGGGTCTCGGGCTCGGTCTCGAGCAGCCGTTCGATCAGGGGATGGGTCCGCACCCCGTCGAGCGTGGCGACGATCGCGGCGCGCAACGCGTCGCGGGGCTCCCGGGCGTCGCGGGTGGCGTCGCGGATCCGCTCGCGGAACCGGCGCTCCTCCCGATCGACGACCGCGTCGAGCAGGTCGACCTTCGAGGGGAAGTACCGGTACAGGGTCTGGCGCGACAGGTGGGCGCGCTTGGCCACGTCGGCCAACGACAGCCGGGTGATCCCGTACACGGCCACGGCGTCGTAGGCCGCGTCCACGATCTGACGGTGTGTGCCCTTCTCGTCCATCTGGAAAGATGTTACACTATCTGTAAACCTGTTACAGTACGTTCGTCGGGCGGGACACCAGGACCGGGCAGGGGCTCGGCGGGGAAGGGGACCATGTCAGTGCTCACCAGGAACAGCAACAGGGTGGCGATGCCGGAGTCGCCGCCCGCGCCCGAGGGCGTGATCTCCTTACGGGGGGTGACGAAGTCGTTCGGCTCGCACACCGTGCTCGAGGACATCAGCTTCGACGTCCCCAAGGGGGAGATCAGCGCCATCATGGGCCCGTCGGGGACGGGCAAGTCGGTGCTGTTGAAGAACATCATCGGGCTGCTGCGGCCCGAGCGGGGCGAGATCTTCGTCGACGGCGAGCAGATCGTGGGCATGCGCGAGAAGGACCTGATGCGGGTCCGGCGCAAGATGGGCGTGCTGTTCCAGGACGGCGCGCTGTTCGGGTCGCTGAACCTGTTCGACAACATCGCGTTCCCGCTCCGTGAGCACACCCGCAAGACCGAGAAGGACATCCGCGACATCACGTTGGCCAAGGCCAGCCTGGTCGGGCTGCTCGACCACCTGAAGAAGTTCCCGGGCGAGGTGTCGGGTGGCATGAAGAAGCGGGCCGGGCTGGCGCGGGCGCTGTCGATGGACCCCGAGATCGTCCTGTTCGACGAGCCCGACTCGGGCCTCGATCCCGTCCGGGTGAGCTACCTCGACGAGTTGGTGAAGAAGACCCAGGAGGAGACGGGCGCCACCTTCTTCATCATCACCCACAACATCCCCTCGGCCATGCGCACGGCCGACCACATCGGCGTGCTCTTCCGCTCGGGCCTGGTCCGGTTCGCCCCCAAGCAGGAGATGGTGGACAGCGAGGACCCGATCATCCAGCAGTTCCTGGCCGGACGGGCCTTCGGCCCCATCGGGATGGACGAGTTGGCCACGGAGGAGACCGACGTGGAGAAGGAGCTGGTCGCCCGGGCGCAGGCCCGCTCCGCCGCCGGCACGGAGCACCTCCCGGTCTGATGGCCACCACCACGATCCCCCTCGCCGGCAAGGTGGAGTCGCTCCTTCGCGAGACCGGCACCATGGCATCGGTCGGCCTCGAAGCCACCCGCAAGGTGTTCAGCCGGCCGTGGCCGCTGGCCGAGTTCCTGGACCAGCTGTGGTTCCTGGCCAAGGTCACCACCATCCCGGTCATCTTGATCTCCATCCCCTTCGGGATGGTCATCTCGTTGCAGGTGGGGTCGCTCATCCGCCAACTGGGCGCCGAGGCCCACCTGGGCTCGGCCCTCGTGCTGGCGGTCGTGCGCGAGCAGGCCCCCATCGCGACGGCCCTGATGATCGCCGGTGCCGGGGGCTCGGCCATGTGCGCCGACCTGGGGGCCCGCCGCATCCGTGACGAGATCTCGGCGATGGAGGTGATGGGCGTGAACCCCATCCAGCGCCTGGTGATGCCCCGGATCCTCGCCGCCACGGTGCTCGCGGTGCTGCTGGACGCGGTGGTGAGCGCCGCGGGGATCGCCGGTGGCTGGTTCTTCGCGGTGCGGGTGAACGGGGTGAGCTCGAGCAGCTTCTTCGCCTCCTTCAACGAGCTGAGCCAGTTGGCCGACCTGTGGATGGCCCTGGTGAAGGCGGCGTGCTTCGGGTTCATCGCCGGCACGGTGGCCTGTTACAAGGGGCTCTACGCGAAGGGCGGGCCCAAGGGCGTGGGCGACGCGGTGAACCAGGCCGTGGTGATCACCTTCGTCCTGTTGTTCTTCGTGAACTTCGTGCTCACGGTCGTCTACTTCAACTTCGTCCCCCAGAAGGTGTGAGATGACCGAGCCCGCTGCCTCGTCGTCCTCGTCCTCGTCGTTCGCCGCCGCCGCCTTCGACCGGTTCGGCCGCCCGGTCGATGCCGCGCTCAACCCGTGGACCCAGCTGTACGACCAGTTGCGCTTCTACGCGATGATCCTGCGCCGCCTGCCCTCGGCGTTGCGCTACCGCAAGGAGATCATCACCCTGATCTCCGACATCACCATCGGCGCCGGTGCCCTGGTGGTGGGCGGGGGGATGTTCTTCGTCATCTTCTCGATGAGCTTCTTCACCGGCACCGAGGTGGGCCTCCAGGGGTTCAAGGGCCTCCAGCAGATCGGGGCCGAGGCGTTCACGGGCGTGGTGTCGTCGGTGGCCAACACCCGCGAGATCACACCGCTCATCGCCGGTGTGGCCCTCGCCGCCCAGGTCGGCGCGGGCTTCACCGCGCAGCTCGGCGCCATGCGCATCTCCGACGAGGTCGACGCCCTCGAGGTGATGGGCGTGGACAGCGTGGTGTACCTGGTGTGCACCCGGGTGTGGGCCGCCCTGATCACGATGGTGCCCCTCTACCTGGCGGCGCTCTTCGCCAGCTTCCTGGCCACGGAGCTGGTGGTGACCCGGTTCTTCACGCTGTCGCCGGGCGTGTACCGCCACTACTTCAACCTCTTCCTGCCGCCGATCGACATCCTCTGCTCGTTCGCCAAGGCCATGTTGTTCGCGGTGGTGGTCACCCTCGTCCACTGCTTCTACGGGTACTACGCCACGGGGGGCCCGGCCGGTGTGGGTCAGGCCGCCGGCCGCGCCATCCGGGTGTCGATCATCGCCGTGGTGGTGCTGAACCTGATCCTGTCGCTCGTGTTCTGGGGTGGGAGCGACACCGCGAGGATCGTGGGGTGAGCGCGTGAGAGGGGGTCGCACCGGGCGCGGTGAGGCGGCCCGCGGCTCGCGTGCGCTCGCCGCGCTGGCCATGACCGCCGCGTTCGCGCTGATCGTCACCACCGCGGTGCGGTGGGCCTACGGCGCCTACGACAGCGGCTACCAACTGGTCGGCACCTTCGAGCACGCCGGACAGGGCCTGATCCCCGGCTCGGACGTGAAGTACCGCGGTGTCGACGTGGGCGAGGTGGACTCGATCCGGCTGGTCGATCGGCGGGCGGAGATCCGCTTCACCATCCATCCGGGGTTCCGGGTGCCCGAGGGCGCCCGGATCGTGGTGCGGCCCAAGACCATCTTCGGCGAGAAGTACCTCGATCTCACGTTCCCCGACGGCCCGGCCGGCCCCTACCTGCAGGACGGCGACGAGGTGACCCACACGGGGGCCGCCACCGAGGTGGAGGACCTGTTCGCGTCGGCGCAGCCCCTGCTGGACGCGATCGACGAGCAGGAGCTGGCCGAGCTGGTGGCGTCGGCGGCCCGCACGGCCAACGGCCTCGGCGACGACATCGCCCGGGGATGGGAGAGCGGGGCGGCCACCACTGCGCTGTTGAACGACACGCTCGAGGCGCAGCTGACCGCGCTGGCCTCGGCTGCCGACTTCCAGGAGGCCGTGCGCACCGTGGGCGGTGACCTCAACACCATCTCGGCCAACAACAACCTGGCCCTGCCCGAGTTCAACCGGGCGCGCGCCGACTTCGAGCGGGCGCTGGTGTCGCTGCAGGGCTTCGGCGACCACTTCGCCGACCTGATCGAGGGCACGCGACCGGATCTGGACCGGATCTTCACGTCGGGCGACAACGTGATGCGGGTGCTCATCAGCCACCACGACGAGGTGGCTCAGGTGGTCGACGGCCTGGCCAACTACGTCAGCGCCTTCGGGGGCGGGCTGAGTGCCGAGCGACTGCCCGACGGGTCGGGCTTCGCCTACTTCAAGAACTTCGTCTACGTGGACCAGATCCAGGACGTGCTGTGCAGCGCCCTGGCCGAGACGCCGGCCCAGTTCAGCGCGTTCCGCGACGCGGTCCTGTCGCTGGGCGGGCCCATCGACTGCTCGGGGTACTTCTCGCCGTCGGGCACGCCGCTGCCCCCGGTGATCCCCGAGGGTCAGCGGCCCGCGGCCGCCCAGCAACTGTCCGACAGCCTCTACGGGCTGGTCGGTGTCCCCGACCAGAGCGTGCCCGCCCCGGTCGATGTGCTGGTCGACCGGGTGCTGACCGCGGCCGGGCTCCCCACCCACGACGGGGGGGCGGGGCGATGAGGCTGCTCGGACGGCTGAAGCGGGCGCTGGCCGCGGAAGGGCGGGTGCTGGTCAAGCTGGGCATCTACACGCTGGGCTGCCTGGTCGTGCTGGGCTGGCTGGTCTCGCAGGTCGGCAACGTGACGTGGTTCGCCGACCGGTCCGAGTACCGGGCCGAGTTGAACGACGTCACGGGCCTGGTGGTGAACGACGAGGTGAAGATCGCGGGCGTGGAGGTCGGGAAGGTCACCGGCATCTCCACCGACCACGGCCATGCGGTGGTGACGTTCACGATCGACTCCGACGTGGTGCTGCGGGACACCACCCAGGTGGGGGTGCGGTGGCGCAACGTGCTGGGCCAGAAGTACCTGTACCTCTACCCGGCCGACGGCGGCGACGTCCTGGCCGCCGGGAGCACCCTGCCCCTCGACCAGGCCGTCGACTCGGCCGACGTGGGCGACTTCCTGAACGCGGTGGGCCCGGTGCTCCAGGCCATCGACCCCGCCGACGCCAACGCCTTCGTGCAGGCCCTGAACGAAGGCCTCCAGGGCAACGAGGCCCGCGTCCGCCGACTGCTGAGCGACACCGCCGGCGTGTCGGACACCTTGGGGGGCCTCGACACCGAGGTGGGCAGCATCATCACCAACCTCGACGACGTGGTCGGCGCCCTCGCCGAGCGCGACCAGGCCGTGGACGCCACCTTGCGCAACCTGTCGTCGCTGAGCGACGACCTGGCCGCCCGCAACGACTCGCTGCAGTCGGTGGTGACCGACTTCTCGCACGTCTCCGAGCAGCTGAACACCCTGCTGGAGGACAAGCGGGGTGACCTCGACGCGACCATCGCCGACCTCGAGACCATCCTCGGCGTGCTCGACCAGAACCGGGCCGGGCTCGAGGACACCCTGGCCACCCTGCCCGAGGGCGTGGCGCCCTACCACCTGATCTCGGCCTACGGGCAGTGGTTCCAGGTGCGGGCCACCATCGCCTGCCTGGCCAACCAGACGACCTGCGCCAAGGAGGACCCGTTCAGCGGGACGTCGGCGCCCGTGGGTGAGACGGGGTCGTCGGGCGCGCCGTCGCTCGCGATGATCGTCGGGTTCGCCAACTCGGGCGGCTCGCAGCCCACGGCCGGGCTGCCGGGGAGCGGCGGTGGGCTGCCGCCGGTGGCGGCCACCGCCGCCAGCACGGGGGTGGGCGGATGAAGTCGTTCACCGAGCGCAACCCGATCGTGATCGGGATCGTGGTCATCGCCCTCATCGCCGCCGCGGTGACGGGTGCGCTGGTGCTGAACGCCGGCGTGTTCAAGGGCCGCTACACGGTGAGTGCCCGGTTCACCGACGCCGCCGGCCTGCGCCCCGGCGACCGTGTGCGGGTGGCCGGTGTGCCGTCCGGTGAGGTGGCGTCGGTGCACGAGGAGGACGGTCAGGTCGAGGTGACCATGCGGGTGGACGACAGCGTCGAGCTCTCGGGGGACACCCGGGCCGCCGTGGTCGTGGAGACGGTGCTGGGCACCAAGACGGTGAAGCTGGAGACGGGCGACGACTGGGACCACCCCCTCGGCGACGGCGACGTGATCACCGAGACCGAGACCCCGGTCGAGGTGCTCGACCTGCAGAACATCGGCACCCGGCTGTTCACCGAGAGCGACGGGGCCGCGTTCGACGACCTGATCGACAGCCTGAACCAGATCACCGAGGACAAGCGCTCCGATGTCCGCCACATCGTGCGGGGCGTGAACCGGCTGACCACCGCGCTGAACAGCCGCGACCAGGAAGCCCGCGACCTGTTCGACTCGGCCGAGACCCTCACCCGCACACTGGCCGACCGCGACGACGACCTGGCCGGTGCGGTGGACGACCTCAACGTGGTGATCGGCGACCTGGCCGACCGGCGCCAGGAGCTCGAGACCCTGCTGGAGCAGACCTCGGAGGCCGCCGGTCGCCTGGCCGACCTCGTCGGCGACAACCGGCCCCAGCTCGACGCCGTGCTGGCCGACCTGCACACGACGTTGGAGGTCATCGGCCGGCACCAGGTGGACCTGGCCGCCGGTGTCGGCTACCTGGGCGCCGCGCTCGAAGGGTTCTCGTCCATCGGGTACTCGGGCCCGGGCAACACCCCCAACGAGTGGGGCAACATCTTCACCCAGCTGATCGGGCCCGTCTCGCCGGACGGCATCCTGGGCGCCTGCGGCCCGTTCGACCGGGCGCTCGATCTGGCCTTCGGCCCCGACCCGCTGCCGTGCGACCAGCGGGAGGGGCCGCTGCCGAACACCTCCGGCTCGACCACCACCCCGCCGTCGGCGGGCGGACCGACACCCTCGATCCCCTCGACCGACCCCGCCGCCGGCGGTGGTGGATCGGGCTCGGGGGGCGCCGACCAGCTCGGCCAGCTCCTGGCGCCGCTGCTGGCCACGGGGGGTGGCTCGTGATCCGGCGGCTCGGTCGCGTGGTGGCGCTGGTGCTCGCGCTGGCGGTGGTGGCGCCGTCGTGCGCGCTGATCGGGCGCGGCGACACCTACCGGGTGGACGTCGACTTCGAGCGTGCCGTCAACCTGTACCCGGGCTCGCCCGTGCGGGCCCTGGGCATCGAGGTGGGCAGCATCACCGGTGTCAGGAACCGTCACGGGGTGGTGCGGGTGACGATGGCCATCGACGACGGCACCGACCTCCCGGCCGACGCCCGGGCCGTGGTGGTACCGGTCACCGTCCTGGGCGAGCGCTACGTCCAGCTCTCGCCGGTCTACGACGGCGGCCCCAAGCTCCACGACGGCGACGTGATCCCCATCGAGCGCACCCAGGTGCCCTTCGAGATCGACGAGCTGCTCCGCGGCCTCGACGACTACCTCGGCCAGATCGACCCCGAGCGGGCGGGCGACCTGGTGACCCACCTGGCCAACCTGCTCGAGGACCAGGGCCAGGACCTCAACGACCTCATCCACAACGCCTCGGGCACGGTCGACCTCCTCGCCGACAAGGGTGACGAGCTGGGGGCGATCGTCGAGTCGCTCAGCCGCCTCACCACCACCCTCGGCGGTCGCACCCAGGCGGTGCAGGACCTGATCCGCAGCTACAACACCGTCACCGGCGTGCTGGCCACCGACCAGGACGACCTGAACGCGTTCATCACGAACCTCGATAGCGCCGCGGTCGAGCTCGGCGGCCTGCTCGAACGCCACCGCGACCCGCTGCGCGACGACATCGGCACGCTCACCACGACGGGCCGGACGCTCGAGCGCAACATCGACCGCTTGGAGCTGGCCCTCGAGTCCACGCCTCGCCTGTTCGCGGCGGCGGCTCGGGCATACGACCCGCAGCGCAACGTGCTGGTGCTGAACAACCAGCTCGAGCCGGGGCTGGCCACCGACCTCTACAAAGCGCGGCTGCGGGATCGTCTGGCGGGGCTGTGCCGCCGCATCATCGTGGCCCTGGGGGGACCCGACGCCGCGGCCGCGGCCGGGTTGCTGGCCGCGGACTGCGCCAACGCGTCGAGCCCGTTCTGGGACGCCCTGTTCACCAGTGCGCCGCCGGCGCCCGACGGTCCCGCGCCCGCCGAACCTCCGGCCGACCTCCCGGTCACGCCGCCGGCCGTGCCCGAGCTGCCGATCCCCGATCTGCCCACGCTGGCCGACGGGCTCGACCTGCTGGCCGGGCTGATCAACCCCGACCAGCTGGGATCGCTGCAGGGCCTGTCGCCGCAGTTGCTGGCCGCGGTCGACGCCCTCACCGACCGGCAGGTGGCGGCCCTCGCCTTCCTCACGCCCGACCAGATCGCCGCGTTGCGATCGGTCGACCCCGCCGACCTCGGCCCCACCATCGACCGCATCATCGCCGGCCGGCTCGACCCCGCCACCCTGCTCGACCAGCCGCTACTGCCTCCTGCGCCGGCAGGGGGGTCCGGCGGGGCCGGAGGCAGCGGCGGCACGGGCGCCGGGCTGGGCGGGGCACTGGGTGGCGCGCTCGGAGGTGGCGGCTGATGGCCCGGATGGAGACCTCACCAGATGGTGGGCGGTGCCGCTCGTGGCGGCTGGTCGCCGCCGTGGGGGTCGTCGCCTCGCTCGCCCTCGGGGGGTGCTCGCTGGTGGGTGGCGGCGGTGACACGATCACCGTGTCGGCCACCTTCGACGACGTGGCCGACATGGCCCCGGGCGCACCGGTCCAGATGGCCGATGTGCGGATCGGCAACGTGTCCGGCATCCACCTCGACCGGTCGGGGAGCCGGGCGACGCTCGAGCTCACCATCGACGCCGGCGCCGGGGTGCCCGCCGACGTGACCGGGCGCGTGCGCCGCACCAGCCCGCTGGGGGAGAAGTTCGTCGAGCTGCGCCCACCCGAGGGTGGGGGTGGCCGGGAGCTCCTGGCCGACGGTGACGAGGTGGCCGAGACCGAGGTGGTGCCCGACTTCGAGCAACTGGTGGCGTCGGGCACCGACGTGTTCGGCGCGGTGGGCGCATCGCAGATCGCCACCCTGCTGAACGAGGGGGCCCGAGGGTTCGGTGGCCGGGGCGCCCAGATCCGCGAGGTGCTGACCAACGTGGCCGACATCGCCCACGGCTACAACCAGCGCACCGACGACCTGACCCGACTCGTGCAGTCGATCGACGAGCTGGCGTCCACCACCGGTCCCGCCGCCGAGGCCCACGCCGAGGCCATCGAGCACCTGGCCGAGACCACCCGCATCCTCGACGAGCAGTCCGACCACCTGCTCGACCTGCTCGACTCGCTCCGTCGGGTGGCCCGCGAGAACAGCGACCTGCTCGAGGCCCACTTCGACGAGGTCGAGCGCCAGGTCGACGCCCTGCGGTCGGTGACCGACGCCGTCGCCGACGAGCAGGAGGCCCTCGCCCGTCTGGTGCAGCACGGGGCCGAACACAACGAGGCCCTACGCCTGGGCACCAACGGCGACTTCGCCCAGGTGCTGAACGACTTCGTGCTCTGCGGGTTGCCCGGTGGTGGCGACCAGCCGGGCGACCCCGTCAACTCCTGCAGCGGAAGGTAGGCGTCGATCCGATGGTGCCCAAGCGCGTACTGCTCAACCTGGGGGTGTTCTTCGCGATCTCGTTCGCCCTGGTGATCTACGGGGCGGTCACGTTGCTCGGCAACCCGCTGGCCGAACGGCGGACCGCGACCGCGGTGTTCCCCGACGCCTCCGGGATCCTCGAGAACTTCAGTGCCTCGATGAACGGCGTGGTGATCGGCCACGTCACCGACGTCCGCCTCGACGGCGACGCCGCCCGCGTGACCGTGTCGCTCGACCCGGGCCAGGAGCTGCCGGGCGACGTCCAGGCCAGCATCGTGCGGGCCAGCGCTGTGGGCGAGCAGCGGATCGAGTTCACCCCCATGCGCGGGGGTGACGAGCCGCCGCTCCCCGACGGTGCCGAGGTTCCCGTCGCGCCGAACACCGACCCGCCGGAGATCAGCAGGGTGATCGACACCGTCGACGAGCTGCTCCAGGCCATCCCGGCCGAGGACCTGAACACGGTGGTGCACGAGTCGGCCATCGCGCTGCGGGGGCGTGAGCGCGACCTGCGGGCCCTGACGCGGAACATCGACGTGTTCAACCGGGAGTTCGACCAGCACGAGGAGGGGTTCCGCCAACTGCTGGCCACGTCGCCCGGCCTCCTCGACGCCCTCACCGAGGTGGCCCCCGAGCTGCGCAGCGGCATCCACAACACCGCCGAGCTCACGGGCCTGCTGGCCGACCGCCGGGCCGATCTCACCCAACTGCTGCGCGACGGCGCCGACTTCGGTGCCGTCGCCGACGACCTGATCGTCGACCAGTCGGCCAACCTGGCCTGCCTGGCCAGCGACTTCGCAGCCCTGTCCGACTTCGCCGGCAGCCCCGGCCCCCTGGCCGACCTGACCTACTCGCTCGACCACAACCAGGACTTCTTCGGGCCGGTCAACGCCCTGGCGGTCCACGGCCACGCCATCGGCTTCCCCGAGTACGGCAGCTCGGAGCGCAACGACCAGGGCTGGCTGCGGGTGCAGACCATGGTGCCCCCAGGCGAGCCGCCGGCCAGCCGGTACTCGTCCATCCGGGCCACGCCCGACATCGCCCCCGGCGGCGCCTGCGTGAACGCGTTCGGCCGGGGCGCGGGCCCCGCCGGCCAGGCCGACCCTCCCGAGCCCGCACGGCGAGGTGGCTACGACGAGCCGGCGACCGTGCCCGTCGACCTGGCCGCGGTGGACGGCTCGGGTGCCGGCGCCACCACCGATCAGGACGCCGCCGCCACCGGCACGGGCGACACGCCCCGGGGCGACGACACCGAGGCCTCTCGCGGCGGCGCCACCGAGCCCGAACCGGGCGCCCGCGAGGACGCCGCACCCATCCGGTCCGACCGGGAGCCGTCGTCCGGCGCCCTCAGCATGTTCCAGGTACTGGCCGTGCTGGTCGTCTTCGTGGCGGCCGCCGGGATCGTCCGACTGGTGAGCGTCCTGCGGCGCTCGTCGCACTCATGAGGAGAACCACCATGGCCCTGTCCGGAGCAGTGACCGAGGCGAGCGACGCGACGGCGAGCGACGAGGTGCTCGACGTCGAGGTCGATGATCTCGACGCCGACGATCGTGAGGTCGACGATCGTGAGGTCGACGATCGTGAGGTCGCCGATGGTGAAGTCGGCGGGCGTGAGGTCGACGCCGAGGGAGCGGTCGTCGTCGAGATCGAGGACGGCGATGACGATGGCGACTCGGATGCCGACGCGGATGCCGACGACGAGGCCGACGCCGGCGGCTCGCGGTGGGCCGCACGCCGGCGACGGGTCGCACGATCCGACCCGGCCGACGCCGACCGGGGTGGTGACACGCCGTCGTACGGCCCGCTGACGGTGGTGCTGGCGGTGCTCGCCGTCGCCGGCCTGGCCGGCACGCTGTTCTTCGGCTTCGCGTGGAACCGGGAGCGCACCGCCGACGCCGCCGAGGCGTCGATGCGCACGACCGCCAGCGACTTCCTCGTTGCGCTCTTCGACTTCGACGGGCGCACCATCGACGACGACTTCGACAACATCATGAGCTACGCCACCGGCGACTTCGCCGATCAGGCCGAGGCGCAGTTCGCCGACGACGACACCAGGGCCGCCCTCCGCGAGGTGCAGGCGTCGAGCCGGGTCGAGGTGCGCGACCTGTTCGTCCAGAGCTTCGACGGCGACCGGGGCCGGGTGTTCGCCGTGGTCGACCAGACCATCGCCAACAACCAGTTCCCCCAGCCCCGCAGCGACCAGGTGCGCCTCGAGGTGGGCCTGCGCCGGGTGGACGGTGACTGGAAGGTGGCCACCCTCGACGTGCTCGAGGCCCCCGCGGCCCAGGCCGCGGTCGCCGGCGGCACCGTGCCGACCGGCTCCGGCTCCGGCTCCGGCGGCTGACGCCGGCGGGGCGGCGCCCACGGGGCACGTCAAAGGCAACGGCGCGAAGAACGGGGGCGGGCGTGGTCTGCCGGCGCTCGAATCGGTTCAATCGCCACGCTGCGTGTCCAACTCACCACCCGCTCGTTGATGTCCAGCGGCCATCCAGCGCCGGGTGACCGCCCGAACGCGGTCACCCGGACGACACGTTCACGAAGCGTCACTGTCTTGAGCAGCCCCGGAGCATCGGACAGGGAATCCCTGCCCGAGGGGACCTCGTTTCGGGAGGGAGCTGGTCAGGCGGCGTGCTGGGGTGGGCCGGTGTCCGACTCGATCCGGTCTTCGAGCCAGGGTTGTTGGCCGGGCGGGCGCATGGGGCGTTTGCCGGTGCCGGGTTCGAGCAGCCATCCCGCATGGGTCTTCAGCCGGTGGTCGTGGGGACAGAGCCAGTCGAGGTTGGCGAGCTCGGTGATGTGGATCTTGTGCCAGTCGACGCGGTGGTCGATCTGGAGGTGTTGGGTGGCGGGGCAGCCTTCGCGGGTGCAGCCGATGTTGAGGAGGTCGAGGACGACTTGTTGGCGGGCGGTGGTGCGCCGGCCGAGGTGGGTGACGTTGAACACGTCGCGGCCGTTGGTGAGGACGAGGTCGATGGCGGCGTCGGGGAGGAACGCTTTGAGGTCGGCGATGGAGACGGGGCCGTAGCCGTGGATGTCGCAGAGGTCACCGGGTTCGGTGTGGCCTCGTTTGAGGGCGGGGAGATCGACGCGCATGATGATGCGGGCGTCCGCCCGGATCGGCGCCCGCGGCGCCGGCGCCGCCGGTGCCGCCGGTGCCGGGGGTGTGGGCCCGGACGGTGCCGGGGAAGGGCCGCCGGCGGCGTTGTGGGGGTCGTCGTCGGCTCGACGGTAGGGGGTGTTGTTGGACCCGGTCTCGGGCTGGGCATCGGTGTCGTCCCCGACTCGACCGGTGGCGTCACCGCCAGAGGTGGACTCACGGGCAGCGGGGGTGTCGAGGTCGAGGAGCCCGACGTAGGCCATGAACGCGTCGAACGCGAGGGCGTCGGCGCGTTCGCGGCGTCCTTCGCGCCGGGCCTTGGCGAAGGCGTGTTCGATGAAGGGCTTGATCTGGGCGTTGAGCCGGGCGGTGAGGTGCGCGGGTCCGTTGAACCGCCCCCATCCTTCGCCCAGGGTGTTGGTGCCGCACAGGAAGGATCGGTTCTTGTGCGCGGCACGGGCGCGGGCCTCGTCGTCGCCCAACGCGGCGGCCTTGCGGGCCTTGGCCTTGCGGTTCAGCTCGCCGAGCGAACCCTTGCGGGCCGCGTCGAGCAGTTCCCGCTCCGCCGTCGGGTCCGCGGCGGCGCCGTCGGCGAGGGCCTTGGCCTGATCGGACGAGAACTCCCCGTTGCGGACCGCGTCCGCCGCGTCGGGCAGTTCCCGCAGGCGTTTCGAGCATTCGAGATCACGCTGTGCGTCGCTCGTGGACTGGCCGGTCTGTCGGGCCAGCCACTCCGCTGCGGATCGTTCCCCGGACTGACCGAACAACGATTCGTTGTCGACTCGCCGGGACAGCACCAGGCGCAACCCGGCGGCGGCTTTCTCGAACACTCGAAGCTTCGATACCGCCGCACACGGCACGTACGGCGTTCTGGTGGGCCAGCGGTTGGCCGTGGTGACAAGGGTCCGACGACGGTCAGGTGCTGGCTGCCTGGCGGACAGCCGGTACTCGGGCTGCCACTCGGCCCCTTGCACGCTGGTGCGGCCACTCGGCTGCCGATGTTCACGGCCGCCCGCCTGGCCGGAGTACCTCTTCAGTGTCTGCCGGGGCCCGCTGCCAGGCGGGCGGCACGGGATGGTGGCGCACGAGCTCTACGAAGTGCGGGCCCACAACGGCTCGGTGCGGGCCGCCGGTGAGTTCCACGACGTCACCCTCGGGTCCTACACCGCGCGGTTCCAGATCGGGGGCATCGACCAGGCCGAGCCGAAGAACGAGCCCTTCTGGGGCGAGGCGGTGTGGATCCCCACCTCGACCGCACACGTCCGGGTCCCCGAGGTCAACCGCCTGCCGGTCCTGCGATTCACCCGGTCGACCTCGCACGGGTCGACCGGGGCCAACGGCCTCGACGCCTACGGCCTCCCGGGCTTCCGCACCCTCGGTCCCGACCTCCCCACGGAGACCCTCGCTCCCATCGCCCAGGCGTGCAGCCCGTGGCTCCCCACCCGCGCCGACGCCCACGTCGAGCTCCGGGTGCGCTACGGCCTGGTGGCGCTGACGGTCAACGGCTACCGGGCCGACGACGCTGATCTGCGCCACCTGCTCGCCACCGCGGAAGGCGTCGCCGAGGCGCTCGCAGCCCTGACACCTGCGCCCTTGGGCGTCCCGTTCGACACGCTGGGCCCCGCCGCGGGCACCGTGGCGGGGCTGCCGGGCCACCCGGTGCCGCTGCCCGACCTGGTCCCGCTCTGCGCACAGCAGGCCCGTCAGTGGGGCCTGCTCCACGAGGACCCGGCCCACCTGCTCGCTCTGCTCCCCCGATGCCCCATCCCCGGCGCCCCCTCCGGCGTGCTCGCGGGTCGGTTTCCCGGCGGGTCGATGCCGGCGCGTGTGGTGTGGTTCGAGCAGGGCGGCCGCACGACGGGCAGTGTCCGCGGTGGCGTGATCCTCGCGGCGTCACCCGGCGCCTCGACCGCAGTGGGCGGCGTGCTGCACCCGCAGACGGAGTCGTACGTCGAGGTGGTCGAGGGCACGGCCTACTGCTGGCGCAAGGCCCGGTCGTTCGGCACGCTCGACGCCGATGCCCTCGTCGCCGCGGCGGCGGCGACCCTCGACGCCACGCAGGTCGCCGCGTTCTGACGGCTGCGCCTGCGGCTCGTCCATCGAGCCGAACGGAACCATGCGACGCGAGCCGAAGCACGCGCCCCCGTGTTCGCGCCCAGGGTGGGCCACAACCCGAGGCCCGTCGGAAGGTCGCTGAGCGGCCGCCAGCCCCGGCCGGGTCGACACCCCATGCGGGGAGTGGCGACCGGCGGGGCCTGTCGGAAGGTCGCTGAGCGGTAGCCGCCCGAAGGCCGCTACTGGTGGGCGTCGGCCTCTGGTGAGACGGCCAGGCGGTTGGTCCGCCGGTAGTGCCACCCGATCGCCGCGAGGCTGGCCAGGCTCAGTGAGACGACGAGCAACGGCGAGCGCTCCGTCGGCCCGGCGGACGCTGCCTTCGCCCGGGCGCTGTCCGGGAGCAGGCAGTCGGTGGGCAGGGGGAGTGGCGGGGTGCCCGGCGGGCAGGCCGGCAGGCCCGGGATGGTGGGCAGCGGCGGGATGGTCACCGGGGGGACCGTGATGGGTGGCAACGGCGGCAACGGAACTGGGGAGGGGGGAGCGGTGGGGAGGGGCGATGACCCGCTCCCTCCGGTTCCGTTGCCACCGCCGCCGGTACCGCCGCCCCCGGGTGCCGGCGATGGGGTCACCGGCGGGGTGGGAGCAGCGGGGGATGGCCGAGCGGGTTCCTCGTCGTCGGTGCGAGGCGGGCGCCGGTCGGCAGCGGTCAACTGGGGGGGCTCGCCGTAGGCGAGGGGGCCGTCGTACTCGGGCAGGATCGTGGCCGGGCCGAACTGGCCGAGCCCGAAGCGGTCGAGGATGTCGATCCGCCAGAAGCTGGTGGCCCCCTGGCCACCGTCGATGTCGAAGCTGATGTGGACGTGGTCGGTGTGGGCGTTCGGGCCGTTGTAGGGCCGCCATCCGGCCGCGGCGTCGTAGGCGCTCCAGATGTGGCCGTTGTAGATGATGTACATCACGCCGAGCCGGCGGGCCATGGCGAACTGGTGGCGGTACTCGTCGGTGGCCAGCAGCCAGCCGATCACCTCGGCGGCGTGCTGCTTCTGGGTCGGGTCGTTGACGTCGACCGCCCAGTCCCACGCCCGGCCTTCCTTGTGCTCGCTGCGACCCCCCTGCGCGCAGTCCCGGCTGATGCCGAAGTCGCCCGAGTCGGGGTAGGTGCGCAGCACCAGGTCGTGGAACCCGACGGTGCCGGGCTTCGCACTGGGCGAGCACACCTGCTGGGGCTGGTAGGTGGCGAGCGGCTCGATCGCTTCGTCCCAGAGCCCGACCCACGGCGAGTCCTGGCCGAGGGTGGTGGCGTCGACCGGGCTCTCGCCCGGCACCAGCCCGGGCGCTCCGGCCCCGATGTCGGGGACCTCGGTCGGCACCGCGGGGCGGGTCGGCTCGCTCGTGGTGGTGGTGCCCGCACCCGTGCCGCTCCCGTCGGCCGGCTCGGTGGTGCCGGCCCCGGCACCGGGGCCCCCTGCATCGCCGGCGCCGGGGGTCGTCACGGGCACGTCGCCCTCGGTCTCGTCGAAGGTGGGGACGATGTTGATCTGCCAGCGGCCGTCCTCGTAACGGGCGGTGAAGCCGGCGTAGGCGAACTCACTCCGCCGGCAGCGGACGATGCCGTTCACCCGGGTGGTGTCGCGGTCGGGTGCCGGGCCGACAGGGCTGACGTGGGCCCCGCGCCGGTACTGGTCGTCGGGGCCGTTCCAGCTCACGTCGAGCCGGTCCTCGGGGCACGTGCCGCCGCTGCGGAGGGGAACGGCCTGCAACTCGGTGGCCATGGCCACCGCGGACTCCTCGGCGCCTTCCCTCCCGCGCCGCTCGCTGCCCTGCGGGAGCGGGGGGCGGGGTCGCTCGTGGGCCACCGCCGGCGCATCGCTGCCGGTCAAGGTGGCGGCCAGCACGGCGACCCCGCCGAGCAGGGTGACCAGCACCACGGCCAGGCCCGTGATCACCCATCGCCCCTGTCCCTTCGGCACTGCCCGCATCTCAGCCCCCTGTGGCCCGACGCAGCCGGTCTGCGTCCTCGACTCCTGCGACGATCCCCTATGTTACATCACGACAAGACATGTAACAAGTTAAACCGGCGAGAACCTGGCGATCACTCGCCGGTCTGCACCACCAGCACGTCGCAGGGGGCGTGGTGCAAGATCGCGTCGGCCACGCTGCCGAGGAGCCGGCGGGCGCCTCGGAGCCCCACCGAGCCCACCACCACCAGGTCGGCGCCGTGCAGGAACACGGCGTCGAGGAGCACCGCCGCGGGTGCGCCGTCGTCGCTGCTGACGGTCACGTGTGGGGCACCCTCCGCCAGAGCGACGGCCCGGCCCTCGGCGGCGGTGGCCTCGGCCTGGGCGCGGTCGGTCACCGACCAGGCCAGGTCGGTCGGCAGGCCCACCTGCCGACCGGCGACCGCGGCCGACGGCGTGCCGGCGAGTTGGGACATGGCGTCGGCGTGCGTGCGCGAGAACGCGGTGACGATCACCAGCCTGGCCCCGTGCGTGCGGGCCAGCATGCCGGCCTCGCGCACCGCCCGGGTCGCGGTCGCCGAGCCGTCGGTGCCCACCACGATCGTGCCGTAGGTCATGGGTGACAGTGTAGACAATCTGACGTACATTGTCATTATGTCTTCCTTTGACAGCGCAGTGACCGGCGGCCCGCACTACCGACGGGTCCTCGTGGGCACCGACGGGTCGCTCACCGCCGACAAGGCCGTCGACCGTGCCGTCGACGTGGCTCGTACGCATCACGCGCGGCTCACCGTCCTCTCCGCGGGACGCCGGGCCGAGGACGTGTTGCGGGGCGAGGGGTCCCGTCTCGCCGATGTCGGCGTGGAGGTCACCCTCCGCCCGGTCGCCGGCGACCCGGCCCACGCGCTGATCGCCGAGGCCCACGAAGGTGGCTACGACCTGCTGGTGGTCGGCAACCTGGGCCTGTCGGGCTTCCGCCGGCTCAACCCGCTGGGCTCGGTGCCCGGCAAGGTGAGCCACCACCTCCCGTGCTCCCTGCTGGTGGTCAAGACGACCTGACGGTCACACGACCACGTGACCGTCACCACGGTCATCCGACCTCACCCCGGTGGTGGCCTCGGGCCGGGCGCACGCACCCCGCGCCCGACCCATCCCCGATGGTCCCGTGGTCACCTCGCGGGGCTGGTCGTGGCGGTCGTCCCGGCGCCGGCGCCGCCCGCGGGGTCGAGACCCTCCTGGGTGGTGGCGAGGAAGGTCAGGTCGTCGGCCTTCCACGAGCCACCCTGCTTCTTCAGGTCGATGCGGACGTACGACCCGGCCAGCCGGCGGGTGCCGATGGTGCTGCGGATCACCGCGTCGAACGACACCACGGCGGTGGCGGTGTCGTCGCTGAGGTCGCTGATGAAGACGTCGCGCACGTGCACCCGGCCACGCGCCCGCAGTTCGTCGACCACCGGCTGCAGTTCCTCGAAGAACGCGTTCTGGTAGGTCTCGGCGTACTCGGCCGTGGCCAGGTCGGTGACCGCCTGAAGGCTGCCCTCGAGGTCGCGGTGGTCGTAGCTCATGGTGGCGCTGGCGAACTGGCCTGCGACCGACGCGGCCGCCTGCCGGTCGTCCCGGGCCGACTCGAGGTGGTCGGCCCGCACGAACGACAGCACCGCGATGGCGAGCATGGCGGCACCCCAGAGAGCCACGCCCCCCACCAGCAGGGCCCGGCGCCGGCCGGCACCACGGGAGGTGGGCATCTGCCGGCCGGCGTCGGCGCCCTCGCCGCGATCGAGATCGACGACGAGATCGGCGTCGCCGTCGAGCACCGTGTCCCCGTCGAGGTCGGCGACGACGCGCCGCGAGTGCACCTGGGCGCGGCCCGTGCCCTCGCGGCGGGGCCGTCGGGTGGGGGGCTCGATCTCGATCCCGAGGTCGTCGGTGGGGTGCTCGTCAGCCATGGTGGGCATCTCCGTCCAGCCTTTCGGGTGGTTGCTGCGTCGGTTGTGGCAAGGGTGTGGTGGCAAGGGGGTGGGCGTGGTCGCTCCAACGACGGTCAGGTTCGGTGGCGGCCGGGAAGCCAGCGCCACGGGCGGACGGCGGCGAGCGCGGCCAGCGCGAGCAGCACGAACACGATCACGAAGGGGTTGAAGCGGTGGTCGTCGCTGCGCTGCTGCGACGAGGCCTGCTCGCCCGGCTGGTCGTGGGGCGCACCGGGGTCCACCGCGGGGCTGTCGCCGGTGCCGCCGGACGCGCCCGCCGAGGCGGCCGTCGAGCTGCCCGACGGGGCACCCACGGCCGAGAGGTCCGGGCAGGCGGCCACCGCCGGCACCTCGGGCAGCTGGTGGGGATGGTCGTACACGGGCACCGGCTCCTCGCCGCCCACGTTGAGCGGTGGGATGGCACGGATGTAGGGGCCATCGGCCTCGTTGGCCACCACGCCCCCGGCCGAGGAGTCCTGGAAGACGGCCTCGGCGTCGGGCCCGGTCGCCAGCAGTTGCTCGATGGCGCCGAGCAGATCGGGGCGGCCGAGCCGGACGGCCAGCTCCCCCAGGTCGCCGAGCACGCAGCTCACCTCCAGCTTCGACCCGGCCAGCAGGTCGGCGGTGCGGTTGGCCAGGCTGTTGCCGTCGGTGAGCACCCGCTGCAGGTCGGCGTTGGCGGCGGTGAGGGCGCCGGTGACGGCGACGGCGTTGTCGAGGCCCTGGCCCAGCTCGGCCCGGTGGGCGGACAGGGTGCTCACCAGGTCGGCCATGTTGGCGGTGAACTCCTCGATCAGGTCGGCGTTGTCCGCGAAGGTGTCGAGGGCGTCGCTGCTGCCCGTGATGATGCGGCGCAGGTCCTCGGACCGGCCGTCCAGGCCCACCGCCAGCTCGTGCAGCAGCGTGTCGAGGTCGTCGGCGGGAACGGCGCTCACCAGTTGGTCGAGCGCGTCGAACAGGTCGGCATAGGCCAGCGGGGTCGAGGTGCGCTCGCGGGGGATGTGGGCCCCCGGCGCGAGGAAGGGGCCGTCGGTCGACGCGTCGGCGGGCGGCACCACGTCGACGTAGGGCTCGCCGATGGCCGACTTGCGCCGCACGGCCAGGCTCGACCCCTCCGGGATGTGGCGACCCTTGTCGATGGCCATCACGACGGTCACGCCGCCGTCCTCGAGGTCGACGGCGCGCACCCGCCCGATCGGGGTTCCCAGGTAGCCCACGTCGAAGCCGGGCTGCAGGCCCGGCGAGCTCTCGAAGTCGGCCGTGATGGTGTAGGGCCGGTCGAACACATCGATCTGCAGCACGTTGCCCACCGCCCACCAGGCGAGCGAGAGGCCCAGCGCGGCGAAGACGGCGAGGTTCACCGCCACCCGCCGGTTCACCCGCCCACCCCCGGGATCGGCAGCGGTACGCCCGTGCCTCCGGTGCCGCCGGCAGTCCCGCCGCTCCCATTGCCGGGCACCCCGGGAACAGGCACCGGCACCGGCGAGGGGGCCGGGCTGCCCTGGCCGGACGGGCCGCCGGCCGGGCACAGCACGGTCAGCTGCGTGGCCAGGTCGGTCGCCAGCGTCGCGTCGACCCCCGTCCGCAGCGCGTTCAGCTGGTCGCAGACCGCTGCCGGCAGCGCCACGTCGGGCAGCGTGCCCAGCAGGCCGAGGATCGAGCTCACCAGGTTGTTCACGTCGTCGAGGCTGTTGCGGGGGTCGGCTGGTGCGCCGCCGGGAGCGGTCGGGGCGCCGGGCGCCGCGGGGTCGGGTGCGGGCGCGTCGCCGATGGTGCCCGAGGGGGTGGCCACGCCACGGGCCCAGATGAACTGGGCCTGCGCAGCCGCACCGGTGTCCCTGGCGGCGACGTTGTTCGAGATCTTCACGAGGAACTGGTCGACCGACTCGAGCAGCGACTCGATCAGCGGTCGCTGGCCCGCGAGGGTCGCCACGATCGGGTCGAGGTCGTGCAGCGTGTGGATCAGGTCGTTCAGGTGGGGGACCAGCACCGTGCTGGTGCTCACCTCGCTCATGTTCCGGATGCCCCGGAGCGCGGCCACCATGCGGTCGCGGTTGGCGGCGAGCGTCACGGAGGCGCCGGCCAGGTCGTCCACCAGCCCGGCCACCCGCTGGTCGTTGGCCGCCAGGTCCCTCGTCAGTCGCCCGAACCCGTCGATGGTGGTGGCGATCTGCGCCCGCTGGGAGTCGAGGTCGGTGACCACGGTGGACAGGTCGGCCAGCAACTCGTTCAGCTCGTGCCCCCGACCCCCGAGCGCCGCGGCGCCGGTCGAGACGATCGTGCTCACGTCGTTGGCGGTGACCGCGCCCAGGAACTCGATGGCCCGCTCCGTCACCTCCTCGAACTCGGCCTCACTGGTGGTGCGGGTGATCTCGTCGCCGGCGTGGAGGAGCCGGCCGCCCGCCCCACCCGGCGGGGTGGTCGGAAGCCGCAGCTCGATGTACTGCTCGCCCAGCAGGGAGGTCTTGGCCAGGACCGCGGTGGTGTCGACGGGCAACGGATGGCCGCCCTCGATCGACATCGTCACCCGCGCTCGGTAGCCGTCGAGGCGCACGCCCGTCACCGTCCCGATGGTGACGTCGGCCAGCTTCACCGAGTGCCCGACCACCAGGTTGCTGACGTCGTCGAACGTGGCGGTCAGCACGAGGTCGCCCTTGGGTGACCCGGCGGTGCGCAGCGAGCACGCCGGCGCCAGCACGGCGAGCACGAGCACCGCGGCCAGCGCCCTGGCCACGCGGGGAGGGCGACGCGTCACGGGCAGGTCACCCCTGGTTGCGGCACGCAGGGGGCCTGCAGCTGCAGGCCCAGCGCGGTGAACAGCGGTCGCAGCACCTCGGCGGTGATCGGGGTGAGGTTGATGCGCTGCACCAGCACGCCCATCCCGGCGTCGTAGGCCCCGATGAGCCCTTGCGAGTTGCGGTTGAGGGCGTCGACGAGCAGCGCCACCGCGTCCAGGTTGGTGTGCACCGACTGGGTCAGGCGGGCGAGCTGGGCCAGGTCCTCGGGCAGGTGGTCCTCCGCGCTGCGCACGATCCCGTCGCCCTCCTGCGCCAGCTGGCCGAGGCCGGCCAGCAGGTCCTGGATGTCCTGGCGCTCGTCGGCCAGCACCCCCGAGGCGGTGGCGAACGAGTCGATCACGTGGCCCAGCTGCTCCTGGCGCCGGCCGAGCGTGCCGGCCAACTCGTTCAGGTTGCCGGCCACGGCCACGAGGGAGTCGTCCTCGGTGGCCATCAGCTGCGACAGGTCGCCCATCTGGGTGAGGCTCTCGTTCAGCAGGTCGCCGCGCCCGTCGAGGGTCTCGGCCCCTTCGTGCACCAGGCGGGCCACCTCGTCGGGGTCGAGGCCGCGGGCCAGGTCGGTTAACGCTTGGAGCGCCTCGTCGGGCTCGGCCGGCACGGTGGTGCGCTCGATCGGGATCACGTCGCCGTCGTGCGCCCGCGCCTCGCCCTCCTGCCACGCGGGGAACAGGGTGACGCTGCGCTCGCCGATGAGCGACAGCGGCACCACCGCGGCCTTCACGTCGGCCGGCACCGGCACGTCGCGGTCGACCGATATCTCCACCCGCACGCGGTTGCCCTCGGGCACCACCGCGTCGATCGTGCCGGCGTCGAGGCCCATCACCCGCACGCTGGAGCCGGGGTAGACGGCGACCGCCCGGCGGAAGTTCACGGTGAGGTGGACCGCACCGGGGCCGCCCCCGGGCCGGCCGATGGCGCAACCGCCACCCAGGAGCGACACCACCAGCACCATCGCCACGGCTCGGGCGCGGGCCCCCGACCACCTCATGGCGCGGTCGCCTGGGTGAGGCCCAGCTGCGGGTAGATGCGGGCGAGGGCGCCGATGACGTCGGGGCCGAGCGACGTGGGCAGCACGTCGATGTAGGGGCCGTGCGACGCGATGGCCGACACCTGCTGGTAGGTGGGGCCCGACCAGGCCAGGATCGTGTCGACGTCGTCCTGGTGGGCGGCCACCGCGTCGGTGGCCACGTCGAGGTCGTCGAGGATGGCCTCCAGCTGCGTGCGCCGGGTGGTGACGATGTCGGCCAGCCGGGCGACGGCATCCGAGCCGTCACCGAGGATGGTGGCCAGCTCGGCGCGCCGGCGGGCGATCTGGTCGAGCACGACGTTGCTCGAGTCGATGAGCTCGACGATGGCCTGGTCCTTCTCGGCGAGGGTGGCCGTCAGCGACTCGCTCTGATCGAGCAGGTCGTGGATCGCGGCCTGGCGCTCGTTGAACGCCCGCGACACCTCGGTCAGCGCCCGCAGCACCCGCTCCACCCGCGGCCCGTTGTCGGTGGCGATGTCCGCGAACTCGGTGACCATGCGATTGACCGCGTCGGTGTCGATGGCGTCCACCACGTCGGTGGTGGCGTTGAAGGTCTCGGTCACCGAGAACGGCACGCTGGTGCGCGAGATCGGGATGCGCCGGCGATCGGCGGGCAGGTCGGCCATTCGGGGCGTGCCCGCCACGTTCTCCAGGCGGATGTACTGGCCGCCGAGGAGGGTGGAGAGGGCGACCCGGGCGGTGGTGTCCGGCCCGAGGGCGACATCGTCGTCGACCTCGAAGGTCACCACCACCTGCCCGGCACGGCGATCGGCCGCCAGGCCGGTCACCTCGCCCACCTCCACCCCGGCCAGTCGCACCAGCGAGCCCGACTTGAGCCCGGCGGCGTCGGGCAGCACCGCCCGCACGACGTAGCGGTGCTCGAGCAGGTCGAGCGATCCGACCGCGAAGGCGGCGACGCAGAGCGAGAGGATCACCGCCACGGCCACGATGCCCACCGAGCGCCGGTTCATCTCCGTGAACCGTCCGGGGGTCAGGCGCTCGAGCAGGCGGCGGACGCGGCCGGCGGCGGAGACGCGGGCCCGGGTCACGGTGCCCCTCCCGGCAGGAGCCCCTGCAGCGCGCCCGCGCTCGGGGTCTCGGGTGTGTCGGCGCCGGCGGGGCCGAGCGGCCCGAGGTAGGCCAGGGCCGCGGGCCCCGCGGACACGCTGGCGGGCCCGCTCAGGCCGGGCAGGTCGGTGGGGGTGGGGCACGGCGGCGGGCCGGCGGCGAAGCACAGCGCCTGGATGACGATGTACTCGCCGCGGTTGGTCACCTCGTGCAGCGCGCTCAGCCCGCCGGGCAGGTGCTCGAGCTGGGCCTGCACCGTGTCGATGTTGTCGGTCACCGTGTCGGTGACGGTGGCCAGGTTGGCGATGATGCTCTCCAGGTCGCCCTGGTTGGCCGTCAGCACCTGGTCCAGGGAGCCGGAGTAGGTGGCCAACTCGGTGAGGGTGGAGTCGAGCAGGTCCTCGTTGCTGGCGAACGTGTCGGTCAGCAGCGCCAGGTTGTCGATCATGGTGGCGATCTGGTCGTCCCGGCTCGCCAGCGCGGCGCTGACCGTGTCGAAGTCCTCCAGCAGCTGGCTGATCGTGTCCTGGCGGTCGGCCAGGGTGCTCAGCAGCTCGCCGGCGCTGTCCAGCAACTGGTCGACGGCTGCCTCGTTGCCGTTCAAGGCCTCGCTCACCGCGGTGAGCAGTGTGTTGAGCTGAGCCGGGTCGATGGCCGACACCAGGCCGCCCAACTCGTTGATCAGGGCGCCGATGTCCACCACCGAGCGGGTGTGGTCGATCCGGTCGCCGTCGGCCACCATCGAGTCGGCGTCGCCCGGCTCGAGGTACACGACGCGCTGGCCGAGCAGGTTGCGCCAGCGCACCGCGGCCACGCTGTCGGTGGGGATGCGCAGGTCGGCGTCGAGCGACAGACGCACGACCGCCCGGCCCTCGGCGGTCGTGTCGATGCCCGACACCTGGCCCACCTTCACCCCGGCCACCTTGACGTCGTCGCCCTTGGTGAGGCCGGTGACGTCGTCGAACGTGGCCACCACGGAATAGGTGGAGCCGAACTGGATCTTGGCGATCTGCGCGCCGATGAACCCCGTGAGGGCCAGGGTGAGCACGGCGAAGACCCCGAACTTGGCGGCGGTGCGGATCATCCCTGCGCCGCCACCTGTGGTCCGGGATCGACCGTCGGCAGTTGGCAGTCGGGCACCAGCACGAGGGCCCGGCACGGGTCGGAGCCGAGCAGGAACTGCTGGGTGGCCATCAGGTACCCGGCGCTCGACGGCACCCGGATCACCTCGGACAGCACGCTGCTGTAGCTCTCGACGAATCCCAGGTAGCCCACCAGGCCCGGGAGCTGATCGGCGGTGACCGACGAGAGGTCGGCCGATGCCGCCGTGGCGGGACCGAGCACGTCGCGGTTCTCGTTCAAGACGTCGGCCAGGTCGGACGACAGGCGGGCCGTCCCCTCCAGCAGGCCGGCCAGGTCGTCCTGGCTGCCGGTCAGGGTGCGGACGGGTGCCCGGGTGTTGTCGGCCAGCGCCACGATGGTGTCCCCCCGGTCGGCCAGCTCGCCCGACAGCGCCGCCATGGCGTCGAGGAGGGCATGGCGGTCGTCGGTGCTGGCGATGGTGGCGTCGAGCACGGTGCGACCGTCGGTGACGGTGTTCGACAGGGGGCGCTCGAGGCCGTCGACGCCGTCGGCGAAGGTGCGGAGGATCACCGTGAGGTCGTCGGGGTGGATGGCCGCCAGCAGCCGGTCGGCGTCGCCGAGCACGTCGCTCAGCTCGAGCGCGGTCTCGGTGCGGGCGATCTCGTCGCCGGCCTGGTAGTAGGGCCCCTCGCCCTCGCCGGCGCCGGGCACCAGGTCGACGAACTTGGGGCCGAAGATCGAGATGGGGCGGATGGCCGCGACGGCGGTGGTGGGCACCTCGGTGCCGGGGTCGAGGTGCATGGTGACGACGGCCCGCCCGTCGCGGCCCACGTCGATGCCCGTGACCGTGCCGACGTTCACGCCACGCACCTTCACGTCGGACTGCGTGTCGAGGTTCTGGCCCGCCTCGGCGAACCGGGCCGTGAGGGTGTAGCCGGGGTCGTAGGCCCCGAACGCGGCGCGCATGGACACCGTGACGGCCATGGCGATGACCACCATGGCCACGAGGCCGACGAGGGCCTGCTGGTTGGGGCTGATCCGCTCGAGCACCGCAGTCCCCGTTCAGCCCGTCAGCGTGACCGTGCTGCCGTCACCCCAGAAGATGAGGGACAGCACGAAGTTGATGACGACGATGGTCACGATCGACGCCCTGATCGCCCGACCCACGGCCACGCCCACGCCGGCGGGCCCGCCCGAGGCGTAGTAGCCGTAGTAGCAGTGGATCAGCGTGACCGCGATGGTGAACACCACCATCTTGATGACGCTGTAGACGATGTCGATCGGCGGCAGGTAGAGCCGGAAGTAGTAGTCGTAGACACCTGGCGAGAGGCCGTAGAACTGGGTGGTCACCAGCTTGGTGGCCCAGAAGCTGGCGATCAGCGAGATGAGGTAGATGGGGGTGAGCGCGATCAGCGTGGCCGTCACCCGGGTGGCGACCACGTAGGCCAGCGGCGGCACGGCCATCACCTCGAGGGCGTCGATCTCGTCGCTGATCCGCATGGCGCCGATCTCGGCGGTGAAGCCGGCACCGACCTGGGCGGCCAGCGCCGTCGCCGCGATCAGCGGCGTGACCTCGCGGACGTTCGCGAAGCTGCCCACCAGACCGGTGAAGGCCTCGGCGCCGATCTGCTCGAGGCCCTTGTAGCCCTGCAGGCCCACCTCGGTGCCGGTGAAGAACGACATGGTGAACACCACGAACACCATCCCGCTGCCGAAGATCCACGCCCCGGCGCCCACTGCGATGTTGCTGACGTGCCGGGCCACCTCGTCTCGGTAGCGCAGGCGACCGATGATGTCGGTGCCCACCCGGCCGAGCACGCGGGCGTAGAAGAGCAGGTGGGCGCCCAGCTCGGCGAACAGGTCACGGGTGCCGCGGACGGCGCCCGCGGCGAGGGCGACCGGGTGGCGGAGGACGACGGCGGGGGCGGTCACGGCGGTTCCTCAGGCTCCCTGTCTCACACCTTGGCCGGCACGAGGACGAAGTAGAGGGTCGTGATCACGTAGTTGGCCGCGAAGATCAAGATGAAGGTGAGCACCACGGCCTGGTTCACGGCCCGCCCCACCCCGGCAGGGCCGGTGTCGCAGTTCATGCCCTTGTAGGTGGCGACCATCGCGGCGATGAAGCCGAAGATCCATGCCTTGAAGAGCGAGGCCAGCAGGTCGGACAGCTGTAGAAGCGACGTGGCGCCCTCGAAGTAGGCCCCGGGCGTCACGCCCTGCAGGACCACGTTGAAGAAGTAGCCGCCGGCGACCCCCGAGAACACCACCAGCGACACGAGCAGCACGCCCACGGTGCTCGAGGCCCAGAGGCGGGGGGTGACCAGCCGGTAGATGGGGTTGACGCCCATCACCTCCATGGCCGCCAGCTCGTCCCGGATGCGGCGCGACCCCAGGTCGGACGACATGGCCGACCCGCCGGCGCCCGAGATCAGCAGGGCGGTGGCCACCGGGGCCACCTCGCGGACGATGGCCAGCACCACGGCCGAGCCCGTGGCCGAGCCGGCACCGAGCTGGCGGGCCAGCTGGCCGACCTGCAGCGAGATGGTCGCCCCCAGCGGGATCGCGATCAGCATCACCGGCAGGGTGGTGACCCGAACGAGGAACCAGCACTGCACGAGCCACTCGCGCCACCAGCTCTTGACGTCCCACGTGCGTCGGAACCCCTCGCCGGCGATGGCGAACATGGTCCCGGTCTCGTCGAGCGTCCGTTCGACTCGCCCCAGCATGTGCCTCCACCCTTCCCCTGTGTGCGGCGCCGCCACGCCCGTACAGAGGTCACGATGTCACAAGTTGGCAGTATCTGTCAATTCGTAACATCGGGTGACCGTCTCGTCGTTGGCGCAACGCGACTCGGCCCACCCCGCAGGGTGGGCCGAGTGCGATGCGGTCGCCGGACGGCGATTCGGTGGGTGCGGGAGGCGTCTCCCCGCGAGTCAGGCCGGCAGGGCCGGCGTCAGACGCGGTTGCCCGTCGCCGAGGGGGTCGCGTCCTCGTCGCGACGGCGCCACTCGGCCTCGGTGTACCGGGCCCCGTCGGTGCCGGTGTCGTCCTCGCGCAGGTCGACGTCGCGGGCGTCGTCCCGTTCGGCAGCAGCGTCGCGTGCGAGCGCGGGGTCGGCCTGCAGGCGGCGCTGCGCCTCCACCTCGGTGGCTGCGGCCCGGTCCCACGCCTCGGCACTCGGGCCGTAGGCGGGATCGACGACCCGGCGGGCCAACTTGGTGTGCCAGCGCTCGCCGAGTGACGCGCCCACCAACGAGCCGATGAGCACGGCGGCGAGGGAGAGCACCACACCGGCGATTGCCACGTTGGACACCTGGTCGGACGTCGTCGGCACGCCGATGCTGCGCAGGTTCTGCTCGATGTCGGCGCTGTCGGCCAGGCCGGCCACGATCCCGCCCACGATGGCGCCGATCGCGAGGGTCGTCACGAAGACGGCCAGGCCGTGGATGGTGGCCGATCGCCGGGCCATCCGACCAGCGACGTAGCCACCGAACAGATAGGCCACGAACAGCACCACTGCGGTGATGGCCGAGGCCGCGGCGCCGCTGCTCGTCCAGTCGTCGGAGCGGAAGTCGGTGGCGACGTCGAGCCCGTTGGTCGCTGCTCCCGCGACAGCCGCGATCACCGCGAAGGCGCCGTAGGCGGTCACGACTCCCGCGAGGACGCTGATGAGCGACAACGAGCCGAAGCCGGCGTCGCGGGCGGTCTCCTTGTGGAGGCGGTGGACACTGGATGACATCGAGGTTCTCCTCGTTCGGGCGATACGGGAGCCGACCGACGTGCGCCGGTCGGCGTGTCGGCGCCGCCCTCCGACGTCGGGTACCTACCCACGCATCGACACGAATGACCGACGCCCCGGCGAGGCTCGCCGCCAGTTGCTAAACAGGGCGCCGACCACCATCGTCAAGGAGCCTGGCTGTGCCGAACCCCCAGAACGCGATCCTCACCAACCTCACCAAGTACCAGTGGTACACCCACCTGAGCCGCACCGACGGCGCCGACCTGGGCGTCATCAAGGCGGCCCTCCGCGACCTGCGGGCACTCGGCGCCGAGGTCGGCGTCACCACCCCCGTCAACGTCTGCATCCTGTTCGGCCCCACCCTGCTGGCCGACCTCACCGACGACCTCCCTGACGACTTCCAGGCCTACCCCGGCTACGAGTCGCCCGACGGCAAGGTGGCCAAGGGCACCCAGGAGGAGCTGCTGATCTGGATCCACTCCGACGAGAAGGACCTGTGCTGGGAGGCCCAGTACAACTTCCGCACCGCGGTCGCGGGGCACATGACGGTCGCCCGTGAGACGCCGACGTTCATCTACCGCAACAGCCTCGACCTCACGGGCTTCATCGACGGCACCGGGAACCCCGCCCCGGAGGACCAGCGCGACCGGGGCATCGTGCCCGACGGGCAGCCGGGCGCCGGCGGGTCCTTCTGCATCGCCCAGCGCTGGGTGCACGACCTCGACTACTTCAACGGCCTGTCGCTCGAGGACCAGGAGAACACCTTCGGCCGCACCAAGGCCGACTCCACGAAGCTGAGCGTCCAGGTGCCCACGTCGCACCTGCGCCACGTGGAGCTGCGAGAGGGCGAGGCCGCCGACGAGTCCACGCCCAAGCGAGGCGAGATGGTCCGGCGCTCCACCCCCTACGCCTTCCACGACGGCACCATCGGCCTCTACTTCATGGGCTTCTGCCGCGAGCAGGCCCCCATGCGCGAGCGCATGGAGGCCATGTACGGGATGAACGGCCAGGCCCGCGACGCCATCACCGACTACTCCACCCCGGCGTCCGGCTCGTTCTACTTCGCCCCTTCGGTCGAGACCCTCGACGCCGCCCTGGCCTGAGCTCGCAGGCGCGGACCTGACCCTCGACGAGAGGTCGAGCCTCACGGTCGGCCGGCGGGAGCCGGCCGACCGGGGGGCGCGCTCAGGAGCGGTGCAGCGGCTCCGAGTGGTCCCAGTCGGCGAGGAGGGTGCGCAGCGCCGTGAGCAGGATGAGGGGCTGGTCGAGCATGGCGTGGTGGCCCGCCTCGGGCAGTTCGATCACCGGCGCCACCCGGCCGAGCTTCTCGTACATGGACAGGCCGATGTCCTCGGTGACCAGCCCGTTCTCGGAGCGGAGCAGGGCGAATCGGCACGTGATCGACGACAGGTAGGGGAGCGCGATCGAGCGCATGCCCTGGCTGAACTGGGCGAAGATCCGCCGGTCGAACTTCCACTGCCAGCCGTCGTCGACCGCGCGCATCGACCGCCGGCCCACGTGGTCCATCACGAAGTCGAGGTAGTGGTCCTGGGCGGGCACGGTGCGGAAGCGGCCCAGCGCGTCGTCGACCGAGGGATAGGTGCGGGGCCGCCCGAAGGCCTCCTGGAGGCGGAACGACGCGATCTCGGGGTCGGGCTCGGTGACCGGTGAGTCGCACACCACCACGCCGGCGAGGGCGTCGCTGTGCAGCGCGGCGGTGGCGATGGTGACGAAGCCGCCCATGCTGTGGCCGACGACGACCGGGTGGCCGCCGATGCGACCGGCGCCGGCCGCGGCCATGACCTCGTGGGTCCACTGCTCGAGCGCGTAGGTCTCACGGTGGCCGCTGTCACCGTGGCCCGAGAGGTCGACCGCGACCACGCGGAAGTCGCGGGCGAAGGTGGCGGCCACGTGGGTCCACCAGTGCGCGTGGGCGCCGCCACCGTGCACGAACACCAGCCCTCGGCGCCCCGGCCGCCCCCAGGCCAGGAAGTGGACCGTGGTGCCGTCGACCTCCACCGTGCCGTCCTCGAACGGGGTGGCCAGGGCGCGGCGGAACCAGTGGGGCGAGTCGGGGTGGATCGGCGCGTCGTCGGGCACGGGTCCATACAAGCCGACGGCTCCGGCCGGCACACGCTCCTACACTCCGCTCGATGCACCTCGAGGCTGCGGAGCGGAGCGGAGCAGCGTCGACGGGTGGAGGCGGATCCCGAAGGGGCGCCGACGAAGGAGCTCTCGAGGCTGCGGAGCGGAGCGGAGCAGCGTCGACGGGTCGAGGCGGATCCCGAAGGGGCGCCGACGAAGGAGGCGCGAGATGACATGGCTGGGCCGCGAGCTCGAGTTGCACGAGCGGGCGATCGCGTGCGAGGGGGGGCTCGACGACTTCGGCGAGCAGTCGTACCTCGAGCCGCTCCGCATCCTCCTGGCCAGCTACGACGAGGAGGCCCGGTTCACCCGCTCCGGCCGGCTCATGGCCGAGTACTTCCTGGTGAACATCCTGCGGGGCCGCCTGCGGGCCGAGCGGTGGTGGCAGCTGCGCCCCGCGGCGCTCGAGGTGCCCATCGAGCGCCCCATCATCATCACCGGCCTGGTGCGCACCGGCAGCACCGCCCTGCACTACCTCATGGGCTCGAACCCCGACACGCAGTGCCTCGAGTACTGGCTGGCCACGCATCCTCAGCCGAGGCCGCCGCGCCATTCGTGGGCGCAGGCCTACGACTACGCCGCGGCCGAGTCCGAGCTGCGGATGATCTACCTGGCCGGCGAGAAGCTGGAGTCGATCCACCACATGACCGCACCGGGCCCCGAGGAGTGCCGCCACTTCCTCGCCCAGAGCTTCACCGACGACTACTTCGAGGTGGCCAGCACCGTGCCCACCTACGCCGAGTGGTACCGGTCGCACCACCACGTCGAGTCGTACCGCCGGCACCGGAAGCTGGTGCAGTTGGTGGGCTCGTACGACCTGGGCCGACGCTGGCTGCTCAAGTACCCGGTGCACATCCGCCACATCGACGCCCTGCTCGAGGTGTACCCCGACGCCTGCGTGGTGTGGACCCACCGCGATCCCGCCCGGGTGCTGGCGTCGTACGTGGGGCTGTGCGAGGGCTTCCGGACGCTCCAGGAGCACCCGCCCGACCGTGCGCAGTTCGCGGGGCACCAGTTGGCGGTGTGGTCGGAGGCCATGACCCGCGGCATCGCGGCGCGGGAAGGGCGCGAGCAGCAGTTCCACGACGTGTGGTTCGACGACTTCCTCGCCGACCCGATGGGCACCGTGGCCGCGATCTACGACCGGTTCGACGAGCCGTTCAGCGCGTCGGCCGAGGCGGCGATGCGTGCCTGGGAGGCCGACAACCCTCCCGGCAAGTTCGGCGAGCACACCTACGGCAAGGACGACTTCGGCATGAGCGAGGCGATGATCCACGAGCGCTTCGCCGACTACCTCGACCGGTTCTTCCCCGACCTCGTGGCCGGAGGCTCCTCGTGATCGGGCCCGGCCCGCGCCGCCCCCGGTCGGCGGAGGAGGCGGCGCTGGTGGCAGAGGCGGCCCGCCTCTTCCCCGAGGGCACGCGCGGGCCGTCGCTCGACGAGCGCCGCAAGTTCGTCGTCGACCGGGCCCGGGGAAGCCGGCTGTGGGACTGCAGCGGCAACGAGTACGTCGACTACCTGCTGGGGTCGGGGCCCCACGTGCTGGGCCACGCCCACCCCGCGGTGCTCGAGGCCCTGGGGCGGGGTGCGGCCGGGGGCACGTCGCACCTGGTCCTCACCGCCGCTGCGGTGGAGTTGGCGCAGGCGCTGTGCGACACCGTGCCCTGCGCCGAGAAGGTGTCGTTCCACTCGACGGGCTCGGAGGCCACCTTCTTCGCCCTCCGGCTGGCCCGCGCCGCCACCGGGCGGGACAAGGTGCTGAAGTTCGAGGGCGCCTTCCACGGCATGCACGACTACGCGCTCATGAGCACGCAGTGGAACTGGGACCCGCCGCCGTTCCCCACCGCGGTCGCCGACAGCCACGGCATCCCGGCCGCGCTGGTCCCGGAGGTGCTGGTGGCACCGTTCAACGACCTGGCCACCACCGAGGCGATCATCGGCGAGCACGGCCACGAGCTGGCCGCGGTGATCGTCGAGCCGATGCAGCGCACCTTCGTCCCGGCGCCCGGCTTCCTGGAGGGGCTGCGCCGGGTCTGCTCGGCCGCGGGGATCGTGCTGGTGTTCGACGAGGTGGTCACAGGGTTCCGCCTGGCGCTGGGCGGCGCCCAGGAGCGCTATGGCGTCGTCCCCGACCTCTGCGCCGTCGGCAAGACGATCTCGGGCGGGCTCCCCTTCGCCGCCATCTGCGGCCCGGCGGCGTTGCTCGAGCTGGCCGACCCGGTCCGCCGCCTCTCGGGTGCGCCCTTCACCATGCAGACCGGCACCTACTCGTCCAACCCCCTGGCCATGCACGTGGCCCTGGCGGTGATCGGCGAGCTGCGCCGTCCGGGCTTCTACGAGGAGCTGGAGGCGACGGGCCGGGCCCTCATGGACGGGCTGCGGGTGGCGCTGGTGGATGCCGGCCTGGCCGCCCAGGTGCTGGGCGAGCCGTCGGCGTTCCACACCTGGTTCACCGACCAGCCCGTGTTCGACCACCGCTCCAGCCTGGCCGCCGACGCCTTCGCCAACCTGGTCTTCACCGACGCTCTGCTGGACCACGGGGTGCTGCGGGCCCACGAGAAGTTCTTCGTGTCGGCGGCCCACACCGCCGAGGACGTCGAGGTGACGCTCGCGGTCGCTCGTGCGGCCGCGCTCGCGGTGGCGGAGGCGCAGGCATGACGCCGGCCGGCCACGGCCCCCTCGGTGAACTGGCGCCCGATTCGGGGGCCAGGACGACCGGATCGGGCGCCAGTTCGGGTGTCTCGCCGTCGATGGTGGCGGCGTCGGGCCCGGGACGGTGGCGGGCGTGAGGCCGCTGGTGCTGGTGACCGGGGCGTGCGGCAACGTCGGCGCCGCGACGGTCGCCGAGTTGGCGTCCCGCGGCCTGCGGGTGCGGGCGCTCGACCTGGCCACGAAGAAGAACCGCACGGTCGCCGCGGGCTTCAGCGCACGGGTCGAGCGCTGCTGGGGCTCGGTCACCGACCGCGACCTGCTGAGCCGGGCCCTCGGTGGCGTCGACCACGTGCTGCACCTCGCGGCGGTGATCCCGCCGGCGACCGACGCCGACCAACTGGCCGCCTACGCCGTGAACGTGGGCGGCATGCGGGCCCTGATCGACGCCGCGGGCGCGGCGGCCTCGCCGCCGGGGTTGACCTTCACCTCGACCGCGCAGGTCTACGGGCGCAACGCGTCGGCAACCGGCCCGCGCACGGTGGACGAGGAGCGCCACCCCGAGGACACCTACTCCCGCCAGAAGGTCGAGTGCGAGGACCTGTTGCGGGCCTCGGAGCTGCGCTGGACCATCTTCCGGCTGGGCATGACGCCACCGGTGGCACTGGTACCGATCATCCCGTTCGTGTTCGAGCTGCACCCGGAGACCCGGGTGGAGTTCACCCATCCCCGCGACGTGGCCGTGGCGCTGGCGGGCACGGTGGGTAACCCTCAGGTGGAGGGGAAGACCCTCAACATCGCCGGTGGCGCCGACCGGCGGGCCCTGTACCGGGACTGGCTCAACGAGAGCCTGGCGGTGATGGGGGTGGCGCCGCTGCCCGTCGAGGCCTTCGGCGACCGTCGCTTCTACACGGACTGGCTCGACACCGACGAGTCGCAGGCCCTGCTCGACTACCAGCGCCTCTACTACGAGGACTACCTGTCCGACATCCGCAGCCTGTTGGGGCCCCGGCTGGCGGTGATCAGGTCGGCGGCACCGGTCGTCCGCCGCTTCATCCTGGCCAACTCGCCCTACCTCGGCGGTGCGCAGCGGCACCGTCCCGTCGTCGCCGCCCGCTCACAGCTGGCCCGCGCCCGCCGGGCCGCCCGCTCGGCCCGCCCCTGGCTCGACGACTACCGCAGCTTCGTCCTGCGCCGCCCCCGCCGGCGCTGACGCCGGCGGCGGCGGGTGCTGCGGGTCGCGTCGGCGGCGGGCGGCGCCTGGTCGGCAGCGGCTTGGGTCTGTTGGCCGGCTCGAGGTGTCGAGGGGTTGGGCAGAAGGACGCGAGGGAGGAGTGCTGCTGGAGGCGGGTGCTGCGGGTCACGTCGGTGCCGCCGCGTTCCTGAGGCGGGTGCGATACCACAGTCACGGGGGGTGACATTTCTGCTCACCGGCAGTGGAGTCACCCCACTGATATCACGCTTCGTGATCCTCCTCGCCGGCCCCTTCATTCTCGAGGCAATAGCGGTCGAATTCCGGGGGCTATTGCCTCGAGTTTGCACGGGTGTTCTGCAGTGACCACAGCCCGTGAGATTCGTGCGCTCGGGCCGCGTCACCGCCGGCGAGGGTCGAGCGCCGCGGTCGAGTGATGCCCCCTCCTCCCTCGCGGCTTCTCGCCGACCGGCCAACGCCCGAGTCGGCCGGGCGGCCCACGCCGCGACCGACCCAGCCCCTGGAGGCGGATGTGAGCTCGTCGCATTGGCCTGGCCCCCACCTTCACGGCGGCTCTCGCCCGACCGCGAGCAACGACGGTCGGTCGCGCAAAGGTGTCGCCGGGTCGCGCCTCGGGATCCGCCGATCGCCACGGCGCGCCGTCGGGAGGGTCCTTCTCCTACGCTCTCGCTGTGATGGCCGGATCGGGGGCGCGACCGCGAGCGACGAGGGGGCGCCGGTGAGCAGAGTCGTTTCGGCGCTCGACGCCCACGTCGAGGCGATCCGGCGGGCCACTGGGGGTCCGGTGCCGCAGCTGAACCCCGGCCGTCCGCGCGAGGTCGTCCGGCGGATCCTGGCGGAGCTCGTCGAGGACCCGGTCGACGACCTCGTCGATCTGTGGTCGTGGCACGACGGCGAGGCGGGTCCCGCCAGCACACTGTTCTGGACGGGCGGCGGAGCCTTCTACTCCCTCGATCGCATCATGGCCGACCTACCCATGATCCGGGAGTCCGTGGCCGACGACCGAGCCTGGTTCGAGGCCGAAGGGTTCGACTGGCCGTACGGACCGGATGACGTCGTTCCTGTCCTCTCCACGGGTGAACTCACGCTCGTCGACTCTGGGTCGAGCGCCCGCCGGGGGAGGGTCTATCTCCACCCCGCCCCCAGTGACGCGGAACCGGCGTTCGAGATGTTTCCCTCGCTCGCGGACGCGATCGACGCGGCCCGCTTCTGCGTCGAGGCCGGCTACTGGGTCCCCGAGATCGTCGATGGCGTGATCCAGAACATGTCGGTTCCGGGTCGGGACAACTGCGTCAGCCGCTGGGACCTCACGTCGCCGCCCTTCCTGATCGGCCCTGCTCCGTCGTCGGGCCCATAGCCGCCGCGCCGCCACGGCGCCGGGTCAGCAGCCGAGGGCCGCCGCGTCGAAGGGGGGTGGGATGGCGTCGAGCGACTCGAGGCTGCTGAGGTCGGTCACGATGGCGCCCGCGTCCCACAGCTGGATGTTGGCGAACAGCCGGCCGGTGCCGACGATGGCGATGGCGGTGGGATAGACGGCGAGGTCGCGGCAGACCTGGACCGAGCCGACCTGGCCGGTGGCGCCGTCGCAGCCGCCGGGCCCGGTGGGGGCGATGGTCTCGGCCTCGAACTCGGTGAAGGCCACGGGCTCGATCGCCGTGGTCAGGCACAGTGGCGGCAGGCCGTCGAGATCGAGGCCCCGGAACACCGCGGTGAGGGTGGCGCCGCCCGAGTACCACTCGACGGTCAGGTCGTGGTCGACCGCCCACTCGTTCAGCTCGTCACGGGCCTGGTCGTTCTCACCGCCCACCCGGGCCACCGGCACGTTCGCCGCCGGCGGCGGGGCGGTGACCGTTGTCGTGGACGGCGGCGGCGCCGTCGTGCTGGGCGCGGTGGTGGCGTCCGACGACGTCGCCGACGAGGACCCGCCGGACCCCTCGTCGCCCGAGTCGCTGGAGCACCCGGTGGCGAGTGCGACGAGGGCGGCGAGTGCCACCGCCACGTTCACCACGTGCGTCCGAACCCGTCGGCGCCGGGGGGCGCACGCCGATCGAGGTGGAGCGGGGGACGGTTCGCGCCCGGACCCGGACCCGGAGGGACGAACCGGAGCCGGGGGCGCCGCGGTCACCGGAGGCCCGGGATGCGGCGCAGCAGCCGCAACGCGCGGGTCATCAGGCCGGCCCACTTCTGCACCTCGAGGCCGGCGAAGGGGGCGATGGGCACCAGGTGCTGGACGGCGACGGTCTGGGCGTCGGTGTACTTCACGATGCCTTCGGCGCCGTGGCGCCGGCCCAGCCCCGACTCCTTGAACCCGCCCATGGGGGCGTCGAGCGAGCCCCATGCCGCGGCGTAGGCCTCGTTCACGTTCACCGTGCCCGACTGCAGGCGGGCGGCGATGCGCCGGCCGGCCCCGGTGTCCTTGGTCCACACGCTGGCGTTCAAGCCGTACTCGCTGTCGTTGGCCCGCTCGACGGCCTCGTCGACGGTGGAGAAGCGGTACGTGGACACGACCGGGCCGAAGGTCTCGCTGCGGCACACGGTCATGTCCTCGGTGACCCCCGACAGGAGGGTGGGCTCGTAGAAGTACGGCCCCAGGTCGGGTCGGGCCGCCCCGCCGGCCAGCACGGTGGCGCCCGCCGCGACGGCGTCGGACACGTGGGTGGTCACCGTGTCGAGCTGGCTCTGCGACACCAGCGAGCCCATCTCGGGGCCCCACCCCAGCGACGGGCCCAGCTCCATCGACCGGATGCGCTCCGCGAACCGCCCGACGAACTCGTCGTGGATGGCGTTCTGCACGTAGAGCCGCTCCATCGAGATGCAGAGCTGGCCGCCGTTGGAGAAGCAGGCCCGCACGGCCCCCTCGACGGTCTTGTCCAGGTCGGCGTCGTCGAGCACCAGCATGGCGTTCTTGCCGCCCAGCTCCATGGAGGCGCCGATCAGTCGCCCGGCGGCCTCGGCGGAGACGATCTTGCCGGTCGCGGTGCTGCCCGTGAACATGATGTAGTCGACCCGCTGGATGAGCGGGCTGCCCAGGCCGGCGCCGCTGCCGGTGACCACCTGCAGCACCTCCTCGGGCAGGCCGCACTCGGTGAGGGCGTCGGCGGCCCACAGCGCCGAGAACGGTGTCTGGCGATCGGGCTTGACCACCGCGGCGTTGCCGGCGAGCAGGGCGGGCAGGGCGTCGGCGATGCCGAGGACCAGCGGGTAGTTCCAGGGGGTGATGAACCCGATCACGCCCTTGGGGTGGTGCAGCTCGGTGGTGCGGGTGAGGGTGGGCAGCGCGCCCCGGCGCCGCTTCGGGGCCACGTGCCCCCGGCCGTGGTAGGCGTAGTACCGGGACGTCAGCGCGGCGTCGAGCACCTCCTCGAACGCGTGGCGGCGGGCCTTGCCCGACTCGAGCTGGATGAGGTCGAGGATCTCGTCCTGGCGGTCGAGCACCAGGTCGTGGAACCGCAGCAGCACCTTGGCCCGGTCGCCCCAGGGCCGTGCCGCCCAGGCCACCTGCGCGGACCGTGCCCGCCGGACGGCCTCGTCGATGTCGTCCTCGGTGCCCGCCGGCGTGCGGCCCAGCACCTCGCCGGTGAACGGCGCGGTGACCTCGATCTCGTCGCGGGCGTCACCGGCCAGGGTGACCCGCTTGGTGAGCCGCTCGACCAGCGCGGCCCGGGCATCGGTGACGAGTGCGGACATGGTGGACCTCCCACGGCACCTCGGCCGGTGCCGGCGGCGATCCTACCGGCGCCGGTCGGGCGCGGGCCGGGCGCGGGCGTCGCCGGTTCGCGGTGCTCGGATGGCGGGGGTCGTAGGCTTCGCCGTGGGATGGACGGCGCCCGCGACCTCGACGACCCGGCACCGGCGTCAGGGGGGCCGCCCCCGTTCGTGGGCCGCTCGGCGCCGCTGGCGCTGCTCGACCGTTGGTGGTCCGATGGCTGCGACGGCCGTCCCCGCACGGTGCTCGTGGCGGGCGAGGCGGGCATCGGGAAGTCGCGCATCGTCGGCCGGTTGCTCGAGGCCGCGTCGGCGTCGGGCGGTCTGGTGCTGTCGGGGGTGTGCCACCAGGGGCTCGGCGTGCCGTACCTGCCCCTGGCCGGTGCGCTCGGCGGCCTGGGGCGGGTCGGCGGAACCGGCGCCGGGCGCGACGCGCTGGCCCGCCTCGTCGACCCGGCCGTGGTGGCGAGCGGATCGCACGACGAGCGAACGGCGGGGTCGGACGAGGCCGCCATCCGCCGCCTGACGATGTTCGTCGGCGTGGCCGAGGCGGTGCTCGAGGCCGCGGCCGACCGTCCGGTGCTGCTGGCGGTCGACGACGTGCACTGGGCCGACCCGGCCAGCGTCGACCTGCTCACCCACGTGCTGGCCACCGCGGCCCATCGGGTGCACACGACGACCGTGCGCCTGATGGCCGTCCTCGCCCACCGTCCGGGCGAGTCCCCCGACCATGTCGGCCGCTTCCTCGATCGGTTGCGGCGGGAGGAGACGACCCGCGAGCTGGTGCTCGGGGGTCTCGACGAGATCGAGACCAACGAGCTGTTGCTGTCGATCGGCCCGGCCCGCCCGGCCCGTCGGTTGCTCACGTCGGCCCACGAGGCCACGCGAGGGAACCCGCTGGTGCTGCGATCGCTGTGGCCGCGCCTGGTGGCCTCCGGTGCGGTCCGGGTCGAGGGAGGGGAGCTGGTGGCGGTCGACCCGTCGGCGCTCCTGGTGGGAACCGGCGACGCCGCCGACGCCCTACGGGCGCGGGTGGACCGGCTCGACCAGGAGCACCGCGACGTGCTCGTCGACGCGGTGCTGCTCGGGGACGCCGGCTCGCCGTTCGACCTGGCCACCGTGCGGGGGGTCTCGTTCGACTCGCTGGCGCCGGCCCTCGACCAGCTCGCTGCCGCCGGCCTGCTGTACACGACCGGGGCGGTGCTGCGCCCCGACCACCCCGAGCTGCGGGCCGTCGCGGTCGCGTCGCTGCCCGCCGCGGAGCGGGCCGACCGGCACGCCCGCATCGTCGAGCGGCTGGGCCCGGCCTCGGGGCGTGAGCCCGCGGTCGACCCCCTCGACCTGGGCGGGCACGTGGTGGCCGCCGGCGAGCACCTCGATCCCGACCGCGGCCTCGAGGTGCTGGCTCCCGCCGCGGAGCGCGCCTTCGGCCTCGGCGCCTGGGACACCTCGGCTCGCTACCACGACGCGGCAGTGGCCTGCATCGACCGGGGGGCGGTGCTCGACGATCCCGATGGCCTGGCCGGATTGCTCCACCGGGGCCTCGTCGCCCACTTCCGCAACCACGACGCGGCGTCGATCGACCGTGTCGGTGAGCGGCTGGTGGAGGAGGCCCGGGCCCGCGACGACATCGACCGGTGGGCGGAGGCGGTGATGATCGTGGCGCGCGCCCGGCTCACCCTCGGCACGGCCACCCTCGGGCACGGCACCGACGAGCGGCCGCTGCTCGACCTGCTCGAGCACCTCGGTGACGATCGTCCGGTGCTGCGGGGGAAGGTGCTGGGTGAGCTGGCCGAGCTGCATTTCAACGCGTGGGACTTCGAGGCCGGCATCCGGTGGGCGACCCTGGCGCGGGCGGCCCTGGCACAGACGAGCGACCCCGACCTGGGCGCGAGGGTCGAGTTCGCGGAGGGGCTGCAACACCTCGGCCGCCTCGAGTTGGCCGACGCCGAGCGATGCTTCGGGCGCAGTCGCGACCACGCCGACCAGCTGGACGATCCGTGGCTGCGGGCGTGGGGGCGCGGGCGCCTGCCGGCGGTCCTGTGGGCGGGCGGGCGCATCGACGACGCCCTGGCTGCGGTGGACGAGGCCATGCGCGTCAGCGAGGCCAACCACGACTGGGCCGAGCTCTCGCTGGCCGATGCCTTCGGCGCGGGCCTCGCCGCCCTCCAGGGACGGTTCGCGGCCGTCGAGCACCTCGCGGCGGTGGGCGTGGCGAACTACCACCGCTCCGACTACTCGTTCACCCCGTTGGTGCTCTACCCCGTCCTGGCGGTGGCGCGGGCGCTCCGGGGCAACCTGGGCGGCGCCCGCGCCGCGGTGGCCGACTGGCAGGCGGCGGGTGACCACGGGCAGGCCGGGCGGTTGCTGGTGCTGTGCCAGGCCCTCGGGGGCGAGCCGATCCCGGGTGACCAGGCCGCCGGATGGGAGGCCCTGCCACCGTCCGAGCCCAACCTGCTCACCGTGCCCGAGCTCGCGGCCCAGGTGGAGATCGGCGTGGCCACCGGGCGTGACGATCTGGTGGTCGCCGCCGGCCCGGCCCTGCTCGAGTTGCACGACCGCGGGGTGCGAGCCGTGGTGGGCGGCTGCTCGTCGATCGCCCGCCTCCTGGGCGTGGTGGCGGCCACCGACGGACGACCCGACGACGCCGACACCTGGTTCGCGGCGGCCGAGGCCGACGCCGCCCGTTGGGGTGCCGAGGCCGAGCTCGCCCGGGTGTGGCTTGACCGCGCCCGCCCGCCGCTCGCCGGTGACCGAGCGCGTCGCTCCGAGCTCCAGGACGGCCTCGAGCGGGCGGCGTCGACCTTCGACCGGCTCGGGATGCTGGCGTTCGTCGAACAGGCGGAGCGGCGGTTGCGCGCCGGCCTCGGGGCGACCGGCACGGCACCACGCGTGGGCCGGCGCCGGCGCGTCCTGCTGGTCACCGACATCGTCGACTCGACCCGGATGAACGTCGCGGCCGGTGACGACCGGTGGCGCTCGTTGTTGAGCGAGCACGACCGGGTCGTCCGGGCGCTGCTCCGCGACCACGACGGCGTGGAGTTCAAGCACACCGGCGACGGGCTCTGCGCGTGGTTCGACGAGCCGGACCAGGCCCTCGAGTGTGCGCTCTCGCTCCAGGGCGCCCTGGACGAGGGCAACGTCGTGCACCCAGAGCTCCCGCTGCGGGTGCGGTGCGGCGTCGCCGCCGGCCAGCCCATACCCGCGGGTGACGATCTGTTCGGCCTGGCGGTCGTGCGGGCCGTCCGCGTGTGCGCGCACGCGGGGCCGGGCGACGTGCTCGTGGCGCCTGAGGTGCCGCCGCTCGTGGCCGGTGGGCGGGTGGCCTTCGACCAGGGCGAGCTGCTCGAGCTGAAGGGGCTTCCCGGCCGTCACCGGGTCCACCACGCCACGTGGCGCCCGAACGACGGCGCCGGCGGGCACGGGTCGGTACGATCCGCGCTCGACGGGTCCGTCCGGACCGTCGGATCCGCGGGCCCGAGCGGCCCCGCAGAGCGGCAAAGGGGGGTCGAGACGCGATGAGCGGGATGCCGTACCACCTCGAGAAGGGCCCGATCCTGTCGGTGCTCGAGGCCTTCGCCAACCAGGACTACAAGCGACTGGCCGCGGCCGTCGACGCGCTCCGAGCGGGCGTGGCGTTGGTGGACGTGGGTGTCGTCAACTCCACGACGCTGCACGGCGGCCCGCACCCCACCGTGGCCGCCCTCGTCGACCACATCAACCGCCACTGGCTGGGGATGACCGAGCAGGGCGGGTCGTGGGTGCCGCAGCCACCGTTCGATCCCCAGCACCCCACCACCACCGGGCACTGGCAGCACTACCACGGGCCCGTCGAAGCGATCCTCCGCGAGACCTTCATCCGGGCCGCCGAGGTGTCGATCGGCATCGACCACGGCGCCCCCGTGCCCCGGCACCCGCGTCGCCAGTGGCCGGTCGAGTTCTTCTGGAAGTGCCCCCAGCCGTGGTTCGAGGGCTGGGTCACGTGGCGGCGGTCGTCGGGAGCGTGCGGTCAGGTCACCGTCGTGCTGGCCACGCCGGCCGACACCGGGGTGGTGCTCGACAGCCCGGTCAACGGCCGCGACTGCACGGTGAACCCCGTGTCGACCGACGACGGGAAGGGGGCCACGGCAACCCAGGGCATGTGGGTGGTCACGGCCACCAAGCACTTGCAGGCGTCGGTCCCGTCCACCGTGCCCGGCGCCTTCGGCCAGTGGTCGCTGCCCACCGCCATCTGGCGCGGCACCGGCCCCGTGGTGACGGTGGCACCCGCCGAGAAGGACGGTGGGGTCGCACCCCACGGCCGGCCCTACAAGAAGTGAGGCACTGACATGGCCCTCGAACCCGATCGCCTCTACGAACTGGTCGCCGCCGACGTGGCGGCGGGCGTCGGCGCGATCTTCGAGAACGTGGACGGCGGGTTGTCGGCGCTCGACACGTTCGGCCGCGTCGACGAGCCGATCGCGTCCTCCACCCACGACGTGCTGCCCTGGATGTGGGAGGGGCGCCACGTGGCGCCGCTGGCGGGGATCCCCCCCACCGGCACGCTGGTGCAGGTCCGGGGCGTCACGATCGTCGAACGGGGCGACGAGGAGCCACGGTTCCACCGGTTCGTGGACTGGCTCGGCGTGTTCCAGCAGCTGGGGGCGTCGCTGGTGACCCGACCGCCGGTGGAGGCGTTCCCGGGTGACCTACCCGGTCGCGACCGGTTCGGGGTGCTCGACGTCGAGCAGTCACCAGGAGCGAGCGAGACGGCCTGACCCACGAGTCAGTGGCGGTTCGCCGCACCCTGTACTGCTGCGTATACTCCGACCGCGAGCGTTCACGCGGCGGTTGCGGGGGAGCGAGATGAAGCGGGCAGCAATCCTTGTGGCTGTGCTCACGGTGGCGGCGACCCTGATGGTGTCGGCCGCCGGCGCGCCGGCGGGTGCCGACCCGCAGGTGACGATCGCCAGCAGCTGCGACCGCCCCAACACCGGCATCACCGCCGGCCTGTTCGTGAACCTCAACAACGAGATCCCCGACCCCATCAACTCGACCTCGTTGATGCAGGTGGTGGACGCCGCCGACCCCGTGGTGACGGGCCAGCCGGCGCAGTTCGACCTCCAGGTCCCGTTCCCCGACATGGCCGGTGGCTTCCCGCCCAACGACTTCGGCATCACCTACGGCACCTTCTACATCCAGTCGGTCGAGTTGCGCATCCCCATCCCGAGCGGGCTCGACGTCACCACCGTGTCGCCGACCGAGTCGCCCGACAAGAGCTACGTGACGACGAGCAGGTCGGGCAGCAACATCATCGTCCGCGTGCAGAGCCCCGTGTCCGGGTCGCGCATCCGCATCAACACCGAGGTGGCGTCACCGGTGGCCGAGGTCGAGACCTCGAGCGGGGTGTGGACCCCGGTGGTGATGCCGGCGATCCGGGTGAACCCCACCGTCACCGGTGCGGCGGGGTCGTCCATCGTGTGGAAGCCGGCATCGCTCACCAACGTGGTGGTCAAGTACAACCGCAACTTCGGGTTCGCGGTGGGCTCTATCGCCTGGAACGACCTCACCATGCCCTGCACGCCGAACAACCCGAACCAGGTGGTGGCCACCACCACGGTGGCCTCGCCGGCGCTGTCGGTCGCGACGACCGCCGACGAGACCTCGGTGGTCGCCGGCGCGCCGATCCACTTCCACGTGACCGCCACCAACACCGGCGACGTCGCGCTGACGGGTGTCACGGTCACCGATGCCAACGCCCCAGGGTGCGCCGGGTCACCGGGCAACCTGGCGGTCGGAGCCCACGTCACCTTGAACTGCACGGTCACGACCTCCGGCGCGAACGTGCCCACGTTCTCCAACACCGCCGGTGCCGACTCGAACGAGACGGCGCCGGTCTCCTCCAACACCGTGAACGTCGCCGTCACCCCGGCCGGCCCCACCGGCATCTCGGGCACGATCACCGAGTCGGGCTCGGGCACGCCGATCGCGGGCGGCTGGTTGGCGATCCTCCGCACCTCCGACTTCTCCATCGCCGCGGGTGTGGCGGCCGACGGTTCGGGCGACTACTCGGTCAACGTCCCTGCCGGGGCCTACTACGTGTACGGCATCGATCCGGCCGGACGGCACGTCGCCGGGTTCCACGGCGCGCCGGCCACGGTCAACGTGGCCGCCGGCACGATGGTCGACGTCGACCCGGCCATGGCCTCGACCCGGGGCGCCATCGCCGGCACCGTCACCGAGCAGGGCACGGGCACACCGGTGGCCGGTGCCTGGGCCCTCGCGTCGAGCGGCACCACGTTCGCCCCCGAGACGCTGGCCGTGGCCAACGGCAGCGGCCAGTTCAGCCTGGGTGACCTCGGCGCCGGCGGCCACTTCGTGGTCTACCTCGACCCGACCGGGAACCACGCCCCCGAGTACTTCGGCGACTCGCCGACTCCGGCGCAGGCCGCGGCGGTCTCCGTCACGGGCGGGGCCACCGCGACCGCCAACGGCACCCCGCCGGCCCAGACGCCGGTGGGCACCGGCGCCACCATCTCGGGCAACATCAGCGAGTCGGGGTCGAACGCCCCACTGAGCGGTGTCGCGGTCATCGCGATGCGGGCCGCCGACTTCGGCTTCGCCCGAGCCGCGCTCACCGACGGCTCGGGCAACTACTCGATGAACGTCGCCACCGGGTCGTACAAGCTGGTGTTCCTCGACACCGCCGGTGCGCACCACATGGAGTGGCACGACAACCAGCCCTACACGGGCATCGCCACCGCGGCCTCGGTCACGGCGCCGGTGGTCACCAACGCGGTGCTCGATCGCAACGCCGGCACGATGGCCGGCACCATCACCGACGACGTGTCGGGGGCGCCCGTCGCCGGCGCGTGGGTGATCGCCATCGGCCCGTCCGGCATCGCCGGGGGCGCGGTCACCGCGGCCAACGGCAGCTACACCATCGCCGGGCTCAAGGCCGGCACCTACCGGGCCACCTTCGCCGACCCGAACGGCGGTCGCACCCAGGAGTACTGGAACAACTCGACGACCTTCGGCGGGGCCAGCCCGATCACCATCGCCGGCGGCGCCACGACCACCATCGACGCGGCCCTGCACCACCCCTGACCGCGGTGGTGGCACCCGCCCCCGATGGCGGGTGGACGATCAGCCGGGCTCGGGGCGTATCCGGCGACCCGTGATCTCCGCCCCGGCGAGGACGAGCCAGTGGTCCTTGTCGCCGGCGGCCCAGGGGCGCAGTGGCAGGTTCTTCAGCCGGGCCAGGTGGGCCTCGCTCAGCACCTGCTCGGCACGACCCGACACCACCACGCTCCACCCCTTGCGGGCGTCCCGGTCGAATTCGTCCACCTCGAACGCCACCGCCACGTTGCGCACGGCGGCGTCGAATTTGGTGCCCGCCGCCGTGCGGAACACCACCGCATCACCGTCCATCGCGTAATTCACCGGGAAGATGAGCGGCCGGCCGTTGGCGACCACGGCCAAGCGGCCGACCTGCGTGCCGCGCAGGAGCTCCAGGCACTCGTCGGTGGTGAGACGCTCGAGCCCGGTCCGGTCGTCGATGAGGAGCATGCCGAGATCGTGATCGCGGGGCCGCCCGGCGACCAGAGCCGAAGGTCCCGAACCGGCCGCCGGCCCGGCGACGCGACGCCGGATTGTGGCATAGGGTGTGCCAGATGAGTTCCACTTCGCTCGCGTGCCGCACGGTGGTGCCGGCGCCGCCCGACCAGGTGTGGGCCACGCTCGCCGCGTTCGACCAGATCAGCCGGTGGGCGCCCAACGTCGACCACTCCGCCTACACCACGGTGGCGACCAGTGGCACGGGCGCAGCCCGCCGGGTGCAGGCGGGCCGGACCGCGCTGGTCGAGACGGTCGTGGAATGGCGGCCGACCACCAGCCTGGCCTACCGGCTCGACGGCCTGCCGCCGCTGGCCCGGTCGGTGGTGAACCGTTGGGACCTCGAGCCTGCGCCCGGTGGCGGCACCACCGCCACCCTCACCAGCGTGATCGACCCGCTGGCCGGGCCGCGCGGGCGGGTGGCCACGAAGGTGCTCGGCGCCGTGCTCACCCGCGCGTCGAAGTCCATGCTGGGCGGCCTGGCCGCCCACGACCACGGCGCGGTGGACGTCGAGGGCCACATCGACCAGACCGACCGCGACCCTGCCGACCGTCACCCTGCCGACCGCCACCCTGCCGACATCGACCCGGCCGATGTCGACCCGGCCGACGTCGACCCGGCCGACGTCGACCCGGCCGATGTCGACCCGGCCGACGTCGAGGGTCAGGGGCGCCCGTCATGACCGCGCCGGGAGCGGTCCCCGACGGAGCGTCGCGGCCCGACATCGTCGTCATCCTCACCGACGAGGAACGCGCGGTGCCGCCCTACGAGAGCCCTGATCTCGTCGCGTGGCGCGAGCGGGCGCTCACCGGCCGGCAGTGGTTCGACGACAACGGCGTGCGGTTCACCCGCCACTACACCGGCTCGCTGGCCTGCGTCCCCAGCCGCCCCACGTTGTTCACCGGCCAGTACCCCGACGTGCACGGCGTCACCCAGACCGACGGGCTCGGCAAGATGGCGGACGACTCACGGATGCGGTGGCTGCGTCCGGGCGAGGTGCCCACACTGGGCCACTGGTTCCGGGCCGGCGGCTACGACACCCACTACGACGGCAAGTGGCACATCAGCCACGCCGATCTCGTCGATCCGTCCACCGGGGAGCGAGTGGCGACCAACACCGACGACGGCACGCCGATCGAGGCCGGGGTCGCCGCCTACCGCGCGGCCGACCCGCTCGACGAGTTCGGGTTCTCGGGCTGGGTGGGACCCGAGCCTCACGGCGCCGCGCTCGCCGACAGCGGACTACGCCGCGACCCGCTGATCGCCGATCGGGTGGTGGCCTGGCTCCAGGACCGCTACGCGCGGCGCCGCGCGGGCGACACCGATGCCCGACGGCCCTTCCTGCTCGTGGCCAGCTTCGTGAACCCGCACGACATCGTCCTGTTCCCCGCCTGGCAGCGACAGCACCCCCTCGGGCCCTCCGACCTCGACCCACCGCCGGTGCCCGAGGCTCCCACCCGCCACGAGGACCTCAAGGACAAGCCGGCCGCCCAGATCGCCTTCCGCAACGCCTACTACACGGGCTACGGGCCCGCCGCCGGCGTCGAGCGCATCTACACCCGCAACGAGCAGGCCCAGCGCGACCTCTACTACCGCCTCCACGCCGAAGGCGACGGCCCCCTCGACCGGGTGCGGCGCGCCGTGACCGAGAACGGCTCGACCGACGCGGTGCTCGTCCGCAGCGCCGATCACGGCGAGTTGCTGGGTGCCCACGGCGGCCTGCAGCAGAAGTGGTTCAACCTCTACGACGAGGCCACCCGGGTGCCGTTCACCATCGTGCGCATCGGCACGGGCGCCACCAGCGCCGCGGTGGTCGAGCGGGTGCCCACCTCGCACGTCGACCTGGTGCCGACGCTGCTGTCGGCCGCCGGCCTCGACGAGCGGGCGCTGGCGGAGGAGCTCGGTCCGTCGTTCTCCGAGTTGCACGCGCTCCCGGGCCGCGACCTGATGCCGCTGGTCGAGGACGGCGAGCAGGCCCATCCCGACGCGGCGACCCGTGCCGCCTACCTCATGACCCGCGACAACATGCTCGAGGGCGACAGCGGCGCGTCGGGGGTGGCCCGGCGCCTCAAGCTCACCGACCACCCCCCGGCGCCGCTGCGCATCCAGCTGCCGGCGTTCGTGGGATCGAACTTCGAGGGCCTGGTCGCGGCCGTCGCCGACGACGAGGCCCCGGGCGGCGCCGGCCACCTCTGGAAGGTCGTGCGGACCTTCGACGACCCCGCCACCTGGACCGAGCCGGGGCACCGTCACCTCGCGGCCAACGGCGCCGGTGGCCCGTCGTACCGCACCGAGCCGCTGGCCGACGAGTGGGAGCTCTACGACCTGGACGTCGATCCGATCGAGGCCGTCAACCGGGCCCGGCAACCGGACGCGGCCGCGGTGCTCGACCACCTCCGGCGGCGCATGGCCGCAGAGCGGACACGCGCCGTTCCCGCCCGCAACCAGGCGTGGCCCTACGTCACCAGCGCCGCTCACGCCTCCCGGCGCCCGCCGTTGCCGGCCCGGCTCTTGCGACGGGCCGTCCAGCGGCTCGGTATGCATCCCGAGGACGAGGTGGCGGCCGACCCGGCCCTCGACCTGGCCGGGCACCGTGCGCTCATCGTGTGCACCAACCACGGGGTGCTCGACATCGGCAAGCCCACCGGGGTGTACGCGTCGGAGATGACCGTGCCGTACTACGCCTTCCTGGACGCGGGCATGACCGTCGACCTGGCCAGTCCGCAGGGCGGCACCATCCCGGTCGACCCCCTGTCGCTCAAGCCCGTGCTGCGCAGCCCGGCCGACGACCGCTTCCTCGCCGACGACACGCTGCGGGACAAGGTCGGCGACTCGCTGGCGGTCGGCGACCTGGACATGGAGGACTACGACATCGTCTTCCTGGCCGGCGGTTGGGGGGCGGCGTTCGACTTCGGCTTCTCGGAGGCGCTCGCAGCCAAGGTCACCGAGGCCAACGCCGCCGGCAAGGTGGTCGGCGGCGTCTGCCACGGCCCGCTGGGCCTGCGCAACGCGACGGCGGTGGACGGCCGCCCGCTCGTCGAGGGTCGCCGGGTCACGGGCGTCACGGACAAGCAGGTGCACGAGCTCGGCATCGACTCGACGCCCCACCATCCCGAGACCGAGCTCCGACGCATGGGGGCGCGGTTCGAGTCGTCCCATCGCTTCCGCGACCCGTTCGCCAACCACTGGGTGGTCGACGGCAACCTCGTCACCGGCCAGAACCAGAACGCGGGCCCCATGGTGGCCCGCGAGATGATGGCGCTCGTGGCCGCCGGCGCCGCCGGCGCCCCCGGCGACCCCGGGCGCCGGGCCACGTCCGGCGACGGTTGACAGAAGGGCGCATACTCCGGGTGGGTGTGCCGGTAGCGATCGGCTGACCTGGCGTCGAGTTCGAGCGCTGAACCGACCGAAGGGCCGACCATGTCCGTCCACGCTCGCCCTCACCCACCCGCGCGGCGCCTCCATGGCGTCGCGGTGGCCGCCCTCGCGGGCCTCCTCGTCGGTGCCATCACCACCGTGGCCCCTGCGGCCCCCGCGGGCGCGGCGGTGGCCTGCACCTTCGACCAGATCACCCATCACACCGTGGGCGGGGTGAGCAGCCCGTCCCTGGACGCCGATGGGAGTCGCATCGCGTTCACCGCCACGGGCGTGCTCGACGCGAGCCCGAATCCAGGCAACAACGGTGAGCTCTGGATCTACGACGTGCCGAGCGACACGCTGGCCCGACTCACGAACGAGTCGGCCGGCAGCAGCCTCCAACCGCAGATCAACGACGCGGGCGACCGCATCGCCTTCACGTCGTTCTCCAACCTCGGCGGCACCAACCCCGAGGGCAACTTCGAGATCTACCGGTGGGCCGAGACCGGTGGCGCGGTAACCCCGGTCACCGCGACGGCGGCGACGGTGGGGCACTCGGTGCCGTACCAGGACGCGGCGGGCGCGCAGATCGCCTACGGGTCGAACCCGGACGGCAACTTCGAGGTCTTCCTGCACCAGGTCGGCGGGATCGGCCCGGACCTGCAGGTGACCGCGGCCGACCCACCGGCCCTGAGTGGGAGCGCGTCGCTGGACGACGCCGGCGCCCAAGTCGCCTACGCGTCGGACGCCGACGGCAACCTCGACGTGTACCTCTACGACGTCCTCGGTGCGGGTACGTCCCAGCTCACGAACACCGCGACGGGCACGAGCGGGAATCCCGTTGTCGCCGACGACGGGACGCGCGTGACCTTCTCCTCCGATCGCAACATCGCCGGCGGGAACGCCGATCACGGCTTCGAGGTGTTCCAGCGGGACCTCACGACCGGTGTCACGACCCAACTGAGCGCGGGTCCGAACGTCGGCGCGTCGATGAGCGTCCCGCGATCCAACGCGGCCGGGACACGTGTGGTCTTCTCGGACACCCGGAACCTCACGGGGGCCAACGCCGACGGCTCGGTGGAGGTGTTCGTCCGGGACACCGGCCCCGCCGGCGGGCTGAGCCAGTTGACGGCGACCGCGGCCGACTCGAACGGCCCGAGCGTCGACGAGTCGGGAACCCGCGTCGCGTTCTCGTCAGCTGCCGATCTCGTCGGCGAGAACGGGGACGCGAACGCGGAGATCTACCTGGCCACCTGCCCGTCGGCGCCCCGTCCCGACGCACGGATCGCGACCGCGGCCGCCGGCCCGTACACGGGTGACGACATCTATGGCACCGCGGTCGCCCCGAACCAGACCAGGTCCGCCGGGGTGGCCCGCGGCGCCACCCGAACGTTCTTCGTCAACGTGCAGAACGACCGGCTCACAACGGACACACTGACCGTCAAGGGGGTCGAGTCGGGCTCGGCGGGATATCGGGTCGCGTACCTCCAGGGCACGACGGACATCACGGCCCAGGTCCACGCGGGGACCTTCACCCTCACCGGCCTCGCGTCCGGCGCCTCGGTGACCCTGAAGGTGAAGATCACGGCCACGAGCGGCGCCGCGGCCGGATCGGCGCGCAACGCCACGATCACCACTCGATCGGCGACGACGCCGAGCGTGAAGGACGTCGTCCGGGCCCGCGGCCTGCGCACCTGACCCGCGCCGGGGCCGGGCGCGTCAGGCGAGGAGGCGGGTGAGGGCCGAGTCGACCACGCGCCGGGTGTCGGCCTGCGACAGCCCGCGTGCCCGGCGCAGGTGGTCGAAGGCCTCGAAGCCCAACAGCACGTCGATGGCCGCCGCGAGGTCGCGGCGCTCGGCCGCGGGGAGGGCGCCGAGCTCCGGGGCGAACATCGCCTCGACCTGGGCCTGGAGCAGCGCGCGGGTGCGTTCCAGCTGTTCGGCGATGATCGGGTTGGCCGGCGCCCGCTGCAGCGCGGCGCGGCGCGTGGGGCCGATGGCCTCGTAGAGCCGCATGCGCCCGGTCACCGTCCGTTCGATGCGGTCGTCGAGCGGTCCGACCCCCGGGTCGCACAGTTCGGCGAGGGGGGCGAAGCGCTCCATCTGGCGGGCGATGGCGGCCCGCGCCAGGGCGTCGAGGTCGTCGAAGTAGCGGTACACCGATCGCAGCGAGACCCCGGACCGGGCGGCCACGTCGGCCGCCGCCAGCCCCACCTGGCCCTCGGTGAACAGTTCGATCACCGCGTCGAGCACGGCGTCGCGGTTGCGGTCGCGCCGCGCGGTGCGGCCGTCCACGGGTTGCCCCGCACCGGAGGTGGCGGCGCTCGTCGCCGTCGGTGTGCTCACGTCGCTCCTGCTCAGATCGTGAAGGCCAGGTTGGTGGCCAATTGCCTGGCCAGATCCTCGTCGCCGCCGAGCAGGATGTGCGAACCGAGGTGGGGCGCCGCGGCGACGCGGCCCGCGGTGAGCCGCAGGAACAGCATGGCGGGCAGGCGCAGCGACACCGTGGGCTCGCCGTCGAGATGGTCCACCACCCGTGCCCGCTCGGGGATGTCGACCAGCCACGTCCGCTCGACGGGACCGTCGACCTCGATGCGCACCGTGGTCCCGACCGGGAGCGCCGCCTTGCGCCCGACGATGTAGCCGAGGCCGGTCGCCACCTCGTCGAGCGCCGACTGCACGTGGTCGGGGTCGTCGCGGTCGGGCGCACCGACCGCGGCCCGCACGTCGTGCTCGTGGGTGAAGCAGTCGTAGTGGCGGATGCGCATGAAGCGCCCGAACGTCTCGTCGGGACCGGCCGGGGTCCACGACGGGGCATCGAAGTCGGCCTGGGTCATCGCGTCGAGCGCGTCGAGGCGACCGGCGGTGACGGTTCGGAACCGGTCGAGCACCGCGGGCCCAGGGAGCGGCCGCAGGCTCTCGACCCACGCCTCGTTCGACGTGGCGATGGCGTTGCGCAGGTGGGAGACGTGGGACACGTCGACGTCCGGTGTGGGCTCGCCGCTCAGCATGGCCTCGGTGCTGAGGATGTGGCTGAGCTGGTCCTTGACCGACCAGCCCGGGAGGCAGGTGCTGGTGGCGTAGTCGTCGTCGTCGAGGGCGGAGAACAGCGCGTCGATGGCGGCCCACTCCTCGCGCAGCAGGGCGACGTACCGGTCACGGTCGACCACGGTGGCCATCAGGGGGTCTCCTTCTGGATGCTGATCCAGTCGCGGGCATCGAAGTAGGGCTGGAAGGTGCGGGCGATGGCCTCGATGTCCTCGCGGCGCTTGGGCCGCTGCACCTCGTACACGTGGGGGAACTCGAGCCAGCCCGTGACGAGGTGCCACAGCCGCACGGCGGCCTCGCCGGTCGGCGGCTCGATGAGGACGGGGCCGAAGATGGTCTGGTCGTCGTCGAACACGAGCGTCGGCACCCCCCACCCACCCCGCTCGACCACGAACTGGTAGTCGGCCATCACCTCGTCGTGCGTGGTGGGGTCGTCGATGGCCTGCTGCACGAAGGCGGGGTCGAGGCCCAGCTCGACCAGCAGGGCCTCGGCCACCTCGGGCCGGTGCGGCTTGCGCCCGTCGACGTGCAGGGCGGTGCCCGCCGCGAGGTACCAGCGGTCGAGCAGGTCCATGTCGATGCGGCGCAGGAGGGCGCCGATGCGCATCATCGACCACCCGTAGGACCACGGCCGCTCCCAGGGGTGCTTCTTGCCCTCGGCGCGGTTGATGTCCTCGAGGCTGAAGAAGCGCCACGCCACGTCGAGCCCGAGCCGGTCGCGCACGTCGCGCATCCACAACGACGTCTGGAAGGCGTACGGGCACATGATGTCGAAGTGGAACCCGACCGAGGTGGGGTGCGTGGGCGCCGTGGGCGCCGTGGGCGCACCGGTCGCGCTCACTGGCGCGACATGGTGGAGCGCTCGTCGGTGGCCGCGTCCTCGGCCGCCTCGGACCGGTCCGCCGTGCCGCCGCCGCCCGGCCTGACCAGGGTGATGTCGACGCGCTCGAGCCGCCCCGCGAAGGGGAACTCGTCGTCGTAGCGGTCGCTCACCGGTGAGCCGTGGTCGTAGGCCACGCTCGGGCCGACGCTGCTCATCATCCGCATGGCGAAGGGCAGGTGGATCGAGGCGACCTCGGCACCGTCGATGACCAGGGTGGCGTCGCCCTCCTTGCCCTCCCGCCGGAAGCGCACCCCGACCACCGACGCGCCCGCGGGGACCGGCACGGCGGACGTGGCCACGTGGTGGTCGCCGAAGCAGTTGTAGTCGAACACCAGGTGGTCGTCCTGGACGAACAGGGAGAGGCCCGAGTTGGCGGTGCCGCTGGCGTAGAGCACGCCCCCGGCGCCCTCGGGGCGCTCGATGGTGGCCTCGAGGTCCCAGCTGCGGCCCCCGATGGCGGGCGCAACCTGGCCCGGCAGGGGCGTCATGGGTGGGTAGTAGGTGTAGCGGCGGCTCTCGGGGTGGGGTGAGCGGTCGCGGAAGCGGGTGCCGAACAGCTCGATGAGGCGGTCGTCGACGGGCAGGACGTCGTGCGCCTCGGCCTCGGTCCACCACAGCTCGACCAGCTCGGCCAGTTTGTCAGGGTGCTCGGCGGCGAGGTCGTGGCACTCCGACCGGTCGACCTCGTAGTGGTAGAGCTCCCACGGATCGTCGTCGAGGGGGACGCCCTGGGTGTGGCGGGTGACGGCCTTCCACCCGTCTGCGTAGATCGCCCGGTGGCCCATCATCTCGGAGTACTGCACGCCCTTGGCGGTGGGGGCGTCGGCGTCGTCGAACGAGTAGCGCATCGACGTGCCGGTGATGGGGATCTGCTCGTAGCCCCGGAAGACCTCCGGCGCGGTGACGCCGACGGCCTCGTAGATCGTGGGGGCCACGTCGTTCACCCAGTGGAACTGGTCGCGCACGCCGCCGGCGTCGCCGATGCCGGCGGGCCAGTGCACGATGAAGGGCACGTGGACCCCGCCCTCGTGGGTGTTCTGCTTGTACCACTTGAACGGGGTGTTGCCGGCCTGTGCCCACCCCCACGGGTAGTTGGCGTGGCTGTTGGGGCCGCCGATGTCGTCGAGGCGCTTCACGGCCTCGTCGGGGGTCTCGATGAGGAAGTTGAAGAACTTCATCTCGTGCATCACGCCGAAGGGGCCGCCCTCCTGGCTGGCGCCGTTGTCCGACAGCAGCACGACGATGGTGTTGTCGAGCTGGCCCAACTGCTCGAGCGAGTCGAGGACCCGCCCGATCTGGTCGTCGGTGTGGTCGAGGAAGGCGGCGTAGGCCTCCTGCAGGCGGGCAGCCAGCAGGCGCTGGTTCTCCGGGAGCTCGTCCCACGGCTCGACGCCCGGGTTGCGGGGCGCCAGCTCCGTGCCCTCGGGCACCAGGCCCCGCTCCACCTGGTTGGCGAACCAGCGCTCGCGGGCGACGTCCCAGCCCTCGTCGTAGCGGCCGCGGTACTTCTCCAGGTACGAGGCCGGCGCCTGGTGGGGGGCATGGGTGGCGCCGAAGGCCAGGTAGAGGAAGAAGGGGCGGTCGGGGCGGATCGACACGGTGTCGTGCACGAAGCCGACGGCGTGGTCGACCAGGTCCTCGCTGAGGTGGTAGCCCTCGTCCGGCGTGGCCGGAGGCTCGACCATGTGGTTGTCGTAGACCAGTTCGGGGTGGAACTGGTCGGTCTCGCCCTCCATGAAGCCGTAGAAGCGATCGAATCCGCGCTGGCAGGGCCACTGGTCGTAGGGCCCGGCCGCCGAGGCGTTCTCCATGGCGCACAGGTGCCACTTGCCGACCGCGAACGTGGTGTAGCCCTCGTCGCGCAGCACCTCGGCCATCGTGGTGGCGTGGTTGGTGATGTGGCCGCGCATGTGGGGGTAGCCGCTCGAGAAGTTGGAGATCGAGCGCATGCCCACCTCGTGGTGGTTGCGGCCCGTCAGCAGCGCCGCCCGGGTGGGTGAGCACACCGGGGTGACGTGGAAGTTCGTGTACCGGAGGCCGCCCTCGGCCAGGCGGTCGATGTTGGGCGTGTCGATGTCGGACCCGTAGCAGCCGAAGTGCGAGTACCCGAGGTCGTCGATGAGGATCACCACGACGTTCGGCGCGTCCTCGCCCGGATGTGGCGGCGTGGGCCACCAGGGTGTCGACTCGGCGTGGGTGCGGCCGATCACGCCCTCGAATGGCTCGTAGCTCTGCACGCGCTGATCTTATGGCATCGGAACTGGCAGAAGTCGGGTGAACGGCACGGCGCCCGCACCGGCGGTAGCCTTGGATCCCACGAGTCCGCCGAACCTGTGAGGTCCCGATGTCCCGTGCGTCCGATCGTCGAGTCGTGCGAGACGTCGCCGCCCTTTTGGTCGGTGGGCTGCTCCTGATGGGTGCCGCGGTCGTCGCCCCCGCACCGGCGGGTGCGATCGGCGCGCCGAATCCGGACATCGTGATCGACTTCGAAGGTGACGCCCTCGGCGCCAAGCCGAACGGGTTCACCAGCGTGGCGTCTGGAGCAGTGCGCTTCAGCGACACCATCGGCGCGGACCTGTCGATCGACAACCTCGGCGGTCAGGGCGAGGGGACCCGATCGCTCGCGGTGCGGCCCGACTCCGACCGGAGCGGGCTGCGCATCGCCCTCGACAGCCCCACCACCCGGATCTCGCTGCGGTTCGGCAACGACGACGCGGCGTTCACCGCCCCGGGGGACGAGGCGGTGCTCAAGGCCTTCCGGGGAAGCACCCAGGTGGGCGAGGCACGCGTGGTGATGAACAGGAACGACCTGATGGATCAGACCATCAGCTTCGGCAGCGGCGACGGCCCCATATTCTCCCGGGTCGTCTTCGACATGGACGTGAGCGGCCAGGGCCTGATCGAGGTGGTCGACCACATCGTCATCGCGCCGCTCTGCACGGTCGCGGGGGACGAGAACGCCAACACGCTGAACGGCACGGGCGGCGACGACGTGATCTGCGGCAGCGGCGGCAACGACCGGATCAACGCCGGCGCCGGGAACGACCAGGTGGTGGGCGGCCTCGGCGACGACGTCGTCACGGGTGGCGCGGGTGACGACTTCCTGGCCGGGAACAGTGGCGGCGACACGATCAGCGGTGGCACCGAGGCGGACCGGATCGAGGGCGGCAAGGGCAACGACGCCCTCTCGGGTCGAGCCGGCGACGACGTGCTCAAGGGAGGCACCGGCACCGACTCCTGCAACGGCGGACCCGACACCGACACCGCCGGCGCCTGCGAGACCGTCAGCAACGTGCCCTAGCGGCGGGCCGCTGCAGGGCTCGGCGCCGGCGCGACCGGCGGCGACGCGATCCGTCAGCCGAAGGTGGCGCGGACGATGCCGATGATGGCGTCGACGTCGTCGTCGGTGGCGGTGAGCGCCGGCTTGAACTGCAGCACCCTCGGGTCGAAGCTCGCGAAGAACGCGTAGATGCCGCCGTCGAATAGTTGCTTCATGGCGGTCATGCCGCCGTGGGGCTCGTCGAACACGAACGCCAGCAGCAAGCCGCGACGTCGGATGCCGAAGCCGAGGCCGCCGACGGCGTCCTCGATGCGGGCGCCGACCTCCTCCACCCGCTCGGCGAATCCGGCCTCGGTGATGATGTCGCACACCTCGGCCGCGGCCACACACCCAAGGTCGGCGCCGCCGAAGGTGGACACCTGCGAGAAGGGGTGCTCGCCGAAGAAGCGGTGGACGTCGGCCGTCATCAGGGTGGCGGCGATGGGGTAGATGCCTCCGGACAGGCCCTTGCCGGTGACCAGGAGATCGGGCGTCACACCCTCCTGCTGGTGGTACCAGACCGTGCCCGTCCGCCCGAGCCCGGTCTGCACCTCGTCGAGCACCAGCAGGGCGCCCGCCTCGTCGCAGGCGGCACGGACCGCGGCGAGATAGCCCGGATCGGGCATCGGGAAGCCGGCGGTGGCCGGGATGGCCTCGAGGATCACCGCGGCGGTGCGCTCGTCGACGGCGGCCACCATGGCCTCCACGTCGTTGTACGGCACCCGCTGGAAGCCGGGGAGGTCGTTGTGGAACAGCAGCCGCTCGCTCCCGCTGCCGGCGGCCAGGGCCAGTCCGGTGTGGCCGTGGTAGGCGCTCTCGACCGAGACGATGGTGTCGCGGCCGGTGTGGGCCCGGGCCAGCTTCAGGGCCAGGTCGACCGCCTCGCCGCCGCCCACCGAGAACACCACGCCCGGCAGCGTCCCGTCGGTGGTGGCGGCCAGGCGCTCGGCCGCCGCCGCCCGGTAGGGGCTGACCAGGTGGTGGTTGCCGATGTCGGCGTGCTCGAGGGCGTCGCGCACGGCCGCGATCACCCGGGGGTTGCGATGGCCCAGGTTGAAAACGCCGCCGTTCGAGTGGCAGTTGTAGAACCAGCGCCCCGAGTAGGCGTCCTGGAAGCGGGCGCCTTCCCGCTCGCCCATCACCAGTTGCAGGTCGCCGAGGCGCCACATCTCCACCTTCCCGGGGTCGACGTGGGAGGCGAACGCGGCCTCCAACGCCTCGCGGTCGGCGTAGTCCCCGGGCCCGATCATGGGCACGATCCTACGACCCGCCACCAGTGCCTCTGGTGGCTGGGGTGTGTCGTGAGCGTGGCGTTCGGGCCACCAGAACGGTCCGCCTTTGGTTCTGGTGGCCGGGGTGTGTTGTGAGGGTGGCGTTCGAGCCACCGGAACGAGTGGTGGGGCGCTGGACGGGGGGCGGCGGGCGGCGTTGACTGGCGCACATGACCAGCGCGCACCCGGACCCGCCGGCGCTGGTGGCGGCGCTCGAGGGTGCGGCGCAGGGCTGGTCGGTGGTCGCGCTGCACCAGCCGGACGAGCACGCGCCGCAGGGCTGCTCGTGCGGGCGGGGCGACTGTGTCGCGCCCGCCCGCCACGCCCGGGTCGAGCTCGAGCCCTACGAGCATCACCGCGCCGATCCTGACGAGTTGCGGGCCTGGTGGCGGCGGTGGCCCGAGGCGAACGTGGGGGTGGTGACCGGCATGTTGTCGGGGCTGCTGGTGCTCGAGGTCGATCACCGGCGCGGCGGCGACGGCAGCCTGGTGCACCTCGAGGGCGAGTTCGCCCCGCTCCCGCCCAGCGCCGAGGTGCGCCTCAGCGGCTGGGAGCGTCAGGTGTGGTTCCGCCACGAGGGCCCGCGGGTGGCCAGCGGGCCGGTGGCCGCCGGCCTCACCGTCGAGGCCGACGGCGGCCTGGTGATGCTGCCGCCCAGCCGGGCCCCGTCGGGCGAGGTGTTCCACTGGGAGATCGAGCACCCGCCCGGTGCCCGCCTGCCCCGCCCGCCCGACTGGCTGGGTGATCTGGCCCGCCACCCGAGGGTCGAGCGGCCGCCGGTCGTCGAGCAGTTGCACCTGCCGGTGGACGACCTGCTCACCGCGCCGTCGCCCCCGGTGCCGCCGAGCGAGCCGACCCTTCCGCCCGGCCCTGCAGTGGCGGTGGTGGGCGAGTCCCGCCATCAGCGGGAGCTCCTGGAGGTGGCCGGGGGCCGCCACCCCGACGGGGTCGACCGGCGGGTCACCGCCGAGCTCGTCCCGATCCTGGGCGACACCCACGATCGCTACGCCCTGGGCGTCCGCGTGCACGGGCTCGAGGTGGGCCGGGTCGTGGGCCCCGCCGCACAGCGGTGCCGGCCGGCGGTGATCGCCGCCATCGGGCGCTTCGGGATGGCCACCTGCCACGCGCGTATCCGTGGCGGCTGGGACCACGGCCGCGGCGATGCCGGCCGCTTCGGCATCACCCTCTACCTGTCCTGTTGACCCGAACCCGTTCCGGGGCTCGAATGCCGCGCTCAGGACACGTTCCAGCCACCGGAACCAACTGCGGGGCCGGGCGCCGCCGGCGAGGGTCAGACGCGGTCGAGGAAGGCGGCGATCTCGTTGGTGAGCCGCTCGGGGTGCAGGCGCAGCTCGGCCGACGAGTGAGCCGACACCAGCTCGGCGTCGGGGAGTTGCTCGACGAGGTTCTCGGCGTCGCTGAAGGGGTGGATCAGGTCGCGCTTGTGGGCGATGACCAGCGACGGGGCCTTGATCTGGTGGCGCTCGTCGGCCGAGGGGGCCACGGGGCCGACCAGCACGCCGTGGAGGATGGCGGCCAGCACCTCGGGTGGCGCCGAGAACCCCCGCACCGCGCTGTTCAGGGCGGCGATGGGGGTGGAGGGGAAGCGGGCCGCCACCTTGGCCAGCGCCCCGAACAGCGGCTTGGCGTAGTGCAGCCCCAGCACGAGCGGGGTGAACAGCATGGCCGCCGCGGGCACCGCCCATTCGAGCACCGGCATCTCGAGCACGAGTCCCGACACGCGTCCGGGAGCCTTCACCGCCACCTGCAGGCTGACGTTGGCACCCAACGACACGCCGCCGATCACCGCCTCCTCCACGCCGAGGTGGTCCATGCAGGCGGCGACCTGGTGGGCGTAGGTGTCCATGCGGTACTCGCTGGCGTGAGCGGGCTTGTCGCTCTGGCCGTGGCCCAGCAGATCGAGGAGGACCACCCGGTGGCCACGGTCGGCGAGCGACCGGGCCAGTTCGCGGTTCATCTCCGAATCCATGAGGATCCCGTGCATGTACACCAGCACGTGGTCGCCGTCGCCGAACTCCTCGTAGGCCAGCCGCCGACCCTCCCACAGGAACGAGCCGGGGCGTGGTGCAGGCATGGTGGGCGTGCTCATGGGACCAGTGTGATCCGTGGCTCGGCGAGGTGGCTACGGCCGAAAGTCCCGAACTGGGCGGTCGCGCTCAGGAGCCGTTGACCGGGGCGATCACCCGTTCGGCGAACTCGGCCAACTGCTCGGCGGGGTCGCGCAGGAAGATGAACGAGGGGATCATCACGCGGTCGAATCCCTGCTCGGCCAACTCGGCGCACATCTCCGCGTCGGGGATCGCCATCGACTCGGCGTCGCCGAACGAGATCTCGATGGCGTTCGGGTCGCGGCCGGCGTCGGCCGCGGTCTGGCGCACGATGTCGTTCATCTCGGCGAAGTTGCCCTTGGCGGGGAAGAAGCCGTCGCCCAGTCGGCCGGCCCGCTCGGCGGCGGCGCGGCTGTGGCCGCCGATGTGGATCGGCACCCGACCGTGGGCCGGCTTCGGGTTGCTGCTCACGTCGTCGAACGACACGAACTCGCCGGAGAACGAGGCGTGATCGCCGTCCCAGAGGGCCCGCATCGACCGGATGTACTCGTCGGTGCGGGCGCCGCGGCGGGCCCACGGGATGCCCAGGGCGTCGAACTCCTCGCGCAGCCAGCCGACGCCGATGCCCAGTTCCACCCGGCCACCCGACAGGGCGTCGAGGGTGGCCACCTCCTTGGCCAGCACCACCGGGTTGCGCTGGGGCAGGATCAGGATGCCCGTGGCCAGCCGCAGCGTGGTGGTGGCCGCCGCCGCGAACGCCAGCCAGATCAGCGGGTCGGGCATCGACGTCGAGGCGTCGGCCAGCATCTTGCCGTTCGGGGCGTAGGGGTAGCTGGACTCGTAGCCCTCCGGGTAGATGACGTGCTCGATCGTCCACAACGACTCGAACCCGTTGGCCTCGGCCTGCTGGGCCAGGGTGACGAGCCCATCCGTCTCGGCGAAGGTGACGATGTTGGCGAAGGCGATCCCGAACTTCATGGGGCCGGACCCTACAGGAGGCCCTCCTTCGTCGGGCCGGCCTGACATTGGCTGCTCCTTCGTCGCAGCGCCTTCGCCATCCGGTGGGCCGCCACCGCGGCTCCGCTCCGCTCCTGACACTGGGCCCTCCTTCGTCGGGCCGGCTTCGCCATCCGGTTCGCCGCCACCGCGGCTCCGCTCCGCTCCGCCGCGTCGAGGTCTGCGACGCTGGTGCTCGCGGAGGCCGCCAATGGCTAACCGGTTGCGATCGGGGACTGCGCCGCCGCCGCCTTCAGGTTGTCGGCGTCGGCGTCGAGGACGGCGCCGGACGCGACCGCGTCGTCCACCGCGGCGCCCCACTGCTCGACGAAGTCGGCGTGGGAGGGGTAGCGGGCAGACAGGGTGGCCGCATCGAACGGCACGGTGGTGCCGAAGAGCCCGCAGAACCCGTTCGGCGGCTGGCCCGAGCCGGACAGGGTGGCCACCGGGACGTCGACCTGGGGTGTGCGGATGCCTCCGACGGCGATGCCGTCCTCGTCCACCTGCTGGGCGTTGGAGCCGTCCACCTCGAGGCGGGGCATCTCGGGCGGCGGTTCGCCGGTGCGGGCCCAGTCGTCCAGCGACGCGGCCGCCGAGCGCAGCACGTAGGTCATCGGCCCCGCGTTGAAGGGTCGATCGCAGGAGATGATGTTTCCGTAGATCGCACTGGGCGGGTCGGACATCGCGTCGAACAGGGTGACGTCGGTGGCGCCCGAGCCGTCGTCACTGGCGCCGACGACCAGGCCGTAGGCGTCGTAGTGGGCGGTGCCCGCCACCTCCCAGCCCCGGAACCGGTCCGTGTCGGGCTGACGGGCGTCGACGTAGCCGAGACCGCCGGCCAGGTCGGTCTCGGTGGTGAACGTCAGGACGGGCACGTCCAGGTCGTCACGCACCAGCGTGGGCTCGGGGGCCGGTACGACGGTCTGTGGGGCCTGGGCCAGGTCGGCGGCGCTGGCGTCACGGCTCACGATGAGGTACCCGTCGTACACGTGCACGGTCGGCGCGAGCGCGTCGACGTAGGTGGTGAGACGGAACGCGGACTGCGACTCGCCCATGGCCAGCACCTGCTCGGGTTCCAGCCCGCCCAGCACCGTGGCGGGCTGGGTCCGGACAACGGCGCCGACCTGGCTGAACAGGTCGTACGAGAAGCTGTCGCCGGGGTGGTGGAGCGGGGCGTAGCGGACCGGGTCGGCGTTCTGCAGGCGCAGGGCCGAGCCGAGGCCGCCCTCGCCGGAGATCCCCGCGCTCTGGGCCGACACGCCGATCCATGCCGCGCCGTCGCGGAGGAGCTCCACCTGGGTCTGGACCCAGAGGGGGTTGGCGTCGAGACCGCCGGTGACGTTGAGCCATTCCACGTAGACCGTGCCGTTGAAGTCGGCCTCGTCGGCGGGCCGGCGCACCAGCATCCGGGTGGTGTAGTCGGCGGTCTCGTCCGGCTCCACGGTCCAGGCGCCGTCGGTCGTCAGGGGCTCGGCGCTGGTGTAGGACGACGCGGTGCCCGACACGAAGAACTCCTCTTCCGTGTAGCCGAGGGCGTCGAGGTCGGGTGCCCCCTGGGCCAGCACGGGCTCGCCGGCGCCCCCGGTGACGGGTCCTTCGACCGTGGCGGCACCGACCGAGTCAGGGTCGAATCGGGCGACCGACGTGGTGGTGGTGGTGCCGCCGCCCGCGGTGGTGGACGGTGCCGCCGAGTCGTCGCCCGACGACGAGCAGGCGGCGGCGAGGAGCACCGCGCCCAGGAGCAGCGCCACCGTCGTACGACTTCGATTCACCCGGTTCCCCCCACGTCATGTCGGCGCGGGCACCGTACCCGTCGGCCGGACAGGCGCCCAGACCGCAGCGCCGCCGAACCGGATGCCGAAGGCGCGGCGACGGGTGTCGCCGAAGCGCCTGCGAGCCGGATGTCGACGGCGTGGTGACGTGGCGGAGCGGAGCGGAGCCGCAGCGCCGGCGAACCGGATGGCGAAGCCGGCCCGACGAAGGAGGGCCCAGTGTCGGGAGCGGAGCCGCAACGCCGACGAACCGGATGGCGAAGCCGGCCCGACGAAGGAGGGCCCAGTGTCAGGTGAAGATGATCTCGCCGCCGGCGGCCATCTCGTAGAACTCGCCGACGGTGATGATCTCGCGGGCTTGTTCGATGAGGTCCTCGGCCTCGAGGCCGAAGAGGTCGACCGAGGCCTTGCAGGCGTAGAGGCCGGCGCCGGTGTCGGCGATCATCTCGATGAACTCCGGGATGGACGGGATGTCGAGCGCGTCCATCTTGTGCTCCATGTAGTGGGTGAGCATGCTCGACACGCCGGGGATGGCTCCGGCCCACGTGGCCATGTGGAGGCCGGGGTTGCCCACCGCGGCGATCTTGATGTGGTCGTGGCGCTTCTGGTGGATGGCGTCGAGGCCGAAGAAGGTGAAGAACAGGTTGGCGTCGATGCCTTCGGCGCGGGCGCCGTTGGCCATGATCAGCCCGGGGTAGATCCCGTCGAGGGATCCCTTGGAGATGATGATCGAAACCTTCTCGATGGTGTCGCCCATGAGTGGGCCTCCTGTGGTCTGGTGAGTGGTGCGGTCGAGGTCAGATGCAGCCGCGGGGCTTGGGGATGCCGGCGATCTTGGCGGCCATCTTCGCCGGGCCCTTGGGGAACAGCTGGTACAGCTCCTTCACGGACACGCCGGAGGTCTTGCCGAGCATGCGGACCGTCGGCCCGGTGCCCTTCTCGAAGTACTCCGCCCGCATGAAGTCGATGACCTTCCAGTGGTCCTCGGTGAGCTCGTCGATGCCGGCCTCACGGGCCAGTTCGACGGCCATGTCGCGGGTCCACTCGTCGGGCTCGGTGAAGAACCCCTCGTCGTTCACGTCGACCGGGGTGCCGGCCAGGGTGCGGGTGGTCATGTCGGATCCTCCTTGGTGTCGATGGCGTGGGGCACGGGCTCGCTCAGGGCGCCTTGCCGGCGGTGGGCATGTCGGCGCCGATGCCGGGGATGTCCCGGCCGGGGAGCAGCGCGTGCCAGTAGAACCACTGGAACATCAGCTTCCCCAGGTGGTTCATGCGCGACTCCTTCAGGAGGGGCATGCCCACCGCCGCCGGGAAGTGGCCCGGCAGTGGCTCGGTCTCGTAGTTGAAGTCGATCAGCAGGGCCTTGTGGAACCCGGTCTCGATGAAGCAGTTGGCGTGGCCGTCGTAGCTGGCGTCGAGCTCGTCACCGGCGAGGAAGCGCTTGATGTTCTCGACCAGCACCTCCCCCTCGAAGTGGGTGACCGAGCCGGCCTTGGACGCCGGGACGTTGGTGGCGTCGCCGATGGCGAAGATGTTGGGAGCCACCTTGGACTGGAGCGTGTGCTCGTCGGTGGGGACGAAATTGAGCTCGTCGCCGAGCCCGGGCGAGCGGCCCACGTAGTCGGCGCCGCTGTGCAGGGGGATCACCACGGCGAGGTCGAACGGCACCTCGCGCCCGTCGTAGGACGTGAGCGTGCCGGCCTCGCCGTCCACCTCGCCGGTGTTGTACTCGGTGACCAGCTCGATGCCCTTCTCGCCGAGGAGGTTGCCGAGGGCCTGCGAGGCCACCGGCTTGGTGAAGGCCGCGTCGAGCGGGGTGACGTACACAAGCTCCACCGCGTCACGGATGCCCCGCTCGCGGAAGTACCAGTCGGCGAGGAAGCAGAATTCGAGTGGGGCCACCGGGCACTTGATGGGCATGTCGATCACGTTCACGACGATGCGGCCCGAGCGGAACGCGGCCAGCGCCGACTCGAGCGCGGCCGCCCCCTCGGGTGTGTAGAAGGTGAAGACCTTCTCCATCCAGCCGGGACCGTCGAGGCCTTCGGTCTCTCCCGGGGTCAGCACGGCGCCGGTGGCCACCACGAGCAGGTCGTAGTGCAGGCTCGAGCCGTCGGCGAGGTGCACGTGCTGGCCCTCCACGTCGACGTGGTCGATGGTGTCCTGGCGGTAGTCGATGCCGGCGTGCAGCTGGCGCCGACGCGAGCGCACGATGTCCTCGGGGTGGGTGAGCCCGAAGGGCACGAACAGGAGCCCCGGTTGGTAGACGTGGGCATCGTCCTGGTCGACGACCGTGATGTTCACGTCGTCGGGGAGCTCGCGGCGGAGGCGGTTGGCGCCGAGGGTGCCGCCCGTGCCACCCCCGAGGATCACGACATGTCTGGTCACGTCCCCAACAGTGCGCTACCGGTTTCCCACTCGCTAGGTCCGAAAGTCCCGACTTGGGCGGGACCTCGGACCGCCGATCACGACAGGCTCAGGAACATCTTCTGCACGTCGTCGATGTCGTAGCCCTGGGCCGCCGACCGCTCGGGGTCGCTGAGGCACCACGTGAGGCCGGCGGTGATCAGCACGAAACCGGCCCGGTGGAGCGCCTTCGTGGCCGCCGACAGCTGCTGGGCGACCTCGCGGCAGTCGCGGCCCTCGGCGAGCATCTGCTGCACGCCGCGAAGCTGGCCCTCGGCTCGCCGCAGGCGCTTCGTGAGGTCGTCGACGGTCTCTGGGGGTAGCTCCACGGGGTCTCCTCTGGCGGTGTGGTCGTGCGCGTTCAGGATACCCTAGGGAGTATGCACTTCACCCAGTACTACCTCGACTGCCTGTCGCAGGCGTCGTATCTGATCGGGGACGAGACCACCGGCCGGGCCGTGGTGGTGGATCCGCGGCGGGACATCCAGGAGTACCTGGACGACGCTGCTGAGGCCGGGCTGCGCATCGAGCTGATCATCGAGACCCACTTCCACGCCGACTTCCTGTCGGGGCACCTCGAGCTGGCCGAGGCCACCGGTGCCGAGATCGGCTTCGGTGAGGTGGCGGCGGCCGACTTCCCGATCCGCCGCCTCCGTGACGGGGAGCGCATCAGCCTCGGTGACGTGACCCTCGAGGTCCGGGCGACCCCCGGGCACACGCCCGAGTCCATAAGCGTGGTGGTGTACGAGCACGCCGCCGACGAGGTGCCCTACGGGGTGCTCACCGGCGACACCCTCTTCATCGGCGACGTGGGCCGGCCCGACCTGCTGTCGTCGGTGGGGGTCTCGGCCGACGACCTGGGGCGGCGCCTCTACCGCTCGTTGCACGACAAGCTGCTCAGCCTGCCCGACGTCACCCGCGTGTTCCCGGCTCACGGGGCCGGCTCGGCCTGTGGCAAGAACCTCTCCACCGAGACCGTGTCGACCATCGGTGAGCAACGTCAGACCAACTACGCGCTCGCGCCCATGACCGAGGCCGAGTTCGTGGCCGTGGTCACCGAGGGCCAGCCCACCGCCCCTGGCTACTTCGCCTTCGACGCCGGCCTCAACCGTCGCCAGCGCGAGTTGCTGGACGAGACCCTGCCCCCCGAGCCCTTGACCCTGGACGAGGTGCTCACCCGCCAGGCCGCCGGCGCCGTGGTCCTCGACACCCGTGACGCCAACGAGTTCTCGATCGGGCACCTCCGGGGGTCGCTCAACGTGGGCGCCGGTGGCCGGTTCGCCGAGTACGCGGGCAGCGTCGTGGATCACGACACGCCGATCATCCTGGTCACCGACCCGGGCGGTGAATTGGAGGCCCGGGTCCGGCTGGCACGGATCGGCTTCGACGGCGTGGTCGGCGCCCTGGCCGATCCGCTGGCCGCGTTCACGGCCCGGCCCGAGGCCCTCGAGACGAGCACGCGCATGACCGCCATCGACCTCGAGCGGCGCCTGGCCGCCGGACCGGGCCGGCCCACACTGATCGACGTGCGCAACCCCGGCGAGGTGCGCCTCGGCATGATCGACGGTGCCCGCCACATCCCGGTGGCCGACCTGCGCCGTCGGCTCGCCGAGCTCGACCCGTCCCGGCCGACGGTCGTGTACTGCGCCGGCGGGTACCGGTCGATCCTGGCCGCGAGCCTGTTGCGCGCGGCCGGGTTCGACGATGTGTCCGACCTGCTGGGGGGCTACGGCGCGTGGACCGCGCACGCGGCTCGTGAGCAGGCGAGCCCCCCGGTGCCCCGGTGAGGGGCGTTCTCGCCTCTCCCCTCGGGTTCCTGATCGGGCTGTCGCTCGGTGCCCTCGGCGGCGGCGGCTCGATCCTGGCGGTACCGGTCCTGGTGTACGTCGCCGGGGAGAGCCCGCAGGCGGCCACCACCACCTCGCTGATCGTGGTGGGCCTGGCCGCGCTCGTGGGCATGACCGAGCACCATCGCGCGGGGCGGGTGCGGGTGAAGGACGGCCTGATGTTCGGCCTGGCCGGCATCGGGGGTTCGTTCGCGGGCTCGGCCCTCAACCGTCACCTCGACCCCGACGTGCTGCTGCTCGCCTTCTCGGGTCTGATCGTGGTGGCTGCCTGGCGGATGCTCACGGGCTGCCCCACCTGCACGAGGGTGGGGGCCGAGGCCGCCGAACGGGAGGCCGCCGAACGGGAGGCCGCCGGGCCCGACGTGGCCGAGGGCGGCAGCACGACGGTGGACGTCCACCTGCACGCCGACCTGGTCACCATCTTGAAGGTGCTCGGCGCCGGCACCGTGGTGGGCTTCTTCACGGGCCTGTTCGGTGTGGGTGGCGGGTTCGTGATCGTTCCGGCCCTCACCCTGCTGCTGGGCTTCACCATGCCCGAGGCGGTCGGCACCTCATTGCTGATCATCGCCATCAACTGCGCGACGGCCCTGACCGCCCGCCTGGGCCACGGGGGCGTCGACTGGGCCGTGACCGTCCCGTTCGCGGTGTCGGCGCTGGCCGGGGTGCTGACGGGCACCCGCCTGGCCGACCGGCTGCCGGCCACGACCATGTTGCGCTGGTTCGCAGCCCTGCTGGTGGCCGTCGCGGTCTACACCGCCACGAAGTCGCTGGTCGCCCTGCTGGCCTAGCTCCTCCTCTGTCGGAGCGCCTGCGGCATCGGGTTCGCCCAGCTCACGGCTCCGCTCCGCCACGTCGCGCTCCACTGCGCCACGTCGCGCTCCACTGCGCCACGTCGCGCTCCACTGCGCCACGTCGCGACCGTTCACGACGGGTCACGCCGCCACGTGGCGGAGCGGTCGGTGGCGTCAGGTGGCGGAGCGGTCGGCGAGGGCGCGCACCCGGGTCGCCGTCTCACGGGTGGCGTCGCGCAGGTCGTCCACCAGTTGGCGGGCGTCGTCGCGCACCCCGTCACGGCTGGCCGACACCTGGGCCCGCATCTGCTCCAGGGAGTCGCGGGCGGTGTCGAGTGCGCCCTCGGCGCGCCCGATGGCGCTGTCGACCTGGGCGCGGGCGTCGCCGCCGATGCTGCCGGCCTGGTCGCGCAGCCGGCGGACCTGGTCGCGCGACGCGTCGACGAGGTCGGCCAGGGCGGCGCGGTAGGCGCTCCCGCTCGTGGCGGCCTCGGTCCGCAGGTCGGCGCCGATGGTGCGCAACTCGGCCTCGAGCCGGTCGCCGGCCCGGCGGGCGTCACCCGCGGCCTCCTGCCACAGCTTGCCGGCGGCCTCGCCCAGGCGCTGGACGGCGGCGCTGAGCGCCTCGAAGTCCACGCGGGCCTGGTCGACGAAGGGGCCGAGCCGCTCGCGCACCTCGGCGGTCTGCTCCTCGAGTTGGGTGCCGAACCCGCGCAGGCGCTCGCCGAGGTCGTCGAGCCACTCGGTCATGGCCTCGCGGGTGGCGTCGCGGTCGAGCGACAGCGCGGCCGTCGCCTTCGCGGGGGTGGCCTTCTTGGTGGTGGCCTTGGTCGCCTTCTTGGCCGGCGCCTTCTTGGCCGGGGCCTTCTTGGCGGCCGTCTTCTTGGCCGGCGCCTTCTTGGCCGGGGCCTTCTTGGCGGCCGTCTTCTTGGCCGGCGCCTTCTTGGCGGTCTTCTTCGCCGCGGCCGCCTTCTTCTTGGTGGCCTTCTTGGCTGTCGTCTCGTCCGTTGCCATCGCCGTCGCCTCCTGGGCCCTCGCCCGTCCGGGGCCGTGGCCGACCCGCTCATACCATCATCAGCCACACCGGGCCCGGTGGCCAGGGGCGAAGGTCCCGCCTGGCCCGGTCGCTTCGCGGGCCGTGACCGGTGGTCGCGGGGTGTGGCGGCGTCTACCATCGCCGGGACGGCGTGCGCAGTCGAGGCCGAGGAGATCACCGATGTTCAAGAGGCGCAAGCGCGGCGGGGCGGGCGAGGCGTCGGTCGCCGAAGACGAGACCGAGGCGCAACCGGCGTCGTCGGCGCCCCTCACCCCGGATGGCGACCCCACCTGCCAGGCCCCGCACGTGATGCTGCGGTTCACGCCCGACGGGCGGGTGCTCGTGTGCTGTGCCAACGACCAGCACGCACTGGGCGTGATCGGCACCGAGTCGCTGCGCGAGATCTGGGACGGTGACGAGCGCAAGCGCATCGCCGATGCCCTCGACGCGCTCGACTACTCCCTGGGCTGCGACGAGTGCGGCGTGGAGCGGGCCATCGGCAACCGGGCGGGGAGCATCGAGGCGATGTGGGACCACTTCGCCGACAAGCCCGGCCCCCACGCCTGGCCCCGGCGCATGGAGTTCGCGGTCTCGAACACCTGCAACCTGCAGTGCGTGCAGTGCAACGGCGACCGCTCGTCGGCCATCCGGTCGCAGCGCGAGCACCGTCCGCCGCTGGCGTCCCGCTACGACGACGCGTTCTTCGACGAGCTCCTCGAGTTCCTCCCCCACCTCGAGGTGGCCACGTTCGCCGGCGGCGAGCCCTTCCTGGCCCGGGAGACGCGGCGCATCTTCGACCTGCTCATCGACAACGGTTGGAAGCCCAAGGTGCAGGTGGTCACCAACACCACGATCTGGGACGAGCGCGTCGAGCACTACCTCCGAGCGCTGGAGATGGACGTCACCGTGTCGATCGACGGCGCCACGGCCGAGACCTTCGAGGCCATCCGGGTCGGCGCCGACTACCACGAGTCGTGGGCCAACGTCGACCGTTTCGTCGAGATGACCCGCACGTACGGCGGCACCGTCACCATCAACTTCTGCCTGATGCCCCAGAACTGGCACGAGTTCGGCGACCTGTTGCTGCGGGCCGATGCCCTCGACCTCCAGGTCGACGTGATCCCCGTCACCTTCCCGGCCCGGTTCAACATCCTCAACATGGCCGAGGACGAGCTCCGTCACGCCGTGGCCACCCTCGACGCCCAGGATGCCGAGATCCGGGACCAGCTCCGACGCAATCGCCCCGTGTGGGACACCAAGTTGGCGCTCCTGCGCCGCCAGCTCGACCTCCTGCAGGCGGGCGAGCTCCCGGTCAGCATCGGGCCACGCGCCAAGGCGCCCGCGTCCGACGACGTGGTCGAGTCGCTCAAGACCGAGCTGCGGGCGTGGGCCGACCAGGACCCGATCGTCATCCGGATCGTCGACGGCCTGGTCGAGCAGGTCGACGCACCGGGCTGGGCGGCCCCGCTCGACCCGTCGCGTTGGATCGGCTGGTCGAACGAGGTGCTCATGGCCGACATGGTCGACCGCCTCGGGCGCTTCCGCGACTTCGAGATCGGGGTGGGCGACGACGGTGTGCAGCGGGCCTCCTACTGGATCGACTTCGGGGGTGAGCGGGTCCCGTTCCGGTCGTTCATCGCCGATGGCTATCTGCTCGGTGCCTGCCCGGTCGCCCTCGACCAACTCGCCGGCTCGCATCCCTGACCGGGGCCCCGGCCCTGGCGCCAGGCCCCAGGGGGCCCACAGGCCGTGCGCTAGCCTCCTGCGGTGCTCACGCCACTGAAGCGGTACATCAAGCGCACCGCACGGCCGCTGATCGCGAGCGTCGCCCAGCAGATCTGGGCGGAGAACGCCGACGAGACGGTGGGAGCGCACGTCGACAGCCGGCTGCACGACGCCCTCGCCGGCCAGGTGCTGCCCCTCGTCGACCAGCGGGTGGCGCGGGCGCCGATGTACACCGCCCGCAACGTCCCGATCGAGCCCGAGGCCGACGACATCGCGGTGCCGATGGGGCGCCGCGAGCCCGGCGCCGGGCTCCCGGTGCCGCCCCGCGAGATGTGGCAGATCGACGTGCCCGACGATGCCGAGTACCTCGCCACGGGCCTCGAGCACCTCGGGCGGATGACCGACATCCTGGCCGCCAACGGCGCCCCCCGCGAGGCGTGGGGCCCCGTGCTCGAGATCGGGGTGGGCTCGGGACGTCTCCTGCGCCATCTCGAGGAGCACGCCGCCCACCACGAGGTGTGGGGCGTCGACGTCGACGAGGCCGGCGTCAACTGGCTGAGCGAGAACCTGTCCCCACCGTTCCGGTTCGCACCCTGCTCGTCCGAGCCCCACCTGCCGTTCGACGACCGGTCGTTCGGGCTGGTCTACGCCGGATCGGTCTTCACCCACATCGCCGAGCTGGTGGACGCCTGGGTGCTCGAATTGCGGCGGGTCACCCGTCCCGGCGGGTGGTTGTTCATCACCTTCCAGGACCAGCACTGGGTCGACCAGATCAGGGCCCTGGACGACGACCACTGGATCGGCCACCGGCTCGAGGCCGGCCGCCCCCTGGTGGACCGCCTCGGGGTCGACGCCTGGATGGTGTCGCTCGGGCGGGCCAACACGGGGGCGATGGTGCTGCACGACCGCGACTCGCTGGTGCGGCGCTGGGGTCAGTTCTTCGAGGTCGTGGCCGTCGAGAACGAGGCGCGCTCGCTGCAGAGCGGCATCGTGCTGCGCCGTCACCCCTGACCGGACGGTCGACGGTTGGCGATGGCCTGCGTATCGTGACCGCGGTGGAGGCCCCTACATGACGCGTGTTCGAGACATCCGCGTCCGGCTGCGGTCGGGTCGTCCCGGCCGGTCGGGGCCCGCGGGAACGCGGCCGGTCGCCGGCACCGTCGCCGCTCCAGGGACCTCGTCGCCGCCCTACTCGGCGTGCTACGCGCCGTCGGTCCAGCTCTTCTTCCAGCCGAGCGGCGACGTGCGGGCGTGCTGCCACAACTTCAACCACTCGCTCGGCAACGTCGGCACCCAGCGGCTACGTGACATATGGGACGGCGCCGCCGCCGAGGCGCTGCGCTCGGCGCTCGCCGCCGACGACTACTCGCTCGGGTGTCGTGGCTGTGAGAACCAGGTGCGGCTCGAGGGTCGGCCCGGCTCGGCGCCGGAGCGCTTCGACCCGTGGGCCGGCCACCTCACCGCCGACCCGGGCTCGCGGCGTTGGCCCCGGGTGATGGAGTTCAACCTCAGCAACGCCTGCAACCTCCAGTGCATCCAGTGCAACGGCGACCTGTCGTCGTCCATCCGCACCCATCGCGAGGGCCGAGCGCCTCTGCCGAAGGTCTACGACGACCAGTTCTTCGCCGACCTGGCCGAGTTCCTGCCTCACCTCGACCGGGTGCAGTTCGCCGGCGGGGAGCCCTTCCTCGCTTCGGAGAACTACCGGGTGTGGGACCTGATGGCCGAGGTGGCGCCCGGGCTGCCCACCACCGTGGTCACCAACGCCACCCAGTGGAACAAGCGGGTGCAGGACGTGCTCGAGCGGGTACCTCTGGGGTTCTGCTTCTCGGTCGACGGCATCACCAAGGCCACCTACGAGGCCATCCGGATCGACGCCGACTTCGACGAGGTGCTGGTCAACCTCGACCGCTTCTGCGCGTACGCGCGAGACCGCGGCACCTCGGTGGCGATGAACCACTGCCTGATGGTGCAGAACTACCACGAGTTCGGCGACCTGCTGCTCTGGGCGGAGGAGCGGTCGATCCCCGTGAACGTGTCGGTGGTGCGCCAGCCCGGGCACTGCAGCATCGCCCGCCTCTCCACCGAGGAGATGCAGGGCGTGCGGGCGTCGCTCGAGGCCCAGGACGCGTGGGTCCGCCCGCAGCTCGAGCTGAACGCGGCCATCTGGGACACCGAGTTGGCGAGGATCCGTCACTGGGCCGAGAGCGGCTCGGGCGAGGAGGGCCCCGACTCCGAATTCGGCGGGTCGGCCTTCAACGTCATGTCGTTCTACCGGGCCGGGTCCGGACCGTACGACGACCGGGCCGCGAAGGCCGAGCTGCTGGCCTTCGCCGAGGACGGGGTGGTGCACGAGATCACCGTCGGCCCCGACGACCGGGTGCTGTCGTGCTCACCGGGCCTCCGCGAGCTCTTGGGCGACGCGGCCATGGGCCTGGTGGGGGAGTCGGTCCACGGCCTGCCCGGCCTGTCCACGGCCCGGTTCGGCACCATGTTGCGCTACGACGTGCTGGCCGAGGACGACGACCGCATCGACGCCCAGGTCACCTACCGCCGGGCCGAGTTCCGCCTCACCACGGTGGCGATGCGCAACGAGAGCGGCTGGGCCGACGAGGCCAAGATCGTCATCGCCACCCGGCGGGTCGACGACCCCGACGAGGCCGGCGCCCCGGCCTGACCACGGGCGGTCCACCGGCTGGGCCCTCCACGGGGTCCACCGGTCCCCGCCCACCCGTCCGCCAACCGACCCCCCTCAGTGGCGGGCGGCCTCCAGGAGGAGGCGGCGCTCGCTCGAGGCCAGCACCCGGCGGGTGGCGGCGGCCGCGTCGGGGGTGACCGACACCGAGGTGATGCCGAAGCGCACCAGGTGCTCGGCGAAGGCGGGGTTGTTGGACGGGGCCTGCCCGCACAGCGAGCTGGTCAGGCCGTTGTCGCGGGCGGCGGTGATGATGGCCTCGATGGCGGCCAGCACCGCGGCGTCGGCCGCGTCGAACAGCTCGGCGCAGATCTCCGAGTCGCGGTCGACGCCGAGGACCAGTTGGGTGAGGTCGTTCGAGCCGATCGACACGCCGTCGATGCCCGCGGCGGCGTAGTCGGCGATGCGGTACACCACCGACGGCACCTCGGCCATGACCCAGCGGAGCAGGCCCCGCTGGCGGCCGAGCGGGCTGGCGTCGATCAGCTCGAGGCAGGCCTCGAGCTCCCAGAGGGTGCGCACGAACGGCAGCATCAGGTGGAGGTTGGGCGTCTCCTCGCGCACCCGGGCCAGCACGTCCAGCTCCATGGCGAACACGTCGGGCTCGCGCACGTAGCGGTAGCAGCCCCGGTACCCGATCATCGGGTTGTTCTCCTCGGGCTCGAACTCGGCGCCGCCCTCGAGGCCGCGGAATTCGTTCGTGCGGAAGTCCATGGCCCGGTACACCACCGGCCGGGGGGCGAAGGCCCGGGTCACCCGGGCCAGCGACGTGGCCATGGCATCCACGAAGTCCTGGCGGCGACCGTCGGCCAGCAGCTTCTTCGGGTGCATGCCGCCGAGGGCGTCGGTGATCATGAACTCCGCCCGCAGCAGCCCCACTCCGTCCACCGCCATCGCGGCGGCCTCCTCGGCCCGGTCGGCCATGGCCAGGTTGACGTACAGGCGGGTGGCCAGGGGCTCGTCGGGCCGGGGGGCGCCGGGTGCGGCGGCGACCGTCGCCGCGGCCGCGGGCTGGGTGCCCACCGCGGTCTGGGCCAGCGCCGCGGTGGCGTCGCCGGCGCGCACCTCGCCCTTGGCCCCGTCGACGGTGATCAGCTCGCCGTCGCGCAGCACGGTGGTGGCGTTGCGGGCACCGACGATCGCGGGCACCCGCAGCTCGCGGCTCACGATCGCGGCGTGGCAGGTCATGCCCCCGCCGTCGGTCACCAGGCCCGCGGCCCGGCGCATGGTGGGCACCCAGTCGGGGTTGGTCATCGGCGCGACCAGGATCTCGCCGTCCTGCAGCAGGTGACCGTCCTTCACCGACGACAGCACGCGGGCCCGTCCCGCGGCGATGCCGGGCGCGGCGGCCAGCCCTCGGACGATCACGCCCGACCCCTGGGCGCCCGCGGCGTCCCCGTCGCCGCCGCCGCCGGCATCGTCGGACAGCGTGGTGATGGGCCGCGACTGCACCAGGCGGATGTCGCCCGACGGTGTCACCACCCATTCGGTGTCCTGGGGTGAGCCGTAGTGCTCCTCGACGGCCCGCCCCAACCGAGCGATGGCCACCACCTGCTCGTCGGTGAGCACCCGCCGTGTCCGCTCGTCACCGGACAGGGTGACGGTCTGGTCACGCCCGTCGGGCCCGCGCACGATCTTGTGGGTCTTGATGCCGGTGTGGGCGTGGCGGACGTGCAGCGTGTCCTTGGCCACGAAGTAGCAGTCGGGCTCGACCTGGCCGCCCACCACCACCTCGCCCTGCCCCGGGGCGCCCTCGATCACCAGGGTGGAGCGGTCGCCGTCGGCCGGGTTGGCGGTGAACATCACGCCCGAGGCCACGGCCTCGGCCATCTCCTGCACCACCACCGCGATCTGGGGCTCGTCGTCGAGGCGCTGGCCGGCCCGGTAGGCCAGCACCCGCGGGCTGAACGCCGAGGCCCAGCAGTCGACGATGGCCTCGACGAGGGCGTCGGCGCCGCTGACGTTGGTGAACGTCTCGTTCATGCCCGCGAACGAGGTGCCGGCGGTGTCCTCGGCGGTGGCCGACGAGCGCACCGCGACCGCCACGTCGTCGCCGAGCCCGGCGTAGGCGTCGAGCACGGCAGGCCGCAGCGCGTCGGGGAGCCCGGCGGTGCGCACCAGGGTGCGGCAGCGCTCGGCCAGCGCGTCGAGTGCGTCGGGGTCGAGCCCGGCGGCGGTGCCGACCAGGTCGGCCAGCTCGCCCCGCACCCCGCCGGCGTCCATCGCGTCCAGGTACGCGGCGGCGGTGACCACGAAACCGGGGGGGACCGGGAAACCGGCGGCCACCAGCTCGCCGAGGTTGGCGCCCTTGCCGCCGGCCAGCGGCACCGAGGTGCGGTCGAGGTCGGCGAGCGACACGACGTGGGGGATCGGCTCAGCGGCCATGGAAGTGCCTCCTGGGGCGCGGGGCGGGTGGGGGAGGGGGCGGGGGCAGTGGCTGCGGGGAAGGGGGCTCGGCCAGCAGGTGCTGGATGTCCTCGAGGTGCAGCAGGCCCACCACCTGGGTGCCCCGAACCACGGTGAGGGTGTGCTGCGGCGCGTGCTGCAGCAGGTCGAGCACCTCGTCGTCCACCGCGTCGTCAGCCGACACCGCGGGTGGTGACGGGCCGAGCACGTCGCCTATGCGCGCCGGGCCCGGGCTGGACCGCAGCCCGATCGCCGTGATCATCCCCATGTAGGCGCCGTGGTGGGCGACGGGGTAGATCCGCTGCGCGGTCCGCCGGAGCAGGGGCAGCACGTCGCCGACCGCGACCTCGGCCGGCAGCACCACCGGCCCGGGGCGCATCAGGTCGCCCACCGTGCGGCCCGCCAGGCGCTGGTGCAGCACCGTCACGGCCTCCTCCGCCGAGGCCCCGAGGTAGATGAACGCGGCGATCAGGATCAGCCAGAGGTTGAACAGCACCCCGACGACGGCCAGCACCGCGGCCACGATGCGACCGAGCCGCGCCGCCCGGTGGGTGGCCTGTTCGAGGTCGAGCCGGGTCTCCAGCAGCGATCGGAACACCCGACCACCGTCGAGGGGGAACGCCGGCAGGAGGTTGAAGCCGCCGAGCAGCAGGTTGAACCAGAACAGGCGGGTGGGGAGGGGGCCCACCACGAGGGTGGCGGGGAGCAGCGGATCACCCCGGGTGACACTGATCGCCGCGGCCAGCACCGCCAACCCCAGGCTGGTGAGCGGCCCCACCACGGCGATGGCGAACTCGTCGGCCGGCGTGTCGGGGAGGCGCTCCATACGGCTCACCCCGCCGATCGGGAGCAGCAGGATCTCGTCGACGGCCACACCCCGCCGGCGGGCCACCGCGCAGTGCGCCAGTTCGTGCACGAGCACGCACGTGAAGACGAGGACGAGCCACAGCATCGCTGCCGGTGCACCGCCCTCGACCTGGCTCGAGGTGGCGAGGACCAGTGCCAGGAGGATCGCGAAGGTGACGTGCACCCGCACGTCGATCCCACCCACGTGGCCGAGCGACAGCGACCAGCGCGTCCGCTCGGGCACGGCTCGTCGCCGGGGGGTGGCCCCCGAGGGGGCATCGGCGCGGGTCATGGCCCGCGGTGCACCAGCACCGGGCACTGGGCGTGGTTGACCACGTGGCCGCTCACCGAGCCCAGCACGGCCCGCTGCAGCGCGGAACGGCCGTGGCTGCCCACCACCACCAGGTCGGCGGGGAGCGCGGCGGCGAGCCGGCAGATGGTGGGGCCCGGCTCGCCGGCCTCGATGCGCACCTCCCCGGTGATGGCCATCTCCCCCGCGAGGTCGAGGGCGTGCTGCTCGGCCGCCCGGCGCTCGGCGGACAGCGCGGCGTCGTCGACGACGGGTGGGTCGAGCCGGGTGAGGGGGTCGTGGGCGCGGGCGTGGGGCGACACCACGGTGATCACCTCCCACCGGTGCTCGAGGCCGAGCATGCCCACCGCCCACCGCATCGCGTCGTCGCCGAGCGATGTGCCGTCCACCGCCGCCAGGATCGTTGCCACGACGTCTCTCCTCTGGAGTGGCCCGGTCGGCCGCCCCCTCCAGCGTGACTCAACCGCGCCCTGGCGCGACGGGCAAGGGGACAAGGTCCCTTCGGTCGGGTCGGGACGGGTCGGGTCCGAGCGCCGAGCCGCCGAGGTGGCCGGCAGGGGCGGACGGACCACGTCGACGAAACGGGTCGAACGGCCCTGGCTCCGGCCGGCGGGGGCGGAGGGACAATGGGGCTCGTGCCTCGCGTCGACCCCCCGGAGCGCGACCGACGCGCGCCCGAGGGCCTCAGCGCCGACGAGGCGGCCCGCCGACAGGCCGCCGGTGGGCCGAACGCGCTGCCGCCGCCCCGCACCACGCCGGCGTGGCGCAAGCTCCTGGCGGAGTTCGTCAACCTCTTCGCGGTCATGTTGTGGGTGGCGGGCGGGCTCGCGCTCATCGGCGGCCTGGCGCCCCTGGGGTTCGCGATCTTCGCGGTCGTCCTCTTGAACGGGGTGTTCGCCTATGGCCAGGAGTACCGGGCCGAGAAGGCGGCGGCGAGCCTCCGCGACCTGTTGCCCCGCAGGGCCACCGTGATCCGCGACGGGCGGTACGTCGACGTGGATGCTCGCGAGCTGGTCGTGGGCGACACGCTGCTGCTCGAGCCCGGGGACCGCGTCTCGGCGGACCTGACGCTCCACGGCGCCCACGGGGTCCTCGTGAACACCTCCACGCTCACCGGCGAGAGCGTGCCCACCGCGGCGGTCGACGGCGAGCCGCTCTTCGCGGGCACGTTCCTGGTGGAGGGCACCGGGTTCGCCACGGTGACGGCGATCGGTGCCGACACCCGGCTGGCGTCGATCGCCCGCCTCACCACCGAGGCGGCCCGGCCGACGACCCCGTTGCACCGGGAGATCCAACGGGTCGTGCGGACGCTGGCCACCATCGCCGTGTCGCTGGGCTCGGTGTTCTTCGTCCTGTCGCTGCTGCTGGGCCAGCCGGCCAGCGACGGCTTCCTGTTCGCCATCGGGGTCACCGTCGCGGTGGTGCCGTGCGGCCTGCTGCCCACGGTGACGCTGTCGCTGGCGGTGGGTGCGCAGCGCATGGCCGCCCGTCACGCCCTCGTGCGCCGTCTCGAGTCGGTGGAGACCCTCGGGTCGACCACCTTCATCTGCTCCGACAAGACCGGCACGCTGACCCGCAACGAGATGCAGGTCGTGGCGGTCTGGACCCCGGCGGGCATCGTCGCCATCGACGGCGAGGGCTACGAGCCCGTGGGCGTGGTGCGCGACGCCGGGCCGGCGAGCCGGGCCGCGGCCACCGAGGCGGCGAGGGCGGTCGTCGCCTGCTCGACCGGGTACGCGGTGCAGCGCGACGGCGCATGGACCACCCAGGGGGATCCCATGGAGGTGGCCCTCGACGTGCTCGCTCGGCGTCTGGGCATCGACACCGACGCCCTGCGGGAGGTGGTGGCCGACCGGATCTTCCCGTTCGACCCCCGTCGGCGACGCATGTCGGTGGTCCGCGACGGATGGGTGCTGGTGAAGGGCGCGCCCGATGCCGTGCTGCCCCGCTGCCTGGCGTCCGATGGCGCCGCGGCGGCCCTCGACGAGCTGTCGTCGAGGGGCCTGCGGGTGATCGCGGTGGCCCGGCGGGTGGACGACGGCCCCGCCGACGCCGACGCCGCCGAGCGCGGCCTCGAATTGCTCGCCCTGACCGCCCTCGAGGATCCCCCACGGGCGGGCGCCGCCCATGCTCTCGCCGCCTGTCGCCGGGCCGGCCTCTCCGTGGCCATGGTCACCGGCGACCATCCGGCCACCGCGCAGGCCATCGCCGACGAGGTCGGCCTGCGCCGGCCCCACGATCCCGTCATCACCGGCGCCGACCTCCCGCACGACGAGGCCGTGCTCGGCGCCCTCATCGACCACGACGGCATCGTGATCAGCCGGGTGTCGCCGGAGGACAAGCTGCGGATCGCGCGCGCCCTTCGGGCACGCGGCCACGTGGTGGCGATGACCGGCGACGGTGTGAACGACGGTCCGGCGCTGCAGGAGGCCGACATCGGGGTGGCCATGGGGCGGTCGGGCACCGACGTCGCCCGCGACGCGGCCGACCTGGTGCTGCTCGACGACGACTTCGCCACCATCGTCGCCGCGGTCGAGCAGGGACGGGCGACGTTCGCCAACATGCGCCGCTTCCTCACCTACCACCTGACCGACAACGTCGCCGAGCTCACCCCGTTCGTGGTCTGGGCGCTGTCGGGCGGGCGCTTCCCCTTGGCCATCGGGGTGCTGCAGGTCCTGGCCCTCGACGTGGGCACCGACACCCTCCCCGCCGTGGCCCTCGGGGGTGAGCCGCCGACCCCCGGTGTGCTCGACCGGCCCCCTTCGGAGGGTCGGCTCATCAACTCGACCGTGGCCGTCCGCGCCTTCGGCGTGTTGGGCCCCACGGAGGCGCTGATGTCGATGGTCGCCTTCCTCACGGTCTTCGTCGTCTGCGGGTGGTCGCCCGGGCAGCCCTTCCCGGAGGGCCACGTGCTCGACATGGCGTCGGGAGCGGCCTTCACCTCGGTGGTCGTGGGTCAGATGGCAAACGCGTTCGCGTGCCGGAGCACCACCAGGTGGCCCGGCCGCCTGGGGTGGGGCAGCAACCGGCTCCTCCTGTGGGCCGTGGGGTTCGAGGTGCTGCTGGCCACCGCCTTCATCGGCTTCGCGCCGCTCGCCGGCCTGCTCGGTCAGGCACCGCCACCGGCGGCGGGGTGGGTGGTGGTCGCGCTCTCCGCGCCGGCGGTGCTGCTGGCGGACACCCTGTCGAAGGCGGCCCGGCGCCGACGGTGGCGCCGCCGCCGCCACGGGCTCGCCGACGGGCGGCCGGATGCCCTCGTGCCCCTGCTCGATGGGTGAGACTGACCCGATGGTGTCCGTGGCCGGGTTCGAGGCGGTGATCTTCGACACCGACGGCGTGATCACCGACACCGCCGTGGTGCACGCCGCGGCCTGGAAGCAGCTGTTCGACGAGTACCTCGCCCGCCGGTCCGAGAGCGACGGCCACGAGTACGCACCCTTCGACCCTGTGGGCGAGTACCTGGCGCTGGTCGACGGCAAGCCCCGCTACGACGGTGTGCGCAGCGTCCTGGTGGCGCGCGGGATCACCCTCGGGGACGGGCGACCCGACGACGAGGCGGGCGAGGCCACCGTGTGCGGGCTGGGCAACGCCAAGGACCGCTACTTCCACGAGCGCCTCGCGGCCGACGGCGTGCGGCGGTTCGCCGACACCGTGGGCCTGCTCGACCGCCTCGACGCCACGGGTCACCCCACCGCAGCCGTGTCGGCCAGCCGCAACGCTCGGCAGGTGCTGCGGGCCGCGGGTGTGCTCGACCGGTTCGCGGTCGTCGTCGACGGCGTCGACAGCGACCGGCTGGGCCTGGCCGGCAAGCCCGACCCGGCGCTGTTCCTGGCCGCGGCAGGGCGCCTCGGTGTCGAGCCGGCACACGCGGTGGTCGTGGAGGACGCCGTGGCCGGCGTGGCTGCGGGCCGGCGTGGAGGGTTCGGCCTGGTCGTGGGCGTCGACCGGGTGGGTCAGGGGCAGGCGCTGCGCGATGCCGGCGCCGACGTGGTGGTGCTGGATCTCGACGAGGTGGTGGCGTGAGCAGTGAGGTCGTGGTGAGCGGCGAGGTCGTGGCGTGAGCGGTGAGGTCGTGGCGTGAGCGGTGAGGTCGTGGCGTGAGCGGCGAGGGCGTGGCGTGAGCAGTGAGGAGGACGCGACGGTCGGGGTGACGTCGGGCGCGACCTCGTCCTCCGGGCCCTGGTGCCTGCGCTACGAGGGCTTCGACCTGGCCGAGGTCGGCCACCGCGAGGCCCTGACCACGCTGGCCAACGGGTACTGGTCGGTGCGGGGCGCGGCCCCCGAGTCGGTGGCCGACGCGGTGAACTACCCGGGCACCTACGTGGCCGGCTGCTACAACCGCCTCACCGACGACGTCCAGGGCCGCACCGTCACCAACGAGAGCCTGGTCAACCTGCCCAACTGGCTCCTGCTGCAGTTCCGGGTGGCCGATGGCGACTGGTTCGACGCCGCCTCCGCCGAACTGCTGGACCACGTGGTCGCGCTGGACCTCCGCCGGGCGGTGCTCGAGCGTCACCTGCGCTTCCGCGACGGCGCCGGCCGGGTCACCCGGGTGGACCAGCGTCGTCTCGTGCACCTCGGCGCGCCGCACGTCGCGGCCCTCGGAACGACCTTCACCGCCGAGAACTGGTCGGGGTCGCTGCTGGTGCGGTCGGCCATCGACGGCCGGGTGCGCAACGAGAACGTCGACCGGTACCGGTCGTTGTCGTCCGAGCACCTGGAGGCACTGCTCGAGGACGAGGTCGATCACGAGACCCTCCTGTTGCAGGTCGAGACCACCCAGTCGAAGGTCCGGGTGGCGCTGGCGGCCCGGACACGGGTGTTCGACGGACGCTTCTCGGACGGAGCCCTTGCCGCGACCCGCCACGCCCGCCGGCTCGTGCGTCAGCCGGGCTACATCGCCCACGAACTGGCCATCGACCTCGAGGAGGGGGCCCCACGGCGAGTCGAGAAGGTGGTGACGCTGTTCACGAGCCGTGACCACGCGATCACCGAGACCGCGGTCGACGCGGCGCGGGCGGTGGCCGTCGCCGACGACCTCGACGAGCTCGTCGCCAGCCACACCGTGCACTGGGAGCACGTGTGGCAGCGGGCCGACATCGACGTGGACATCGACGACGGGGACCGGCAGCCTCCTCCCGAGGTGGCGCTGCGGGTCAACCTGTTCCACCTCCTGCAGACCGTCACCAAGAACACCGCCGACCTCGACGCGGGCGTTCCCGCCCGCGGGTTGCACGGCGAGGCGTACCGGGGCCACATCTTCTGGGACGAACTGTTCGTGTTCCCGTACCTCAACCTGCGCTTCCCGAAGCTGACACGGGGCCTGTTGCTGTACCGCTACCGCCGCCTGCCCGAGGCCCGCCGGGCGGCGCGCGAGGCAGGCTTCCGGGGGGCGATGTTCCCCTGGCAGAGCGCCAGCAACGGTGAGGAGGAGACCCAGACCTGGCACCTCAACCCGGTGTCAGGGCGCTGGCTGGCCGACGGTTCCCACCTGCAACGCCACGTCAACATCGCCATCGCCTACAACGTCTGGCAGTACTACGACGCCACCCGCAACTACGAGTTCCTCTCGTTCTACGGCGCCGAGCTGATCTTCGACATCGCTCGCTTCTGGGCCAGTGCGGTCACCCTCGACCCCGACGACGGGCGCTACGACCTCGACGGGGTGGTCGGGCCCGACGAGTACCACGAGGCGTACCCCGGCGCGGAGCGGCCCGGCCTGCGCAACAACGCCTACACCAACGTCATGGCGGCGTGGGTGCTGGCGCGGGCCCTCGACGTGGTCGAGGCCCTCACCGAGCATCGCAGCCGAGAGCTGTTCGAGAAGCTGCAGATCGACGACGGCGAGCTGGCCCAGTGGGACGAGATCAGCCGGCGGTTGCGGGTGCCGTTCCACGACGGCGTGATCAGCCAGTTCGAGGGGTACCGCGACCTGGCCGAGCTCGACTGGGAGGGGTACCGGCGGCGGTACGGCGACATCCGGCGCCTCGACCGGGTGCTCGAGTCCGAGGGCGACAGCACCAACAACTACCGCCTGTCGAAGCAGGCCGACGTCCTGATGCTGCTCTACCTGCTGTCGCCCGACGAGGTGCGGGCCCTGCTCGACCGGCTGGGGTACCCCGTCGACGACGACACCCTCACGGCGACGGTCGACTACTACCTGGCCCGCACGGCGCACGGCTCGAGCCTGAGCGCGGTGGTGCACTCGTGGCTGATGGTGCGATCCGGTCGCGAGCCCGCGTGGCCGTTGTTCGAAGCGGCGCTGCACAGCGACCACGACGAGGCCGACCGCGGCACCACGCGCGAGGGCATTCACCTGGGGGCGATGGCCGGCACCATCGACCTGGTGCAGCGCGGGTTCGGGGGCGTCGCCACCCGAGACGGCGTGCTGTGGATCGAGCCCGCCCTGCCTCCCGAGATCAGCCGGCTCTGCTTCAACGTCGGCTACCGGAGCCGCTCGGTGACCGTCGAGATCGTCGACGACCGCTGCACGGTGTCGGCCCACCCCAACGTGGGCGACATCACCGTCGGGATCGGCGGCGAGGTGGTGTCGCTGGCACCGGGTGAGCAGCGCTCGTGCACGGTCCCTCGCCGCCGGCCCCCGACGCCCGACTGATCCGCGCGCCACCGGGCGACACTGCGGTCATGTCGCTGGTTCCCGGGCCCACCGGCCTGCCCGTGGAAGCGTGCCTCCCCGCGCTGCGGGCGGCGCTCGCCGACCCGGGTGTGGCGGTGCTGCAGGCGGCGCCGGGTGCCGGCAAGTCGACCGTGGTGCCGCTGCGACTGCTGGACGAGCCGTGGCTCGAGGGTCGCATCGTGATGCTCGAGCCACGCCGGCTGGCCACCCGGGCCACCGCCCGGCGCATGGCCCGATCGTTGGGCGAGGACGTCGGCCGGACCGTCGGCTACCGAACCCGGGACGAACGGCGGACCGGTCCCGACGGGCGGATCGAGGTGGTGACCGAGGGCATCCTGACCCGGCGCCTCCAGCACGACCCTGCCCTCCCGGGCACCAGCCTGGTGATCTTCGACGAGGTGCACGAGCGCAACCTCGCATCGGACCTGGCCCTCGCGTTCGCGCTGGACGTCCGCCGGGGACTGCGACCCGACCTGCGGCTGCTGGCCATGTCGGCCACGCTCGACGGGTCCCGGTTGGCCGGCCTGATGGGGGGCCCCGGGTCGCCGGCGCCCGTCATCACCAGCACTGGTCGGGCCTTCCCCGTCGAGCTGCGATGGCGGCCGCGGGATCGTCGGGAGCGTCTCGCCGACGCGGTCGTGGCCGCGGTGCTGTCGTCCCTCGACACCGACGACGGCGACCTGCTGGTGTTCCTCCCGGGGGCGCGTGAGATCCGCTGGGTGGCCGACGGCCTGGCCGGGCGCGTGAACACCGGCCGCGTCGGCGCCGCCCGCGTCGACGTCCGACCCCTGTACGGCGCCCTCACCGTCGCGGAGCAGGACCTGGCCCTTGCGCCGTCGCCCCCCGGCCGGCGACGGGTCGTCCTGGCCACCGACATCGCCGAGACGTCGCTCACCGTCGAGGGAGTGCGCGTCGTGGTCGACGCCGGTGAACGACGCCGGCCCCGATTCGACCGCCGCAGCGGGCTCACCCGGCTGGCCACCGGCGCGGCGTCGAAGGCCTCGGCCGTCCAGCGGTCGGGTCGCGCCGGCCGCACCGCGCCGGGGATCGCCTACCGGCTGTGGTCGGAGGCCGAGCACTCGGCGCGGCCGCCCTTCGCGGTGCCGGAGATCCGGGAGGACGATCTCGTCGGGCTCGCGCTCGAGTTGGCGGTGTGGGGAGCGACGGCCGAGTCGCTCGACTTCCTCGACCCGCCCCCGCCCGACCGCCTGGCCGAGGCCGCGCTGCTGCTGCGTCGCCTCGGGGCGCTCGACGGGCGCGGGCGCCCCACCTCGGTCGGGCGGGCCATGGTGGACCTGCCGGTCCACCCCCGCCTGGCCCACATGGTCCTGGAGAGTCGGCGGGCAGGCTCCGGCGGGGTGGCCTGCGCGCTCGCGGCGCTGCTCGAGGAGCGCGACGTGCTGCGGGGTCGTCCCGGCGAGCTGTCCGCCGACGTGGGGGAGCGGGTGCGACTGATCGTCGACCCTTCGGCCGCGCACCCGCGGGCCGATCGGGCCGCGCTGGCCACGGTGCGTCGACGGGCCCGCCAGCTCGCCGACCGGGTCGGCTCGGCGCTGGCCGCGGGCGACCCCAACGAGTGCGGCGCGGTGCTGGCACTGGCCTACCCCGACCGTCTCGCCCAGGCTCGCGGTGGCGGCCGGTTCCGGTTGCGCGGCGGTCGCGGTGTCGCGTTGGCGCCGAACGACCCGTTGACGGGTGCCGGGTTCCTGGTGGTCGCGGAACTGGGTGGCGGGCCGTCGGGCCGCGACGACGACGGCGTACGGCTGGCCGCGGCGGTGGACGAGGAGGTGCTCGACCGGGTGGCGGGCCACGATGTCGTCGAGGTCCGGGCGGTGGTGTGGAACGAGGCGCGTGACGACCTGGAGCAACGCTCCGAGCGGCGGCTCGATGCCCTGGTGCTCTCGTCCACCTCGAGTCGGCCGGCGCCGGGCCCCGAGGCGGCCACCGCGCTGGTCGACCACGTCCGCGCGACCGGCCTGGACGCGCTGTCGTGGTCGGCGAGGGCGCGGTCGCTCCAGCAACGGGCCGGCTTCGCGCGCCGCCACCTGGGTGAGGGATGGCCCGACGTGTCCGATCCCGCGCTGCTGGCGTCGGCCGAGGAGTGGCTCGTACCCCGCCTGGCCGGGGCGTCGGGGCGGGCCGATCTGGCACGCGTCGACCTGGCGGCGGTCCTGCGGGAGCGGTTGGGTCATCGGCTCGTGGCCGATCTCGACCGGGTGGCGCCGGTGGCGGTCCCGCTCGCCGGCGGCCGGCGGGCGACCGTGGACTACGGGGCCGACCCGCCCGCGGTGGCCGTGCGGGCCCAGGACCTGTTCGGGCTGCAGGTGCACCCCACCGTGGCATCGGGCCAGGTCCCCCTGGTGGTCCAGGTGCTGTCGCCGTCGGGTCGCCCCGTGCAGGTGACGGCGGATCTGCCCGGGTTCTGGGCGGGTTCCTGGGCGGCGGTGCGCAAGGAGATGATCAGCCGCTACCCCAAGCACAACTGGCCGGCCGACCCCCTCACCGCCGAGCCGGGCACGAAGGCCCGCCGCCGGCGCTGATCGCGGCAGCCCGCTCGTGGCGCCTCGCGGGGCGACTGGCGGGAAGGAACCGCCGTGGGGCGTCGAGGGATGGTGTGCGAGGCCGGGAACGGGTCAGGTCGGGTCAGGGCCGGGGTGGGCCCACGTACTCGAAGTGGCCCGGGTCGGGCACCAGCCAGCCGTCGCCCGACGCGAACCCCCACCGGGCCATCACGTCGACCAGCCGGGGATCCTGGATCGACGTCGTCCCGGTGCGGTTGCCGCTGAAGTTCAGGTCGATGGCCGCGCCCCACGCGTGGCGCGACGCGGTGCCGCCGGCGCGCACCAGTCGCGGGTTGTAGCAGCCGTCGTAGCTCTGGACGAGGCCGGCCAGGTTGCGGTCGGCGAGCTCCTGCAGCGCGCCCCGCAACGGGGGGATCAGGAGGCGGTGGCACCGCACGCGACCCAGCACCGGCACCGCTGCGTCCACGATGTTGGCGTCGACCCACGCCCGGTCCTGGCGGAGCTCGCGACCACCCGCGAGCGGGAGGTGGGCGAATTCGCCGAAGCGGGCCTTGATCCGGGACTGGGGGAGCACGGCGTCGCTGCTGCGCAGGTAGGGGGTCTCACCCCGGGCCCGCACCCGCAGTGTGGCCGCGGCGTCGGCGGCGGCTCGGACGGCGCGGACGGTGGCATCGCCCGTGACGGCCGCCACGCTCGGGCGGGCGAGGAGGTAGCGCTCGGTGGTGACCCCCAAGGCCTCGCCGGTGGCGACGGTCACCACCAGCTCGGCCGCGCCGATCGAGGCGTCGTCGACCACACCGGCCACGGTGAGCGACGCGCCGCCGGCGAGGACCACCCGATCGCCGGTACCGAGACGGCGGAGGGCGGCCGAGGTCGACCCGAGCAGGGCCTGGCCCGATGCCAGGTGGCGGAGCGCGGGGCGATCGACGGGCTCGGCGAACGGGGGGTAGGTGGTGGGGTCGACGGCGATGAGGTCCAGGTCGACCACCATCCCTGCCGGGGGTGCTGCGCCGGCGGTGTTCCCGGCCGCGTCGAGGCTGGTGACCATGGTCACCGGGTCCCCGCGCACCACCGTCGTCCCGCCCACTGCCGGGCTGGCCGACACGGTCGCCGCGAAGCCGGCGGGGAGCCCGCCGGGCGTCCACGCGAGCACGGTGTCGGCCGACTCGGCCGACTCGGCGGGCTCGCCCGGCCCGCCGGTGCCGCCGACAGGGGCACTCGTCGCGGCTGGTCGGGTGACCGGCGGGCCGGGTCGGGCCGACACGATCGAGGGGTCAGGCGCCTGGCCTCGCGGGTCGGCGGGTCCCGCCTCGACGAGGAGCATGGTGGTGGCGCCGACCACGAGGCCGGCCACGGCCGTGACGCCCAGCCGCAGCGCCGGTCTCATGCGGGGGCCAGATCGTCGGCGATGGCCAGCAACTCGGCGCGCGACAGCGTCATGCTGCGCAGGCGGTAGAGATGGCCACCCTCGTACCACTCCAGCTCGCCGCGGGCCACGCCGTAGCGTCCGGGGCCGCCCCGCACCCGCACCGCCGCCACGCCGTCGGGGGCCGCCGGTGGCGGCAGCTTGGGCGTGGGCGACTGCTCGAGTGCGAACGAGCGGTCACCCGGCCCCGCGAACGAGGCGGTCACCCGTGTGCCGTCGATCCGGAGCGCGGGCGGTGCGAAGCCGTCGAGGCCGGCGGGCAGCAGCAGGGGAGCCACCACGGCTCGGGCCGCCGCGACGTTCGCGGTGGCCGCCTCGGCCCAGCCGGCCGGCACGGTCGCCCCCACGAGGCCGAGGGTGGCGGCGGCCTCGAGCAGTTCGGCCCGGCTCACGCTGCCCGCGACCACGACGTCGAGCCCCGACGTGTGCAGCCCGATCCGCTCGCCGTCCTCGCTGAGGTAGCCCTGGCCGCCGGCGCCGAGGTCGACGGGGCGCACGAGGTCGCCCAGGTCACCGAACAGCCGGCGGCCCGGCCACTCCGACGTGGCCGACACCGCCAGCCAGGCCCGGCCGTCGGTCCAGGTGCGGGTGGCGACCCGAGGTCCCTCGGGCGTGTCGAGGACGCCGGACCGGTAGGCGCGCAGACCGGCGGGGAGGTGCGTCGGACGGGGCGCGTCGGCCGCCCCGACGGTGCGGTCGCGGAACCCGGCGTCGATCGGGGCGGGCGGGGCAGGCGCGGCCGTGGCGGTGGGCGCCGCCGGGTCGGGCCCGTTCACGACCACGTCGGTGAGCTCGACGTCGATGATCACCTCGCCGGGCCGGTCGCGGTGGCCGCGGGCCTCGGCCCAGGCCCGCCGGTCGGGGCCCCGGCCGGCGAACACGGTCACCCGCAACGGGACGAGCGTGTCACGGTCGAGGCGCAGCTCGACGGGGTCGGCGGGGTGGGCCCGGCGGAGGTTCCCGGTGGGGTGCAGCCCGTCGAGCAGCGGCGCGACCTGCGCCGCGGTCGCCTGGATGCCGATCGTGGGCCGACCCCCGACGAGGTCGTCGGGCAGTGTGACGGAGGAGCCGGCCAGGGCGAAGCTCTGCACGGGCATGATCAGGTCGAGCGGTGCCGGCGTGGCCGCGGAGAAGGGCTCGCGGCCGGTCACCGAGCGCTGGTCCCGCTCGTCCGGTGTGCAGGCCGGCTGGGCCCGGCTGGGGCAGTCCCGCAGGCCGGTGACGGCCCACGTGCCCTGGTCGACGGCGAGGGTGAGGTCGTTGGGCACCCACGAGCGGTCGGGGTAGTGGGTGCGGTCCCGCAGCGTGAGGGCGAGGGTCTCCGGCGCCCGGTAGCGGAGCGAGCCGGCGAAGTGGCGCTCGGGCACCGCGGGGTTCCATCCCCGCTCGACGATCGACAGGTGGGCCGACAGCGAGACGACGTCGTGCTGGGCCTCGATCACCCGCTGTGGCAGGCCGGCCGCGGCCACGTCGGGGCCGTCGGTGGACGTGTGGACCAGGAGCGCGGCCGCGAGCGCCGCGGCCACGAAGACCGCGGCGGCGGGGACCGGCCCACGACGGTGGGCGCGGCGCCGATGCGGGAGCCGCGGGTGCGGGTGCGTCGGCGTGAGGGTGGGCGACGGGCGCGTCGTGGTCGCCGTGCCGGCCTCGAGCCGGATCCGGCCCAGCACCACCGGCGCCAGGTCGGCGGTGTCCGCGGCGGGCGCCCGCAGGTGGGCCCGGGCCCGCTCGAGGTGGTCGGAGAACCGGCGGCAGTCGGCGCAGGTGCCGCGGTGGTCGAGGGCCGCCTGCACGGTGGATGCCCCTCCATCGACCTCGCCGTCGAAGGCGGCCGACAGCGCGCGCTGTGCCGCGTCACAGCTCACGGGCGGGCTCCCCGGCGCTCAGCCAGGCGCTGAGCTCGCGCCGGGCCTGGTGGACCCGGCTCTTCACGGTCCCTTCCGCGGTGCCCAGCACCGACGCCGCCTCGCGGTAGGTCAGGCCGTAGACCTCCACCAGGAGCAGTGCCTCTCGGGGCCTGTCGCCCAGGCTGGCCACGGCTGCGGCCATCTCGGCGGACGCCGAGGGCGCGGCCGAGACCGCGGCCCGTTCCTCGCCGTCGGTCGGGGTGACCGCGGTGACGATGCGGTCGCGTCGCTGCCGGGCGCGCAGGGCGTCGATGCCGGCGTTGCGGGCCACCTGGAACACCCAGGTGGAGAGGCCGGACCGGAACCCGAAGGCCGGGAGTCCCCGGTACAGGCGCACGAAGGTGTCCTGCGCCACGTCCTCGGCCAGGGCCGCATCGCCCAGGAAGTGGGTGAGGAAGCGCACGACGTGGTCCTGGTAGTGGCGAACCAGGTGCTCGAACGCCGCCACATCGCCCGCGACGGCGGCCCGCACCACGGTCTCGGTGGGCTCCTCCACGCGCCGTCCCCTCACCGGCGCTCCCGTTCGGGGCGCCGCCCGTCATCGTGGTGCCCGGGCCCCGGCGTGTCCACCAGTCCCCACGCTCGTCGCTCTCACCCCTGTGGAGACGATGCCCGGGCCGCGATGGTTCATTTCCGCCTGGGTCGAACTCCGAGGCGTGATCCGGCGTCTCCTCTGGTGGGAGTACCCGACGAGGAGGAGCAGCAGCGTGAGCCGATCGATCATCGTGCGGACCATGACGGTGGGCGCGGCCGCGCTCGGCGTGGTGGGGGCCGCGACCCTGTTCACCGTCGTGCGCCGGGAGGTGACGCCGCCGCGGCCGGAGACGATCTCCGCCGTGCCCCCGGCCCCACTGGCCTTCGCCCGCTCGACCGACCGGCTCACGACCATCGACACGGAGCGGGCCGAGGTGGCGGTGTCGGTGCAGGGTGGGGTGAGCAGCCCGGACGGGTCACGCCTGTTCCGCACCGCGCCCTCGGCGACGGGTGACGGGCAGCGGCTGAGCGTGATCGAGCCTCGTACCGGCGACGAGATCTGGAGCCGCCCCATCCGCCGCGGGTTCGACCTGCGGGTGGCGTCCTACGACGGGTCGATCGTGGCGCTGCTGCCGCCGGCCTCCGGCCCGGCGTACGGGTATCCCGAGGGACGGACGAGCACCCCCGTGCTGATCGTGCCGACCGCCGGTGGACCGGCGCGACTGCACCGTCTCGAGGGCAACTTCGAGCCCGAGGCCTTCTCGCGCGACGGGCAGGACCTCTTCCTCATCGAGTACGTGCCCGCGGCGGCGCCCACCGGCTACCTGGTGCGCCGGCTCGACCTGTCCAGCGGCCGGGTGGCGCCGGTCGACAGCCCGGACATCGGCCCGCGGGACGTGATGGGCGGCACCGCCACCGCGCAGGTGATGTCGCCGGACGGTGCCCGGCTCTACACGCTGTACAGCGTGCCCGCGGGCGCGGTCGACGGCCTGCACGGCACCGACCTCACCCACGGTCGGGCCTTCGTCCACGTGCTCGACCTCGACGAGAAGTGGGCGCACTGCCTGTTGCTCCCCGACCCCTTCGGGGTCGAGTACACGGCGCAAGGGCCCCTGGCGCTGAGCCCGGACGGCACCGACCTCTTCGTCCTCGACCCTGACAGGGACGGCGGCCGGGGCAACCTGATCCAGGTCGACACGGCCACCCTGGCGCCGGGCGACGCGCACCTAGGTGCCGCACCCCCGTGGCCGGCCGCGGCCGCGGTGGGGGACCACGGCGAGCTCTACGTGTCGGGGACCTCGGCGTCCGGCTCGGGACGGATGGAGGTGATCGACACGGCGACCATGGCCACCGTCGACAGCTGGGGCCTCCGCCTGGCGCCGTCGTCGATCGACGTGAGTGCCGACGGCCTGCTGCTCGTGCAACCCGACCGTGACCGCCTGTTGCTGGTGGCGCCCGATGGCTCCCGTCGCCGCGCCGTCGAGGTGCCGGGCAGCCCGTTGCTCTTCGTGGGACCGGGGAGCGTCTCGCTGCCCGGGCCCCGGGAGGTGTTGGAGTGCGCCTGCTGAGCGGTGCTCAGCGGGTGCGGCGATCCCAGTTGGCCCGGCGGTAGGCGCCCGCGACCGCGGGGGCCCAGCTCACCCCGTCGAGCGACGTCTCGAGGCGCATCGTGAGGGCGTCGCCGTCGGACATCGGGGCGCCGAACGCGTAGCGGATCCGCCCCTGGGCCACCGTCCGCTCGAACACCAGCTCGTCACCCTGCCAGCCGCCCGCCGCCGGTGCGCCGGGGTCCTCGCCCCGGTCGTCGAACCAGTGCATCGTGTACCGGTCGGTGCGCGGGTCGTGCCCGAACACGGCGTGGGCCAGGCGGGTGATGGACCCGAACTGCTCCTGCTGGTAGTCCATCACCAGGAACCGGCCTCCGAGGCCCATGTTGGTGCGGAACCGGCCGGTGGCCTCGGCGCCGGCGCCGCCGGCGCCGTCGTACACCGTCTCGGGGCCGGCGTAGGCTCCGGCCAGCCGGGCGAGGCGGTGGTGCGGGGGCGACAGGGTTGCAGTCTCCATCTCTTGCTTGTCGGCGCCTGCCCCGTCGGGGTTAGCGTCTCGGTCATGAGCGAGTTGACCCCACCGGACCTGTTCGGCATGGCCGCCTCCGACTTCGGTGACGACTTCACGTGGGGCGTGGCGACCGCGTCGTACCAGATCGAGGGCGCCTGGAACGAGGACGGGAAGGGGCCGTCGATCTGGGACACCTTCACCCACCGCACGCGCCGGCCCGTCCCGACGGTGTTCACCGGTGAGAACGGTGATGTCGCGTGCGACTTCTACCACCGCTACGAGTCCGATCTCGAGACCATGGGCGGCCTCGGGGTGGGTGCCAACCGCTTCTCGGTGTCGTGGCCCCGGGTGCTGCCCACCGGCACGGGCCGGGTGAACGAGGCCGGCCTCGACTTCTACTCGCGGGTCGTCGACGCCACGCTCGCGAACGGGATGCAGCCGTGGCTGACCGCCTACCACTGGGACCTCCCGCAGGCCCTCCAGGACCAGGGCGGGTGGGAGAACCGCAGCATCGTCGGCTGGTTCGAGGAGTACGTGGGGGTGTTGGTCGACCGCCTCGGCGATCGCGTCAAGCACTGGATGGTGTTCAACGAGCCCCTGTCGTTCTGCGGGGGCGGCTACCTGCTGGGCATGCACGCGCCGGGGATCATCGGGCAGAAGTCGTTCATGGCCGCGGTCCACCACGTGAACCTGTCCCAGGCCGCGGCGGCCCGGGTGATCCGGGCGGGCGTGCCCGACGCCGTGGTGGGCACGACCCACGTGATCGGTCCGGTGGCGGCCCGGGGGCCGTCGGCCATCCAGCAGAAGGCCAAGCGGAGCATGGACGCCATCACCCACGGCATCTTCCTCGAGCCCAACCTCGGCCTGGGCTACCCGATGGACGACAACCCGGTGGTCCGCAAGGTCGAGCCGTTCATCAAGGCCGGCGACGACGAGGCCGTGAAGGTGGACTTCGACTTCGTCGGCGCCCAGTACTACGCGTCCTTCGTCGCCTTCCCCGTGCCCTACCTGGGGGGCCTGGCCACCCGCCAGCCGGGCGTGAAGGGCCGTGACCGCGACCAGATGGGGCACTGGCTGAACCCCGAGGGCCTCTACGAGTCGGTCGCGCTGCTGCACGCCTACGACCGGTACCCCAGCATCGTGGTGACCGAGAACGGGGTGTCGCTCCCCGACGCGGTCGAGGTCGAGGACGGCACCGAGCGGGTCCACGACCTGCGCCGCATCGACTACCTGCGCCGCCACATCGCCCAGGTGGGCCGGGCCCGTCAGGACGGCATCCCGGTCGACGGGTACTTCTACTGGTCGTTCATGGACAACTTCGAGTGGGCGCTCGGGTACCGGCCCCGCTTCGGATTGGTGCACGTCGACTTCGCCACCCAGCACCGGGTGGTGAAGGACTCGGGCCACTGGTACCGCGCCTTCCTCGGGGCGTAGCCACCCCGAGGCCCCGTACCGGTTGTCCAGGGTGTCGGCGCGGTGCCTGCGCCGCGGTCAGGGTGGGCCGAGGAAGAAGTCGAACATGAGCGGGGTGGCCTCGATGTCCATGGTGGTGTGGCCGAACTGCGCCTCGAACCCCGGCGTCGGTCGCCCCGGCCACGTGTGGCCGCCCCCCTCGATCACGTAGAGCACGGTCTCGGCCTCGCACCCCTCCCACGTGTAGCGCATCACCTCGGGTGACACCCGCTCGCCCGTCCGTCCCCGCTCGCAACCGTTGTGGGCGGCCCAGTTGCGCATGGCGGCGTCGACCCCGTGGTGCTCGGGCACGTCGGCGGGGATGTCGCCCTTCCAGTAGTGCATGTTGGCGATGGTCTCCGAGTTGAGCCCACCCCCCTCGTAGGTGACGATCGGGTCGGCATCGCCGTGGAAGGCCATCACCGGCACGGGCTCGTCGTCGCACACCCCGTCCTCGGCGGGGAACTCGACGCCGGCGATGGGCGCCACCGCGGTGATCCGATCGGACATCTGACAGGCGAGCACCGACGACATCTGGGCGCCGTTGGACTGACCGGTGGAGAAGACCTTGGTGGTGTCGATGCAGAGGTCGGCCTCGAGCTCGTCGAGCAGGGCCTCCATGAAGGCCACGTCGGGGTTGTCGGGCACCGGCGAGGCCATCCAGAAGAACGTGCCGTTGTCGACCATGTCGGACGGTGAGACGGCGATGAAGTCGTAGTCCTCGGCCATGTCGGCGAACCCCGCGCCGGCCGGCACGAACGTGTAGCTGACCGTCAACGCGTGGAGGCCGAACACCAGGGGCAGGGGCGTGGTGCCGTCGTAGCCCTCGGGCACGATCAGCTGGTAGCGACCCTCGACCCCGTTCACCTCGATGGTCTCGTCCGTCGTCCCTGGGGCCACCGGGGGCACGTCGCCGCAGCCGCCGGAGGGATCGGGAGCCGGCTCGGTGGTCGATGTCGGCGCCGCGGCGGCGTCCGTGGCGGTGTCGGCGGCGGCGGACCGGTCTGCCCCGCCACCCCCGTCGGAGGAGCAGGCGGCGACGAGCAGCAGCCCGGCGACGGCCACGAGGGCCAGGGTGGATCGGGCGCGGGTCATCGGTCTCCCAGGTCTTGCGGGACGGGGTGTGCGGTCACGGGGTGTGCGGTCACAGGGTGTGCGGTCACGGGGTGTCGGGGTGGAACGTGAGCAGGCCGCCGTCGCCGGGGCCCTCGAACAGGTTGTAGCCGTAGCCCCACAGCAGGTCACCGTCGCTGATCGAGGGGCCCGATCCCACCTGGGACGGGGCCTGGGACGACCAGAGCTCGCGTCCCGTGGCGGTATCGAGGGCGAGCAGGGCGCCGGTGCCGGTCCCCACGAAGGCTACGCCCGGGATGGCGCTGACCGGCGCGTAGACGGTGCCCTCCAGGTCGCGCTCCCACACGATCTCGCCCGTGGCCGGGTCGAGCGCCGCCACCTTCGAGGCATTGGTGGGGGAGTTGTTCTCGGGGTTCCCCACGTTGGACGTGACCACCAGCACCTCGTCGACGAAGGCCGCGGTCCCGATCGCGCCACCCAGGATGCTCCCGGGGGTGAGGGTGGTCTGCCACACCTCCTCCCCGGTCTCGCGGTCGAGCGCGTGGTACACCCCGGTCTTGTCGCCCGCCCCCACCATGTCCCGGCCGTCCGAGGTCCAGAGGTTGGGGGCGGCGCCCACGTCGGCGTCCTTCCCGCCACCACCACCGGCGGCGAACACGTCGGGGTTGGTGAACTGGGTCGACCACGCCACCTCGCCCGTCCGCTCGTCGAGGGCCAGGATGCTGTCGGCGAGTGGGCTGGTGGGCTCCTCGTAGGTGTTTCCCGTGCCCACGTACAGCACGCCGCGCTCGGTGTCGACCGAGGGTGTCGACCAGATGCCCACCCCCGCACCCCCCGTCTCGTCGTTGGGTGTCGTCGAGATCCGCCAGACCTTCTCGCCGGTCTCGGCGTCCCACGCACCGATCGAGCCCCGGAACGAGTACTGGGCCTGCGGCACCGTGACCTCGCCGCTGGCCACCCCTTGGAACACCAGGCCGTCGGCCACCACCGGGGAGGCCGAGATCATCGCGAACGGGTGGTGGTGGGTGGTCGCCTGCCACTCGACCTCACCGGTGGCCCGGTCGAGGCGGTACAGGGTGGTTCCACTGGCCGCGAAGACGGCATCGTCGACGATCGGCACCGAGCCGATGACCGCCCCGCCGAGGTCGGTCGCCCACTCCTCGTCCCCGGTCGCCGGGTCGACGGCGTGCACGGTCCCGGCCCAGTCGCCGAAGTAGGCCACGCCGTCGGACACCGTGGGGGTGCCGGTCACGCCCACGACGCCGTCGAGCGACCAGCCCGGCACCAGGTGGGCGACCGAGTCGGCGGTGACCGCCGACGGATCGGCGTCGGTGCGGGTGTTGGCCAGGTCGTGGCCGTACTGCGTCCAGCCGGGCCCGCCGGCGTCGGCGGTCGACCCCTCGTCCGGAGCGGTGCCGGTGCCCGCCGTGGTGACCGTGCCGGGCAGCGCGGCATCGCCGTCCGAGCCGCACCCGGCGAGCAGCGTGATCGCCAGCACGAGGAGGAGGCCGCCGACCCGCAGATGCGCCGCCGCGGCCGCCCGTCCCGTCCCCCGTGATCCCATGGCCGCCATCTGAACAGGCCGTGAGCGGTGGTGCTGACGCGTCGCTGAACGTCCCTTCAGTCCCCCTTCGGCCCGACCCCTGTGCCCCGGCCGTCGCCGCCGGGACCTCGATCCGGACCGGACGACCCATGTCACCGACAGTGGCCGCACCCCGTTGCACCGCACGTTCTGGAGGAACTACCAGTCGCCCGTGACTGCTGTTGCCTCCGGCTGCCCGTCCGGGGCGCCGACGACCTGGCGCTGACCACCCACGGTGATCGGACCGGACGGTGTGTCGTCGTCGGATACCGGGGACGGGCAGCCAGCGGGCTGGAGCCGAGACGTGTCGTGAGGTCGTCAGCTGCTCACGTCGGCCGGCTGGCGATCGAGGGCCGGCAACCGGACCGTGAAGCACGCGCCGCGTCCGTCGCCGGCGCCGGCCACCACCGTGCCGTGGTGGGCGGTCACGATGGCCGCGACGATCGACAGGCCCAGTCCGGTCCCGCTCCGCATGCCCGCCCGGCTGTCCTCGAGGGTCGTGAAGCGCTCGAAGACCCGTCCGCGGTCCGACTCGGGGATGCCCGGGCCGTCATCGGTGACCGTGAAGACGACCGTGCCGTCACACTCTCGCACCGAGAACGCGATCGTCGACACCGCGTAGCGCGCCGCGTTGGCGGCCAGGTTCTCCACGACGCGGGCCAGGTCGGTGTCGCGGCCGCGCACCTGGCCGCCCGACACCCCCGTGGTGTCGATCCGGAGGCTGGTGGTGCGTTGGAGGGCCGCGGCCTGGGCGAGGACGAGGTCGTCGAGATCGACCGGCCCGCCGGCCGGGCCCTGCCCCTGCTCGTCGGCGCGGGCCAGGGTCAGCAGCTCGTCGACCAGGTCCTGCAGGGCGCCGACCGCGGCCAGCGCCTCGGCGCGCGAGGCGCGCACCGCGGCCTGGTCCTCGGGCTCGGTCTCCAGCAGGGCCCGCAGGCCGGTGATCGGCGTGCGCAGCTCGTGGCTGGCGTCGGACACGAACCGGCGCTCGCGGGTGACGGCGTCGTCCAACCGGGCGAGCAGGTCGTTCAGCGTGTCGGCCAGCCGGTCGAGCTCGTCGCCCGTGCCCGGTCGGGCGACGCGGGTGTCGAGCTCACGGTCGCCGACCTCGCCCACGGCCCTCGCCATGGCATCGACGGGTCGCAGGGCACGGCCCACCACGACCCACACGACGATCCCGAGGAACAGGGTGAGCCCGACGGTCATGGCCAACAGCAGGCGCTCGAGGGAGTCGCGGACGTCGGCGATGTCGTCGGACGACTTGGCCACCACGAGGGTCACCGACGCGTCGGTGGGCGACGGCTGGGTGAGGACCCGCAGCGGGCCGTACGGGCTGTCGTCGGTGGAGGCGATCCCCGACTCGGTGCCGTCACCGAGTGGCGGGCCGAGCGCGGGCGCGTCCGCGGCGGCGTCGCTGGCACCCAGCACCCGGCCAGTGGGGGAGAGGAACTGGACGTACAGGTCGTCGGGGCCCTCCTCGGTGGGCAGGCCCTCGCCGCTGGTCAGGGCCCGGTCGATGTAGTCCGCGGTCGAGGTGAGCGAGGTGTCGATCTGGGTGACCATCTCGCGCTCGAGCACGCGGATGACGGCGAGGCCGGCGCCGGCGACCGCCAGCAGCACCACCAGCACCGCGCCTGCGGTGATCCGGACCCGGAGCGACAGCCGTCGCCGCCCGGTCCGTGCCATCAGCGGCGGTCCTCTCGGTGGAGGCGGTACCCCTCGCCCCGCACGGTCTCGATGGTCTCGCGTCCGAAGGGGGTGTCGAGCTTCTGGCGCAGGTGACCCACGTAGACCTCGACGATGTTGGCGTCGCCCCCGAATCCCGCGCCCCACACCCGCTCGAGGATCTCGGCCTTGGTCACGGTGGTGTCGGCCCGGTCGAGCAGCAGTGCGAGCACCTCCATCTCGCGGGCGGTGAGATCGATGGCCACCTCGCCCCGGAAGCAGCGCCGGCGCAGCGGATCGAGTCGCAGGTCGCCGACCGCGGGCCAGTCCAGCCGCCGTCGGGGTCGCCGAAGCAGGGCGTTGACCCTCGCCTGGAGGACGACCGTCGAGAACGGCTTGGTGAGGAAGTCGTCGGCACCGGTGTCGAGGCCCTCGGCCTCGTCGTACTCGCCGGACTTCGCGGTCAGCATGAGGATGGGCGTCCAGTCCTCGGCCTCGCGCAGTGCGCGACAGACGCGGAACCCGTTCATGGACGGCAGCATCAGGTCGAGCACGATCAGGTCGAACGCGCCGTCCTGGGCTCGGCGCAGGCCCTCGGCGCCGTCGCTCGCGGCCTCGACCGTGAATCCGTCGGCCGTCAGGCACCGGGCCACCCCCGTGGCCACCGTCGGGTCGTCCTCGATGACGAGCGCGTGCACCGCACCACCCTCGCACGGACGGGCGGGGATCGCCCGGGCGGCCGCCGGCGGGCTGAAGGTCTGTTCAGGACCATGCCGGGCGGGTCGTACCATCGAGCGCTGACGTCGCAGGAGGAACTCATGACCGACACCGCCGGACCCGTGCTCCACTCGGACCCACGCGGGGCCATCTTCATCACGCCCGCCCTGTTCGAGGACATGGAGCACTGGCACGAGGTGGCCGCGGAGATCCGCCGCGACTCGCCCGTCCTGCGCGTGGAGGCCGAGATGTGGCCCCCCTTCTGGGCGGTGACGTCCCACGCCGACGTGTTCGAGGTGTCGCGCCGCAGCGACCTGTTCTGGAACACCGAGCGGTCGGCGCCCGGGCCGGACTACACCTATGACCTCCTCCAAGGGATGGGGTTCGAGCTGCCGCGCACCCTCGTGCACATCCACGGTGAGGAGCACCAGAAGTACCGACAGGTCACCAACGACTGGTTCAAGCCCGCGGCCGTGTCCCGCCTGCAGCCCGCCATCGACGCCATCGCCGACGAGTACGTGGACCGCCTGGTCGACCTGGGCGGCAGCTGCGACCTGGCCGCCGACCTCGCGGTGCCGTTCACGTTGCACGTGATCATGTCGATCTTCGGCGTGCCCGAGCAGGACGAGGCCCTCATGCTGCGCCTCACCCAGGGCATCTTCGGCGCCGGCGACCCCGAGTACCTGGGTGACTTCACCGACCCCATGGAGTTCCTCGGCGACACCCTGCACACGTTCACCGAGTACTTCAACGAGCTGACCGACGACCGCCGCGCGCACCCCGCCGGCGACCTGGCCACGGTGCTCGCCAACGGCCAGGTGGACGGTGGCCCCCTGGGTGCGACCGAGCTGCTCTGGTACTACATCATCGTGGCCACCGCCGGCCACGACACGACGTCGTTCGCGTTCTCGGGTGGCATGGAGCAGTTGCTGCGGAACCCCGATCAGCTGCGGGCGTTGCAGGACGATCCATCGCTGGCGGCGAACGCGGCCGAGGAGATGATCCGCTGGACCAGCCCGGTGCGCAGCTTCTTCCGCTGGGTGCAGGAGGACACGGTCCTCGGCGGCCAAGCCATCGCCAAGGGCGACGTGGTGCTCACCTCGTACCCGTCGGCCAACCGCGACGAGTCCGTCTTCGTCGACTCGATGCGCTTCGACATCACCCGCCCCGACGCCGACAAGACCCTCGCCTTCGGGCTCGGCATGCACTACTGCCTGGGGGCCCAGGTGGCCCGCCGCGAGGTGCGCACGCTGCTCACCAAGGTGCTCGAGCGGGTCGACACCATCGAGCTGGCCGGCGAGCCCGAGTACCAGAGCGCCCACTTCGTGAGCGGCGTGAAGCACCTGCCGGTCACCTACACCCTGAAGTAGTCCGGGCCTGAAGTAGCTCAGGGCGCCTCGACGGTGGCTCGCCACAGGATGGTGTTGTCCACCTTGAGGTCGGCGGACCAGAGGAACTGGGCCGCGGGGTCCCAGGTGATGTCGCCGTAGCCCTCCTTCGGGTCCACCTCCGCGGCGGTGAAGACCGTGCCGGACGTCCACTCGCTGTCGTCGAAGCCCGCCTCGGTCCAGTCAGCGGGCTCGTCGATGGCCTCCGACTCGCACTCGGCGTCCGGGTCGGCGGACGACTCGCACTCGGTGTTCAGCGGCGCCCGCTGGACGACCAGCGCCTGCCAGGTGTCATCGGTGACGGCCACCACCTCGCCGGTCGACGTGTCGGTGATCTGGGCGACGAACCCGCCGTCGCCGATCTGCTGGCGATCGGTGCCGATGTACTCCAGGCCGCTGTCGGTCTCCTTGAAGTCCTTGGTGACCATGGCGATCGTCAGGGGGTAGGTCGCCTCGAAGGTGATCGTCTCGCTGTTGAACGAGCGCTCGGTGGTGATGGGCACCGAGTCCTCGCCCACGGCCTCGCCGTTGACGGACAGCGAGAACCAGTTGTCGGCCCACACCTCGGCGGTGAACGTGACCGGCTCGCCCGTGGCCGCCGCCACGCTTGCCGTGCCCCGCCGACGGGTGAACACTGTTCAACCATGGCGACGCTCACCACCAACTTGTTCTGGGGTCAGGGCGAGCGCGACCACCGCCTGCGAGTGGTCGAGGGGCACTGGCCCGACGACGTCGACGGCGCGGTCTTCGTGGCGGGCCCGGACAAGCGCCGGCCCGGTGGCCACTGGTTCGGCGAGCACGGACTCCTCGCCAAGATCCACCTTCGCCCCGGGGCCGACGGCTGCGTGCTGGTCGAGCACCACCGCGTCGACACACCCGTCAATCACCTGCGTCGGCGTTTCCCGCGCCTGTTCACGAAGGTCGCGTTCATCGAGCTGTCGCCGTTCGGCGTGACGAACATGGCCAACACCAACGTCCAGCCCCTCGACGGCCGCTTGTTCGTCGGCTACGACGCCGGCCGCCCCGTCGAGGTCGACCCCGAGACGCTGGCGTTCGTGACGCCGGTCGGCGCCAACGACGAGTGGCTGCAGGCGGCGCCAGGCCTGCTCGAGCCGCTCTGCGCCGTCGCCGCCCACCCCGCAACCGACCACGACGAGCGCACGCTCTACTTCGTCAACTACAACCAGGTCGCCGCACCCGGCGCGGCCGCAGAGACCCACCTCGCTCGTTGGCGGCTCGACGGTCCGGTCGAGCGGTGGCGGGTCGACGGCATGTCGCCGTTCGACTCGATCCACGACGTGAAGATCACCCGTGAGCACGTGGTGTTCAGCGACCTTCCCTTCAAAGTGGGGCCGGAGACCTTCCGCGGCACTCCGCCGGCGCAGCGCAACCAGGAACACACCAACCTCTGGATCGTGGCCAAGGCTGACCTCGACGGCACGCCGCCGGGCGGCACCGTGCGCGCGGTCGAGGTGCAGCTCCCGATGCCCACGGGCCACCTGTTCGTCGATCACGACGAGCCCGGCGGATCGCTGCGGGTCGTCCTGCAGCACGCGCCGCTCGCCGACCTGGTGATGACCATCGCCGGTGACACGCTCGACCACCGCGGCGGTCAGCCGATCGACGCGAACTATGCCGGCCTGCCGGCACTGGCACTGCAGCCGTCGGTGTTCGGGCGCTACCTGATCGACCCGGCCACCGGCCAGGTGGCCGAAGCCGAGCTGGCCGTGGACGCCGACCGGGCCTGGGGCGGCTTGCTGGCCACCACCGACACCTACCGGCCCGAGGCACGGGCCCATCAGCGCCAGCTCTGGTGCGCCGCAATGGGCTTCGATCCCGACCTGGTGCCCGAGGACTGGTGGCGGCTCTACCACGACGCCACCGACGGTGTCGTCGCCCCCGGCGACCTCCCGACCACGGCGAAGCCGGGTGCTCTGTGCCGCATCGACCTCGAGGCCATGAAGGTGGCCGAGGTGTGGTCGTACGAGCATGGCGCCTTCCCGTCACCGCCCACGTTCGTCCCTCGAGCCGGCGCCGACGACCCCGATGACGGCTACGTGGTGGTGGTGGTGCACCGCAACGGCCCCAAGGAGATCCAGATCTTCGACGCCGGGCACATCGAGGCCGGCCCCCTCGCCCGGGCCACCGCCCCCAGCTTCAACCCCAGTCTCCTGCTGCACTCCTGCTGGATGCCCGACCGTGTCGGCCCCCGCCCCAGCACCTACCGGATCTCGACCTGGCGCGATGTCCGTGGCGCCGTCGGCGGCCTGCCCGGCGTGTTCCGGGGCCTGGCCGAGATGGGTAAGGCGACGGCCGGCGTTCAGCGGAACGCCAGAACCGGCTGACGCTCGGCGTTGCGTCGCACGGCACCGACGTTCGGGACGTGAGGCGGGATCCCGGCCGCTCGACGATCCGTCTCCTGCCGGCCCAGGCCCCCACGCGTGATCGCCAAGGCCGCGAAGAACGGGGCTATGGGGCACGTGGTCTCGTCGAGTGGCGCCCTTCGGCCCGAGCCTCTCGGTGGGCCTCCCCGTTCTCGGAAGCGATGAGCCGTCACTGGCGGCTTCACGCTTCCCCGAAACCGAACACTCCGGTGGCGCTGGAAACGTCGGTCCCGAACAGCACGCGGACGCCGTGGTCGTCGAACGTGACGGCGCCATCGGCATCGAGATCATCAACGGCACGCAGTGGGATCCCACGTGGGACCTGTGGGACGAAGCCTGGAGAGAATCCGAGCAGTTCGGCTGAGCGCCGCCGCTCAGGCCAGGCGGAACCCGCTCCCGCCTGCGGCCGCCTCCACCCGGTAGGCGGTCTTCCCGGGAAGGTGGGTGCCGATCATCAGGCTGCCCGATGCGGCGCAGCCGGTGAGGAAGGCCCGCCGGGTGACCCGGGCGCCCTCGGCGTCGCTGTCGGCCACCGTCGACAGTTCGGGCCGGGCCACCTGGCCGGCGTGGTGGAGCACGTCGCCGGTGATCACCCCGAGGTCGGCGCCGCTGGTCAGGCGCACCGAGTGGTGGCCGGGGGTGTGCCCGGGCGTCGGTTCCAGCCGCACCGACTCGGAGAGCACATGGGTGCTCTCCACCAACTCGGCCAGACCGGCGTCCATCACGGGTGCCACCGAGTCGGCGAGGATCCGCTGCTGGTCGTCGTCGCCCCCGGCCCGCCAGTGCTCGTACTCGGTGCGACCGAACAGGTAGTGGGCGTTCGGGAAGGTGGGCACCCAGCGCCCGTCGACGAGGCGGGTGTTCCACCCCACGTGGTCGACATGGAGGTGGGTGCAGACCACGAGGTCGATGGACTCGGGATCGAAGCCGGCGGCACGGAAGTCGTCGAGGAACTGGGTGGACTGGTGGTCGAAGGTCGCCAGCGACCGCTCCTTGTCGTTGCCGGCGCAGGTGTCGACCACGATCCGGGCACCGTCGGCCTCCACCACGAAGGCCTGGAAGCGCATCACCATGTCGCCGGCGACGGTGACGTGATCGGGCCGGAGCCACCCGATGTCGTCGACGACCTCGGGGGTGAGGGCGGGCAGGAACAGCACCGTCGGCCACACCCGCTCGCCCTCGACGACCGCGGTGATGCGGACATCGCCGACGGCCCAGGTCATGGCTGACGCGCCTGGCGTCGCCGGGCCGCGTGTCGTCGCGCTCCGGGCGCGCCGGCACCGACGCAAGGCGAGCTCACGCCTCCCACTCCTGGCTCCTGCGTCGCCGGGCCGTTCGGGCCCCGCCCGTCGCCCGTTCGGCCACGGAGGCGGCGTGCCTCGGGCTCACGCCGGGGCGCCGGGGGCGACGAGGGGCCAGGGGCGCTCCCGCTCGACGAGCAGCGCGAGGTCGAGAAGCAGCGGCTCGCGGTGGTGCAGCGCCATCACTTGCAGGCCCACCGGCAGGCCGGCGCGGTCCAGCCCGATGGGTATCGACACCGACGGGTTGCCGTAGATGTTCGCGGGAATGGTGAGTGCACCATGGTTGCTCGGGCGGGCCTCGAGGCCGCCGAAGGTGGTGGGCAGCCACTGGTCGGCGGCGAACGCGACATCGGGGTTGGTGGCGCAGAGCACCAGGTCGACCTGCTCGAAGAGGCCGGCCATGGCCTCGTTGATCTCGATGCGCCGCCGCTCGGCCCGCACCGCGGCGTTCACGTCGTAGTGCTCGTGGGCGTTGCGCACCCCGGCGCGCATCGGCCCGGTGAGATCGGCGGCGCAGCCGGGCCAGCGGTCGCCCACCGTCTCGACCAGGCCCACCGCGCCGGTCACGCCCCACGCGCCCCCGGGGCGGGGGATGGCCACGGGCACGTCGCGCCGGGCGATGCCCGCCAGATCCAGCAGCCACTCGGCCGCCGCGGCCACGAGCTCGACCGTCTCCGGCGCCACCACGGCCGATCCACCGAGGTCGGGGGCGACCACCGCGGTCAGGCCGGCCACCTCGTCCCGGTGGGTGCCGAGACCCGCCTCCCAGCCCTCGACGCGGGGGAGGCTGAGCGGGTCGTGGGCGTCGAAGCCGTTCACCACGTCGAACCACCGGGCGGTGTCGCGCACCGAGCGGCTGAGGCAGCCGGGGACGGCGGTGAGGTTGCCGGGCCCGGCCTTCGGGCCGCGCGGGATGCGTCCCCACGTGCACTTCAACCCGAGCAGGCCGGTGAACCCGGCGGGGATCCGGATCGAGCCGCCGCCGTCACCGCCGGTGGCGAGCGTGACCAGGCCGCCGGCCACCGCCGCCGAGCTGCCCCCCGACGACCCGCCGGGGGTGCGGTCGGTGTCCCAGGGGTTCCGGGTGGCGCCGTGCAGCTTGGTGAAGGTCTGGTTGACACCCCCGAACTCGGAGGCGGTGGTCTGCACCGCGGTGACGGCGCCGGCCGCCCGCAACCGCTGGACGTGGGTCGAGGTGTAGGACGCGATCTCCTCGGCGAACGGCACCGACGCATGCGTGTCGGGCCAACCCTCGACCGGGTCCAGCTCCTTCACGCCGATGGGCACGCCACCGAACGGCAGGCGGGTGTCGGCGACGCCGGCCGCAGCGATGGCCGCATCGGGATCGGCGAAGCACACCGCGTTCAGGGTCGATGCCTCGACGGCGGCGAAGGTGGCCTCCAGCTCCTCGAGGGGGGAGCGCTCGCCCGAGCGGAAGGCGTCGACCAGCGAGGTGGCGTCTCCCTGCCACGGTCGATCGGTCACGTCGGCTGCGGTGTGGCGTCGTCCATCGCTCAGACGCTACGGGATCGAGGGACGCCGCCGGCCGTGGCGTGAGGCGGCGACGCACGCGCCGCGCGGGATGCCCCTGCTCGTCCGCCCAGTGCGTCCTGGCGCGTCGTCGACGACGGCCAGGTGGCACGCTGGGCGGTGTGGACGGCGGGGCCCCCTACGACGAGAGCGTGTTCCACCTCGATCTGTGCATCCTGGCCTACCAGTTGCACACCCAGACGTTGCTCTGGCCGATGGACCCCTACAGCGAGCAGATGGCCCGGCCCGGCACCCGCCGCCGCGACCTCTTCTTGAACCGGTCGCGCCGTCGCTTCGCCGACCGCCGGGTGCCGTCGCACCTCGATCCCATCCTCACCGACGTCCGGCGCCTCGGGCCCGTGCGGCCCTGCTTCGTGAAGCCCGAGCGAGAGGGCACCTGGGAGGTCTTCGACGCCCCGGAGGTGATCGCCGACCGCATCGGCGCGGTCTGGGTGGCGACGTACCGCTCCGAGGATCTGGTGCTGGTGTCTCGCACCCCTGGGCCGCGCACCGCCCGTCCCGACCAGCTGTACTGCTTCGAGGGCCGGACGGGCCAGGTGTGGAGCCGCCAGGGCCACGGCAGCTACCTCGGCTACGTGCTGGTGCAGGACCTGCCGGGCACCGACGACTACGACGTTCACGTGGTGTTCCGGGGCAGCCGGAGCGGCTGGGTCGTCCGTTCGGCGGTGCGGGGCTTCGTCGCCGGGCAGGGGAACCCCGACTGGACGACGGCGATGGATCTGTGGCGCCAGGTGGACGAGCCGTCCATCTCGGCGACGGGTCGGTCGAGCCGCGGGTTCGCCCGCAGCATGGCCGCCACCCTGCCCAACATCGCCAGGTGCCTCGACGCCATCGAGCGTCCGGGGCCGCCCAGGGCGATCCACGTGAGTGGCCACAGCCTGGGGGGTGCCCTCGCCACCCACTTCACCGCGTCGATGGTGCTGGCCGCGCCCGAGGGCTCGGCCCGGGCCCGGTTGACGGGCGACGCGGGCTGGCGGTCGTGGCCGTGGGACAACGTCCATCTGCGCACCTACGGCGCACCCACGGTGGGTGATGCCTCGTTCCGGGCCGCGCTCGAGCTGTCGATCGAGGCCGAGCGGTTCCTCGTCGACGGCGACCCGGTGGCCAGCGACCGGGTCGAGCGCTTCGGCGTGCACGTCGGCGCCGAGCGCCGGTACGACCCGCCGGCCGAGCTGCGCGAGGGCCGCCGCCGGCGCCGGTGGGGCCGGACCGAGCGGGAGCGGCGGGCGCGGGTGCGCCAGGAGTACCACAAGCCCCAGGTGCTCCGGCGGGCGCTCATCGAGGGCGCGCCGGCCGAGGGCCGTGACCTCACCGGCGTCCCGGCGTCGTCGGGCCCCGAGGGCCCCGACGCGCCGTGGAGGAGCTACCGGTCGTTCGAGGCCGTGCTCGACGACCATCGCCGGTTCCGCCGGCAGCCCGCCAACCTGCAGCGGGCGCTGGACGGCATCGGCGCGCAGACGATCGCCTACCTCGAGTTGGCGGAATGGGTGCTCGCCAAGCGCCGGGCCTACCCCTTCCGGCTGAAGAGCGCCCGTGAGCGGCGGCTGGCCGCCGGCGCCGTGCGCCAGGTGATCGACGCGCTCCGTGACATCGAGGACGACCCTCGCGACCCGGTGGCCAGCGAGCGGGTCTGGCTGCGCATCCGCGACGCGCTGAACGACGAGCCCTTCCACCGCTTCCTGGGCCAGTGCCTGGTGCTCGCCCACCTGGCCAAGGTGCCCGACATGGCGCACCACGCCTTCGGTGAGCTCCGGGTCTGCATCGCCGAGTCGTAGTGCCCCCTCGGAGCACCCGACCGCTCAGGGCGCGGGTGGCCAGACGGGGAGGCAGGCGCGAGGGCCCAACGGGCCGCCGTCGGTCATCTCGCGCTGGTACTGGTTGACCGGCACGCCCGGCCGGGTGCGCCAGGTGCAGCCGTCGCCGCAGTAGCGCACCGACACGGCCCGCCGGCGGCGGTCGGCCGACCCGTTGGCCGGGGCCCCGTGGATCGTGCGGGCATGGTGGACGGTGAGGTCACCCGGTTGCAGGTCGAAGCTGAGGATCAGGTCGGCCAGGTCGGGGTCGGACAGCACGTCGGGGACCACCTCGCCCTCCGTGCCGGCGATGGGCTCGGGGGTGACGAACAGGTTCGGCCGGAAGTCGCGCTGCCACCGGTGCGACCCGGCGACGAAGGTGAGGGTGCCGTTGGATCGATCCGTCGCGTCGAGCGGCACCCAGAACGTGCACATGGCCTCGCCGTCGGCGTGGAAGTACGAGGCGTCGGTGTGCATCTGGGTGCGGAGGGCCGAGCCCGGCTCCTTCACCAGCACGCTGTCCTCGTACAGCCACACCCGGTCGCTGCGCAGCAGGCGCGCCGCCAGCGCCGGCAGCGGCGACTCGGCCGCGAACGCCCGGAAGTCGTCGTTGGTGCGCCAGTGGTCGACGCCCGCGCTGAAGCGGCCGGCCTCGCCCGGGTCGGCGAGGGCGCCGAGGTCGGCGGCCTCACCCGAGGTGAGGGTGGCCTCGACCGGCGCCGCCACGCGCTGGAGCCACTCGGGGGGCACCACGCCCCGCAGTCACACCACCCCGTCGTGCCAGAAGGCGCTGATGTCCGCCTCGCTGATCGACACCGACGCTCCGCGGCTCACGGACAGAGGCTACGCCGACGCTCTCTCGCTCACGGCCAGAGGCGACGCAGAGGCTCCCTCGGTGCTGGCCAGAGGCGGCGCCGAGGTCCCCCGGCGGCGATCCGACGAGCCCGCAGGTGATCGGCGGCAGCTGAGGATGGCGCCGGATCGAGATCAGCCGAGGAGTTGGGCGACGGTGTGGAGCACGAGGCCGGCGAGGGCCCCGACGACGGTGCCGTTGATGCGGATGAACTGCAGGTCGGGGCCGAGCAGCAGCTCGAGGCGGTCGGCGGTCTCGGCCGCGTCCCAGCGCTCGATGGTGCCGCTCACGAGCCCGACGATCTCGCCGTGGAAGTGCTCGACCACGTAGGCGACACCCGTGGCGACGGCGTCGTCGAGCCGGGCGGCCAGGGCGGGCTCGGTCTCGAGCCGCTCGCCGGTGGCCACCACCACGTCGGCGAAGCGGGTCCGAAGGTCGGAGTCGGGGTCCTCGGCCTGTGCCCGGAGCTGGGCCTTGGCGTCCTGCCACAGCGACCCGACCCATTCGGCCACCTGGGGTTGGGCCAACAGCTCGGCTTTCAGCTGCTCGCCCCGCTCGCGGTAGGCCGGCGAGGTCTGCAGCTCGGCGGCCAATTCGACCAGGCGCTCCTCGAAGCGCTGGCGCAGGTGGTGGCCCTCGTCCTCGAGCATCGCCGACAGCAGGGTGTGGGCGCCCTCCACCAATCGCTCGAACAGACGGTCCTCGGCCGCGCCGGGCAGCCACCAGGGCGACTTGGTGCCCAGCTGCTCCCGGAGCTCGGTGCCGTGGTCGGTCAGGTAGCGGTCGAGCTCGCGGATGACGGTGCTGAGGGCCTGTTGGTGGCGGCCGTCACGGATCAAGAAGTCGAGGGCGCGGCCCGCCAGCGGCGCGACGGGCACCGAATCGAGCCGATCGCGCACCACGCCGTGCAGCACACGGTTGACGTCGTCGTCGCGCACCAGGTCGCTCACCTGCACCGCGCCGTCGAGCACCTCGGCGGCGAGGCGCGACGCGTTGCCCGGGTCGCTGAGCCAGGCCGCCACGCGGTGGGCCACGTCGGCCGACCGGATCCGCCCCACCACCACCTCGGGCGTGAGGAAGGCGTCCTGGATGAACTCGCCGAGCGTGGCGCCGAACTGGTCCTTCTTGGCGACGATGATCGCCGTGTGGGGGATGGGGATGCCGAGGGGGTGGCGGAACAGGGCCGTGACGGCGAACCAGTCGGCCAGGCCTCCGACCATGGCGGCCTCGGCGGTGGCCTGCACGTAGCCGGCCCACGTGGCGTCGCCGCCCCAGAGGGTGACCGCGAGGAAGACGACCGTCGATGCGGCCAGCAGGGCCGAGGCTCGCCGCTTCATAACGGCGAGACGTCGCCGGCGCTCGGCCTGCGCGGTGACGACCGGCAGCGCGGCGGTGGATGCGGTCATTCGGGTCCTCTACCCCGGAGCCGCGCTCAGCCCTCCAGGGCCGCCTTCACCCGGTCGACCGTGTCCTCGTCCAGGTTGGCGTAGACGAGCTCGGCGCCGGCGAAGCGCCCGACCTCGGTGACCAGGGCATCGGCGTCGAGGTCCTCGACCAGCAGGGCCACGATGACGGCGCCGGGCTGCACCGCCTTCTTGAACCAGTCCACCCACTCGTCCGGGATGCCGAGGTCGATCAGCTTGGCACCGACCGCGCCGGTGCCGGCGCCGACCGCCACGCCGGCGGCCCACCCCACCGGACCGCCGAGGATGAGGCCGAACAGGCCCGCCCACAGGGCCGCCGACAGCGCGGTGCGCCCGGGTGACGGGTCGATGGTCTCCTGCACGTGGGTGCGGCCCTCTGGTGTCTTCAGCACGGTCACCGCGTCCTTGAGGGTGAACGCGTGGTGGGCGGCGAGGCCCTGGGCGGCGGTGAGGAACTCCTGCGCCCGGAAGATGTCGGGGAACGAGATGCCGACCAGCGTCGGGGCGTTCGGTCCGGCGTCGTCAACCAGGGCGGGGGCGTCGCCACCAGGGTCGTCCACCGACCGCTCGAGGGGCTGTGCGCCGGCCTGGTCGTCCGCCTGCTCTGGGGTGTCCACGGGGCAAGCCTACTGGGGGGCCTCGGGCCTTCTAAGGTGCGGGTGATGCCCCCAGGCGACGCCCACGCCGACGGCGGCGACGAGAGGGCCGGTGAGTCCTTCGAGTCGTTCCACCAGGTGCTGCTCGACCGCGCGGCGCGCCGCCCTGCCGGGTCGTCCACCGTGGCCGCCCTCGACGCCGGTGTGCACGAGATCGGCAAGAAGGTCCTCGAGGAGGCCGGCGAGGTGTGGTTGGCGGCCGAGCAGGGCAGCCGAGACGACCTCGCCGAGGAGATGAGCCAGCTCCTGTACTGGGTGCAGGTGCTGATGGTGCACGCCGATCTCACGCCCGCAGAGGTGATCGGCTACCTCTTCCGGCCCCGCTGACCGACCCACCCGCCGCAACCTGTTTGCAACCGGGGGAGGGGGCCGGTACACACTCTGGTGCGCCCCCGGCGCGCACGCTGCCGTAGCTCAGTTGGCCAGAGCGCCTGGTTGTGGACCAGGAGGTCATGGGTTCAAGCCCCATCGGCAGTACTCAGTCCCCGCGGCACGCAGCCATCAGCAGACGGAGCCCCGCCCTCGTGTCCACCGATCGACCCAGCGCCCGCCTGCCGAGCGGCTTCACCGACGCGCGGGCCGACGACGTGCTGGCCCGCCAGGAGATGATCGAGCGGATCGTCGGGGTGTACCGCCTGCACGGGTTCGAGGCGCTCGAGACGCCCGCGATCGAGTACCTCGACGCCCTGGGCAAGCACCTTCCCGACCAGGACGCCCCCGACGAGGGCGTGTTCGCGTTCCGTGACGACGACGAGCAGTGGGTGGCGCTGCGCTACGACCTCACCGCCCCGCTGGCCCGCATGGTGGCCCAGGCGGGGCAGCACCTGGTGCGCCCGTTCCGGCGCTACCAGACCGGCCCGGTGTGGCGTCGTGAAAAGCCGGGTCCGGGCCGCTTCCGGCAGTTCTACCAGTGCGACTTCGACACGGTGGGCAGCGCGTCGGTGGCGGTCGACGCCGAGGTGTGCGCCGTCCTCGCGGCCGCGCTGGAGGCGGTGGGCATCGCCCGCGGCGACTACGTGGTGCGGGTGAACGACCGCCGGGTGCTGACGGGCATCCTCAACCGCAGCGGCATCGCCGACCCGCACACCCAGCTCACGGTGCTGCGTGCCGTCGACAAGCTCGACCGGCTGGGCCTGGCGGCCGTGGGCGAGCTGCTCGGTCCGGGGCGCACCGACCGCTCGGGCGACGTCACCCGCGGCGCGGGGCTCGACGACGACCAGGTGGCCACGGTGCTGGCCTTCGTGCAGGCCGGCGGGGGCACACGGGACGAGGTGCTGGGCCGACTCACCGACCTCGTGGGCGACGAGCCCACCGGTCGTATCGGCATTGAGGCGCTGGCCCGCATGGGGGGCCTGCTCGACGCCATGGGCCTGCCCGGGGCGCAGGTTGCGTTCGACCCGACGATCGTGCGCGGCCTCGCCTACTACACGGGGCCGGTGTTCGAGGCCGAGCTGACGACCGAGATCGTGGACGACAAGGGACGCACCCGGGCGTTCGGCTCGGTGGCCGGCGGCGGTCGCTACGACGACCTGGTCGAGCGCTTCACGGGCGAGAAGGTCCCGGCGTGCGGGGCCAGCCTCGGCGTCGACCGGCTCCTGGCCGCGTTGCGAGCAGTCGAGGGCGAGCGGTCGGCGCCCCGCGGGCCCGTCGTGGTGACGGTGATGGACACCGATCGACTCGACGACTACCAGGCCATGGTGGCCGAGCTGCGGAGCGCGGGGATCCCCGCCGAGCTCTACCCGGACGACCGCTCGTTCAAGGCGCAGATGAAGTACGCCGACCGGCGCCGGGCCACCGCCGCGGTCATCGCCGGCTCGCAGGAGTTCGACGCCGGCGAGGTGGTGGTGAAGGACCTGGCCCTCGGCGAGGAGCTGGCCAGGGCCATCTCCGATCGCGAGGAGTGGCGCACCGCCCAGCCCGCGCAGCGATCGGTGCCGCGCCGCGAGCTGGTCGCCGCGGTGCGCGAGATCGTCGCCCGCACCGGCCCGGCGCGGGACTGAGGGGCAGCGGCGCGATGGCCTCCACCCAACCCGTCAGCGGGGCGTTCGACCTGGCCGAGGAGCAGGCGATCCACGCCGAGGCCCTCGCCGAGGCGTCACGGTCGTTCCTCCGTGGTCACGGCTACGGCCCGGTCAAGCCCCCGATCCTCGAGCGGGCGGCGCCGTTCCTCGACCGGCTGGGCGAGGAGATCCGCAGCCGGATGTACATCTTCACCGACCCCGGTGGCCACGAGGTCTGCCTGCGGCCGGAGATGACCATCCCCACCGCCCGCCTGTACGCCGACGGGATCCACCACAAGGGTGCGCCCTTCCGCTGCTACTACGTGGGCAGCGTCTTCCGCTTCGACTGGCCCAAGGAGGGCCGCTACCGCCAGTTCACCCAGGCGGGCGCCGAGTACTTCGGCGCCGACGACCGGGCCGCGGCCGACGTCGAGGTGCTGGCCCTGGCCCTCGGCCTGGTGCGGTCCTACGGCCTGTCTGGGCTCGACGTGGTCGTGGGCGACGTCTCGTTCTTCGGTGCGCTGCTCACCGACGAGCGCCTGGCGCCCGCCTGGCGCGTCCGCCTGGCCCGAGCCGCCCCCGACTTCGGGTCGCTCGAGCGCGAGCTCGACCAGAGCCGCGCGCTCGAGACGCCGGAGCGGCCGGAGGCCGACGAGATCGGCGCCCTGCTCGACCAGACGCCTGCGGCCCAACGCGACGCGCTGCTCGGCCGCGTGCTGGCCACGGTGGGGCCCGAGCACTTCGGGGTGCGCTCACCGGAGGAGATCGCGCGGCGGCTGCTCAGCCAGGCCGAGGCCCTCGGGCCGATCGAGCCGGCCATCGCAGACGCGCTGGGCGCCCTGCTGGCCGTCGATGCGCCGCTCGACGAGGGTCTGCGCGAGGTCCGCCAGATCGCGCGGGAGGCCGGCTCCGACGCGCTGGCGGGCGTGCTCGACGGGTGGGACCGCCGGGTGACCCTGCTCGCCGAGCGCGGCGTCGAGCCGGGCTCGGTGCGCCTGCGGCCGCGGATGGGTCGGGGCATCAACTACTACACGGGCTTCGTGTTCGAGATCCACGACGGCACCGACTCGGACGAGAGCCAGCTGTGCGGCGGCGGTCGCTACGACGACCTCGTCGAGTCGGTGGGCGGCACCGAACCGGTGCCCGCCGTCGGCTTCTCCCTGGGCCTCGAGCGGGTGCAGTTGCGGCTGTCGGGCGGGGGCGCGCCGTGACGGGGCCGGCGTCCGCACCGTGCGGGCGACCCGAGCAGGAGCACTCGGCATGAGCCAGCCGCTGATCCTCTGCGTGGTCGCCAAGGGCTCGTTGCACGACGGCACCCTCGACCTGCTCGACCGCTGCTTCATCCCCATCAAGCGCGGCGGCAAGACCCGCTCGTACGCCGCCCGCATGGGGGGCCTGCGCGACGTCGAGGTGCTGTTGGCCCGCGCCGACGAGATCCCCGACCTGATCGCCTCCGGCCAGGCCCACGCCGGCATCACGGGCCTCGATCTGGTGAGCGAGGCCAACGCCGAGCCCGGGGGCGCCCCCCGCGTCACCGTCGTCATCGACGACCTGACCTTCGGGCGGGCCGACCTGGTGGTGGGTGTGCCGGCCATCTGGCTCGACGTGACCAGCCTGGACGACCTCCTCGAGGTGGCCGCCGACATCCGTCACGAGCACGGCCGGGTGCTGCGGGTCGCCACGAAGTTCCCCAACCTCACCAGGTCGTACTTCTCGCAGCAGGGCTTCAGCGACTACCGCATCGTCCCGTCGCTGGGTGCCACCGAGGGCGCTCCCAAGGCGGGCACGGCCGACATCATCATCGACCTCACCTCCACGGGTGCCACCCTCGACAGCAACGGCCTCAAGCAGATCGAGGGAGGCCGGGCCCTGCGGTCACAGGCCTGCCTGGTGGGAGCAGCCGATCCGGCGGTGTGGCAGCCGACCCGTCGTCGGGCGTTCACCCAGGTGATCGATCTCATCGAGTCGGCCCTGGCCGCCGAGGAGACCCGTGTGGTCCGGGCCCACTTCGACCAGGCGGGCCCGGACTGTCGCGCCGCGCTCGACGAGGTGCTGCTCGACAGTGCCTGGATCGAGGCCGACCACGGCACCGAGCTCGACGGCCACCTGGCCATCGACGACGTGCACGAGGTGCTGCGGCTGCTGCGCGAGCACGCCGCGGAGACCGCGGTGATCGAGGCGGTCGACCTGATGGTGCGCCCGACCCACCACTACGCCGAGGCCTTCTTCGCGGGCATCGACGCGGTGCCGTAGCGAGCCCAGCCGAGCGATCCGGTGCGGATGGAGCGGGGTCGGTGATCAGCCGGCGGTGAGCGTGCCGTAGGTGATGCAGAGGCCCAGGACGTTGATCACCACGAGGCCGGCCACGACCAGGATGGCCGCCGTGGTGCGCGCCGGCGTGCGGGTGACCCGCACCGGGGCGGGCATGTACCAGCCCGGCAACAGCGACGCGCTCAGGTCGCCGTCCCCGGGCGGCTGGTAGGGCACCGCGTCGGCGGGAAGCGGGGCGTCAGGGTCGGCGGCCAGGGCCAGTGCGGTGAGCTCGTCGTCGGTGAGCTCGTCGTCGGCGCGCTCCTCACCGGTGCGCTCGGTGGGGAGGCGTCGGGTCTCCGCCGGCGTGGGCTCAGTCGTCGTCACGGACCACCACCACGGGGCAGGGGCTGTGATGGACGCATTGCTGGCTGACCGAGCCCAGCAGCAGGCCGGTGAAGCCACCGACCCCACGGGCGCCCACCACGAGCAGGTCGGCGTTCGCGGCCGCCTCGAGCAGGGCCCGCGCCGGCAGGTCGCAGACCGCGGTCTCCTGGACCTCGACGCCGGCGGCGGTGCTCACCTCGGCCCGCACCTTCTCGACGATGGCGTGCACTGCGTCCAGGGCATCGGCCTCGTCGAAGTCGGCGGTGAAGTCGTGGCCGGTGACCGCGGTCTGGTCCAGGTAGCTCCAGGCGGCCAGGACCTGGACCGGGTCGCCGCGCACCGCGCCCTCCCGGAGGGCCCAGGCCAGCGCCGCCTCGGAGGACTCCGACGCGTCGACGCCCACGACGATCAGTCCCATGCAGCCACTGTACGGGGCGCGGGGCCGGGAGGTCGCCCGGGCCCATCCTGACGAACTGGCGCCCGATTCGGTTGCCAGGGCAGCCGAATCGGGATGCCGGCGAGCGGGCCCCGCTCGAACTGGCCGGGATCGTCCAGGGCGGCCCGCACCTCGTCCTCCACGTAGGCCGGGTAGGTGCGGTAGTAGCGGCCGAGCCGCCATGCGGTGAGGTAGAACGCGCTGCGCTCGAGGGGCTTGGTGAGACAGGTCGTGCGCGATCCGGCCAGCAGGCTGCGCCCGTCGTCGCCCGTCGCCCGGGCCAGCACCAGCACGCCGTGGCAGATCGCGCCGACCGGCCGGTCGAGGCCCCAGAACTCGGCTACCCGGTGCCGGAGCACGGCCGATCCCAGGTACTGACGCATGCGGGGGGCGTGGCCGCCGGGGAGCAGCAGGCCGTCGTAGTCCTCGACCCGCAGGTCGATCCATGCGAGGGGGTCGCGGAACTCGGGCGCGCGGGCGAGCTCGCGGTAGAACGCCTTGGCCTCGTCCGCCGCGCCCAGTCGGCCGAACAGCACCCCCGTCAGGAGCTTCGGGTCGGCCTCGGGCACCACGCCGGCCCGCTCCGTGGCGAACACCACCTCGTGGCCGGCCTCGGTGAGCAGCTTCCACGGCACCGCCACCTCGGTGACGTCGAAGTCGTGGTCGGGCAGGGGCAGGAGGACACGCACGAGGAGACCGACGGTAGCGGCCCCCTGCTCGCCGCGACCTCAGTATCGCCAGAGGCGATCGCGGCGACCGGGGTCACCGTGCCACAGCACGTCGTCGCGACCGTTGCCGTCGAAGTCCCCGACCGCCGGGTGGGCGAACGAGCCGTCCATGGTGACGGGGTTGCCGACGAACCCGCCGTTCGCCGTGCCCAGCCAGATGGCGTCGGCCTCGCCGCCGGCGCCGTACCAGAAGATGTCGGTGCGCTGGTCGGCGTTGAAATCGCCGGTCAGTGGCCGGTCGGACACGTAGTCGCTGTCGGCGGCCTCGGCCGAGAAGCGGTTGTCCCGGGTGCCCCGCCACAACGAGTCGGGGGTGGCGCCCTCGCCGTACCAGAAGATGTCGTCGGGGCCGTCGCCGTTGAAGTCGCCGGCCAGGGGTTGGTAGTTGCCGTCGACCTGTGTGGTGCGACCGACGAAACGGCCGTAGATCGAGCCGTACCAGACCGGGTCGCTGCCCGCTCCCGGCTGGTACCAGAACACGTCGTCGGCCCGGTCGCCGTTGAAGTCGCCGACCACGGGCTGGTAGGTGCCGTTCACCGTGACGTCGACGTTGCGGAACGTCCGGCTGCGGGTCCCCAACCACAGGTGGTCGCGAGCCGGTCCGGGGGCGTACCAGAACACGTCGTCCACGCAGTCGCCGTTGAAGTCGCCGGCGAGGGGCCGGTAGTCGCCCCCCACCTCCCGCACGGCGTCCGAGAACCGGCCGTCGCCGGCGGAGTACCACACGTGGTCGTCGTCGCCGCCGGGGCGGTACCACAGCAGGTCGTCACGCCCGTCGCCGTCGAAGTCGCCGGCCGCCGGCTGCTGCCAGGTCGGATTGACGTCGATCCTCTGCACATCGCGGTCCGACGAGCGGAAGGTCGGTGCGTGGTACACCTGCGTCCAGTAGCTGGTCTGGCCTGCGCCGCCGGCGCGGGTGAGGCTGAAGTGCACGTGGTCGGTGTGGGGCGACGAGCCCGAGTACGGGGCCCACCCGCGCGCGGTGTCGTACAGCCGGAACATGTGCCGGTTCCAGATGATGTACATGATTCCCAGCCGGCGGGCGTTGGCGTACGTGTTGCAGTTGGCGTCGGTGGCGAACAACCAGTCGAACAGGCGCTGGACCCGGGCCCGGTCGGCGCTGCTGCCGGCGTTGTTGGGCCAGTCCCAGGCCCGACCCTCCTTGTGCTCGCTGGTGCCCCCGATGTTGCAGGCGCGCACGGACCCGAGGGTGCCCCCGCCGTAGTTGGCCTGCACGAGGCGGCGGAAGGCGGCCATGCCGGGCTTCTCGGTGGGGCTGCAGGTGGACTGGCCGTCGTAGTCGGGGAAGGGCTCGATGCCGCCGTTGAACGGCGGGGTCGTGATCTCCGGCGCCGCCGGTCCCCGGCCGGTGACCGTGAAGGTGCGGGTGGCGTAGGTGACGGGGTCGCGGTCCTCGAAACCCGGTGAGGCGCAGACCGCCTTCACCCGGTAGGTCCCCGCCGCGGCGTCATCGGGAACCGTCAAGGTGCCGTGCCACGAGCCGTCGGCGTCGACGGGCACCGTCTCGTCGGCGGACACCGCCCCGTCGTGGACCAACGTGACGACGACGCCGTCGCCGGGCGTGCTGGTGCCCGGCAACACGCAAGCGGCACCGGACACCTCGATGGCAGTGCCCGTCAGCCCCCGGGCGGGCGTGCTGTCGAACGCCGGCCCACCCGATGCCTCCTGGCCGGTGGTCGCGCGGGAGGCCGGGGTCAGGAGGGTGAACAGCAGGACACCCGCCAGGGTCGCGATCGCCAGCTTGCGGACGGCGGCGGGCCGGCCCCGCTGGTCTCGCTCGTCGGACATCGTCACCGTCAAGGCTCCCTTCCCGGTGGACCGGATCGTGGTGGTCATCGACGAACCGGGACGGTCGCTGAAGTCGCCCTGGTGATCGGCGTGGGTCTACCCAACGGCGGAGGGGACGAGAACGACTAAGAAGGGGCGGTCCCCGTGACCCCGACCACAGAGGAGCGGCACCCGTGGACACCACTGCCCCCGATGCCTTCGCACCGGCGACCCTCGGCCCGCTCACCCTGCGCAACCGCATCCTGAAGGCCGCCACCTTCGAGGGGATGACCCGCGAGCACGTGGTGTCGGACCGGCTCATCGACTTCCACCGCACCATCGCCGCCGGCGGGGTGGCCCTGACGACCGTGGCCTACTGCGCGGTCTCGCCCGAGGGTTGCGGGACGCCCAACGAGATCATCCTCAGCCGCGACGCCGTTCCGGGGTTGCAGCGACTGGCCGACGCGGTGCACGACGAGGGTGCCGCGGTGTCGGCCCAGATCGGCCATGCCGGTGCGGTGGCGGCGGCGACGGGCCACAAGGGCCTCTCGCCCTCACCCATCTTCAGCCCGCTGGCCATGCGCCGCACACGGGCGGTCACGAGCGGCGACATCGCCCGCATCACGCAGGACTTCGCCGACGCGGCACTGATCGTCGCCGACGGCGGGTTCGACGCGGTCGAGGTCCACCTCGGTCATGGCTACCTGCCCAGCGAGTTCCTCAGCCCGAAGCTCAACAAGCGCACCGACGAGTGGGGCGGCTCACTGGAGAACCGGGCCCGCTTCCCGCGTCAGATCGTGCAGGCCGTGCGTGACGCGGTGGGCGACCGGGTGGCGGTGCTGGCCAAGCTGAACATGGCCGACGGGGTGCCGGGCGGCCTCTGGCTCGACGAGAGCGTCGAGGTGGCCCGGTTGCTCGAGGCCGACGGGTGCCTCGACGCCATCGAGCTCACCGGCGGCAGCTCGTTGCAGAACCCCATGTACCTGTTCCGGGGCGAGGCGCCCGTGCGCGAGATGGCGGTGGCGATGCCCAAGGCCATCCGTCCGGCCTTCCGGTTGCTCGGTGGCCGGTTCCTGCCCTCGTACCCGTACGAGGAGGCCTACTTCCTGCCCTACGCCCGCCAGTTCCGCGCTGCGGTCGACCTGCCGCTGGTGCTCCTCGGAGGCATCAGCAACCGGGACACGGTCGACCGGGCCATGGCCGAGGGCTTCGAGTTCGTGGCCATGGGTCGGGCCCTGCTGCGCGAGCCCGACCTGGTCACCAAGCTGGCCTCGGGGTCGTCGGCCGAGTCGCTCTGCGTGCACTGCAACAAGTGCATGCCCACGATCTACCGCGGCACCCACTGCGTCCTCGTCCCCGAGGACCAGCGGGCCTGATCGTCGGCGCTTCGGCTGGCGCCTGATCGTTGGCTCTTCGGCTGGCGCCTGATCGTTGGCTCTTCGGCTGGCGCCTCATCGCGATCATCAGGACTCGCTCGTCCCTCGCTCGTCGCGCCCGCCAGCGAGCTGTGCTCGCTGGCGCGGTAGTTGCCGCGCTTCTAGTCCGCGGCGGGGGTCTCCTGGGCGGCCTGCTTGGCCCAGCGGTAGTCGGCCTTGCCGCTCGGCGAGCGGGTGACGGACTCCACCAGGTGCAGCTCACGGGGCACCTTGTAGCCGGCGATCTTCGTGCGGCAGTGCTCGGCCAGGTCGGCCAGCGCCGGCGTGGTGCCGGGCCGGGGCGCCACCACCGCGGTGACCCGCTCGCCGAAGCGCTCGTCGGGCATGCCCACCACCACGGCGTCGAACACCTGCGGGTGGCTCTTGAGCGCGGCCTCGACCTCCTCGGGGAAGATCTTCTCGCCGCCCGAGTTGATGCTGACCGAGCCCCGCCCGAACAAGGTGATGGTGCCGTCGGCCTCGACGGTGGCCCAGTCGCCGGGCAGCACCCAGCGGACGCCGTGGCGGTCGACCTTGAAGGTCTCGGCGGTCTTGGCCTCGGCCTTGTAGTAGCCGAGCGGGATGTGGCCGGTGCGGGCCAGCAGGCCCTTGCGGCCCGAGCCCGGCTCGATGGGGTCGAGGTGCTCGTCGAGCACGTTGGTCGACGGCGTCACCGCGAACTGGGGGTGACCCTCGGCCGACGCGCCCACCGCCGAGCCCTGCGCCCCGGTCTCGGAGGCGCCGAAGGCGTCGCTGATGATCAGGTTGGGCAACACGTCGAGCAGTTGCTGCTTGACCCCGGCCGACAGGATGGCGCCACCGGATCCGAGGGCGAAGAAGTTGCTGAGGTCGTAGTCGTCGCGGTGGGCGACCAGTTCCTCGACCAGCGGGCGGGCCATGGCGTCGCCAACCACCGTCATGGTCATCACCTTCTCGTCGACCACGGCCCGCCAGATGGCCGCGGGGTCGAAGTGCTGGGTGGCGGGCAGCACCATCGTGCCGCCGCTGTGGAAGCAGATGTAGGTGACCCACTGGGCCGCCCCGTGCATCAGCGGCGCCGCGGTGGCCATGGTCATGGTGCCGCCGGTCTGCGCCACCCGGTCGGCCAGGTCCTCGGGCGTCGCCGGGGGCTCGGTCAGTCCCATGGCCGAGCCGTCCATCGCCGCGAAGAAGATGTCCTCCTGGCGCCACATCACCCCCTTGGGCATGCCGGTGGTGCCGCCGGTGTACAGGATGTAGAGGTCGTCGCCGGACCGCTCGGCGAAGTAGCGCTCGGGCGACTGCTCGGCCAGGGCCGCCTCGTACTCGGCCACCTGGTGGTCGGCCGTGTCGAGGCCCTCGAGGTGTGCCCCCGACCCGTCCTCCACGTAGAGGAAGCTGGTCACCCCCGGCACCTTGTGGGTGACCGCGGCGATGGTGGGGGCGAACTCGCGGTGGTGCACGACCGAGACCAGGTCGGCGTCGTCGAACAGGTACACCAGCTCGTCCTCGACGTAGCGGTAGTTCACGTTCACCGGCACGGCGCGGATCTTCCACGCCGCCAACATGGCCTCGACGTACTCGGTGCCGTTGTGCAGGTAGAGCCCGATGTGGTCGCCGACGCCCACGCCTCGGGCGGCCAGGGCGTGGGCCAGCCGGGTGGCCCGCTCGTCGAGCTCGCGGTAGGTGATCCGGCGCTGGTCGGTGATGATCGCCAGCTGGTCGGGAACCGTGTCGCTCACGACCTCGAGGGTGTCGGCGAAGGTGAAGGGACGGGCCATGGGTCCGAGTGCTCCTGGGTGATCGTCGGCTGCGCCACTCTGTCACGGGGCCGCCCGCACGACCCAGGTGGACGACCCGGGTGGACGGCTCAGTAGAGTCAACTGGAACCTGTTCTACGGAGGAGCACCATGGAAACCCGCGACGTTCTCTACATCGGTGGCGAGTGGGTCGCTCCCGCCAGCACCAAGACCTTCACGGTCGTCAACCCGGCCACCCAGGAGGTCGTGGCGACCGTCCCCGAGGGCACCGAGGCCGACATGGACCGCGCCGTCGCCGCCGCCCGCGAGGCGTTCGACAACGGTCCCTGGCCGAAGACCTCGCCCAAGGAGCGGGCCGAGGTGCTGCGGGCGCTGTCGCTCGGCATCCAGGGCCGGATGCAGGAGTTCGCCGACGTCATCACCAAGGAGAACGGTGCGCCCGCCACGTTCTCGCTGATGGGCCAGGTGCTGGCCGCCACCATGGTGCTCGACGGCTTCGCCGCGGCCACCGACCAGTTCGCGTTCACCGAGGAACGCCAGGGCATGATGGGTCAGGTCCTCGTGAACAAGGCGCCGGTCGGCGTGGCGGCGGGCATCATCCCGTGGAACGTCCCCCTGTTCATCGCCACCATGAAGCTCGGCGCGGCCCTGGCGTCGGGCTCGACCATGGTGCTCAAGCCCGCCCCCGAGACCCCCTTCGACAGCTACCTGCTGGCCGAGGTGCTCGAGTCGATCGACCTCCCCGCCGGCGTGGTGAACATCGTCGCCGCAGGCCGTGAGGCGGGCGAGCACCTGGTGCGTCACCCCGGCATCGACAAGGTGAGCTTCACCGGCAGCACTGCGGCGGGTCGCAAGGTGGGCGCCATCTGCGGCGAGCAGCTCAAGCGCTGCACCCTCGAGCTCGGTGGGAAGTCCGCCGCCGTGATCCTCGACGACGTCAACCTCGACGTGGCCGTCCCCGAGCTGATGCCGGCGATGATGATGAACAACGGCCAGGCCTGCGTGGCCCAGACCCGCGTGCTCGCCCCCCGCAGCCGCTACGACGAGGTCGTCGAGGCGCTGGCCGCAGCCGTCGGCGCCCAGAAGGTGGGCGACCCCGCCGATCCCGAGGTCGAGGTGGGCCCCCTCGTGGCCGAGCGCCAGCGCGAGCGCGTCGAGGGCTACCTCGAGGCCGGGCGCAAGGAAGGTGCCCGCGTGGTCACGGGCGGCGGTCGCCCGTCGGGCCTCGACGGTGGCTGGTTCGTCGAGCCGACGGTGTTCGCCGATGTCACCAACACCATGACCATCGCCCAGGAGGAGATCTTCGGCCCGGTCGTGTCGGTGATCGCCTACGACGACGAGGCCGACGCCGTGCGCATCGCCAACGAGTCCGAGTACGGGCTGTCGGGCTCCGTGTGGACCGCGGACCGCGAGCGCGGCATCGCCGTGGCCAAGGGCGTCCGCACCGGCACCTACGGCGTCAACACCGGCGTGGTGATCGACCTGCACAGCCCCTTCGGCGGCTTCAAGGCGTCGGGCGTGGGACGCGAGCTCGGGCCCGAGGGCATCGAGGAGTTCACCGAGATCCAGACCATCGTGCTCGGCGGCTGAGGCGTGTCCCCGGCTCTGCAGGGCCGCTCGGGCCCGCTCGTGGACGCCGCCCGATGAGCACGCCCATCTGCCGCGACCTCGGCATCGAGTTCCCGCTCTTCGCCTTCTCGCACTGCCGCGACGTCGTGGCCGAGGTGAGCAAGGCGGGGGGCTACGGCGTGCTGGGGGCGTTGGCCTTCGACGCCGCACAGCTCGAGGTGGAGCTGAGCTGGATCGACGAGCACGTCGGCGGCAAGCCCTACGGCGTCGACTTCGCGATGCCCGAGAAGTTCGTGGGCAAGGGCGAGCAGTTCGACCTGGGCTCCCTGTCCGACCTGATCCCAGAAGAGCACCGGGCCTTCGCCGAGAAGATCCTGGCCGACCACGGCGTCCCCCCGATGCCGGAGGGCATCGAGGGCAACATGAAGGCCGCCGGCCTGGGCGTCGAGGTCGAGGGTCCCGGTCAGGTCGAGATCGCCCTGCGCCACCCCGTGTCGATGCTGGTGAACGCGCTCGGGCCCCCACCCGGCTACGCGGTCGAGGCCGCCCACGCCAAGGGCGTGCTGGTGGGTGCGCTGTGCGGCAGCACCCGCCACGCCGAGCGCAACCTCGAACGTGGCGTCGACGTGCTCATCGCCCAGGGCACCGAGGCGGGCGGCCACTGCGGTGAGATCTCCACCATGGTGCTCGTGCCCGAGGTCGTCGACTTCGTGGGTCCCGAGGTGCCCGTGCTGGCCGCGGGCGGCATCGGCCGCGGTCGCCAGATGGCGGCGGCGATCGCGCTCGGCGCCCAGGGGGCGTGGACCGGCTCGATATGGCTGACGGTGACCGAATCGGACACCCAGCCCTGGGTGGTCGAGAACCTGCTGGCCGCCGGCTTCGACGACACGGTGCGCAGCCGTGCGATGACCGGCAAGCCGGCGCGTCAGCTGCGCACCGCCTGGACCGAGGCCTGGGACGGCCCCGAGTCGCCGGGCCCGCTGCCGATGCCCCTGCAGGGCATCCTCTACGCGCCGAGCGCCCATCGCTTCACCCGTGCGCAGAACCGTGAGCTGTCCGGCTCGCCGGTCGGCCAGATCATCGGCCGGGTCGACAAGGTGCAGCCCGCCCGCCAGGTGGTGTTCGACATCGTCGAGGAGTGGATCGAGGCCACGCAGGCCGGCGCCGCCGCGCTGGGCGAGCAGGCCTGACGTCCGCCGTGGCCGCCAGGGGGACCGCCGGGCAGCCGGGTGAGCCGACGGGCCCGGACGGGGTGTTCGGCCGCGTGATGTCGAGGATCTCCGCCACCAGGACCTTCGCCAGGATCGCCCCGCCGATCGTCACCAACGCCGACCGCCTCGTGTACAAGCTGACCCGTGGCCGACGGGTGCTCACCAGCACCGGCAGCGTGCTCCCCATGGTGATGCTCACGACCACGGGGGCCAAGACCGGCGAGCCCCGCCAGGCACCGCTGGCCACCATCCCCGACGGCGACGTGCTCTACCTGGTGGGCAGCAACTTCGGCCGCGAAGCACACCCTGCCTGGACCGGCAACCTCATCAAGACGCCGCAGGCCGTGGTCACCTACGAGAAGGAGACCTTCCCGGTGACGGCGACGATGCTGTCCGCCGAGGAGAAGGCCGAGGTCTGGCCCAAGTTGCTGGCCCTGTGGCCCAACTACGACGGGTACCAGCAGCGCAGCGGCCGCGACATCCGCGTGTTCCGCCTCGAGCGTTCCGAGCCGCCGGCCTGAGCCCGGCCTCGTGGCCGGCTGCCGATCCGAGGGCGCGACCGGGAGATCCGGGACCGGAAACGGATGGGGTAGCGTCGCCCGCGATCCCGAGGAGGGCGCCCCGTGGCGAGTGATCGACTGCACCTGGAGCACGACGGTCCCGTCGCCGTCATCACCAACGACAACCCCGCCAAGCACAACGCGTTCGACGACGAGATGGACCAGGCGCTGTTCGAGATCCTGGGCGAGCTGCGGGCCCGTGGCCCCGAGCTGCGGGCGGTGGTGTGGCGGGGCGAGGGCACCTCGTTCTCGTCGGGCCGGGACGTCGCCTCGATCGGCACGATGAAGGTGGACATGCCCCACACCGAGCTGATGCGGCGGGGGCACCGGGGCATCCAGCAGCTGTGGGAGCTCGACGCCCCCGTGATCGTGGCCTGCAAGGGCTGGGTGATGGGCGGATCGTTCCAGCGGGCCCTGCTGTGCGACATCCGCATCGCCGCCGAGGGCACCCGCTTCCGGCTCCCCGAGCTCACCCACGGGGTGATCCCCGACACCGGGGGCGTGGCCGTGCTGCACCAGATGTGCGGGCCGGGCGTGGTGAGCGACCTGGTGCTGACCGGCCGTGTGATGCCGGTGGACGAGGCGTTCCAACACGGCGTGGTCAGCCGGGTCGTCCCGCTCGACGCGCTCGACGACGTGTGCCTCGAGGCGGCCCATGCGGTGGCCAAGGCGCCGCTGCTGTCGGTGCGCCTCGCCCGAGACGTGATCCGCCACCTGACCATCCCTGAGGTGAAGATGTCGATGGCCGACGAGGCGATCTACCAGACCATGGTGAACCGCAGCGACGACTTCGCCGAGTTCCGAGCGGCGAGGGCCGAGGACCGTGAGCCCCGCTACACGGGGGCCTGATGACCGGTAGAGGAAGACCCCACCCGTTCTGGCTCCCGATTGGACCGCCATGGCGGTCCAATCGGGAGCCAGAACGAATTGTTGCTGGGGGCGGTGCGCTACATGGCTGAGCAGATCGGACTTCCGGCGCCGCCGCCGCCCGGCGCCACCGCGCTGGTGCCCGGCACCTACGACGACGTGTGCGTGTTGGTCACCGGCGGCGGCACCGGCCTCGGCAAGGCCATCGCCGCCGAGTTCGCCCGGCTGGGCGCGTCGATCGTGGTGGCGAGCCGCAAGCCCGAGCACCTCGACGCCGCGGTCGAGGCCATCGAGGCCATCGGGGCCCCGGTGCTCACCACCGCGTGCGACATCCGGGATGCCGATGCGGTGGCCGCCGCGTTCGACGCGGCCACGGACGCGTTCGGGATGCCCCAGGTGCTGGTCAACAACGCCGCCGCCAACTTCCCGGTGCCGGCCGAGGACATGTCGCCGAACGCGTGGCGCACGGTCGTGGACATCACGCTGAACGGCACGTTCCTCTGCGCACGCGAGTTCGGGCGGCGCCACCTCGCCGCCGGCACCCCGGGCTCGATCGTCAACATCGCCGCGTCCTACGCCTGGACCGGTGGGCCGGGGTTCGCCCACTCGGCGGCGGCCAAGGCCGGCGTGGTGAACCTCACCGAGACGTTGGCGGTCGAGTGGGGGCCCTACGGCATCCAGGTGAACGCGCTGGTGCCCGGGCTGTTCCCCCACGAGGACATGACCGCCGACATCACCGGCAGCCTCGACCGCACCCACGACAAGGACCGCTGCCAGCCCGCGCTGCGGGTGGGCCAGCGCCAGGAGTTGGGCTGGGCGGCCACGTTCCTGGCCTCGCCCTACGCCCGCTTCATCAGCGGCCACACCCTGGTGGTCGACGGGGCCAACTGGCAGCGCCGCACCCTCACCAACCCCCCGGTCGTCACGGTGCGCGACCAGATGGGCCTCGACCCGTTCTGACTCGCGCGTCGGCCGGCGCCGCCCGGTCGAGCGCCCCCGGGCGCCCGTGGCCGACCGAGCGCCGACGTCCCGACGCGACCGGAGTCGTCAGGGAAGGAACTGGTCGATGAAGGTGTTCGAGAAGACCCGGTGGGGGTCGAGGCTGTTCAGCCGGGCCCGGGCCGAGTCCCAGTTCTCGCTCGAGGGGTAGCCGGCCCGGAACGTGGCCGGGATGGTGGTGGTCAGCGCCGCCGTGTCCTGGTAGGGCCCGGCCGAGGTGAACGCCCAGCCCTTCGACCACTCGGGGCGGAACTGGGCGTACGAGCCCGTGTAGTTCGCGGTCATCCACTGCTCCATCTCGCGGTAGAAGTCCCACATGCCCGGCGTGCGGGGGATGCCGAGCACGTTGAGCCAGATCGCCGTGTCCCACTCGGGGTGGTCGGGCCGGGGGCGCAGTGACGAGAGCGTGGGGGGCCCGGCGGAGGCCACCTTCACGTCGGCGGGCTGATCGAGGCCGCAGCAGCGGATCTCCACGGGCCCGTTGATCGGGAACTTGCCCCGTGCCTGGTGGTAGGCGAGCCGGGCCTTGTACCAGGTGGTGAACTCGTTGACGACCCGCTGGACGTTGGCCCTGCTGGTGATCACCGCGCCGCCGCCCTCGGTCATGCGCAGGGTGGTGGGCCGGATGTAGAGCAGGGTGTTCTTCGACCAGCCCCACAGGTCCCAGGTGCCGGTGGCGACGATCCCGGTGCGGACGATGTTGAGCTGCAGGCCGCCCCACGCCGGTGTGCCCGACGCGTCGCCGAGGGCCAGCCTCGAGAGGAAGTCCGAGGTGCCGAGATCGATGTTGTCCGAGAACGTGTAGTTGTACGGCGAGTTGACGGTGCGGGCCAGCAGCGGCTTGTTCGGCGTGGGGGTCCACACCTTCAGCCACGGGTAGTCGGTGAAGGGGAACCAGATGGCCTCGACGCCACCGGACTGGGTGACGTAGGAGGCGAAGGTGCGCCCCGACGAGCCAGAGCGGGCGAACAGCTCGCTGGTGGGCACGTTGTACCAACTCTGGCAGCGGAGGCGGTAGTTGGCGCCGGCCTGCAGCGTGACCGACGTGAGGAACGCCCGGCCCAGGTGGGTGAGCAGCGCGGTGGCCTCGGGGTCGGACCGCCGGTACGACTTCACCACGTAGCTCGCGCTCGGCCCGTCCCACACCACCGCGGTGAAGGCGGTGACCAGGTTGCTGAGCGAACCGTAGGTCGAGCCGGAGGCCAGCCGGCCCGCGTTCGACGGGAGGGCGGCCCCGTGCGCGTTGACGGCCAGTGCGCCGGCGATGGTGAGCACCCCGGGCGCCGGCACTGAGTGCCAGCCGAGGCCGCTGCGCTCCAGCGCCGCCAGGATGTTGTCCAGGGTGGCGCCGGCGCCGCAGGTGACCGTGGCGGGTGCGCCCAGGGCCACCGAGATCGAGTTGAGCCGTTGGGTGGTGTCGACCAGCACCACCTTGTCGACCGGCGCGCCGTTCACCAGCGTGAGCGGCGTCCAGCCGTGCATGGCGCCCCGGGGTCGGAGCTTCCACTGGTTGGCCCGGGCCCAGTTGGCCAGCGCCGCGACGTCGGCCGCGGTGGCCGGCGCACAGGTCCACACCGAATCGGCCCGGATCTCGCCGGACCAGTTCTGGTACGCCTGCTGGTAGAGGGAGATGCCGGTGGGGAACGACGGTGGCGTCGCCAGCGTGCTCGCGGCGGTGGCCGCGGCGATGCGGTAGACGGGCGTCCAGGCGCCCGCCGCGAGTGCGCCGGTCGCGCCCGCCGCGCCGGCCAGGAAACGTCGGCGCGACAGGCCGCGGTCTTCGGTCATGTGGTCCCCCCAGGGTGCCCGCCGCCACCCGTGGTGGATGACGCCTGGAGTATTGCCATCGGGGTGAACGCCGTCAACCGTCCTCGTGCGCCCCTCGAACGGTCGTCCGATGGCCGTGTCGGGCACGCCGACGGTTCCTCTGGCCGCGACGACCCGGTCACACCACCGCCGGCCACCGGCTGCTGTCGAAACCGCGCTCGCGGTGGTGGCGACGTCCACTACGGTGCGTGCGCATCTACTTCCTCGGCGGCGTATGCCTCTGGGGCGAGGCATGTGCCTCTGGGGAGAAAGGCGGGTGTCGATGCGGGATCGTCGCAGCGGTGGACGGTGGGCCCGGTGGCTGGCCGGCGGCCTCGTGGTGACGCTCGGCGCGGCGCTGGCGGTCACCTCGCCGGTGGTCACCTCGCCGGCGTCGGCGGATGCGGGCTGTTCGAAGTACGCGGACCCGAACGGCAACGACGCCAACCCCGGCACCCTGGCCCAGCCCAAGCAGTCGCCGATCGCGCTGTTGAACTCGTTGGCGCCCGGTCAGGTGGGGTGTCTCACCGACGGGGCCACCTTCACCCTCGGTGGGGGTGAGGCGGTGACGGCGGCATCGGGCTCGCCGGGGCTGCCGATCACGCTGCGGCCGGCCACCCCCGGTGCACGGGTGACCATCTCGGCGTTGACCGGGTTCTGGTTCCAGCCCGCCGGGCACGACCTGGTCCTGAAGGACCTGAACATCCGCCGGCACGGGGGAGGCGCGGGGAGCCTCCTGCTCGTCGACGGCGATCGGGTCACGCTGGACGGCCTCGACATCACGTACCCGAACAACATCTGCCTCGATGTCGGCGGCGACCCCCGGCCGGGTCCCAACCAGACCAGCGACACCACCGAGGACTTCGTGCTGCGCAACAGCCGGGTCCACGACTGCGGGTCGGCCTACGGGGGCCCCCACTTCGAGAACGACTCGGGGGTGCACGGCATCTACGTGCAGTTCTCGCGCGACGGGTCGGACGCGGGTGCCACCAACGACAGCTTCAGTGCGATCTTCGAGGACAACCTGATCTACGCGAACCACAACCGGGGCATCCAGCTGTACCCCGACACCGACGACGCCCTCATTCGTCGCAACGTGTTCTACGGCAACGGTGCCAACGTGAACATCGGGTCGGACAGCCCCACGATCGCGTCCGAGCGCAACACCGTCACCGACAACATCATCTCCGAGTCGACGCTGGACGGCCTCAGCCCGGGCGGGTTCGTGGGTGACACCAACGAGGTGCTGGGCAACCTGATCGGCGTCAACAACCCGGCCAACCACGTGGACGGCAACTGTATCAACAACACCGCCCACCCGACCGCGCTGTATGCCGGGCCCGGCTTCACCCACGTCAACAACATCGAGAACCAGTCACCCGGCTTCGCCAACCCCGCGGCGGGCGACTTCACCCTGGCGTCCAACAGCCCGTGCCTGGGCAAGGGCCCGAGCTACATCCAGCCGGCGGTGGTGCCGCCGAACGACCCCACGCCCGTGTTCGCCCGCAAGTGGGGCACCCTGGGGACTGGCGCCGGGCAGTTCTCGAGCCCCGAGAGCGTGGACACCAGCATCGACGGGACGCAGGTCTACGTGGCCGACGCCGACCACGACCGCATCGAGCAGTTCGATGCCCGAGGCCGGTTCGTCCGCCAGTGGGGCTCGCACGGGAGCGGGCCCGGCCAGTTCGACCGCCCCGTGGACGTCGCGGTGGTCGGCTACGAAGGCGACGTCTACGTGGCCGACCTCAACAACCACCGCATCCAGGAGTTCACCCGCAACGGGGTGTTCGTCCGTCAGTGGACCCATCCCGCAGGGGTGGGCGGTGCCTTCAATCCCCACGCCGTCGAGTGGAGTTCCTTCGGCCTCTACGTCGCCGATCTGGCGAACGATCGCGTGCTGCAATTCGACTTCAACGGAGCCTTCGTGCAGACGATCGGTTCGTCCGGCGCCGGCGCCGGCCAACTCGACGGCCCCGGGGGCCTGGGGGTCGATCTCTCGACGAGTCGCCTCTATGTGGCCGACCTGTTCAACCACCGCATCCAGTACTTCAACTGGACCGGAGGATTCGAGGGTGGGTGGGGTACCCAGGGCACGGGCGTGGGTCAGTTCGGCCTGCCCGTCGATGTGGCGGTCGCGAAGGATTCTGAAGATTTCCGCAATGGCGAGGTGTACGTGGTCGACTACAACAACCACCGCGTGCAGGAGTTCGCCACGCCGGAGCCCGGGGTGACTCCAGCCCAGATCGCGGTGTGGGGCTCGCAGGGCAGCGCCAACGGCCAGTTCGTGAACCCCGAGAGCATCGCCGTGATCGGCCACCAGCGGTATGTGGCGGACGGCGGCAACGACCGCATCCAGGTGTTCACCACGGTCCCCTCGACCGGCATCGGCGGTTCGGTCACCGAGCAGGGGTCGGGTGCGCCGATCGCGCATGCGCAGGTGGCGGTGCTGCGATCCAGTGACTTCTCAGTCGTGGACGGCGCGGTGGCCGATGCCGCCGGCGACTACTTCGTGAGCGGGGTTCCGGCCGGCTCGTACTACCTCTACGTGCTCGATCCGACGGGCGAGCACCCCGCCGGGTTCCACGGACCGCCGACCACGGTCACGTTGACAGCCAACGCGCCGTACGCCGATGCCGACCCCGCCATGGCGCCGACGCGCGGGGCCATCGGCGGCACCGTCACCACGCAGGGCTCCGGCAACGTCATCCCCGGCGCGTGGGCCATCACCATGAACGCCACCACCGGCCAGGCCGCCACGGGGACGGTGGCGGACGCGTCGGGCAACTTCCGTGTCGATCACCTCCCCCCGGGCAACCACAGGATCGCCCTGCTCGACCCGACCGGCGCCCACCGTCCCGAGTTCTACAACGACTCCCCGACCTTCCAAGGGTCGGCCTCGGTGGCGGTCACCGCCGGCGCCACGGCCACCACCAACGCCGCCCTGACGCCGACGACGCCTCCGGTGGGCGGCTCGGTCCTCCAGGGCAACGTCACCGAGCAGGGATCGGGCTACGGGTTGTCGGGTGTCTGGGTGGTGGCGCTCTACGCCTCGAACTACCAGATGGCCGCGGGTGCGGTGACCGACGGCACCGGCCACTACAGCCTCAACCTGAACGCCGGGCCCTACAAGCTGCAGTTCATCGACCCGGCCGGGCGCCACGCCATGGAGTGGCACGACAACCAGCCCTACTACGGCATCGCCAACGCCGCGAGCGCCAACGCGCCGAGCACGGTCAACGCAGTGCTGACCGCCACCACCGGCGTGATCCACGGCACGGTGTTCGGAGGCTTCGACATCATGGAGGGTGCCTGGGTGATCGCGGTCGGGCCGACCGGGATGGCCGGCAGCGCCGTCACCGACGCCAACGGCGAGTACGGGATCGGAGGCTTGCCTCCAGGTACCTACCGCGCCACGTTCCTGGCGCCGGGCGACTACCCCCAGGAGTGGTTCGACAACCAGTCGAGTTACGCCACCGCCACGCTGTTCTCGGTAACCGGGAACGGCAACGGCGTCGTGGTGGATGGCCACCTGGGCTAGTCAGCGGCCTGACCGTCAACCTACGCACGTTCTCGACGGCCGGATGAGGCCGCCCGCGGCGTTGCCTGTTGTCTGCTGAACGGCACCGGTGGCTCTCCACAGCGCGTGGCCGCGGCGCCCGCTACTCGGCGAGCGCGCGGCGCACGTTGCCGGCCGGCCGTCAGCGACGACCGGCCGCCCCCGGGGTCGGCGGCAGGTGGATCTCGATGGCGGTGCTCGGGCGTAGGAACGCCGACTGCGGGGTGTCGGTCGGTCGGACGAGCCCCAGCGACTCGAACGGCACCACACGAGCCGTCGGCGCGCCCGCCGGCTGCACCCGGCCCTCGCCGTAGGCGACCTCGAACCGCCGCACCCCGCCGCGCCCGTCGAACCACCCGATCGTCGCCGCCGACACCTCGGCCGGGATCTCGGGCGTGGTGGCGACGGCCGGCGCACGGTCGACCTGCAGGTCGATGCCCGCGGCGGCCACCGCCACCCGGCCCGCGCACGGTTCGGCCATGGTGACCGCACCCCGCACCCACGGCATCCCCCACAGGTGGTGGGGGAGGGTGGCCCAGCGGCTGTCCTGAACCGTGCGCAGGAACCACACGCCCTGCTCGTCGCCCACCCGCACGTAGGTCCGCAGGTGCACCTGGGCGGCGGACAGGCGGGGGCCCGGGACGCCCCGCAGGCCGAGGCCCACGTAGCGGTAGGCCACCGCGGACACCAGGGGCAGGTCGACCGCGACGCCGGCGGGGAGCAGGGCCGAGAGCGCGCCATGGTCGGCGGCGAAGGTGACCACCGCGAAGTGCTCGAGGCGCGCGGTGGCGATCACGTCAGCCGGGGCCAGGAGCGCGGCCCGCGCCGGCCGACTCCGGGGCCGGGGTCGGGGCGCCCGCAGGCGGGGTGGCCGCCTCGAGCCCGACGGCCTCGGCGACCAACTCGGCGGAGCGGATCCGGTCGTCGGGGTCGGCCAGCATCGTGCTCAGCATGACCTCCTGCACACCCGTGCGCTCGACGAGCGCCTGCAGGCCGCCACGGACCTGGCCGGGGTCGCCGACCACATGGGACTCGGTCCACGCCTTCACCGCCTCGCGCTCGTGGGGGGTGAACCGGTACGCGGCGGCCTCCTCGGGACGGGGATACAGGCCGGGGCGCCCCTGGCGGAGGCGCAGGAAGGCGAGGCCCCCGGGCGCGGCCAACCAGCGGGCCCGCTCGTCGGTGTCGGCGCACACCACCGATGCGCCGAGCATCACGTACGGCTCGGCACACGCGTCGGACGGGTCGAACGCCGATCGGTAGGCCTCGAGCGCGCTGTCCAGCCCGGCGGGGGCGAAGTGATAGGCGAAGGAGAAGGGCAGGCCGAGCGTCCCTGCCAGCCGGGCGCTGAAATCGCTCGACCCGAGGAGCCAGATCGCCGGGCGGTAGCCCCGCGCCGGCGTGGCCACGATCTTCGAGAAGGGGTGCTCGGCGGGGATCGTGCCGTCGAAGTAGCCCATGAGCTCGGCCAGTTGTGACGGGAACTCGTCGGCCCCGTCGAGGCGCGACCGGCGAATGGCGTGCGCGGTCACCTGGTCGGTGCCCGGCGCCCGCCCGAGCCCCAGGTCGATGCGGCCGGGGTGCAGGGCCTCGAGCATGCCGAACTGCTCGGCGACGACCAGCGGGGCGTGGTTGGGCAGCATCACGCCGCCCGACCCCAGTCGGATGGACGAGGTGGCGCCGGCCACGTGGGCCAGCATCACCGCCGGCGACGAGCTGGCGATGCCGGGCATGCCGTGGTGCTCGGCCACCCAGTAGCGGTGGTAGCCCAGCGCCTCGACGGTGCGGGCGTAGACCAGCGATGCCTGCAACGCGGCCGCGGGCGTCGATCCCTCGCCGACCGGGGCCAGGTCGAGCACGGACAGGGGGACACCGAGGCGGTTCATCCCCTGACCGAACCCCGGCGGGCGCCCAGCTGTTCCGTTGGCGGCTCCGGCAGCCGTCCCAACCTGTGCTCACGCACGCCGGTTGGGGCTCACGGCACGGCAAACCCGCGAAGAAGGGGGCGGGGCGCGTCGCTCGGCGGCTGACCGTCGCGAGCACCACCCTCAGTGGCCAACTTCCCCCGATCTCGCCGGCTTCCCCGCGGTCTGGAGGGAATAGCAGTCACGGATGACGGGTATTTCCTCCAGAGACGGCATCGGCGACCACCGCGGCCACTGTGCGTGAGCGTTGGGACCGAAAGGGGTCAGGGGGCGGTGTCGGAGGCGTGGCGGGCGGTGTCGACGGGGTGGGCGGCGTCGACCGCGGCGAAGTCGGCCGGGCGGCGCTCGGCCATGGCCAGGAACGCCTCGGTGTTGGCGGGTTGGCCCAGCAGGCGGATGAAGGCCTGGTCCTCCCGGGCACGGGCCGCCACCAGGCCGTCGCGCAGGCCGGCGGTGATGGTGCGCTTTGTCTCGATCAGCGAGGCGATGGGCTTGGACGCCAGCACCCGGGCCCGTGCGAGCGTCTCGTCCATCAGCTCGTCGGGGGCGCAGACCTTCCACGCCAGGCCCATGGCCAGGCACTCGTCGGCGCTGAACCACTCCGAGCTCATCAGCACCCACGCCGCGTCCTGGCGCCCGAGCAGCATCGGGAAGGTGACGCTGCTGGCCGCCTCGGGCGCGACGGCCAGGTCGGTGAAGGGGCAGCGGATGCGGGCCTCGGTGGACATCAGCACCAGGTCGGCGAAGCCCAGCATGGTGGCGCCGATGCCGAGGGCCAGGCCGTTCACCGCGCAGAGCAGCGGCTTGGGGAAGGCGACGAGCTGGTCGACCAGCCCCGGGAACCCGTGGTTGGTGCCTTCGGTCTCGCCCGACGCGAGCGACGACATCTCGGTGACGTCGGTGCCCGTGGAGAAGGCCCGGCCGGTGCCGGTGATCACCACCACGGCCACCCCCGGGTCGGCGGCGGCGTCGATCAGCGCTTCGGCGGTGGCGTTGTAGAGCGCGTCGTTGAAGGCGTTCAGCTTGTCGGGACGGTCGAGGGTGAGGGTGCGGACGCGGGCGTCGTCGTCGATCCGGATCATGGGCCCAGCATGGCAGTGCGCACCCCGGGGCACGGACGGGGAAGACTGTGCCGCCATGTCGCCTGATCGTTCACCTCGTGTCGCCGCCCTCCTCGCCGACCTCACCCTGGACGAGAAGGCCTCGCTCACCGCCGGCGCCGACATGTTCTCGACGCCGCCGGTCGGACGCCTCGGGATCCCCGCGGTGCGGCTCACCGACGGCCCGAACGGCGCGCGGGGCGCGGTGCTGCCCGGGGAGTCGCCGGACACCTCGGTGTGCGTGCCGTGCGGCGCCGCCCTGGGGGCCACCTGGGACTCCGAGCTCATCGAGCGGATCGGCGCGCTGCTGGGCACCGAGACGCGCCGCCGGGCGTGCCGGGTGCTGCTCGCACCTACCGTCAACCTGCACCGCTCGCCGCTGGCCGGCCGCAACTTCGAGTGCTACTCGGAGGACCCGCTGCTCTCCGGTGTCCTCGCGGCCGCGTTCGTCCGCGGCGCCCAGTCGCAGGGTGTGGCCACGACCGTGAAGCACTTCGTGGGCAACGACGCGGAGTTCGAACGCCTGACCATGAGCTCGGTGATCGACGAGCGCACCCTCCGTGAGCTCTACCTGGTGCCGTTCGAGATGGCCGTCCGCCAGGGGGGCAGCCTGGGGGTGATGACCGGTTACAACCGGGTCAACGGCACCTGGTGCGCCGAGCACGGCCCGCTGCTGTCGATGCTGCGCGACGAGTGGGGATTCGACGGCTTCGTGGTGACGGACTGGTACAGCGTGGCCTCGGCCACCGCCTCCTCCGCCGCCGGTCTCGACCTCGAGATGCCGGGACCGGGGCGGGCCTACGGTGACGCGCTCGCCGAAGCGGTGCGGTCGGGGGCGGTCGACGAGGCGACGGTCGACGCCATGGTCACCCGCCTGCTGTCCGTCTACGAGCGCATCGGTGCCCTCGACGACACCGGTGACGAGCCCGGGACCTCCGTCGACGACCCCGCCGATCGGGCGCTGACCCGGGAGGCGGCCGCCGCCTCGATCGTCCTCCTCACGAACAACGGCCTGCTCCCGTTCGACGCCACCGCGCTCACCCGTGTCGCGGTCATCGGCCCCAACGCCGACCGGGCGGTGATCATGGGCGGCGGGTCGGCCCGGGTGATGCCGGCCTACCTCACCACGCCCGTCGACGCCATCCGCCGGCGGCTCGGCGGCGACGTGGAGGTCGTGCACGAGCCAGGCGTCGACATCACCCGCACCGCACCCACCCTCGCGCTCGATCTGACGTACGAGTTCTGCGCCGGTCCGGATGCTCCCGAGCCCGGGAAGGTCCTGAGGTCCGAGTCGCGGGGCACCGCCGAGCTGTTCGCGTTCGGGCCACCGGCCGACGTGCCCGAGGGGTTCACCCTGCGGGCGACCGGGCGCTGGACACCACCGGTCGGCGGGCCGTTCGAGCTCTCGCTCATCCAGGCCGGCGGCACCCGCCTGACGGTGGACGGCGCCGTGGTCATCGACGGCATCGCCGACCCCCCGCCGCCCGGGCGCAGCTTCTTCGGCAGTGGCAGTGCCCAGGCCACCGCCACCGTCGAGCTCGAGGCCGGCACGCCGGTCGACGTGCTGATCGACTTCGAGGCCACCAGCCCGCACGGCATCCACGCGTTCAAGGTCGGTGCCCGCCCGCGGCTGCCGGACGATGCGATGGAGCGGGCCGCCCTCGCCGCCGCCGGCGCCGACGTGGCCGTCGTCGTCGTCGGCACCGACCACGAGTGGGAGTCGGAGGGTGCCGACCGAGAGTCGTGGGCGCTGCCGGGCGAGCAGCACGCCTTGATCGACACGGTGTGCCGGGCCAACCCGAACACCGTCGTGGTGGTGAACGCGGGCTCACCGGTCGACCTGTCCTGGGTGGACTCGGGGGTCGCGGTGCTCCAGGCCTGGTTCGGCGGCCAGGAGATGGCGGCGGCGATCGCCGCGGTGCTGGTCGGCGACGTCGACCCCGGCGGGCGCCTGCCCACCACGCAGCCGATGCTGATCGAGCACAACCCGTCGTACGGCAACTTCCCCGGCGAGAACGACGAGGTGCGCTACGGCGAGGGCCTGCTGATGGGGTACCGGTGGTACGAGGCCCGCCGCCTGCCGGTGCGCTTCCCGTTCGGCCACGGGCTGTCGTACACAACGTTCTCGTTCGGTGCGCCGGTGCTCTCGTCGACCACCTTCGCCGAGGGCGACACCTTGACCGTGGAGGTCCCCGTCACCAACACGGGCCGCCGGGCGGGCTCGGAGGTGGTGCAGTGCTACGTCGAGTCGCTGGGGCCCCGGGTGCAACGCCCGGTCAAGGAGCTGCGGGCGTTCGCCAAGGTGCACCTCGACCCCGGCCAGTCGACCACCGTCACGCTGGCCCTCGGCGACCGTGCCTTCGCGTACTGGGATGTCGGCACCCGGGACGGCCCGGAGATCCGCGAGCGCCTGCCGATGGGTGGGTCGCCGGCCGCCGACGCCGCCCGCCGCGCCCCGGGGTGGCGCGTCGACACCGGGGTGGCGACCGTGCACATCGGCCGCTCGTCGGCGGACATCGCCCACCGCGTGCCCGTCGAGATCGTGGCGCCGGCCCCCGGAGGCTGACTGGCTCCACCCGGGGTGCGCTCCTAGGCTCGCCGGGTTGTCCTCCACCCTGGAAACCCCTGAAGACGCGCGCGTCCACATCGACGCCGACCCCGACGACTTCGAACGGCTCGACGCCGGCGATACCCGTCGGTACTACTTCGAGATCTTCGCGGTCTCGATGGCCGGGCTGCTGATCGAGATCAGCTACACGCGCATCATCTCCTACAAGCTCTTCTACTACTGGGTCTACCTGGTGATCGGCCTGGCCCTGTTGGGGATCGGCTCGGGCAGCGTGTTCGTCACCATCTCGAAGCGCCTGCGGCACTCGCCGACCCGGCCCATCATCATGTGGGGCTCGCTGGCGGCCGCGCTCAGTGTGGGGGTCGGCTACCAGGTGCTCGCCCGCACGCCGATCGACACCCTGAAGATCTGGCAGTACGGCACCGGCGACTCGGTGTTCAACCTGGCTGCGCTGGTGGTCATCTCGTTCTGCCTGTTCGCCTCGTTCGTGGCCATCGGCATCATGATCGCCACCCTGTTCGGACGGAAGTCCGAGCGCATCAACCGCCTCTACTTCGCCGACCTGGCCGGCGCCGGCCTGGCGTGTGCCATCGTCGTCACCCTGATCGGCACCATCGGGCCACCGTCGGTGGTGTGCCTCGCCGGCGTGCTGCTGGCCGCGGTGGGGCTCCGTCTGGCCTGGGGCGGGTCGAAGGTCGCGTTGATCGGCGGGGCCGTCCTCGCCGCGGTGCTGTTCGCCGGCGTGGTGGCGCCCAGCCTCCTGCCCGACATCCAGCTCGACGGGGTGAAGGACGAGGTGACGGGCAAGGACGACGCCTTCTCGGCGTGGAGCCCGGTCTTCCGTGTCGACGCGGTCCAGGTCGACGACGACACGAAGCTGCTCTACCACGACGGGCTCCCGGGCTCGGCCATCCACCGCTACGACGGCGACCCGGCGAGCCTCAGCCGCTTCGACAGCGATCCGCGGTCGCTCCCGTTCGCGGTCACGGGCGAATCGCCCGACGACGTGATGATCATCGGCGCCGCGGGCGGCAACGAGATCCTCACCTCGCTGTACTACGACGCCGGCCACATCGACGCCATCGAGCTCAACCCGGTCACCTACGACCTGCTGACCGACCGGTTCGCCGACTTCGCGGGCAACATCGCCGACGACTCGCGGGTCAACTACGTCAACGGTGACGGCCGGTCGTTCCTGGCCCGCAGCGACGACGAGTTCGAGATCGTGTGGTTCCCCGCCCCCGACAGCTACGCCGCGACCAACGCGGCCAGCTCGGGGGCCTTCGTGCTCTCGGAGAGCTACCTCTACACGAAGGAGGCGGTCACCGACAGCCTCGACCACCTGCAGGACGACGGGATCCTGGCCGCCCAGTTCGGCGAGTTCGACTACGAGCGGCGACCCAACCGCACCACGCGCTACGTGGCCACCGCGCGCGAGGCGCTGGCCGACCGGGGCATCGACGACCCGAGCGACCACATCATGGTCGCCACCACACCCGTCCCCGCCTTCGGTGGCCAGCTCGCCACCATCCTCGTGAAGGAGGCGCCGTTCACCGACGAGGAGGTGGCCCGGTTCCTGGACGGCGTGGAGGCCGTGGAGGGGTCCACGCTGCGCTACGCGCCCGGGCACCCCGTCGAGGGTGAGCCGGTGAGCGACCTGGTGCTGGCCCAGGGCGACGAGGTGGACGCGTTCTTCGAAGCCTACCCGTACGAGGTCGGCCCCATCACCGACGACGCGCCGTTCTTCTGGCACTTCACCTCGTTCAAGACCGTGGTCGGCGACTTCACCCACTCGGTGGCCGTGGACGACCCCGATGTCCTGGAGGTCGGGGGCATCGGCGAGCGGGTGCTGATCCTGCTGCTGATCGTGGCCACCGGCTTCGCGGCGGTGTTCCTCCTGCTGCCGTTCGTGGCCATCCGCAAGATCTTCGTGGGCCTCCCGCGCAAGGGTCGCTCGGCGCTCTACTTCGCGTCGCTCGGGTTCGGCTTCATCTTCTTCGAGGTGACGCTGATCCAGCGACTCACGTTGTTCCTCGGCTACCCCACCTACTCGCTGACGGTCACGCTGGCGTCGATCCTCCTGTTCACCGGTGTCGGCGCGCTCTTGAGCGGGCGCTACGCCGATCGACCCCACCAGGCCCTCCCCGTGTTGCTGGGCGCCATCGTGGCGCTGACGCTGTTCTACGCCTTCGTGCTGCCGCTCATCACCGAGTCGCTGCTCACCGCGCCGCTGCCGGTGCGCATCGCCACCGCGTTCGTGGTGCTGGCGCCCCTCGGCATCTGCCTCGGCACCTTCATGCCCCTGGGCCTCGGCGCGGTGGCGGCCATGACCGACCACCCCTCCGAGTACGTGGCCTGGGGCTGGGCGGTGAACGGTTTCGCCTCGGTGGTGGGCTCGGTGCTCACCACCATGCTGGCCATGACCTTCGGCTTCCAGGTGGTGCTCTTCGTGGCCCTCGGCGTCTACCTGGTGGCGCTGCTGGCCCTGCGGGGCCTCGTCGGTCCCGACCGACCCGCCGCTACCGTGGCCGCGTGACCGAGCCCTCGACCTCCGACCCGCGCGACGACGATGCCGGACGCGCCGATGGACGCGACGCCGACAGCGCCGACATCGTCTCTGTCGAGCGACTCATCCCGGCGGCGGCGGGCGACATCTTCGCCCTGCTCGCCGATGCCCGGCGCCACAAGGACATCGACGGGTCGGGCACCGTGCGCGACGCCAAGGGCGACCCCGAGCCCCTCGTGCTCGGCTCGACGTTCGGCATGTCCATGAAGATGGGCATCCCCTACTCGATGCAGAGCACCGTGGTGGAGTTCGAGCCCGACCGGCGGATCGCCTGGCAGACCCGTGGGCCCGGCCCGATCGGCAAGTACGTCGCCGGCCGGATCTGGCGCTACGAGCTCGAGCCCACCGACGGCGGCACCCTGGTGCGCGAGACGTGGGACATCACCCACGAGTCGGCGCTCACCAAGCCCGTGGTGCGCATGGCCGCCGACAAGACCCGCGAGAACATGGCCGCCACCCTCGAGCGCATCGAGGACCTGCTGGCCGGCACCTGACCACACCGGAAATTCTGGTGTGAAACCACACCTCGTGTGGTTTCACACCAAGAGATCGGGAATCAGTCGACGTAGTTCGGGGGGCGGTCCTCCTTGCGGGAGCGGATGTACTCCTCGAGGTTCTGGGTGGTGAGCCGGATAAGGAGCTGGTTGCGGTTCTCCAGGTCGATGGCCGCCTCGAGGCTGCCGATCTCGAGCGACGACCACAGCAGCTTCTTGGTCATGGCCACCCCGTGGGTGGAGAACCCGCAGATGCGCTCGGCCAGCTCGTAGCACGCGGCGAGCAGCTCGCCGTCGGCCACGGTGCGCGACACCAGGCCGATGCGCTCGGCCTCGTCGGCGTGCACGTCGCGGCCCGACAGGCATATCTCGAACGCCCGGGACGAGCCGATGGCACGGCTGAGCGTGTAGCTGAGGCCCAGCTCGACCGCGCCGAGGCCGTTGTTGATGCCGGCAGCGCGCCAGTAGGCGGACTGCGCGGCCACCCGGATGTCGGCCCCGAGCGACAGGCACATGCCGCCGCCGATGGCCGGGCCGTTGACCGCGGCGATCACCGGCTGGGGCATGTGGCGCATGATCGGCACCAGCTCGCTGAAGTGCTCCATGGCCCGGATGGCCATGCGCGACAGCGGCAGCCCCTCGCTGTTGGGCGGCATGCCGGCGTCCTCCAGGTCGAGCCCGGAGCAGAAGCCCGCCCCGGAGCCGGTGAGGATCACCACCCAGGTGCCGTTGTCCTCGCCCGCGTCGCGCAGCGCGTCGCGCAGCGGCGTCACCGTGTCGAACGACATCGCGTTCATGCGCTCCGGCCGGTTCAACGTGAGCTGGCGAACGTGCGGGCGCGGCTCCGACACCTCGAGGTAGCTGGTCATGGGGGCGGACCGTACTGCCCACGACCGCTGGGCTACGTCAGCAGGGCCTGCTTGACGAGTTGCTTGAACTGGGCGCGGAGGGTGTAGGTGCTCGACGGGAGCAACTGGGTGAGGAAGACCGCGGTGACATCCTCGACCGGGTCGACCCAGAAGCCGGTCGACGCGGCCCCGCCCCACGAGTACTCGCCCAGCGACGACGGGGTCTTGGCTGCGGCAGGGTCGATCACCACCGCGAAGCCGAGACCGAACCCCACGCCGTCGTAGGCCGTCTCGGCGAAGGTGGACTGGCCGAACTGCTCGAGGTCGACGCCGCCGGGCAGGTGGTTGAGCGTCATGTAGGCGAGGGTGCGGGGGCCGAGCAGGCGGGCGCCGTCCAGCTCGCCACCCCGGCGGAGCATCTCGGTGAAGCGCAGGTAGTCGCGGGCGGTGGACACCAGGCCGCCGCCGCCCGAGAAGAACCGGGGCGGCTTGCGGGCCACGTCGCCGATGGGGTCGTAGCGCAGGGCCCGGCCGGTCGTGGGGTCGGGCACGTACAACGCGCCCAGCCGGTCGGCCTTGTCGCCGTCGGCCCAGAACGACGTGTCGCGCATACCGAGGGGCCCGAAGACCCGATCGGCCAGGAACCGGTCGAGGGGCAGGCCGGACCACACCTCGACGAGGCGCCCCACCACATCCGTGGCGTGCGAGTAGTTGAACCGGGTGCCGGGCTCGTTGACCAGCGGCAGGCCGGCCCACGTGTCGACGCAGCCGGCGAGGTCGCGGTCACGGGGCGACCCGAAGTCGAACCCGGCGTCACGGTAGAGCTCGTCGGTGGGGTGCACCCGGTGGAAGCCGTAGGTGAGTCCGGCGGTGTGGGTGAGCAGGTGCCAGACCCGCACCGGCTCGGTGGCGGGGACGGTGACGGGGTGCTCGGCGGTGCCGCCGGTGAACACCCGCACGTCGGCGAAGCTGGGGAGGTAGCGGCTGACCGGGTCTTTCAGCTCGAACCGGCCTTCCTCGTAGAGCATCATCGCCGCCACCGACGTGATCGGCTTGGTCATCGAGTAGATGCGGAACACCGTGTCGTCCTCGACCGGTAGGTCGTTCTCTACGTCGCGGTGGCCGTACCGGGCCACGTGCACCCGCTTCCCGCCCCGCGTGACCGCCAGCAACCAGCCCGGCAGGCGTCCGTCGTCCACGTAGCGGGCGAAGTGGGCGTCGATGCGGGCCAGCCGGCCGGCGTCGAACCCGGCCTCGGCGGGGTCGACCTCGGGCGTGAGTGGGGTCATGGTGAGTCGGGTCTCCTCCGTCGGCGCCCCGCCGGGTTACGACCGACCGGTTGCCGGCCGGACTCGCCGCCAGCTGGTCTCGGGGTCATGGCGGCGACGGTACTCACCGCCGGGCGGCCGCGGCGGCTCACTGCCCGTTGGCGCTGAAGTGCTGGTAGTCCTTCAGGCTGTTCCAGTCGCCGCCCCACGACCACCCGACGGCGGCGAACGCAGTCACCACCGCGTCGCCCTCGTGGATCACGCCTGGCGAGGTGCGGGAGCGGTCGAGGTAGGCCGACGCCAGCTCGGGCACCACCAGGTCGCCCTTCACGTAGGGGTTGAGGAAAGGGTTGACGTCGATGGCCAGGCCGTAGGCGTGCTGCGACCAGGCCGTGGCCCCGGTGGTCGCCCGGCACACGAACGCGGTCGTGTTGTTGCCGTCGCCGGTGGGCGGGTAGTCGAGCTCGGGGGCGTCGACCACCCGCATCTCCTCGAGCGGGTAGCGCAGGCCGTCGAGCGCCCGGAAGACCTCGACCATGCCGTCGGCCGCGGCGGCGTTTACCAGCAGCTCGCCGCGGTGGTGCTCGCCGTCGAAGCCCCAATAGGTGACGGTCAGGTAGCGGAGCTGGTCGAGGGTGACCGGGCAGCCGGGCGACCAGGTGGAGCGGGCCACCACGTCGGCGGGCACGGGTTCGTCGGTGGACTCGAAGGCATCGCCGGCCGGTGGCGGCAACGGGCCCTCGATCTGGAACTGTCGATCCACCAACTCGGGGGGCGTGGGCTGGATCTCGCCGAAGCCGTCGGGGCGCAGGGGGAGGGGCCGCTGCCCCAGCCATGCCGGCGGGGCGAAGGGGTCGATCGTGGTGGTGGTGGTGGGATCGGGCGGTCGGGTCGTGGTGGGGTCGGTCGGTGGGCCCGAGGTGGCGGTGGTCGCCGTCCTCGCGTCGGCCTGGGCCTCAGGGGTGTCGGTCTGCCCGCAGCCGCCGGCCATCGCCGCCACGACGATCAGCAGTGCCAGAACCCGGCGCGGCGTCGCACGACGGCGTGGCCCCGAACGAGGGTGCTGCGATGTCGACCTCCATCGCTCCTCGGTTGGAGTCCCCACGCCACGAGTGTGCCCCGGACATGGTCGATCGGCGCGGCGGCTCCAGTCGGGGACGCCCGCCCGGCCGATCAGGGCCGTGTGTTCAGGTCCGACACCCGGATCAGGTCTCCGTGAAGCGGAGGGCGAACTCGATCGTGCCGCCGTCCTCCACCTGGGCGGGGCCGCCGCTGGGGTCGTTGATGGAGAAGTCCGACCAGGTCACCGGGATGCTGCCGGTCACCTCGATGGACGCGCCGTTCTTCCGGGTGGTCAGGTCGACAGTGACGGCCTGGGTCACGCCGTGGGCGGTCAGGTCGCCGGTGGCGGTCACGGTCACCTCCTCCTGGTCGTCGGGTTCGGCGCCGATCTCGATCGGGTCGGTGAGCTCGAAGGTGGCGGTGGGGAACTGGCTGGTCTCGAGGATGCGGTTCTGCACCTGGCCGTCGCGGATGTCCTCGTCGCTGCTGAGGCCGGTGAGGTCGACCTCGAGGCTCGTGGCGGTGACGGTGGTGCCCTCGATCTCGAGCGTGCCCGTCACCCCCTCGGTGCGGCCGGCGGCGTCGTTCGACTGGCCGAACAGCACCTCGGTGGCCCGGTAGCCCGCCGTCGAACCGTCGGCGACCGCCCACGAGCCGTCGATGGTCCCGTCGTCGACCGCGGTCGAGCCGCCGCTGGTGGTCGTGGTGATGTCCGAGAAGCCCAGCGGGTCGGGCGCGTCCTCCTGGATGAAGTTGAAGTACACGAAGGGGCCGACGACGACCGCGAGCAGGATCACCACCGGAACGGCGATGAACCAGGTACGGGGCTTGCGGAGCTGTTCGGAGAACGACATGGCCGACAGCATGCCCCACCGACCGCCGAGATCCCGGGCATCGTGGGTGAGGTCTCGCCGCCGGACGCGGTACGGGGGGAGCCGATCAGGGATCGATCAGGCGGGATGCGCCCGCCGGCAGGACGCGGAGCGTTGACTCACGGTGCGATCACCGGCTCGTCTCTCGGGCTCAGGGCTCTGGGTCGCCCACCGCCACGGGGAAGACCCTGTCGATGGTGGTGCCGTCGCCCAGCACGCCGCCGTGGTTGTGTCCCCAGCACCGGGCTTCGCCGTTGCCGAGCAGCGCGCAGACGTGGTTGTACGGGCCACTCAGGGCGTCGACCTCGCCGAGCGTCCCCGCCCCGCCGAGGCCGGCCACCGGGACGGGGATCGCGGTCGAGTCGGAGCCGGCGGACCCGAGCGAGTCCCCGGCACACCGCGCGAGGGCATCCGTCGTGACGACGCAGAGCCGGAGGTAGCCCGCCTCGACGGCATCGATGTCGGTTCGAGGGCTGGTGCCGTCCTCGGCGAGGATCGCGGTCGGGAGCGTGTGCGACCGGCCACCGCCCTCCGGCGTCTGGCCCCAACACCACGCCCGGCCGTCGGTGTGGCGCCCGCACGAGAGGACGAAGCTGGACGAGATCTGCTCGATCCCCGTCAGCGGTCCGGTTCCGGCGGCGTTCCGGACGACCACCGGTCGGGGCGACGCCACCGTGGTGCCGTTGCCCAGCGCGCCCGCGCTGTTCGACCCCCAGCACCGCACCTCGCCGGATTCGAGCAGTGCGCACGAGTGCCAGTAGCCGCTGGCCACCGAGGTGACGTCGGTCAGGGCGGTGTCGCCGTCGCCGGCGACGACCGGTGCGGGACGTGAGCGGTCCGTGGACGTGCCGTCGCCCAACTGGCCGAACGCGTTGCGGCCCCAGCAGAGCGCTCGGCCGTCGTCGAGCACGGCGCAGGTGTGCTGGCTCCCGCCGGCATCGATCTGCGCGATCCCGGTGAGCGGGCCGGGCCCGTCGATGCTCCGCACCACGACCGGCAAGCTGGCGTCGGCGGAGGTCCCGTCGCCGAGCTGACCGTAGGCGTTCGCCCCCCAGCACACCGCTCGACCGGAGCCGAGCAGCGCACAGGTCCGTGCCCATCCTGCAGAGAGCCGGGTGATGTCGGTGAGCGGCCCCGAGCCCTCGGGGTCCAGCACCACCACCGGTCGCATCGAGTCGGTCGTCGTGCCGTCCCCCAACTGCCCGAGGTGGTTGATGCCCCAACAACGCGCCTGGCCGCTGGTCAAGAGCGCGCAGGTGTGCTGCTCGCCGGCGGCGATCTGCTCGATGCCCGTGAGCCGGGGCGGGATGGGTCGGTTCGAGAAGGTGCAGGTGACGGCGTCACGGGGGCCGAGCGTGACGGTGGCCCGGCGAGCGGCGAGGTCGACCGTCTCACCGGGGCACGAGATGGCGGTGAGCTCGTGCCCGGGGACGTCGTCCTGGGTGATGGTGTAGGTGCCTGGCACCAGGCCGTGGGAGGTGATCGTGCCGGGCAGCCCGGCATCGGCGTCGTCGTCCATCGAGAACGTGCCGCAGCCCGACCCGAGGCAGCCCGTGTAGCCGAAGTCCTGCCCGGAGTCGGGCGCGGTGTCCTGGACCAGGGTGATCGACTGGCTCCGGTTGGTGAACGAGCAGTACACCGCTTCTCCCGGGTGCAGGGTGATCGTGACCCGCCGTCGGGCGAGGTCGATCGCCTCCGTCTCGTTGCAGGTGAGCTCGGTCAGGTCCCAGGCGGCGTTCGGTGCCTGCGTGACCGTGTAGGTGCCCGCTCGGAGGGCGTTCGTCTCCACGCGGACCGGGAGGCCGGGATCGGTGTCGTCGTCGAGCGAGAACGTGCTGCAGTTCGACGACTCGTCACACCCGGTGAAGGCGAAGTCCTGGGGGCCGTTCGGTTCGGTGTTCTGGGTGATCCGGATCGTCTGCGTGCGGTTGGCGAACGTGCAGAACACACCTTGGCCGGCCTGGAGGTCGACGGTGACCTGTCGTCGGGCCAGGTCGACCACCTCCGTCGTGGTGTTCGAGCACGAGATGCCCGTCAGCGGCCAGTTCGCGGTCGGCGCCTGGGTGATCACGTAGGTGCCGGGGGAGAGCCCCATGCCCGTGCGGGCGCCGGGGACCGTCGGATCGGCATCGTCGTCGAGGACGAACGAGTCACACGCCGTGCCCGACGTGCCCATGCAGCCGGTGAACGTGAAGTCCTGCGCGTGCGAGGGTGACGACGACTGGCTCACGGACAGGAACGGCAACGTCACGATGGACGGCGGGGCGCCTGGTGCGAACTCGGGCGCGCCGGCCGCGGGCTCGGGGCCGGCCGCCACGGGCGTGGGTTGGCTCACCGCCAGCGCCGCCGCGGCGGCCGCACCGGCAGCCAAAAGCGCGACGAGGTGGCGACGCCAACGCATAGGGACACATCGGCCGGTGGAGTGGCTCGCTGAGCGTCTGAGGTCGCCGACCGGTTGCCGCGGTGCCGTCGTGAGCGGACCGGGTGTGCCGATGTCCCGGGTGGGCTGCGCCACACTCGTCGGCGGGATGATCAAGTACCTGGGGTCGAAGCGGCGGCTGGTGCCGGTGCTGGGCGAGCTGTTCACCGCGTCCGGGGCCGGCACCGCGCTCGACCTGTTCACGGGCACCACCCGGGTGGCCCAGGAGCTCAAGCGCCGCGGCGGGGTGGTGACGGCGGTCGACACCGCCCGCTACGCCGAGGTGTTCGCCCGGTGCTACATCGCACTGTCGGCCGACGAGGTGGACCGCGGCGACCTCGACGACGCGTTGGCCGATCTCTCGTCTCGGCGCGGGTCGCCGGGCTACTTCACCGACACGTTCTGCGTGCGGTCCCGGTTCTTCCAGCCGTTCAACGGCGAGCGGGTCGACGCCATCCGCGACGCCATCGAGGCCGACCACCGGGCCAGCCCGCTCTACCCGGTGCTGCTGACCAGCCTGATCGAGGCCGCCGACCGGGTGGACTCCACCACCGGTGTGCAGATGGCGTACGTGAAGTCGTGGGCCAGGCGGTCGTACAACCCGCTCGAGCTGCGACGGCCCGAGTTGCTGTCGGGCACCGGCACGGCGCTGCGGGCCGACGCGCTCGACGTGGCGGGCACGCTCGGGCCGTTCGACTTCGCCTACCTCGACCCGCCGTACAACCAGCACCGCTACTTCACGAACTACCACGTGTGGGAGACGTTGGTGGCCTGGGACGCCCCCGAGCACTACGGCGTGGCCTGCAAGCGGATCGACGCGCGCGATCCGAGCACCAAGAGCGTGTTCAACGCCAAGCGGGCCATGCCCGATGCCCTGCGGACGGTGATCCAGGCCGTCGACGCCCGCCTGGTCGTCGTGTCGTACAACGACGAATCGTGGGTGGGCATCGACGAGTTGGTCGAGGCCTGCTCGGCCCACGGTCGCGTCGAGGTGCTGGCGTTCGACTCGAAGCGCTACGTCGGCGCGCAGATCGGCATCCACAGCCCGACGGGTGAGCGCGTCGGGGAGGTGTCGCACCTGCGCAACGTCGAGTACGTGGTGGTGGCCGGCGCCGACGCCGACGTGGAGCGGGCACTGGCGGCCCGAAGCTGACACGCCCGCGTTGGCGGGGGCACAATGGGTGCGTGCGGGTGGGGGACACCAGGGGCGCGCGGCGCTGGCGGATCATCGTGGCCGGAGGGGTCGTGTCGCTGTGCGCCTCCGTGCTGGCGGTCGCCGCGCCGGCACCGACACCCGCCCTGGCCACCGGCACCCGCTACGTCGCCCTCGGCGACTCGTACACCTCGGGCCCGCTCATCCCCAACCAGTCCGGACAACCGCTCGGGTGCCTCCGCTCGGACCGTGACTACCCGCACCTCGTAGCGAGCGCGCTGGGGCTCTCGCTCACCGATGTGAGCTGCAGCGGCGCCGAGACCCCGGACATGACCAACGCCCAGGGGGTGACGCCGGGCCCCAACCCGCCTCAGTTCGACGCCCTCACCGCCGACACCGACATCGTCACGGTGGGGATCGGCGGCAACGACATCGGCTTCTCCTCGATCGTGAAGGACTGCGTGGCCATCCTGCCGATCACCGCGGTCTGCCAGCCCGACTACGTGCGCAACGGGGTCGACGAGATCAGCAACCGCATCGCCGCGACCGCCCCGAAGATCGCCTCGGTGATCCAGGGGATCCGGGCGCGTGCGCCCCACGCCCGCATCTACGTGGTGGGCTACCCGGCGATCCTGCCCGAGACCGGCGGCGGGTGCTGGCCGTCGCTGCCGCTGTCCAACGCCGACCTCCCCTGGCTGCGGGCGAAGAACAAGGAGCTCAACGCCATGTTGGCCACCCAGGCGTCGGCCAACGGCGCGCACTACGTGGACGTGTACACGCCGGGCATCGGCCACGACGCCTGCCAGGACGACGGCACCCGTTGGGTCGAGCCCATCATCCCCAGTGGCCTCCAGGCCGCGCCGGTGCACCCCAACGCCACCGGCATGGCCGGCATGGCCCAGGCCGTCGCGGCCAGGATCACCGCGACGCCGAACGTGCCGTCCGCTCCTCGAGGCCTGACCGCGGTGGCGGGCGACGGCCAGGTGTCGTTGTCGTGGACGGCCCCGGTCGACGACGGGGGTGGCGCGGTCTCGGCCTACCGCGTGCTCCGCGACGGGGTCTTGGCCCACACCACCGCGAACGGGGCCACGAGGTCGTTCGTCGACACAGGCCGCACCAACGGTCAGGCCTACCGCTACACGGTCGTCGCGGTGAACGCCGCGGGACCGGGGCCCGGGTCTGCCGCGGTCTCGGCCACCCCACTGGGGGTGCCGTCGGCTCCGGGCACGCCCACCGCGACCGCGGGAGACGGCCAGGTGACCCTTTCGTGGACGGCGCCGGCCTCCACCGGCGGATCGCCCGTCACCGGGTACCGGCTGTACCGCGACGACACCCCACTCGGCGCCGCCCTGGGCGCGACCGACCTCGCCTACGTGGACACCGACGTGGCCAACGGCCAGGCCTACCGGTACCGGGTGGCGGCCCGCACCGCAGTCGGCGAAGGCGCCCGCAGCGGGGAGGCGTCGGCCACGCCGGTGGCCGCGTTCACCTGCTGCCCGCCCAACGGCTACTCCGACGTCGGCCCCGACCTCGACGGCGCGGTGGACTGGGCCACCTACTTCGACGTGGCCCCCGGCTTCGGCGACGGCACCTTCCGGCCCGGCCGGACGTTGAAGCGCAAGCAGGTCGTGTCGATGCTCTGGCACCTCATGGACGAGCCGGGCGGCTCGCCCCACACGTCGTACCGCGACGTGGCGACCACCGCGCCCTACGCCGCCGCCCTCGACTGGGCCACCGCCCAGGGTCTGGTCGCCGGGTACCGCGACGGTTCCTTCCGCCCGACCACGGCAGTCACCCGCGCCCAGCTCGTCGTCATGATGTGGCACCTGGTCGGGGCGCCTGCCGGGAGCCCACCACACCCTTACACCGACACCCGCCCGGGGGCCTTCTACGAGGCGGCGCTCGATTGGGCCGCCGACCACGGGCTGGTCGACGACCCCGCCGGCGGGACGCGCTTCCGTCCGAAGGACGCCGCCACCCGCGGGGTCATCGTCACCTGGCTGCACAACCTGGCCTGGACCGCCGAGGCCTGGGGTGACGTCTCGCCGCTGCCCGACGCCGTCCTGTTCTGACGTGACCACCACCAGGCGGCGTCGCGCCGCGGCGGCAGCCCTCTCGCTCGCGTGCTCGCTCTCGATGGCCACGCTGGTCGGCGTGGCGCCGTCGACGGCGGGCGCCGAGCAGGTGGGCGGCGCCGACGGGGTCGATCAGGGCGACTTCGAGATGCCGTTCCCCTGCGGTCAGGTCTGGGGGGCCAGCACCCACGCCGACCACCCGGCGGTCGACTGGAACGGCGTCGGCCCCGCCGCCGGGTCGGCCGACCTCGGCCTGCCGGTGGTGGCCGGCCTGGCGGGCACGGTGATCGACGCGGGCGAGCAGAGCGGGTACGGGCAGCGGGTGGTCGTCGACCACGGCGACGGGTGGACCACCCTCTACGCCCACCTGTCGGCCATCACCGTGCTGGTCGGCCAGCACGTGGTGATGGGCACGACCCTCGGAAACGTGGGCGACACGGGCACCTCGGGCGGTCCCCACCTGCACTGGGAGCAGCGCTTCCTCGGGCAGGCGGTGCCGGTGCTGTGGGCCGGTGGTGCGCCGATCGACACCACGTACGGCTCGCCCGGTCCCACCTACACCAGCGGCAATTGCGGCGCCCACGCCTACGGCGTGTCGGTGGTCGTACCGCCCGGCGCCGGGCCGCCGCTCATGGCCGTCGGGCCTGCTGCCTGCGCCCCCGGCGGCGGCTGCGCCTACGGCTGAACGCAGGGCAGGCCGTTCTGGCACCGGATTTCGGTGCTACCGCACCGAAATCCGGTGCCAGTTCACCTGTTCATTGGACGGCGCCCCACCTCTGCGGGGCGGCTCAGAGCCGGAGGGGTCGGACCGGGCTCATCATCAGCTCGGGCTGGCTGGCCCAGTCGACCCCCGGGACATCGATGTAGAGCTCGATCTCGTTGCCGTCGGGATCGAGGATGTAGAGGCTGTGGGTGACGGTGTGGTCGCTGGCCCCCGCGATGGGCACGCCGGCGGCCTCGACCGCGGCCAGGGCCTCACGCAACTCGTCGTCGGTGTCGCCCACCTTCAGGCCGAAGTGGTAGAGCCCCACACGGCGGCCCTGGGGCACGGCGGCGGCGTCGGGGCCGACCTCGATGAGCAGCAGCTCGTGGTGGGTGCGGCCGCTCGTGAAGGCGGCCGCCCCCCGGATCGGCGCGTCGGCGTCGACCGGTGCCCACCCGAGCACGTCGCGGTAGAACGCCACCGACCGCTGCAGGTCTCGCACGTACAGCACCAGGTGACCGAGCTCTTTGACTTCCATGGTTCTCTCCTGTCCGTCCCGACCGCCAACACCCGAACCGACCGGGGTATGCCGGGTTGGGCGGTGTCCCCCTTCGGGCCGCGGTCGAGCGGTCCCCGACTGGTGCGAGGGGGATGGCCGATGGCGCAGGTCTCGCGGGCCACTCCAGCAGCAGCTCGACGAGGCGGGCGCTATCGGCTGCCCACGGCACCGTTCAGGGCGCCGAGGGTGTCGAGGTCGGACGTGGCCGTGGCCGCCCGCTCGAGGCCGGCTCGCCACTGGGCTTCGGGCTGGAGGCGGTTGCCCATGGCAGCGGTGAACACCGCGCCCCGTAGCGCGTCGAGCGCGTAGAGGCGGTAGTCGCGCCAGGCGTCGTCACGATCGGGTGGATCGACGCCGAGCCGCCGCAGTTCACCGAGGTAGTGGTCGACCCAGTCGCGCTCATGCGCACGCCGCATCTCCACGGGGGTCGACAGCACCGAGAAGTAGGCCACGTCCCTCAGACCGTGACCCTGTTGGAGCACCTGCCAGTCGTACAGGCCGGCGCGGCCGTCGGGCAGGGCGTAGGTGTTGCCGAGGTGGGTGTCGCCGTGCAGCAGCGTGGTCGGTCCGGTGGCGCGATGGAGGTCCAGCGCGTGGTCGACGGCCTGGGCGCGTTCCAGGAGGCGGCCGGTGCTGCCGCCGAGCTCGTCGGCGAGCCGCGACCGGGCCCGGCGCAGCGCGGTGTTGAGCAGCAGTCGCTGGAGGCGGCGGACCCGGTCGTTGTCGGCCGGCCGGAACACCCAGCGCAGGTCGCCGCCGAACCGGCGGCTGCCCCAGAGCGGCGCGTGCACCTGGGCGAGGGCGGTCATCACTGCGGCGGCGTGGTCGGCCGAGCACCCACCGGCGACCATGGGGAAGTGGGCGCCGGCGCCGGCCAGGTCCTCGAGCACCAGCACGAAGCGACCGGCCCGGCCCCGGTCGGCGACGTACGCCCGAGGCGCGGGAAGGTCGCAGTGAGGGCGGATGGTGGCGTAGAAGCCCACCTCGTTGGCGCCGAGCCCGATCATCGTGCCGAACAGGCGGGCCCCGGCGCCGTCGGCGGGCAGCTTCACGAACACCGATGCCGGCCGGTCAGCGGCCGGACCGTCGTCGCCCTCGGGTGCCGGGTCCCAGGTGAGGTGGAGGCGGGCCCGCGAGGTGGTTCCCGAGTCCAGCGGCTCCGGGCCGACCGCGCCGAGCCGCGCCGGGTCGAGCCCGGCCACCGGGCCGGCGCCGGCGAGCGCGGCGCGCAGCCACGCCAGGTCGAGGTCGCCCGTGGTCAGCACCGCACCGTCACCATGGGGGAGAGTGAACCATGCCCCGACTCCGAGAGATCCCCCGCAGCGAGGTGACGGCACCGATCGTCACGATGATGTACGACCACCTGTTCGGTGAGCGCGACCCCGTCGCCGAGCCCGGCACCACCACCGGCACCCCCGGCGACTGGTGGACCGTCTTCGCCGCGGTGCCCGACGTCTTCGAGCACGCGGTGGCCGGCTTCGGTCTCTACCAGAGCCCCAAGCGGGTGCTCGACCCGGTCCTGCGCGAGCTGGGCCAGACCCGTGCGGGCTGGGTGGTGGGGAGCCAGTTCGTGTTCTCGCAGCACTGCAAGTCGTGCCGCCTGCTGGGCATGAGCGAGGCCAAGATCGCCGCCATCGCCCACTGGCCGACGTCGAACGAGTTCTCCGAGGTCGAGCGGCTCGTGCTGGCCTACACCGACGCGCTCGCCCTGCAGGGGGGCCGCATGCACGAGGGGCTGTTCCGGGCCCTCCACGATCACCTGGGTGAGCCCGAGATCCTCGAGCTCACCTACATCACGTCCATGTACATCATGCACGCCATCATGAGCCGGGCCCTGCGCACCGAGTGGGACGACCGCGACGACCCGATCGTCGAGATCGCCGGCCCCGAGGGCTTCACCGGCTACGACGTGGGCGCGAACATCAGCGCCCCGCCCCCGAACGGTTGAAGTCCCATCGTTCTGGCTCCCGATTGGACCGCTATAGCGGTCCAATCGGGAGCCAGAAGCAGGGAGTTCGCGGTCAGGCCGGGGCGACGGTGACGGGCACCCCGTTCAGCACGGCGTTGCCCGACAATGGGTCGAGGGCGCCGTCGTCGGTGAGGACGTTGGTGTTCACGCCGGCGTGGGCGGCCGCCACCGCCATCTGCGTGCCGGAGTCGTCGTGCCCCCACCCGTGGGGCAGGCTGACCACCCCGGCCAGGATCTCGTCGGTCACCTCGACCGGCGCCACCACCTTGCCCACCCGTGAGGTGACCTCCGCCTGGCCGCCGTCGTGGAGCCCGAGCCGATCGGCGTCGTCGGGGTGCACCTGCAGCGTGCACCGGTCCCTGCCCTTCACGAGCACGTCCACGTTGTGCATCCACGAGTTGTTCGAACGTACGTGGCGCCGGCCGATCAGGATGACGTGCCCGTTGCGGGGCGCGCCCAGCGCCTCCACCAGCCGGGGCAGGTCGGCGAGGAACGCCGGCGGGGCCAGCTCGACCTGGCCGGTGGGGGTCTTCAGCACCTCGGGGATGCGGGGCTGGAGCGGGCCGAGGTCGAGGCCGTGGGGGTGGTCGAGCAGGGTCTGGAAGTTGACGCCCTCGGGGTTGGCCCCGAACCCGTCGCCGTAGGCCCCGGTGCGGACCATGGCCTCGAGCACCTGCTCGGGGCCGTCGTCGGCCACCATCAGGTCGAGCAGGTCGGCCACGGTCCTGCCCTCGGCGACGCCTCCGGGCTTGGTGGCGCGGCCGAGCACCCGGTCGAGCACGAGGCCGTCGATGACGGCCGGGTCGGCGGTGGCGCCCATGCCGCTCAGCACCAGCGCGAGCCGGGCGAGGATGGTGTGTTCGGGAAGTTGGTCGGCGGGGTCGACGGGCAGCACCGCCGGCGAGTAGTTGGCCACGTTGCGCACCGACAGGGTGGTGAAGGCCAGGTCGTAGTGGCTCTTCTCCAGGGCGTCGGGCGGCGGCAGGATCACGTCGGCGTGGCGGGTGGTCTCGTTGCGGTAGGGGTCGATGCTCACCATGAACTCGAGCGACGCCAGCGCCGACTCGAGGTGGGCACTGTTGGGGGCCGAGCGCGCCGGGTTGCCGGCAAGGGTGATGAGGGCACGCACCTGCCCGTCGCCAGGCGTCTCGATCTCGTCGGCGAGGGTGGCGATGGGGTACTCGGAGCGGACCTCGGGGTGGCCCTTCACCCGGCTGGTGGAGCGGCCGGTGGTGAAGCCCCGGCCCTTGCCCGAGCCCTTCGCACCGGTGAGGGCGAGCGGGAACATCATCCCGCCGGCGCGGTCGAGGTTGCCGGTGAGGGCGGTGACGAGGTCGGACGCCCACGAGGCGATGGTGCCGAAGGCGACGGTGTTGGTGCCGATGCGGCCGTAGACGGCGGCGGACTCGGCGGCGGCGACCTCCCGGGTGAGGCGCCGGATGGTGTCGGCGTCGACGCCGGTGTGCTCGGCGACGGCCTCGGGCGAGAAGGGCTCGACCGCGTCGCGCACGGCGTCGACCCCGCTGAACACCGTGGGGTCGAGCTCGGCCGACACGAGGTCCTCGGCGAAGAGCACGTGGACCATGGCCAGCAGCAGGTGTCCGTCGGCGCCGGGGCGGATGGGCACGTGCTCGTCGGCGTTCTTGGCGGTCCTGGTCAGCCGCGGGTCGACCACCACGACCTTGCCGCCGCGGGCGCGAATGGCCTCCAGGCGACCGGGGAAGTCGGGCGCGGTGCACAGGCTGCCGTTCGACTCGTAGGGGTTGGCGCCGAGCATCAGCAGGTAGCTGGTGCGATCGAGGTCGGGGACGGGGATGGCGTCGGGGCTGCCGTACATGGCGCCGCACGAGACGTGGCGGGGCATCTGGTCGACCGTGCTCGCCGAGTACAGGTTGCGGCTGGCCAGCGAGGTGATCAGGGCGCGGGCGTAGATGCCGGCGCCGAGGTTGTGCACCGTCGGGTTGCCCAGGTACAGCGCCACCGCGTCCCGGCCGTGCTCCTCCATGAGGGGCAGGAGGCGGCGCTCGATCTCCGCGAAGGCCTCGTCCCAGCTCACCTCCGTCCAGGTGGCGTCGGCGCCCTGGCCAGAGCGGATCAGTGGCCGGCGGACGCGGTCGGGGTCGGTGTGTAGCTGCTTCAGGGTCGACCCCTTGGGGCAGATGAACCCGTGGCTGAACACGTCGTCACGGTCGCCCCGGATGCGCACCACCTCCTCGCCGCGGGTGGTGATCTCGAGCCCGCAGGTGGCCTCGCAGAGCGGGCAGGTCCGGAAGTGCGTCTGCGTCTCGGCGGAGCCGGCTGGTGCGTCAGCGATGTCAGTCACGCTCGTCCCCCTCGGTGGCGTGCCCTTGATCCTGCCACCCGTCGGCAGGAACCGCGCACGTCGGTGGTCGGGCGACCCGGCGCGCTCAGCGAGCGTGCTTGCGGCAGATCAACGCGCTCTGCTCGTAGAAGGCCTGGTCGACCACGGCGACGACCTCGAGGTGCTGGCCCCACGCGGCCACCAACGATGCCCGGTCGTGCAGCACCATCGGGTCTCCCCCGAGTCGGTTCACGGCGACCATCGAGGCGTCTCGGCCGAGCCGGGCCACGAGCTCGGCGTTGTCGTCGAGGAACGTGTTGAGCCAGTTGTGCTGCTCGGGGGGCGTTGCCCGTATGCCGTCGACGAAGCGTTGATCCTGCACGGTGAGCCACAGGTGGCCGCCCGGTCGGGTGATCCGCCGGAGCTCGAGCAGCCAGGCGTCGGCCAGCTCGGAGATGTGGGTGAAGACCGAGGCGGCGTAGACGAGGTCGAACGCCCCGTCCTCGAACGGGAGGTGGGGGAACGACGTGCAGGCCGCGAAGCGCAGCGGGGGAGCGAGGTGCTGTTGCGCCCACGCGATCCCTGCGGCGTTCACGTCCACCCCCCACACGTCGTGCTCGCGGGCGTGGTCGGACAGGTGACGGGTCATGCGTCCCGTGCCGCACCCGAAGTCGAGAATGGGCCCGAGGTCGTCCAGTGACACGCCCACGTCGGCCAACTGGCGCCGCAACTCGCCGACGTGGAACGCGCCGGACTCGAGGTAGTCGGCATCCACGCCCCAGAGCTCGCCGGAGGGCAGCGGCGGATCGGTGTCCCCGTCCGCGCCGACCGCTCGGGGCAGCCCGAGGACGAGGGTGTCGGTGTCGGGCTGGATGGGTATGGCCTTCGCGGAGATGGCCAGCGACCGGTCGATCGCACGGGCGGCACTGCCGCGCGCGAGCCCGCGGACCGGGTCGAGCACCGCGCGACGGGCCACGCTCCGAAGCGGCGCCGGCACCCGGTGCCGCAGGGAGCGATCCGCCATCGCTCGACTGTAACGCTCGCCCAGATCCACTGGCGGCGGCGGGTCGGTGTGCCGCCGACCGAACTCAGCGCACGATCCGGCGCGTGACGCCGGCGCGTGACGCCGAGTAGTGCGCTGAGTTCGTGGGATCGACGAGGAGCAGGGGTGGGAATCCGACCCGTGTTCCCACCTGTGAGGGGGCTAGTCGCGCAGGAGGTCGCGGGCGGGGGCGGCGATCTCCGGGTCGGGGGCGACGGCCACCGTCGGGTCCTTGCCGTCGTAGGCCAGTGCGTGGAGCACGTGGCGGATGACGTGGAGGCGGGCGACCTTCTGGCGGTTGGCGTTCACGCCGGTCCACGGCGCCCAGTGCGTGTCGGTGGCGTCGAGCATGGCGTGCAGCGCCTCGGTGTAGGCGTCGTACTTCTCCATGGCCACCTCGTCGATGGGGCTGATCTTCCATGCCTTGAGGGGGTCCTCGCGGCGCTCTTGGAGGCGCTCGGCCTGCAGGTCGCGGTCGACGTCGAGGTAGAGCTTGAACAGATGGATCCCGTCCTCGACGAGCGCCTGCTCGACCTCGGGGGCCTGCCGGAGGAACAGCCGGTGCTGGTCGTCGGTGCAGAAGCCCATGACCGGCTCGACGCCGGCCCGGTTGTACCAGGAGCGGTCTAAGAAGACGATCTCGCCGGCGGTGGGCAACTGCGCCACGTAGCGCTGGAAGTACCACTGGCCGTTCTCGGCGTCGCTGGGCTTGGGCAGGGCCACCACCCGGGCCTGGCGGGGGGCGAGGTGCTCGCGGAACGCCTCGATGGTGCCGCCCTTGCCGGCGGCGTCGCGTCCCTCGAGGAGGATCACCACCCGTGCCCCCGACGCGATCACCCACTGCTGCAGCTTCACCAGCTCGAGGTGCAGGGCGTGGAGCTGGTCGTCGTAGTCGTCGCCGTCGATCTTCGGGGGACGGGTCAGGGCCACGGTCGGCTCGCCTGGGGGTCCGCGGCCGTCAGCGCTGGCCGCGCACGAGGCGGCCGGGACGGGCGCCCGTGTCGACGCCGTTGCGGCGGGTGACGGCACCGGCCACGACGGTGGCGGCGTAGCCGGAGGCCTCCTGCAGCAGGCGCCGCCCGCCGCCGGGGAGGTCGTGGGCGAGCCGGGGGGAGCGCAGGGTGAGCGCGGCGTGGTCGATCACGTTGAGGTCGGCCCGCTTGCCCACCTCCACCGTGCCCCGGTCGCCGAGGCCGTAGAGCTGCGCGGTCCGCTGCGTCTGCATCTGGACCACGCGCTCCAGTGGCAGCTGCGGCCCGCGGCTGCGGTCACGGGCCCAGTGGGTCAGGCCGTAGGTGGGGAGCGAGGCGTCGCAGATCATCCCGCAGTGGGCGCCGCCGTCGCCCAGGCCCAGCGCGGCGCGCGGGTGGGTCATCTGCTCGCGGAGGACATCGTGGTTGCCGTGGGTGTAGTTGAACAGCGGGAGCATCAGGAGGGCTCGCCCCTCGTCCTCGCAGAGGAGGTCGTAGACCATCTCGTCGGCGGTGACGCCGGCGGCCTCGGCGAGTGCCGCCGCCGACTGGTCGGGGGTGGGCTCGTACTCGGGCGGGTCGCCCATGACGAACAGCTTCTGGGGGATGGTGCGCAGGAACGACGGCAGGCCGTCCCAGAGGCTGCCGTCGCCGGGCGCGTCGTCCTCGGCGAGGACGGCGGCGCGGACCTTCGGCTCGCGCAGCCGGCGGATGCGCTCGTCGAGGGGCAGGCCGGCGAGGGCCAGGTAGGAGGGCCGGCGGGCGAAGGGGTGGTGGGTCTGGAAGCCGATCAGCATCCCGAAGGGCCGGTTGGCGATCTGAGGGTAGATCTCGGCGCCCTCGTCGAGGGCCGTCATCGACTCCTCCATCTGCATCTTCCAGAGGTCGGGGGCGAGGTCGACCTGCAGCACGATGAAGGTGACCGGCCGCTCGATCTCGGCCGACAGGCGCCGCATCCAGCTCATCTCCGCCGCGGCCGGCGAGAGGTCGAGGCCGTCGACGCCGGCGGGGGCGAGCTCGAAGATGGAGGCGCCGCCGCGGGCCATGGCCCGGCCGATGCCGAACAGCTCCTCCTCGGCGGCGTAGGTGCCCGGGACGGGCTCGCCGTCGATGGCCCGGTGGGCGATGGTGCGCGAGGTGGAGAAGCCGAGGGCGCCGGCCTCCACCGCCTCCTGCACGATGTCGGCCATGGCCGCGATGTCCTCGGGGGTGGCGGGCTCGTTGCGGGCACCCCGCTCGCCCATCACGTAGCCGCGGACGGCCCCGTGGGGGATCTGGGTGCCGATGTCGACCGCGTAGTGCCGGGCGTCGAGGGTGTCGAGGTACTCGGGGAAGGTCTCCCACCCCCACGTCATCCCCTCCGCCAACGCGGTGCCGGGGATGTCCTCCACGCCCTCCATGAGCTGGATGAGCCAGTCCTCCTGGCCGGGGTGGACGGGGGCGAAGCCGACGCCGCAGTTGCCCATGACCAGGGTGGTGACGCCGTGGCCCGCCGACGGGTCGAGCGACGTGTCCCAGGTGGCCTGCCCGTCGTAGTGGGTGTGGATGTCCACGAACCCCGGCGTGACGAGCTGGTCGGTGGCGTCGATGGTCTCGGCCGCCTCGGCCTCGATGGACGGAGCCACCTCGGTGACCACACCGTCCTTGACGCCGACGTCGGCGCGGCGGGCGTCCGCCCCCGTGCCGTCCACCAGCGTTCCCCCCGTGATGATCATGTCGAACATGCTTGCTTTGTCCCTCCTACGTCGGGACGGCTTCGCCATCCGGTTCGTCCTCGGTGCTGCTCCACTCCGTTGCGCAGCGCTGCTACTTCGTCGGGACGGCTTCGCCATCCGGTTCGTCCTCGGTCCTGCTCCACTCCGTTGCGCAGCGTCACCGCCGCCGGGTGCTTCCTCCGTGACCTCAGTCTCTCAGGTGCTGGGGTCCGAGGGGTCCTCGGGGGTGTGGTCGATGCCCGTCTTCGAGTAGCCGTCCATGATGTGCTCCATCCACCACACCGGCGCGGCGTCGAGCAGCCCCTGCAGGTCGGGGTAGTCCCACCAGCGGGTGATGCGGCCCTCGAAGTCGATCTCGTGCACCGACACGAAGCGAACCGTGAAGGTCTCGCCGGTGTGCCAGTGCCACTCCTCGGCGTGCTCGGTCATCACGCACTGCTCGTCGGCGACGATGCGCCCGGGGTGGTGGAGGATGTCCTCCAGAGGCTCGAGGCCGAGGCGAAGGCGCGCCGCGACCTGCGCCGGGCCGATGGCCACGTCGTCGTCGGGCGTGAAGACGTCGGTGTACTGCCCGTCCGGCGTGAAGTACGCGCCCACGGCCTCGAAGTCGCGCCGGTAGAGGTCCTGCCAGAAGCGCTCGATGAGCGCCTTGTTCATGTCCGCGGTCCGCATGTCCTGACGTTAAGCGGTACGGGCCTCGCCGGCAGCAGGTTGGGACCTTCAGCCCTTGGCCGGGGCCGAGGTGCCCCCGATGATGGATCGTGCGATCCTGCGGCCGCACGAGGAGCCAGAGATGCGAGCGAACCCGACAACGACCTGGGCGGGAGCACTGGTGGCCATGATCGCCCTGCTCGTGACATCCACGGGTCCGGCCGTGGCCGCACGGGCGGGATCGGACGTGGTCACCGCGTCGCCGGAAGCGAACGTCGTGTCGGTGGCGACCGCCGCCGACTACCGGCTGGCGCTCGCCGACCTGTCGCGCCTGGTGGGGACGGGGTCCAACCGCATCGACATCACCGCCGACTTCGCCATGAGCGGTTCGGCGTGGCCCACCTACGACGGGTCCCGCCCGCTCACCGTCGACGGCAACGGTCACCGGGTCGACGGGGGCCCGGCCCTGCGCCCCTTCCTGCTGGTCGAGGGCGGCCCGACGGTGAAGGTGCAGGACGTCACCCTGGCCGGCTTCCGAAGCTCGGCGATCATCGCCACCCCCGACGCTGCTGACGAGTGGGGCCAGCTCATCGTGCGGCGCAGCCGGTTCAGTGGGAACTCCACCACGGGAACGGGCGGCGCGATCGCGGCGGCGTGGCTCGACGTCAACCAGAGCACGTTCGACGACAACCACGCCACCGGTGAGGACCACTGGGGCGGAGGCGCCGTCTACGCGCAGTACTACCTGACCGCCACCCGCAGCACGTTCACCGAGAACTCGTCCGACTTCGACGCGGCCGCGCTCCAGTCGTCGGGCAACCTCTACCTGTCCGCCTCGACCATCGTCGACAACACCTCGCCGGCCACGTCCGTGCACGTCGACGGCACCCTCGAGTCGAAGGGGTCGGTCGTCGCCAACACCCTCGGCGGGGGTGAGGGCTGCGCGGTCGGAACCACCAACGACCACGGCAGCTTCTCGTCCGACCCATCATGCGGCTTCGACATCACCGACGCCACTGATCCCGGCCTGGCGCCGCTGGCCGACAACGGCGGCCCTACGCCCACCCGCCTGCCTGCCGAGGACTCGCCCCTCGTCGATGCCGGACCCGGTGGCGACCCGCTGTCCGACCTGTTCTGCTACCCCACCGACCAGCGGGGCGTGCGCCGCCCGGTGGGTGGGGCGTGCGACCTCGGTGCGGTCGAGCGGGGTTGGGGCCAGGTGGTGACCACCGGTGCCGACGCCGGCCCGGGCTCGTACCGCCAGGCCATCCTCGACGCGTCGGCCGCCACCCTGCCGGTGCGGATCGACCTCGACCAGCAACAGGTGTCACTCACCAGCGGCGACGTCGTCTACAGCGGCGACCAGCCGCTGGAGCTTCATGGCGTGACGGGCGCGGGGATCGACGGGGGCGGTGCCGGTCAGATCCTGCGGGCCACGGTGTCCCCGTCGGTGTCGGTCGTGGACCTCGTGCTGCGGCACGGGTCGACGGACGACTCGGGCGGTGCCGTCGAGGTCGAGACCGCCGGTGCGAACCTGACGATCGAGCGCTCGGCCCTCCTCGACAACTCGGCCGGCGTGTACGGAGGTGCAGCCGGCTCGGAGGGCGCCCTGGTGGTGCGCAATTCGACGGTGTCCGGCAACGAGGCCGGCATCGGCGGCGGCGGGCTCGCCGCCGCGGGGGTGCTCACCCTCGAGCAGGCCACGGTCACCGACAACACCTCGGGCGTGGGGGCCAACGCCGCGGGCTTCTCTGCCATCCACTCCTTCGGCTCCGTCCTCGCCGACCCGCACGGCCCGTCGAACTGCTCGTTCTCCGGGGCCACCGTGTCGGAGGGTCACAACTACTCGACCGACACCACCTGCAACCCGGGCACCGGCACCGACGTGGCCAGCGGCGCCGACCCCCGCCTCGGTCCGGTGCGCGACAACGGGCGGGCGACCCCCACCCGCTTCCCGCTGGCGGGGTCACCGCTCGTCGACGCCATCCCCGTCGAGGACTGCCGGGCGCCGTTCGACCAACGCCAGGTCGACCGGCCGTTCCCGATCGAGGGCCCGTGCGACATCGGCGCCATCGAAGGCGTGTACCCGGGGCACCACTTCACCGACGTCCCGGACAAGTACGACGCCGCCGTGCGCTGGGTCTCGAGCGACGTCAACGATCCGGCACTGATGACCCCCTACGCCGGCGGGGCGTTCCTCCCGCGGCTCACCCTGACCCGCGGCAAGCTGGCGCTCACGCTCTACCGCCAGGCCGGCACGCCTGACGTGTCGTCGTTGCCGCCCATCACCTTCACCGATGTGCCCGTCGCGCAACGAGACGCCGTGCGGTGGGCGGTCGGCACCGGCATCCTCTCGGGGCGCACGCCCACCCGCTTCGGGACGGGCGACCCGAGCACGCGTGTCCAGGTGGCGGTCGCCCTCTACCGGTCGGCCGGGTCGCAGGACGTCACCCCGTTCCCGCCCCACGGGCTTGACGACGTCCCCGCATGGGCCGACGACGCGGTCACCTGGGCGGTGCACCACGGGATCATGGTCGGGACCGGAGGGGCGTTCCACTCTCGGGAGCCGGTCACCCGCGGCCAGTTCGCTCGGTCCGACTACCGGATGGTGATCGATCCGGGAGCCTGGGCCGACCCCTCCGAGGCGCCGTCGACGGTGCCGTTCCGCCCCTCGTCCTGACCGGCGGCCCACGGCGCCGTCGGACCGGATGGCGGAGCCGTGCCGGGGTGGGGCGGGGCTGGGGTGGGGACGTGGGAGGCTGCGGAGCGGAGCGGAGCAGCGGCGCCGACGAACCGGATGGCGGAGCCGTCCCGACGAAGGAGGGACAAAGCAGCATGGAGAAGCTGATGTACGTGGTGCGGGACCCGGCACGGGGGAGTGGTGACGGCCTGCGCGATGCGCTGGTCGGTGCCACCGACCGCTTCATCGCCGCCGGGGCGCGGGCGCTCACCGTCGACGCGGACGACTCGGAGTCGGACGTGGCGCCACCCCTGCCGCCTCCCGAGGACGAGCCGAGCTTCCGCGCCCTCGTGTCGGTGTGGCTGGCGTGCTACGAGCGGCGGGGACCGATCGAGGCGCTGCTCGACGAGTTGGTGCCCGACTACGACGGCTACCTGGTCGTCGAGTCGCTGTACACCGACTACGGCGAGAACGCCCACGCCGCGCCCCGCGACTGGCCCGACGGCCGGCGCTCACCCGGCCTGCTCACGGTGACGCTGCTGCAGAAGCCCGATGCCCTGTCGTACGAGGCGTGGATCGACCACTGGCACGGACACCAGTCGCCCATGTCCGAGGCCATGCAGCCTCGAAGCCGCTACGTGCGCAACGAGGTGGTGCGGGGCCTGACCCACGACGCCCCACCGTGGCGGGCCATCGTCGAGGAGGCGTGGCCCAGCCCCGAGCACATCACCGATCCGTTCCTCTTCTACTCCGCCGCCTCGCAGGAGGAGTTGAACGCCAACCTGACCACGATGCTCGACAGCGTCAACACCCTCACCGACCTGTCCACCCTGCGGGTGGCCACGATGAGCGAGTACCTGCTGCGCTCGCTGTGAGCTGAGCTGAGCTGAGCAGCGCCGAGCCCCGGGTGCGGGCGCCACCGGGCGCCAGGCCGGTCGGGGTGCTCAGTCGCTCACCGCGTCGAGCCACGCGGCGGCGGCCTCGAGGTGGTGGGGGATGCGGACGCGACCGGCCCCGGCCCCGGCACGCGCCGAGGCCGCGAGGGCGTGGGCCACATCGGGGCGGGCGGCCAGCGCCCGGAGGGCGACGATCTGCACCCGGATCGTGAACAGCACTGCGCCGGTGCGGGGAAGGCGCCGCAGGGTCTGGCGCTCGCTGCGCAGCCACAGCCGGTCGCCGGCGTTCGCGGGGGTCACCCCGCCGGCGGGTGGCGGGTGCTCGGGGGCGAAAAGCGTGGGGTGGTCGTGCACCCCCCAGTTGCGACGCAGGACGATGCGGCCCTCGGGGAGGCGCTCGAGGAAGCGGTCCACCTTGGCCGACAGCTCCGTGGCGTAGTGGGGGACGGGGCCGTGGATGGCGGCCGCCGAGCCGCCGATCTTGTCGGCCAGGCGCCAGTGCGACGGGAAGCTCAGCGATGCGGCGACCAGCCGGGACGCCCCGTCGCGCTCCGCCATGAGGCACAGGTCCTCCTGCACCAGCAGCCCCGCGGCCTCGAGGGGGTGCCGGTCGGGGTCCACCGCCACGGCCGCCTGCGGGTGGTGGGTCGACAGGGCGCCGACGATCAGGTCGAGCGCCTCCCGCCCGGCCGCCTCGGTGCCGTCGAGGGCGGCGAACACGTCGTCGCGACGGTCGGCGATCAGCCGGCGCTTCAGGGCCAGTTCGTCTCCTCGTCGATCGTCGACCGCCAGCCAACGGTCCTCGGCGATGGTGCGCAGGCCCATGTGCAGCCAGGGTGGCCCGGGCCCGAGCACCAGCTCGTCCAGCCACGCCGGCGGAGGCGTGTGCGACACTGGCCCCCGATGGCCGAGCCGCGGGGTGTCACCGTCAACCATGTGGGGCAGTGTGTCAGCGATCTCGCCCGGTCCCGGGCCTTCTACGAGGGTGTGTTCGGCTTCCGCGCGGTGCGCGAGCTGGCCGTGCCGGACGGCGCCTCGCCGCTCCTGCGGTTGACACCACCCGTGGGCATGACCGCCCTGTACCTCGAGCTCGACGGGTTCGTGCTCGAGCTGTTGCACTTCGCCGAGGCGGGCACCGTGGATGCACCCCAGCGGGTCATGAACCACCTGGGCCTCACCCACCTGTCGTTGGGGGTGGACGACCTCGACGCCGCGCTCGACGCGGTGCGGGCCCACGGTGGCGAGGTGCTCGACGACACCAACGTCGGCGTTGCCGCGTTCGTGCGCGATCCCGACGGCCAGTTGATCGAGTTGCTCACCGGTTGGACGAAGCCGACCGGCTAGGCAACCCGTCGGGTGGTCAGCGGGCGAGGCCTGCCAGCGCCGTCAGCGCTTTGTCGGCGTGGGTGTTCATGTTCAGCTCGCTCGTCACCACCTCGAGCAGCTGATGGTCGGTGCCGATCACGAAGGTGGACCGCTTGTTGGGCAACGGCCCTCGGCGGGCCACCCCGTACGCCGCCGCCACCGCTCGGTCGGGATCCGACAGCAGCGGGTACCCGAGGTCGTGCTTGTCGTCGAACTCGGCCTGCTTGTCGACCGCATCGGCGCTGATGCCGACCCGTCGAGCGCCCGACGCCGCGAACTCGGCCTCGAGGTCGCGGAAGTGGCAGGCCTCACGGGTGCACCCCGTGGTCAGGGCCTGGGGGTAGAAGAACAGCACCACCGGCCCGTCGGCCAGCAGCGACTCGAGCGTCACCGTCGTCCCCGTCTGATCGGACAATTCGAAGTCAGGGGCACGATCGCCCAGTCTCAGCGCCATGGGTGCAGGCTACTGCCGGTTCCGACGTGGGCCGGCCGACGGTGGCGCCGTTGACGCCCTCGGTACCCTGGGTTCGATGTCGAAGCGGCACCGCATCCTGGCGGTCTCCCTGGTCGGGCTCCTGCTCGTCGGCGTCACGATCGTGCTGCGGTCGAGCGGCACCACCTCGGTCGAGGCGTCTGCGCTCGCGGAGAGCCTGGCCGGCGTCGAGCCCGCTCCGCCCTCCACCACCACGAGCACCACCGTCGACCCCGCGACCGAGGGGTTCGTCGCGGCGCACGCCGGGGTCCCGTCGGTCGCCCTCTACGACTCACCCACCGCCACCCAGCCCGTGGGGACACTGGCCAACCCCACGGCGGAGAACGTGCCCCTGGCCTTCCTGGTGCGGGCCGAGCAGGGCACCCGCTATCGCGTGGCCCTGCCCGAGCGACCGAACGGTGCCGAGGCCTGGGTGGACAAGCAGGCGGTGTTCACCAACCCGGTGCCCAACCGGATCGTGGTGGAGGTGGGGGCGCGCCGTCTCACCGTGTACCGCGGTCACAGCGACGAGGTCGTGATGGCCACGAACGTGGCCGTGGGCAAGGACGCCACGCCCACCCCGCTCGGCCACTTCTACGTCGACATCTCCGTGGCCCAGAACACCTACACCCCGTGGATCCTGAGTGTGGCCGGCTTCTCCGACGTGCTGCAGAGCTTCGGGGGCGGGAGGGGCCAGATCGCCATCCACGGGTGGAGCGACACCTCGGTGCTGGGCCAGAACGTCAGCAACGGCTGCGTACGGGTGAGCTTCGACGACCTGTGGCGCCTCCGCGACCTCGCGCCCGTGGGCACCCCGGTCGACATCGTCGCGTAACACTGGTTCCGACTCCGTCGGAACGGCTTCGCCATCCGGTTCGTCGGCGGCGCGCCTCCGCTCCGCTTCGGCACCTCGGGCCGGGACCACTGGTTCCGACTCCGTCGGAACGGCTTCGCCATCCGGTTCGTCGGCGGCGCGGGGTCAGTAGCCGAAGGGCACCAGCAGCCGTCCGTCCACCCAGGCCTCCCAGCCGTTGGAGCAGCGGATGTGGGCCCAGTCGCCGTGCCACCCCAGCACCCCCACGTCCAGGTCGGGGTCGAGGATGGCGGTGACCGGCAGGCGCAGGTCGGGCCCGGCCCACGCGTGCATGCCGGTCCAGGGCACCCGGTGGGTGGGCTGGTAGGTGTGCGAGGGCGAGGCCACCGTGGCGTAGCCGGCATCGGCCACCGCGGTGTTCGACGTGATCACGTGCTCGACCGCGGTAGCCGCCAGCCCTCCGCCGGCCGCGTCCTCGGCGGTCCGGGGTGGCGCCACCCCGTCGGTGGGCGCCACCTCGAGGCGGCGGGAGAGCTCTTGGAGCGACCGGGCCACGTCGGCCACCGAGGACGGACGACGCCCCGCATCCTTGGCCATCGTGGCCTGCACCAGCGCGGCCACCTCGTCGGGCACGCCCGACGCCCGGAGATCGGCCGGCTCCTCGTCGAGGATGCGCCGGAGCAGCGAGGGGAGGGCCTCGTCACGGTGGGGCGGGAACGGTGGCTGGCCGCTGATCAGCTCGTACAGGGTGGCCCCGAACGAGTAGATGTCCGAGGCCGTCGAGGGCGAGTGCCCGTTGATCACCTCGGGCGGAGCGTAGAGGAAGCTGGCGGTCACCCCGGCGGTGTGGGTGGTCTGCTCGCCGGCGATGCGGGCGATCCCGAAGTCGGCGAGCTGCGGCGTGCCGTCGGCGGTGGTCAACACGTTGGCCGGCTTCAGGTCGCAGTGCGTCACGCCCGCGTCATGGGCGGCCGCCAGCGCCCCGGCCAGTTGCCCGCCGACGCGCAGCGTGTCGGCCCAGCCCAGCGCGCCGGTCCGGGCCAACCGGTCGGCGAGCGAGCCCCCCGAGAGGTACGACATCACGAGGTAGGGGCGGCCCTCGGCGTTGAAGCCGGCGTCGTGCACCGTGACGATGCCGGGGTGCTCGGACAGCACGCCCAGGGCCTCGCACTCGCGTTCGAAGCGCCGCCGGGCCCGGTCGTCGACGTCGACCGTGATCACCTTCACCGCCACCGGCCGCTTGAACGCGGGCTGGAAGGCCTTGTACACCACCGCGAAGCCGCCCGAGCCGATCCGCACCGGGTCGGAGAGCCCCGGGATCCCCAGGTCCTGCAGATCGGCCACCAGGAGAATCCCCTCCTAGGAGACGGTGAACTCCACGGGAGTGGAGTCGGTGCCGCTGCTCAGCGTGCCGCTGTCGCTGGTGATCTCCTCGCCCCCGACCAGGACGGTGAGCGTGAAGTCGGTGGTGTCGCCCAGGTTGCGCGCGAAGGCCGAGTAGCTGCCCGAGGGCGCCGTGCCCGTCGGCCAGAAGATGTTCTCGACGTGCGGGCCGGAGTCGGCGCACGTGCTGCCCGGGATGCAGTCCACATCGAGTTGGCCCCCGCTCGAGGATGTGGGTGAGCTGAAGCTGATCTCCTCGCCGGAGGGGTCGGTGACGTGCAGATCGACGTCGGACCCGCCACTCCAGCGCAGGGTCACCTGGACGTCGCCCGTCCCCAGCACGGGCCCCTCCGTGGTGGCCGTCGACGTGTCGGGCGGGCCGGTGGTGCTGGTGGTGCCCCCCGATCCGGGGGAGTCGTCACCCCCGTCGGTGCCGCTCGGCCGGTTGAAGGTGACCGAGGTGCTCACGTTGTTGGTGATGTTGGTGACCACGAAGATGTCGATGTTCTGCACCACGGTGATCCGGGTGATGTTGGTGGGCGAGAAGCCGGTCCACCGGGTGCCGGTGAACGTGGGCGCGGACGACGTGGCGCGGGGCTCGAGCAGCGGGTTGCCGCACGCGCACCGGGCGCGCGGAATGCCTCGGGCGTCGACCAGCACGGCCGTGCCGGCCTGCAGCACGGTCTGGTACGGGGTGGCGCGCCCGTTGCGGAAGCCGTGGTTGGTGACACGCGTGTCGAAGCGCAGGCGCATCGGTGTGAGGGAGCGGATGAAGTCGGGGATGTCGCCGACCGAGATGCCCTGCACCCCCGCCCAGGCCCGCGCCTTGTCCTGGTTCTCGGTGAGGAAGCTGATGAGTTGCTCGCGGTCGCAGGTGGACTGGTTCTGCGTGCCGCCGTACAGGCCGGGCTGCGACCCCACCTGGCTCACGACCTCGATCGTGCTGTCGTCCCCGCCGGAGCCGCCACCGGTGGCGGTGCCGGTGATGCCGCTGTCTTGACCGGACGCCGACACCGTCTGGGTGAACGGGTCACGGCCCACCTCGCCCGCGGGGTCGAGGAAGATCTCGCCCGCGGACGCCTCGTCATCACCGGTGAGCACGAGGACGCCGACGATCAGCAGCACGACGAGCAGGGCGGCGCCGCCGAGGATGGCCCACCGTGCGCCGGGGCTCATGCCGGGCCGACGGGGCGGCGGCGCGCCGTAGCCGGGAGGCGCGCCGTAGCCACCCGGAGGTGCCCCGGGAGGAGCGCCGTAGCCCCCCGGTGCGCCGTACCCGCCAGGTGCGCCGTAGCCGCCCGGCGGGCCGTAGCCACCGGGTGGTGGATAGCCGCCCGGCGGCGGTGCCGGCGTTCCCCCTGGCGGGCCGAGCGGGACCGGCGGCGGTCCGGAGGGCCCTGACGGCGGCCCCGACGGGGGAGGCATGGACATGGCAGGAGAAGCTTTGCAGATTTCTCGTTCTGTCGTCCCGAAAAGCTGTGTCCAAGCCGGCGCTCACGCAGCAGCCGCGACACCGCCCTCGGCCGCCACACCCGGCACCACGAACCGGTAGCCCTGGCGTCTCAGGGCCGTGATCACGTAGGGCAGCGCGTCGACCGTGGTTCGCCGGTCGCCGCCACCGTCGTGGAACAGGATCACCGCCCCGGGCTCGACCGCGGCGAGCAGCGAGGGAACGAGCGTGGTCGGCGCCGGGTGCTCGAAGTCCTCGGTGTCGACGGCCCATCCCAGGGCCCGCATCCCCCGCGCGTTGGCCGTGGCGACCACCGCGTCGGTGAACGCGCCGTACGGCGCCCGGAAGAACGCGGGCCGCCGGCCGGTGATGCGGGCCACCCGATCGGCGGTGGGCCCGATCTCCGCGGCCAGTTGCGCCTCCGTGGCGCCGTCCAGGTCGGCGTGGCTCACGCTGTGGTCGCACAGGCGGTGGCCCTCGGCGGCGATCCGAGCGACGAGGTCGGGGTGGACGTCGACCATCTCACCGACCACGCAGAACACGGCGCGCACGTGGCGCCGCTGCAGGATGTCGAGCACCTGGGGGGTCCACTCGGCGTGGGGACCGTCGTCGAAGCTCAGGGTCACCACCCGGCCGGTCACCGCTCGGGGCGGCATCGGCGCCGTGACCAGCGTCTGGCGAACGGTCTCGCCGCTCCGGGCCCCGACGACGACCTGCCGGGCCCCGTCGGACCCAGGGCGCCACACATGGGTCTCCACTTCCGGCAGCCCTGTCGCGGGCACCACCGAGGTGCGGGCCACCCCGGCTTCGATCCAGTCGTGACCGTCGGAGGTGTGCAACCGGTCGCCGTCGCGCACCACGTCGGTCGGTGCCGCAGCGACGCCGTTGCGGGTCACCCGGGGCGGGTCGACGTGATGGCCGATCACCGTGTGGCTGACTGCGGCACGGAGGCGGCCCTCGCGGAGGTCAACACCGGCCGCCTCGAGCACGACTGCGACGGTGGCGGGCCGGCCGACCGTGACGGGCCGCCCGTCGACCCACGCGTGGACGGTGACGGCCGGGGGCGGCGCGATCACCACACCGAACCCCGCCAGCGCGAGGGGCACGGTCAGCCACGCGGCGACCGATCGCCGGGCCCGACGCCGGCGCACGGCGCTCAGGTCACCGGGGGCCGACCCGCTGGCCACAGATGGGCCAGGGGCTCGCACCGCGCTCGTCCCAGAGCGCACGGGCCATCGCGTCCTGCTCGACGGGTGCCGCCTTGTGGGGGCCGAGACCGGAGAGCCAGGGGTAGTAGCGGCCGGCCACGTCGTTCCACGTGGCCCGGGAGAACTGGTAGGCGCCGAAGTAGCGGTGGTTGGCGCTCTTGGCCTCGTAGTTGTCGCCCGACTCGCACAGCCGCAGCTGCAGCAGCTGCCGGTCGGTGAGCACGTCGTGGTGCTTCGGTTCCTCGCGGAGGAAGGCGGCGAGCTGGTCGGAGGTGCAGCTCGACAGGCCGAGCACCAGTGCGATCACCACGAGGATGATCCGCCAGGAATGCGAGCACCGGGTCGTCATGGCGTTCATGGGCTTCCGTCGGCGGGGCGGCCAGGACCTTGAGCACACCGATCGTGGGCACCCGTGCCACCGGGCGCGAGTGGGTAGGGTCGCGGGCTGCGCCGACGGACGAGAGCGGGAGCGATGAGCGACATCACCAACCACGATCTGCTGATCGGCGGGCAGCGACGCCCGGCCCGCTCGGGAGCGACCTTCACGGTCAACGAGCCCGCCGCCGGAGCGACGATGGCCACCGTGGCCCGGGCCGGCACGGCCGACGTCGATGACGCCCTGGCGGCTGCGACCCGGGCCTTCGACGAGGGCCCGTGGCCGAGGATGTCGCCCACCGAGCGGGGCAGGGTGCTCCTGCGGGCCGCCGCGCTGCTGCGCGAGCGCAGTGAGGAATTCGCGCGCGTGGAGGCCCGCAACGCCGGCAAGCCCATCGGCGACGCCCGGTGGGAGGTGGTCGAAGCGGCCGCCGCGAGCCTCGAGTACTTCGGAGGGGCGGCCGACAAGCTGGCGGGCGAGGTGGCCCCGATCGCCGCGCCCGGCCTGGGCCTGGTCCTGCGCGAGCCGGTGGGCGTCTGCGCCCTGATCGTGCCGTGGAACTTCCCGCTGATGATCGCGACCTGGAAGATCGCCCCGGCCCTGGCCTGCGGCAACTCGGTCGTGCTGAAGCCCGCGTCGTACACACCGCTGACCGCGCTGATGTTGGGCGAGCTGCTGATCGAGGCAGGGGTGCCCGACGAGGCGGTGTCCGTGCTGCCCGGGCCCGGGGGGGAGGTGGGCAATGCCCTGGTCGCCGATCCGCGGGTGGCCAAGATCTCGTTCACGGGCGAGACCGGTACCGGCGCATCGATCCTGGCTGCGTCGGCACCGAACATCGCCCGGGTGTCGCTCGAGCTCGGGGGGAAGTCGGCGTGCATCGTGTTCGGCGACGCCGACGTGGACCGTGCCGTGGACGAGTTGGCCGGTGCCGTGTTCGGCAACGCCGGCCAGGACTGCTGCGCCCGCAGCCGGGTGCTGGTCGAGCGGTCGGTCCACGACCAGTTCCTCGAGGCGTTCGTGAGGCGCACGGAGTCGGTCACGGTCGGACAGCCGCTCGACGAGTCCACCCAGATGGGCCCGCTGATCTCCGAGGCCCAACGCTCCACGGTGCGGGGCTACGTCGACGCCGGCCGGGCGGACGGTGCCACGGTGGCCACCGGAGGGGACGAGCCCGACGACCCGTCGCTCGCCGCCGGCTCCTTCCTGCGCCCGTGCGTCCTGAGTGGGGTGGCCAACGACATGACCGTGGCCCAGGAGGAGATCTTCGGGCCCGTGGCCGCCGTGGTGGCCTTCGAGGGCGAGCACGAGGCCGTCCGCCTGGCGAACGACTCGATCTACGGCCTGTCGGGGTCGCTCTGGACCCGAGACCTGGGCCGGGCCCTGCGGGTGGCGAAGGGGGTGCGCACCGGTGTCCTGTCGGTGAACTCCAACCGCAGCGTGCACCCGCAGATGCCCTTCGGTGGCCACAAGCGCAGCGGGCTCGGCCGTGAACTGGGCATGCACGCCATGGCGGCCTACACCGAGGTGAAGAGCGTCTACCTGTCGGACCAGTGAGCCGTCGGTGGCACCCGTGAACCTGCGCTTCTGCTTCTACAACGCCTTCCTGCTGCGGGCGGGGCGGCTGCCGTTGCCCGGGCCGAAGCGCTTCCTCCACTCCGTGCCGGCAGTGGACGCCCGGGCGGCCGAGTTGGGGCGGCGGTTGGCCGGACGGTACGACGTGGCGGCCCTGTGCGAGGTGTTCGACCAGTCCGAGCGGCGGGCGATCATGGCCGGCTGGTACCGCAGGGACCGAGGGGGCGACCACGATGGCGGCGGGCGGTTCGGGGATTGGAGCCGCGGTGGGCGCGGGCGGCGGCCGCGGCTGCGCACCGCCTCGGGCCCGCCGGTGCTCACCGGGCGGATGCCGCTGGTGAAGACCAGTGGCCTGCTCACGGTGGTGGACGGCCCGCGAGTGGCCCGGACCGCCACCCACCTCTACCGCGTGCGGGGCCACCGCGTCCTCGACGCCGACGCGTGGGCCAACAAAGGGGCGTTGCTCGTCGAGGTGGACGTCGGTGCCGGTGCCAACCTGGAGGTCTACAGCACCCACCTGATCTGGGGTGGCGACCTGCTGTTCCGCCGTGAGCGCGGCCATCGGTCCGCGGTGGCCGACTACCGCCAGGCGCAGGCCCACGAGTTGCTCGACTTCGTCCGCCGCACCCATGTGGACGGCAACGCCACCCTGATCGTGGGCGACTTCAACATCGATGCCCTGCATCCCAGCCCCGCGTACGCCGACCTGACCGCGGCGATGGGCGACGCCGGCTTCGACGATGTCTGGCTCGAGCACGGCGTGGGCCCCGGCTACACCTGCGACGCCCGTGAACTACGGGACGCCATCGCGGTACCCGACCCTGCCGACCCCGACCTGTGCCTGGACGCCGATGGCACCGGCACCCCTGGGATCGTCGACGCCGCCAAGCGCATCGACTTCGCGTGGTTACGCCGTCCGGGACAGGGCGACGGCGTGGCCGTCGAGGTGGCGGCGATGCGCCGTGCCTGCTTCCCCCGGAGCCCGGGGGTCGAGGCCTACGACGACCTGCCGTACCTGTCCGACCACCTCGGCCTGCACCTCGAGCTCATCCTGTCCTGACCCGTTGGCGGACGAGGGCGAGCGCGGCGGCGGGCAGGAGCACGGCGACGGCCAGCACCGCCAGCGGGGCGAGCCACGGCGCGAAACGTCCCGCCGGCCGGTCGTCGACCGCCGGCCGTGTCGGGTGCAGCGCGGCCGCGGCGGTGACCGCGGCGTCGGCGTCCACGAGGCCGGCGCCGAGCCGCGGGTCGTCGCCGGGGTTGCGGGCGGTCGTGATGAGTGTCTGGCGCACCTCGTCGGCCGAGAGCCCCTGGGCGAGGAGCAGGGCGGCGACGCCCGAGACGTAAGCCGCCGACATCGAGGTGCCGTCCATCGTCTCGTAGCCGTCGGTGCCGGTGGGCCATCGCATCGTGGGCGCTCGGGGGGCCGACGACACGATGTCCGTGCCCGGCGCCGCCAGCGCGCTCGGGTCGCCGAAGGTGGTGAACGGCGCCGGCGCACCGGATCGGTCGGTGGCGTTCACCACCAGCACGGGCACGGTGGGCCGGTACGCGCGCTCGTCGACGGCCTCGTTGCCGGCGGCGGCCACGACGACCACCCCTCGGGTCACCGCGTTGCGCACCGCTCGGCTGAGGGGCCCGTTCTGGAAGAGCGCTGGAGCGAGGCCGTCGCCACCGAGTGAGAGGTTGATCACCCCGGCTCCGTGGGCGACGGCCCAGTCCACGCCGTCGGCGATGGTGCGAGGTGACCCCGACCCGTCGGTGCGCAGCACCCGGACCGGCAGTAGCCGCGCCTCGGGCGCCGCGCCGGTGACCCCCTCGCCGTTGCCGCTGGTGGCGGCGGCGATCCCGGCCACATGGGTGCCGTGTCCGTTGGGGTCGTCGGGGTCGTCGTCGCCGTCCACCAGATCGATGCCCGGGTCGACGTGATCGATCAGGTCCGGGTGGGTGGGGTCGACACCGGTGTCGACGATGGCGATCAACTCGCCTGCGCCGCGGGTGCGGGCCCACGCCTGCGGCAGGTGCAGGGCGTCGAGTGCGTACTGCTGGGACCGCAGCGGATCACCGGCGCGGCTGCGGCCGTCGAGGAACCCGGCGCGGGCCGGGGCGGGCGCGGCGAGCAGGAGCAGCCAGATCGCAGTGACGAGCAGCGCCGAGGCGAGCCGACGGCCCATGCTGCTCCGTCGGCGGGCGGGGACGGCGCGTGAGGGTCCGAGGCGCACCCGCCGCTGACGAGGTAGGCCTCAGGCGGCCTCGGAGCGGCGCTCGGAGTGGGCGTCCGGGATCTCGATGTCGGCGCCGGGGCCTTCCGCGTCGCCGGTGCGGGCCTGGCGGAGCCCGTCGAGGAGGCGCTCCCAGCGCAGCTCGCCGGCCAGCCAGGCCGCCGCCTCGCGACGGCTGCTGTCGGGGGAGTTCGTGATCGTGTTCACAACCTCGACCGTACAGACGAGAACGCGTTCTAGTTCAGTCGGGAGCGGTGATACCTGTCACACCTGCGCCGACGCCCGGCAGCACGCGGAGGGAGCCTCGACGAATCGTCGAGGCTCCCTCGTGGTCCAGTCTGATCGTTGGTTCGTCCCGGGCCCGCCACCCCCGCCGGAGGCGTCGGGGAACCGCGACGATCAGGCGGCGTCGCCTGCGGTGGGGAGGCGGACCGAGGTGGTCGGGCTGACCCAACGCACCTCACCCGTCTCCGACACCTGCAGCCGTCGATCTTGCAGCAGTGCCCCCTTTGCGATCAGCGTGGAAACTCGAGGCACCATCTCATCAGCGACGTGCTTGTCGCCGATCAGAAGGTGCGTCCCCTCCTCTGTCCGCGTGTTGTCCATGGGAAGGCAAACGACACGCCTCGGGCGCCTCTGAAGGCCTATGGGTCGGCCGGACCATGGAAATGAACCGAACGGCCCATGCAGCCGCGCTCGCAGCACCCGACGTCGTCACCCGGCGTGGTCGAGGCAGGTGTTCACGCCGGTTTCACGAACCGGCAAGCACCTGCCCGCTCGGGGGTCAGGCGGGCCACCTACCGTCCGCGCCATGAGTGAAGCCGACAACCTGTCAGGGCGCGAACGGGCCGTCGTGGCGGCCGTGGCCGCGCTGATCGCGGTGCTGGCCATGCTGCGGCCGACCCCGTCGCTGGGGGACCAGGACGACCGGGTCGACGTCGCACCGATCGACGCCACCGCGCTCAGCGGCTCCGGCCCGCGCTCCCCGGCGGGCTAGCCGGCGCGGTTGCGGCGCTTGCGCCGCAGCGCCCAACTCAGCGCGAACAGCACCGCGGTGAGGGCCACGCCGATGCCCACCTTCTTGGCGGGGCCGGACCTGGCCCCTTCGTCGAGGGGGCTGGGCGCCTTGGTGGCGCCGGACGCGGGCACGGGGGTGGCCCCGGTGGTGGCCGGCTCGGCGACGGAGACCGGCTCGGGCTCGGCGACGGAGGCCGGCTCGGGCTCGGAGGCCGGCTCGGGCTCGGCGACGGAGGCCGGCTCGGGGTCGGAGGCCGGCTCGGGCTCGGAGACCGGCTCTGGCTCGGCAGCCGGCTCGGGCTCGGCGACCGGCTCTGGCTCTGGCGCTGGCTCGGCGACCGGCTCGGGCTCGGGATCGTCAGCGGCGACGTCGAGCAGGTCGTCCACGGGTGCGGGCTCGTCGCTCGCCGGCTTGGGGCGGGCGTGGCCCTTCTGGGGGTCGTAGGTGGCCATCTGGTGCTAAGTGTGGTCGGGAACGACCTGGGCGAGCAACGTGGCGAACTCGGCGGCCGCGATGTCGGCGCCGGGCCGGTGACCGAGCGCGTGCAACGGCACCGACTGCGCCGACGCCTCGGCGATGGCTGCCCGCAGGTGGATCGGGCCGAGCACGAGCGGGCCGTAGGACTCCACCAGCTGGTCGTGCCAGTAGCGGGCGTCGCGGGTGCGTCCGAGGCGGTTGACCACCACGCCCGCGGTGGCGAGGTCGATGCGCTGGCGCTCGCGCACCCGGTCGATGGTGCGCAGCATCTGGGCCACGCCGTCGGAGGCCCAGGCGGCCGGCTCGCTGACCACCACCACCCGGTCGGCGGCGACCAGCCCGTTGACCGTGAGCAGCCCCAGCGACGGCGGGCAGTCGATGATGACGAGGTCGTGGGGGAGGCCCTTGAGCGCGGTGCGCAGCCGGTCCTGGGCGCCCACCGCGTCGGTGGCGAGCTGCACCTCACGCCCGGCCAGCGCCGGCGTGCTGGGGGCGACGTCGGGCACGGTGCCCTCGCCCGCGGGCCAGGCCGCAGGGGTCACGACCCGCTCCAGGCCGCCGGGCTGGTCGACGGCCAAGGCGTCGTCCACGGTGGCGGCCGCGTCCCAAACGCCCAGGCCCGTGGTGGCGTTGGCCTGGGGGTCGAGGTCGACCACCAGCACCCGCCGGCCCTCGCGGGCGGCGGCGGCGGCGAGTCCGAGGGCGACGGTGGTCTTGCCCACCCCACCCTTCTGGTTGGCCACGGCGAGGACCGGCATGGCGAAACGCTACCAACCGCACTCCCGCGCCCAGGGGACCCGCAGGCCGCCGGGGCGCACACCCCGGTGCCAGGTGCGATGATCGTCGGCCATGAAGGGGACGCTGGTCGTGGGGGTGGCCGTCGTGCTGCTCGCGGCGGCGTGCGCCAGCGACGGCGGCGGAGGCGGCGGGGCAGCCGACGAGGGCCCCGACGACGCCGCGGTCGGCGAGTGCGACTGGCCGATGTGGGGGCAGTCGCCGGAGCGTCGCTTCTCCTCGCCGAGCTCCTGTGCGACCGATCTGTCGCCCGACTCGGTCGGTGATCTCGAAGAGGCCTGGTTCTTCAACACCGAGGACGTGGTCACGGCCACGCCGGCGGTCGTCGGCGACACGGTGTACGTCGGTGACTGGACCGGCCGGTTCTACGCCCTGGACCGCGATGACGGCGACCCCCGATGGACCTTCGACGCCCCGCGTCACGAGCGCGTCTACGCCGGCCAGATCGTCTCCAGCGCGGCGGTGGCCGACGTCGCCGGCGCCCGGACGGTGTACTTCGGCGCCGGTAAGACGCTCTTCGCGCTCGACGGCGGGTCGGGCGAGGTGACCTGGCGCCACGAGCTGAACCCCGACGGCGAGGACGACGACCCCACCGAGATCGAGACCTCGCCGGTCGTGGTCGACGGTCCGGACGGGCAGGTGGTGCTGGTCGGATACGACGGTCACAACACCCCGGGCGTGCGTGCCGGCGTGGTCGCCCTCGACGCCGCCACCGGCGCCGTGCTCTGGGACTTCGACCCCGATCGGGGCCGTGCCCCCACCGGTTGCGTGGACGTGTGGTCCTCCCCGGCGGTCGACGTGGGCCGCGGCCTCGTGTACTTCGGCACCGGCAACTGCAACACCTCCCCGGAGGACTGGACACGGTTCACCGAGGCCCTGATCGCCGTCCACCTCGACACGGGACGGCCGGCGTGGACCTACCAGCCCCACGAACCGAACAACGACGACCTCGACTTCGGGGCGACGCCCAACCTCTTCGCGGCCGGCGGCCACGACCTGGTGGGCATCGGCAACAAGGACGGCGACTACTACGCGGTCGACCGCGACAGCGGCGAGCTCGTGTGGCAGGCCGACGCCACCGAGCCGGGGCTGAACGAGCCGGGGAGCAACTTCTCGACGGGGGGCTTCATCGGCCCGGCGGCGGTCCTCGCCGTGCTCGACCGCCCGGCCCAGCGGGGCGACGTGTTCGAGGGTGGCGACCAGGTCATCGTGGGCGGGACCGCGGTCGGCCCGTGCCCGTGCCTCCACGGCATCGATACCGCCACCGGGGACGTGGCCTGGCAACAGGACCTGGCGTCCCCGACCTACGCGGCCACCGCGGGTGTGCGCGGCGTGGCGTTCTCCGGCGGCACCGACTTCACCTTCCGGGCCATCGACGCGGCTCGGGGTGACGTCCTGTGGGAGCACGAGATGAGCGGGCCGGTGGCGGGCGGCGCCGCCATCCAGGGCAACGACGTGTTCGCCGTGGCCGGCCTCCGCGAGCCCGGGCAGGACATCCGGGCCGAGAACAGCGGCGTCTACCGCTTCACCCTGCCGGGTGACGACGGCCCGACGACCACCACCGAGGCGGCCGCGCCCACGACGACGGCGGTGCCCATCGAGGCGTTCTCCGACGACGGCCAGGACTGCGTGGGCGAGCCGTGCGACTTCGCGTTCTCGCTGAAGGACCCGCCGGCGGGCATCGACCCTCGGATGTCGCTCCGGATCTCGGCCGACCCGGCCTCAGTCACGGTGCAGGCGAGCGGGCTCGGTCCGCCGCAAGGGTGGCTGCGCCCCGGCAGCCCGGCGGCCAACGCCGGCGCGTCCAGCTACGCTGTGTTCCTGTCGAAGGGCGTGGACAACCCCAACGGGGCCCTCGTGTGCGTGCTCGAGCCCGTGGACGACACCGCCGCCGGCGACGGTGACAGCGAGCCGGGCGCGATGTCGTGCGAGACCGACGCCATCGCCGACCTGGGCAGCGACTTCGACCGCCTCAGCGTGCTGGCCGTCGACGACGCCACAACGCTCCCGCCCATCGCCGAGGGCTACGACCGCCTGGTCGACACCATCTCGTTCGACCCACCGTTGCGGCCGGCGCCGTGAACGGTCCCGCGAGCGCCGCCACGAGGGTCCCGTCGCGCGTGCCCGCCCGCGGCCGCCGGCGCACGCCGCGGGCGACCGTGGTGGCGGCGCTGCTGGTGGCGGCGGTCGTGGCCGCCTCGTGCTCGGGGGGCGACGACGGCGCCGGATCGACCACGACCCAGCCGACCACGGCGCCGGCCACCACGCCCGCGCCGACCACCACCGAGCCGGCACCCTCGGTGCCGCTGGTGTTCAGCCCGGAGGGCAACAACCTGTGGGTCTACGCCGACACCCCGGGCTACCCGTCGCAGGAGATCGACACCAACGCCACCGACGACCCCGCCCGCGGTCGCGACATCAACGCCCAGGTGTGCTTCGTGCCCGATGGCTCCGGGCGCCTCATCGCCGGCGAGGACACGAACCAGCCGCACCCCCGCGCCGGGTTCGGGGTGTTCCAGCTCGAGGGTGACCGGGTGGGTGAGCTCTCGGTCGAGCAGGTGGGCAAGCTCACGCCGACCTACCAGAGCCACCCGGACAACTTCGGGTGCGGCTTCCTGTCCAACGGTGCGCTGGTGACGACCGACATCGGCAACACCGTGACCGGCCCGGGGGACGGTCAGCTGATCGTGTGGTTCCCGCCGTTCTCGGGCGGCGAGCTGGACGCGACGGCACCCAACGCCGGGTTCGACCGGGTGGCCTACTGCAAGGTCGACACCGGCATCGCCACCCCGGGCGGTGTCTACGTGGACGCCGACGACAACGTCTACGTGGGCTCGGCCCGACCGCCCACCGCGGGGGTGCTCCGCTACTCGGGCGACTGGCCGACCGGTGCGGACGCCGCCGGCGGCTGTGGACGCACCGACGGCACGGGCAAGCCCCTGGTCGACCGCGGCGCGGTCGACCGCGAGGTGTTCATCCCGGCCGGCCCCCACCGTCTGGCGTCGCCGCACTCGGTGGCGCCCGCGCCCGACGGGGGGCTCTACGTCTCGAGCGTGATCAACGGGGTGATCGACGAGTTCGATGCCGACGGGCGCTTCGTGCGGACGATCCTCGCGCCGCCCGCCGGCGAGGAACTGGGCGCCGAGCCCTTCTCGACGGGCACGCCGCTCGGCCTGGCCACCGGCCCCGACGGCAGCCTCTTCTACGCCGACATCGGCATCGTGGCCGACCCTGTCGACGGCTTCGGGCCCGGCGAGCGCACGGGCTCGCTGCGGGTGATCCGATTCGTGGGCGGTGAGCCACAGCCACCCGACACCATCGCCGACCACCTCCAGTTCCCCGACGGGCTGGGCGTGGTCGCGCCGGGGGGCGGCACCGACGTGTCGTCGGTCCTCTGATCCCCTCAGCGAACCTACGCTGGCCGCCGACCACTCCCCGGGAGCCACGATGAGCCGATTCACGAAGCTGGCACTGGTCGCCGTCACCACGGTGCTGCTGGTCGCCGCCTGCAGCAGCAGTGACGACGGTGACGTCGGTAGCCCGCCCCGGGGGGTGCCGGTCACTGGAGGCGCCGGAGCTTCAGGCGGCGGGTCGGGTTCGGGGGAGCCCACGACGGCGCCCATCGTGTTCAGCGGGCAGGGCAACGACCTGCTGGCCTACGCCACCGACGACAGCGGCGACTCCCAGGTGCTGTTCACCAACAAGGAGGACGACCCCGAGACGGGGCGTGACATCAACGCCCAGATCTGCTTCTTCCCCGACGACCCGCACCAGTTCATCGCCGGAGAGGACACGAACCAGCCGGACCCTCTGCAGGGCTGGGGCATCTTCCAGGTCGAGGGCGACACGGTCGGAGACCTGGCCGCCACCCAGGTCGGCAAGCTCACCCCGACCTACCAGGGGTCGGGCGACAACGCCGAGAACTACGGGTGCGGCTTCCTGTCCGACGGCCGCATCCTCACCACCGACGTGGGCAACCAGGCCAACGGGGACGGCGACGGGCAGCTGATCGTGTGGTTCCCGCCCTTCACCGGGGGCGAGTACGTCGACGGGGCCGACAACGCCGGCTTCGACGACGTCGCCTTCTGCAAGGTCGACATCGGCATCGCCACCGCGGGCGGCATCTACGTGGACGGTGACGACAACGTGTACCTGGGCTCGGCCCGGCCGCCCACGAGCGGCGTGCTGCGCTACTCGGGCGACTGGCCGACCGGGCCCGACGCCGCCGGCGGCTGCGGCCGCACCGACGGCACGGGGGCGCCGCTCGTCGACGACGGCGCGGTGACCCGCGAGGTCTTCATCCCCGCGGGCCCTCACGGCCTGTCCACCCCGCACTCGGTGGCGCCGGCACCCGACGGTGGGTTCTACGTGTCCAGCGTGATCACCGGGGTCATCAACGAGTACGACGCCGAGGGTGCGTTCGTGCGGACCATCCTCGAGCCGCCGGCCGGCGAGGAGCTGGGCCCGGAGCCGTTCTCGACGGGCACGCCCCTCGGCATCGGCGTCGCCCCGGACGGCACCCTCTACTACGCCGACATCGGCGTGGTCGCCGACCCCGTCAACGGGTTCGGCCCCGGTGAGGACACCGGCTCGGTGCGGGCCATCGCCTTCGTCGACGGCGAGGCCCAGCCCCCCGAGACCCTCGACGACGGCCTGGCCTTCCCCGACGGCATCGGCATCTTCCGACCATGAGACTGGTCGTGGTCGGCGGGGGCGCGATGGGCAGCGCCGCCGCGTGGTGGCTGGCCCGGCGGGGTGCCGAGGTGACCCTGCTCGAGCAGTTCGAGCGTGGTCACGACCGGGGCTCGTCCCACGGCACCGTGCGCATCTTCCGCCTGGCCTACGCCGACGATCTCTACGTGCGGATGGCGAAGGCCGCGGAGCCGCTGTGGGCCGAGCTCGAGGAGGAGGCCGACGAGGATCTGCTGGAGCGCACCGGTGCGTTGGACCACGGGCACGCCGGCCGCATCGCCGCGGTCGCCGAGGCGCTGGGGCGCAACGACGTGCGCCACGACCTGCTCGAACCCGAGCAGGTGGTCGAGCGGTGGCCCGGCCTGCGGGTGGAAGGGCCCGCGGTGTTCCAGCCCGACGGCGGGGTGGTGTTCGCCGACCGCACCGTCCGTGCCGCCCAGCACGCGGCGATCGCACGGGGCGCCGAGGTGGCGTTCAGCGAGCCCGCGCGGGCGATCCACCGGCGCGACGGCGGGGTCGTGGTCGAGACCGATCGACGCGAGCTGCGGGCCGACGTGGTGGTGGTGGCGGCGGGCTCGTGGGCGGCGCCGGTGGTGGGCGACCTGGCGCCGCTGCCGCCACTGCGCGTCACGGTCGAGCAGCCGGGCTGGTTCGCTCCCCGCGACCCGGCGCTGCACTTCCCTTCATTCATCCACTACCGCGACGGCGCCGGATCGTCGCCCACCGCGTTCGGCGCCTACGGCATGGGCGACCCTGGCGTGGGCGGCCGCCGCACCACGTTCCCGGGCACCGCGGTGAAGGTGGGCGAGGAGAGCGTGCGCACCGTCGTCGACCCCGCCGACGGTCCCTTCGAGGTGAGCCACGACGCCCTGCGCCGGCTGGCCGACTACGTGGAGATCTGGCTGCCGGGCCTCGACCCGGTGCCGCTGCGGGCCGAGACCTGCCTCTTCACCTCCACCCCGAACGACGACTTCGTGCTCGACCGGCGAGGACCCGTGGTGGTGGCGTCACCGTGCTCGGGCCACGGCTTCAAGTTCACGCCCCTCATCGGTCGCATGGTGGCCGACCTGGCCCTCGACCCAGCCGCCGGCCCCCCCGACCCCCGCTTCGCCCTTCCCAGCTGAGGGGCCGCGCGGGTAGGCCGCCGGGACGCTGACGGGCCGGGCGTTCTGGCACCGGATTTCGGTGCGATGGCACCGAAATCCGGTGCCAGTTCGCTCGGTGTGCAGCCTCATGCGCACCTATCCGCTGGGCCCCTAAGACAAAAGGTTGCGGGCGATCTGGGAGACCTGGATCTCGTCGGTGCCGGCGTAGATCTGGAGGACCTTGGCGTCGCGGGCGAGCTGCTCGACGTGGTACTCGGCCATGTAGCCGTTGCCGCCGAAGACCTGGACGGCCTCGAGTGCCACCTCCATGGCCGCCTGGGCCGAGTAGAGCTTGCACGCGCTGGCCTCGGTGAGGTCCATGCCCGAGCCGGCCGCCGCCATCTCGATCTGGCGGAACACCAGGTTCTGGATGTTGAGGCGGGCCACCTCCATCTTCGCCAGCTTCAGCTGGATGAGCTGGAACTCGCCGATGGGCTTGCCGAACTGCACCCGCTCCTTGGCGTAGTCGGTGCACAGCTCGAGGCAGCGCTCGACGATGCCGAGCGCCATCGCCGCGACACCGGTGCGCTCCATGTTGAACGTGGCCTTGGCGCCGTCACGGCCGCCCGCCGGCAGGTCCTCGGTCTCGCCCAGCAGCCGGTCGATACCGACGCGGACGTCGTTGAGGAAGAGCTGGCCCGTGGGGGAGGAGTGCATGCCCATCTTGCGGAGGGGCTTCGACTGCTCGAGGCCCGGCATGCCCGAGTCGAGCACGAAGCTGAGGATCTTGCGCTCGTCGGACGGGTTGCCCTCGTCGAGCTTGCAGATGAACACGATCGTGTCGGCGTAGGGGCCGTTCGTGATGAAGGTCTTCGAGCCGTTCAGCACGTACTCGTCACCGTCGCGGCGGGCGGTGGACTTCATGGAGCCGAAGGCGTCGGAGCCCGAGTCGGGCTCGGTGATGGCCCACGACCCGATCTTGTCGAACGTGAGGAGGTCGAGCGCCCAGCGCTCCTTCTGGGCGGTGGTGCCCTTGGACATGATGGCGGAGGCGGTGAGGCCCACACTGACGCCCATGGCCGTGACCATCCCGGGGCAGTAGCGGCACAGCTCGATGATGGGGATGAGGGTGAGCGAGCCGTCGCCCCCGCCGCCTTCCCTCTTCTCGCCGGCCTCGACCGGTGTCTCGCCGTCAGCGGCCGCCTTCTCGCGGTCCATCTGGCGCTTGAAGCGGTCGCGGGCCATGGCGTCCATGCCGAAGGTGGACCAGAGCTTGCGCAGCACCTCGTAGGGCGGGGTGTCGCCGTGCTCGAGCTCCTCGAGGTTGGGGACGATCTCGGCTTCCACGAACCGCCGCATGGCGTCGCGCAGCATCAGGTGCTCTTCGGTCCACTCGTACATGCCGCCAGTATCGGCGCTGGTGGCCGGGCGGGCCAGACCGCGCCGGCGCGAGTGTCGGCGGTGGACGTCCCGCGGGCTACGCGGGCGCGGCGAGCCGGGTGCCGCAGCCGGCGCAGAACGCCGCGCCAGGCCGGGCCGTGCCGGCGCATTCGGGACAGGTCGCGGCTGCGGCTGCGGGGGTGGCGGGGGTGGCGGCGTCCGCCGCCGAGGTGGTGGCCGGCGTCGTGGCGGGGGAGGAGGCGGGAGGCGTCGGCCCGAGGTCTGCGGAGGCCGCACGCGTGTCCGGAGCGGCCGGTGCTCTTGGAGCAGGTGGTGACGCGGGTGCCGCGGGTGACGCCGCCGCGGGTGACGCCGCCGCGGGTGACGCCGCCGCGGGTGACGCCGCAGCGGGTGGCTGCGACACAGGTGGCGGCGCTGCGGGTGACGCCGCCGCGGGTGACGCCGCCGCGGGTGGCTGCGACACAGGTGGCGGCGTTGCCGGCGCCGCGCCGTCGGACGGGTCGAGGACGACGACCAGTCGCTCAGGCATCCGGGTGGGCGCGTTCGTGGGCGGGGCCGTGGGCGTTGCCGCCGATCCGGTGGCCGGTGCCGGTGCGAGCGTGATCTGCAGCGGTGCTGGCTCGGGAGGAGCAGTCGCCGGAGGCGCGGTCGGGGGAGGCGCGGTCGCGGGCGGAGCGCTCGCAGGTGGGCCGCCCGTCGCACTCGCTGGGACGACCTGCGCGGGGTCGGGGTAGGCGCTCTTGGCCGACACGAACCAGTAGTCCGGCATCGTGTAGAGGACGAACTTCTTCGGCGCGGCCTCCCGCGGCGAGGTGACCGAGAGCGCCTCGTAGGCCTCGCGCTTCTCGGGGGTGAGCGTGTGGTCGTGCGCCAGCCGGTACCCGGCACAGCGGCGGGCGATGCTGTGGGCGAGTCGGGCTGCGTCGGCCCCTCGGCCCAGGGAGAAGTCGAGGTACACCTTCTTGCGGCGGCCGTTCTCGGACACGCCCACGACCACCCGCAGGTCCTCGGTGCTCAGCATCCCCGCCTTGGGGCTGAAGCCCACGTCAGAGATCCACGGGTAGCGGGCGTGGCCCACGAGCATCTTGCCCTTGCGGCGGTGTGCCGCTCGGGCCTTGCTGGCCACGTTCATCACGCCGGCGGTGACGAGGCCGGCGGCGCCGAACCCGAGCCAGCCGCCGCCCTTGTCGAACTTGGCACAGGCGACGGCCACCCGGGCGTCGGTGACGTACAGGGTGGGCTCGACCTCGAGCAGCTTGCTCGTGGTGACGAGCTTGCCGTCGATCGTCTCCCGCACGTAGATCGCCTTGACCGGCGCCTGGTCGATGGCGGCGCCGTCGAGCGACTCGACGGCGATGAGGTTCCGGCGGTCGTCGGCGTCACCCAGGACCGGGTAGAGCGAGCCGTCGTCCTCCTCGGCGGTGCGTACGGCGAGGAATTGGTAGCCCATCGTGCCTCGACGCTACTTCAGGCCGGCGCCGTCGCTTCGGTGGCCCCACCGTCGCCTGCGTGGCGGCGAGCAGCGATCGCACACCCGTGGTCGAGCGAGTCGCCACCGGCGACCACCGACGGCGCCCCGTGCCACGATCCGGCCGACCGGACCGCCTCGTGCGAGCGCCGGCGGGCCGCGGCGGCACGGTGCGCCCGTTCGGCATCGGAGTGCTCGCCGACCACGAGGCCCCCCGGCGCATCGAAGTAGAACAGCGTCCTACCCCAGTGGGGAGTGCCCGGTGCGCCCGTCGCCCATAGCGACAAAGCTACATCAAATGTAATTTCAACTCAACGATGTCCCGGCCCTGACCGCTCGCTCACCGTCCGCGCGCCACCGTCCTGTGTGGCCTCACAGGCCGACCGACCGGTCGTGGGGGATTTCGGTCGCGCCCGGAAGCACCTTGGAGTCACGTACGAAGGTGGCCCCTGAACCGATGGCCTGGCGGAACGGCATCGCCAGTCCGACAGCAGATTCCGCACGACGACCGGTGCGCTCTTCTTGCTGGCCCGCATCCCTTGACGGGGGCGCTTGTCGGGGCGTGCGGCGCGACCAGAACAGTTCTGACCGGCGGGTCCGTGGATGCCTCACCACAGCCAGCGCAGAGATACTCGCCGCCCCCACTCACGGTGGCGCCTCGCCTACGGCGCTTGGCCAGCTATGTAGGGATTGTCAACATAGCGTCTCGACCCGCAAGTATCGGGACCGTCCACGACATGGCACACCCGAAGCCACACACCCTTTAGGCCGCGTCCTGGCCTGGTTGGAAAGGTGAAGTAGACACCTTCGTTGTCGTATCCGACGTAAAAGAGGTGCGTTCTTCCGCCACTGCAACATGTAGTGGTATGAACGTCAAGATGGCCCTTGCACTCAATCGGGTCTAGACGGCTGGCGACCGAACTACTGAGACTGCAGATCCCGTACCAGGGTCCATCCTGGAGAGTGTTGTTTATGTTGCGCTTGACCTTGATATAGGCCTGCGGATAGAATTGACCTTCCGAGCGGTAGGTTGCACCCTCTCCGAACACTTTGAATGTCTGCGAGGTGTCGTAGAATGCGATCTCGCCGTCGGCCTCCATGAGCCAGTTGTTTCGATCGGTTGCACTAATGCTGTAGGGATTGTACCGCACCCGCTCCTCGGAACTCTCAGCCTTCGCTCCCGGCATTGCGAGAAGCGTTCCGATGAACAGAGCCACTGCGGTGAGCTTCCTCGCCCGATTTATCATTGGGGATTTCTAACGGAGGCACCGGGTATTGTCAACCATTCCTCTTGCCAAGCTCGTGAGGCGGGTCCGCTGCGACCCATCGTCTGGAGGGCCGACCCTGGAGGGAACCAGAGGATCGTCGTCCGGAGAGGCAACCCGCAGCGAGCCGTAGACGAGTCCAGCAGCGCCAGCACGATGAGCCTCATGATCGCCCTGAGGTTGTCGGCACCCGCTTCTCCCCGGTGCTCATGTCGGTGACCATCGACCTGCCGCCGGCCACGCTTCGCTGCCTTTGCCCGAGCTGGCCTGCGCCATCTCGAGCTGGCGGAACACGAGGTTCTGCATGTTGAGGCGGGCCACCCCCATCTTCGCCGGCTTGAGCTGGAACTCGCCGATGGGCTCGAACTGCACCCGCTCCTTGGCGTAGCGGGTGCACGACTCGAAGCAGCGCTCGGTGACGCCGAGCGCTATCGCCACGGCAGCGGTGCGCTCCATGTTGAACGTGTCCTTGGCGCTGTCACGGCCGCCCGCTGACAGGTCCTCATCGGGGCTCGTGCCGGGGCGGGCCGGACGGACCGTCAGGCTGTTGTTGGACGATCCTGCCGCGTCCGTGGAGGGCTGCTGGTGAAGCCACCGGAGGATCCACGGCTGGGTGCTACGGTCGGGCATCGAATCACAGAGGCGCGGGAGGGCGGCAATGAAGGTCTCGTCGGCATTGGCTCTTGTCTTGGTCGTCATGTTGTTGCCCCAGGTCGATGCAAATGCCGTGCCAAGTGGACCCCAGGCAGACCGAATCGAAGCCGCACCTGAGGACACTTCGCTCTGTCACCGAACCGACTATGGGTGCCTGGATGGGACCGGTTACGGGGGTCAATCGGTGTGGGGTTCGTGGGGCCCGGGCCACAACTGCGTCAGCTATGCCGCCTACCGACTGATGCAGAACGGAGCCGCTCGGCCCTGGGCCAGCCAATCGATAGGAAATGCAAATCAGTGGGATGAGCGCGCCCGGTCGGTCGGGATCGCGGTCAATGGAAATCCGGCGGTGGGCTCGATCGCACAGTGGGATACGGGTTCCGCTGGCCACGTCGCGTATGTCGAGGCCGTCACTGCAAGTTACATAGAGATCACTGAGGACGCGTACTTGACAGACACCTCAGGCTATTCGTCGCGTCGCCGACTCGACCGGACGGGTTCGACGTATGCATCTGCCGAGTTCATCCACGTCAAGGATGTGACGGGTCCACCCCCGCCAGTCGATGAGAGCACCGAACTGTTGCCGTCGGGGTCGTTTGAGAACGGGGATGGGGGCTGGCGTTCGGGTCTGGGGGCGAACATGGTCCGTTACCAGAACACGGCAACTTCTCAGTCGGCGCATGATGGGGGTTGGTTCCTGGCGACGAACTCGCCGCGTGCGAGCGCGAGCATCTCGCGTGACATCGGTGTGAGCTTGGCGGCGGGTGCGGGGGTGACGGCGTCGACTTGGGTGCGGTCGCAGGAGGCCTCCGCGTCGGGGACGTGGTGTGTGTGGGCGTTGAACTCGCCGGCGCAGAGCAGTTGCACGAACTACACGGCGAATCGGAACTGGAAGCGGATCGAGGTGGTGTTGAACCCGAACACGGCCACGTCGAACATTCGGGTTGAGCTGTATCCGACCGCGGTCACTGGGGGCACGACGTTCCTCGACACGGTGAGCGTCACCCGGTAGGGCCAGCGCAGGGCCCGCCTGCCCCTCACAGCGTCGGGGGCACCGGCCGATGTAGTCCCTATGGCCCATGGCGTGCGTCTGGTGGTGGTCCTGGTCGCGGCCGCAACCCTCGTGGCGGCGGCCGGCTGCACCGCCGATTCCGGCCGGGACATCGACGCGCTGCACAATCCCACGCCGACGACGTTGGCCCCCTTCGTCGAGCCCCACTTCGACGACACCCGCGACGTGGCGCTCGACCCGGTGGCACCCGGGGCGCCGATCGCCTTCCCGGTGACCATCCGGGGCGGCGACGCGTCGCTCAGCGGCACGTTGAGCGGCCCCGACGGGCCGGTCGAGCGGGGGCGGGTGCGCCTCGAGCGCTTCGTGGGCGAGGCGACCGCCGTCCTCGAGGTCGCCACCAACGCCGAGGGACGGTGGAACGCCAAGGGCATCCTGGGCGGTCGCTACCGGGTGCGGGGCTGGCGGATGCCCGACGTGGCGATGAACTCGTCCACGGTGCTGTTCCTGGGAGCCGACGAGACCCGTGCGGTCGACCTCGCCGGCACGATGCAGGGCGGTGTCGACGTGCAGGCCGACCTCCTCACCGCGGTCCCCACCGTCGACGTGGCCGTGACGGTCAGCGCGCTGATCACCCGTCACCAGGTCGACGGTGACGGCATCGTGCAGGGCGTGCCGCTGGCGGGCACGGTCGCCACCCTCTCCGGACCCGCCGGGTGGGACATCCCGTCGCCGACGTCGACGGTGGACGGTGCCGGTGAGGCCACGTGGACGGTCACCTGCCAGACGGGGCGCCCCTCGGACCTGGTGGTCTCGGCCGGTGGCGGCTCGGCGCGCCTCACAGTGGCCGCCTGCAACCGGCCCAGCCCACCCACGACCGCGGTGACCACCCCGGACCGGCCGGTGGCCGACTTCCCGGTGGGCTCGACGTTCACGCCGCCGTTCGCCGGCCCACTGCCGGCCGGCACCTACACGGTGACGGGCGACGCCGCCTCCTGTGCCCTGGTGTACGAGGTGTGGGACGGGACCGCCTGGAGCGACGACCGGGTGACCGCCACGGGCACGGACCCCGTGGTGCTCGACACGTTCGCCCGCAACCTGGACACGATCGGCGACGCCCCGCCCTGCACCTACGAGCGCACCGCATGAGCCAGGAGCGCAGCGAGAGCCGGGAGCGCCGCGTGAGCAAGAGTCGGACCGTCGCCTACCCACCGCGCAAGCGGCGCCGGCGCTGGTGGGGGATCCCCCGGATGACGGTGAAGGTGGCCGTGTTGACGGTGGTGGTCGTCGGCATCTGCATCCCGGCGGCGGCGGCGACTGCGTTCTGGACGCTCATCAAGGCCGATGTGCCGGGGTCGCTCCCGACCGACCACAACCCACGTGTGCGCTCGATGCCCACCACGGTGTATGACGCCGCGGGGAACCCGATCAGCCAGTTCCGCGAGTTCGAGCTGACCGTGCCGACCCGCCCCGCTGACATCCCCGACGTCCTGGAGAACGCAGTGGTGGCGGTGGAGGACCGCAACTTCTGGAGCCACGACGGCGTCGATCCCGAGGCCATCGTGCGGGCGGCGCTGACCAACTTCGAGAACGGCGAGACGGTCGAGGGTGGCTCGACCATCACCCAGCAGTACGTCAAGAACACCTACACGCACGGTGAGCGCAACCTGAGCCGCAAGCTGCGCGAGGCGCTGCTCGCCAGCCGGCTCGAGCGGGAGGTGCCCAAGGAGACGATCCTGTTCCGCTACCTCACGACCATCTACTTCGGCGACGGCGCCTACGGGGTGGGGGCCGCGGCCGAGTCGTACTTCCGCAAGCCCGTGTCGGAGCTCACCGCGTCGGAGGCGGCCATGCTGGCGGGCACCATCGCGTCGCCGAACAACTACGGCCCCCGCGGCAACGCGGACGTGGCCGAGCGCCGCCGGGTGCAGTCGCTGCGGGCCATGCGGGACCAGGGCTACCTCACCCGCGCCGAGTTCCGGGCGGCTCGGGCCGAGCACCTCTGGTACTCGCCGTTCGGTGAGCCGCCGGGGCCGGCCACGGTCGTGTACCCGCCACCGCAGAACGACGTGCAGACCGTGCATCCGTACTTCGTGGACTACGTGCGTCGGTACCTGCTGGCCCGGTTCGGGCACGACACCCTCTACCGGGGCGGGCTGCGGGTGGAGACGACCATCGACCCGACGCTGCAGGTGCAGGCCGAGCAGTCGGTGGCCCGCACGCTCGACGGCACCGCCCCACCCCTGGAGATGTCGCTGGTCACCGTCGACCCGGTGACCGGCCACGTGAAGGCCATGGTGGGGGGGCGCGACTTCGCCCAGAACCAGGTGAACCTGGCGCTGGGCGGGACGCTGGGCGTCCAGCCGGGGTCGTCGTTCAAGGCCTTCGTGCTGGCGTCCGCGTTCGAGCGGGGCATCGAGCCGGACGACCGCTACCCGGCCCCCTCGTCGATCACCCTGCCCGACTGCACCGGCGAATGCACGATCTCGAACGCCGAGCCGGGCAACGGCGGCGTCGAGGACCTGCGCCAGGCCACCGCGCATTCGGTGAACACCGTGTTCGCCCAGCTGATCCAGGACGTCGGGCCGCAGAACGTGGCCGAGTTGGCCCACCGGCTCGGTGTGCGGTCCATCGACCCCGAGCGCACCCAGTACGGCGTCTCGTTGGCGCTCGGGGCCTACGAGACGTCGCCGCTCGAGATGGCCGCGGGCTACTCGGTGTTCGCGAACCACGGCGTGCGGGTGCCGGTCAGCCCGATCCTGCGGGTGCTCGACCACCAGGGCCGGGTGCTCATGGACAACAGCGCACCCCAGGGCGATCAGGTGCTCGATCCGGCGGTGGCCGACACGGTCACGTCCTTGCTGGAGGGTGTGATCACGGGCGGCACGGGCACCGCCGCCGACATCGGCCGACCGGCCGCGGGCAAGACGGGCACCGCGCAGGAGCACCGGGCGGCGTGGTTCGTGGGCTACACGCCTCAGCTCTCCACCGCCGTGTGGATGGGCTACTCGGACGTGCCCCGGCCCCTGCTGGGCATCAAGGGCGCGGGCTCGGTGTTCGGGGGTGGGTTCCCCGCCCAGACCTGGGCCGACTTCATGCGGTCGGCCCTGGCCGACCAGCCCGTGGTGGCGTTCCCCGTCCCGGGCCCGTTGCCGACGCCGGTGGCGCTCACCCCCACCCCGGCGCCCGCCGCCGACCCGGACGCCCCGCCGACGACGACACCGTTCATCCCCGAGCCGGGCGACCCGATGTCGCCGACCGAGATCCCCACCGACTGCGGGGGCCCGTGCGACCAGACCCCCCGCCTGGGGTCACCGTGACGCGCCGGCTCGCGAGCCCCGACACCACCCGGGTGCCCGGTGGTGGCCCGCCTCCGGGCCGGTTGTCCACGGAGACCTGCCGGTGGCGGGGCGACGGCGGGCGGCGGTTGGCGCTCAGGGTGCCGCCGATCGCGCCGATGAGAGACAGCATGAGTGAAGCGCGTGGCCCCGGCCGGCGTGGCCCGGACACCCGGCCGGCATCGGTCTCGGTCGACCGCCGACCGCTCGACCCCTGTCCTCGACGGGAGCGGGGCGCGTGATCGACCGGGCCGAGCACGCGGCGACCCGGCGGCTGCACCGCGAGCTGCGCTCGCCCCTTCCCGCCGAGGGCGACGTCGGCGGGGTGGACCACGTCGACGACCTGCGCGAGCTGTGGGACGGTCTCGTCGCCGACGCCATGCCCGTGGAGCCGATCGTCGAGTCGGTCCCTCCGGTCGACCCGGCCGCACCGGTGGCGCCCCTGCCGCCGCTGCCCACCCGGGCCAACCGCCGGGGCGCCGAGACGGTGGCGCCCGAGTGGCCCGCGGTGGAACCGCGGGTGACCGCCCGCACCGTGATCCCCACCGGCGAGCCCGACCTGGTGATCCTGCCGTCGGGCGAGCCCGTCACCCGCACGGCGCCCCTCGGTCCCACCGACCCCGCCGTCACGACAGGTCCGGTGCCGGGCACGATCGCCGCACCCACCGGTGACGCCGGCACGGACGCGGCCGCCGACGGGCCCGAGCCCGATCCGGAGGCCGGTGGGACGAAGCCGTCGCGACGGGAGCGTCGCGCGGCCAAGCGGCTGGCGAAGGACGAGAAGCGCGGTGCCCGCCTCGAACTGCGCCGGCACCGCATCCTGCCCCGCACCGTCATCGGCATCACCATGATGCTCCTGGCCGCCGCGGTGGGCGCCGCGTTCTCCGGGGCGCTGCTCTACGCGTACTACGACTGGCGCCTGTCGACCAACGAGGACCGGGTGGGCGTGCTGGCCGAGAGCCTGCAGCAGCGGCTCACCGACGCGGGAGCCTCCATCGACGAGGCCCAGCAACAGGCGCTGGCCGAGTTGCAGGACCGGGCCGGGCCCCTGATCGACCAGAAGAGCGACGCCGTGGCCATGGCCGACCTCACCCCGGTGGTGCTGCCATCAACCTGGTTCGTGTCGACGCTCGACGAGAACGGCCAGCCGTCGGTCGGCACCGCGTTCGTCGTGTCGTCCGACGACACCAGCTCCCTCTTGTTGACCTCCTACCGGGCCGTGTCGGCATCGACCACCCAGCCCGGGCCGGAGATCCAGCTCAGCAACGACGGCGGCGATCCGGTGGTGGCGCGGCTCTACAGCTGGGACCCCGAGCACGACCTGGCCCTGCTCACCATCGACCGGGGCGGGCTGACGCCGTTGACCTGGGCCACCGGCGACGACGCCGCGGTGACCGGGGAGCGGGTGTACGCCGCCAGCGGGGTGGGGGCCGAAGGCGTGACCTTCAGCCCCGGGACCGTGCTCGACCAGAGCGCCGACGGCATCCAGATGACCGCACCGGTGGGCAGCTCGTGGCAAGGCGGCCCGGTGGTCACCCAGGACGGCAAGGTGGTGGCAGTGGCGTCACTCGCCTACCAACCGCTCGGCTTCAACCCCGGCCAGGTGCCCTTCGCCCCGCCGGTCGACGCCGCCTGCGAACGCGTCCTCGACTGCGGCGCATAACACTGGCTCGGACTCCGTCCGAGCGGCTTCGCCATCCGGTTCGTCGGTGCCGCTGCTCCGCTCCGCTGCGCAGCCTGGGCCCTTGCGGTTGCTCGGACCGGTGTGGCCGGTGTCGCCATCCCCTTCGTCGGACCTTGGATCTCGCTGCTGCCGCTTGCCCCGGAGACTCCAAGGTCAGTCCCGCTCGGTTGGTCAGTCGTGGCAGAAGGTCAGTTCTGCGTTCAACGTCGTCGCGAGATTCGCCATGACCTGCAAGGCCTCTTCTGCCCCTGCCTCTTGAAACATCGGCAAGTAGATGTGCCAGTTGTCTGACGCGACGTAATAGAAACCCTCCGAAGGATCACCCGTGTCACTCGCCTGGGGGTCGAGTTCGGTGCAGGCGCCGCTGTTGTTCGAATTTGGCCCGTAGAAGGTTTCGGGATCCTGCAGACGGTCCTCGGCCGTGGGGAAGACCAGGGGGGAAAGCTCCAGCCCGTCAGCTACAGGGCACGAGGCGTAAGGCGCTTGCCCGTCTGGGGCGTCATCAATGGTGACACATTCGACCGTCGGGCTCATCAGCTCGACGAGGTCGTCGACGGAGTCCACGCTGGAATCGGCGCTCACACTGGCCGCATCGGGGTCAGTGGTCTCTCGCGAGGCCTCACGTCCCGAACCGGTGCTGCCACACCCCGCAAGTGCGAAGCTGACAACCACGGCGACAAGTGCCCGAGACGGAATCTGCATCCTCGTCATCGGCCGAGATTACCGCGCTCCTCACCGTCCAGGATTCGCCGAAAGGAGCGTGTCAGGGTGTGAGCGCCAGCGGCGCTCGCCCGTGCACGACTCGGTGCCGCCAACTCGGTGCACAGCGCCGAGGTCAGGCGGTCGCTCTCGTTGCCGGGTCTCCTGCAACGGCCCTTTCTCCCGGTCACATGCCCGCTTGCCTCGCATGGGCGTCAGCCGGTGGTCGGCGTAGGCGGCGCCGCGGTGGTGGCGGTGGTGGTGCCTGCCGGCAGATCGGCCTCGATGGCGGCGAAGATCACGTTGGCGGCGCGGTCGCCGCCGGCCCGGGTGAGGTGGATGCCGTCGCTGTTGCGCATGTTCACCAGCTCGCCGCCGGCGCCGGTGAGGTAGTCGGAGTAGCTGCCGTTCTCGTCCTCGAACAGGTCGTACAGCGACACCACGGTGGTGTTGGGGTGGTCGGCGGCCACGTCGGCGAAGATGCCGTTCATCAGCCGGAGCCTGGCCGAGTAGTCGGCATCGCGGGCGATGGGCTGGGCGATCCAGTACACCCGCACCCCCTGCTGCTCGAGGTAGGTCATCACCGCGTCGACTCGCCGGGCGTACTCGGCGTTCCACTCGGGGTCGCCGGGTTGGAACACCCCGGAGTCGAGCTCCATGCCCTGGCCGTCGTTGGCCCCGAACACCACCACCATCGCGTCGGGGTGGTTGGTCTCCACCACCGACTGGATCTCGGCGGGCCAGTTGTAGAAGTCGGGCCGGGTGAGGCCACTCGAGAATTCGAAGTCGAGCGTGGCCTCCATCACCCCCGTGGAGTCGGCCCGCTCGATCAGCGACTGGCCCAGCACCTCGGCCTGCGAGTCGCCCACGATCCAGATCGTGAGCGGGTCGTCGGCGGTGGGCTCGGGGAGGGCGGCGGCGTCGGCGTCGGGGGCGGGGGGTGGGGCCTCCGCGGGCGACTCCGCCAACTCGTCGAAGGCGCCGGCGTCACCGAAGGTGTGGCCCAGGGCGTCGTCGGCCGCCTGTCGCGGGCGGTCGAGCAGGACCAGGTGGCTGAGCCCGTCGATCGGCTTCACCAGGGCCAGTTCCACCGTCCGCTGCCAGCCGAACGGCTGGCGCTCGATGATGCGCACCAGGCTCGAGGCGTTCATCAGCGTGAACAGGCCGAACGCCACGATGCCCACGATCGTGACCTGCCGCAGGGTGAGCGGGCGGGTCTCGGGGGCCGGAGGCGGGCGCAGTGGGGTGCGTTGGTGCTCGGGCATGCGACCTGGAGGGGGTCAGAACTGGAAGTAGATGAAGGGTACGGCCTCGCCGCCACTGAAGAGGATGATGGCCACGATGAACGAGCCGTAGAGCAGGCCCTGGACCGCCGGGCGCAGGGCCAGCATCGGGGTGTGGGTCTCCCGGTTGCGCTGGGTGAGGTCGATCGTGAGGCTGATCAGGGCCACCACGGCCAGCAGGGGCACGAATCCGGCGGCCACGGTGCCGGACTGCAGCGTGAAGATCCCCCGGATCACGTCGAAGGCCTGGGTGAAGTTCGCGGCCCGGAAGAAGATCCAGGCGAAGCACACGAACTGGAACGTGATGATCGCCGGGACGATGTCGACCCGGGTGAAGCGCCCGGGTCGGTTGTGGGTGCGGGACGAGCCGGTGCGCTCCTGGTAGTAGCGGTGGGCGCAGAGGTAGAGGCCGTGCAGGCCGCCCCACGCCACGAACGTCCACGCGGCACCGTGCCAGAGCCCGCCGATCAACATGGTGAGCATCAGGTTGCGGTAGGTGGTGCTGCCCGTGCCCCGGTTGCCGCCCAGCGGGATGTACAGGTAGTCGCGCAGCCAGTTCGACAGCGAGATGTGCCAGGTGCGCCAGAACACGGTCGGGTTCCGTGACAGGTACGGCTGCTCGAAGTTGATGGGCAGCTCGATGCCCAGCAGGCGCGACGAACCGCGGGCGATGTCGGAGTAGCCGGCGAAGTCGCCGTAGATCTGGAGCGCGAAGCCCCAGGTGGCCGCCACCAGGGTGATCCAGGACTGCTCGCCCGGACGGGCGAACGCCTCGTTCACGTAGGGCGCGATGGCGTCGGCGATCACCACCTTCTTGAACAGCCCGAGCAGGATGAGGGCGAGGCCCGACTTGACCTGCTCCCAGCGCAGCGGGGGCCGGTCGTGCTCGAACTGGGGCAGCTGGATGTGGGCCCGGCCGATGGGCCCCGCCACCAACTGGGGGAAGTAGGCGACGAAGACGGCGAAGTCCAAGATGTTGTCGGCCGGCTCGATGTCGCGGCGGAACACGTCGAAGGTGTAGGAGATGCCGTGGAACGTGTAGAAGCTGATGCCCACCGGCAACAGCACCCGGAGGGTGGGCTCGTTGGCCTGGATGCCGAGGCCGTCGAGCAGGTCGACCGCCGAGCCGATGAAGAAGTTGAAGTACTTGAAGAAGCCGAGCACCACCAGGTTGAGGCCCAGGCTGATGGCGAAGGCCCGCTTGCGCTGCCGGTCCTCCTCGTGGGCGGCCAGGTAGCGGCCCACCAGGTAGTCCACCGCGGTGGTCAGCCACATCAGCCCGAGGAAGCGCCAGTCCCACAGGCCGTAGAACAGCCACGACGCGAACAGCAGCAGCAGGTTCTGGCCGCGCCGCTTCAGCTGCCAGTAGACGGCGAAGACCACCGGCAGGAAGAGCGCGTACTGGAGGGAGTTGAAGACCACGGGTCGCTAGATGTCCGGGGGAGGGTGTCCGGGGGAGGGTGTCCGGGGGAGGGGTGCCGGTCGGGGCGTCAGGCCTGGGAGAGGGTGAGCGCGTTGTTGATGACGCCGAGGTGAGAGTACGCCTGCGGGTGGTTGCCGAGAGAGCGCCCGTGCTCGGGGTCGTACTCCTCGGGCAGCAGGCCCGTGGGGCCGGCCAGTTCGACGAGGCGCTCGAACAGCTCGTGGGCGTCGGCGGTGCGCCCCACCAGGTGCAGGGCGTCGATCAGCCACGACGTCATGAGATGGAAGCCACCCTCGGTGCCGGGGAGCCCGTCGTCGTGGTGGTAGCGGTAGACGGTGGGGCCGACCCGCAGGTCGCGCTCGACGGCCTCGACCGTCGCCACGAACCGGGGATCGTCGGCCTCGACCAGGCCCGAGAGGCCCACGGCGAGCACCGACGCGTCGAGGTCGGTGCCGTCGTAGGCCGCGGTGAACGCGCCCACGTCGTGCTTCCAGCCGTGCTCGAGCACGTCGGCGGCGATGCGCTCGCGGAGGGCCCGCCATTCGTGCTGGTCGGGGTCGGTGAAGTGCTCGGCCACGGCGATGGCCCGGTCGACCGTGACCCAGCACATGACCTTCGAGTGCACGTGGTGCCGGGGGGCCTTGCGGATCTCCCAGATGCCGTTGTCGGGCTCGTGCCACCGGCGCTCGACCGCCCGCACCATGGCCTCGACCAGCCGCCAGTGCTGCGACGACAGGGGGGCGCCGGCGTCGACGAGCAGCCGCACCAGGTCGACGATGGGGCCGAAGACGTCGAGCTGCACCTGGCGCTCGGCCGCGTTCCCCACCCGGACGGGCCGGCTGCCGGCGTAGCCCGCCAACTCCGCGATCTCGGCCTCGGGTGGCAGGTGCCGGCCGGTCACCAGGTAGAGCGGGTGGAGCCGCTCGGGGTCGTCACGCTGCTCGAGGATCCGCAGCACCCAGTCGAGGTAGGCCATGGCCTCCTCGTCGCTGCCCAGGCGCACGAGCGCGGCGGCGCTGAGGGCGGCATCCCGCAGCCAGCAGTAGCGGTAGTCCCAGTTCCGCACGCCGCCCAGGTGCTCGGGCAGGCTGGTGGTGGGGGCGGCCAGGATGGCGCCGGTGGGCGCGTGGCAGAGCGCCTTCAGCACCAGCGCGCTGCGCCGCACGATCGGGCCCTGCACCTCGGGGCGACGAAGCCGGTCGGCCCAGTCGGTCCAGAACCGGTCGGTGGCCTGGCGGCGGGCGGGCTCGTCGGCGGCCTCGGCCCGGAGGTTGGCGGTGCCGCAGCGCAACTCGAGCACCCGGGGGCCGTCGCGGAGGTCGACCCGGGCGCGAGCGGTCTGGTGGGGGCCGTCCTCGACGATCTCCCAGTCGATCCCCGGGGCACGGAGCACCATCAGGTCGGAGGCGCCCTCCACCTCGATGCCGTCGTCGCGGCGCCCGAGCCGGGTCGGGAAGCGTCCGAAGTCGAGCCGCGGGGCGAATTCGACGACGGCGTCGGCGTCACCCTCGAGCACCCGGATGAGATCGCTGCGGCCGGCGAGGCGCCCGGGCCGCCCGCCCGAGCAGTCGAGGTAGTCGGTGGTGGTCATCCGGGGCCACGTGGTCTCGAGCACCATGGTGTCGCCCAGGTAGCGCTGGAGCGACGGCGCACCGCCGTCGGCCGGCCCGACCCGGAACGCGCCGGCCCCCGGCCCGCCCACGAGCTCGGCGAACACGGCGGCCGAGTCGATGCGGGGCACGCACCACCAGACGATGCCGGCGTCGGGGGTGACGATGGCCGCCGTGCGCAGGTCGGAGAGCATCGAGTGCTCGTCGATGTCGGTGACGCCGGCGCCGGCCAGCCACGACGAGCGCTGCTCGTTCAGCTGGGCCAGCAGCCGGCCGACCGCCACCGTGCCCCCGACCCGGAACTCGGCCATGGTCGGCGCGTCGCCCACCTTCACCCCCACGTCGGGCCCGGTGAGGGTGGCGAAGGCGTCCTCGTCGGTGACGTCGTCGCCGAGGTAGAGCACCGTCGAGGCGCCCACCTGGTGGCGGATGGCCTCGAGGGCCTTGCCCTTGTCGGTGGGGATCAGGGCCAGCTCCACCACGTGGTTGAGGTGGCGCACGTGCACGCCGTCGAGCGCACCGGGGCCGGCCTCGATCTCGGCCAGCGCCGCGTCTGCCGCGGCGGGGGCCACGGTGCGGTAGTGGAAGGCCACGGCCGCGGGCTTGGGCTCGACGACGGCGCCCTCGGTGCGCAGCGCGATGGCCCGCAGGGCCGTCTCCACCCTGGCCCGGACGGCGGTGGTCTCCGGGCTGAGCCCGGCGCCGAACCCGATGTCGAACTCGGTGCCGTGGCTGCCCACCAGGTGGATCTCGGCCGGCATGCGGCTGAGGGTGGCGAGGTCGCGCAGCGAGCGTCCGGAGATCACCGCGACGTGGGTCTGCGGCAGCAGGGCCAGGGCCCGCATGGCCACCACCGTCTCGCGGTAGGGGTGCGCGGCCATGGGGTCGTCCACGAGGGGCGCGACCGTGCCGTCGTAGTCGCAGGCCACGAGGAGCTGCGGGGCCCGCGCCAGGTGGGCCATGCGGGCCTCGAGCGGCGCGCCCACCTGCTCCCCGGCGATCCCGTCGCCGGGGGCCGTGTCGTTGTCGATTTGCACGTTGTTCGGGCTCCTCGCCGCGCCGTCGACGGCCGTGTTGCCCGATAGGTTCGCAGAGTGCCCACCGAGGTGACCACCTGCTACCGCCATCCCGGCCAGCGCGCCGGTGTGTCCTGCCAGCGGTGCGATCGCCCGATCTGCCCCCAGTGCATGGTGCCCGCGTCGGTGGGCTTCCACTGCCCCGAGTGCGCCCGGTCGGGGCGCCAGAAGGTGATCCGGGGGGCGGCGGCGCTGGCGCCGGCGCGTCCGATCGTCACCCAGGTGCTCATCGCCATCAACGTGGCCGTGTACTTCGTGGGCCTGGGCCTGCGGGGGGCCGACTCGCTCGGCAACCGGGGCGGGCTGATCGGGGCCTTCCCCCAGGAGGGGGTTCCCCTCATCGGCGTGGCCGCCGGCGAGTGGTACCGCGTGATCACCTCGGGGTTCCTGCACGCCGACCTGATCCACCTGGCGTTCAACATGTTCATGCTGTGGCTGCTGGGGTCGATGCTCGAGCCCAGCGTGGGGCGCTGGCCCTTCCTCGCCATCTACGCCATGTCGCTGGTGGCGGGATCGCTCGGCGTCCTGATCCTCGATCCCGGCGTGCTCACGGTGGGGGCGTCGGGCGCGGTGTTCGGGCTGATGGGCGCGGCCATCGTCGGCCAGAAGGCGGCGGGCATCAGCCCGTGGCAGTCGGGGATCGGCGGCCTGCTGTTGCTCAACCTGGCGCTCACCTTCGTGGTGCCGGGCATCTCCATCGGCGGCCACCTGGGTGGGCTGCTCGGCGGCATGGCCGCCGGCGCCATCGTCGTCGTCCTGCGCCGCCAGCTCCCCTCCGAGGGTGTGGCCGTCGCCATCTGCGCCGCCCTCACCGGTGCGATGTTCTACGCCTGCCTCGTCGTCGCCGGCGCCTGAGCGCCCCCGTCGGCCCGCGCCGCGGCCGAGGGGCCCCACGTCCATCCGTTCTGGTGGCTCGAATGCTGTCGTGAGGGGGGTGGCGTTCGAGCCACCGGAGCGACGGGGCCCAGGGTCGGGACGGTCAGGGCGACTCGACGAGGGCCTTGAGGTTGCGCAGGTTCTTGCGCCAGATGCGACGCAGGACGGGGGCGCCGGCGCGGGCACCGAGGGGGCCGGCCATCCAGAGCGGGAAGTGCAGCTGCTCGGTCCAGGTGAAGCGCGTGCGGTCGCCCGGCAGCGGTGAGAGCACGAACTCGCCCTCGCCCTGCACGAGGCCGACGTGGCGGACCCCCATGGCCACCCCTTCGTCCCAGCGGGTGATCGCCATCTTGTCGGTGAGGCGGAACGGGCCCACCGCGGTGTCGCAGTCGAAGGTGGTGCCCACTCCGGCGTCGGCGGTGGACGTGACCCGCACGGCCACGGCGTCCTCCATCCAGCGGGGATGGGTGCGCACGTCGTCGATGGCGGCCCACACCCGATGGGGCGGCGCCTCGATGGTCGTCTCGACCCGGATGGTGGCCACGGCCGGAGCGTAGGTTGAGCGCATGGCAACCGCAGAGCCCAGCGCCACCCCGAATCCCGACGCGATGAAGTTCACCCTCGACCGCACGCTCCCGGCCATGGTCAACCTGAGCCGGGGCGACGACACCGACGACCCCTTCGCCGCGGCGGTGCTCGCCACCGATGGGGTGATCGCGGTGTTCGCCACCAACGACTTCGTGACGGTGCGGCGTGCCGAGGGCGCCGACTGGGAGCCGATCGTCGCGGCCGTGCAGGAAGCGGCCGCCGCCCACCTGTAGCCGTCGCGGTACCGGAGGAACCCCGGGCCGGTCAGGCGGTTCGGCGTGCGGCGTCGGCGGGCTCCGGGAGGGCCAGGTTCACGAGGCCCCCCACCACCATCCCCAGCGCGGCGCCACCGACCACGTCGAGCGGGAAGTGGGCGGCCACGTAGATGCGGGCCACACCGACCAGCGAGGCCACGACCCACGGGGCCCAGCGCCACCTCGCGGGCACCCAGGGCGCGACCACCGCGGCCATCGCGAACGCCACCGTGGTGTGGCCCGAGGGGTAGCCGGCGCCCGTGATGGCGGCGTAGCCACCCGAGATGTCGAGGGTGCGGGCGTCGAGGAACTCGACGGGCCGGCCCCGGCCGACCACGTCTTTCAGCCAGCCGCTGACGAGCCAGCCGGCCATCCCGGCGGCCAGCACCCCGACGGCCGGTTGCCAGGGCTTCACCAGGAGCGCCGTCACGACGGCCACCGCGACGACCCCGGGCAGGGTGCCGAAGGCCATGACCACGAGCAGGAGGGGTTCGAACGGGGCCGTGCCCAACACCCCGTTGCCGTTGAGGGCCTCGACCAGACCGGCCTCGCCCACCGCGAGGCGATCTCGGGCGGCGAAGAGGGCGGTGACCACGAGCACCACGGCGGGCACGACGACGGCCCGGGTATCACCCTTTCCTGTCATAGCCCCTCTGCATACTCCACCCATGCGCTGCCACCTCTGCACCGACGACCTCGACCACTGCCACGAGGTCTCCATCGAGCATGCCGACGGCACCACCGAGTGCGGTGGCGACGACGGGTGCGACCGTCACCACCTGTTGCACGAGTGGCGGGTCAGTTGCGCCGAGCTCGATCCGCCGTGTGCCTGCGACGGCCTCGATCGCCGTGAGCACGCACTCCCGCTGGCCGCCTGATCGACCCGGCCGCCACCGTCCCGGGCGGTCGGCAGTAGGCGGTCGGCGATGGTCGGCGGTGGCGGCACGCCGTGACCAGACGTCGCCGAGACTCGACGACATGGCGCGCGGAAAGCGCGCGCCATGTCGTCAAGGATGACCCGGGTGGTGGCTCCGACCACGCGGTGGCCCACCGGAGGCCTGGCGCTGACGACGGCGGGTGGCCGTGAGCGCCTCCCCAGGCCGGTCTCGAGCCTGCCCATGGGCCGTATGCGACGTCGCCGCTCGAGTCGTCAGCTCGGCGTGGCGCCGGCGGCGAGGCGGTAGACCGACACGTGGTGGGTGCTGCTGTCGGTGTACTCCTCGCCGCGCCAACCCGCCCACCGCTCGACCAGCTCGAGGCCGGCCGCCCGGGCCATGGTGTCCAGCTCGGGCGGGGCGGCGTAGCGGATCATCCACGGCCGTAGGCGCACGCCGGCGTCGCTCAGCTCCACGTACTGGCCGGTGGCGGTCTGGGTGGATGGGTCGCGGCGGCTGATCGACAGGACCACTCGGTCCACCTCCATGCTGCGGACGGTCATCGCCTCGCCGCCGCGGGCGTCGTCGCCGGGGACGAAGGCCTCCAGCACGAAGCGGCCGTCGGGCTCGAGGCGGCTGGCCACCCCGTCGAGGCAGCGTTGCTGGGCGTCGCGGCTGGTGAGGTTGAAGAAGGTGTTGAAGGCCACGAACGCCACGCCGAAGTCCACGCCGGCGGGCGGGGCCAGGGTGCCGATGTCGGCCATGTCGCCGATCGCCACCTCGATCGCGTCGCCCCCGGGCTTGGCCCGGAGCAGCTCGATCATCGGGGCCGACGAGTCGACGCCGCTCACCGTGACGCCGGCTGCGGCGAGCGGGAGCGCCAGCCGCCCGGTGCCGACTCCGAGCTCGAGCACGCGTCGGCCGCCCACGATGCCCGACAGGAACGCCACGGTGCCTTCCGTGTCGGAGACGTCGCCGTACCAGTCGTCGTAGATGTCGGCGAAGGACTCGCCATAGCTCTCTGTGTCGAATCCCTGCACGCGGCCAGTGTGGCCCAGCGCCGCGCCGGGACACGATTGCGCCGTCCGGCGCGGTGTCGCGATCGCCGTGGCGACTCCGGCTCGCCGGGGGTCGCCGCCGCCCACCAGACGCCGCCGTCGCCGGGTGGGTGCGGTAACAATGAGGGCGTGGACGGCCCCGAGGTGCAGCGCTCGTTGCGACCGCTGGCGATCGGGGAGATGCTCGACGCCTCCATCGCCCTCCTGAAGGCGCGGCCCCGAGCCGTGCTCACCATCACCGCGGTCTTCGTGATCCCCACTCAGCTGGCCACCGCGTTCACGCAGCGCAACCTGCTGGGTGCGGCCTCGTTCGTCGACGTCGTCAACGACCCGTCGCTGGCCGGCAGCAGCTCGAGCAGCGGGCAGTCGTCCGGGGCGGCGGCGTTGGTGCTGCTGGTGGCCCTCCTGCCGTCGATCGTGCTCCCGTTCGTGGCGGGTGCCCTGGGTCGCCTGGTGGCCGCCTGGCGTGCCGGCGGCGACGTCACCACGGGCGAGGCGCTGCGGGCCGCCGGGCGGAAGTGGTGGGTGCTGCTCATCGCGTGGTTCCTCGCCCACGTGGCCGAGCTCCTCGGTGCGATCGCCCTGTTCGTGCCCGCGCTGCTGCTCATGGCGCTGTTCCAGGTGGCGGCGCCGGCCATCGTGGTCGAAGACCTCGGGCCCATCGCGGGCCTGCGCCGGTCCGCCAGGCTCGTCGGCACCCGGTTCTGGGTGGTCGTGCTGGCGGTGTCGGGCGCGTGGTTCGTGCACTACGTGCTCGACCTCATGCTGCCGTTGATGACGCAACTGCTGGCGCAGGCGCTGGGGCCCGAGGGCGGCTGGATCCCGTTGGCCATCGGCAACAGCCTCACGAACCTGATCACCACCACCTTCCTCGCCGGCTTCGCGGTGGTGCTCTACCTCGACCTGCGGGTGCGCAGCGAAGGGCTCGACCTGCAACTCGAGGCCGACCGGCACTTCACCGGTGCCCGGCCGTAGTGCGCTGGTCCGCCCCGGTGTCCCCATCGTCTCGTCGGGCGGGCCGACCGCACGGTGGGGCGACGGCGCGAGCGGTGGCCGCCCGCGCGGTCTCGGTGGGGGCCGTCGCGAGCCTCGCGGCCCTCGTGTCCCTCGTGTCCCTCGTGGCGCTCGTGAGCCTCGTGGCACCCGTGGCCGTCGCGGCTCCCGCGGGGGCGGATGCCCTGGCCCGGCTGGCGACCCACGGGACACCCGCCGGCGGTGAGCCGGGCGACCCGCCCGTTCCCACGCAGTCGCCCGACGAGGTGCGCCAGGCGGCCGACGACGTGCTGTCGCGGCCCGAGTTCCGCCGGCCCGAGCCCAACGTGGTCGAGAAGGCCATGTCGTGGTTGCAGGAGCGGTTCGGCCGGGTGCTCCAGGGCCTCACCTCGGGCGACGGCGCGTCGCTGATCGGGTGGGCGGTGATGGTGGCCGCCATCGCCGCCATCGTGTTCCTGCTGGCCCGGCTCACCCGCACCGTGCAGGTGGACCCACGGCGGACGACCACGGTCAGCATCGCGAGGGCCCGCAGCGCCGACGAGTGGGACACGGAGGCCGAGCGCTTCGAGCGCGAGGAGCAGTGGAAGTCGGCGCTCCGGTGCCGCTTCCGTGCCCTCGTGGCCTCGTTGGTGCAACGGGGCCAGGTCGACGATGTGCCCGGCCGAACGGCCGGTGAGTACCGCGCCGAGGTGGCGTCGGCGCTCCCCGAGGTGTCGGGTGCGTTCGCGGAGGCCACCGAGCTGTTCGAGGACGCCTGGTACGGCGACCGGCCCACCGGCGCGCGCGAGAACGCTCGGTTCCGGGAGCTGGCGGCCACCGTGCGAGCGGCGTCGTCGCACCCGTCGGCGCAGGCCGCAGTGACCGCGGTCGCCGAGGCGGTGCCCGCGTGACCGCGGCCACGTCGTCCTCCGGCACCAAGCGCGCCGGTGTGGTGTTCTGGCTGGCGCTCGTCGCGCTCCTCGTCGTGGTCGCACTGGTGGGCGGGCGCCCGCCGGAGGACGGTGAGCCGCTGTCGCCCGAGGGCACCGGGCCACTCGGGGCCAAGGGCCTGGTGCTCCTGCTGGGCGAGTTGGGCGCCGACGTCGTCACCACCGCCGGGGTGCCCGCGACCGAGGATGACGTCGCGTTGCTGTTGCAGGACCAGCTGGGCGACGACGCTCGCGAGCAGCTCCACGACTGGGTGCTCGACGGTGGCACCCTCGTCGTGGCCGACCCCAGCTCACCGCTGACACCGGTGCCGTTCGGCTCGACCGACCCGTTCGGCGGCCTGGCGTCGAGCAGCATCCCTCCGGGCGACTGCACGGTCGACGCCCTGGCCGGCGTCGGCCGCATCGACCCCCGGGGCGGGCTCACCTACGAGATCGACGGCGCCACCGGGCACTGCTACGGCGACGAGGAGGGCGCGTTCGTGGTCACCACGGCCACCGGGCGGGGGACCATCGTCGCCGTGGGCGGCGCCGGGATGTTCACCAACGAGTCACTGGGCGACTTCGACAACGCGGTGCTCGCCGGCGCGTTGCTCGCCCCCAGCCCGGGTGGCACCGTCGCCTTCGTGGAGCCGCCCGTGCCGGGCTCGGGTGAGGACACCCTGGGCGATCTCGTGGCGCCGGGGGTGAAAGCCGCCCTGCTGCAGCTCGTGGTGGCCTTCGTGGTCTACGCCCTGTGGCGGGCGCGCCGGCTCGGCCAGCCGATCGACGAGCCCCAGCCGGTGCAGATCGCCGGGTCCGAGCTGGTCGGCGCCGTGGGCGAGCTGCTGCAGCAGACGCGTTCGCCCGACCGGGCCGCGACGGTGCTCCGTGACGACCTCCGTCGGGGTCTGTGCTCGCGCCTCGGCCTGGCCGTCGACACCCCGCCCGACATCGTGGCCAGCGTGACCGCCCGGCGCACCGGCGCCGACGGTGAGGCCGTCTTCGCCGCGCTGGCCGGCGCGCCCGTCACCACCGACCACGACCTCGTCGCCCTGGCCCAGGACATCGAGTCGATTCGCAAGGAGCTGCTGCATGGATCCGGAACCTGACCTGCCCGCGCCGATGCCGGGGGCGGGACCGTCACCATCAGGTCCACCCTCCCCGTCGGGCGCACCCTCCCCTCCGGGCGCACCGCTGCCGCCGCCACCACCGCCACCCGCCCCACCAGGGTCGGTGGCACCGTCCGCCGACAGCCAGGCGCGCGCCGCGGTGCTGGCCGTGCGCGACGAGGTGGCCAAGGCGGTGGTGGGCCAGGAAGGGGTGCTGTCGGGCCTCATCGCGGCGCTGCTCGTGGAGGGCCACGTGCTGCTCGAGGGTGTCCCCGGTGTGGCCAAGACCCTCCTCGTCAAGGCGGTGGCCGCGGCACTCGACCTGGACTTCAAGCGGGTGCAGTTCACCCCCGACCTGATGCCGTCCGACGTCACCGGGCAGACCATCTTCGAGGCCACCGAGGGCACGTTCCGGTTCCGCCAGGGCCCGGTCTTCACCAACCTGTTCCTGGCCGACGAGATCAACCGCACGCCGCCGAAGACCCAGGCCTCGCTGCTCGAGTCGATGGAGGAGCGCCAGGTGACCGTGGACGGGGAGCGCCGGCCCCTGCCGGAGCCCTTCGTGGTGGTCGCCACCCAGAACCCGGTCGAGTACGAGGGCACCTACCCGCTGCCCGAGGCCCAGCTCGACCGGTTCCTCTTCAAGCTCCTGGTGCCCTACCCCACCGCCGCCCAGGAGCAGGTGGTGCTGGCCCGCCACGACCAGGGCCTCGACCCCCACGACCTGGCGTCGACGGGCCTGCGTCCGGTCGCCACCGCCGAGGACCTGCGAGCCGCCCGCGCCGAGGTGCAGGCCGTCCGGGTGCTCGACCCGGTGATCACCTACATCGTCGCCGTCGCCCGGGCCACCCGCGAGTCCCCGTCGCTCACGCTCGGGGTGTCGCCCCGAGGTGCCGCTGCGCTCCTGCACGCGGCCAAGGCGTGGGCGTGGCTCGCCGGACGTGAGTTCGTCACCCCCGACGAGGTGAAGGCGGTGGCCAAGCCGGCGCTGCGCCACCGGCTGCTGCTGCGCCCCGAGCTCGAGCTCGAGGGCGCCACCGCCGACGGCGTGCTCGACGGGGTGCTGGCGTCGGTGCCTGCGCCCCGGTGAGGTCGCCAGCGATCCACGGGCGGGCGTGATGCCGATCCCCACCCGGCGGCTGGCCCTGGTGGCCGCCCTCGGTGCCCTGGTGGTGCTGGGGTTGCCGTTCGACGCCCGCCTGCTGATCGTCGACGGCCTGCTGCTGGTCGCCGTGCTCGCCGACTGGGCGCTCGCGCCCCGGCCCGATCAGGTGGCGGTGGTACGCGAGCTCCCGGGCGTGCTGGCGCTCGGTGGCAGCGGCGACGTGGTCTGGCGCCTCACCAACCCCCTGGGCCGGCGCCTGCGGGTGGCGCTCGCCGACGATCTCGCCGGGTCGCTGCGGGCCGGCACCCGACGGGTGCGGGTGACCATCCCGCCCCGGGGGCGGGCGGAAGCCCGCACCACCATCCGCCCCGCCCGCCGAGGTCGGTTCGAGCCCGCCGGTGTCACCGTGCGGGTGGAGGGCCCGCTCGGGTTGGTGGCCCGGCAGCGCTGGCGCGCCCACCCCGGCCTGCTGCGGGTGTTCCCACCCTTCCGATCGCGTGACGAGGCCGAGCTGCGGATCAACAAGGCCCGCATCCTCGAGGTGGGGCTGCGCTCGGCCCAGGGGCGTGGGGGCGGCACCGAGTTCGACCAGCTGCGGGAGTACTCGGTGGACGACGAGTTCCGCCGGATCGACTGGTCGGCCACCGCCCGTGTCGGCAAGCCGATCGTGCGCACCTACCGGGCCGAGCGCAACCAGACGGTGATCCTGCTCCTGGACAACGGACGGGTGATGGCCGGGCGGGTGGACGACGTGCCGCGCGTCGAGCACGCCATGGACGCGGTGATGATGATGACCGCGGTGGCCACCCGGCTCGGCGATCGCTGCGGGCTGGTGGCCTTCGACCGCAAGGTGCAGCGGGTGGTCGGTCCCGCGCAGAGCCGCAACCAGCTGGCCCGCGTCACCGAGGCCATGTACGAGCTCGAGCCGCAGTTGGCCGAGAGCGACTACGCCGGCGCCTTCGCCGAGACCCTCGGCCGGTTCCGCCGCCGCGCCATGATGGTGATCCTGACCGACCTCGTCGAGCAGGCGGTGGGGGACTCGCTGGTGCCGGCCCTGCCGCTCATCGTGCGCAACCACCTGGTGGTGGTCGCCGGCGTGCAGGACCCCGACGTGGTGCACTGGGCCGCGGCCTCGCCCACCGATGCGTCGGGGGCCTACCGCAAGACCGCGGCGGTCCGCGCCCTGGACGAGCGCCGCCGCACGGTGGCCCGGCTGCGCGGGCTGGGGGCCACGGTGATCGACGCGCCCCCCGGCAAGCTGGCGCCCCTGCTGGCCGACACCTACCTCGCGGTCAAGGCCACCGGCGGGCTCTGATCGGGCTCGTCCTCCCAGCCCCGCTTCACCTCGCCCAGCAGGCCCGTGACCCCCCGTGCGGCCGCGGCCCGGCCCTGCACCACCAGGTAGGTGAGGAAGGCGGCCTCGACGGTGATGCCGATCCCCACCCGCAGCGCGGTGGGCAGGGCCGAGCCGGTGACGAAGCCCTCGATGATGCCGGCGGTGATGAACGCCACCACGAGACCGAGGATGATCACCACGGCCCGGCGGCCGGCATCGGCCAGGGCCTCCCCCCGCCGGCGGTCGCCCGGGGCGATGATGGCCCAACCGAGCCGGAGCCCGGCGGCGCCGGCGATCACCACCGCGGTCAGCTCGAGCAGGCCGTGGGGCAGGATCAGGCCCCAGAACTTGGGCTGCTGGCCCGCGGCGACGAACAACCCCAGCGCCACGCCCAGGTTGGCGCCGTTGGTCAGCAGGATCAGGGCGGCGCCGAGGCACAGCACGATGCCGCCGGCGAAGGCGAGGATCGACACCTGGATGTTGTTCACGGTGACCTCGGTGGCGAACTGCGCGGCAGGCGCCGACGAGTAGTACGACTCGAAGTCCTCGTTCACGTAGGCCTCGCGCAACGCATCGGGGGCCGAGGCCTCGAGGGCCGCGCTGGAGGTCCCGATCCAGATGCCCATCGCGGCGACGGGCAGGAACGTCAGGAGCGCGCTGACCGCCACGAAGCGCCGGGCATCCCACACCGCGGCCGGGAAGGTGGTCCGGAAGAACTCGGCGAGGGAGCTGAGGGTCCGGGCCCGCTTGCCGTAGATCACCCCGCTGGCGGCGGCGACGAGCCGGGTGAGGCGGGTGGTGAGCGCCGGGTTGGCGTAGTTGGTGCGCACGTACGACAGGTGGGTCGACGTGCGCTGGTACAACACGACCAGCTCGTCGAGCTCGGCCGGGTCGAGGCGCCGCACCCCGCGGCGGGCCTTGGCGGTGAGCGCGGCCAGCCGGTCCCACGAGCCCTGGTGGGCGGCGATGTAGCGGTCGATGTCCACGGTGGCGCCATCATGGCGCACCTCGCCCCCGCGCGGGGTGGCTACCGTCCCACGGCGTGGACCTCACCCCGAACCCCCTCGCCTTCGAGGACCTGATGGCGCTCGAGCCCCACGGCCCGGACACCTTCGTGGGCATCAGCGAGCCGGTGCCCTTCCCTCGCGTCTACGGCGGGCAGGTGGCGGCCCAGGGGCTGCGGGCGGCCGCCACCACCGTCGAGGAGCGCTTCGAGGTGCACTCGCTGCACGCCTACTTCATCCGCCCAGGGGTCATCGCCGAGCCGATCCGCTTCGAGGTGGACCGCACCCGTGACGGTCGCTCGTTCGTCACCCGGAACGTGGTCGCCCGGCAGTCCGCCGGCGCCATCTTCTCCATGTCGGCGTCGTTCAAGGTGGCCGAGGACGAGGCCGACGTGGTGCTGCACCGGCCCCCGCCGGGCGTCACCCCGCCCGAGGAGCTGGTGTCGCAGAACTGGGGCCTGCTGCTCGACCGGCGGCCCGCACCGGTGCCGGACGGCCTGTCCAGCGCCACGCTCACGTGGCTGCGGGTGCTGTCCGACCTGGGCCACGACCCCGTGCTCCAGGCCTGCGCCCTCGTCTACTGCTCCGACGACATGCCCACGGCGGCGGCGATGCTCGACCACCCGAAGGTGCGGACGGGGATGGCGGGCGAGGAGGACTGGCAGAACTTCATGGCTGCCACCCTCGACCACGCCCTCTGGTTCCACCGCCCCCTGCGGGCCGACCGGTGGCACCTCCACGCCCTCCAGGGCCAGGGGCTCACCGGGGGCCGGGGCCTCGCCCTGGGTCGCGTCTACGACCTCGAGGGCCTGCACGTGGCCACCGTCGCCCAGGAGGTCGTCGTGCGAGAGGTGCGCGAGGGTCACGGTTGAGCCGCGGCGGCGTCGCCCCGGTGGCACCGGGCGTCGTGCGGTGAGCCACCCCTGGTCGATCGCCGATGCGCCCGCGCTCGCGGGTCGCCGGGCGGTCGTGACCGGCGCGAACCGTGGCCTCGGGTTGGTGCTGGCCGAGGCGCTGGCCGGTCGGGGTGCCGCGGTGGTGCTGGCGTGCCGCGACCCGGCGGACGGCGATCGGGCCCGCCGGCAGGTCCTCGCCGGGTGCCCCGGCGCGTCGGTCGACGTGGTGGTCCTCGACCTGGCCGACCCCGACTCGGTGGCCGCGGCCGCCGCCACCCTCCGCGGGCGGGGCGAGCCGATCCACCTCCTGGTGAACAACGCCGCCGCGATCCTGCCCCCCGCCGGGCGCACCGCCGACGGCATCGAGGTGGCCTTCGCCACCAACCACCTCGGCCACTTCGCCCTCACCGGACGGCTGCTGCCCGCACTGGCCACCGGCGCCCGGGTGGTGACGATGAGCTCGATGCTGCACCGCGTCGGCCGGCTCGATCGCGACCACCTGGTCGGCTCGGTCACCCGCGAGCCGCCGCTCGGTCCGTGGCGGGCCTACGCCCGCAGCAAGTTCGCCAACCTGGTGTTCACCGCCGAGCTCCAGCGTCGGATCGACGCGGCCGGCGCCGACCTGGTCGCGGTCGCCGCCCACCCGGGGCACGCCACCACCCACGCCGATTCCTCCCGGCCCGACGCCCCGTGGCTGCGGCCGTTGCGCCCGCTGCTGGACCGGCTGGGGCAGACCGCCGCCGACGCGGTGTTGCCGGCGCTGCGGGCCGGTGTCGACCCCGAGGTGCGGGGCGCCACGTTCTACGGGCCCGCCGCCGCGGGAGAGCGCCGCGGGCCGCCGGTCGACGTGGGACTGCCCCGGCGGGCGGCCGACCCCGTGCTCGGCGCCCGCTTGTGGGAGGCCTCCGAACAGCTCACCGGGGTGTCGTACCCCTTCGACGGTCGGCGTTCCGTCGGCGGGCTGACCTGACTGGTTACCGTGTCGCCGGTGAGCCAGCCGACGAGCGGGATCGTCACCCCCGAGGCGGTGGTGCTCGAGTTCCAGACCGCCACCGTGCCCACCCGGCTGCTGGGGTTCACGGTCGACGTGCTGGTGCAGTTCGCGGCGCTGGTGGCGGTGGTCATGGTGCTCGGCGCGGTCGGCGCCGCCGGCCTGTCCATTCCCGAGTCGGTGGGCGTCGCCTTCGCCACGATCATGTTCTTCCTGATCCTGCTGGGCTACCCCATCATCATGGAGACGGTCTGGAACGGGCGCACGCTGGGGATGGCGGCCGCGGGCCTCCGGGCGGTCACCAAGGAGGGCGCCCCGATCCGCTTCCGCCATGCAGCCATCCGGGGTGCACTGGGGCTGGTCGACTTCTGGCTGATCCCGGTCGGCGTGGTGGCCACGATCGTGATCCTGCTCACCCGGGACAACCAACGCCTGGGTGACCTGGCCGCCGGCACGCTGGTGCTGCGCGAGCGCACCCCGGTGGACCGCACGGCTCAGGCCATGGCCTTCTACCCGCCGTACGGGCTGGAGTCCTACGCCGCCCACCTCGACGTCACCACGGTGTCGCCCGAGCAGTACGGCGTGGTGCGGTCGTACCTGCTGCGGGTCTCGAGCCTCACCCCGGCGGCCCGGTGGTCCCTGGGGGCGCGGCTGGCCAACCCGGTCGCCACCGCCATGGGCCACACGCCGCCTCCCAACCTGGCGCCCGAGACCTTCCTCGTCTGTGTCGCCGCGGCCTACCAGCTCCGCCACGGCGGGCCCCCCGGCGGCTGGCCGGGCCAGGGCCCGTACGGCGGCGGCGCGGTGCCCACCATGCCGACGCCGTCTCCCGCGTTCCCGGGCCCACCGCCGTCTGCTGGTGTCGCGGGCACGCCGCCCCCTCCGGGTGCGTCGGGCACGCCACCGCCGCCGCCCCCTCCCCCTCCCCGAGCGGGGGGCTTCGCCCCACCCAGCTGACGCCCGCGTTCCCGGCACCGCTCGAGGTGCCCGTGTCCGATTGCGTCGGGCGGAGGGGGCGGGGCGCTCGTAGCCTTGCGGGGTGGCCGACCTGACCCCCGTGTACCTGGACCACGCGGCCAGCACGCCGCTGCGGCCGGACGCGCTCGAGGCCATGGTCGGCGTCCTGGAGGGCAGCTACGCCAACCCCTCCGGGTCGCACCGGTCCGCCCGCGCGGCTCGTCAGGCCATCGACGAGGCCCGCGACCTCGTCGCCGACGCGTTGGGCGCCCGGCCCCGCGAGGTGGTCTTCACCAGCGGCGGCACCGAGTCCGACAACCTGGCGATCCACGGGGTGCACGCCCGCCGGCCCGGCGTGGTGCTGTGCTCGGCGGTCGAGCACCCGGCGGTGGCCGAGCCCGTCGCGTGGGTCGGCGGCCGGACGATCGCGGTCGACGGGCGGGGCGTGGTCGATCTGGTCGCGCTCGAGTCCCTGCTCGGCGAGTGCGCGGCCGCGGGCGACGATGTGTCGCTGGTGTCCGTCATGGCGGCCAACAACGAGGTCGGCACGATCCAGCCGCTCGCCGACGTCGCCGAGGTGGTGCACCGCCACGCCCCGGGCGCTCGTCTGCACACCGACGCGGTCCAGGCCGCCCCGTGGCTCGACGTGGCCACCGATGCGGCGGGGTTCGACCTGGTGTCGATCAGCGCCCACAAGTTCGGTGGCCCCAAGGGTGTGGGCGCCCTCGTGGTGCGTGAGGGCGTCGAGCTCGCGCCGATGCTGCGCGGCGGCGGCCAGGAGCGCGAGCGGCGCAGTGGTACGCAGAACGTGGCCGGCATCGTCGGGATGGCCGTCGCCCTGGCTGGCACGGTCGACGAGCGCAAGGCCACGGTCGACCGGGTGGCGGCGTTGCGGGACCGGCTCGCGTCCGGCCTCCTGGCGGGGGTGCCCGGGATGATCGAGACCGGTGTCCGGTCGGCCGCCGGCGCGTTGCCCGACCGGTCCCACAAGGTGGCGGGGGCCTGTCACGTGTGCGTGGAGGGCATCGAGAGCGAGTCGCTGCTGTTCCTGCTCGAGCAGGCAGGGGTCTACGCCTCGGCCGCCTCCGCGTGCGCCAGCGGGGCCATGGAGCCGTCGCCGGTGCTGGCGGCGATGGGGGTCCCGCGCCCGGCTGCCCGTGGGTCGCTGCGCCTCTCCCTCGGCGCGACCACCACCGCGCACGACGTCGACCGCGCCCTCGAGGTGGTGCCCGCCGCCGTGGAACGCCTCCGTGGGCCGGTCGCGGGCGCCGGGGGCACCCGCTCGGGCCGCGCCGGCCAGCCGGGCCCTGGTCCGACTCTCCGGAGCGCACCGGGGGAGCCGTCGTGAACGTCCTCGTCGCCCTGTCGGGTGGGGTCGACTCGTCGGTGGCCGCGGCGTTGCTGCTCGACGCGGGCCACCAGGTCACCGGCGTCACCATGCGCCTCTGGGGGGGCGCGTCCGACACCGGGTGCTGCTCGGTGGCCGACGTGGACGACGCCCGCCGGGTGGCCCAGCAACTCGGCATCGACCACCACGTGTTCAACTTCAGCGACGACTTCGACCGGTTGGTGGTGGATCCCTACGTGGCCGACCACGCGGCCGGTCGCACGCCCAACCCGTGCGTGGAGTGCAATCGCCACCTGAAGTTCGACCGCCTGCTGGCGAGGGCCGACCTGTTGGGGTTCGACGCCGTGGCGACGGGCCATCACGCCCGGGTGGTGGTCGACGCCGACGGAACCCGCCGGGTGGCGAGGGGGGCCGACCGGGCGAAGGACCAGTCCTACGTGTTGCACATGCTCGGCCCGGGAGAGTTGGCGCGGGTGCAGTTCCCGGTGGGCGATCTCGACAAGGCCGCGGTGCGGGCGGAGGCCGAGCGCCGGGGTCTGCGCACCGCGGACAAGCCCGACAGCCAGGACGTGTGCTTCATCACCTCGACGGGCGGCCGCGAGCGCTTCCTGGGCGAGCGGGTGCCCTTGCGGCCGGCGCGCGTCGTCGACACCTCCGGCACGCCGGTGGGCACCGCTCCCGCGGTCGAGCTGGTCACCATCGGCCAGCGCAAGGGCCTGGGTCTGTCCGGTGGCGCCGCGCCCCGCTACGTGACCGATGTCGATGTCGACGCCGCGGTGGTCACGGTGGGCACCAGGGCCGACCTGCTCACCGATCGCCTGGCGCTCACCGATCTGGCGTGGTCGGGCGCGCCCACGGAGGGCCCCGTGCTGGTGCAGTGCTCGGCCCACGGTCCCGCCCTCCCCGCCGACCTCCACGACGGTGTCGTGCACTGGCGGGCGCCCCAGCGCCGGGTGGCGCCGGGCCAGAGCGTGGTGCTCTACGCCGGTGACGTGGTGCTCGGCGGCGCCACGGCGGCCTGACCGGCAGCGACGGCCGGCGTGGCGTGGATCGTCAGCCGACGGGGATGCGGCGCTCGGCGGCGGCGTCGAGCGCGGCGGCGGGCCGGGTGGGGGTGAACAGCACCTGCTCGACCGTGGCCGTCTCCGGCTGGCGGGAGCGAGGACGGTAGAGGCTGACCGGCAGCGGCTCGCGCAGGGTCACCTCGAGGGCCAGGCCCGGCGCCCGTTGCGTGAGGTCGTAGGCGCGGGAGTCGGCCGGTGCCGGCCCCAGCCGCTCGATCATGGCGCGGGGCATGAGCACCGACTCGGTGACCGTGAGGGGGTCGTGAAGGACCATGCCGCCCGGCACGAACACCAGCCAACGCCGGCTCAGGGCGTGCAGCGACCGCGCCGCCCAGAACACCACGCCGAGGCCGACCACGGTGGCGATGCCACCCGCGACCCACTGCCGGCTCGCCAGCAGGAGCGGTCCCGCCAGTGCACCGGCCAGTGAGGCGGCCCACGTGAGCTCGAGCGGGCCGAGCAGCACCGGCGCCGGCACCCGCAGGGCGAGGCGCCGTTCCGGTCCGTACGAGGAGCCGTCGACGAAGCGGTCGCCGATCCGGGCGTCCATCACCACGACGGCCGCCACCGACGTGGCCACCAGCGCCACGAGGCCGGCCACCGTGTCGGCGCCCCCGGCTGCGGACGTGCGATCGAGGGTGGCCCAGGCGGTGGCCACCGGGGCGGCCGGGGCCACGACGCGGATGATCGTGAGGCTCACCGTGCTCGGCACCAGCGAGGCCGCCAGCACCGCCGCCCACCCGAGCCACAACGCCACCGAGGCGACGGTGCGCACCGCCTGCGAGCGGGGATCGAGGGCGTCGGCCAGCGCGGGGCCCGCGGCGAGGGGCAGCGTGGCCCACACCACCCGAAAGACCCATGTCGTGTCGACGCGCACGGGTGGAGATTTGCGCGTGCGTCGGGGCCGTGGCTATTCCAGTGTTTCGAGGGCCGGGCAAGAGCCGAATGCCGCCGCCCGATTCGTGGGGGATCTACACCGTGTGCCAAGCCAGTAGCAGCCGATGAGAGACATCGATCTGCCGGTCGGTGCCGTCACCTCCATCGGCAGCCTGCCCCACGACACCGCGGCCGAGGCGGTGGCGCTCGTGCTCGATCGACATCCCTGGCTGCCGGCCGCGCCCTCGCTGCCGCGCCGGTCGCCGCTCGAGGGGATGATCGCTCAGGCCGCCTGGGGGATGCCGGGGGTCGCGGTGGCGCCCGACGGGTCGCTCGACCTCGACCTCGACGAGATCGACCCCGAGGCGCCGCTGGACGACCCGGGCCTCGCCGGCGAGCCGTTCCACGGCCTGCGGGTGTTCCTCGACACGGTCGCCGGGCGCACCGGTTGGGTGAAGCTCCAGCTCACCGGCCCGGTCACGCTGGGGCTGGCCCTGCACGCCGCGGGCCTGGATGCCGAGCGGGCCTTCCTGGCCGCGGGCGCGGCGGTGCGGGCCCGGTCCCAGGCGCTGCTGGGCCTGGCCCGGCGAGCGGTGCCCGACGCACCGCTGCTGGTGTTCATCGACGAGCCCGGCCTGGCCTCGTGCATGCATCCCGGGTTCCCCATCGAGCCCGACCGGGCGGTCGACCTCGTGTCGGGGGCGCTGGCCACCATCGAGCCGCAGGCCATCACGGGTCTGCACTGCTGCGGGCAGGCGGACTGGCGCCTGGTGCTGCAGTCCGGGCCGCAGGTGCTGTCGGCGCCGGTCGACGCCGGCCTGGTCGAGGCCGGCGGCACCCTCGGCGGCTTCCTCGACCGCGGCGGTTGGGTGGCCTGGGGGGCGGTGCCCACCGACGGGCCGTTGGGCACCACGGCCGATCGGCTGTGGCGCCAGCTGTGCGACGTGTGGTGCGAGATGGTGCGCGCCGGGTGCGACCCGGTGCTCCTGCGCACGCAGGCGCTCATCACGCCCGCCTGCGGGCTGGCCTGCCACGGGGTGCCGCAGGCCACCCACGTGCTGTCGCTGGCCCGCACGGTGGCCCAGCGTCTGCACGATCAGGCGGTGGGCGTGCGCCTGTCCGCCGGCGCCTGACCCGGCACCGCCGCGGGCCGACCACGCGCTCTACCCTGGCGACCCATGCCCGAGATCGCCGAGATCGCCCAGCAGGTAGCGGCGCTGCGGGCCCGGATCGAGCACCACAACCGCCGCTACCACGAGCTCGACGATCCCGAGATCTCCGACGCCGACTACGACGCCCTCGTGCGCGACCTCCGGGCCCTCGAGGACGAATTCCCCGAGCTGATGACCCCCGACTCGCCCACGCAGCGGGTGGGGAGCGCGCCGTCGACGCTGTTCGCGCCCGTGGTGCACCGCCAGCCGATGATGTCGCTCGACAACGCCTTCACCGAGGACGAGTTGGTGGCCTGGGGTGCCCGCCTCGAGCGCCGACTGGCCGCCGAGCGGCCTCTCCCGTCCGACGACCCGGGCGACCCACCCGGCGACGGCGCGGACGTCGGTGACGATCGGACCGACGGCGGTGCCGCGGGTGCGGGGCGGGACGACGCGGTCATCGGCTTCGTCTGCGAGCTGAAGATCGACGGCCTGGCCATGTCGATCCGCTACGAGGGCGGCCGCTACGTCCAGGCCGCCACCCGGGGCGACGGCAGGGTGGGCGAGGACGTCACCGCCAACGTGGCCACCATCGCCACCGTGCCGGCACAGCTCCCGGCCGGCGCCCCGAGCGTGCTCGAGGTGCGGGGCGAGGTGTACATGCCGGTCGCCGCGTTCGAGGCGTTGAACGCACGCCAGGCCGAGATGGGCGCCCGGCTCTTCGTCAACCCCCGGAACTCCGCGGCCGGCTCGCTGCGCCAGAAGGACTCCTCGGTCACGGCCAGCCGTGACCTGTCCTGGTGGTCGTACCAACTCGGCGAGGTGCAGGGCGGTCCCGTGTTCGAGCGCCACAGCGAGACGCTGGCCTGGCTGTCCGATCTGGGCCTGCCGGTGAACCCCGAGATCACCACCGTCGCCACGCTCGACGAGGTGCACGCGTTCTGCCGCCACTGGGAGGCGAACCGCCACGACCTGCCGTACGAGATCGACGGCGTGGTGGTGAAGGTCGACCACCTGGCCACCCGCGACCTGCTCGGGTCGACCAGCAAGGCCCCCCGGTGGGCGATCGCCTACAAGTTCCCGCCCGAGGAGCGCACCACCCGGCTGATCGACATCCAGGTGTCGATCGGGCGCACCGGCAAGGCCACCCCGTTCGCCCAGCTCGAGCCCGTCTTCGTGGGCGGGTCGACGGTGGGCCTCGCCACCCTGCACAACGAGGACCAGGTGAAGGCCAAGGACGTCCGGCCCGGCGACCTGGTGGTGGTGCGCAAGGCCGGCGACGTGATCCCCGAGGTGGTCCGCCCCGTGCTGGCCGAACGGCCGGCGGGCCTCCCCGAATGGGTGTTCCCCACCGTGTGTCCGGTATGCAGTGAGCCGCTCCAGCGGCTCGAGGGCGAGGCCGCCACCTATTGCGTCAACGCCACGTGCCCGGCCCGACGGGCCACTGCCATCGAGCACTTCGCGTCCCGGGGCGCCATGGACATCGAGGGCTTCGGCGAGCAGACCGTGCGCCTCTTCCTCGAGCTCGGCCTGCTCGGCGACATCGCCGACATCTACACGCTCGACCTCGATCGGGTGCGCGAGCTCGAGGGCTTCGGCGAGACCTCGGTGAACAACCTGCAGTCGGCCATCGAGGCGTCGAAGCAGCGGCCCCTGGCCAACCTGCTGGTGGGGCTCAACATCGCCCACCTGGGCGGCGCTGGCAGCCAGGTGCTGGCCCGACACTTCGGGCACCTCGACGCGATCCTCGCCGCCGAGCAGGACGAGATCGCCGGCGTCGCCGGCATCGGGCCCATCATCGCGGAGAGCGTGCACGGCTTCTTCGCCGACGAGGCCAACCGGGCGCTGGTCGAGCGGCTGCGGGCCGCGGGGGTGAACTTCGAGGGCCCCGAGGCCCCCCGGCTGGCCCAGACCCTCGAGGGTCGGTCGGTGGTGGTCACCGGCACCCTCGACGGCTTCAGCCGGGAGGGGGCGGAGGAGGCCATCGTCGCCCGCGGGGGCAAGTCACCCGGCAGCGTGTCGAAGCGGACGACCGCGGTGGTCGTGGGCGAGGGCCCCGGCGCGGCGAAGCTCACCAAGGCCGAGGAGCTGGGCATCCCCATCCTCGACGAGGCCGCCTTCGTGCGACTTCTCGAGACGGGCGACCTTCCCGGCTGACCCGACCGCCGGTTCGAGCGAACCCGACCAGGACGGTGTGGGCGCCGAGCGGTCAGCCGAGGCGCCGAGCGGTGCATCGCGCGGTGCGGCGAGCGAGGGACGAGCGAGCCTTGACGGTGCGATGAGGCGTCAGCCGAAGAGCGGTCGAACTACGTGACCTCGAAGCACCACGTGACGTCGCGGCCCTGCTCGCGACGCTCGTCGACCCGCCACACCACCGCGGTGACGCAGTTGCGGCCCGATTCGAGGCCGTCCGGTGGCCGGTAGAGGATCTGGTTGAGGGCGTCGACGCGGTCGATCTGGTCGTCGCGGAGCTCCTCGCCGTTCAGGATCAGGGTGCCGGTCCAGCCGTCGGCCAGGTCGATGCCCACGTCGCTCTGGCTGAGCGCCTGGGCGTTGCGGCCGGGGATCAGGACCTCGACGGCGTGGTCGCCGCCGCTGATGGTGACGTCGTCGGCGCCGCCGCTGGTCTCGGTGCGGCTGAACGCCAACACGATGGCGCCGACGCCCACGAGGAGCAGCACGGCGATGGTGACACGGCGCAGGATGACCACCGGCCCATTGTGGGTCCGCAGGACGCGAAAACCCAGCCGGTACGATCCGTTCCGTGCTGCTGTCCCAGATGACCGATCAGATCGGTCGTGTCCTGGGTGGCCGATACCGCCTGATCGCGCCCATCGGGACGGGCTCGTCGGCCCAGGTGTTCCTCGCCGACGACGTGCGCCTGCAGCGGCGTGTCGCGGTGAAGGTGCTGCACCCGGCACTGGCCGACGACCAGACCTTCCTCCGCCGCTTCCGGGCCGAGGCCCAGGCGTCGGCCAAGCTCACCCATCCCAACATCGTCAAGCTGTGGGACTCGGGCAACGACGACGGCCCCTACCTGGTCACCGAGCTGGTCTCTGGCGGCAGCCTGCGGGGCATGCTCGACCTGGGCCACCGGCTGAGCGTCGCTCAGGCCGTTGGCGTCGCCCTCGAGGCGGCCAAAGGGCTCGACTTCGCCCACCGCCAGGGCTTCGTGCACCGCGACATCAAGCCCGCCAACCTCCTCTTCAGCGACGACGGGCGGCTGCGCATCGCCGACTTCGGGGTGGCCCGGGCACTGGCCGAGGCGGCGTGGACCGAGCCGTCGGGTGCGGTGCTCGGCACCGCCCGCTACGCGTCGCCCGAGCAGGCCCAGGGCCAGCCGGTCACCGGCAAGGGTGACATCTACTCGCTGTCCCTGGTGCTGATCGAGGCCGTCACCGGCCAGGTGCCGTTCGCGGCCGACACCACCATCGGCACCCTGATGGCGCGGGTCGACGCCCGCATGCACCTCGGCGCCGAGCTCGGGCCGCTCGCCGAGGTGCTCGAATGGGCCGGCGACCCCGATCCGGGTGAGCGACCCGCGGCCGACGAGTTGGGCCGTGCCCTCATCCGCGTCTCCGGCGAGCTCGACGCCCCTGCGCCGCTGCCGTTGGCCGGCGCGTTCCCGTCCGAGGGCCTGGCCCCGTTCGTCGACCCGGATCCCACGCACCTGCCGGGCGAGGGCGATGCCATCGTGGTGGTGCCCGACGACGCATCGTCGGCGCCGGCCGCGCCCGCCCCGGCCCGCGGCGCGGCACTGGCCGGTCTGGCCGCCAGGGCCCGCAGCGTGCTCGACGCCCGCCGCGGGGCCAACGGGGCCGAGGTCGACGAGGCCGAGGTCGACGGGGCCGAGGTCGACCGGGCCGAGGTCGACGGGGTCGAGGTCGCCGGGGTCGAGGTCGAGGTCGAGGTCGACGAGGCTCAGCTCGACGAGGCCGCGGTCGCGGTCGATGAGGTCGGGGTCGTCGAGGTCGTCCTCGACGCCGGGGACGCCGTCGAGCAGGACGGTGGCGAGGCCGCCGGGTCGCCCGTGGTGGATCGCGAGGGTGCGGGCCGGCCGGACGACGCCGACGCGTCGGACACCGACGCCGACACCCGGCCCGGCCGCGCCGAGCCAACGGGCGAGGTCGCCGTCGCAGAGGCACCGCTGCCTTCGGGCCGCCGGCGCCTTCCCCGGTCGGTGCTCGTCGTCGGCGGCGTCGTGGCGGTCGTCGCCCTCGTGGCCGGGGCCCTGGTGGTGCGCGAGCTGCTGCGCCCGAAGCACGAGGTGCCCCAACTCGACGGCCTCGACGTCAGCGAGGTCTCCGCCCTGGTCGAGGGCAACGGCTGGACGGTCGAGCGGGTGCAGACCCGCCAGGACGGCACCACCGAGGGCGAGATCGTCGATCAGGACCCGGCTGCCGGTGCGGCCCTGCGCGAGGGCCACACCCTCACGGTGACGGTGTCACGCGGTCCCGAGCTGGTGGCCGTGCCCGACAACCTGACCGGCCTCACCCAGGGCGAGGCCGAGGCCGCGCTCGACGCCGTCGGCCTGCGGCCCGGCGAGATCAGCGAGAAGTGGGGCGAGCTGGTGCCCGCCGGCATCGTCCTCGGCGAGTCGATGGTCTACGACGAGGTCCCGGCCGGGTCCCAGGTGCCCTTGGTGCTCTCGAAGGGCCCCAAGCCCCGTCCCATCCCCGAGGGCCTCGCCGGCGCGGGCCTCACCTTCGACGAGGTGGCCGCCCGTCTCGACGACGTGCAGCTGCGGGCCGTCCGGGGCGAGGACTACAGCGACACCGTGGACGAGGGCCTGGTCATCGGCACCAGCCCCGCCGGGGGCACGCTCGTGCCCCGCGACAGCGAGGTGGTGGTGATCGTCTCGTTGGGGCCCGAGCCCGTGATCATCCCCGACGTGGCCGGCGACACGGTGGCCGAGGCGCAGGCTGCGCTCGAGGCGGCCGGTCTCGTCGTCGACGGCGTCGAGGGGCCGCCCAACGGCATCGTGACGGGCACCGACCCGGCGGCCGGGGTGCAGGTCGACAGCGGGTCGAGCATCGTGCTGGTCACGCAGCGGCGCGGCGGCGCGGGCACCGTCTGACCTCGCCCGGGCGCCGAGAATCGCCTGACGGGGCACTAGCCTGGCTCGGGTGTCGCGAGACCTCCGCCGAGTGATCCCCGTGAAGGTGCGCAGCGCGGCCCGCGCCCGGCGGCGTCCGTCCCCACGGCCCCACTCGGCGTGCTACGCCCCGTCGGTGCAGCTCTACTTCCAACCCGACGGCGACGTCCGGGCGTGCTGTCGCAACATGAGCTACCCGTTGGGCAACGTGGGCTCCACCCGTCTCACCGACATCTGGGAGGGAGCCCGCCGTCACGAGTTGGTGAGTCGCCTCGCCGCCGACGACTACTCGCACGGCTGCGAGGGGTGCGAGTGGGAGATCAACACCGAGGGCCGCGACGGCTCGTACGCGCAGTCGTTCGAGGCCCTGGCCGGCCACCTCACGGCCGACCCGGCCAGCGGCGAGTGGCCCCACTGGATGGAGTTCAACCTCTCCAACTCCTGCAACCTCCAGTGCATCCAGTGCAACGGCGACCTGTCCTCCTCGATCCGCATCCACCGCGAGAAGCGCCCCGCGCAGCCCGCGGTCTACGGCGACGACTTCTTCGAGGACCTCCGGCTGTTCCTGCCCCACCTCGAGGCCTGCCAGTTCGCCGGCGGGGAGCCGTTCCTCGGGTCGGAGAACTTCCGGGCGTGGGACATCGTGGCCGAGGTGGCACCCGACCTCACCTGCCGGGTGGTCACCAACGCCACGCAGTGGAACAAGCGGGTCGAGCGGGTGCTCGAGCAGGTCCGCATCGCGCCCACCTTCTCGATCGACGGCATCACCCGCGACACCTACGAGTCGATCCGCATCGACTCGGACTACGACGCGGTGATGACCAACATCGACCGCTTCTGCGAGTACGCCGACCGCGTGGGCACCGACGTCTCGATCAACTTCTGCCTCATGGCCCAGAACCACCACGAGTTCGGGGCGCTCCTGCTCTTCGCGGAGGAGCGGGGCATCAGGGTGAACGTGAGCGTGGTCCACTATCCCGAGCACTGCAGCATCGCCCGGATCGATCCCACCGAGATCGCCGCCATCCACCGGTCGTTGCTCGAGGAGTCCGAGCGCATCAGCGACCGCCTCGAGCTCAACGCCGACACCTGGCAGACCGAGGTGGCCCGCATCGGCTCCTGGCTGGACGGACACGACCCCGGCATCGACCACGAGACCCTGTGGGGCATGCAGGACGCCGGCCCCTTCGCGTTCGCCCGGTGGGCCGACCGCAGCCACGACGACGGGCCCGCCAGGACCGACCTCGCGGCCTTCGCCGACGACGGCCAGGTGCACGTCGTGCGCATCGGCTCGGGCGAGACCATCACCGAGTGCAGCCCGTCCGCGGCCCACGCGCTCGGCGTCGAGCCCGCCGACGTGGTGGGCCACCCGGTGGGACGCATCCAGGAGCTCGTCGAGCGGGCCCACGGGACGATGACCGATCAGCGGGTGCTGGGCGAGGCCGACGACCAGATCGACGTGCTGTCCACCTTCGGCGAGGTGGAGTTCCGCACCTCGATCGTCGCCATGCGCGACGCCACGGGGTTCGCCGACCACGCCCGGCTGCTGTTCTCGTCGCGGCCGGTGGCGCGCGTCCACTGAGCTGATTCTCCCGAGGCGCGAGGCCAGGCCCCCCGTAGCCTGAACGCTCCATGTCCACCGTCGACCGCCATCCGCGCGACGCCGACATGGTGGTCGAGGCCCCGGGCACCGACGAGCTGGGCTCGGTGCCGTGGCCGCTCCTGCTCCGCCACCGGGTGCAGGGCCGGATCGAGACCCACGACCGGGGGCCGTGGATCGTCCTCGCCACGGCGCTGTTCGGCCTGCTGGCGGTCACGTGCACCATCACCATCCTGGCGGTCTCGATCCCCACCATCGCCGACGACTTCGGCGCGTCCGAGACCACCCTCACCTGGCTGATCACCGGCCCGGTCCTGGCCTTCGCGGTGCTCGGGCCGTCGGTGGGGAAGCTGGGCGACCTCTGGGGCTACCGCCGGATCTACCTCGTGGGCCTGGCCGGGGCCGCGCTGTTCGCCGGGCTGACGGCGATGTCGTGGAACGTGGGCTCGCTCATCACGTTCCGCATCCTCGCCGCCGGCATCGGCGCGGCCACCGGTCCGGCATCGATGGCCATGATCAACCGTTCCTTCCCCCCGGAGCGGCGAGTGCAGGCGCTGGGCTACTGGTCGCTGGTGATGGCCGGCGGGCCGGTGCTGGGTGTGGTGATCGGCGGCCCGTTGGTGGAGGCCTTCAGCTGGCGGATGATCTTCGTGGCCCAGGTGCCGTTGATGCTGATCGCCCTGGCCCTCGCCGCCGCGGTGCTGCCCGACACGAGGGGGAGCGGCGAGCGCGAGGCGTTCGACCTGGCCGGGTCGATCGTGCTGGCCGCCGGCGTCACCGCGCTGCTGTTCGCCATGAACCGGGGGCCGGTCACCGGCTGGACGAGCACTCCGGTGCTGGCCGCGTTCGTGCTGGCACCGGCCCTGCTGGCCGCGTTCGTGCGCATCGAGGGGCGCGCCGCCCACCCGCTGATCCCGCTCGAGTACTTCCGCCGCCGCAACTTCGCGTTCCCCATCGCGGTGCAGGTGTTCATCAACTTCGCCTACATGGGCGGGTTCATCCTCACCCCGCTGCTGCTGCAGAACGTGCTGGGCTACGGCGAGACCAAGACCGGCCTGCTGTCGATCTCGCGCCCGCTGGCCTTCGCCATCGCCGGTCCGCTGGCGGGCTACCTCACCGTCCGCATCGGCGAGCGCACGTCGGCGATGGCCGGCGCGTTCCTGGTGGGGGCCTCGATGGTGGGGATGGCCACGGTGGCACCGGGCTCGAGCGACCTGTTCATCATGTCGTCGCTCGCACTGGCGGGGATCGGGGCCGGGGCGGCCCTGCCCGCCACCGCGGCGACGATCGCCAACTCGGTGGACGAGCGCGACCTGGGCGTGGTGGGCGCGGCGCAGCAGATGATGACCGAGGTCGGCCTGCTGGCCGGCATCCAGGTGATGCAGACCGTGCAGGTGTCACGGGCCGAGGTGGTGAGCGAGGTGGCGTCGTACCACGACGCCTACCTGGTGGGCGCGGCCGCGGGCGCCGTGGCGCTGGCGTTCGCGTGGTTCGTCCGCAGCACGCCCCGGGCCCAGACGGGCGGCGACGGGGCGACGGCGGGCTGACTACTCGGTGATCTCCTTGACCCGCTCGGCCACCTGCTGGGCCACCGGGTCGGGCGCCTGCGACTGCATGGCCATGAGCTTGGTCATGTCGCCCTGCACCTTGATCTTGCCGGCCATGAAGGCCTGCATCCCGGCCTGCGGGTTCTGCTCGACGAAGATGGCCTTGGCCGTCTCGTAGTCGACCGTCACCGTGAGGTCGGGGTTCTCGAGGGCGCCCAGGTCGAGCTCGAGGTCGCCGTTGCTCGTGTCCATGTAGGCGTTGATGGGCTCGTCGCTGAACGGCACGTCGGTGATGATCTGGTTCATGCGCACGGCGTGGGCCGGTGCGGCGGTCTGGCCGGCGAACTCCTCGCGGATCTTGTGCGCCTCTTCCATCCACTCTGCGCTCAGGAACGGGTACTTGGCCACAGGGCTCACTCCTCGACGTGCCGGTTTCGATTCGGACGCGACGCTACAACACTTCTTGACCAGACGGTCAAGACCCGCCCGGTCGCGCTGGCTACGCTGCGGGCGTGGCCGCCGCCAACCGTGCCGAGCGCCTCGCCAGCCACGAGCGCAACCCCAAGTGGAAGCCGGTGCCGCTGCGGATCGACATGTCGATCTGCATCAACTGCGACGCCTGCCTGCGTCACTGCCCCCCGCAGTTCGGGGCCATCTTCAACCACGGGATCGATGTCATCATCATCCCGGAGCTGTGCTCGGGATGCGGCAAGTGCCTCGACCCGTGCCCGGTGGACTGCATCCACGACGACCCCGACTGGCGACCCGCGCCGGCCGACTGGTGGGAGGAACCCGAGATCGATGACCCCTACGCCTGACACATCGCCGCCGATCATCCCGGGCGCCGAGCCCTGGTCGGCCGACGGCACCAACGGCCACGGCGTGCTGGTGCTGCACGGCTTCACCGGCAACCCCCACTCGATGCGGGGTCTGGCCAAGGCGTTCCACGCCGCGGGCTACACGGTCGACCTGCCGCTCCTGCCGGGCCACGGCACGAACGCCGACGACCTGGCCACCACGTCGTGGGACGACTGGTCCGGCTGCGCCGAGGCGGCGTACGACGCGTTGGCGGCCCGGGTCGACCAGGCGGTGGTGGCGGGCCTGTCGATGGGCGGGGCGCTCACCTGCTGGCTGGCCACCCGGCACCCCGGGATCACCGGCATCGTGTGCGTGAACCCGGCCACCCAGGTGAGCCCCGACATGCGCGGGTTCATCGAGCAGTTGGTGCAGGCCGGCGAGGAGATGATGCCCGGCATCGCGTCCGACATCGCCGACCCCGACAGCGTCGAGCTGGGCGGGTACGAGACGATCCCGATCAAGCCGCTGCTCTCGATGTTCGAGGCCGAGGAGGCCTTCGGGCCCGACCTGGCGAAGATCGCCTGCCCGGTGCTGTTGATGACCAGCACCCAGGACCACGTGGTGCCACCGACCGACAGCGACCACCTGGCCGCCGAGGTGTCGGGGCCGGTCGAGCGGGTGACCCTCGAGCGCAGCTACCACGTCGCCACCCTCGACTACGACAAGGACCTCATCGAGGCCCGCGCCGTGGCCTTCGCCGACCGGGTGACGGGTGCACCGGCTGCGGGCTGACCCCTCTAGCATCGCGGAGTGCCCCAGAAGATCACGCGTGACGACGTCGCCCACGTCGCCGACCTCGCGCGGTTGGCGCTGACCGAGGACGAGCTCGACGAGTTCACCGGGCAGCTCGCCGCGGTGCTCGAGCACGCCGCCGACGTCGAGGCGCTCGACGTCGCCGACGTGCCGCCCACCTCGCACCCGCTGCCCCTGCAGAACGTGCTGCGCGACGACGTGGTGCGACCCAGTCTCGACCGGGCCGAGGTGCTGGCCCAGGCGCCGTCGGTCGAGGCCGACCGGTTCCGGGTGCCGCCGGCGCTCGGGCAGGAGCCCTGATGGCCGCCCCGACCCCCCACACACCGGACACGGCGACCGCCATCGCCGCCGACGTGCGCTCCGGCGCCCGCACCGCCCGTGAGGTGCTGGGCGCCCACCTGGCCGCGATCGAGGCCCGCGAGGGCGAGATCAACGCCTTCAACCTGGTGATGACCGATCAGGCGGTCGCCGCCGCCGACGAGGTCGATCGACGGGTGGCCGCGGGCGAGGACCCGGGCCCACTGGCCGGCGTGCCCGTCGCCCTCAAGGACAACCTGTGCACGCGCGGCGTGGCCACCACGTGCTCGTCCAGGATCCTCGAGGGCTGGCTGCCGCCCTATGACGCCACGGTCGTCACCCGGCTCGCCGACGCCGGGGCGGTGGTGGTGGGCAAGACCAACCTGGACGAGTTCGCCATGGGCAGCTCCACCGAGAACTCGGCCTTCGGCCCCACCCGCAACCCGCGCGACACCACCAAGGTGCCGGGCGGCTCCAGCGGGGGCAGCACCGCCGCCGTCGCCGCCGGGTTCGCAGCGGTGGGCCTGGGCAGCGATACCGGCGGCTCCATCCGCCAGCCCGCCGCCCTGTGCGGCGTGGTGGGCATGAAGCCCACCTACGGCCGGGTGTCGCGCTACGGCCTGGTGGCGTTCGCCTCGTCGCTCGACCAGATCGGCCCGCTCACCAACACGGTGGCCGATGCCGCGCTCGTGCTCGATGTCATCGGCGGCCACGACCCCATGGACTCCACCTCGATCGCCGAGCCCGCCCCCTCGGTCAGCGAGCACCTCGCCGACGGCGTGGACGGGCTGCGCATCGGGCTGATCACCGAGCTGATGGGGGAGGGGATCGCCCCCGACGTGGCGGCGCGTGTCCGCCAGGCGGCCGAGGCGCTCGAGGCCGCCGGCGCCACCGTCGGCGAGGCGTCGGTGCCCGCGGTCACCTACGGCCTCTCCGCGTACTACCTGATCGCCCCGGCCGAGGCATCGAGCAACCTGTCGCGCTACGACGGGGTGCGCTACGGGCTGCGGGTCGAGGCGCCCACCACCGCCGAGATGAACCTGGCCAGCCGCACCGCCGGCTTCGGTGCCGAGGTGAAGCGGCGGATCATGCTGGGCACCTACGCCCTGTCGGCGGGCTACTACGACGCCTACTACGGCAAGGCCCAGAAGGTCCGCACGCTGATCGTGCGCGACTTCGCGTCGGCCTACGAGCAGTTCGACCTGTTGCTGTCGCCCACCTCGCCGACCACCGCGTTCCCCCTCGGTGAGAAGACCGCCGACCCGCTCACCATGTACCTGAACGACACCTGCACCATCCCGTCCAACCTGGCCGGCCACCCCGCCATCTCGGTGCCGTTCGGCGTGGGCGACGACGGCCTGCCGGTGGGCGTGCAACTGCTGGCGCCGGCCCTCGGCGAGGTGCCGATGTTCCGCGCCGCCGCCGTCCTCGAGAACGGAGCCCCCTGATGGACACCTGCGAGCGTGAGAGCGGACCGGTGACGTGCCGGAGCGGAGCGGAGGCGCAGCGATGACGAGCACCGGATCCCCGAGGGGTGCCGACAGTGGAGGCACGTGGCCCGCAGGGTGGGAGCTGGTCGTGGGCCTCGAGGTGCACTGCGAGCTGGCCACCGCCACCAAGCTGTTCTGCGGGTGCCCCAACCAGTTCGGGTCCGAGCCCAACACCAACGTCTGCCCGGTGTGCCTGGGCCTCCCCGGCTCGCTTCCGGTGCTGAACCGCCAGGCGGTCGACTTCGCCATGAAGCTCGGTCGGGCCCTGCAGTGCACTGTGCAGCCGTCCACGTTCGCCCGGAAGAACTACTTCTACCCGGACATGCCCAAGGACTACCAGGTCACCCAGTTCGACCAGCCCACCAACATCGACGGGTTCCTCGAGCTCCCCAACGGCACGCGGGTGGGCATCGAGCGGGCCCACATCGAGGAGGACACCGGCAAGTCCACCCACGTCGGCGGCGGCGGGCGAATCCACGAGGCCGGGCACTCGCTCGTCGACTACAACCGCGCCGGCGTGCCCCTGGTCGAGATCGTCGGCCGTCCCGACCTCCGCTCGGGTGACGACGCCAAGGCCTACGTGGCCGAGCTGCGGGCCGTCCTGCTGGCCGTGGGCGTGTCCGACGCCAAGATGGAGGAGGGCTCCATGCGGGTCGACGCCAACGTGTCGGTGCGCCCGGTGGGCTCCGACGAGTTCGGCACCCGCTGCGAGATCAAGAACCTCAACTCCCTGCGCTCGCTCGGACGGGCGATCGACTACGAGGCCCGCCGCCAGATCGACCTCATCGAGGCCGGGGAGCGGGTGGTCCAGCAGACCCGGCACTGGGACGAGGACGACGGGCGCACCCACACGCTCCGGTCCAAGGAGGAGGCCTACGACTACCGGTACTTCCCCGAGCCCGATCTGGTGCCGGTGGTGCCCGACGCCGAGTGGCTCGATGCCGTGGAGGCAGGGGTCCCCGTGCTGCCGGCCGAGCGCCGGGCCACGGTGGCGGCGGCGGCCGGCGTCACCTCCGCCGATGCCGCGCTGGTGGTCGAGCGGTCCCTCGACACCCTGGTGCTGGCTGCCATCGCCGAGGGTGCCGACCCGCTCCGTGTGCTCACCCACGCCGACAACAACCTGGCCGTCGAAGGGGCCCACGCGCTCGACCCCGCCGCCCTCGCCGAGCTGGTGACCATGGAGGCCGACGGGGTGCTGACCGCCACGCAGGCCAAGGCGGTGCTCGCCGACATGGTGGCGACGGGTGGCTCGCCCGAGGCCATCGCCCGCGACAAGGGATTCGAGGCGCTGACGGCCGACGCCCTCGGCGACGTGGTCGATGGCATCATCGCGGCCAATGCCGACCAGTGGGAGCGCTTCGTGAACGGCGACGACAAGGTGCGGGGCAAGCTCACCGGCTTCTTCGTGGGTCAGGTCATGAAGGCCACGCAGGGCAACGCCGACGGCAAGGCCGTCACCGCCCTCCTCGACGCCCGTCGAGCCGGCTGAGGTGGCGTCGAAGCGGTACGTCCGCTGGGTCGCGATCGGAATGGCGACGCTGCTCGTGGTGGCGCTGGTCGCCGGCGTGGCCGCCAGCATCGGCGGTAGCGACGGCTCTGCCTCCACCACGACGAGCCCCAGCGCCGACGGCACCGTCCCGCGCGACGGCGACCCGGCGTTCTGCGCCGCCATCGTCGACTTCCAGAACTCCTACGGGCTCGTCGCCGAGCCGGGCGCCTCGGCCGATCCCGCCCAGGTCGAAGCCGGTTGGAACACGCTGTCCGAGGCGTCGGGCCGCCTCGTCGACACCGCTCCGCAGGACATGGCCGGGATCGTCCAGCCCGTGGTGGCCGCATTCGACCAGATGCGCATCGACGCCGATGCCGCCGGCTACGACTACGCGAGCATCGACGACCTCCCCAGCTCGGCCACCATCGACCCCGACGCCCAGATCGCCCAGAACGCCTACACCCTGCTCGTGTACGGCGAGTCCCGGTGCCCCCAGGACACGACGGGCACCACGGACGCCACGGACGCCACCTCGACGACGGCGGCCATCGCCGGCTGACGTCGGTGGCTGCCGCCGGCGAGCCGGAGGCGACCGCGCGCGCACTCAGGCGGTGGTGAGGAGGCGGACGTCGCCGTCGGCATCGTGGCCGACCCGTCTCACCCGAACCGGGACGTGGTGGCGTCCCCGACCGCCTCCTCGACGGTCTCCCGAGCGTCACGTCGCGGGCGGAACGGCGCGACGAACGGGGCTGGCCGCCCGGCGGATCTCACGCTCGGTGCCGGCCGGGTCCGCCGCCAGCGAACCGGAGGCAATGGCCCCCGGATTCCGGGGGCTATTGCCTCGAGTTCGAGCACCGCCGTCGATCCGAACGCGCAGGGTGGCAATTCGGTCCGTCAGCGAGCCTTAGGGCGCAGGCTTCCCCGCGCGGGCGCCGGCGCCGCTCAGGACGAGCGCAGCAACTCGGCGCTCCGCTCGCCGATCATCACCGCAGGCGCGTGGGTGTGGCCCCGGTTGATGGTCGGCATCACCGAGGCGTCGATCACCCGGAGGCCCTCCACCCCTCGGACCCGCAGCTCGGGGTCGACCACGCTGGCGGCGTCGGCACCCATGCGACACGTCCCCACCGGGTGGTAGAGCGTCTCGGCCTGGGCGGCGAGGAACGCCTCGATGTCGGCGTCGCCGTCGGAGTCGGGCGCCTCGATCGGGTCGCCGACGAAAGGCGCCATGGCGCGGGTCTCGAGCAGTCGGAGGGCCTGGCGGACGCCGGCGGTCATCACGTCGAGGTCGCCCGGGCGCTCGAGGTACCCGGGGTCGATGGCGGGGGGCTCCGCCGGGTCGGCCGAGGTGATCGTCACGGTGCCCCGACTCTCGGGTTGGAGGAGGACGGGGCCGGCGGTGACCCCGTGGCCCGGCGGCTCGTCGACCTGCCCGTGGTCGATGTAGGGGACCGGGGCGAACACCAGCTCGAGGTCGGGGGCGTCGAGCTCGGGGCGTGATCGGACGAAGGCCGCGACCTCGCCGACGTTCGACGTGAGCAGACCCCGGCGCAGGGCCAGGTAGCGCAGCAGCTGGGCCGGCTTCTCGGCGTCGACCAGGGTGACCGGCTGGGGGCACTGCACCACGATGCCGACCATCAGGTGGTCCTGCAGGTTGGCACCCACGCCCGGCGAGGGGGCGACCACGTCGATGCCGTGGCGCTCGAGCAGCTCGGGCGGCCCCACGCCGGAGCGCTGCAACAGCAGCGGGCTGCTGACCGCGCCACCCGACAGCACCACCTCGCGGTCGGCGGTCACCGTGTGGTCGTGCCCGTCGGCGTCCTGGTAGGCGACGCCGGTGGCCCGATGCCCGTCGAACAGCACCCGGTCGACCAGCGCACCCGTGACGACCGTGAGGTTGGGCCGACCCATGGCCGGCTTGAGGTAGCCGTCGTAGGTGCTCCACCGCCGCCCTCGCCGCTGGTTGACGACGGTGGGCGCGAACCCCTCGTGGTCGCCGGTGTTGTGGTGGGGGAGCGACCGGAGCCCGATCTCGCGGCACGCGGCCAGGTAGGCGCGGCTGGCCGGGTTCATGTCGCGCTGGTCCTGGATGTGCAGCGGGCCGGACGTGCCGTGATGGCCGTCCCCGTCCCTGTCGGCGTCGCCGGGGGCGCGGTGCTCGGCCCGCTGGAAGTAGGGCAGCACCTCGTCGTAGCCCCACCCCGCGCACCCGGCGGCGGCCCAGGCGTCGTAGTCGGCACGGTGGCCGCGCACCCACATCATCGCGTTGAGCACCGAGCTCCCCCCGAGGGCCCGCCCGCGGGGCCAGTAGAGGCGGCGATCGCCCAGGTGGGCCTGGGGCTCGGTGTGGTAGTTCCAGTCGAGGTCGGTGGTGAACAGGGCGGAGAAGGCCGCCGGGATGTTCACCTCCTTGCGCTTGGGTGCGGCGCCGGCCTCGAGGAGGGTGACCGACACCGCCGGGTCCTCGGTGAGCCGTCCGGCCACCACCGCACCGGCCGATCCGGCCCCCACGATGACGTAGTGCGGCATGGCACGCCCCCTCGGTCGCTCGTCTCGCCCCTGTCGGGAATCGTTGCACAGGGCGCGGGCGGCGCGTGGCAACGTGGGGCGTGGACTTCGAGATCCGGCCCATCACCGAGGACGACGTCGAAGACTACTTCGTCGCGCTGTCGGCCGGCTTCGGTGACACCAACCACGAGGACGACCTGGCCGACTACCGCACCGTGGCGGACTACGCCCAGTCGTTCGCGGCGCTCGACGGGGCGCGGTTCGTGGGCGGCGCCGGCGCCTACAACTTCGACATGACCCTGCCGGGCGGCGCGGTGGTGCCCGTGGGCGGCGTGAGCTGCGTGTCGGTGGTGCCCACCCACCGCCGGCGGGGCGTGCTCACCGCGCTGATGGCCCGCCAACTCGACGACCTGGCTGAGCGGGGCAAGCACCTGGCCGTCCTCAACGCCTCCGAGAGCCGCATCTACCGACGGTTCGGGTACGGCCTGGCCACCAGCGCCATGTCGGTCGAGATCGACACGCGCCACAGCGAGTACCTGGGCGACCTGCCCGCCGGGCGCCTGCACCTGGTGTCGCGCGACGAGGCCCTCGACGTGTTCCCGGCGGTCTACGACCGCTGGCGCACCGAGCACACCGGCTCGCTCACCCGGAGCGAGCCCTGGTGGGCCATCATGCTCGGCTCCCGCGAGGGCTGGAAGGGCGGCGGCGACTCGTTCCGGGTCGTGCACGAGGGCGCGGACGGCACCCCCGACGGGTACGTGAGCTACCAGCCGGCCATGCGCACCGAGCACGGCAACTTCCAGGGGGTGGTGCGGGTGCGCGAGCTCATCGGCATGACCGCCGATGTGGAGGCCGCGCTCTGGCGCTTCTGCTTCGATCTCGACCTGGTGCGGCGGGCCCGGTCGGACATGCGGCCCGTGGACGATCCGATCCGCTGGCGCCTGGTCGAGCCCCGCCAGCTGCGGGTCCACTCGCTCACCGACGTGCTGTGGGTCCGACTCGTGGACATCGCAGGGGCGCTGGCAGCCCGCGGGTACGAGGCCGACGGGTCGCTCACGCTCGACGTGGTCGATCCCTTCCGTCCCGCGAGCTCGGGCACGTACCACCTCGACGCGGCGGCCGGCGCCGGCGCCACCGCCACCCGTACCGAGGCCGCGCCCGAGCTGCGCCTCGACGTGGCCGACCTGGCCGCGGCCTACCTGGGCGGCGTGTCGTTCTCGACGCTGCAGGCCGCCGGCCGCGTGGCGGAGCTGGCCGAGGGCGCGGTGGCCCGCGCCGACGCCCTCTTCCGCACCACCCGCGCGCCCTACTGCGCCACCACCTTCTGAGGTCACCTCGGGTGCCCGAGGACCGCTTCGCTGGTGAGGTCGCTGCTCAGTCGGGAACCGGTCCGCTTCTACTGAGATCTCGGTGGTCGAGTGGGCGCAGGGGCGGGGCGGGGTTCGTCGTCCTCATCAGGTTGACCGATCTCGTGCTCGAACGCGTCCAGAAGCTGGAAGAGCTCGTCGCTCGTCCATTCGCGGTTTCGTCGCCGCCCCACCCTCGTCGGGATCAGAACACCCGTCTCCTGGAGGCGGTTCAGGGCGGCTCGCGCTGCGGTCGGGGTTACGTCGTACCGTGCGGCAGCCGTCTCCGAACTGACGACGGGTTGGGCGGGCAGGCCGAGGATGATCTTGCGCGCGACCGAGTCCGCTCGGGGCGACCCCGCGCGTTGGGCCAAGTTGCCGAGCAGCGCGTCGATCTTGGTCGACAGTCGACGGGTCGCCTCGGCGGCGGCAGTCACTGCATCGGCAAACATGCCGATCCAGTCGTCGAGGTGGCCGTGTCGGAAGTCGGACAGGCCGGTGATGTACCGGCGGGCGTTCGTCGCGAGCACGACGCTGATCGGAGGGACCAGATGCGGCGTGAGGCCGCGACGACGGAACACGACGTGGATCAAGCATCGACCTGCTCGCCCATTCCCGTCGCCGAAGGGGTGGATCGTCTCGAACTGGGCGTGCGCGATCGCGGCCTGCGACACGGCCGGCAGATCGTCGCGGTTGAGTAGGTCGACCAGGTCGTCGAGCAGACCCGGCACGTGTTCCTCGGGTGGTGGAACGAACGATGCGTCGGCAGGGCTGAGCCCCCGCCCCCCGATCCAGTTCTGGTCAGTGCGAACCACCCCGGCGAACCGCTCTTCGGGGGTGCCCTCGAGCAGCGTGTGGTGGATCTCGACCAGATCGTCGCGGTGAAGTGGTCGTTGTCCACTTCCGATCTCCACGGCTCGTTCCATCGCCCTGACGTTGCCCAGCACGGCCCGGGCGACGCCGTCTGCGGCCACCGGCTCGTAAGCAGCGAGCGCCACCCGCTTGTTGGACGCCCGAAGTCCCTCGATGAAGGAGGAGCCCAGGGCCTCGGCCCGAAGGAGCGGAGCGGCCAGCACCTCGAGGTCGTGACCTGCTCCGACGCGCTGGAGGTCGCCGACGGCAGCCGTGGCGGTCGTGACTGCGTCGGCGGCACGGCCAGCGAGCGGGTGATCGAGGTCGCCCACGGGATCGGGTAGGAACGCCTGGTAGCGGAACGGCTTGCGGTCGCGACGCGCGCCATAACCGCCGCCCTCCCAAATACGATCGATGAGCTCGGGCACGACGAGTCTCCTTTCACGACGGGGTTAGCTACGAAAGCTTCACTTGTGATCCTTTCGTACAAGATCCTTACGTACTCATTGCGGTAACGCAAGCTTGTTGCCCGATCTTTGCGCAAGTCGCGAGGAGCCAGGGCACTCAACGCCTGGCGGGGGCGCCGAGGACCAGCCAGCTGTCGCTGCGGTAGCGCCAGCCCAGGCCGGCCAGGCGGGCCAGCATGAACAGGCCGATGGCCACCCACAGCCAACCGATGCCGAGGCCCAGCACCAGCACGGCGGCGGCGGCGGGGACGAACACGGCCATCGCACCCACCATGGCCCACGCCAGGAACCGCAGGTCGCCGGCGCCGATGAGCAGGCCGTCGAGCACGAAGACCGCCCCGTTCACGGGTTGCAGCACGGCCACGAACCACAACAGGAACGCGGCCAGCGTGAGCACGGCCGGGTCGTCGGTGAACAGGTCGGGCAGCCAGGGTCGGAGCACCACCACCATCACGCCGGCCGCGATGCCGGCCACCACGCCCCACTCGAGCATGCGCCGGCCGGCGGCTCGGGCCGCGGCGGCGTCGCCGCCGCCGAGGCGCAGGCCGATGATCGACTGGCCGGCGATGGCGATGGCGTCGAGGGCCAGGGCCAGGAACGACCAGATCTCGAACGCGATCTGGTGGGCGGCGAGGTCGTCGGTGCCGATGCGCGCCGCCACCGCGGTGGCCACGGTCAACGACCCCCGCAGGGCCACGGTGCGGAAGAACAGATCCCGGCCCACCACGAGCAGCCCCTGAAGGGTGCGGGCGTGGGGGCGCAGCCCCACCTCGTGCTGGGCGACCGCCCGGTGGACCCACCACACGTACACCGACGCCGCTCCGATCTCGGCGACGGCGGTCGATGCCGCGGAGGCACCGATGCCGAACCCGAGCCCGTAGATCAAGAAGACCTCGAAGGCCAGGTTGAACAGCGCCGACGTCACCGCGACCACCAAGGGGCCCGTGGTGTTCTGCAGGCCGCGCAGGTAGCCCGTGCCCGCGAAGGTGACGAGGGTGGCAGGCACGCCGATCAGGCTGATGCGCAGGTAGATCAACGCGTTCTCGGCCACCACCCCCTCGGCCCCCAGCAGCCGGACGAGAGGCTCGGCCAGCACCGCACCCGTGCACGCGAGGGCCACACCGATGCCAGCGGCCAGCCACATGCCCTGCACGGCCTGGTGGGCAGCCCGGCGGTGGTCGCCGGCGCCGATCAGGCGGGACACCGCGGCCGTCGTGCCGTAGGCGAGGAAGATGAAGACCGCGTACAGCGTGGCCAGCACCGTGTTCGCGATGGCCAGGCCCGCCAGCTGGGGCGTGCCCAGGTGGCCGACGACGGCGGTGTCGGCCAGCACGTACAGCGGCTGGGCGATCAACGCCCCGAACGCCGGCAGTGCCAACCGGACTATCTCGCGGTCGGCAGCCATCCATCGGACCCGCGACGTCACCCGGTCACCATCACCTGGTTCGAGCCTCCATCACGCGAGGCGCCCGTGTGCTCCGGCGGTCCGCCGACGTGGGGCTTCCGGAGGCTGCGCAGCGGAGCGGAGCAGCGCCGCGGGCGAACCGGATGCCGGAGGTGCTCCGAGGGACGAGGAGTCGAGCGAACAGGTGGAGCGGAGCAGCGCCGCGGATGAACCGGATGCCGGAGGCGCTCCGAGGGACGAGGAGCCAGTGTGCTGCGTCAGCTGAGGCTGATGGGGCTCAGGACCGGGTCCGCGGGGGTGCCACTGAGCGCGTAGAGCGAGATCTGGTTGGCGCCGTCCACCAGGAACCATTCGGGCACCATCGTGTACCACTCGGGGGATCCGATGGCGCCGGCGTGCAGGGTCGACCAGCCGGCGACGGCACCGTTGACGACGACGGCCACCGCGCTGATGTCGGCCTCGGCGGTGCGGACGGTGCCCGACACGTACGCGGGCACCTCGCCGGAGCGCCGATCGACGTCGCGGTAGGCGACGGAGCGGTCGAGCCGGCCGCTGTGAGCCGCGCCGCGCTCGACGGTGAGCTCGTCGAGATGGCGACCGACCAGCCGGCCCCACGTGCCGAACCGGTAGAAGCGCAGGTCGTCGCGTGGGCCCTCGCCGGCCGGCGCGTCGTCGAGCATCCGCCGGAATCCGGTGGGACCGTCGACCTCGACGTACGGACCGTCGGTGGGTTGCAGGGCGTTCAGGGTCCACTCGAAGAACCGGCGGGTGCCGTCGGCGCGGGGCTCGTCGCTCAGTGCCGACTGCCCGTCGACGTCCCAGGGGATGTCGACGTCGAGGTGGTCGGCGATGGTGGGGAGGACGTCGACCGCGCTCAGGGGCCGGTCGTCGACCGCTGCTTCGGTCTGTCGCGGCGCCTTCACCAGGAAGGGCGTCCACATGATCTGGTGGTAGTTCTGCGACGACACGCCCCGGATGGGGTTGCCGGCCATGAACGACACGCCGTGGTCGGCCGTGAGCACGATCAGGCTCTCGTCGTAGGTGCCCAGCTCCTCCATCCGGTCGAGGATGCCGCCCACCATGGCGTCGGCGTGCTGCAGTTGCAGCAGGTGGCGCTGGCGGCCGGCGTCGGCCACCTGCTGGTCACGCCACCGGTAGGAGGAGTCGAGACCCTCGGCCACGAACGGGGCGTCGTAGACGGCCCCCGACGGGGTGTGGAACCACGGTTGGTGCGGGTACAGGACGTGGAGGAAGTCCAACCGGGGCTGCGCGCCGCTCCGGCCCATCGAGTCCACGAAGTCGCTGATCGTGAGGGGGGCGTTGGGGTTCGACTGGCGCACCTGGAACGTCACCTGGCCCTCGGAGCGATCGAGCGACACGTGCCGCTGCCACACGTCGGTGGCGTCGTCGAGCAGGCCGCCCAGCGTGCCCCCGCCCGAGCCACCGCCCTGGTGGGGACAGACCGTCGTCGGGCACAGCCTGGTGACGCCCTCCCACACGTTCTCGTGGTAGGTGGCGCCGAGCAGGGTGAAGAGGTTGTCGGGGTACTCGTTGCTGTCGGGCAGTGCGTCGGGGTCGGTGGGGTAGTCCCCGGTCAGGATGGCCGGCACCGCCTCGGGTGTGGAGGGGGCCACGCTCGACTCGTTGCGGTACCAGGTGGCGTCGCCCGCGAGCCGCGCCAGGTTGGGGAACTGGGCCGGGTCGATCCGGTTCCGACGGTCGAGCAGGGACACCAACGGGAACTCGTCGAGGACGATCATCATCACGGGCGCGGGCCGGCCCACCGTCACGCTGTCCGCGGCGGCCGCGGCACCGTTGCGCGACAGGACGATGTCGGTGACCGGCGACGCGAACAGGAAGGCGAGCCCGAGCGCCACGGGGAACAGCGCCAGGTAGCGCAGCCACAGGCGGACCGCTGGCCACCGCCAGAAGCTCACTGCGGCGACGACCAGGGCGACGAGGGCGCCGACGACGAGCAGCACCGGCCCCCATGACGTGCGGTCGCGCAGCGCACCCAGGACCACCACCGCGGCCGCGCCGGACAGCAGGATCAGGTGCACGACGCGCCGGACCCGCCGGCCGAGGATCGAGAACAGCACCTCGAACAGGAGCAGCACCAGCGCCGGCAGGAACACCACCGCGGCCACGAAGCCCACGATGTCGAGGGCGTCGGCGTGGCGCAGGACGAACACGTCGGCGCCCTTGCGGAACGACGACAGCACGGGCTCGGCCACCCCCAAACCGGTGACGCCCAGGAACTCGAGGAACGACCGTCCGGTCTCCCGCCACCACGACGGCGGTGCCGGGCGGTCAGCGGTCGCGGGCATGGCTCGCCAAGCGTAAGGCGAATTCGGCGGCACCCGGACGCGGCCGAGCCCCCGACGCCGGCGGTCGAGCGGGGGACGGCAGGCCCGGGTCCACGCTGCGCAGCGGAGCGGAGCAGCTCCAGCGATGTACCGGATCCCGGAGGGGCTCCGACGAAGGCCGGTCTACGCTGCGCAGCGGAGCGGAGCAGCTCCACCGATGTACCGGATCCCGGAGGGGCTCCGACGAAGGAGGAGCAGATCATATGGACATGAAGCCGCGTTCGCGTGAGGTCACCGACGGGTTCGAGCGGGCGCCGGCGCGGGCCATGTTGCGGGCGGTCGGGATGACCGACGACGACTGGGAGAAGCCCCAGGTGGGCGTGGCGTCGTCGTGGAACGAGGTCACGCCGTGCAACCTGCCGCTCGACCGTTTGGCCAAGCGCTCCAAGGAGGGCGTGCGGGCCGCCGGCGGCTTCCCCCTCGAGTTCACCACCATCGCGGTCAGCGACGGCATCTCGATGGGCCACGAGGGCATGCGGGCCTCGCTGGTCAGCCGTGAGGTCATCGCCGACTCGGTCGAGACGGTGATGCACGCCGAGCGCCTCGACGCCATGGTCACCTTCGCCGGCTGCGACAAGTCCCTGCCCGGGATGCTCATGGCCGCGGCCCGCATCAACGTGCCGTCGGTGTTCCTCTACGGCGGGTCGATCCTGCCCGGTCAGCGCAACGGCGAGGCCCTCGACATCGTCAGCGTGTTCGAGGCCGTGGGCGCCTGCGCCGCCGGCACCCTCACCGAGAACGAGCTCGGCGAGATCGAGATGCAGGCCTGCCCCACCGAGGGCAGCTGCGCCGGCATGTTCACCGCCAACACGATGGCGTCGGTGGCCGAGGCCATCGGCATGTCCCTCCCCGGCAGCTCGTCGGCGCCCGCGGTCGACCGCCGTCGCGACGACTTCGCCTACGCCAGCGGCCAGGCCGTCATCCACCTCCTCGAGCTGGGCCTGCGCCCGCGCCAGATCATGACCAAGGAGGCCTTCGAGAACGCCATCGCCGTCGTGATGGCCCTCGGCGGCTCCACCAACGCCGTGCTGCACCTGCTCGCGATCGCCTACGAGGCCGAGGTCGACCTCGCCCTCGAGGACTTCAACAAGGTGGCCGCACGCGTCCCCCACATCGCCGACACCAAGCCCCACGGCAAGTACCACATGAGCGACCTCGACCGCATCGGCGGCGTGCCCGTCGTCATGCGCGAGCTGCTCGACGCCGGCCTGCTCCACGGCGACTGCCTCACCGTGACCGGCAAGACCATCGCCGAGAACCTCGCAGCCATCGACCCGCCCAAGCCCGACGGCTCTGTGGTCCACCCCCTCACCCAGCCCATCCACGAGATCGGCGGCATCGCCGTGCTGCGGGGCTCGCTCGCCCCCAACGGCGCCGTGCTGAAGGTGGCCGGCATCGACTTCGACCACTTCGAGGGCCCGGCCCGGGTCTTCGACGGCGAGGAGGCCGCCATGGAGTGCATCCTCGCCGGCGGCATCAACCCCGGCGACATCGTCGTCATCCGCTACGAGGGCCCCAAGGGCGGCCCGGGCATGCGCGAGATGCTGGCCGTCACCGGTGCCATGAAGGGCGCCGGCCGCGGCGGCGACTGCGCCCTCATCACCGACGGGCGCTTCTCGGGCGGCACCCACGGCTTCTGCATCGGCCACGTGGCCCCCGAGGCCGTCGACGGCGGCCCCATCGCGTTCATCAACGAGGGCGACCGCATCACCATCGACGTGAAGAACCACACCATCGAGCTCGACGTCGACGACGCCACCCTGGCCGCCCGCCGCGAGGAGTGGAAGCTCCCCGAGCCCCGCTACACCAAGGGCGTGCTGGCCAAGTACGCCAAGCTCGCGCAAGGGGCCGAGAAGGGCGCCATCACGTCTGCCTAGGCTCCTACTTCGTCGGAGCGCCTTCGGCATCCGGTTCAACGGCGTCGCTGCTCCGCTTCGCTCCGCAACGGCGCCACCACGGGTGTCTGGGCTCGTCCTTCGTCGGAGCGCCTTCGGCATCCGGTTCAACGGCGTCGCTGCTCCGCTCCGCTCCGCAACGGCGCCACCACCGGTGTCTGGGCTCCTCCTTCGTCGGAGCGCCTTCGGCATCCGGTTCGACGGCGTCGCTGCTCCGCTCTGCAACGTCAAGCCCTCGAGGAGGCCCCATACGCCGCGCGGCATCTACCAGGGCGAGGTGCTCGACCCGGTGCGATACGAGGAGTACAAGGCGCTGGCGGCGCCGTGCATCGAGGCGGCCGGGGGGCGCTACCTCGTCCGTGGCGGGGCGATCGACGTGTTCGAGGGCGACGAGCCCGACGGGCGCACCGTCGTGCTCGAGTTCCCCACGATGGAGGCGGCGCGGGCCTGGTACGACAGCCCCGAGTACACCGAGATCCGCAGGCTCCGCGACGGCGCCACCCGCTCCCGCCTCTACGCCGTCGAGGGTATGGCGCCGGAGTAGACACACGTCAACGGCGGCCTGCCAAGGCGGGGCTGCCGCGTTGGTTGCGGCTCGTCGGGGTGCACCACGCTGGGTGACCAAGATGCCGGCCGTCGGGGTGACCGCAGTCGATCTGGAGGGAATACCAGTCATCGGTGACGGTGATTTCCTCCAGAGAACCGTTCGAACGCGGGGTTGGCCACGGAGCGTGAGATCTGCGGCAGCTACGCAGGAATGCCACCCCGCTTCTCCGCGCGGTTGCCGTTCAGCCTTGGTCCGCCAGCCACCGGCGGTAGCGCTCGGGGTCGGACCACGCGCCGGTGGCGGCGTCGAAGGTGGCCGCCTCCGGGGCCATCCAGTCGTGGCGACCGGCCCGCACGTCGCTCGACGAGACCGGGTGGTGGTCCGGGTGGACGTCGAGGCGCAGCTCGGGCGGCGCCAGCAGGGGCGGGCGGTCGACCACCGCGAGCCGGGGGAGCGCGGCCAGCGCGGCGTCACGGGCCGCCGCCGACCCGCCGTAGAACTGCGGGTCGTGGAGCTGTTCCCACTTGTCGGCGCCCATCACCAACACGTCGTAGCCCACGGCCAGATCGACCAACAGCTGCTCGTCCCGCAGCGCCACCCCGAGCCACGCCCGCGATGCCGCGGCCTGTTCGAGCACCTGAAGGCGATGCACCAGCAGCGGCCGGTCGACGTGGCCCTTGGCCAGCGCCACCCGGGAGACCACCAGGTCGAGGCGGTCGAGCCCGTAGGCCGCGACCGCCGCCTCGGCCACCGCCAGGTGCGCGACCGTCAGCGGGTTGAACGACCCCGGGTAGCAGCCGGTCCGGGTCAGCTCGCCGCCTACGAGGACTGCGTGGGAAGTCGGGGCGCCAGCCAGTTGATGAAGTCGGTGGTGCTGCGGGTCTGCAGGTAGATGCGGCCGGGGCCGGTGAGCGTGCAGACCAGGCCCTCGCCGCCGAGCATGGTCTGCTTCCAGCCGCCGCCGGCCTTCGAGACCTGCGACGTCACGCCCTCGGACCAGCCCACCATGTGCCCGGTGTCGACCACGTAGGACTGACCCGGGGCGAGGTCGATGGCGTGGATGGCCCCGTACGCCGACACCAGCAGGTCACCGGTGCCCGTCACCTTCAACACCACGAGGCCCCCGCTGCTGAACATGGTCTTGGCGCCACCCCACGAGCTGTCGACCTCGATGCCCATGCCGGAGGCCAGGTAGGCCCCCGACTGCAGGTAGACGGTCTGGCCCGACAGCGGCCAGTGGGCGATGTCGCCGGGTAGGGGAGCGGCGAGGCCGATCTGGTCGCCCGGCTGGGAAGCGGTGAAGGTGTTCATGAAGAACGACTCGCCGCCGATGGCCCGCTTGAGGCCCTTCATGATCCCGCCCTGGGTCGACGTCTGCATCTGCAGCCCGGCACTGTGGCTGACCATGGCGCCGCCCTCGGCCCGGATGGACTCACCCTGATCGAGGTGGACGAACGCGATCGCGAACGCCGGGTCGTACTTGATCTCGATCTGCATGCGCGGAGGCTACCGCCCGGCCCAGTGGCACTTCGGTTCGAGGGTTGTCAGATCGGCGGACTCGTGACATCCTCAGAGGCGATGTCCTGCGCCCGCCACCTCCTCCTCGTAGTAATCACGTAGCGCACGCCGTCGTTTCTCCGCGTGCGCACGTTCGGCCTCCCTTCCGGGAGGCCGTTGCAGTTTTCCCGCCCACATCCGCCCACGTCCCACCCCGCCGCCCGAGCACGTTCCCGCCCAGCGCCCGAGCACGTTCCCGCTCACCGCCCGAGCACTTTCCCGCCCACCGCCCGACCTGATAGGAACCGACCGCCATGATTGCCGAAGGTCAACCCACCAACGGTGGGAAAGCACTGATCCAGAGCCTCGAGATGGAAGGGGTCGAGGCCATGTTCGGCCTCCCCGGCGGCGCTATCCTGCCGGTGTACGACCCGATCATCGACTCGCCGATCCGCCACATCCTCGTGCGCCACGAGCAGGGGGCCGGCCACATGGCCGAGGGCTACGCCCACGCCACCGGTCGCCCCGGCGTGGCCATGGTCACCAGCGGCCCGGGCGCCACCAACATCGTCACCCCGCTGTGCGACGCCTACATGGACTCGGTGCCCATGGTGGTCATCACCGGCCAGGTGCCGCTGCCGGCCATCGGCAGCGACGCCTTCCAGGAGTGCGACACCACCGGCATCACGATGTCGGTCACCAAGCACAACTTCCTGGTCACCAGTGCGGCCGACATCCCCCGCACCATCCGCGAGGCCTTCCACATCGCCACCACGGGCCGGCCCGGGCCGGTGCTCGTCGACATCCCCAAGGACATCGTCGACCCCAACAACCCGGCCTCCGCGCTCGACTGGTACTGGCCCGACTCGGTCGACCTGCCCGGCTACAAGCCCAACACCCGTGGTCACCCGAAGATGATCAAGGCCGCGGCCGAGATGATCTGTCGGTCCGAGCGGCCGGTGATCTACGCGGGTGGCGGCATCCTGAAGGCCCGGGCCGCCGAGGCCCTGCGGGCGCTGGCCGAGCTCACCGGCATCCCGGTGGTCACCACGCTGATGGCCCGGGGGGCGTTCCCCGACGACCACGAGCTCTGCCTGGGCATGCCCGGCATGCACGGCAACTACACCGCGGTCACGTCGATGCAGGAGTCCGACCTGCTCATCGCCCTCGGCAGCCGCTTCGACGATCGGGTGACGGGCAAGGTGCCCGACTTCGCCCCCGAGGCCAAGGTCATCCACGTCGACATCGACCCCGCCGAGCTGGGCAAGGTCCGCCGGCCCGACGTCCCCATCGTGGGGGACTGCCGGCTGGTCATCGAGGAGCTGGTCAAGGCGGTCGAGGCCCTCGGCGGCGCCGACGCCCAGCCCGACCGCACGCCGTGGCGCAGCCGGATCAGCGGTTGGCAGGAGAAGTACCCGCTCACCTACGAGCAGTCCGAGCAGGGTGAGGGCCTCAAGCCGCAGTACGTGCTCGAGACGCTCCGCGACAACACCCCCGACGACACCATCGTCGCTTCGGGCGTGGGCCAGCACCAGATGTGGACCAGCCAGCACTGGACGTTCAACCACCCGTACACCTGGGTGAACTCGGGCGGCCTCGGCACCATGGGCTTCTCGGTGCCCGCCGCCATCGGCGCCAAGGTGGGCCGCCCCGACCGCATGGTCTGGGCCATCGACGGCGACGGCTGCTTCCAGATGACCGCCCAGGAGCTGGTCACCGCCGCGGCCGAGCGCATCCCCATCAAGGTGGCGATCCTCAACAACGCCTACCTCGGCATGGTGCGCCAGTGGCAGGAGATGTTCTACGAGGAGCGGTACTCCGAGGTGTACCTGTCGCCCGACCTGCCCGACTACAAGCTGTGGGCCGAGGCCATGGGCTGCGAGGGCATGCGGGTGGAAGACCCCGAGGACGTGCTGCCGGCCATCCAGAAGGCCAACGAGATCGACGACCGGCCCGTGGTCATCGACTTCCGCACCGACCACCGGGAGAAGGTGTACCCGATGGTCCCCGCCGGCCAGTCCAACAGCAACATCGTGGTCGATCCCAGCCAGGGCGAGGGGGGCCACTGATGCCCGGGCCCACCTCGCACCACACCACGCCGCACCACACCCTGTCGGTCCTCGTGGAGAACAAGGCCGGTGTGCTCACGCGCATCGCGTCCCTGTTCGCCCGGCGGGGCTTCAACATCTACTCGCTGGCGGTCGCGCCCACCGAGGACGACCAGTTCAGCCGCATCACCATCGTGGTCGACGTCGAGTCGGCCCCGCTCGAGCAGATCACCAAGCAGCTGTTCAAGCTGATCAACGTGATCAAGATCACCGAGCTCCACCCCGACCAGGCCGTGGAGCGCGAGCTGCTCATCGCCACGGTGCGCGCCACGCCCGACGTGCGGGGCCAGGTGATCCAGTTGGTCGACGTGTTCTCGGGTCGCATCCTGGACGTGGGCCACGAGGACCTCACCGTGTCGCTGGACGAGTCGCCCGCCAAGGTGGACGACTTCGAGGAGCTCCTGCGACCCTATGGGATCGTGGAGCTGCAGCGCACCGGTCGGGTGGCCTTGCCGAAGATCGAACGTCCCGCCCGTCTGCGGGGCGTCCGCCGTGCTTCCTGATACGACACCACCCGCGACCTGACCTCCCGACGACCGGCGTTCGTGCCGGTCACTCACATCGCAATCCCCCGAAAGGACCCCTGATGGCCAACGTCTACTACGAGAAGGACGCCGACCGGTCGTACATCGCCGACCGCAAGGTGGCGATCCTCGGCTACGGCTCGCAGGGCCACGCCCACGCCCTGAACCTCAAGGACTCGGGCATCGACGTCCGCGTCGGCCTGCGGGAGGGCTCGTCGTCGAAGGCCAAGGCGGAGAACGCCGGGCTCAAGGTGCTCACCACGGCCGAGGCCTGCGCCGAGGCCGACGTGATCATGGTGCTGCTGCCCGACACCGAGCAGCGCGACGTGTACGAGAAGGACATCGAGCCCAACCTCACCAACGGCGACGCCCTGCTGTTCGCCCACGGCTTCAACATCCGCTTCGAGCAGATCACGCCGCCCGAGTGGGTCGACGTGGCCATGGTGGCGCCCAAGGGCCCCGGCCACCTCGTGCGCCGCACCTACACCGAGGGCGGCGGCGTGCCCTGCCTCATCGCCGTGGCCCAGGACGCGTCCGGCCACGCCCGTGACCTGGCCCTGGCCTACGCCGACGCCATCGGAGGCACCCGGGCCGGGGTGCTCGACACCACCTTCGAGGAGGAGACCGAGACCGACCTCTTCGGCGAGCAGGTCGTGCTGTGCGGCGGCCTCACCTCGCTGGTGCAGGCCGGCTTCGAGACGCTGGTCGAGGCGGGCTACCAGCCCGAGTCGGCCTACTTCGAATGCCTGCACGAGGTGAAGCTGATCGTCGACCTCATGTACGAGCAGGGCATCGCCGGCATGCGGTACTCCATCTCCGACACCGCCGAGTACGGCGACCTCACCCGGGGCTCGCGCATCATCACGCCGCAGGTGAAGGCCGAGATGCGCAAGATCCTCGACGAGATCCAGAGCGGCCAGTTCGCCGACGAGTGGATCGCCGAGAGCCGGGGAGGCCGGAAGAAGTTCGAGGAGCTCCGCGAGGCCGACCGTGAGCACCAGATCGAGAAGGTGGGCACCGACCTGCGCGGCATGATGCCGTGGATCTCGGCGGGCAAGCAGTCGGTGCAGGACGCGTCGGGCGGCGACTGACCCTTTTGCTCGGGCGGCGAGCAGGGACGAACATGCGACGTGACCTCGGCCGGAGCAGCAGCGAGCACCGGCCGGGGCCCGCTCGTCCCTGCCAGCCGCACGGGCACGCGCGTGGTCCTCGGGATCGTGGCGGTGATCGTCGTGGCCGGGGCCCTCACCCATCTGGTGTCCGACGGGTCGGCCACGCCTGAGCGGGTACGGGACCAGGCGGCCGCCGCCGCGATCGGTGCGGGTGAGGACGCGTCGCTCTCAGCAGGTGACGAGCTCGCCGGCGAGTGGCAGGACCTCCGGGGGGTGTGGGAGCACGGTGAGACCATGACCCGTGTCGTGGCGTTGCGCCCGGCCCAGATCGGCGTCACCGCCATCGAGGCGGGGGCCGACGGCCGCATCGGCGTCACCCTGGATCCCCTCCGCGACACGGCCGGGTTGGCCTTCCGTGTGGCCGATGCCGACAACTTCTGGTCGGTCGTCCCCTCGGCGATCGTGCGCTCGTGGGTGCTGGTGCGGGTGGAAGACGGCCGGGTGCGCGCGGTGGCCGCCACGCCCGCCCTGTTCGGCCCTGTCGCCAGGGTCGAGGTCCGGCTGCGGGGCCGCACGATCGACGTCTGGTTGAACGGGCGCTACGTGATGGGCGCCCTCGACGGTCACCTGCAGCGCCAGTCGCTGGCCGGCATGGCCGTGCGCGGGCGAGGGAGCCGGGGGGCGGGCTGGACCGACTTCACCGTGGCCACCGATGTCTGAGGCCACGGTGGCCCCGGCCGACGATCCGCCGGCTGACGATCTGCCGGCCGACGACGTGCCGGCTGACGATCTGCCGGGCGACGACGTGCGGGGCGACGACGTGCCGGCCGGCGATCGGCCGGCCGACGGTGGCGACCAGCAACCCACCGGCGGCGGTCGCGGCCGTGCCCTGGCGCGTCGAGCGGCCGCGCTCGGCGCGTTCCGAGTCGGCGTCGGTGTGGCCGCGGTGCTCGGCGCGGTGCTGCGGGCCGCGGTGGTGGCGAACCGCCGTGCGTGTGCGGCGGGCGCCGACGCGGCCCCGGACTGCTTCAGCGGGTTCAACGACGCGAGCTTCTACCACGACCAGGCCAACCTGATGGCCCACGGCCACTGGTTCCAGCTCACGAACCTCACCGCCGAGGGCCCGGCCGTCCTGCCCACCGCCCTGCACCCCCCGCTGTACTCGCTGTACCTCAGCGTGTTCTCCCGGTTCGGCATCACCGGCTGGGACGGTCACCGGCTCGCGACGATCCCCATCGGGGTGGCGGCGATCGTGGTGATCGCCCTGCTGGCCCGGCGGGTCGGGGGCGAACGGGCCGGCGTCCTCGCGTCGTTCTTCACCGCGTGCTATCCGCTGTTCTGGATCCACGACACCATCGTCATGTCCGAGTCGTTGTTCGCACTGCTGGCAGCGCTCGTCGCGCTCACGGCCTACCGGTTGTGGGACACCCCCGGTGTGGTCCGCAGCCTGTGGGTCGGCGGTCTCATCGGGTTGGCGGCGCTCACCCGTGCCGAGGGGATGTTGCTGCTCGTGCTGGTGTTGGCGCCGATCACGCTGGGTCGCCCGGACGTGGCGCGGAGGGAGCGCATCCGCAACGCGGTCCTCGGGCTCGTCGCCGCGGGGCTCGTGCTCGCCCCGTGGACGATCTACAACGCGGTTCGCTTCGGGGAGCCCTTGATGGGCGCCACGGGACGGGTGTTCCAGCAGGCCCAGTGCGACCCCACCTACTACGGCGAGCTCACCGGGTACTGGTCCATCTGCACCGCGTCGGGCGTCCCGCCGGGCTCCGACGAGTCGCAGGTCGACCCGATCCTCTTCGATGAGGCGCGCGCCTACCTGGGCGACAACCTGGGACGCCTCCCGGTGGTGGTGCTGGCGCGCGAGGGTCGGCTCACCTACCTGTTCCGCCCCGACCAGCAGGTGCAGCTGAACCAGGCCTTCGAGAACCGGGGCAGGACCGCCGCCGTGCTCGAGCGATGGGCCTTCTACGGCGTGGCGGTGCTCGGCATCGCCGGCCTGTACGTGCTCTGGCGGCGGCGGGTCCCCATGAGCCCGTTGCTCGGGCTGGTCGGTGTCAGCGTGCTGGCCACCTCGTTCCTGGCGTCCGGCGTCACCCGCTACCGCGCGCCCGCGGACGTCGCCCTGGTGGTGGGGGCGGCGGTCGCGGTCGGGGCGCTGCTCACCTGGAACGAGCGCCGGCGGGCTGCGGCAGACCTGCCCGAGGCCGACCTGCCCGAGGACGACCTGCCCGAGGACGACCTGCCCGAGGACGACCTGCCCGGGGCCGAGCCGCTTCAGGGCACGTCGTAGACGAAGACGGCCATCCGGTCGCTGGCGGTGCGGTCCGACGAGCCCGACGTCGTGCCCGAGTAGGTGAACTCCTCCCGGTGCAGTTGCCGCAACCCGTCGGCGGCGCGTGGGTCCAGCAGGTCGGCGGCGGCCCGATGGATGTCGGGGTCCTCGCCGTCCACCAGCGACCCGTGGTTCACCAGGTAGGAGAGCTCGCGCTCGCGGAGGAACTCGGCCTGCGTGCCCGCCTCGCTGGCGTCGAGGTAGTCGAACGAGCTCACCACGCCATCGAGGTTCATCACCGGCTGGTCGGTGAAGTAGCCCACCACGCCGGCGTCCCACGATCCCAGCACCGCGTCGGCGGGGAGGTTGTCGCTGATCCAGATGCCGGCATCGCGGTTCGCCTCCTGGATGGAGCGCAGCTCCGGGTCCGCGAAGGAGCGGGTCTGCACCACCAGGGCGAGCATCAGCGGCGCCCCCAGGATCGCCGCGATGGGCAGCGCCGCGCGGTACGGCGCCTTCGACGGTGACTCGAGGCGGGCGCCGTCGGCGAGGTCGGCGGCCACCAGGGTGAGCAGGATCAGCACGTAGAGCCCGAACGGCGCGAAGTACCACAGCCAGAGCTGGGTGGAGAGGACCAGGTAGTACGCCGCGAGGAGCACGAGGAACGCGGGGTACCAGGCGGTGTGGGTGGTGAACCCGGCCACGCGCCAGAACTTCGGCTGGTGCTCGGGGTCGCGGTCCCGCGTGAGCCAGGCCATGAGCGACACGGCGAGGGTGCCGGCGAGGATCAGCAGGAGGCCGCGGACGGGGGTGATGGGCGCCCGCTTCACGTCGCCACTCACCTGGGTGAGGTGGCCGAACCAGGCCAGGTTGATGGCGCTGTAGGCGAGCACGGTGAGCGACGGCAGGACGAGGACCTCGGCGAGGGGCTGGCGGGCCGCCTTGCCGGCAGCCCGGGCCTCGATGAGGGTCCACACGCCCACGCACACGAGCAGCAGCGCGGCGTCGGTCCTGGCGAGGAAGGCCAGGCCGAGGAGCGCGCCCGTCAGGAGTCGGGTGAGCTGGGTGCCGCCGAGGACCCTGCCGTCCTGGCGGTCCACGCGGTCGAGCAGCAGCACCGCGACGAGCACGACGGGCGCCGACTCGAGGCCGTTGACGACCATCTTGACGACGAAGGGGTTGACCCCGGCCATGGCCAGCACGGACGCGGCCACGACCGCGACCACACGGGGCGTGCCCCCGAGGCGCCGGCCGGCGATGCCGGCGACCACCCAGAGCGTGGTGACCCACATGGCCAGCTGGAACACGAGCAGCGCACGGACGGCGGCCACCCCGTCCAACCCGACGAGGTAGACGGGGATGGCGAGCCCGAGCCAGAGCGGGTGGTAGCCGTTGGTGGAGTTGACGGTGTCGAAGGTCGAGCCCGCACCGTTGGCCAGGTTGCGGGCGATCTCGGCGTAGTAGAACGAGTCGTCGAAGGTCAGGGCGAACGGCAGGCCCTTCCACAGGACGATCAGGGGCAGCCACACCAGGCCGACGAACCACGCGGCGCGGCGCAGGACCTGCGTCGCACGTGCCTCGTCGACCACGCGACTCAACGCGACCGTCGGCGTCCTCGCCTCTGTCGCCCGCTCCGTCAGCGCCACGTCCTTCTCATCGGCACCCTCGCCGCGGTCTGGAGCGCAAGGGGTCGTCGGGCCCACCTGCGGCGGTCACCGGGCTACATGGTCTCGGAGAAGGAGACCTCGCCCTCGCCTCGGAGCACGTTCTTCAGCAGCTTGCCCGAGGCGTTGCGCGGCAGCTTGTCGTCGGTGAGCTCGACGTAGGCCGGGACCTTGAACTGGGCGAGGGTCTCGGCGACCCATCGGCGCACCTCGTCCTCGGTGAGCTGCCGGCCCGGCTCGATCTGCACGATGGCCTTGACCTCCTCGCCCAGCTCGGGGTGGGCGACGCCGATGATGGCGGCGTCGGCCACGGCCGGGTGCTCGACCAGGCGGTTCTCGATCTCGACGCAGTAGATGTTCTCGCCGCCCCGGATGATCATGTCCTTGGCCCGGTCGGTGATGTAGAGGTAGCCCTCGTCGTCCACCCGGCCGATGTCGCCGGTGTGGAGCCAGCCGTCGCGCACCGTCTCGGCGGTGGCCTCGGGCTTTCCCCAGTAGCCGGGCATGATGATCGGGCCCCGCAGCAGCACCTCGCCGGTCTGGCCCGTGGGCACCTCGTTGCCGTCGGAGTCGACGATCTTGAGGTCGACCACCGGCACCGGCGGTCCCACCGAGGTGGGCTTGGCCAACGCGTCCTTGCCCGAGATGATCGTGGCCGCCGAGCTGGACTCGGTGAGGCCGTACACGTTGCTGGTGCTGCGCACGTTGGGGAAGGTGTCCATCACCTTGCGCTGCAGCTCGTCGGCCGATGGCGAGCCGCCGAAGGCCACGGTGGTGACGGTGGACGTGTCGTAGTCATGGCGGGCCGGGTGCTCGCACACCCGCCACACCATGGTGGGGACGGTGGCCCAGATGGTGACCCCCTCGTCCTCGATGAGGCGCAGGGCGGTGTCCGGCTCGAATTTGCCCGCCGGCATCACCAGGCGCAGGCCGGCGAGCAGGCCGACCACGAGGGTGGAGTGGCAGCCCGACACGTGGAACAGCGGTGACGTGAACAGCGAGACGGTCTGTCCCTTGCCCATTCCCGGGCTGGTCGCGGCGTCGTCGGGGTCGGCGACCATCGAGGTGAGCACGCCGTTGAACAGCGTGTTCATCAGGTTGGCCACCATGTTGCGGTGGGTGGAGATGGCCCCCTTGGGGCGGCCCGTCGTGCCGCTGGTGTAGAAGATCACCGCAGGGTCGTCCTGGTCGATCGGGGTGGTGGGCAGCGCCGCGGTGGGGTCGCCCGTGAGGACCGAGAACTCGTGCACGCGCGCGTCGTCGAGGTCGTCGGTCTCGTGGTCGACGAGGAACACGGCCTCCAGGTCGGGGAGCTCGTCCAGGTGCTCGGCGATGCGCTCGAAGCGCCGGCCGTCGGCCACCAGCACCTTGGCCCCCGAGTCCTGCAGGCCGTACACGATCTCGTCGGTCTTCCACCAGCCGTTGAGGCCCACGAGGATGGCACCCAGGTTCACGGTGGCCCAGAACGCGAGGCACCACTCGGGGTTGTTGGCCGACAGCACCGCCACCCGGTCGCCGTGGCCCACGCCGAAGTCGTCGTGCAGGTGGTTCGCCACCGAGTTGCTGCGCTCGACGAACTCGGCCGGTCCCATGCGGAGGTCGCCGTAGACCAGGAAAGGCTGGTCGTTGCCCCGGGCCAGGCCGGCGGCGGCGACGTCGCGCAGCGACGCCATCGACGACTTGTAGACCTTCATCGGCACACCGTTCACGGTGTCGGCCACCACCTCGAAGGGGCCTCCGGGCCCCGTCAGCTGCGCCCGAGCCTCTGCCGTCGTCGTCATGGTCCCTTTCTAGTGCCCGGGCGCCGCCCGTCGGCCGAGCAGCCTGAGCCCGGAGGGGTCGCAGGCAGGGGTGGGAGCGGCGGTCTAACGTCGGGTGACCGTGGTCACAGAAGAGGTGGGCGATGCGTAGAGCACCGATCGACGAGCGGTTGGCCAACATTCCCCTGTTCGCCAACCTGTCGAAGAAGCAGTTGGCGGCCCTCGGCGGGCTGGTGACGGTCGTCGACGTCGGCGCCGGCCGCGAGCTGGTCCACCAGGGTGGCGTGGGCCGTGAGTTCTTCCTGGTGGTCGAGGGCGAGGCCGAGGTGCGCCGCGACGGCGAGGTGATCGCGCACCGGGGCCCCGGCACCTTCTTCGGCGAGACCGCGCTGCTGTTCGACCAACCCCGCAACGCCAGCGTGGTGGCGCTGACCGACATGCAGGTCGAGGTGATCGAACGCCGGGACTTCGCCGAGCTGCTCTTGGACTTCCCCGACCTCTACGCGCCCCTGCTCGAGGCCGCCGCGGCGCAGTTGGCCGAGAACGAGTCCCGCAACTGACCTCGCGCCGCCCGGTGTGGCGAACCGGCGCCTGATCCCGTCGTCAGGGCGTCAGGATCGGGCGCCAGATCGGGCAGACCGACCGCTCAGTCGGTGAGCGCGGCCAGGACGTGGTCGATGCTGCGGGTGAGCCGGGCGACGTCGTCGGGGTCGATGGCCGGGAAGAGGGCGACGCGGAGTTGGTTGCGGCCGAGCTTGCGGTAGCTCTCGGTGTCGTGGATCCCGTTGGCCCGCAGGATGGCGGCGACCGCGGTGGCGTCGACCGAGTCGTCGAGGTCGATGGTGGCCACCACGTGGCTGCGCTCGTCGGGGTCGGTCACATAGGGCGTGGTGAGGGCGCCGGCGTCGGCCCACGAGTAGATGACCTCGGCCGAGCGGTCGCAGCGTGACGCGGCGAACTCGAGCCCGCCGTTCTGGTTGATCCAGTTCACCTGCTCGGCGGCCAGGAACAGCGTGGCCAGCGCAGGGGTGTTGTAGGTCTGGTCCTTCCGGCTGTTGTCGAGGGCGGTCTTGAGGTCGAGCGAGGCGGGGATCCAACGGCCCGAGGCCGCGATGGACTCGATGCGCTCGACGGCGGCCGGGGAGACCGCCGCCAGCCAGAGCCCGCCGTCCGACCCGAGGCACTTCTGCGGCGCGAAGTAGTAGACGTCGGTCTGGGCGGGGTCGAAGCGCAGCCCGCCGGCGGCGCTGGTGGCGTCCACCAGCACGAGGCCGTCGGCGGCCGTGGTGCCCTCTGGCCGCTGGACAGGGGCCATGACGCCGGTCGAGGTCTCGTTGTGGGTGAGGGCGTAGACGTCGACGTCGGGGTTGGCCACGGGCGCGGGGTGGGTACCGGTGGGCGACGAGATGACCTCCGGGTCGCCCAGGTGGGGGGCCGCCGTCGCGGCGGTGGCGAACTTGGAGGAGAACTCACCGAACGACAGGTGCTGGCTGCGGCGGTCGATGACGCCGAAGGTGAGGGCGTCCCAGAGCACGGTGGTGCCGCCGTTGCCCAGGATCACCTCGTAGCCGTCGGGCAGGCGCAGCAGTTCGGCCAGGCCGTTGCGCAGGGCGCCGACCACGAAGCGCACCCCGTCCTGGCGGTGGCTGGTGCCCAGATAGGTGGGCGCGGCGGCGGCGAGCGCGTCGACCGCCTCCTGGCGCACCTTCGAGGGGCCGCAGCAGAAGCGGCCGTCGACGGGCAGCAGGTCGGCGGGGATCGTGATTTCGGGCGGCGTCGTGCTCATCGCGTGCCACTATCGCGGCAGGGCCGCACACGAGCGAATCCGATTCGACCGGCCCGCCCGTCGCACCATCCACCTGATCCACCGAGGACCGAGCCCATGTCACCCACGAGCGCGCGAGACGTCCGACTGAGCACCCGGGTCGGCGCCATCGCCGAGTCGGCCACGCTGGCCGTCGACGCCAAGGCCAAGGCCCTCAAGGCCGCCGGCGAGCCGGTGATCGGCTTCGGCGCCGGCGAGCCCGACTTCCCCACGCCCGCGAACATCGTGGAGGCCGCGGTCGAGGCCTGCCGCGACCCGAGGAACCACCGCTACTCGCCGGCCGCGGGCCTGCCCGAGCTCCGCGAGGCGGTCGCGGCCAAGACCGAGCGCGACTCGGGGTACACGGTCGCGCCGAGCCAGGTGGTGATCACCAACGGCGGCAAGCAGGCGCTGTACGAGACGTGCGAGGCGTTGCTCAACCCGGGTGACGAGGTGCTGTTGCCGGCGCCGTACTGGACCACCTACCCAGAGCCGATCGCCCTCTGCGGGGCGAGCTCGGTGGTGATCCCCACCGACGTCCGCTCCGAGTTCAAGGTGTCGATCGACCAGCTCGACGCCGCCTTCACCGACCGCACGAAGGCGCTCATCTTCGTGTCCCCCTCGAACCCGAGCGGGGCGGTCTACTCGCCGGCCGAGGTCGAGGCCATCGGCCGGTGGGCGCTCGACAAGGGCATCTGGGTCATCACCGATGAGATCTACGAGCACCTCACCTACGGCGAGCACACGTTCTCGTCCATGCCGGCACTCGTGCCCGAGCTGGCCGACCGGTGCGTGGTGCTGAACGGGGTGGCCAAGAGCTACGCCATGACCGGGTGGCGGGTGGGGTGGCTGATCGGCCCGCCCGACATGGTGAAGCTGGCGGTGAACCTGCAGTCGCACCTGACCTCGAACGTGGCCAACGTCAGCCAGCGGGCGGCGTTCACCGCGGTGTCCGGAGACCTGTCGGCGGTGGCCGAGATGCGCGAGGCCTTCGCCCGCCGCGGCGCCACCATCCACGAGCTGCTCAACGCCATCGACGGCGTGTCGTGCATGGAGCCCCAGGGCGCGTTCTACGCGTTCCCGTCGTTCGAGGGGGTGCTGGGCCGCGAGATCGCCGGCCAACGGCCCGAGACCACGCTCGACCTGGCGGCCCTCATCCTCGACGAGGCCAAGGTGGCCATCGTTCCTGGCGAGGCATTCGGCGCCCCTGGGTACGCCCGACTGTCGTTCGCCCTCGGCGACGACGACCTGGGCGAGGGCGTCGGCCGCATCGCCGACCTGCTGGCGTGACCCAGACCGCCCGTTCTGGGTACAGATCTCCCGGGTCACGGGTCGGTTTCTGGTCCCAGAACGATCAGCTGCTCGTTCTGGGTACAGATCTCCCGGCTCACGCGTCGGTTGCTGGTCCCAGAACGATCTGCTTGCAGGGGTGGGCGTGAGCGGCGAGCGCGTGGAGGCGCCGTACGGGGCGTGGGCGTCGCCGATCACCGCCGAGACCGTTATCTCGGCGGCGGTGGGTCTCAACGAGGTGCGTGTCGACGGCGATGCGGTGTGGTGGAGCGAGGGGCGCCCCGAGGAGGGCGGCCGGGTGCAGATCGTCCGCGAGGGCGGCGATGTGCTCCCCGAGGGATTCGCGGCCCGCACCCGGGTGCACGAGTACGGGGGTGGCGCCTGGGCCGTGCATGCCGGCGTCCTCTACTTCGCCAACTGGGCCGACCAGCGGCTGTACCGCCTCGACCCCGGGTCGTCCGAGCCGGTGGCGATCACCGCCGAGCCCGAGGTGCCCCTGGGCGACCGCTACGCCGACATCGACGTGGCCCCCGACGGCCTCGGCCTGGTGTGCGTGCGGGAGCGCCATCCCGCCGGAGGCGGCGAGGCGGTCAACGAGATCATCGCCCTGTCGTGTGACGGCTCGGTCGAGCCGACGGTGCTGGTGGCGGGGCCCGACTTCGTCGCCTCGCCCCGCCTCGACCCCACCGGCACCCGGCTGGCCTGGTTGCAGTGGAACCACCCGGACATGCCGTGGGACGAGACGAGCCTCCTCGTGGCTGATGTCGGCCCCACCGGCCTCGTCGATCCGCGGCAGGTGGCGGGCGGCGCCGACATGCGCGAGTCGGTCGTCCAGCCCCAGTGGTCGCCCGACGGGGTGCTCCACCACGTCTCCGACCGCACGGGGTGGTGGAACGTCTACCGCCAGGGCCGGGACGAGCCCGTCGTGGCGGCAGAGGGAGAGATCGGCACGCCGCCGTGGGTGTTCGGGATGGCGCGCTACGCCTTCCTCGACGACGGCACCATCGTCGCCGCCTGCCGACGCGACGGACGCGACTCGCTGCTCGGCTACGACGTCCCGTTCACCAGCATCGACAGCGTCGTGTCGGACGGCCGTCGCATCCTGTTCGTGGGTGCCTCACCCACGCAGGAGTCGGCCATCGTGCGCGTCGATCCCGGCACGGGCGAGCACGAGCTGCTGCGTCCGCCGCGCGACCTGGGGCTGGACCCGGCCTGGATCTCCGTGCCCGAGGCGATCGAGTTCCCCACCGCGCCCGGGCCCCACGGCGAGGCCCGCACCGCCCACGCGCTGTACTACCCGCCCACGAACCCGGAGGCGTCGGCGTCGGCGGGGGAGAAGCCGCCGCTGCTGGTCCTCAGCCATGGCGGGCCCACCGCGGCCACGCGGCCGATGCTCAGCCTGGGCACCCAGTTCTGGACGAGTCGCGGCTTCGCCGTGGTCGACGTCGACTACGGCGGCAGCACGGGCTACGGCCGCGCGTACCGGGACCGCCTGCGGGGCGCGTGGGGGATCGTCGACGTGCAGGACTGCGTGGCTGCGGCGCGGTTCCTGGCCGATCGGGGCGACGCCGACCCGGACCGCCTTTGCATCCGGGGTGGCAGTGCCGGTGGCTACACGACGCTGCAGGCGTTGACCACCACCGATGTGTTCGCCGCCGGCGCCAGCCACTACGGCGTGGCCGACCTGGGGGCGCTGGCCCGCGAGACCCACAAGTTCGAGTCCCGCTACCTCGACGGCCTCGTCGGACCGTGGCCCGAGGCCGAAGCGGTCTACCGCGAGCGCTCACCCATCGAGCACACCGACGGGCTGTCCAGCCCCATGATCATCCTGCAGGGCAGCGAGGACGAGGTCGTCCCCCCCGACCAGGCCGAGATGATGGTGGCGGCGCTCGAGGCCAAGGGGCTGCCCTACGCCTACGTGCTGTTCGAAGGCGAGCAGCACGGGTTCCGCAGGGCCGAGAACATCGTCGCCGCCCTCGAGTCCGAGCTCTCCTTCTACGCCCAGGTGTTCGGCTTCGAGCCCGCCGGCGACATCACTCGCGTCACCGTCGCCAACCTGCCCTGAGCCCGTCGAACTCGGGCTTCCTGCCCGATCGGTAGGTGGTCATCCTGCGTTGGGACGTCGGCGGCCACTCGAGCCGGGTTCCGCTGGGCGAACGGCCGCGAGGGAGGGGTGCGCCGCCGGTCGGCGGTGACCGTCACCCGTCTCGCCACTGAGAGTGGCCATCGTGGGCCCTATCTCGCCGACGGGCGAGAGGTGGAGAAATGCCAGTCACCGGTGACTGGTTAGCCCCGTCACACCACGAGTGACCGCGTCGAGAAGGCGGAGTTCGAGCGCTCAGGCCGGTTCGACGCCGAGGCGCTTGAGGACGTTGGCCGCGGCGGCGTCGCCCGAGAGCCAGGCGCCCTCCACCCGCGGCCCGCCGAAGGCGTCGCCGGCCAGCACCAGCGGCCCCGGCTCGTCGGTGATGGTGCAGCACCGGTTGGTCCACACGGACTGGGGGGTGGCGTACTGCCAGCGGGTGAGATTCGTCTCGACGACCTTGCGGCCGGCCACGAACTCCTCGGCTGCGGACAACAGGGTGGCGATGGCCTTGGCGTCGGACTCGGTCCACAGCGTGTTGGACATCGCCGCGCTGGCGTGCAGCGTGAGGGCAGGGACGTCGGACAGGCCCTTGACCTGGTTGTCGGCCACGAAGCTGAAGGCGCCCACGTCCCGCTGCACCGCCCCCGGCCGCGGCAGGCTCGGCGCGCGGTCCAGCACGGTGACCAGCGCCAGCGTGGGCTCGTAGTCGATGAGCGGCAGCCCCTCGGCCTCGTCGTGGCCCAGCGTGACGCCGCCCGCAGCCAGGAGCTCGAGGCTCTGGGGCACCGGAGCGGTCAACACCACCGCGGTGGCGTCGATGGTCTCCGCCTCGGCGCCATCGGGGGCTTCCAGCTCGACCCGCCAGCGGTCGCCCGCGGGTGCTGCCCCCATCGAGCGGACCCCGCTGTCGAGCCGGACGGTGAGATCGTGGGCCAGGATGCGCGCCAACTCGCCCATGCCGCCGCGGGCCACGAACCGGGGAAAGCCGTCGTTGGCGCCGAAGCCCCGGCACCACTCGTAGACCAGGTCCTGGGCCAGCAACGTGTCGACCCAGTCGCCGAAGATCCGGTTCCGGGCGGTGAAGAACTGCGCCCCATGATCGACCCGGGCCTTGCCCACCTGCCGCGTGCCCAGCCTGCCGCCGACCCAGCGGTCACGTTCGAGCACCACGACATCGAGCCCGGCCTCGCCGAGCCGGTGGGCCGCGGACAGCCCGCTCATGCCCGCCCCCACGATGACGGCATCGACGCTGGTCATGCCCCGTCCGTCCCCGCCGCCCGGGTTGCGGCTGCTCCGCTCCGCACCGCAACGTCGATCGCCATTGGGGGGAACGCTAGTGCCACGCCACCGCTGATACGGGTTGGCGGCCCCGGGGAGGCAACGGTCAGGATGAGGCCATGGCCCGTGTCCTTGTCACCGAGAAGATCGCGGAGGCCGGCCTCGACCGTCTCCGCGCCCAGGGTCACGAGGTCGACGTCTCCCTGGCGCCCTCCCCCGACGAGCTGCTCCAGCTGGTCAAGGGGGCGAACGCCCTGATCATCCGGTCGGCCACCACGGTCACCGCCGAGGTGCTCGAGGCTGGCGAGGACCTGCTGGTGGTGGGCCGCGCCGGGGTCGGCCTCGACAACGTCGATCTCGAGACCGCCACCAAGCGGGGCGTCATGGTCGTCAACGCGCCGCAGTCCAACGTGCTCAGCGCGGCCGAGCACACGGTGGCGCTCCTGCTGGCGCTGGCCCGCAACATCCCCCAGGCGCACGCCGCGCTGGTCGCAGGTCGGTGGGAGCGCAGCAAGTGGGAGGGCATCGAGCTCAGCGACAAGGTGCTCGGCGTGATCGGCCTCGGTCGCATCGGCAAGCTCGTGGCCCAGCGGGCGTCGGCGTTCGGCATGCGCCTGGTGGCCTACGACCCCTTCCTGTCGCCCGACCGGGCCCGGCAGCTCAACGTGGAGCTCATGGAGCTGGACGAGCTGATCGCCGTCGCCGACTTCGTCACCCTGCACGTGGCCAAGACCCCCGAGACGATCGGGCTGGTGGGCAAGGAGTTGCTGGCCAAGGCCAAGTCGGGGATGCGGGTGATCAACGTGGCCCGGGGCGGCATCGTCGACGAGGAGGCACTCGCGGAGGCCATCCGGAGCGGCCACATCGGTGGCGCGGCCATCGATGTGTGGACGACGGAGCCCACCACCGAGTCGCCCCTGTTCGGGCTCGACTCCGTGGTCGTCACGCCTCACCTCGGCGCCAGCACGCGCGAGGCGCAGGACAAGGCCGGCGACACGATCGCCGAGCAGGTGGCCCTGGCCCTGGCGGGCGAATTCGTGCCCTTCGCGGTGAACGTCAGCGCCGGCGAGGCGTCCGAGACGGTGCGCCCGTTCCTGGGGCTGGCCGAACGGCTGGGCGAGCTGTTCGCGGGGCTCAACGAGGGCGTCACCTCGGTCCTCGAGGTGGAGTACCAGGGCAAGCTGGCCGAGAGCGACACCCGGATCCTCACGCTCTCGGTGCTGAAGGGCCTGTTCGCAGGCGCCACCGAGGAGCCCGTGTCCTACGTGAACGCGCCCCAGATCGCGGCCGAGCGCGGCGTCGACGTGCGTGAGACGTCCACCTCGGCGGCGCAGGACTTCGTCAACCTGATCACGCTGCGGGGCGGCGGGCACGCCATCGCCGGCACGCTGGGCGGCGTGGACGGTCAGCCCCGCATCGTCGGCGTGGACGACCACACCGTCGAGATCCCGCCGGCGGACCACATGTTGATCGTCCGCAACGACGACCGCCCCGGCATGATCGGCCTGGTGGGCCAGACGCTCGGCGAGGCCGGCGTGAACATCGCCGACATGCACCTGGGCCGATCGGCCGAGGGCTCGGCGGCGATGATGGTGCTGGCCACCTCCGAAGCGGTGGCGCAACCGGTGGTCGAGCAGTTGCGCGCCGCCCCCGGCATCGACAGCGTGCACGCGGTGAACCGCCCGGGCTGAGCGTCGAGGCCCGCGTCGGCCGGGGTCCGCCCGGCGCCATGACGGGCCGGCACCGGCGCGATCGTCGTCTCGGCCCGGTGCTCGGTCGGCGCCACGTCGGCCGCGGGTGCTCAGTGGGCGGCGATGCCGGCCGCTGGCGTCAGATGGCTGCCGCGCCGGTCACTGGCGCCAGGTGGCTGGTGCGCAGTGGCTGGTGCGCAGTGGCTGGTGCGCAGTGGCTGGTGCTCAGTCGGCCGGTGCCGTGTCCGTCGGCTCGGCGGCCCTCGGCTCGGCGGGGGCCTTCGCTGCGGCCGACTTCTTGGCGGGGGCCTTCTTCGCAGCCGACTTCTTGGCCGGGGCTGTCTTGGCCGGGGTTTTCTTGGCCGGGGCGTTCTTCGCCGCGGCGTTCTTCGCCGGGGCCTTCGTGGCGGCCGACTTCTTGGCGGCAGCCTTCTTCGCCGTTGTCTTCTCGGCGGGCGCCTCGGCGGTCGTCGCCTCGGCCGTGGCGCTCTCGGCCTGCGCGAGCGCCTCGGCCGTGGCGGCCTGGGCCTGCTCGAGGGCGTCGGCCCGGGCCGCCGCGGCCTCGTCGATCGCAGCCTGCCTGGCGGCCGCCTTCGCGTCGGCAGAGGTGCCGGCCCCGGTGTCGACGGTCGAGACATCGTCGCCCGATGCCGGCGCGGTCGCCGTGTCGGTGAGCGGTTCCCACGAGTTGTAGGCGTTGCGGTCGACGACGGGGGCGGGGTGGCTGCGGTTCTGCAGCACCTTCACCACGACGGCGACGATGCCGCCCACGATCACCAGTTTGAGCAGGACACGGAAGAGGCGGGCCACGGCGCAACGCTACCCAACCGGCGCCTGCCCTTGACGAAACGCCGGTATGGTGCGACTCTCATGCGAGTTATGCAGATCCGCCCCCTCACCTCCGGCCTGCTTCTTACGTAGGGCGAGCGCCCCCATACCGGTGCTCGCCGAACCTCCTGTGCCTCCGGGCCAGGGGGTTTCTTGTTTTTTCACCCTCTTTTTCCCGAACCACGAACCACACCAAGAAAGGCAACAACGCCATGGCTGAACCGGTGATCATCTTCGACACCACGCTGCGCGACGGTGAGCAGTCGCCCGGCATCTCGCTCGACACGGGCGAGAAGCTCGAGATCGCCGAGCAGCTCGCGCGCCTCGGCGTGGACTACCTGGAGGCAGGGTTCCCCGTCGCCAGCCAGGGAGACTTCGAGGCCGTCGAGGCCATCGCGAAGTCGGTGCGGGGCCCGGTCATCACCGGGCTGTCCCGCACCGCCCGGGCCGACATCGACCGTTGCTGGGAGGCGGTGCAGCACGCCGAGCGCAGCCGCATCCACGTGTTCATCGCCACCAGCGAGACGCACATGAAGCACAAGCTGAAGATGACGCCCGACCAGGTGAAGTCCGAGGCCGCCGCCGCGGTCGCCCACGCCCGCCGGTACACCGACGACGTGGAGTTCTCCCCGGAGGACGCTTCACGGTCGGACTTCGAGTTCATGTGCGAGGTGCTGCGGGTGGCCGTCGACGCCGGCGCCATCACGCTCAACATCCCCGACACCGTCGGCTACGGCATCCCCGAGGAGTACGCGGCGCGCCTGGCGAAGATCCGCGAGGTGGTGGCCGGCGACTACATCATCTCCACCCACTGCCACGACGACCTCGGCCTGGCCGTGGCCAACTCGCTGGCGGCGGTGAAGGCGGGCGCCCGGCAGGTCGAGGTGGCCATCAACGGCATCGGTGAGCGGGCCGGCAACGCCGCGCTCGAAGAGGTGGTGATGGCCATCCGCACCCGGTCGGACTACTTCGCCCTGCCCGACGGCACCTTGCTCGACACCAACGTGAAGGCCGAGGAGCTGGCCAAGACCAGTCGTCTGGTCAGCCGCCTCACCGGGTACCCGGTGCAGTACAACAAGGCGGTCGTGGGGCGCAACGCCTTCGCCCACGAGGCCGGCATCCACCAGCACGGCATGCTCGAGGACGCCAGCACCTACGAGATCATGGACCCCTCGGCCGTCGGCCAGGGCGAGACCCAGATCGTGCTGGGCAAGCACTCGGGCCGCCACGCCTTCGCCGACACCCTGGAGAAGATGGGCATCACCATCCAGGGCGACGCGCTGAACGCCGCCTTCGCCCGGTTCAAGGAACTGGCCGACCGCAAGATCCAGCTCACCGACGCCGACCTCGAGGCCATCGTGGCCGAGGAGCTCGGCGGCCACGTGGGGCGGGCGTTCGAGCTGAGCTCGATCGAGTTCCGGGGCAGCAACGTCGGCCCCGCCAGCTCGTCGGTGGTGCTGGTCCGGGACGGCGAGAAGACCGAGGCCACCGCCGAGGGCGACGGCATGATCGACGCCGCCTGCCAGGCCATCAAGGCGGCGACCGGTGTGGAGGGCACGCTCACCGACTTCAACGTGTCGTCGGTGACCGGCGGCGTCGACGCCCTCGGCGACGTGATCATCCAGCTCGAGTCCGACGGCGTGACCGTGTCGGGCCGGGGCGTGTCGACCGACGTGGTCGAGGCGTCGGCCCGGGCCTTCCTCAACGCGGTCAACAAGGTGGTCCGCATCCGCGAGCGGGGCGAGACCCGCGCGGGGGTGGCCGCCCCTTCGCCCGGCCCCGCGGGCCGGCGGGCCCGGGGGCCCGGGCGGCCCCTCGCACGCGGCGACAACCGCTGACCCTGCCGCGCTCGGTCGTTGCGGGCGTCTGTGCGGTCGCCGGCGAGCGCGACCTTCGGTGCCGCCGGCCGGCGCTCCGGGCCTGCCGGGTAGCGTCGGCGGGGTGGGACCGCTGGAGGGGCTCGAGGCCATCGGGCGACAGGAGGTCGCCGTCGGTCCTGGCCTGCGCCACCTCGAGATCTTCACGCTCCGGGGGCTGCTGACGCTGCTGTGGCACGGCGACCGCGATGCCGAGTCGGTCGTCGTCCTGGGCGGCGGGGCCATGGGTGGCCTGCTCGGTCCGGCCGACGGCTTCTATCACTGGCTCGGCGGTGAGCTCGGTGCTCCCGGTAGCGGCATCGGTGTGCTGCGCGTCGGGTGGCGCACGCCCAACGACCTCGACCGCTGCACCCACGATCTCCTCGCGGCCATAGATCTCGCGTCGCGCTCGGGCGCCCGACGGGCCGTGACCGGCGGCCACAGCTTCGGCGGCGCAGTGGCGGTGCGGGCCGGGGTCGCGCTCGGCGAGCTGTGCGCCGGCGTGGTCACCTTCGCCACCCAGTCCGCCGGCTGCGAGGTGGTCGACCAGCTCTCGGGACCCCTGCTCGCGTTCCACGGGGACCGCGACGAGCTGTTGCCCCTGGCCTGCTCGGAGCTCGTGGCCGAGCACGCCGGCGGGGGCGGTGAGCTCCGGGTCTGCGCCGGCGCCGGCCACCTCATGACCGAGGCCAACGCCCAGCTCCGCGCCGACGTCCCCGCCTGGATCCACGCCCGCCTCGGCGACTGACACCGCCATCGCACGATCTCGGAGGTGGAAGTCCGCACTCGCGGCATCGCCCCATCGACCCGTCTCCGCGCCCTTCCCACAGGGAACTGGCGCCCGATTCGGTCGCCCCGGCCGTCGAATCGGGCGCCAGTTCGAGCAGGTGCCGCTTCTGGCGCCCGATTCGGTGGTCCTGGCTGTCGAATCAGGCGCCAGTTCGGGTCACGCGAGCGGCGCCGGCGTTCGCCGCGGCGGCGTCGGCGAGGGCGTGGCAGAGGCGGCCGAAGATCAGGGCGTGGAAGGGCAGCACGCTGTACCAGTACAGCCGGCCCCACAGGCCCCGGGGGTGGAACAGGGCCCGCTGGTGGAGGGTGCAGCCCGCACCCGGGTCGTCGGCGTCGTGCGCCTCGATGCGCCACTCGAGCCAGGCCTCGCCGGGCAGGCGCATCTCGGCGCGGAGGCGGAGCAGGGTGGGTGGCTCGTAGGCCTCGACCCGCCAGAAGTCGAGGGCGTCGCCCACCCGTAGGTCGTCGGGGTGGCGTCGCCCCCGCCGCAGGCCGATGCCGCCGACGGCCCGGTCCAACCACCCTCGGATCGACCAGAGCCAGTTGGCCACGTACCAGCCCCGCCGGCCTCCGATGCCGCTGACCGTGCGGAACACGGCGGCGGGGGACGCCGCGGTGTCGGCCGCCTGCACGTCGGCGAACATCGTCCCACCGGCCCAGTCGGGATCGGACGGGAGGGGGTCGGCCGGCGACGAGCCGGGCAGGTCGGCGCCCGACCAGCGGGTGGCCACCTCCAGGTGCTCGACCCGCTGGAGGGCCAGGGCCACCGCCTCGCGGAAGGGCAGGCACTCGTGGGGCAGGACACGGTCGATGGTGTGGTCGTGCACGACCACCTCGGTGCTCAGGCTCTCCACCAGGGGCTTGGCCAGCCCGGCCGGCAACGGGGTGACCAGCCCGATCCAGTGCGACGACAGTCGCGGGGTCAGCACCGGGACCTGCACCACCAGGCGCTTCGGCAGGCCCGCGATCTCGGCGTAGACCCGCATCATGTCGAGGTAGGTGAGCACGTCGGGCCCGCCCACCTCGAGCACGCGGCCGGCGGCGTCGGGCTCGTCGATCGCGGCGACGAGGTAGTGGAGCATGTCCCGGATGGCCACCGGCTGGCAGCGGGTCGTCACCCACCGGGGCGTGACCATGGCCGGCAGCACCTCGACCAGGTTGCGCAACATCTCGAACGAGGCGCTGCCCGACCCGATGATCACGGCGGCCCGCAGTTCGGTGACCGGCACGGGGCCGGCGGCCAGCACCTGGCCCACCTCGTGGCGGCTGTCGAGGTGCGAGGAGAGGCCCGGCCCGTCGTCACCCAGGCCGCCGAGATAGACGATCCGGCGCACGCCGGCCTTCGCCGCCGCGTCGCGGAAGGTCTCCGCGGCGAGCCGGTCGCGGGCCGCGAAGTCAGGGGCGCCACCCATCGAGTGCACCAGGAAGTAGGCGGCGTCGATGCCGGCGAGGGCCTCGGCCAGCGAGGCGGCGTCGGTGACGTCGCCCCGCACGACCTCCACCTCGTCGCGCCAGGCCAGGTCGTCCAGCTTCGACGGGGTGCGCGCCAGGCAGCGCACCGAGTGGCCGGCCGCGAGCAGCTCGGGCACCAGTCGTCCCCCGATGTAGCCCGTCGCCCCTGTGACGAGGACCGTCTGTTCCACCATGGCACCCACCATGCCAGCGAACCCTCGGTCGCGGTCGCATCCAGGTCCCTGGGGTCTCCCCTGGTCCTCCGACCCGTCGAGGCGCGGTCGTCGGACGCGTCGACCGTTCGGCGGGCGCTCGTTGGCCGCGCCGCCTCATCCGCTCGCCCGATCGGCGGCCGCGCCACCGCCGGCGCTGACCTTCGTGGGGTCGTTCGCCTCTATCAGCCTCGATGGCACAGCGCGACGTTCGTGCCATGACGACGATGACCAGGTTCTCGACGGCAGTGGCTCGGATCCTCGTTCTGGCATTGATGGCATCGACGCTCGCCGTGGCGGCAGGGAGTGGTCCCGCCGCGGCACTGTCTCCGCCGTCGTACGTCTCGCAGTGGGGGACCATCGGTAGCGGTGACGGCCAATTCCACGGACCGTTCGCCGTGGCGGTCGACCCCGAGGGCAACGTCTACGTGGTCGACCGGGAGAACGACCGCGTGCAGCGCTTCACCGAGGACGGCACCTACTTGACGCAGTGGGGCACCGGTGGGTCCGGGAACGGGCAGTTCGACTTCGCGGGCGGCGTGGCCGTCGACGGTGACGGCAACGTGTACGTGGCCGATCAGAGCAACCAACGGGTGCAGAAGTTCACCGCCGACGGAACGTACCTGACCCAGTGGGGCTCGCTCGGTTCCGGGAACGGCCAGTTCAACTACCCTGACGGCGTCGAGGTCGACGGCGACGGTCATGTCTTCGTGGCCGATACCTACAACCACCGGATCCAGGTCTTCAGCGACACCGGCACCTACCTCGCCGGGTGGGGAACACCGGGGAGCGGCGACGGCGAGTTCCAGTACCCGCGTGAGGTGGCGGTCGACGCGGACGGCAACGTCTACGTCACCGACAGCGGCAACCACCGGGTCCAGAAGTTCTCAGCGGATGGCACCTACCTCGACCAGTGGAGCACCGGTGAGCACAGCAACCCGTACGGCGTGACCGTCGATCCCCTCGGGAACGTGCTCGTCGTCGGGCGCGACAGCCAGATGGTGCAGATCTTCACGCCGGCCGGAACGCTGCTGACCGAGTGGGGGGGCCAGGGCACCGGTGACGGCCAATTCCGTTCACCCCAGGGAGTGGCCGCTGGTGTCGACGGCGCCATCTTCGTCACGGACTTCGACAACGACCGCGTGCAGAAGTTCGGTCCACCCCGCCAACCCGACGGACGGATCAAGCTGGGCCCGACCGGCACGCTCAAGGGCGACGACGTCTACAACACCACCGGCCAGCGCCAGACCCGACGCGGTTCCGTGGTCGCCGGGGCCACGGCCACCTACTTCGTGTCGATCGAGAACGAGAGCCCCATGCCCGACGCCATGCGCCTGCGGGGGACCTCCGGCGACTCCCGCTACCGCATCAAGTACACGAGCCGAGGCAACGGCGTCACCAACGCGATCACCGACGGCACCTTCACCACGCCGATGCTCGATGCCGGCGCCACGTTCACCGTGAAGGTCCAGGTCACGGCGCTCGCGGGCGCGCCCCGCGGCTCGAGCATCACCGGCACCCTCCTCGCCAAGTCCGCCGCGGACACCAGCCGCCGCGACACGGTGAGGTTCGTCACGAGCAGGGCCTGACCCGGCGAGCAGAGCGGTGCACCGTCGAGGGTGGAGGAGGTGTCGGCGCCCGGTGGCGAGGCTCTCCATCGTCGGCTCAGCCGCCGGCCGGGTGGATCGGGCCGGACCGCCCCACGGTCGCCGGGTCACGACAGCGCCAGTGTCGCTTCGGGGGCCAAGGTGGTGAGGTCGCTGGCCACCAGGCTGATGTCGGAGAGCGTGTAGAGGGTGTCGCCGACCACCACCGAACGGGCCAGCGACGAGCCGTCGTCGTGGGTGACCCGGCCGACTTCGTCGATGCCGTCGCGGGTGACGTGGAAGCCGACGGCGCCGTTGAACGCCTCGGCCGGGGCGCAGGGGACGGGGGTGGACGGAACGGTGGTGGTCGGTGCGGCGGGGTCGGGGGAGGGGCCGGCGGTGGGCTCGCACACCACGTCGCCGCCGTAGGACTGGACGGGCAGCACGGCCAGGCCGGTCTCGGGCCAGTAGAGGAAGGCGTGGTGGTCGTACTCGGCCGCCGACGAGGCACCCGGTAGGGCCGCCTGCTGGAGTCGCTCGGGGTTGGCCGGGTCGGACACGTCGAACAGCGACAGCTGGGTCCCGGTGGTCTGGCCACCGGCAGTGGCGTCCTGGCCGACGCCGAGCAGCAGCCCCCCGCCCAGGGGGTGCAGGTAGGCCGAGTAGCCGAGCAGTTCGAGCTCACCGGCCACGGTGGGGGCCGACGGGTCGCTGAGGTCGACCGTGTAGAGCGGGTCGGTCTGCTCGAAGGTGACGACATAGCCGACGTCGCCCACGAAGCGCACCGAGTAGATCTGCTCACCCTCGCCGAGGCCGCCGACCTGGCCCACCTGGGCGAGCTGGTCGCCGTCGTCGGCCAGGACGGTCACATAGCTCTCCTGGGTGTCGTCGTCGGTGGTGGCGACCCGCAGCTCACCGGGTGTCTCGCTGCTCTCCGACATCGAGAACTGGTCGAGCAGGCGGCCGCGCACCGCGCCGGACAGCTCGTAGGTCGCAGGGCCGTCACCGTCGATGGCGAACCGGTGGATCGCCGTGGTGGGCGCCGGCGGCGGCGTCGGGAAGTCGTTGGTCGGGTCGGGCTCCTCCGCCTCGGGGTAGTTCGTGGTGGCCACGTAGAGGTGGTCGGCGGAGGCGTACACGTTCTCACCCGTGGCCAGCACGCCCACGGCGTCGCCGGTGCCCAACGCACCGGGCACGTCGAAGGTGAGCACCGAGAGCGTCCCGAAGCCCGAGAACTCGGCGGGGGTGCTCATCCGGTCGCAGGCGACGAGTTGGCCCTCGTCGACCACCGCTTCGTCGGAGCCGGTGGGGTCGGCGACCTGGCGGTAGGCCGGTAGCCAGTCCTCGATGGTCGAGTCCTCGATGATGCGGCGGTTGGCGTCCTCGGCGATCTGCTCGCCCTCGGGAGTGCTGTTGCTCGGGTAGACGAAGTCGAGGTGCTCGGGCGCCGAGCTGACCACGACCCGGGCCGTGTCGCCGACCAGCCGGGCGTCGACGATGCTGCCCTCCACCTCGAGGGCGTCGGTGACGGCCATGGCGTCGGGCGAGCTGATGTCGACCTGGGCGATGGTGGTGGCCAGGGCGTCCTGGGGCGGCGCGAACGACTCGGTCGCCACGTCGCCGCCCTCCATGGGCAGCACGCCGGTGTCGCCACTCACGAGCACCAGGGCCCGGTCGCCCGCCACCAGCAGCTGTTGGCCGTACCCCTCGGGCAGGCGCACGGACCCGGCCTCGACGGGCTCCTCGCCGGTGACGTCGATCCAGTGCAGCTCGCCGCCGGCGACGGCGAGGATGCGGTCCCCGTCGGCCTTGACCAGGTCGGGCTCGTCCACACCGGCCTCCTGCACGTTGGTGCCGGACACGTCGGGTGTGGTGGTCACGGGCGAGGTCGGAGCGGCGGGAGTCTGGGCGCCGGCCTGGTCCGCGCCCGTCGCCCCCGAGACCGTGCTCTCCGCGAAGTCCTCCATGATGATCGGGCCGTAGTCGCCGAAGCCGTACGGGCCCACGCGGTCGAGGGCCTCGGACTGCAGGTGGTCGAGCAGCGTGTCGCAGTCGTCGACGGGCTGGAGGGCGGCGACCAGCTCCAGGTCGGGTGTCGCGGCCGTCTGCTCGACGCCGTCCCCCGACGAGCACGCCGCGGCCACCAGTGTGACGGTGAGCAGTGCGGTGATGAGCGGGGTGAGATGGCGGCGCATGGGTGCCTCCGTGTCGTCGGTCACACCTACGACGTCACCCGTGGGTCACCTGGTTCCCTCATCTTCACAGTGCGCCCGCCAGGCCACGGCTTTCGGAGGTGGCGCAGCGGAGCCGCGCCGCGGGCGCACCGGATGCCGAAGGCGCTCCGACGTGTGGTCCGAGACTGTGTAGCGGGGCGCGAAGCGGGGTGTTCGAGGTGGCGGAGCGGAGCCGCTCCGCGGGCGCACCGGATGCCGAAGGCGCTCCGGCGGTGCGGTCCGCGACTGTGTAGCGGCGGCGCGAACCGGGCTGTCGGAGGTGGCGCAGCGGAGCGGAGCCGCGCCCCGGGGCACCGGATGCCGAAGGCGCTCCGACGAAGGAGGAGCCTAGGCGAGCGCGTCGAGGACCTCCTGGGCGGCGCGCTCGCCGGACTCGACGGCGCCGTCGAGGTAGCCGCACCACTCGGTGGCGGTCTCGGTGCCGGCCCAGTGGAGCGGGCCGACGGGCAGGCGCAGCGCCTTGCCGAACTGGGTCCAGACGCCGGGCGGGCAGTGAGCGCCGTAGCAGCCCCGGGTCCATTCCTCGGCCGACCAGTCCCGCTCCACGTAATCGGTGGGGTGGGCGGCCTCGGGGCCGAAGTACCGGACGAGGCAGTCGATGAAGGCGGCCCGCCGGGCGGTGGCCGAGCGCCGGCCCCACTCGACGCCGTGACGGCCCTCGAAGAACCCGAGCATCACGCCCCGCTCGTCGTGGGGCTGCGAGTTGTCGAAGGTGACCGATACGGGCCCGACGTCGGACGCGGCCTGGCCGCTCAGCCCGGCGTCGCGCCAGAACGGCCGCTCGTAGCTCAACATCGCCTTGATCACGTAGCCATGCGGCATGCGCTGGGTGAGGAGGTCGCGCTCGGCGGGCAGGGCCGGCCCGTAGGCGATGCGGCCGGCGAGCGTCGGGGGGATGGCCACGACCGCTCGGTGGGCCCGGTAGCCGGCGGCGTCGGTGTGGACCGTGAGGCCGTCGTCGCCGTGGTCGATGCGTCGGACCGGCTCGGACAGGTGCACCGATGCTCCCAACTGGCCCGCGATGGTCTCGCTGATCAACGCGCTCCCGCCCACCACACGGTCCTGCTGGGCGCCGCCCGTGGTGCCGATGAGTCGCTCGAGGCCCTGGCCCGACTCCAGGTAGAACAGCGTGTGCAGCAGCGACAGGTTCTGCGGCTCGGTGGCGAACACCGCCTGGCACACGATGTCGTAGAACGCGCGGGCATCTCGTGTGCGCACCGTCCGGCGGATCCAGCTGTCGAAGGTCTGGGCGTCGAGGCGCTCGGCGTCCGGCGCGTCCCACGGGGCGTCGAGGGGGATGGTGCCGCGCCACTTGTCCACCTGGCGCTGTGCCCGCAGCAGCTCGGCCAGTGCCAGCGGGCTGAGCGGCGGGTTCTCGCCCTTGCTCACCTTGCGGGTGCCGTTGAGCTCGAACACGGCGGCGCCCTCGTCGTAGGTGGGGTGGGTGACGAGGCCGAGCTCGGCGATGAGGGTGTTGATGCGGTCCTGGCCCGGCCCGACCCACTGGCCGCCCACCTCGACGGTGACGCCGTCGACCTCGTCGTTCAGCGTGCGCCCGCCGACCCGGTCACGCGCCTCGACCACGACGACCGAGCGCCCGGCCGCGGCCACCCGTCGAGCGGTGACCAGCCCGGCCACCCCCGCCCCCACGACCACCACGTCGGCGTCCACGCCCCGAGGTTACGGCCTGGTCACCCACCTCTCGACGGTCTGGCGCGGACGTTCCGCGGTCGCCCCCGATCATCGGGTGCGGGGACCCCTCGAATTCCCCGTTCTGGGCACAGATCTCCCGGCTCACCGGTCGGTTTCTGGTCCCGGAACGAGGGTTCGGGGTGGGTCTGGGGCGGGAGGTGGAGTCGGTGTCAGCCGGTGCTCGGCAGGTACGCCGGGCGGCTTGACTCGTACGAGTCGATGTCGCCCACGGAACGCAGGGTGATGCCGATGTCGTCGAGGCCCTGGAGGAAGCGCTCGCGGGTCGAGTCGTCGAGGGGGAAGGGCTCCTCGATCCCCAGTGCGGGCACCGACACGGTGCGGCGGTCGACGTCGACGGTGATCTCGACGGTCGGGTCGGCCTGCACCGCCTCGAGCAGGCGGCGTCCGACGGTCTCGTCCACCTGCACCGGCACCAGGCCGTTCTTGGTGCAGTTGTTGCGGAAGATGTCGGCGAAGCGGGGCGAGATCACGGCCTGGAAGCCGTAGTCCATGATCGCCCATACCGCGTGCTCACGGGACGAGCCGGTGCCGAAGTTGGGGCCGGCCACGAGGATCGACGCGCCGGCGTACTCGGGCTGGTTCATCACGAAGTCGCGGTCGTCGCGCCACTCCGAGAACAGGCCGGCGCCGAAGCCGGTGCGCTCGACCCGCTTGAGCCAGTCGCTGGGGATGATCTGGTCGGTGTCCACGTCGGACCGGTCCAGGGGGACGGCGGTGCCGCTGACCACGGTGACTGCTTCCATGTCGATCAGGCCTCCAGGTCGTCGGGGGTGGCGAAGGTGCCGGCGATGGCCGTGGCCGCGGCGACGGCGGGCGATACCAGGTGGGTGCGCCCGCCGCGGCCCTGGCGGCCTTCGAAGTTGCGGTTGCTGGTGGATGCGGCCCGTTCGCCGGGGGCGAGCTTGTCGGGGTTCATGGCCAGGCACATCGAACAGCCCGGCTCGCGCCAGTCGAAGCCTGCGGCCGTGAAGATCTGGTCGAGGCCCTCGGCCTCGGCCTGGTGCTTCACCATGAACGATCCGGGCACCACCAGGGTGCGGACACCGTCTTTGACGTGACGTCCCTCGACCACCGCGGCGGCGGCCCGCAGGTCTTCGATCCGTGAGTTGGTGCACGAACCGATGAACACGGTGTCGACGGCCACCTCGCGCAGCGGCGTGCCCGCGGTGAGCCCCATGTAGTCGAGCGCTCGGGCCGCGGCCTCCCGTTGGCTGGGCTCGGCGAAGCTGTCCGGGTCGGGGACCGCGTCGCTGAGCGGGGCCACCTGCGCGGGGTTCGTGCCCCACGACACGTAGGGGCTGAGGGAGGCGGCGTCGAGGGTGACCTCCTTGTCGAAGGTGGCGCCGTCGTCGGTGGGCAGCGAGCGCCAGTCGTCCAACGCCGCCTCCCACCCAGCACCGCTCGGCGAGAACTGCCGGCCCTCGAGGTAGGCGAAGGTGGTGTCGTCGGGGGCGATCAGGCCGGCCTTGGCGCCGGCCTCGATCGACATGTTGCACACGGTCATGCGCCCCTCCATCGACAGGGCCCGGATGGCCGAGCCCCGGTACTCGATGATCGAGCCGATGCCGCCGCCGGTGCCGATGCGGCCGATGATGGCCAGGATGATGTCCTTGGCGGTGACGCCGGCGGGCAGCTCGCCGTCGACCTCGACGGCCATCGTGCCCGGGCGCTGCTGCGGCAGCGTCTGGGTGGCGAGGACGTGCTCGACCTCGCTGGTGCCGATCCCGAAGGCCAGCGACCCGAAGGCGCCGTGGGTGGACGTGTGGCTGTCGCCGCAGACGATGGTCATGCCCGGCTGGGTGAGGCCCTTCTCGGGCCCGATCACGTGCACGATGCCCTGGCCGGGATCACCCATGGGGTAGAGGGTGATGCCGAATTCGGCGCAGTTGGCGCGCAGCACGTCGACCTGCTTGCGCGAGATGGGGTCGGCGATGGGCTGGTCGATGTCGGCGGTGGGGACGTTGTGGTCCTCGGTGGCGACGGTGAGGTCGGGGCGGCGCACCGTGCGGCCGGCCAGGCGCAGGCCGTCGAACGCCTGCGGCGACGTGACCTCGTGCACCAGGTGCAGGTCGATGTAGAGCAGGTCGGGCTCGCCGTCGGCGGCGTGGACCACGTGGCGGTCCCAGATCTTCTCGCTCAGGGTCTTCGGAGCACTGGTCTGCGGCATGTCGGCCTCTTGTATCTCGAATAGTGAGACGATAGTCTTGCTCTGTGGGAACGAGTGTAAGCGGTGTCGGCACGTTCGACAAGGCCGTTCGGGTCCTCGACACCCTCGAGGACCAGCCCCGGTCGCTGAACGACCTGACCGCGGCGACGGGGCTTCCCCGCGCCACCGCCCACCGCCTGGCCACCGCCCTGGAGGCCCACGGGTTGGTGCGGCGCACCGACGACGGCCGCTTCGCGCTGGGCCTGCGGCTCGTCGCCCTCGGTCGGGCCGCCGCCGATCAGCTGCCGCTGGCCGACGCCGCCCTGCCGGCGCTGGCGGCGCTGCGGGACACGACCGGCGAGAGCGTGCAGCTGTACGTCAAGGAGGGCGGTCGCCGCGTGTGCGTGGCGTCGCTGGAGTCACCCCACGGCCTGCGTACGATCGTGGCCATGGGAGCCGCGCTGCCGCTCGACCGCGGGTCGGCCGGACGCGTGCTCACCGACGCCGACCCCGGTCCGTGGGTGGCCAGCGTGGCCGAGCGCGAGGCCGGCGTCGCCTCGGTCAGCGCACCGGTGCGGGCGGCCGACGGTCGGGTGGTGGCCGCGGTCAGCGTGTCGGGTCCCCTCGAGCGCACCGGCACCGATCCCGGCCGCCGCTACGGCGACGCGGTGGCGGCGGCCGCCGCCACCATCGAACGCGTCGCGGGGCTGCGATGACCGGCCCGACCGGTCGGCGATGACCGAGTCCCCGGCGCAGGTCCTGGCGGCCATCGACATCGGCACCAACTCGGTCCACCTGGTGGTCGCCCGCGCCGACGAGAGCGGTCGCTTCGAGGTGGTCGGCCGGGAGAAGGAGGCGGTCCGGCTCGGGTCGGGCCAGGGCGAGATGAAGCGCCTCACCCCGGCGGCGGTCGACCGGGCCATCGCCGCGCTCCGCCGGTTCCGCCAGGTGGCCGACGTGGCCGGAGCGCCCGTGCGGGCAGTGGCCACCAGCGCGGTGCGCGAGGCGCAGAACAGCGCGGTGTTCCTGCGCCGGGCATGGGAGGAGGCGGGCATCGACGTCGAGGTGATCTCGGGCTTCGAGGAGGCCCGGCTCATCCACCTGGGCGTGCTGCAGGCCGTGCCGGTGTTCGACCAGCGCTCGCTGCTGGTCGACATCGGGGGTGGCAGCACCGAGGTGCTGGTCGGCGAGCGAGGGGACGTCCTGGCCGCCCGCAGCCTCAAGCTCGGCGCCATCCGCATGACCCGACGGTTCTTCGACGCCCGGACGGTCGAGCCCGCCGCGGTCGACAAGTGCCGGCGCTACGTCCGCTCGGCGTTGGTGTCGTTCGCCCGCGAGGTGAACCGCCTCGGCTTCGACGTGGCCGTGGGCAGTTCCGGCACGATCCAGGCGGTCGCCGCGATGGTCAGCGCCGCGCGCGGTGACGCGGCGCCGCAGACCTTCAACAACTTCTCGTTCGCCGCCGCCGAGCTCGAGGACGTGGTGGCCCAGCTGGCGGCCGCGCCCACCCTGGCCGAACGCCGGCGCATCCCGGGCCTCGACGCCTCGCGGGCCGACATCATCCTGGGGGGCGCCATCATCCTCGAACAGGTGCTCCTGGAGTTCGGTGTCACCGAGGTGCTGGTGTCCGACTTCGCCCTCCGCGAAGGCGTCCTGCTCGACACCCTGCAGCGCTCACGGGGCCGATCGCTCCACCACCTGAGCGACCTGCGCCGGCGCAGCGTCGACCACCTGGCCGCGCTCATGGACGACGACCCCGAGCACTCGAACCGGGTGGCCGCGCTGGCGCTGGCGTTGTTCGACGCCACCCACGACCGCCACCAGCTGCCCGACGACACCCGCGAGTACCTGGAGGCGGCGGCGCTGCTGTGCAACGTGGGCCTGTTCGTGTCGCACGCGCAGCACCACAAGCACTCGTACTACGTGATCCGCAACTCCGAGCACCTCACCGGCTTCACCGACCGCGAGATCGAGATCATCGCCCAGACCGCCCGGTACCACCGCAAGAGCGCGCCGAAGCCGAAGCACCCCGATTTCGCGCGGCTGAAGCCGGCCGACCAGGACGTGGTGCGCGCGCTGGCGGCGATGCTGCGGGTGGCCATCGCCCTCGACCGCACCCACGCAGGCCTGGTGGCATCGGTGCACCGGGTGCCGGACGGGGACGGGTACGGGGACGGGGAAAGGGATGCCGTCACCCTCGAGGTGACGGCGAACGGCGACGCCGACCTCTCGCTCGAGCTCTACACCGCCGGCGAGAACAAGGCCCTGCTCGAGCAGGTCCTCGATCGACCCGTGCAACTCACCGTGACAGGCTGACGGGCATGGCACGGCGGCATCCGCGGGCGACGGTGCTCGCGGTGTTCGCCGTGCTGGGTGCTCTGGGGTCGACGCCGGTCGGAGGGGGGGCGGCGAGCGCGGGGGAAGCGACCCCTGTCTGCCCCGTCTCGCTGGCCATCCCCGACACGAACCTGGGCGGCCTGGCCGCGCTCGAGTTCGCCATCGACGGCGACGGCGACCGTGTCGCGTTCATCTCCGAGCGGGACCACGACGGGTCGAACCCCGACGGCTCGCGTGAGGTGTGGCTGAGCGACCTGACGGCGGGGACCCTCATCGCGGTCACGCACGGTGACGTCTCGGTTCGCACCCAGGACCTCTCGATGACCGCCGACGGCACCACGGTCGTGTACGCGACCGTCACTGCCGGCAACGACACGGCCCCGATCTCACGCATCCAGGCCTACGACGTGGCCAGCGGCACCACGACGCTCACCAAGGTCGACGCCTTCGGTCCCGAGGTCTCGGCGGACGGCTCGTTGGTGCTGTTCGCCTCGAACCAGAACCTGGACGGATCGCACACGAACCCGCTGCGCTCCGAGCTGTGGGTGGTGCCCCCGACAGGAGGCACGGTCACGCGTGCCGTCGGGGCGGACACCGACGCCGACCAGCACCACCTCAGCGGCGACGCGAGCACCGTGGTGTGGGCCGAGTCGTCGGGTGGCCAGGACACGATCCTCACGGCGCCGCTCGGCGGCGACCCGTCGGTCGTGCAGGCCGGCGGCTCGTGGCCCGAGCTCGAGGTCGACGACGACGGGTCGACGATCGCCGCGGTGGGGAACCCCGTGGATCAGGTGACCGACGACGAGGTCTGGGTCTTCGATGCCGGAGCCGGTGAACGCGTGTCACCCGACGGCGAGCCCCTCCCCGTGGGCGTCGACATCGACGGCGCCGGCGACCGCGTGGTGTGGTTCGCCGGGCGATTCCCCGACTCGGACATCCGGCTGTTCGACCGGTCCGACGCGCAGCTGGTCGTGCTCGGTTTCGGCGTGAGCTTCAGCCCCGGCGCGGCCATCAGCGCGGACGGCCGGCGGGTGCTCGGGTCCGACCGCGACTCCATCGGCGGAACGAACCCCACCGGCAACCTCGAGCTCTTCGTCGCGACCTGCGCCGCCGCCGGTCCCCTCGGTGAGCAGCGGCCCGACGCGCTCGTCCAGCGCATCGGTCACCCGTACCGGGGTGACGCCGTCCATGGCACCGACGGCACCGGCCAGACCGCGGGTGCGACCGTCGCACCGGGACACGCGGTGTCGTTCTACGTGCGGATCGAGAACGACGGCTCGGCGGTCGACGACCTGGTGGTGCGGGGCCAGGGCAGCAACGGGCGCTTCCGGGTCACCTACCAGCGGGGCGGGCCGCGCGGTGCGGACGTCACCGCCGACGTCGTGGACGGGACGTTCCGTCTCGAGGACCGGTTCCCCGGTGACGTCGCGCACCTCCGGGTGACCGTGACGCCCCGGCGGTCGGCCCCCGCCGGGGCCACGACGAGGCGCCTCGTGACCGTCGCGAGCGCGGCGAGCGCCGCGCGAGAGGACGCCGTCCGGATGGTGGTCACCCGGCGGTGACCGCTGCGCCGTCAGGGCGCAGTCAGGCGCAGTCAGGCGTCGTCCGCAGTCAGGCGTCGTCGGCGACTCGGGCGGCCACGTCGGCGCACGCCTCGAGGAGCACGGGGACGAACCGGTCGGGACGCTGCACGCAGCAGATGTGGTCGCCGGCCACCGGGTGGACCGTGGCGCCGGGGATCGCCTCGGCGAGCTTGCGCTGGCGGCGGGGCGGCACCACCTGGTCGAGCTCGGTGACCACCACGGCGGTGGGCACGTCGACCCGGTGGATCCACTCGTGCGAGCTGTAGCGGCCGAGCGCGGCGCCCGCCTCGATGATCGTGTGGGGCTCGCCCCGGCGATACTGCGCCAGCGCCCAGTCGCCGTAGGTGCCCTCGCCGGTGCGGCCGGCCAGCACCCGCAGCGCGGCCTTTCGGCGCCACGAGTCGGGCGTGCCCCGGGCCAGCACGGAGAGGCCGCCGAGGGCCCGGAAGGTGAGCTTCTCCGCGGGCTTGCCCCGGAAGTTGCGGGCCGTGGCGCAGAACACCAGGCCCTCGACCAGGTCGTGGTGGCGGTGCCACAGCAGCTGGGCGATGGGCCCGCCCATCGAGTAGCCGACCGCGATCACCCGGTCGATGCCCAACGCCGCGCACGCGGCGGCGGCGTCGTCGGCGCAGTCGGCCAGCCGGAAGCGGTCGGCCGAGCGGATGCCCCGCCCGTGCCCCCGATGGTCGATGGCCACCACCGAGTAGTGCCGGCGGAGCGGCCCGTACTCGGGGAACCAGTTCAGGTCGGCGCTGGCCGTCCAGCCGTGCAGCAGCAGCAGGGTGGGTGCACCCACGGGCCCGTCAGCGTGGCGGATGAAGGTGGTGCCACGGCCGGGCAGCTCGAGGGTGCGCCCGGGTGGCAGCGGGGGAGCGGCGGCGGACGACGGCGAAGGGCGCGCCGCCGCGGAGGAGGCCTGCGCCCCCGATGTCGAGGTGCGCGCCCCTGACGACGAGCCGTCGACCGTGGCGCCCGTGGCTCAGCCCTCGATGTCCACGATGGTGACCGTGAGCGTCCCGCCGGGTGCCTCGTAGCTGACCTCGTCGCCGATCTTGGCGCCCATGAGCGCCTCGCCCAAGGGGGAGTTGGGCGACATCACCTCGACGTCGTCGCGTCGCTCCTCGATGGACCCGATCAGGTACTTCTCGGGGTCCTCGTCGTCGTCGTAGACGATCGACACCACCGACCCGCCCGTGACCACGTCGCTGACCTCGCTGTCGTCGACGATCTCGGCCACCTCCATCAGCGCGGCCAGGTGGCGGATGCGAGCCTCGGTCTTGCCCTGCTCCTCCTTGGCCGCGTGGTAGTCGCCGTTCTCCTTCAGGTCGCCCATCTCGCGGGCCACCTCGATCTTGCGGGCGATGTCGATCCGCCACTCGGTGGTGAGGTACTCGTGCTCGGCGGCGAGGCGGTCGTAGGCCGCCTGCGACAGGTAGTGCGTTGCCATCGCCAAAGGCTACCGACGGCACCCGGGTGACGGAACGCCCGCGCACGGGTTGACGTTCGGTCGTCGAGGCCCGACACTAGGAGGCGATGCCCGGTCACCTCGCCACCGTCATCATCATTCCCTAGCGCACGCCGACCCCCGGCGTGCGCTCCTGACCGTCCACCCCGGTGGGCGGTTTCTTCGTTTTCTCCCAGCAGGTTCCGTCGTCCAGCAACAGGAGCGGTTCGATCCCATGAGCAGCACCACCCACCGCGTCGGCGTCATCGGCGGCGACGGCATCGGCCCCGAGGTCACCGCGGAGGCCCTCAAGGTCGTGGCCGCCGCCGGCGTGTCCCTCGACACCGTCGACTACGACCTCGGCGGCGAGCGGTACCTGCGCGACGGCGTGGTGCTGCCCGACGAGGTGCTCGAGGAGTGGCGCGGCCTCGACGCCCTGCTGGTCGGCGCGGTGGGCACACCCGGCGTGCCGCCCGGAGTGATCGAGCGGGGCCTGCTGCTCAAGATGCGCTTCGGGCTCGACCTCTACGTCAACCTGCGGCCGTTCCTGGCGCCCCAGAACGGCGTGGACATGTTGGTGGTGCGCGAGAACACCGAGGGCACCTACGCCGGCGAGGGGGGCTTCCTGCGCAAGGGGACGCCCCACGAGGTGGCCACCCAGGGGTCGGTGAACACCCGCATGGGGGTCGAACGTGCGGTGCGCTACGCCTTCGACCTGGCCCAGGGGCGTGACGCCCACCACCTCACGCTGGTGCACAAGACCAACGTGCTCACCTTCGCCGGCGACCTGTGGCAGCGGACGTTCGACGAGGTGGCCGCCGAGTTCCCCGAGGTCGAGACCGCCTACAACCACGTCGATGCGGCGTGCATCTACTTCGTGGAGTCACCTCAGCGCTACGACGTGATCGTCACCGACAACCTGTTCGGCGACATCCTCACCGACCTCGGCGGCGCGGTGTCGGGCGGCATCGGCTTCGCGGCCTCGGCCAACCTCAACCCCGACCGCACCGGGCCGTCCATGTTCGAGCCGGTGCACGGCTCCGCGCCCGACATCGCGGGCACGGGCACGGCCAACCCCGTCGCGGCGGTGCTGTCGGCTGCGATGATGCTGGAGTTCCTGGGCGAGGCCGATGCCGCCGCCCGTGTCCGCAAGGCGTGCGCCGACCCGTCGGCGCTCGGAGGATCAACCAGCGACGTGGGCGACGCGATCGCGGAAAGGGTGTAGGCATGCCAATCGAGAAGGTCGAGAAGATCTGGATGGACGGCGAGCTCGTCGACTGGGACGACGCCAACATCCACATCCTCACCCACACGCTGCACTACGGGTGCGGCGTGTTCGAGGGTGTCCGGGCGTATCACACCGATCGGGGCGCGGCGGTCTTCCGGCTGCGCGACCACATCGAGCGGCTGTTCAACAGCGCCAAGATCTTCATGATCGACATCCCCTACTCGGTCGACGAGCTGGTGGCGGCCACACGCGAGCTGGTGGCGGTGAACGAGCTCGACTCCTGCTACATCCGCCCCATCGCCTACCTCGGCTACGGCGAGATGGGCCTGAACCCCCTGCCGTGCACGGTGAACGTGTCGATCGCGGCGTGGCCCTGGGGCACCTACCTGGGCGACGACGGGCTGAAGAACGGCGTGCGCCTGAAGGTGAGCTCGTGGAAGCGCCACGACCCGAACAGCCTGCCCCCGGCGGCCAAGGGCACCGGCATGTACATCAACTCGTCGATGGCGAAGGTCGAGGCCCTCAAGGCCGGCTACGACGAGGCCATCCTGCTGTCGCCGAGCGGCCACGTGAGCGAGTGCACGGGCGAGAACATCTTCATGGTGCGCGGCGGCACCATCTACACGCCGCCGGTGTCGGCCGGTGCCCTCGAGGGCATCACCCAGGACTCCATCCGCACCATCGCCGGTGACCTGGGGTTCGACTACCACGTGCAGCACCTGCTGCGCAGCGACCTCTACACCGCCGACGAGGCGTTCCTGTCGGGCACCGCGGCCGAGATCGTGCCGATCCGGTCGGTGGACGACCGCGACCTGGGCGAGCCCGGCCCCATCACCCGCGCGCTGCAGGACGCGTACTTCGCGGCGGTGCGCGGCGAGGACGACCGGTACAAGGACTGGCTGGACCATGTCAACGAATAGTCCCGGCACGGACCGCGCTGATCCGGCCCGGTTTCTCGAGGCTGCGGATCGGACCGGAGCAGCGACGCCGACAGAGTCCAGATCCCGAAGGGGTGCCGACGAAGGAGGCACGAAGCGACACGTCGACATCTACGACACCACGCTGCGCGACGGCAGCCAGCTCGAGGGCATCTCGCTCACCGTCGACGACAAGCTGCGCATCGCCGAGCAGCTCGACCACCTGGGCGTCCACTTCATCGAGGGAGGCTGGCCGGGGGCCAACCCCAAGGACGACGAGTTCTTCCAGCGGGCACCCGCCGAGCTCGACCTGGACTTCGCCACCCTGGTGGCGTTCGGCTCGACCCGCCGGGTGAAGGGCAAGGTGGACGACGACCCGACCCTGGCCCACCTGGTGAAGGCCAACACCTCGGCCGTGTGCATCGTCGGCAAGTGCTGGGACTACCACGTCACCGAGGCGCTGCGGACCTCGCTGGACGAGGGCGTGGCCATGGTGGCCGACTCGGTGGAGTTCCTCGTGGCCGCCGGCCTGCGGGTGTTCTTCGACGCCGAGCACTTCTTCGACGGCTACAAGCGCAACGCCGAGTTCAGCCTGCGGGTGGTCGAGGCCGCCGCGGTGGCGGGCGCCGAGAGCGTGGTGCTGTGCGACACCAACGGCGGGTCGCTCCCGTTCGAGGTCGAGCGGATCGTCGGCGAGGTGGTCGACTACCTCGACACCCCCGTGGGCGTGCACCTGCACGACGACACCGGGTGTGGCGTGGCCAACGCCCTCGCCGGGGTACGCGGTGGCGCCACCCAGGTGCAGGGCACCATCAACGGCTACGGCGAGCGCACGGGCAACTGCAACCTCAGCACGATCATCCCCAACCTCAGCCTGAAGATGGGCGTCGACACCATCCCCGCCGAACGGCTCGAGCGGCTGACGGCGGTCTCGCACCACGTGGCCGAGCTGGTGAACATCAGTCCCGACCCCCAGCAGCCGTACGTGGGGTCGTCGGCGTTCGCCCACAAGGCCGGCCTGCACGTCAGCGCCATCGCCCGCCGCTCCGACGCCTACGAGCACGTGCTGCCCGACTCGGTGGGCAACGGCACCCGATTCGTGGTGTCCGAGCTGGCCGGCAAGTCCACGCTAGAGCTCAAGGCCAAGGAGATCGGCCTCGAGCTCGACGGCAAGGAGCTCGCCGACGTGGTCGAGCAGCTGAAGACCCTCGAGCACGAAGGCTTCCACTTCGAGGCCGCCGACGGCTCCCTCGAGCTGTTGATGCGCGACGTCTCCGGCTGGACGCAGTCGTTCTTCGAGCTCGAGTCGTTCCGGGTCACCGTCGAGCACCGGGCACCCTCGTCGGGCAGCACCGGCCGGGTGGGCGCCGACGTGGTCACCGAGGCCACCGTGAAGGTGAAGATCGGCGACGAGCGGGTGATCGAGACCGCCGAGGGCAACGGGCCGGTCAACGCCCTCGACCAGGCCCTGCGCAAGGCGATCGGCGAGGCCCATCCCGCGCTGGCGTCGGTGCACCTCACCGACTTCAAGGTGCGGGTGCTCGACACCGCCAAGGGCACCGGCGCCGTCACCCGGGTGCTGATCGACTCGACCGACGGTGACCGCTCGTGGTCGACCATCGGCGTGTCCGAGAACGTGATCGAGGCGTCGTGGCAGGCGCTGGCCGACTCGGTGATCTTCGGCCTGCTCAAGGGCGGCTCGGTCGAACCCTGATCGAGTCGTCGGACCTCGTTCGAACTGGCGCCTGATCCTGTCGTTGGGGCGACGAGATCGGGCGCCAGCTCCAGGGGCCTCCCCAACTGGCGCCTGATTCGGTTGCTTGGGCGACGAGATCGGGCGCCAGTTCGCAGATTCGGCGTGTGGGCTGGGTGGCGGGTGTCGTACCTCGTAGGATCACCGGCGATGGGTGCCCCCGAGTACGTCCCGAAGAGCGCACGCCCCACCGAGCGGGTGTACGAGTCGCCGCCGTGGCAGCACGATCCGTGGATCGAGCACCCGGCAGCCAACCTGGGGGCGGGCCAGCCCCGGGGCACGTTCTACGGCAACCAGGGGCCCGACCAGGGCTACGTGCTGCTGCTGGCCGAGCGGTTCTCCGACCGGCTGGTGTTGCAGGAGGGCGAGCACGAGGCCGACGTGGTGGCCGGCGTGATGGGCGTGGCCCTCAAGCGGGCCTCCCTGTTCGGCCGGGCCCCCGTCATCCACGACCTGACGCTGGCCTTCACCATCTGGGGGTTCCTCGACGAGTCGCCCGACCCGGCGCTGGTCGACCTGCGCCGGGAGCGGTTCGCGGCGGCGGCCCACCACTACGCGGAGCAGCGCGACATCGTCGACCTCGTGCCCGAGGCCACTCTGCGCCTCACCCCGAGCCAGGCCGCCGACGCCTACGCCGCCGACTGGCGCGGCCCCCTCGGCCTCACCGCCGCCGTCTGACGCCACGCCGCTCGAGCGGCGCCCAGGGGTGCGCGGCGCTCAGGGGTGCGCCGCCCTCATTCCGCAGGGCACAGGACGCGCTCGTCGCTCACCAATGCCTCGGGTCTGGTGGCGGCGGGGCCGTTGGGCACCGAGCGGGGGGACGGCGCGGCGGGCGGCGGCTCGTTGACCGGGCGGCGGCGGCGCCACCCACCCGTCGGGCGGCCTCGGTCGCCGGCGCCTACCGACCCGCCGGGCGGCGCTCGGTCGCCGCCGACCACCGACCCGCCGAGCGGGGCTCAGTCGCCGCCGCTGTCGCCGCCGCTGTCGCCGCCGCTGTCGCCGCCGCTGTCGCCGCTGTCGCCGTTGTCGTCGCCGTTGTCGCCGCCGTTGTCGCCGCCGTTGTCGCCGCCGTTGTCGCCGCCGTTGTCGCCGCCGTTGTCGCCGCCGTTGTCGCCCCCTCCATCGCCGCCGCTGTCGCCGCCGTCGTCGTCCACCCCGCCGCTGTCGCCGCCGCCGGCGTCGCCGCCGTCGCGGTCGTCAGCGTCGCCACGGGCGTCGCCCCCGCCGCCGCCGTCTTCGCGAGCACCGAATCCGCCCCCGCCGCCGCCACCGACACCACCGCCGCGGTCGTGCTGGCCGTGGCCCGGGTCCGGGCTCGAGGTCGGAGCGCTGCTCGCGGCCACGTCACCGGCGCCGCCGCCGGCCGCCACCAGCACCCGCTCGGGCTCGGTGGGGGATGTTGGTGACGCCGGGCCCTCGGCCCGCGGCTCGGGGGCCGGGCGGGTCATCCGCCACGTCGCCACCAGCACGGCGCCGAGGCCGTAGACGGTGGCGGCGAAGGTGACCAGCCCGCCCACGAACGGCACCACGCCGATCAGGCGCAGCAGCAGCCAGCCCAGGCAGAACGCCAGCAACGGGCCCACGCGGTCCTGCACGATGAGGCTGCCCAGGAACAGTGCCCCGGCCACGTAGCCCACCAGCAGCAGCGGCGCCATGGCGAAGAGGCCCGAGAGGCCCAGCGGGATGCCCACCAGGGTGACCAGCAACAGGCCCGAGACCACGGGCAGCCCGATCGTCGCCGCGAAGCCGGCACCGATGGAGGGCGCCACCGCCGTGCGCCCGGCCTCCACCGTCCGGGTGGCCATGCCACGGAACGCGCCCGCGAACACCAGGCCGGCCACCAGGGTGGAGAGGCTGACCGCCAGCCACCAGAACACCCGCGCCGCGGTGCCGAGCGCGCCGAAGATCGCCGTGAACCGGACCCGTTGGATGTCGCCGTCCACCGCGGCGCCGTCGGCCACGCGGGGCGTTCGCGACGACAGGACGTCGCCGCCGACCCGCGCACCCGCTTGCACGATGGCCCGGCCCCGGAGCACCACCACGCTGTCGGTGACCGTGCCGCGGATCACCGCGGTGCCGTTGGCCACGATCACGGGGCCCTCGACTCGGCCGTCGATGATGGCGTCGCCGCGGCCGACGATCACCTCGTCCACCTCGCGGCCCTCGGGGATCACGGTGGGGTCGCCGACGAGCACCACGATGTGGCGGGACGGCTCGCTGAAGGTGTCGGGTGAGCCCTCGTCGGCCCGTACGGCGTGGGCGGCGCCGGTCGATGCCGACAGCGCGAGCAGGACGATCGCTGCCGCGGCCGCCAGTCGGGACAAGGTGCGCATGGTGCCTCCTCGTGGTGCGCCGAGGGGCGAGCCACCGCCCGGTCGTCGCGTGGGATGCTGTGCGCATGATCGTCGATGCCGCCCTGTACCGCAACGGTGCGCGCGATCCGGAGCCCTTCGACGTCAGCCGGAAGTTCCACACGCCGCCCGATCCGACCACGTTCCTGTGGGTGGGTCTCTACGAGCCCACCGAGGCCGAATTCGCCGCGGTCCGCGAGGAGTTCAACCTGCACCCGCTGGCGGTGGAGGACGCGATCAAGGCGCATCAGCGCCCGAAGCTCGAGCTGTTCGACGACAGCGCCTTCATGGTGCTGCGCACCGCCCGGTACATCCAGGAGACCGAGACGGTCGATTTCGGCGAGCTGCAGGTGTTCGTGGGGCGCGGCTTCGTGGTCACCGTGCGCCACGGCGAGGCCGCCGAGCTCGCGGGCCTACGCAAGCAGATCGAGGCCGACAAGGACCTGCTGCGGTGCGGGCCCGCGGCGGTGCTCCACGCCATCGTCGACCACGTGGTGGACGCGTACCAGCCCGTGCTGTTCGGCATCGAGGACGACATCGGCGAGGTGGAGGAGGAGGTCTTCTCGCCCACCGGCCACAACCCGGTCGAGCGGATCTACTACCTCAAGCGCGAGGTGCTGGGCATGATCAAGGCGGCGGCGCCGCTGCAGCAGCCGCTCGAGCGCCTGTCGCAACTGCACGACATCCCATACCTGCACGACGACATCGCCGCCTACTTCCGTGACGTGCTCGACCACCTGATGCGGGTGCTCGAGCAGGTGAACGGGTTCAACGAACTGCTCACCAGCGTGCTCGAGGCCAACCTCACCCGGGTGAGCATCCGCCAGAACGAGGACATGAAGAAGATGGCGGCCTGGGCCGCCATCGGCATCGTGCCCACCGCCATGGCCGGCGTGTACGGCATGAACTTCCGGCACATGCCCGAGTTGCAGTGGCGGTTCGGGTACCCGCTCTCGCTGCTGGTCATCGTTACGATCTGCATGCTGCTGTACCGGAACTTCAAGCGAGTGGGTTGGTTGTGAGCGAGCGGTCCAGAGACGACCTCGAACAGGCGAGGGCCAGGTGGTGGGCCACCGTGTCCACCGGCGACCTGGAGGGCTACCTGTCGCTGTTCGCCGACGACGCCGTGTGGGTCACGCCCGAGCTCGACGAGATCGTGGGCCGGGAGGCGATCCGGGAGTGGCTCGCGCCGGTGTTCGCCCAGTTCGACTACGAGCTCACCATCACCGTCGCCGACGTGCGGGTGGCGGGCGACCTGGGCATCGAGCGGGCCCGGTTCCTGTCGCGCATGACGCCCAAGACGCGATCCACACGGCCCGACTCCGGCCTCGCCGGAGGCGAGGCGCGGGGCGGTGCCGAGGGTGTGGGCGATCTGTTCGATGCGGACCGAGCCGCCGACGATGCCGCGGCTGGTGTGGGTGGCGTGCCTGCGGGCAGCGTCCAGGCCGACATCGGTGGTGGGGGCGACCTGGTCGAGGGCGCGGGTGACGAGGGCACCCCCGAGGGTGACGACGGTGCGCTGCAGGTGGTCGAGGGCGAGGCGGGCAGCGCCGTGGCGGACGCCGCCGACGTGGGCGAGCGCTCGGAGGGCGACGCGGAGGGCGGCGACGGCACCGTCGATGCGGCATCCGCCGAGGACGGACGCACCGCCGCCACCGTCGAGCACGAGCACGAGCACGAGGGCGAGGGCGAGCACGAGGCGGGCGCGGGTAGCGGGCCGGAGCCGCTGGTGTCGGGCGAGCCCTGGGGCGACACCGCAGCGGGCTCGGGTGGTGAGGCCGAGCCGGTCGGGTCGACCGACCTCGGTGGGCCGGCGTCGATCAGCGAGACCGGGCCGGCGGACGTGGACGGCGGCGACGCGGGTGTGTTCGGCGACGAGGGCGTGGTCGGCGACGAGGGTGTGGGCGGCGACGAGGGTGCGGCGGCCGGCGGCGAGGCCGAACCGAGCCACGCAGAGGTCGACCGGGCCGTCACCGACGTGGCGCCCGATGCGGACACCCGCGCCGCGGACGAGTCGCCACCGCTGCCGCTGGGCCCCGACGAGGGCGACCACGAGCCCCATGAAGGCCGCTACCTGATGTACTGGCGCTGGCACGCCGACGCCGGCTGGCTGGTGCAGCGCTACGCCGACGTCACCGGCGTGGGCTGATCCGCCCCGGCCGACGGACCCGTCCCGAGGATCGCCACTCGCCGTGGCTCCACCTGCGGGCAGCCGGCCGCACCGACGGGTCGCCGCCGGTTCGCTGTCGTAGGGGGCCGGTAGCCTCGGGGCGGTGACTCCCTCGGTGCCCCGTGTCCGCTTCGCGCCCGCCCCCACCGGCTCGCTGCACGTGGGCAGCGCCCGTTCGGCGCTGTTCAACTGGCTCTACGCGCGGGCCGTCGGCGGCACCATGGTGCTGCGCATCGAGGACACCGACACCGAGCGCAACAAGCCCGAGCTCATCGACGGCATCCTGCGGTCGCTCGAGTGGCTGGGCATCGACTGGGACGAGGGGCCGATCCACCAGTCCGACCGGTTCGAGCTCTACCGCGAGGCGGCCTCGTCGCTGCTGTCGCGTGGGCTGGCCTACCTGGTCGACGCCGACGACCAGGTGGTCGAGGGCGACACCATCACGCCGGGCCTGGCCGTGCGCTTCCGGGTGCCCGACGAGGGGGCCATCGAGTTCAGCGATGTCATCCGTGGCGACGTGCGGTTCGAGAACGAGAACGTCGAGGACTTCGTGATCTGGCGGTCGAACGGCACGCCCACGTTCCTCATCGCCAACGCGGTCGACGACGTCGACCTGGCCATCAGCCACGTGATCCGGGGCGAGGACCTGCTGTCGTCCACGCCCAAGGTGATCCACCTGCGTGCCGCGCTGGGCCACAGCGTGCTGCCGGTGTTCGCCCACCTGCCGCTGCTGGTGAACGAGCAGCGCCAGAAGCTGTCGAAGCGCCGTGACGACGTGGCGCTGTGGGACTACCGCGACAAGGGCTACCTGCCCGAGGCCATGGCCAACTACCTGGCGCTGCTGGGGTGGGGCCCCGCCGACGGGGTCGAGGTGCGCCCCATGGGTGAGATCATCGAGCAGTTCCGGCTCGAGGACATCACCAAGTCGCCGGCGTTCTTCGACGTGAAGAAGCTCGACCACGTGAACGGCGAGTGGATGCGTCGCCTCGAGCCCGCCGACTTCGTCGCCCGATGCGCCCCGGTGCTCGCCGAGGGGCCGTGGGCCGCCGATGCCTTCGACGCGGAGGCGTTCGGGGCGATCGCCCCGTTGGTGCAGGAACGGGTCACCACCCTGGCCGACGTGCCCGGCTACGTCGACTGGTTGTTCCTGCCCGAGGCGCCGGTCGACGAGGCCTCGTGGCAGAAGGCCATGGTGAAGGGCCCCGACGCCGCGGGCCTGCTCGACGACGCCATCGCCGCCTTCGCCTCCGTCGAGTGGACCACCGAGTCGCTGCACGCCTGCCTGCTGGGCGTGGGTGACGCCCGGGGGCTCAAGCTGGGGAAGGCCCAGGCGCCGGTGCGGGTGGCGGTCACCGGCCGCACCGTGGGGCCGCCCCTGTTCGAGTCGCTGGTGCTGCTGGGCCGGGAGCGCACGCTCCAACGCCTTCGGGCGGCCCGCGCCCGATTGTGACCGCGTCGCGCCTCCAGCGGTTGCCGCGCTGGCTCCGAGTCTGCGTGCGGGTGGCGCTGGTCGGCGTCGGCCTGATCGGGCTGTACCTGGCCGTCACGTTCGCCCAGGTGTGGTGGACGGCGCGCCAGGACGACGCCACCGAGGCGTCGGCCATCGTGGTGCTCGGTGCCGCCCAGTACGACGGCACACCCTCGCCCGTGTTCCAGGCTCGCCTCGACCATGCCCTCGAGCTGTACGAGCAGGGCCTCGCGCCCACCATCGTGGTCACCGGCGGCAACCAGCCCGGCGACCGCTTCACCGAGGCCACTGCCGGCGCCAACTACCTGCTGGCCAACGGTGTGCCCGACGAGGACATCCGCCGTGAGGTCGATGCCCACAACTCGTGGGAGTCGCTGGCCGCCACCGCTCGCATCCTCGACAGCGAGGGGGTGCACGACGTGATCCTGGTGTCCGACCCGTACCACTCGTTCCGCGTGGGCCAGATCGCCGAGGAGCTGGGCATGACCGCCCACCTGTCGCCCACCCGCAGCAGCCCGGGCAGCGGCTTCACCGAGTTCCGGGCCATGCTGCGCGAGACGCTGGCGGTGTCGGTGGGGCGGTTCGTGGGCTACCGGCGCCTGGTCACCATCGACGACAAGGTGGGCCGCATCCGCGAGGGCGTCGGCCGCGGCTGACGGGCGCGCCGAGTTCCCGGGAACCGAGTTCGGCATCGGGCGCGGGGGCGGGTAACCTGCACCTTCCCGTTCGGGGGTGGTGTAATCGGTAACACAGCTGGTTCTGGTCCAGTCGTTGGGGGTTCGAGTCCTCCCCCCCGAGCTTCACAACAGATCTGGCCCCATCGTCTAGAGGCCTAGGACACCACCCTCTCAAGGTGGCGACACGGGTTCGAATCCCGTTGGGGCTGCAAAGCGAGAACCCTGCTACGGCAGGGTTCTCGCCGCGTCTGCCTCCCGTTCCGCGAGGTTCCGAGCCGTTGATGCGTCGTCTCGGTCGACCACCGATTCATCGTCCCCAAGATTGCGACACGGGTTCCAATCCCGTTGGCGCTGCACAGCGGTGACCTGCGGAGACGCCGGTCAGGGGCGTCCGGCGTCACGAGGTCGAGGTGCGCTTCAGGATGGCCGCCTGTGGCTCACCCGGTTCCCGAGTCGATGCGGGTGACCGTGCCGCCGTCACCATTGGCGACCCAGACTGCGTCATCGGTCGCGGCCATCCCGTACGGGCTGCCGTCGATGTCGATCGTGTCGGTGACCTCGTTGGTGTCGGGGTCGATGCGGCTGATTGTGCCCGCTTCGACATTGGCGACCCACACGGCGGCGTCCGTGATGTCCACATCGTCGGGACCGTCACCGACGGCAATGGTTGCGATGACCTCGTCGCTGCCGGGGTCGATGCGGGCGACAGTAGGGGGGCCGCCACTTGGGCCGCCGTTGGTGACCCAGACGTCGGTGTCCGTGGCGGCCAGCCCATAGAGAGGCCCTTCGAGGTCGATCGTGTCGATGACCTCGTTGGTGTCGGGGTCGATCCGGGTGACCGTGCCGGCCTCACCGTTGGTGACCCAGACCGAGTCGTTCGTTACGCCAGGACCGAACGGGAACTCGTCCACGGTGACGGACGCGACAGCCTCGTTGGTGTCGGGGTCGATGCGGGTGACCGTGCTGTCATCCACGATGGTGACCCAGACCGCGGGGTCGGCGGCCGCCACGTCCTGCGGGCTGCCATCGACGTCGATGCTGTGGGTGACCTCGTTGGTTTCGGGGTCGATTCGGGCGACGGTGTTGTTGTCGGCGTTGGTGACCCAGACCGCGGTTTCGGTGGCGGCCACCGCGTTGGCGCCTCCCTCGATCTCGATGGTGGCGATGACCTCTGGGGGGCGCTGGGCCTCGGGGCCCCCAGTGTCGTCGCTGCAGCCTCCGGCCGCCGCGGCCAGCATGGCGACCAGCAGCACGCTCAGGGCCGTGCGCCGCGAGGTCGTGTGGCTCATGGGTTCCCTCCGGGAGGCTCGGTCCATCCGTCGCAGGACGCTACAGGCCGACCGGAGG
>JBGAOY010000030.1:0-50493 GCA_044221555.1 Acidimicrobiales bacterium
TGGATGGTCCCGGCGATGAACTGGGCCGCGAAGCCGGCCTCGTAGAGCTCCTCGTTGGTCTCGTTGAACCGGGCCTCCACGTCTTCCCGGCGGCCGAAGACCTTGACCAGCGAATGCCCCGTGAACGCTTCCTCCACCTGGGCGTTCAGCGACCCGGTGTGGCGCCACTGGGCGATGAAGCGGGGCTTCGAGCGCCTGGCGATGGCCCGCACCGTGTAGAGCGACAACGGCACCGTGAGCAGGGTGATCAGGGCCAGCTCCCACGAGATGGTGAACATCATCACCATCACGCCCACGATCGTGAGGGTGGACGTGAGCATCTGACTGAGCGTCTGCTGCAGGCTCTGGGCCACGTTGTCGATGTCGTTGGTCACCCGGCTCAGCAGGTCGCCGCGGGCGTGGCGGTCGACGTACGACAGCGGCAGGTGGTGGATCTTCTCCTCGACCTCGGCGCGCAGGCGCCGCATCGTGCGCTGGACCACGCCGGCCAGCACGTAGGACTGGAGGTAGGAGAGGGCACCCGACACCAGGTAGACGGCCGCGGCAATGGCGAGCAGACGGTGGAGCTGGGTGTAGTCGATGCCGGACGGGCCGAAGATCCCTTGGACGATCACGTTTGTGGCCCGGCCGAGGATCCGGGGGCCGGTGACCGACAGGCTCACGCTCATCAGCGCGAACAGCAGCACGAACACCGCGCCCGTCCGCTCGGGCCGCAGGCGGCCGAGCAGCCGACGGGTGGACGCCGCGAAGTCCGCCGAACGCTCCATCGGCATGCCCGCCGCCGACCACCGCCCGGCCGCGACCGGCCGGGCCTCACGGACCAGCTCGGCGTCGTCCTTGTCCTCGCTGTCGCTCTCGGGAGGGAGCGAGATGTCGCTCACGTCTCCCGCTCCTGGCGACTGCGTCGCCGGGCCGCTCGGGCCCCCGCTCCGCTCACGTCTCCCGCTCCTGGCGACTGCGTCGCCGGGCCGCTCGGGCCCCCGCTCCGCTCACGCCACGTCCTCCTCGGTGCGTTGCGACTCGAGGATCTCCGCGTAGGTGGGGCAGGACGCGAGCAGCTCACGGTGCGAGCCCAGGCCGACCATCTCGCCGTCCTCGAGCACCAGGATCTGGTCGGCGTGGATGATGGTGGACACCCGCTGGGCGACGATCAACACGGTGGTGGTGGCCATCAGCGGCCGCAGCGCGGCCCGCAGTCGGGCGTCGGTGGCCAGGTCGAGCGCCGAGAACGAGTCGTCGAACAAGAAGATGCCGGGCCTGCGCACGATGGCCCGGGCGATGGCCAGCCGCTGGCGCTGGCCGCCCGACACGTTGGTGCCGCCCTGGCTGATGCGGCTGTCCAACCCGTCGGGCATGGCCTCGACGAAGTCCTTGGCCTGCGCGATCTCGAGCGCCTGCCACAGCTCGTCGTCGGTGGCGTCGGGGTCGGCCTGGCGCAGGTTCGACGCGACCGTGCCCGAGAAGAGGTAGGGCTTCTGGGGCACCAGGCCGATCCGGCTCCACAGCACCTCGAGGTCGAGGTCGCGCACGTCGATCCCGTCCACGCACACCCGGCCCGACGTGACGTCGAAGAGCCGAGGGATCAGGTTGAGCAACGTGGTCTTGCCCGCGCCGGTGCTCCCGATGATCGCGGTGGTCGTCCCCGGTTCGGCCCGGAAGCTGATGTCGCAGAGCACGGGCGACTCGGCGCCCGGGTAGCAGAAGCTCACCTCGGTGAGCTCGAGGGTGTTGCGTTCGGGGAGCGTGGTGACCGGGTGCTCAGGTGGGACCACCGACGACTCGGTGTCGAGCACCTCCTCGATGCGGTCGGCGCAGACCGCCGCCCGCGGCCACAGCATGGCCACGAACGTCGCCATCATCACCGACATCAGGATCTGGATGAGGTAGCTGAGGAACGCGATCAGCGCGCCGATCTGCATGTCGCCCGCGCCGATGCGGTTCCCGCCCAGCCACACCGCGGCGATGCTCGACAGGTTCAGGACGACCATCACGCTGGGGAACATGAAGGCCTGGAGGCGACCGGCGCGCAGCGACGTGAGGGTGAGGTCGTCGTTGGCCATGGCGAAGCGGGCCGACTCCTCGGGCTCGCGGATGAACGCCCGCACCACCCGGATGCCGGTGATCTGCTCCCGAAGCACCTCGTTCACCCGGTCGATGCGGGACTGCATCGCCTGGAACTGGGGCACCATCCGCACCACCACGCTGCCCACGCTGAGGACGAGGGCGGGCACGCTGACGAGCAGCAGCAGCGACAGCGGCCCGTCCTCGCGGATCGCCATGATCACGCCGCCGACGATGGTGATGGGCGCCGCGATCAACATGGTGCAGCTCATCACCACGAGCACCTGCACCTGGGTGACGTCGTTGGTGATCCGGGTGATCAGCGACGGTGCCCCGAAGTGGCCCACCTCCTGGGCCGAGAAGTCGGTGACCTGCTCGAACAGGTCGCCGCGCACGTCGCGCCCGAACGCCATCGCCGCTTTCGACCCGTAGTAGGTGGCGCCCACCGCGAAGCACACCTGCACCAGGGTGACGACCAGCATGATGATGCCGACCCGCCAGATGTAGCCCGTGTCGCCGGTGACCACGCCGTTGTCGATGATGTCGGCGTTGAGGTTGGGGAGCGTCAGCGTGGCCATCGTGGCCACGAACTGCAGCCCGACCACGGTGAGCAGGAGCCCCTGGTACGGGCGCAGGTGCGAGTCGAGCAGCCGGACCAGCATCGACCGACCCCGTCGCCGCCCCCCGCCTGCCGCTGCCGCTTCGTCGTCGGCGTCCTCGCCCGGCCCGGAGGCGGTCGGTCGGGTGGCGGTCGGTCGGGTGGCGAGATCCCCAGCGGGCATTGATCGCTGAGGGTATCGGCGCCGGGAGACCGCTCGCGCGGGCGGAGATCGCCGTTTTCGCCCCGCCGTGGCGCCGGTGTGCCCTCGCGAAGTCGCCGCTGTTCGCCCCCATTCGGGTACCCGCCCGACATTGGGCCGGATGGCCCATCAAGCGGGTGGGGTACGGATGCCGATGCCCCGTTCGTGGCGCCGCTCAGGGCGCTGCGGCGAGCGTCGAGGCTCGGCACGTATCTGGTCGCCTGTGCCGGGTGGAGCAAATGGCGAACCCACCGCCTCCAGCAGCTACATCACGGAGGATGACGATGTCGACGACGAAGGCGCCCTGGCGGGCCCGTCACCGCGTTGCCCGGATGGTTGCCGTGGTCGCCCTGGTGGGCGCCCTCGGTGGCGCGACCCTGCAGGCGGTGCCGACCGCGTCGGCCGCCACCTACGACCCGCTCACCGATCGGTACTCGATGAGGTCGATCACGGGGCTGTCTGGTGCGGCCGCATGGTGGAACGCGGGCTATACCGGACGCGGCGTCGATGTCGCGGTGATCGACACCGGCGTGTCGCCGGTACCCGGTCTCGACGGTACCGACAAGATCGTCAACGGGCCTGATCTGTCGTTCGAGTCGCAGGCGCCCGGGCTCACCTACCTCGACACGAACGGTCACGGCACGTTCATGGCCGGGCTGATCGCCGGCCACGACGCCACCCTCACCGCCCCGTACGCGAACGCCCCCGCGACCGCGTACCGGGGCATCGCCCCCGACGCTCGCATCGTGAACGTGAAGGTAGGGGTCGCCGACGGGGGCGTCGACGTCACCCAGGTGATCGCTGCGGTCAACTGGGTCGTGCAGCACAAGAACGACAACGGCCTGAACATCCGGGTCATCAACCTCTCCTATGGCACGAACAGCACCCAGGCCGCTGCCGTCGACCCGCTCGCCTTCGCCGTCGAACAGGCGTGGAAGCACGGCATCGTCGTGGTCGCCGCCGCGGGGAACACGGGATACCAGAGGAGGAAGGGCGCGCCAGGTCTCGCCGATCCCGCGTACAACCCCTACATCATCGGGGTCGGGGGCTTCGACCCCATGGGCACCACGTCGTTCTCCGACGACGTCATGGGTCCGTACTCGGCCAGCTCAGCCGGCTGTGGATCGTGCAAGAACCCGGACTTCGTGGCAGTGGGCTCACACGTCCAGGGGCTGCGGGTTCCCGGCGGCTACCTCGATGAGACACACCCGGAAGGCCGGATCGGTGATCGCTACTTCCGGGGCAGTGGGACCTCGCAGGCGGCCGCCATCACCTCCGGTGCGGTCGCCCTCATCCTGTCGAAGTACCCGGGCTTGACCCCCGACCAGGTGAAGCGGTTCATCACCGCCAACGCCAAGAAGGTGCCCGGCGCGGATTCACAGGCCCAGGGTGCCGGTGAGATCAACCTCACCCAACTCGCCACGAAGAGGCCCGGCAGCTATTCGCAGCGCTTCACGAACGGGTCCGGCGCCGGCTCGATCGAGGCGTCGCGAGGATCGGACCACGTCTCATCTGACGGGGTCACGCCGCTCACCGGTGAGCAGGACATCTTCGGGGCACCGTTCAACGCCGCAGCCGTCGCGGCCCTCGGGGCCTCAGGCACCTCTTGGGTCGGCGGGTCGTGGAACGGCCGCAGCTGGTCGGGTGACGGCTGGTCGGGCCGGAGCTGGTCGGGCCGGAGCTGGTCGGGCAACGACTGGGCGGGCCGCAGCTGGTCGGGTCGCAGCTGGTCGGGCCGCAGCTGGTCCACCGGCGGATGGTCGGCGGGCACCTGGTCCGGTGGCTCGTGGTCCGGCGCGTCGTGGTCCGGCGCGTCGTGGTCGGGCGGCAGCTGGAACTGATGCCCCGCTGGTGACGCCCGCGTGGATGTCGATGTGGTTCTCATCCAGTTGCCCCGGTGACCGATAGGCAGGCGACCGGGTCGAGGGGCGTTCGAGCACCCGTCGGCCGCTGTGCCGACCACGAACTGATCCCATGAGCGCTTCCACCACGCAGGGCAGCCGGCGTCCGCGGCGAAGGGCGGTCGCCACGTCAGTGATGGCGCTCACCGCGGCCGTGGTCACCGCGGCCGTCGCCGCGGGCATCTGGGTGTGGGCATTGCCTCCGACCATCGGCCAGTCGAACTGGCTCGTGGCGTGGGTCGCCATCGCCGCCGGCTTTGCGGCGGCCGACGTCTTCGTGGTCCACGTCCAGGTGCGGCGCGACTCGCACTCGTTCTCGCTGAGCGAGGTTCCGTTGGTGGCGGGCCTGTTCCTGGTGAGTCCACGTGGTCTCCTGGTTGGGGCGTTGGTCGGCGCCGGGCTGGCGCTCGCCGTCCATCGCCGCCAGACCCCGGTCAAGCTGGTCTTCAACCTCGCCCGGCTCACCCTCGAGATCGCCGCGGCGCTGGCGATCTTCGCGGTGGCCGACCTGAGCACGGGAGAACCCGGGGCGAAGGACGCGGCGGTCACGTTCATCGCCACCTTCGCGGCGATGATCATCAGCGCCGTGCTGGTGTCGCTGGCCATCGCCGCGTCGGAGCGCTCCTGGAAGGGCGTGGGCTTCTGGCGCACCTTGCCGATCAGTGTGCTCGGCACCATCACGGCGACCGCGCTGGGGTTGATCACGGTCGTCATGATCGACGCCGCCCCGGACATCGCCTGGGTGCTGGCGTTCCCGGTGGTCGGCTGTTACGGCCTGTATTCCGCCTGGACCAAGCAGACGCGCCGAACCGAGAGCCTGCAGTTCCTGTACCGCACCGCACAGCTCCTGCAGGAGCACGCGTCCGTGGACGAGGCAGCGGTCACGCTGTTGGCCGAGACACGGAAGGTGCTACGGGCGACGGGCGTCGAGCTCATCTACCAGTCGTCCGATGGCGCCGCAGCGGTGCGTGCCACGTTCGGCGCCGACGGTGAGAGCGTCGTGGGGTCCACCACCGACGACGACGTGTACCAACTCCTCGCGTTGCTCGACGGCACAGGGGCCGCCACTCTGGTCGAGTCGGAGGGCCGCGGCCTCGAGGCTGGTCATCTCGGACCGGGCGGTCGTGGACTCTCGATCATCGCGCCCCTCGTGGCCGCCGACGAGACGGTCGGGGCGCTGGTCATCGGCCCGCCGCTGGGCGATGTCGCACGGTTCGGCGAGGAGGAGCGACAGCTCGTCGACACCACGGCGCGAGCGCTCGGTGCCGCGCTCGAGAATGGATCGCTCGAGCGGTCGCTGGCGCAGTTGAGGACGATCGAGCGGGAGCTCACGTACCTGGCCCACCACGATCCCCTGACCGAACTACCGAACCGCACCCGGTTCATCGAGCGGGTGACGGAGGCGGCGTCTGTCGAAGATGGCTCGGAGCCGCGCTTCGCACTCCTGTTCGTCGACCTCGACGACTTCAAGTTCGTGAACGACTCGCTGGGTCATGACATCGGCGATGCGCTGCTGATCGAGGTCGGCCGGCGCATCACCGGGTGCCTTCGGGCCGACGACGTCGCTGCGCGGCTCGGGGGTGACGAGTTCGCGGTGCTCCTGACCTCGATCGGAGGCCCGGGGGAGGCCAAGGCGCTGGCGGCCAAGATCCTCGACACGCTGAACCAGCCGCTCCGGCTCGGTGGCCACACCATGAGCACCGCTGCGAGCATCGGTGTGTCGATAGGCCAGCCGGGAGCGGATGTCGGGGAGATCCTCAAGGGCGCCGACGTCGCGATGTACGAGGCGAAGGCGGCGGGCAAGGGTCAGATCGTCTGCCTTCAGGACGACGAAGCCACCCGGATGTCGAGCTACGAGCTCCTCAGGGGAATCGAGGAGGCGGGCGACCTGGGCGAGCTGTCGGTGGACTACCAGCCGGTCGTGCGTCTGTCCGACGATGGGCTGGCCTCGCTCGAGGCCCTCATCCGGTGGGACCACCGCACCCGCGGTCGTGTACCCGCCGCCGGTTTCGTCCGGTTGGCCGAGACCAATCGCGGCATCGACGACATCACCCGGCTCGTCCTGCGCGATGCCTGCGGGCACCTCCAGCGCCATGCGCCCGGGGTCTTGCCGGCGATGAGCATCAACCTGTCCCGACGGGGCCTGCGGATCCCCGACTTCATCGAGGACGCGCGCCGGGTGTTCGACGAGACCGGTGTCGAACCGCGACGACTCGTGTGCGAGATCAGCGAGTCGGTCCTGCTCGAGGGCGAGGCCATCTTGAGCGTTCGCGCGCTTCAGGACCTCGGCGTGCGGCTGTCGATCCACGACTTCGGCACACAGTCGTGCTCGATCCAACGGCTACGGGAGTACGGCGTCGATCAGATCAAGATCGGCTATGAGTTCATCGCCTCGGTGGACCGGAGACCCCGGGACCTCGATGTCGTCAAGGGGATCGTCGCCCTCGGCCGGGCACTCGGGCTCGACGTCGTGGCCAAGGGGGTCGAGCGGCCAGCGCAGGCGGCTGCGCTCCGCGGCTCGGGTTGTCACGCCATGCAGGGCTACCTCATCGCGCGGCCCATGCCCGCGCACGACGTGGCGGGCTACCTCGAGGGCTTCGCCACCCACACCGGCACCGAGCCATGGACCGGCCTCGGCAGGAACGTGACGTCACAGGCGGTGTAGTGCTTGTCCGCGAGTCTCACCCACCGACCCACTGGATCGGCAGCGACCCGTTCGACGTGGCCGAGGTAGGGGGAGCCGTGCCAGGGCGCCCCAGGTTCTGGCGGCTGGTGACGATCCTCGCTCGGGATGGTGGGGAGTCTCGGGACGGGAGACGCGAAGCCGGCCGGGGTCGTGGACCCCGGCCGGCACGCGGACTCGCCGTCGAGGGACCTCGTTGGCTGTCCCTGCGGGTGGGTCAGATGCTGCGACCGCGGCTGCGGACCACGTTCAGGATGATGATGGCGAGGATGATGATGGCGATGATGGTGAGGATGGTGTAGAGCATGTTGGTCTCCCGGGGAAGTAGTTCCCTCTCCCTTACCCACCTGGTCGGACGTCGAGTCGGCGACGGTGATCGGGCCCCTGGCACGGCGGCCGGTGGGGGCTCTCTCCTCGGCGACGCGCTCGCTCTTCCGGGACTCGTCCCCACCCGCCCAGCTCCACGGCGGCGCCTGAGCCGCCACCTCCCCTAACCTCGCCGTCCCGGCCCGATCCCCGAGAGGTACCCATGAGCACCCCTGAGCTGTCCGTGTCGACGCTGTTCTCCGTGGCGGGCAAGACCGTCCTCGTCACCGGGGGGTCCCGGGGCATCGGCGAGATGATCGCCGCCGGGTTCCTCGCCAACGGCGCCACCGTCTACATCAGCTCGCGCAAGGCCGACGTCTGCGATGCCACCGCCGCCCGCCTCGCCGAGACCCACGGCGGCACCTGCGTGTCGGTGCCCGCCGACCTGTCCACCCTCGCGGGGATCGACGCCCTGGTGGAGCAACTCGCCGATGTCCCGTCCATCGACGTGCTCGTCAACAACGCCGGGGCCTCCTGGGGTGCCAGCATCGAGGAGTTCCCCGAGGTCGGCTGGGACAAGGTGATGGACACCAACGTCAAGGGCGTCTTCTTCCTCACCCAGCGCCTGCTCGCCAAGCTGGAGGAGGGCGCGACCGCCGAGGACCCCGCCCGCATCATCAACATCGGGTCCATCGACGGGATCAAGTCCCCCACCTTCGACACCTGGTCCTACGGCGCCTCGAAGGCCGCGCTGCACGCCCTCACCCGCCAGATGGGCAACCGCCTGGTGAAGCGCAACGTCATCGCCAATGCGATCGCCCCCGGGCCCTTCCCCACCTGGATGCTGAGCACCGGCGTGGGCACCGGCGGCGACGTCGAGGGCACCGACTGGGACGCCCTCGGCCGTACGGTCCCCCGCGGCCGCGTCGGCACCCCCGAGGACGTCGCCGGCCTCTCCATCTTCCTGGCGTCGCGCGCCGGTGCCTACGTCGTCGGCGAGGTCATCGCCCTCGACGGCGGCATCGTCGTCTCCTGACGAGCCCGACCACCGATGACCACCGTCTCGACGATCGGCGTCACCATCGACTGCCCCGGACCGGACGTGGCGGCCGCGTCTGGGAGACGTTCCCGGGCTACCGCCGCCGGCCAGCAACGCCCGACAGCCCCCACGTGACCATCGAGCCCGACGTCCTCGGGGCCGTGCTCGCGTAGGATTCTCCCGAGGCGGGCCAGGTCGCGGGCCCGGACGTCAGGGGTGGCGGAACAGTGGCGCTGGGGTATCGACAGGCCCAGGTCGACTGGGTGCGGATCTTGGTGCGGGCGGCGATGGCGCTTGACGATGCGCCCTTCGGCCTCGCGGTCGTCGACCCGGCCAGCGGCCGCATCTGCCACCACAACCTCGCGATGGCCGCGCTCCTCCAGCGCCCCGTGCCGCCCACGGTCGGGGACCTCGACCGCCTCGGAGTGGTCGCGGCCGGCACACGCGAGGAGCTCGTCTCGGTCGCCCGCTCGCTCGACCGTGAGGACTCGTGCACGACGATCCGGGCCCGGATCGTTCGCCCGACCGGGCCTACCGTCGAGGCCGAGGTCTTCGTCAGCCACCTGCACGCAGTGCACGGGGAGGGGAGTGCCGTGGTGGTGGTCGCATCGGACCGCGACGACGCCTTCGACAACCGCAGCACCGACCTGGCGCCGGTGCCGGTCGGCACCTTCCACCTCGCCTACGACGAGGACCTGGTGGTCGTCGCCGCCGACCGGCATCTCGGGGAGGTGGGCGTCGACCCGGGGTCGCTCGTCGGCTCGCACCCCTTCGTCATGGGTCACCCGGTCGACGTGCTGCGAGTCGGCCCCCTGGCCCGTGCCCTGGCGGTGGGAGCCGTCACCGAGGCCGGATTCGTGACCCGCCTCGCCACGCCCGGGGGCCGGTGGATCAATGTCGCCTGCGACCTGCGGCGCTTGGCCGGGGCCGAGGGGCCCGTCGTCCTCGCGGCGATCACACCGCGCGATCGCCACCTCGAGTCGGTCCCACCGGGGCTCTTGACCGACCGCGAGCTCGAGGTCGCCCGGGCGCTGTTCAGTGGGCGCCGACCGGCCCAGATCGCCGCCGAGAACGGCGTCTCGCATCACACCGTCCGCAACCAGATGCGCTCGGTCCTCACCAAGCTCGGTGTGGGGGGGCAGGCCGAGCTTCTCACCCGCTACCTGCGGCCGCCGCGACCGGCATCGACGCGGATCCGCCAGGCGGTGTCGCCCCGCGACCGAATCGGCGGGGGGCCGCCGTCGACGCGCGACAGTCCGCCGAGCTGATCCATGGGACAGGAGCAGTGGCTGGGCATCATGGTGCGGGCGGCGGGACGCCTCGGGTCCGCGCCCTTCGGGATCGCCGTCGTCGACCCCGGCTCGGGGTCCATCGCCTACCACAACGCGGCCATGCAGCGACTGGTCGCCTCGCCGATCCCGGCGACGGTGCAGGCTGTCGACCGGCGCGGGTTGGTGCCGCCGGACGCCCGGGAGGAGCTGCGCTCGGCGGCGACGGCGGACGACGGTCACGACTCGTGCGCCACCCTCGAGGTACCGGTGAACCGACCGGGTAGCCGGACGGTGACCGTGCACCTTCTGCACCTCCACGCCTTCCGGGGGGAGGGTCACGTCGTGGCAGTGGTCGCCACGGACTTCGACAACACGTTCCACGTGGACGACCTCGAGCAGACCCCGGACCCTCCGCTCCCCCTCGGGTTCGCCTACGACCTCGACGGGGTGTGCATCGCAGCCGACGAGCGGCTGGTCGAGTACGGCCTCGACCCGGCAAACCAGATCGGCGGGCACTCGATGCTCATGAGCCACCCCGTCGACGTGCCGAGGATCAGCACCATCGTGCGGCCGGTCTACCTCGGGACGACGGCGTCGGCCACCTACGGGGTTCGGGCCGTCGGCCCCGCGGGGGCGTGGACCAACCTCACGTGCGAGATCCACCGCCTCGAGGGGTCGCCGCCACTGGTGATCGCCGGCTTGACCCCGGGGGATCCCTTCCAGCCGTCCGTCGACGTCAGCCGGCTCACCCCGCGCGAGATCGCCGTCGTGGTCGCCCTCTTCGACGGCAAGCGGCCGGCCCAGATCGCGGCCGAGGGCCAGGTGGCGGTGGGCACGGTGCGCAACCAGGTGGCGTCGGTGCTGCGCAAGCTTGGGGTGTCGGGCCAGGCCGAGTTGCTCACCCGCTTCACCCGGCCCGCCGGGCGCTGACCCTGTTCTGGGGGTGGATGTGCAATTTCGCGCTATGGACCCGGGTCCCGGCCCTCCTTACCGTCCGCTCTGGATGCCCTGTGTCGGACGGGGCAGAGGCGAGGCGAACGATGGTGGCGAAGCGGGCTGGTTCGAGAACTCGGGGCATCAGCGCACTGGCGGCGGCGGCGGCGCTGCTGGCCGCCATCGTGGCCGTTTCCGCAACGGCGACGCCGGCGGCGGCGGCCACCCAACCGGCGGGCGCGCTCGCCGTTGCCACGGGGTTCCGACACAGCTGCGCACTCCTCGAGAACCACACCGTGAAGTGCTGGGGTGGCAACACCAGCGGTGAGTTGGGCCTCGGCAACACCGTCGCCCTCGGCGACGGACCCGGCGAGATGGGCGACAGCCTCCCGACCGTCGACCTCGGCACGGGGCGCACCGCTACCGCCCTCAGCGTCGGGGGCTACGACGGCAGTGTCTCGGACTTCACGTGCGCGCTGCTGGACGACGGGCACGTGAAGTGCTTCGGGTTCGGCCTCTACGGGCAGCTCGGGCAGGGCAGCACCGCCAGCCTGGGAGACGGACCGAGCGAGATGGGCGCCAACCTCCCTGCCATCGCGCTCGGCACCGGACGGACGGCGACCGCGATCTCTGCGGGCTTCCTGCACGCGTGCGCGATCCTCGACAACGGCAGCCTGAAGTGCTGGGGCGATGCCAGCTCCGGTCAGCTGGGTCTGGGCAACACCACCAGGCGGGGGGACAGCACGGCTGCGGGCCATCAGATGGGCGACAGCCTCCCCGCGGTGAACCTCGGTGCCGGTCGTACCGCGGTCGCCGTCGCCGCCGGCGGCTACCACACCTGTGCCCTCCTCGACGACGGCACCGTCAAGTGCTGGGGCGCCAACTACAGCGGCGCGGTCGGCGTGGGTAGCACCAACTCGCAGTTCAGCAGCCCACAAGGGCCGCTGAACTTCGGTGCCGGTCGCACGGCGACGGCCATCGCGTCGGGTGCGACGCACTCGTGTGCCCTGCTCGACGACGGCACCGTCAAGTGCTGGGGAAGTGGGATCGTGCTCGGTCTCGGGACGAACACGAGCGTCACCGCTCCCGCCGGCCCCGTGAACCTGGGGGCCGGTCGTACCGCCGTTCGCCTCACCGGGGGCGGCGGAACCTACTGCGCGCTCCTGGATGACGCCACGGTTCGGTGCTGGGGTGACAACTCCGCCGGCCAGGGCGGCCAGGAGTCGGCGGACGTCTACATCGGCGACCGCTCGAGCGAGATGGGCCCCAACCTGGCGGCCATCGACCTCGGCACCGGCGCCTCGGCCGTGGCCCTGTCGCCTGGCGGGAGATCCGTCTGCGCGCTCCTTCAAGACCGACGCGTCAAGTGTTGGGGTGACAACGCATCCGGGCAGCTCGGCCAGGGAAACACCACTCGCCGGGGGGACAGCACCGCCGCGGGGCACCAGATGGGCGACGACCTGCCGGCCATCGACCTGGGGACGATCACGGTGGCGAACCCGTCGCTGTCGGCGACCCAGACCGCCGACGAGTCGTCGGCGAATGTGGGTGCCGACGTCCACCTGCACGTGACGGTGACGACCACGGGCGACGTGCCGTTGACGGGCATCACGGTGACCGACCCGAACGAGCCCGACTGCGAGCAGGCGGTGCCCGACCTCGGCGTGGGCGAGGACCACACGGTTGATTGCGTCCACACCGCGACGCTCGACGACCTGGCCGGCTACACGAACGCGGCCACGGTAGACAGCGACCAGACCGACCCGGTGGACTCGAACGAGGTCGAGGTCGCGGTGAGCGTGCCGGCCGCGTCCGGTGGGGCGCTGGCGGTCGGTGTCGGGATCAACCACGCCTGTGCGTTGCTGGACAGCTACGCGGTGAAGTGCTGGGGCGACAACGACTACGGCCAGCTCGGCCAGGGCGACACCGACGACCGCGGGGACGGGCCCGGGGAGATGGGTGACGAGTTGGCGCCGGTGGATGTGGGCAGCGGTCGCGTCGCCTCGATGGTGACCCTGGGGAGCCTGACCTCGTGCGTCCGTCTGGACGACCACACGGCCAAGTGCTGGGGGAACAACGCCGGGGCACAGCTCGGGCAGGCCCACGTCGACACGCTCGGCGACGAGCCGGGGGAGATGGGCGACAGCCTCCCCGCGATCTCCCTGGGCACAGGACGCATCGCGACCTCGGTCGTCGCCGGGACGGGTCACGCCTGCGCGCTCCTCGATGACGGCACCGTCAAGTGCTGGGGTGCCAACACCTCCGGCCAGCTCGGCCTGGGAAACACCACCGCACGCATCCAGATGGGCAACAGCCTGACCGCCGTCGACCTGGGGGCGGGGCGGACCGCCACGGCAATCGCCGCGAAGGGCAACAACACCTGCGCGTTGCTGGACGACGGCACGGTCAAGTGCTGGGGCAACAACAGCAACGGGCAGCTCGGCCAGGGCAGCAGGGCGAACCTCGGCGATGGGCCGGGGGAGATGGGCGACAACCTCCCGCCGATCGCGCTGGGCACCGGCCGCACCGCCACCGCCATAGCCGCCGGAAGCAGCTTCATGTGCGGCCTGCTCGACGACCACAGCGTGAAGTGCTGGGGCTGGAACGCCTACGGAATGCTGGGTCAGGGGAGCACCGCCACCCTCGGCGACGGGCCCGGCGAGATGGGCGACGACCTGCCGGCCGTCAACGTGGGCACGGGTCGCACCGCCATCGGCATCAGTGCCGGCAGCCAGCACGCCTGCGCGCTGCTCGACGACCACAGCGTGAAGTGCTGGGGCTTCAACGCGGACGGCGGCCTGGGACTCGGTCACACGAACCACATCGGCGACGGGCCCGGGGAGATGGGCGACAACCTGCCCCCCGTCGACCTGGGGACGAGCCGCACCGCCACCGCCGTCAGCGCCGGTGGCATCGAGACGTGTGCCGTGTTGGACGACGCCAGCGTGAAGTGCTGGGGCAGCAACTTCGACGGCCAGTTGGGTCAGGGCTCCACCGACAGCATCGGCGACCAGCCCGGCGAGATGGGCGATGCCCTGCCGCCGGTCCTCCTCGTCGGTGGGCCCCCGCCGGTGCCCGGTCTCGACGTCGTGGTCTCCGCCGACGAGTCGTCGGTGGCGGTGGGTGAGGCCATCCACCTGCACGTGGCGGTCACGAACACGGGGGGCACCCCGCTCACCGGTCTCGCGCTCACCGATGCGGACGAGCCCGGCTGCGAGCAATCCGTCCCCGACCTGGCCGTGGGCCAGGACCACACGGTGGACTGCGTCCATACGGCCACGTTGGACGACCTGGGCGGCTTCGCCAACACCGCCACTGTCGACTCCGACCAGACCGACCCGCTGGCGTCGAACGAGGTGGCCGTGGCGGTCGTGATCCCGGCAGGGTTCGGGTTGGTGTCGGGCACGGTGTCCGAGACGGGCTCGGGTGGCCCGGTGCCGGGAGCCATGGTGGCGGCGCTGCATACGTCGGACTTCGCGATGGCGACGTCGGCCGGCGCCGACCGCGGCGGCCGGTACACGATGCTGGCGCCGGTGGGTGACTACTACGTGTACCTGCTGGACCCGGCGGTGATGCACACGTCGGGCTTCTACGGCGCTCCCGATGTGGTGAGCGTCGCGGAGGGTGAGACCACCGCCGTCGATCCCGCGATGGCGCCCACGACGGGAGCGGTCACCGGCACCGTGACCGAGACCGGCACCGGCGACCCGATCGAGGGCGCACTGGCGGTCACCTTGGAGGAGGCCACCATGATCGCCGGGGTCGGGTCGGTCAGCGACGCCGACGGTGGCTACACCATCACCGGGGTGCCGGGCGGGAGCCACGCGGCGGTGTTCGTGGACCTCACCGGGGGCCACCGGCCCGAGTTCTACAACGATCACCCGGATCTCGGCGGGCTCGACGTCATATCGGTGACGGGCGGGCAGACGACCGCCGACGTCGACGCCGCGCTCGACCCGAGCACCGTGCCGGCGGGGGGTGCCAACCTGGCCGGCGAGGTGACCGAGGACGGCACCGGCGAGCCACTCGAATCGGTCGCGGTGATCGCGCTGCACGCCGCCACCTACCAGATCGCGGCGGGCGACCTGACCGACGCCTCGGGGCACTACGACATCGACGTCGACCCCGGTGACTACAAGCTCGAGTTCTACGACACGACGGGGGGCCATCGCATGGAGTGGCACGACGACCTGCCCGCCACCGCCATCGCCTCGGCCGCCACCGTGACCGCCCCCGCGAACATCGACGCCAGCTTGGCCCCCGTGACGGGAGCCGCCTCGGGCACGCTCATCGAGACCGGCTCGGGGAACCCGCTCCCAGGGATCTGGGTCATCGCCATCGGGCCCCGTGGCATCGACGCCGCCACCACCGCTGGCGCCGACGGCACGTGGACCCTGCCGACGGTCCCAGCCGGCCCCCACCGGCTCCATTTCGTCGACACGACCGGCGCGCACCAGGCGGAGTACTGGGACGACCAGGTGGCCTACACGGGGTCGGCTGAGGTCACCATCGACGGCGGCCAGACTGCGGCCGGGCTCGATGCCGCCCTCGACCGCACCCCCTGAGGGCGGCGACTCACCACGGTTGGTGCCGGTGCGCCTGGCAACCCCTCACCGCGAGGCCCGGATGTCCTTGTGCATGCCCCACATGAACGCCAGCATGACGATTGGCAACGCTCCTCCCATGCGCAGCGCCGTGTAGAGGCGCTCCTCGCTCCAACGGGCGTCGCACACTGCGCCAAGCACCCCGTCTCGTCCGCACTGGGCGGCCTGCCTCCACCCGGGGACGCCCGCGTCCGGATGACAACAGCGCCGAGACCGTCGTCGGTCGGTGCTCGGGCGGATCGGTTCGGAGCGCCGCTGGAGGGGTAGAGACGCCGAGGGGACCTTCCCGACGGTCCTGCCGAGTGACCCCCGAGCACCCCAGCGACTGGATCCCATGACGACGGAGAAGATGGGTTGGAACGCGACCTTCTCGATGGCGGTCGGCGGCATGATCGGCGGCGGGATCTTCTCGGTCCTCGGTGTCGTTGTCGGCATCGCGGGCGCTTGGGCCTGGCTCAGCTTCGTAATCGGAGGACTGATCGCACTCCTGACGGCCACGAGCTATGTACGTCTCGCCGCGGAATTCGGCGAGGGCGGTGGTGCTTTCACCTTCCTGCGCGAGGTCGGTCACGAGAGCGCGGCGGGCAGCCTGTCCTGGGTGCTCCTCGGCGGCTATGTGGTCACCACCGCGGTCTACGCGTTCACCTTCGGGCACTATCTCGCCGACGTTGCCGGTGGAGGCGCCCTGGTGGCCCGGGCGCTGGCCGTGGCCATCATGGCGGCGCTGGTGGCGGTCAACGTACGAGGCGTTGGTGAATCGGCGAAGTTCGAGGTCTTTGCGGTCTGGGCCAAGCTGCTCGTACTCGGGCTCCTGGCTGCAGCTGGCATCGCCCGGTGGGCGCCCGAGCAACTCGGCGACGGCGTGCCGACGGGGTCGTTCGGGAGCGCCGTGGTCGGCGCCGCCGCCATCTTCATGGCCTACGAAGGGTTCCAGCTCCTCACCTACGACTACGACGACATCGACGATCCGGAACGGACGCTGCGCTGGGCCGTCCTGCCGGCCGTGGTCGTGGTGACTCTGGTCTACGTGACCGTGACCCTTGGTTCCGCCATGTTGGTAGGGGCCGGGACACTCGTGGAACAACGAGAGGTTGCGCTCGCTGCGGCCGGCGAGAAGCTCGCGGGGCTACCCGGGAAGGTGGTCGTCTCGCTGGCCGCGGCCCTGTCTGCAGGATCGGCCATCAACGCCACGCTCTTCGCCACCGGCCGTTTGGCCAGGCGAGTCGCCGCCGACGGCGAGTTGCCGCACTCCCTCGCTGAAACCAACGAGCGAGGCGTTCCTCGAAGGGCGATCCTCGTCCTCGGAGCCGCCGGCACCGTGCTCGCCGCAATCGGAGAGCTCGGTTCGCTCGTCGAAGCAGCCAGCCTCACCTTCCTGCTCACCTTCGCCGGCGTGAACGTCCTCGCGGCGATGCGCCTGCCTCAGCTCCGATCGCTCGCCGTGCTCGGCGCCGCCGGCGCCGGCGGTGCCGCGATCCTGGCCACGTGGCGGCTCGCCACCACACAGCCGTTGGTGCTCGCTCTGCTCGGCCTGCTGGTCGGGGCCGCGATGGTGGTCCGCCCCTTGGTCGTGCAGAAGACCGGCGAGTAGGCCGCGCTCGCGGCGGACCGACCAAGACATGGCGTTCCTGACGGGGAACGTCGGCTGTGTGGATCGGCTCGCTGATCCACCGGGTAGGGAGCTCTGGAGGGGGGGATCGTGGCTGAACCGAGCGGTGAAGAGGCCGAGCCGAGGCGGAGACCTGAGGGACTGGTCGGCCGTTTCGTCCAGGGGGCGGGTCCTGGTTCGCGCCGTCGTGTTCGCGCCGGTCGGCGCGTCCGTGTCGATCGCGTTGTGGAGCAGGACCACGGCCTCGGTGGACCCGTTCGACTGCGCTGCAGTCGCTCGGCCGTCCTTGTCTGGTCAGAGGCGTTCTCACTTGTCGTGCGGACGCCGTCGGAGCGCCCCGCTACAGGGGGTTGTTGGCAGCACGTGGTACCGCGCAAGCTATGCGAGCGAGGCCGCGTTCAGGCTGCGGGAGGCTGAGAAACTGTGGGAGCCGTCCGCAGGTGACGGCAAACCCGCGACGGCCCGAAAACTGCGTCTGACCAGAGACACACCCCGGTCAGACGTTGGAGCGGGTGACGGGAATCGAACCCGCGTTCTCAGCTTGGGAAGCTGCAAGCTATGAACGCTTGCGGTCGTGAGCGGCCGCAACAGAACGGATCGCGTGTCAGGTGAACGCGTGCGAACGGGTCCGAATAGGTGCGGTCGCGCGAAAACCGCGCGATGGGCACTGCGGCGATGGCGTTCCAGATGTGCAACAGAGGGCTTCGCGGCTGACGTGAATTCTCGCAGGGGTTGGCCCATTTTGGTTGGTCCCGAACTAGCTCACCGGTCCGATGGCGCAGCTCCGACAGCAACCGGCGCTAGTTGGTTCTCAATAGGGTGAAGGCGAGCCAGCCGAACACGATCGTCGGCACGAGCATCAGTAGCATCCAGCCCCACTCCTGGTTGCCTGCTCGAACGAGCAACGAGATCAGCGAGAACATCGAAGCGAAGCCCGCGAGCCTGCCAAGGAGACTCTCCGTGGCGGTGGGGTACGGCATGCTCGTTGGCTACCGCTGGTGGATGTGCTGGTCGTCGTCGACATCGGTCTCCCAGTAGCCCGCGAGCACCAAGGCAACCGGACTCACCAGCAGAGCCAACCGCTGTTTCATCCCACGCAGGGTAGGCGAGGTTCTTCACTTACCGCCGTCGAGCCAGCGCCCGCGCTTCCCTCGCACACCCGACCAAGCGGAGGCAGGGAGGGCCAGAAAACCCCGGAAATCCGGGCGTAGCTGGCGAAAACTAGAATGTACGACGTAATGGAAACCGCATCCCCTCACAGTAGGAGGAGTACCGACCCGCAGACTCCGACCGAAACCAGTCACACAAACCTACAGCCGTTGCTGTTCACCATCGAGGAGAACGACCGCGCTGACGCGCATCGGGCGCACCCGCCTTCTCGAAGAAGTGGCCGCAGGCCGCATCGAGTCGGTAAAGCCTGGCCGGAGGCGTCTGTTCAGCCAGCGAGCCATCGCGGCTTACATCGAGTTGATCGAGCAAGAGGAGCGCGACGGTCGCGGTGCGCAGTGCTCGCACGGGTTGGCCCATGTTGGGTGACCCTGAACTCATTCACCAGTCCAGCGCCGCAGCACTGACGGGTCTCGACACGGTCCGTGTGAGCTTCCGATGCGAACGCCTTCCGGGCGAGATGCGCTACCGGCGCCGGAAGATCGTCAAGCTTTCTCACGATGCGCGGTTTGGCCAAGAGGAGTGGCAAGCAGGGCTTGCATGGCTGGAGTTCTCCGCGGCAAAGCAAGAGCACGGGCACAACCTCGCCCCGCTCAGCCGATCGAGCCTATTGGCCCCCATTGTTGGAGGACTGATGGAGGAGCTAGAGGGTCGAGGCGCTCGCATCGCCATCGACGATCCCGGAGAGGCACGTCTCAGGCGCATCGACTTTGCGCACGACTTCAGCGGCGTTCACCAGTCGGCATCCATCTTGCTTGGGCGACTTGGAATGCCTGCGCCGAGCGATACCGATACGTGCCTGTGGGCCGATCGAGCCACCGGTCAGCCCGCGAACCTGGTCATCGGGAACAAGTCCTGGAAGGTGCGGCTGTATAGGAAGGATCTGGAAGACGAGCGCGCTGCCGCTGGCGCGCTGCGGTTCGAGCTTGAACTGGATCGAGAGGGCCTCAGAACTCAGTGGGTGCAGAACGTTGGACTGCGCACGGTAAGCGACGTCACCGACGACAAGGCGGAGACGTGCGCCCGGCTCATGTTCGAGCACTGCTCGCTTGGCGTGGTGTTCCGTCCGCTGCACTCGCTCGCCGCGGCTGTGGATGCGCTCGATCTGGACACACCGACGCGGAAGGCCCTTGCGTACGCAGCGGCGACCCTGCTCGGTAGCGGCGGCGGGTTCGGTTGGCTGGGCTATGGAGCATCCAGTCGGTCAAGGCTGACCGCGCTGGCGGCGAAGGCTGGCCTGGTGGCAGCGGAGCTTGACCATGCCATTCGACTTGATTGGGAGGCGCGTCAGGTGAAGGCCGTTGGTACAGCTACATCCCCAACCCCTGCTGTTAGTGGGGGCCAAGGCGGGAAGGTTTCGCCGGTCCCGTCTTACGGTGCCGAACTGATGCCCGAGCGACGCACAGGCGACGAACGGCGATCAGGCTCGGTAAGACGCAGGGCCGAGGCCGGTCGGTCGGCGACTGTGCCCGAACGCATGGAGGGAACACGGCACTTGGTCGGGACGGAGGCTCGGGGCCGATGACCGATCTTCCCGATGGACTAACCGAGAGCCTGCGACGGCTGCTCGCAGCAATCGAGGCAGGCGACCTGGTGGCGTCGACCGCTACCCGTTACCGGATCGAGGGTGCCGTGGTCGCTCTCGAAGCCTTGGCTGGCGCGGATCCCGAGACGATTTTCGAGCGTCTTGGGCTAAAGGATCTATAAGAAATGACCGATTCGTATATCGTGGTGAACATGAGCGAGGGTTCGAGCAGCGCCGAGCAGGCCACTTTCGTGGGATACGTGCGGGTCTCGACCGAAGAGCAGGCCGATAGCGGGGCCGGTCTCGCAGCACAGCGAGCAACGATCGAAGCCGAGGCAGCGCGCCGGGGTTGGACCCTCGGAGTGGTCTTCGAGGATGCAGGCGTGTCGGGCAAGAGCATGACCGGCCGTCACGCCCTCACAGAGGCCCTGGCAGCCGTCGAGAGCGGACAGGCGGCCGGGCTGATTGTCTCCAAGCTCGATCGCCTCAGCCGCAGCGTGGTCGACGCTGCGAGCCTGCTCGATCGGTCACGGCGCGCCGGCTGGTCGCTGGTCTGCTGCGACCTGGGCGTCGATACGTCGACCCCTGCGGGTGAAGCGATGGCGAACGTCATGAGTACTTTCGCTCAGCTCGAACGTCGGCTCATCGGTCAACGTACGAAGGATGCTCTCGCAGTGCGGCGAGCGCAGGGTGTGCAGCTCGGGCGGCCGCGCAAGGTGCTTCCCAGCGTCGTCGCTCGAATCGTCGCCGAGCGCAACTCGGGCAAGGGCTGGACTGCGATCGGGCGCGATCTCGACGCGGACCGGATCGCCACAGCGCATGGCGGCGCTCGCTGGTACCCGGCCACGGTGCGAGCCGTATTCCTGGCCGAGACCGGTCAGGCCGCCTGAGGTGGAAGAGGTAGGTATCAAGGAGCGTTCCCTCGCCAACGGTGAGACAAGATACGACGTACGTGTGCGCGTCAACGGCACACCCCGGTGCAGGACCTTCAAGACGCGGAAGCTCGCACGCGATTGGAAGAAGCTCATGCAGGCCGACGACCTTCGAGGTCTTGCGGTCGACCCTTCTGCCGGTAGAGAGAGCTTGGCCGACTACGCATCTCGGTTCATCGAGAACCGCACGCTGGCACCTAGAACTGTCGAGCTGTACGAGAGTCTGCTGGCTCGGATTATTCTGCCGACGCTTGGCCGGATTCAGCTTGGACGGATCAGCCCGGAGGCGGTCAGGTCCTGGCGAGTGCAGGCCGGTCGCGAGTTCACGGAGCTTCAGGCCGCGAAGGCGTACCGGTTGCTTCAGACCATCCTCAACACAGCGAGCGCTGATGGCCTGATCGGGAAGAACCCCTGTGCAATCCCCGGCGCAGGTGTCGAGAAGTCGGCGGAGCGCGAGTTGATGCACCCACCGCAGGTGATGGATAACGCGCAACGCATCGCCCCGCGCTTCCGGGCACTCGTGCTCCTGGCCGCCACCAGCTCGCTACGGCTTGGGGAGTTGCTTGCGCTTGAGCGCCGACACGTCGATCTCGACGCGGGAACGTTGCTGGTGGTCCAAGCGGCCAACAATGTGCGCAAGCGTGGGACAGTGCTTTCCGGTCCGAAGACCCCAGCGAGTCGCCGCACTGTGCATCTACCGCCGTTCGCTGTAGAAGCGCTCGCCCTGCACGTTGAGAGCTTCTGTGGACCCGAACCTGGGGACGATGTCTTTACGGGTGTCAAGGGCGGGCGTCTGAACCGAGGTGTGTTCCAGAAGGTCTGGACTGAAGTACGCGCCGAGGTTGGCGCGGAGCGGTTCACCTTCCACGACCTGCGTCACACGGCTGGTACCACCGCGGCGTGGAGTGGGGCGACAACCCGCGAGCTGATGGGCAGGCTCGGTCACACGACTCCCCGCGCCGCCATGCGCTACCAGCACGCCGCCTCCCATCGTGATCGCGATATCGCGGCGGCCGTGGGGAACATCTTCCAAGGTGGCGCGCTGGCATCGGCTGAGGATGCGGACAGGGGACGTGCAATGACGGCGGAGGAACCCCTCCGCCGGGCGAGCTGACCGGCCAGCCTCAGCAGGCGCCTACTGGGTGAGAGGTTCTCCCGCCGCCCACTCGCACGTTCGCTGTGTGCTGCGGCGCAATACTTCTCTGGCCAAGTCCAGGAACGTCGCATAGGCAGTAAGGCGACTATCACTCCGAGTACGTACGAAGGGGGACTTCGTTGTCTCAGCAGCCTGACGCCGAGTTCACCACTGGCAGCCCGATCGAGGCTGTCCGCAAGCTTGAGCACCGTTTCTTCCGCAACGGTCCGTTCGAGGTTCACATCCTGATCGGTCTTATTGTTGAGGAGGCGGTCCTCATGGGCGCTGCTGATGTGCTTGTCCGAAGGCTTGAGGATTGGTGGTGGCTGGCAAGTTCCCTTGATTGGCTGACCGAAGACGACCGGGACGTATCGAAGCACGCGTTCGAGCGCGTCCAGTCTTTCCCTCAAGGGGGTGTGAACAGCATGCGACCCGAAGTCCTTGCGAGTGCGTTCTGCCGCGATGTCGTGACCATCACGTCATCAGGGCCAACCGTGATTGCCGGGGAGATGCCTCCTATGAAGGGATGGCCTGAGCCGATGTCGAGAGTGGTGGCGTTTCGTGTCTGAGCCTCTGTAGCCAAGTTTGGGGCTGACCACGGTTGCCAGCGTGACGGTCGCCTGGGCGAGATCCTGGCGTCGAGGGCAGTCGGCACGGCTGCTTGGCTACGACGTGCTGAACCCGAGGAGCTGCACTCACCGCTGTCCGCCCCACGTTTGTCACCGTGACGCGTTGGCATTACGTCAGAACTCGCAGCGCAGGCTGTTCCCGCGCGATGAACGCGCGATGGCGCCCCGACCAGAGCAATGCGAGCACACCCACGGCCGCCGCGGTAATACGCCCTGACCTGGGGTTTCTGCTGTGGAGCGGGTGACGGGAATCGAACCCGCGTTCTCAGCTTGGGAAGCTGATGTTCTGCCTCTGAACTACACCCGCAAGGGATCGCCACTCTACCGGAGGCCCGGCTCCCAGCCGAAGCGAGCGCAAATTCCGGCGTGTCGCGCCGGAATCTGCGCTCAGTTCGTCGAATCCGAGGGCTACTCGAGGGGGAGGTCGTCGTCGGCGCCGACCTCGGCGCCGGGGGCGTCGAGGCGTTGGCCGGCGTCGATGACGGTCTCGCAGAGGCGGGCGACCCGACGGTCGGCCCGCTCGTCGAGGCCGGCCTTCACGTCGTTCGAGTTGAGCGCGCAGTACTGGGGGGCCACCCACGCGCCCAGCGAGCGAGCCATTGTCGACATGCCGTTCAGCGTGTTGAGCGCGGCCATCCCGCCGCCGGCGAGGGCGAACAGGCCCACCACGTCGCCCCGCAGCGGCTCCTTGTCGAGGTAGTCGAACAGGTTCTTGAACCCGCCCGTCATGGCCGAGTGGTACTCGGGCGACACCCACAGGTGGGCGTGGGTGCGCTCGATGCGCTGCTGCCAGGCCACGACCTCGGGGAGGTCGAAGGGCACGTTGCCGTCGTTCACCGGCAGGCCGACCTCGGTGGGGGTGGCGAAGTCCACCTCCACACCGTGGCCGGTGCAGATGTTGGCGATGCGCTGGGCGAGGATGTAGCAGGTCGACGACTCGCGCCCGATGGCGGACACGACCATGATTCGCATGACGGCTACCGGCCCGTCGCTACTGGACCGTCTGGCGTTGCCACTCGACGCCGAGGGCCTCGAAGGCCTCGTCGCCGGACTCCGAGTTGTCCACGTAGTGGATCTCGGTGGGGTCGAGGCGGAAGAAGTCGCCGCCGCTGAAGACGTCATCGAGATACGAGTAGCGGGCGGCCACCTTGGCGCCGGCCTCACGCTCCTCGTCGCCCTCGATGTCGACCACGTCACCGGTGATCTGGATGCCCTTGGCCGCGTGCCAGTCCTCGCCCTCGTCGGGGGCGTCGCCCACGGCGATCGACGCCCGCGGGTTCTCCTTCAGGTTCTTGTGGGACTGCGAGTTGGGGTTCACCGAGAAGAAGACGGTGGTCCCGTCGGTGACGTAGAAGATCGAGCACGCATGGGGCTCGCCGGACGACGACGAGGTGGCCAGGGTGAGCAGTTCGTGCGAGGCCAGGAATTCTGCGGCCGCTGGTGACATGGGGCTTCCTCCGACGAGACAGGGTGAACAGGCGCGACGGACCGTAGCAGTGATCTCACGGTGGTGACGACGAAACCGGACTGCGTGGTCGGACGGCTCGGAGCGGCCTCGAGGTCGGGGGTGGCGACGGCGGCCGTGGGACTCGAGTGAGGCCGTCGCGGGTGGCCGGCGTTCACCTCGTCGACGGTGAACCCGCCGGTGACGCTCACCCCGCCTACGGTGGGCCAGTGGCCACCACCGGGCCCCCGGGCCGACCGACCGGTTCGCCGGCCGACGCGATCGGTCAGGCCCTCGACGACGAGGTGGTGGCCCTGGTCCCGGTGCACGGCGGTGACGTGTCGGAGTCCTTCCGGGTCGACCTGGCGTCGGGGCGCACCGTCTTCGCCAAGACCCATAGGCGCCCGCCGCCCGGGTTCTTCGTCACCGAGGCGGTCGGCCTCGCCTGGCTGCGCGAGGCGTCAGCGGTGGCCGTCCCCGAGGTGCTGGCGGTGCTCGACGAGCCGCCGGTGCTGGTGCTCGAGTGGGTCGAGGCGGGCTCACCCGTGCGCAGCACAGAGGCCGATCTGGGCCGGGCCCTCGCCGTGCTCCACCGCGCCGGCGCCCCGGCCTTCGGGCGGGAGGACCGTCGCACAACGGGCAGTCGGGGGCTACCCAACGAGCCCTACGACACCTGGGCCGAGGCCTACGCGGCCAACCGCCTGCGTCCGATCGCCCGCCTCGCGCGGGACTCGGACGCGCTCTCGGCCAGCGCGATCCGGGCCCTCGAGCAGGTGGCCGACCGATTGCCCGAGCTCGGCGGGCCGCCCGAGCCCCCGGCCCGGCTGCACGGCGACCTGTGGGCGGGCAACCGGCTGATCGGTGCCAGCGGCGTGAACTGGCTCATCGATCCGGCCGCCCACGGGGGTCACCGCGAGTTCGACCTGGCCATGATGCGCCTCTTCGGCGGCTTCGGCCCCGACTGCTACGCGGCCTACGCCGAGGCCTTCCCGCTGGCCGAGGGGTGGGAGGCCCGGGTGCCGCTCCACCAGTTGGCGCCGCTGGCCGTGCACGCGATCAAGTTCGGCGGCCACTACGCCGGCGCCACCGAGCGCGCCCTGGCCGCGGTGGTGCCCGCCTCCTGAAGACGTCGCCTGGAGCTCTCGAGGCCGCAAGAGGGTGGCGTCAGCTCAGGCGTTGTCGGGGTCGGCCAGCGCCGCCGCCTGCGCGCGCCGCAACTCGGTGCGGCGGTGGTCGGTGCGCTCGGACTCGGTGGCGGCCATGGCCTGGTTCACCGTCGCCAGCAGCACGTCGGCGGGCACCGGGCGCACCAGGTGGGCGTCGATCCCGGACTGCCACGCGTAGGTCAGGTTCTTCTCGTCGTCGGCCAGCATGACGATGGGGGTCGAACGTACCGCCGCATCGGTGTGACGGCGGATCGTGTCGACCAGGGAGAGGTTGCCGCTGTGGCCCCCGCTGAAGGTGACCACGAACGCCCGGCGGGGCTGGGTGGTGACCGCGGCGATGGCCGAGGCCTTGTCGGCGATCAACTGCACCGGCTCACCGGTGGCGGACAGGATGCGCCCGAGCAGCTCGAGAGCATCGGGGTCGTCGCCGGCGACCACCACGCCGGCGGTGTCGACGCCGGCTCGGTGGCCGTGGCCCTCCCTACCCTTCGACCGTCGCAGCACCGTCCGCGTCTCCCCCACCCGTGGCGGCGGTGGCCGCCGTCACCGGTGCCTCGGACCGCTCGAGCGCCTCGAGCAGGTGCATGGAGATGTCGGCCACCTTCACTGCATCGTCATCGAGGCCCTCGCCCTTCACCCCGTCGTCGATCATGATGTAGCAGAACGGGCAGGCGGTGGCCACGCGCCCCGCGCCGGTGGCGATCAGCTCCTGGCTGCGCTCCACGTTCACCTGCTTGCCGGTGGACTCCTCCATCCACATGCGGGCGCCGCCGGCCCCGCAGCACATGCCCTTGGTGCCGTTGCGGGGGGCCTCGACGATCTCCACGCCGCCGAGCGAGCCGATCACCTTGCGGGGCGCCATGTAGATGTCGTTGTGGCGGCCCAGGTAGCACGAGTCGTGGTAGACGAGGCGCTCGTCGAGTCGGGCGCCCGACAGGTCGAGCTTGCCCTGGTCGACCAGCCACTCGAGGAACTGGCTGTGGTGCACCACCTCGTAGTGGCCGCCCAGCTGCGGGTACTCGTTCATCAGGGTGTTGAAGCAGTGGGGGCACTGCGTGACGATCTTCTTGACGCCCATGGCGTTGAGCGACTCGATGTTCTGCATCGCCAGCATCTGGAAGATGTACTCGTTGCCCGAGCGGCGCGCGGGGTCGCCGGTGCAGAGCTCGGAGGGGCCCAGGATGGCGAAGTCGATGCCGGCCCGCTGCATCAGCTTGGCCATCGACTGCGTGACCTTCTTGTTCTTGTCGTCGAACGAGCCCGCGCAGCCCACCCAGTAGAGGTACTCGTGGTCGAACGGGTCGGTGGGCTCGACCACCTCGATGCCGTCGAGGTCCTTGGCCCAGTCGGCCCGCTCGCCCTGGCTCATGCCCCACGGGTTCGACGAGTTCTCCATCGAGCGGTAGGCGTTGCCCAGCTCGGTGGGGAAGTTCGACTCCATCAGCGACAGGTAGCGCCGCATGTCGAGGATCTTGTCGAGGATCTCGATGTTGACCGGGCAGATCTCGTCGCAGGCCTTGCACGACGTGCAGGCCCACACCTCTTCGGGGGTGATGCGCTCGAACAGCGAGTCGGCGTCGACGGTGATCTCGGCGTCGACCCCGATCGGCGGCGAGACCTGCGGGGTGCCGGTGGCGGCCATGACCTCGCCGGTCTTCAGCACGATCTCGCGCGGGTCGAGGGGCTTGCCCGTGGCGTGGGCGGGGCACACCGAGGTGCACCGACCGCACATCGTGCACGAGTCGGTGTCGAGCAGCTGCTTCCAGGTGAGGTCGGCGATCTGGCTGGCGCCGAAGCTCTCGAGCTCGGTCTCCATCAGGTTGGGCATGGCCTTCATGGCGCCCTTGGGCCGGTCGCGGTCGCGCAGGTACATGTTCATGGGCGCGGTGAGCGCGTGGCGCAGCATGGTGGTGGGCAGGATCGCCAGGAAGGCGATGAACGCGAGCACGTGGATGCCCCAGCTCACCTGGTGCAGGGTGCCGAGGTTGTCGAGGCCGTCCACCAGCGACGACAGGGGGTACCCGACGAACGCCCACTCCTCGATGCCCGGCCGGCCCTCGAGGGCCAGGCGGAACATCTCGGTGGTGAAGCCGGTGACCGCGATGACGAAGAAGACGGCCAGGATCACCGCGTGCTCGGGCTTGGACTTGATGCGGATGCGGTAGGGCCGGGCCACGTAGCGCCGCACCACGGCCCACACGATGCCCACCAGGAACACCACGCCGGCGGCGTCGCCGACGGCGATGTAGGCCTGGTAGGTGGTGCCGTGCAGGAACTTGGCGCCCTCGGGCATCTGGTGGTCGATCTCGAGCACGGCGGTGACGGCCATCAACACCAGGAACCCGAAGTAGATGAGCGAGTGCATCACGCCGGCCGCAGGGTCGCGCAGCAGGGTCTGCATGTAGACGCCGGCCCGGAAGTCCTTGAGGCGCCGGCCCACGTTCTTCGGGGTGGTGGCCCGGTTGTCGGGGGCACCCCGCTCCCAGTTGCGCACCCGCTGGCTGAACAGCACCGCCCCGTAGACGAGCATGATCGGGATCACCGTGTAGAAGGCGACGATCAACACGTCGGGGACGTTGACGAACACCTCGCGGCTCACCGGCGAGTCGTCGTGCCATTGGGTGAGGAGGGGCACCGTGCCCGAGCCCACGGTGAACAGGGCGATGGCGGCGCCGAGCAGGATGACGGCGGTGTGCGGCTTGATCGGTAGGCGCTTCATGGCGCCCCGAACGCTAGCCGGGGCGCTCTCGGCGACGGAACCCCGGACGGGTTCACACGGCGTGGCCTGGGGAGTTCACGACGGCGAAACATTCGCGAAACAGCCCGCCCGTACCGTCCGCCATCGATGCCGGAGATCGATGTGGTGCTGGTGCGTTGGCCGGACGAGAGCGATCGTCTCGTGCAACTGCGGGACCAGGGTCGTCCCCGCCTCCTGCTGGTGCAGGCCGACGTACCGCCCCCGATCGTCGACGACGGGCTCGAGGACTGGATCCGGGTGCCTGCGGGGGAGATGGACCTGCGGGCGCGGGTCGACGGACTCGAGCGACGCTGCCGGGTGTCGCGTGCCGCGCCGCCGCTCCTCGACGACGACGGGGTGCTCCGCCTCGACGACGAGTGGGTGGCCCTGCCACCGGTCGAAGCCCGCCTGACGGCGGCGCTGCTCGACCGGTTCGGCGCGGTGGTGAGCCGTGACGCGCTGGCCCGGGCGGGCTGGCCCGCCGGGGCGCCGGGCCGTAACGCCCTCGACGTCCACGTGCTGCGCCTGCGCCGGCGCCTCGAGCCCGTCGGCCTGGCGATCCGCACGGTCCGATCGCGTGGCTACCTGCTCGAGCGACGCTCGCGGGGCCGTGGGCAGGTCGCCGCCGACGCCTGAGCTCTGATGTCAGGTTTGCGCAAGAACGTCGACCAGTACGCGTCATCTCCCTGGCGGCCTCGGTGGTGGTCTGGGGTCGGCGCCGGCAACCGACGCGTCCAACGAACCCACTCCGGTGTGAGGAGACGACGCACAATGACCTACGCAACCAGGAGAACCCCATGCCCCATCTCGTGACCGCCATCATCAAGCCCTTCAAGCTCGACGACGTGAAGGAGGCCCTCCAGGGAGCCGGCTTCCTGGGGCTCACCGTCAGCGAGGTGCAGGGCTACGGCCGCCAGGGCGGCAAGACCGAGACCTTCCGGGGCTCGGAGTACAAGGTGGACTTCGTGCCGAAGGTGCGGCTCGAGGTCATCGTCGAGACGGCCGACGCCGACAAGGTGATCGACCTGATCGCCACCGCGGCCAAGACCGGCAAGATCGGTGACGGGAAGGTGTGGGCGGTCGATCTCAGCCGGCTCATGCGGGTCCGCACCGGCGAGCAGGGCGACGAGGCCATCTGAGCGGTCGCGACGGTCCCTGAGCGCCACGACGGGGCGCCCTCCATCCTCTGGGGGGCGCCCCGTCCCGCGTCCCGACTCGCGTCAGGTGGTCGACAAGCACAGGTAAGGAATCCGTCAGATTGTCGGGACGAACCCGGCAGACCTCTGTGTGGAGCCGTTCACATCGGCGACACGATCTCGTGATCGGTCGTCCATAGGTTCACGGACGTTGATCAAGCGGGCCTCAGGGCTTGCGTGTCCTGAACCAACGAAAGGAAGCGGACATGTCCGAACCTCGCACGAGGTCCTTCACGAGGGAAGCGTGTCGCCCATGAAGCGGAAACTTCTCGTAGGCGCCGGCGTCACCGGCGCCCTGGTGCTCCTGACGTCGGTGGCGGCCGGCGCCGAGGACTTCGCCCCGGTGCAGGCCGTGACCGACCTCGGCATCCAGCTCAACCTGCTGTGGGTGGTGATCGGTGCGATCCTGGTGATCTTCATGCAGGCCGGGTTCGCCCTGGTCGAGACCGGCTTCTGTCGGGCCAAGCACGCCTCGCACGTCGTCTCCACGAACTTCGCCATCTTCGGCCTCGGCTTCGTGGCGTTCTTCCTGATCGGCTACCCCCTGATGTTCGGCGGCTTCAGCACGTCGCTGCTGGGCATGACGTCGCCGACCGGCGGCGCACTGCTCGGCTCGGGCGACTGGGTGTTCCTGTGGCAGGGCGGCTGGGCCGGCAGCGGCAAGTCGTTCTACACGGCCGGGACGATGGCCTTCTTCCTCTACATGGTGGCCTTCATGGACACCGTGGCCACGATCCCCACCGGGGCCATGGCCGAGCGCTGGAAGTGGAAGGCGTTCGTGGGCTGGGGCCTGTTCTGCGGCGCCATCTACTACCCCCTCTTCGGGGCGTGGACCTGGGGCGGCGGCTGGCTGGCCAAGCTGGGCAACTCGGCCGACCTCGGTCTCGGCTACGTGGACTTCGCCGGCTCCGGCGTGGTGCACGCGGTGGGTGGTGTGGCCGGCCTGGCCGGTGCACTGGTGCTCGGGCCTCGCATCGGCAAGTTCAACAAGGACGGCTCCGCCAACGCGCTGCCCGGCCACCACATCCCGATGGCCATGCTCGGCACGTTCATCCTGCTGTTCGGCTGGTTCGGGTTCAACGCCGCCTCGACGTTCGCGGCCACGGACACCCGGTTCGCGGTCGTGGCCCTCAACACCGCCCTGGCCGCCGCCTTCGGCGCCACCTCGGCGATGTTCTTCATGATGAGCCGGGGCGACAAGAAGCCCGACCCGGGCATGATGGTGAACGGCATGCTGGGCGGACTGGTGGCCATCACGGCACCGTGTGCCTTCGTGCAGCCGTGGGCCGCTGCGGTCATCGGTGCCCTCGCCGGCATCATCATCCCGATCGCCTGCGGGTTCTTCGAGAACCGCCAGATCGACGACCCGGTCGGCGCCATCTCGGTGCACGGCGTGGGCGGCGTGTTCGGTGTGCTCTGCGTGGGCATCTTCGCCGACGGCCAGTACGGCGCCGGCTGGAACGGCACCAACGTGGCCGCCGACGGCACCATCTCGGGCCCCGGCGTCACCGGCATCCTCTACGACGTGGCTGACGGCGCCAAGCAGCTGGCGTCGCAGGCCATCGGCGCCCTGGTGATCTGCACCGTCATCTTCGGTGTGGCCTACCTCTTCTTCAAGGTTCAGAACTCGGTCATGAAGGGCGGCATCCGCTCGGAGGAGGCCGACGAGATCGAGGGCCTCGACCTGCCGGAGATGGGCATGCTGGCCTACCCCGAGTTCATGGGCTCGCACGTGCCCGGGCTCGAGGCCACGCAGACCCACGACCCGGCTGGTGCGGAGATGGCCAAGCACTAGACGGCGCAGCATCCAGCAACAACCACCTGGTGACGGGTGCGGGCCCCCGGGGCCCGCACCCGTCCCTGCTGCTTTGCGCCTCCTTCGTCGGCGCCCCTTCGGGATCCGGTGCTCGGATCCCGCTGCTCGCTCCGCTGCGCAGCCTTGTGGCGCGGCATCACCGATCGGTGGAAGAACGAACGATGGACCTGGCCAGCATCCTCACCGACATCCTCGTCGTCCTCGTGGCCGCCAAGGTGGCGGCCGAGGTCGCCGAGCGGATCGGCGTCCCCGCCGTCGTGGGCGAGATCGTCGCCGGCGTCGTCATCGGCCCGTCGGTGCTCGGCCTGGTCGGCGGCGACGAGGTGCTGCGCACGCTCGGTGAGATCGGCGTGATCCTCCTGCTGCTCGAGGTCGGCATGGAGATGGACCTCGTCGAGCTCGGCAAGGTGGGTCGGGCGTCGCTCTCGGTGGCGACCGTCGGGGTGATCGCACCCCTCGCGCTCGGCCTCGTCGCCATGGAGTTCGTGGTCGGTGACGACTTCAACACGTCGCTCTTCGTGGCCGCGGCCCTGACGGCGACCAGCGTCGGCATCACCGCCCGCGTCTTCGGCGACCTCCGGGCCCTCGCGACCACCGAGGCCCGGGTGGTGCTCGGCGCCGCGGTGGCCGACGACGTGATGGGCCTGGTCGTGCTCACCGTCGTCGTGCGCCTGGTCACCGAGGGATCGGTGTCGCTGCTGTCGGTGCTCGGCATCGTGGTGGTGGCCGTCGGGTTCCTGGTGGTCAGTGGGGCTCTGGGCATCCGCCTCGCCGGCCCGCTGTTCGACCTGGTCGAGCGGGTGTCGCGGTCGACCGGCACCCTCGTGGCGATCGCGCTGGCCTTCACGCTGGCCTTCGCCACCCTGGCCGACGCCGCCAAGCTGGCCCCCATCGTCGGTGCCTTCGTGGCCGGCATCGCCCTGAGCCGGGCCAGGCAGGCCGACCGCATCCGTAGCGAGCTGGCCCCCGTGGGCCACCTGTTCATCCCGGTGTTCTTCCTGCAGATCGGCATCGATGCCGACATCGGGGCGTTCGCCCGGGTGAGCGTGCTGCGCGACGCCGGCATCCTGCTGGCGGTCGCGGTGGTGGGCAAGCTGGTCTCACCGCTCGGCGCCATCGGCACGCCGGGCGACAAGGCGCTCATCGGCCTCGGCATGCTGCCCCGGGGCGAGGTGGGACTGATCTTCGCCACCATCGGCCTGCAGAACGGTGTGCTGGGCGGCGACCTCTACGCCGCGCTCCTGCTCGTGGTGCTGGTGACCACGCTGGTCACGCCGCCGCTGCTGAAGTTCCGTTACGGCCAGCTGCGAGCCGACGTCCGTCGCCGCGGGCCCTCGGCGGGAACCGAACCACCCGATGGCGGCTGGCTGGCCGTGCGTGAGGGCGAGGTGCTCCTGGCGTCGACGCCTCCCGACGAGCAGGGCACGCTGGTGGGCCTGCGCGCGGCGGTCCTCGCCGGCCGCTCGCACCCTGCGGACGACGTGCTCGAGTGGCTCGTGGGCCTGCCCGACGACGCGGTGCGCTGGGACACCGAGGCCTATGACGCCCTCCTCGACCTGGTCGAGCGGGGCAACGCCCGTTCGTGGCGGTTCCTGCTGTCCACCGGCGTGCTCGATCGTGCGCTGCCCGAACTGGCGTCGGCCATGCGCGACCGTGAGAGCGCGCCGTTCGCCATCGACGCACTGGGGCCGTACCGCATGGTGTCGCTCGAGACCCTCCGCGCCCTCGACGCCGACGACCCGCTGGCGGTCGAGTGCCGGGAGCTCGTCGACCTCGACGCCGTGCTGCTGGCCCTGCTGATCATCGAGGCGACCGAGTCGTCCGGGGCGCCCGACCGGGTCGCCGAGGCCACCTTGCGGCGGCTCGACCTCGACCCTGCCACCGCGGCCCGGGTCAGCGGCCTCGTCGACGACCGGGGGCAGCTGCTGTGGGCCGCCGCCCACCGTCCCGGCGGCATGTCGGAGGCCGCGGTGCTGCCGTTGGCGAGCCACCTCGACACGCCGGAACGGGCGCGGGAGCTCTACGTGATCACCGCGCTGCGCCACGCCGACCGCGAACGGTGGGAGAAGGAGCGGCTGCGCGAGCTCCACGGGCTCATCCAGGGCGTCCTCAGCGAGCCAGGGCTGGGTGGGGTCGACGCCCGAAGCCTGGTGCGGCAGCGCAGGGAGCAGGCTGCGGCCGTGGCGGGGGACCCGGCGCTCCAGACGCGGATCGATGACGCCCCGGCGTCCTACGTGCTCCGCCAGGACGCCGCCAGCGTGGCGCGCGTCGCCCGGCTGGTCGAACCGTTGCCGAAGCCGAACGCCGCCCGCGTCGCGGTGGTCGACGGCGGCGGCGGGCGCTGGCGAGTCGACGTCGGCGCCCGCGACCGCCCGGGGCTGCTGGCCATGGTGTCTGGGGCCATCACCCGTGCCGGCCTCGACGTCCGTCGTGCGGTGGTCGCCACCTGGCCGGACGGCGCGGCCGTGGAGAGCTTCGAGGTGGTGGGTGACCGGCCCCCCGACGCCGACGCGCTCGAGGAGCTCATCGTGGCTGCCTTCCACGAGCCGCTGGAAGCCAGCCCGAACCCGCACGCGCTGGTCACCTTCGACGATCGCAGCTCGCCGTGGCACACGATCTGCGAGGTCGAGGCCGTGGATCGACCCGGGCTCTTGCATGAATTGGCGACCGCGTTCGCGGCCGCGGGCACGCAGGTGGTGTCCGCGTCGGCCACGTCGACGGCGGGCTCGTCGGAGGTGGTCGACACCTTCGAGCTGGTCTCCCGGAACGGAGGGAAGCTGGTTCGGTCGGAGCGCGATGCGGTGGCGGAGTTCGTCGGCAGTGGGGCCGTGCTGGCCCGGCGCCGCTTCCGGTCGCTCGCGTCAGAAAGACGTAAGAAAGCGGTCGTACAGGGGTAACGCGACGCGAACTGTGCCGACACCGAGGATGCGTACGGTGCGGGCCGTGCCACCCGACGACCCGCCGGCCAGGCCATCGCCGGTCGCCCCGTCGCCGCCCGGTGCGCCCACACCCGCCGATCCCGCCGAGCGACCCACCGTCGTCTTCGTGCGCTGGCCGAGCGAACGGCTCGAGCGCGATCGCCTCGCCGACGAAGGCGTTCCCCGTCTGCTCCTCGTCGAGCCGGGGGCGACACCGCCGGAGACCTGGGACGTCGACGAGGACTGGATCCGCATCCCGGCCGACCCGGTCGACCTGCACCAGCGCAGCGAGGTCCTTCGCCGCCGCTGCACGCCGGAGCCCGAGGTTCGCATCGACGAGCACGGCTTGCTGTGGCGTGGCGAGGACTGGGCCGCGCTCGCCCCAGTCGAGCAGGCGCTGGTCGAGGCGCTGCTGGCGCAGATCGGTCAGCTCGTCCGCCGCACCACGCTCGAAGAAGCGGCCTGGCCCGATGAGCGCCCCGACGCTCGGGTGCTCGATCGCGCCATCTCGCGGGTGCGGGTCAAGATCGCGCCCGTCGGGCTCGAGATCCACCGCATCCCGGGTGCCGGCTACCTGCTCGACGCACGCCGCCGAGAGGTCTGACGGGCGTCGATGCACCCCTCGAGCGCAGCCGGCACCCTGGCAGCACGGCGGTGGGTCGCGGTCGTTCTCGTCGCCCTGGTGGCCCTCGCCGGCCCGCTGATCGACCGCTCGACCCCTGCGCTCGCCGACTTCGCTCATCCCGGGGTCGACTCGCACCACCACGCTGCGGTCACTGGAGCGCACCGCTCGGCACCGATCGCGGTGATGGCCAGCCGTTCGAGCGACCGGCGCCCGGCATCGACGATCCGCGGCGGCCGCCTTGCCGCGATCCTGGCCCTCGTCACGGCCGCGACGGCGCTCGTCGTCGCTTCGGTGGGCGACGCCGGCGGCCACGACCGGCTGACGACCGATCAACGTCATCGATCTCCACGAGGACCGCCAGGCGCTCCGAGGATGTGACGCGGGCCGGAGCTCCGGCCGGCGACGTCGCGCCCCGAGCACGGGGCGATGAACATCGGAGAGATCGATGATCGATGCAACGACTCACGACACGCGCTCGCGCGTCGTGCCGATTGACTGCGTGCTGCCGTCTCTGGATGACGAGGCCCTCGCGCTCGCCGTTCTGCACTGGCCCGAGGGCGAGGGGGAGCGACGGCGCCTCCGGGGGCTCGGGGCACCCCGCCTCCTGCTGGTGCGCCCCGACGCACCCCCACCAGTGACGTGGGACGCCGACGAGGACTGGATCCGCCTGCCGGCCAGCCTCGACGACGTGCAACTCCGCGCCCGCATGGTGTGTCGGCGCGCGGGGGCGGCCGTGCGCGACCTCACGGCGATGGCCCAGGGGCGCCGGTGACCACGGGCAGCACCAGAAACCCTTCACCCGCACGAAACACTCGCGAAACAACTGACCCATATCTTTCGCACGTCCGACGACACGGAGGGAAACAGATGACCGCACCACCCGCAGGAACGCGCACGAAGGGAGCCGCGTGATGGACCCCGGTGACATCGCATGGGTGCTGACCTCGGCCGCCCTGGTGCTCTTCATGACGCCCGGCCTGGCCCTCTTCTACGGCGGCATGGATCGCAGCCGCAACGTCCTGAACATGTTGATGATGAACTTCTGGTGCCTGCTGATCGTGCCGATCGTGTGGGTCATCGCGGGGTTCTCGCTGGCCTACAGCGGCGGCGGCTCGGTCATCGGCAACTTCGACTGGTTCTTCCTGAGCGACCTCACCATCGGGGGTGACGACGCCGGCGCGACCCTGCTGGCGGTGATCTTCCTCGGCATGTTCGCGGTCATCACCCCGGCGCTCATCTCGGGGGCTGTCGCCGATCGGATGAAGTTCTCGGCGTGGGCGATCTTCGTGCCGCTGTGGATCCTGCTGGTGTACTGCCCGGTGTCCTACTGGGTGTACGGCGGCTACTGGGGTGGCATCCACGACGTCGTCGACTCGCCGGCGGTCACCGGCTGGATCGGCGAGCGCGGCTCGCTCGACTTCGCGGGCGGCACCGTCATCCACGTGAACGCCGGCATCGCCGCCCTGGCCGGTGTGCTGGTGCTGGGCAAGCGCAAGGGCTGGCCCGGTGAGGGTCACCCGCCCCACTCGATGCCGCTGGTCATGCTGGGCACCGGCATCCTCTGGTTCGGTTGGTTCGGCTTCAACGCCGGCTCGGCCTTCGGCGCCAGCGGCACCGCCATCCAGGCGTTCATGAACACGTTCCTCGCGGCGGCCGCGGCGGGCATCGCCTGGGCCATCGTCGAGCGGCTGCGCGACGGGCACTTCACCAACCTGGGCGTGGCGTCGGGCATCGTCGCCGGCCTGGTGGCCATCACCCCGGGCGCCGGCTTCGTCGCCGGCATGTCACCGATCATCATCGGACTCATCGCCGGCGTGATCTGCAGCTTCGCCGTGGGCCTGAAGTTCAAGCTCGGCTATGACGACGCCCTCGACGTGGTGGGCGTGCACTTCGTGGGCGGGCTGGTCGGCTCGCTGCTGATCGGGTTCTTCGCCGACCCCGAGTTCTTCGGCGGCACCTTCAAGGAGGGCCTGTTCTACGGTGGCGGGCTGAGCCTGCTCGGCGAGCAGGCGCTGGCCAACGGGGTCACGATCGTGTTCTCGTTCGTGGTGACCTTCCTCATCTTCAAGCTGCTCGCCGCCACCATCGGCATCCGGGTGAGCGAGAAGACCGAGGTCACCGGCCTCGACCTCGAGGAGCACTCGGAGACCGCCTACCACGCCGGTGGGCAGACCATGGAGCGGATGTGATGGCGCCGAACGGGATCGACCCCAGAAAGGAAGGCGACCGATGAAGCTCGTCACCGCCGTGATCAAGCCCTTCAAGCTCGACGACGTGAAGGAGGCCCTCAAGGCCGCCGGCGTGGTCGGGATCACCGTCTCCGAGGTGCGGGGGTTCGGCCGTCAGGGCGGACACTCCGAGACCTACCGGGGCTCCGAGTACAAGATCGACTTCGTCCCCAAGGTGATGCTGGAGATCATCATCGAGGACGACGACGTGACCCGCGTGGTCGACACCATCGTGGCCAGCGCGGCCACGGGGGAGATCGGCGACGGCAAGGTGTGGGTCTCCTCGATCGACGAGCTGGTGCGCATCCGCACCGGTGAGCGGGGCGCCGACGCCGTCTGAGCGGTGGCGGGCCGGGCCCCGGGCTGCGTCCCGGGTCCCGGCCCCCACGTTCTCCGCCACGCCCAGCGCCGTGGTCGCCGCTGTTCACGGTGCGTCGGCGCGCACCTCGTCCCAGGTGACCGGCACCTCGCCGGGCTCGGGGTGCTCGAAGTCCTCGGTGTCGACCGCGAGGCGCAGGTTGCCCGAGCCGTCCGGGTACGTGAGCCGGTAGGGGTAGAGGTCGAAGAAGTTGTCGATGGCGTAGAACCCGTCGTGCTCCGGGCGGGGCTCGACGAGGAACGACGTGTTCGCCGGATCGTCGGCGATGCGATCGAGGTGGCGCATCAGGGCCAGCACGTCCTCGCCGCCCTCGTGCACGGCGCGCAGGGCCACGAACTGGCCCACCGTGCTCACCGCGACGACCCCGACGGCCAGGGCCACGCCCGCGGTGCGCAGGCGGTGCCACACCACGAGGACGATGCCCGTGAGCACCATGGCCGTGCCCACCGACGACGCCCCGTAGAGGCGGTTGGACAACCCGATGGTGTCGCCGGGCAGCAACAGGGTGGTCACCAGCCCGAGCGCCATGATGGCGGTGCCGTAGAGCACGAGGTCGGGACCTCGTCCCCGGGCGCGGTCGCCTCGCACCCAGGCCACGAGGCCGCCGACGATGCCGGCCGTCACGCCGACCTCGAGGGTGCGCAGGAGCAGGCTGGGCGCGCCTTCGGTGGCCAGGAGCCCGGACGAGACGTGGGCCGCCCAGGTGTCCCAGGCACTCGGCGGCTGCCATTCCACCGGGTACTTCGGGTGCTCGGCGATCCACCACACCACGAGGCCGAGCCCGGTGACCAGGACGATCCGGTGCCAGGGTCGCAGCGGGCGCACCACGGGCGCGTCGGGTCGGGGTCGAGCCAGGGGCCCGCCCACCAGCACCGCGGCGGCGAAGCAGATCGGGATGGTGAACTCGTAGGCCAGCATCGAGGCCGCCAGCGCGGGGAGCGCGGCGAGCCAACGACCCTTCGACACGAGGAGCACCCCCACGCAGCAGAGGGTGAGAGACACGACCCCCTGGGTGGCGGCGGCCCACACCGTCAAGGCGCTGTGGTTGGCGGTGAGCACCCAGAGCCCGGCCACGAGCACGGGCACCGGGGCGGAGAGGAACCGCCCCAGGACGTAGTAGAGCGCGAGTGCGGCGGCGATGTTCACGAGGGTGACCAGGGCGAACAGCACGAGTGGATGCCCATCGGCCACCCCGAACAGCGCGGTCAGCCACACCCACTTCACCGGCAACTCGGTCCGGGTGAACTCGGGCACCGTGTGCAGCAGGCCCAGTTGCTGGTGGCGGTAGACCAGGAGCCAGTCGTCGAGGATCAGGCGGGGGCCCATGGCGGCGTAGACGAGGGCCCGCCCGGCCACGAGGGCCGACAGCACCGCGGGGCCCACCCAGCGGGCCGAGGCCCAGGCCGGCACCCGCCCGGGCCCCGTGCGAGGGGGGCGCTCCGTCCCGGCCGCGGCAGGGAGGGTCCCGACGGCGGGCGCATCGGTGGTGGGTGCCGCGTCGGCGGTGGGTGCCACGCCGGCGGTGGCGGGGACGCGCCGGCGCTCGAACCACCCGATCGCCACCAGCGCCAGCCCCACGAGCGCCCCGAGCAGGGCCCCGCGAGCCACCGCCGTCGGCCACGGACGAGGGACCGGGCAGCACGGCACCGAGGCCTCGCCGACCGGGGCGCCGGCGGGGCCGAGGTGCACGGTGTCCTGCGCGGCGTGCAGCCGCCCGGTGGCCTCCTCGCGCTGGGCGCCGGTGGACGAGGCCACCTGGTCGCGCAGGGACGGCAGCACCTCCTCGGCCGCCCGGCCGGCCGTCTCGGCTCGTTGCTGGCCGAAGATGGCAGCGGTCGCGGTGGCCGCGTTCACCGCCAGCGACGGGTCGTCGGCCTCGGCGGTGAAGCGGAGCGTGTGGTCGTCCACCACCTCGACGCTGATCGAGTGGTCGTAGTCCAACTCCGCCTCGACCGGTCCGCGGACCACGGCGCTGTCGGCGAAGGCGGCGCTGCGGCGGATCGCCTCCCCCGGGGGGAGGGCGGCGACCTCCGGGTCCCAGTGGGCGGTCGGGAGCACGACGTCCATGGCGAAGTCGATGTGGCTCCGGTAGCGCTCGTCGGCCCGGGCGACGTCCAGGACGTGGATCGCGACGCCGACCGCCACGCACCCGATGACGAGCAGGACCGCCGCTCGTCGAGCCCCCGTTGCCCCCACGGCGCAGGTCTACCGCACCTGCGGACGCCCGGGGGTGCCGTCAGCCGAATGTTACGGAACGTTTACGGAATGGCTGCTCTCCCGTGTTGTGCTGCTGCTAGCTTTGGTTAGCAGATGAACAAGATCACCGCCTTCCCGGCCATGCACGATGGCGACGCTCCGAGCGTCACGGGCGACCCCGGCGTGTCGGGCATGGAGCTCCCCGAGTTCCTCCCCGAGTCCACGGGGCCGCAGGCGGTGGCGCGCACCTTCGCCTTCCTCGACCTGTGCGGCTTCACCGCCTTCACCGAGGCGGAGGGCGCGAAGCAGGCCGTCGACGTGCTCGGCGACTTCCGGGGCTGCGTCCGCGAGTTGGCCGGCCGCCGGGGCGTGCGCATCGCCAAGTGGCTGGGTGACGGTGTGATGCTGGTGAGCACCGATCCGGGCCCGATGGTCGCCGCGGTCAGCGAGCTGATCGCCCGGCTCGACGAGTTCCCCCTGGCGGTGCGGGCCGGCATCGCCGCCGGCGAGTGCCTGCTGTTCGAGGGTGACGACTACATCGGCCGGCCCGTGAACCTCGCGGCGCGGCTGAGCGACCAGGCCCGCGGTGGTCAGATCCTCGCCGACGAGGACGTCGCGCTGATGGCACCCGGTTGGGTCGAGGTGAACGACCGCGGCACCCGCCGGATCCCCGGCTTCGGTCGGGTGAAGGACATCCGCGAGCTGCGCATGGCCGGCGACGTCCACCTGCCAGAGACCGGCTGAGCGCCGAGACCGGCTGAGCGCCGAGACCGGCTGAGCGCCCGCCACCCGACCGCGTCTCAGCAGTCGGCCAGCGACCGGAGGGCGACGCAGATCTCGTCGCGGCGAGCGGTGTCGAGGGCGCCGAGTCGAACGGTGAGGAGCGCCTTCGGCACCGCCGTGATGCTGTCGAAGCTGGCGACGCTGTCGTGGTCGATGCCCTCGGACGGGCCGACCATGATGGCCGTGGGGATCGGGCGGATGGTGGAGGTGATCGGCGCCACCACCACGTTGTTCAACACCGGGATGGCCTCGTTCCGGCTGACCACCAGTACGGGCCTGCGCTTGCCGTTCGGCGGCTCGAGGAGCCAGATCTCGCCCTGCGCTACCACGGCTCGGACTCGGTCAGGGCGATGGCGGCGCCGAGCGCCAACTCGTCCTCCTCGGCGGTCTGGGGCGCTTCCGTGTACGCAGCCACGATGCGCTCGCCGATCCGCGCTCGCCGATGCTCGTCGACCACGCGGGCCACGGCCATGCGGATCAGCTCTGATCGGGAGCCGGCCACCCCGTGGGCGACCAGTTCGTCGAGCGCGTCGAGCTCTGGGTCGGTGAACCTGGTCGGGACCTGAGTCGTCATACGATCAGTATACCAGAATGTCAACGGCCTGTGTCCCGCCAAGGTGGGTCACGGTCGATCGGTCTCTAGACGCCCGCAGGCGTGCCGAGGCTCGATGGCGGTGCGGGCGGCCTCTCCGAATAGCGACCTCGGCCATCGACCTGCGGGCCTCGCTGGTTTGCCCGGGTCGCCTGGCGGCGGCGTTCAAGGCGACGCCGGCGCCTCGGCCGGCCGCTCGGGTTCGTCGTGGGTGGGGGTCGAGGCCAGGCGGCGGTTGTGGTTGAGGGCGGCGATGGCCCAGGAGAGGTCGTCGTAGGTGAGGCGGGTGCCGTCCCAGAGGCTGGTGGCGGTGTGGGCGTCGATGTCGAGGCCGTCGGCGAGGTTGCGGAGCTCGAGGTCGGGGCCGTCGACGGGGCGGGTGGGGGTGTGGGTGAGGGCGGGTCGGCCGGGGCGGTGCACGATGACCTGGCCCATGAGCAGTTCGATGCGGTAGCCGCCTTCGTGCACCAGCCGATGGTGGAAGCTGCAGAGGGTGAGGAGGTTCTCGAGGGTGTTGGGGCCGTGGTGTTCGCGGTGGATGATGTGGTGAGCGTGGAGGTGGCCGGCGAGGCCGCAGCCGGGGAACTGGCACTGGCCGTCGTCGCGGATGCCGAGCTCGCGGCGCAGGCGGCGGGACACGGTCTTGGTGGCCTTGCCGACCAGGCGGGGGGTGCCGTCGGGGCCGACGGCGATGGTGTAGGTGGCGGCATCGCACGCGAGGCGGCGGGCGGTCTCGGGCGACAGGTTCGCTCCGCCGTCGAGGCGGCAGATGCCGTCCCCGTCGCCGGCCAGCACGTCGTCGTCGACCAGCACCACCACCGTGGCGGTCGGGTCGCTCACCCCGCCCGGGGCGGCCCCCTGTGCCTCGCCGGCGTGGTCTGTGACGCCAGCGGGGTGAGCGGTGCCGGTGAGGACCAGGCGGCAGACCTCGGTGAGGGCGTCGGCCTGGCGGGCCGCCCTGGGGTCGTCGCCCGGCTGGGGCAGCCGCTCACCCTGGTCGTCGGTGGGGTGCTCCGCGGAACGCTTCGTCGCCGGCACCGTGTGCGCCTGGACCGCGGCGATCACGATCCGGGCCTCCTCGGGCTCCAGGCGACCCCGGAAGCACACCATCCCGTCATCGTCGACCCACCACTCGAACGACCGCTTCTCGTGACGGTCCTCGGCGCTCTGGTCGTCGAGTCGCCCGGTGCTGCGATACCCGGCCACCGCCTTCTCCAGCGCCGACGCAGTGGCGTACCGGGCGATGTTCACCAAGAACTCCTCGGCCGCCGGGCAGTCCGCCACCCGGGTGATGGCCCGCACCTGCGAATACGACAACTCCCCAATCGAGAACCCCGCCCGCACCAACGGTAGATCCCCCAACGCGTGCGCCACCCGCAGGTGCTCCTGAGCGGTGCGCAGGCTCATCGAGCACTGCCAACTCAACCAGTGCGAACACGAACGGCACTCCCACGACGACCACCCCTCCCGCCGATCGAACTCCGCCACCAACAACAACCACCGACACATCGCCGCCGCCAGATGCCCCGCCAACGTCTTGATCTCCGCCTCGAGCCGCTCGGTCGCCATCTCGCCGGCACGCTCGATCACCTGTGCCCCGACATCGGGCGCAACACCGACACCTGGCGCAGCACCGACATCCGGAGCAGCATCGACACTTGGCGCAGCACCGACATCCGGAGCAGCATCGACAACGGCAGACATGGCCAAACCTCCAAGGTGGGCGACGAGGAACCCCCATCATCTCCACCCCCACTGACACTCAACGCCCGCCGAAAACGTCCCGCGGAACGTTTCGAGCGGCGGCGGAGCACGGCCATTAACGATCGGCGACGCGAAGGGTGAATGGCGGTGGAGCAGCGTTGGTCAGAGGCCCCTATGCCGAACCCAGCGACCTCGCGGCGACGCGGCGGTAGGCCCCGGTTCCCGGCGGCGGCCGGGAGTACGATTCGACCGGAGACGATCGAGGCTGGGGGTTGTGCGAATGGACAGGCATCGACGACGTCTGGTGAGGGCAGGTCTGCTGCTGGCGGCGTTGGCGGTGGTTTCTGCGGGCATGCCGCTCAGCGGGGCCTCGGGCGACGCTGCACGAACCCGCGACCGCGACTATTCGGCGGGGGCTTCGGACGACAACGGATGGTCGGCGAGCATCGGCGGGCACGTGCGCTTCTACAGCGTCTATCGCCAGTTCAAGATCTTCGGCGACGCCACTGTTCACCGGGGCGGGTGGCCCAGCGCCTACGTGTACGTGCGGGTGAGGCAGGACGTGGCGAACACCGCGAACGACGGCCGGTGGTACACGATCAGCAGCAGGCACATCTGCTGCGACTACGACCGAGACCTGGCCGGTGGCTCCACCGGCCCTGATGGCGCCAGCTTCTGGTACATCGGCGAGAGCCACGATGGCGAGTACTTCTCCGACGTCACGCAGCCCGGTCACGGGCTGAAGGGCGTGTGGATCGGCTTGTGCCACATCGTCGATGGCCCCGATGTCTGCGGTCGCACCACCTACGCCGACAACCCGTACGAGCCGTCGCCGCCTCCACCCGGACCGAACCTGCTGGTGAACGGTGGCTTCGAGTCCGGCGCGACCGCGCCGTGGGGGCCGATCTCCTTTCCGGGTTCGGTCAACTACGCCAACTACGGGGGAAGCCCGTACAAGGGACTCCGGTACGAGGAGATCAACTTCCTCCAGACTTCGGCGAGCTTCGGCCAGGACGTGGCGGTGAACGCCGCGCCCGGGGAGACGTACCGGCTCTCCATCCGGATGCGAAAGCCGGGCGCGTGCGGAACGGGGAAGTGGCGCGGAACGCTCACGTTGTGGGGTCTGGGCGGGACCAACGAGAACAGCAACACGAACATCGCGGTATCACCGTGCACCGGCTGGAACCTGGTGCAGGTCACGTTCACGGCGCACAACGCCGGCCATACGACGCTCCGGGCCGAGATCTATGGCGCGACCGCGCCAGGGGTGAACCTCGATCTCGACGCGGCCAAGCTGCAGCGCCTCACCACCTGAGTGGCCTTCGCCCCTCCGTGGCCAGGCGTTGCGCTCGCACGGTCGCTCGGCCGCATCCAGGCGTGAGATCGCCTGGCGGCCCGATCTCGTAGTGTCCTCCGCGGATGGCTGACGAGCTGGATGGTCTCTTGGCGAGGGTGGACGACGCTTCCCTACGCGCCGACCTGCGCACCCACATCGATCGTCTCCGGTCGAAGCGCAGCTTCGGGCTGGTCTTCGAGTCCCATCTCCCCGAGCGGGTGCGGCTGCCCGAGCACCCGGTGCGGGTCGGGGCCAGCGTCGCCCTCCGCGACGACGCCAAGAGCGCCACCTTCGAGGTGCTCGGCGTCGGGGCCGGCCGGGCCGCAGTGCGCGTGGTACGTCACCCCGACGGCTCGCGCCTCTCGCTGGAGGAGCAGGCCGAGTCGGTGGTGGAGACCCACCCGGTCGACGACCTAGTGGTGATCTCGGACTTCGGCGACCCCATCTACCCCGGGCTGTGCCGGCTCGGATCCGTGGCCGGGGGGGGGGTCTGACCAGCCCAGCCACGTGGTCGTCAAGGGCGAGAACCACCACGTCCTGAGCGCCCTGCAGTTCACGCACGCCGGCACGGTCCACTGCATCTACATCGATCCGCCCTACAACACCGGTGCGCGGGACTGGAAGTACGACAACAACTACGTCGACGACACCGACGCGTACCGCCACAGCAAGTGGCTCGCCTTCATGGAGCGGCGCCTGTTGCTGGCGAAAGAGCTGTTGAACCCGGCGGCGTCGGTCCTCATCGTGACCATCGACGAGAAGGAGTACCTGCGCCTGGGGCTCCTCCTGGAGCAGGTCTTCGCTGGGTGCAAGATCCAGAAGGTCAGCATCACGGTCAGTCCCCGCAGTACCAGTCGAGCCAGCGAGTTCTCTCGGGTCGACGAGTTTGCGTTCTTCGTGTTCGTCGGTCGGATCGAACTCGGCGAGGGGCAGCGATCAGGTGAGGACGAGGAGGTTCGTTGGAACTATCTGCGCCGCACCCAGCGGTCGCTGGTGCGTGGATCGAGGCCGCGACAGTTCTACCCGGTCTATGTCGACACGACGACGAGCGAGATTGTTCACGTCGGTGAGCCGATGGGCATCGAGGACCGTCTCGAGGACGTGCCGGAGATCGCCGGAGCCGTACCCGTCTTCCCCATCAATCCCGATGGTGAGCAGCTCATCTGGGGCCTTACCGGGCCGAGCCTCAAAGCCGCGCTCGCAGGTGGGTACGTGCGGGTGTCCCCCGGGACGGAACATCAGCCGTACACGATCGCCTACTTGTCACTTCCCGACATCGAGAGGGTGTCCGATGGAACCTACGAAGTCCGGGGCACCCGGCCCGATGGCTCGAAGGTGGTGGTGATCCCCGGCGGAAAGCCGGCGAGACCGAGCACGGTGTGGCGCGAACCTCGACACGACGCCGGTGCCCACGGAACCTCGATGCTTCGAGCGCTGATCCCCGGTCACACATTCCCGTTCCCGAAATCGTTGTACGCCGTTGAGGACACACTCCGGTTCTTCGTCGCTGACAAGCCGGATGCGGTGGTGCTCGACTTCTTCGGGGGGTCGGGCACGACGGCGCATGCCGTCGCCCGTCTCAACAGGCAGGACGGGGGGCGCCGGCAGTCGATCGTGGTGACCAACAACGAGGTGTCGGCCGCCGAGGCCGATGCGCTGCGCAAGGCCGGGCACCGTCCGGGTGACGACGAGTGGGAGGCCTTGGGGATCTTCGAGCACGTCACCCGGCCGCGCATCACCGCCGCCGTCACCGGTCTCACGCCTGATGGCGAGCCGGTGAAGGGCGACTACAAGTTCACCGACGAGTTCCCGATGACGGACGGGTTCGAGGAGAACGTCGAGTTCGTCGAGCTGACCTACCTGGACCCCGACGACGTGGAGCTCGACCTGGCCTTCGCCGGGGTGGCGCCGTTGCTGTGGTTGCGGGCGGGGGCGCAGGGCCCGGTGATCGACCAGTGCGTCGACGCCGCCGGTGAGCCGAAGGCCTACGCATGGACCGGCCGCTACGGCATCTTGTTCGACGCCGACCGGTGGCGGGCGTTCGTCGACGGTCGTCCCGGGTCGGCCACCACGGCGTACGTGGTCACGGACTCCCAGGCCACCTTCGCGGGGATCGCCGCGGAGCTGCCCGACCACCTCGACGTCGTGCGGCTCTACGAGAACTACCTGACCACGTTCCGCATCGACGGGGGCGTGCGCTGATGCGCTACGAGCTGATGGACTACCAGCGGGCGGCCGCCATCGAAGTGCTGGACCGGCTGCGTCGAGCCCGATCCGACTGGGCCAACGGGTACCGGTCGTCGTTCGCCCTGTCGGCCATCACGGGGTCGGGCAAGACGGTGATCGCCACCGCGGCGATCGAGGCGACGCTGTTCGGCTCAGCCGACCTCGGGGCGGACCCAGACCCGCAGGCCACGTTCCTGTGGATCACCGACGACCCGGCGTTGAACCGCCAGACCCGCAACCGGATGCTCGACGCGTCGGACCTGCTGGCCCCGAAGACGCTGGTGGAGATCGACGACGGGTACCTCGAGACCGCGCTGCGGCCGAACCGGGTGTACTTCCTGAACGTCCAGAAGCTGTCGAAGTCGAGCCGGCTGGTGCAGTCCGGCACGAACCTGCGCCAGGTCTCGTTCTGGGACCTGCTGGCCAACACCATCCGGGCCGAGGCCACCACCCTCTACCTCATCTTGGACGAGGCCCATCGGGGCATGAAGCGGGCCACGGACCGCAAGACCATCGTGCAGCGCCTCATCCACGGCGAGCCCGGGTCGAACCTGCCGGTGCCGGCGGTGTGGGGCATCTCGGCCACCATCGACCGCTTCACCACCGCCATGGGCGAGACCCCCGACCGCACCGGCTACCCCCACGTCGTGGTCGACATCGACCAGGTGCGGGTGTCCGGGCTCATCAAGGACGAGATCGGCCTCGAACAGCCCGACGAGAAAGGCACCTTCTCCACCACCCTGCTCCGCGACGCAGTGCGAACCACGCTCGGGTACGAGCAGCGCTGGGCGGCCTACTCGACCGCCGAGAACGAACCACAGGTGCTGCCCGCCCTGGTGGTGCAGGTGCCCGACAAGGCCGACGAAGCCAAGCTCGCCGAGATGGTCGCGGTGATCGAAGCCGAGTGGCCCGACCTCGCCCCCGACGCCATCGCCCACGTCTTCGGCGAGCACGAACCCGTGGTCCTCGGCGGGCGCACCATCAACTGGGTGCCCGCCGAGTCCATCCAGGGCGACACCGACATCCGCATCGTGCTCGCCAAGGAGGCCATCTCCACCGGGTGGGACTGCCCCCGCGCCGAGGTCCTCTACTCCGAACGGCCCGCGAAGGACGCCACCCACATCGCTCAGGTCATCGGGCGCATGGTCCGCCAACCCCTCGCCCACCGCGTCGCCACCGATGACGTCTTGAACTCCGTGGCCTGCTACCTGCCACTGTTCGACTCCAAGAAGCTGGCCGCCATCAAAGACGAGCTCGAAGGCAAGGGCGGCGACGACGGACAACACGCCGTCGGCCCCCAGGTGATCCGAGCACCGGCGGTGTTCGAGCGCAACCCCCTGATCGATCCCGACGTGTTCGCCTTCGTCGAGACCTTGCCCAGCGTCCCCACCCCCGACGTCGCCGCCAGCCCCCTGCGCCGCGCGAAGCACCTCGTGCGACTCCTCGTCGACGACGCCGCCGGCCCCGCGCTGGTGCCCGACGCCGGCGCCCAGCTCGCCAAACGGCTCAACGCCCGCCTCGACGGGCTCGCCGCCGAGCGCGCCGACGAGGTCGACGCCGGCGTCGACGACCTCCGAACCGCCATCGTCCGGCGCGAGGGCGTCGGCCCCGGGGGCGAAGCCGGCGAGGTCACCTCCCGGCTCATCGAGACCCACCGCAAGGACATCGACCGCGACACCCGCAAGATCATCAACTCGATCCGAGAAGGCGTCGGCACCGGCTACTACGCCCATCGCGCCGCCGGCGCCGACGCGTCACGGGACCGCCTCGACCTGCGGGTGGAGGTGGCGGCCCTGCTCCGCCTCGACGGCGTGGTCGACAGCATCGAGGCCGCCGCCACCGAGTTCGTGCAGGAGCACCTCGCCCGCTTCGCGGTCGAGATCAAGAACACCACCGGTGCCACCCGCGACGCCTACCGCAAGGTCCAGGAACAGACCACCGCCCCCGAAGCCGTCACCATCGAGCTCCGCGCCAACGAGAAGGCCGCCACCAAGGACGGCACCGGCGACGACCTCCCCACCTCCGACGGCCACCTCTACGCCGACGCCGACGGCCGCTACCCCGCCCACCTCAACGACTGGGAGACCCAGGTCATCACCACTGAGACCGAACGCCCGTCGTTCGTCGCCTGGTACCGCAACCCGTCCCGCGCCACCCCCAACGCCCTGCGCATCGCCTACCTGGACGACACCGGCCGATGGGCCAGCCTCCAGGTCGACTTCCTCGTCGTGTCCCGGCGCGACGACGGCACCCTCGCCGCCTCCATCGTCGACCCCCACGGCGACCACCTCGCCGACGCCAAGGCCAAGCTCCGCGCCCTCGCCGACTTCGCCGACATCCACGGCGACCACTTCATCCGCATCGTCTCCATCGCCAAGGGCGGCGACGGCACCCTCCGAGCCCTCGACCTGCTCGACGCCGACGTCCGTGCGGCGGTGCGCGCGTTCGACGGCGCCAAGGTCTCCGCCCTCTACGACTCGGACGCCGCGCAGCCCTACCGCTGAGCGTTCGCCGGCGCCTCAGTAGGTCGGCTCAGGCGGCGGCGCCGAGCGCCGGCCGTCGCCGCGGGATCAGCGACACGACGCCGACCAGGACGGCGCCGACCACCATCCCGACGGTTGCCGACGCCGCGGTGTTGACCAGCCACTCGAGCACGCCGCCGACGGCCTCGACGTCTTCGGTCTTGTGCTCGAGGTCGTGCACCTTGTCGTAGGGGTCGTGCCAGCCCAGCTCGTCGCTGCCGGCGAGGAGGATGTGACCGCCCACCCACAGCATGGCGGCGGTGCCGACGGTCGACAGCACCCGCAACAGCTTGGGCATGCCGCGCACGAGCAGCCGACCGGTCCGCTGGGCCGAGGGCTCGTCGCGCTGCACCAGCGCGAGGCCGGCGTCGTCCATCTTCACGATCAGGGCGACGACGCCGTAGACGATCGCGGTGATCACCACCGCGACGACGACCAGGATGACGGCCCGGGACACGATGGGCTCGTCGATGACCTCCTTGAGGGAGATCACCATGATCTCCGCGGACAGGATGAAGTCGGTGCGGATGGCCCCGGCGATGGTCGTTCGCTCGGCGTCGGCGCCCTTCACCGCGACGGGGACGTCGTGGTCGTGATCGTCCTTCTTGAGGGCGTGGATCACCTTGTGGGCGCCCTCGTAGCAGAGGAAGGCGCCGCCGCACATGAGGATGATCTCGACGAGCGTGGGGGCGACCTCGCTCAGGATCAGGGCCGCGGGGAGGATGAACAGCAGCTTGTTGCGCAGCGAGCCGACGGCGATCTTGCGGATGATCGGCAGCTCGCGCTCGGCGGCCAGTCCGTGCACGTAGTTCGGGGTCACGGCGGTGTCGTCCACCACCACGCCGGCGGCCCTCATGCTGGCCCGCCCCGCGGCGGCGCCGACGTCGTCGACCGACGCGGCCGCGAGCTTGGCCAGCGCCGCCACGTCATCGAACAGTCCGACCAGGCCGCCGGCCATCGCTTCCCTCTCTTGCGGCCACACACCGCTCGCGGATCGTCGTGTGAGGCTACCCAGGCGCACCGATCGCCGTCCGGCCGGTTGCCCGGGCCGTCGTCCCGGCTGCCCGGTCCTCACCGCCATGCACGCGAGCCGACCCGCCGCGAGCGTGGTCCATGGCGCGATGTCCAGATGGGCGAATTCTGCTCATCGGTCTCGCGAAATCGCCCCCGAGACGCCGGTATCAGTCCGGTATCATCGGGTTCATGGCCATGACCCTGCGCCTCACCGACGACGAGCATGCGGCACTCCGGGAGCGAGCGGCCGCCGACGGTGTCTCGCTGCAGGATGCAGCCCGGCAGGCGGTGCGTGACTACGTCGCCAAGCGCGCCCATGAGGACCGTGTCGGAGCTGCGGCTGCTCGCGTGATGGAAGTCCACGCCGAGGCGCTCGACCGCCTCGGTCGATGACCGACCGGGTCGAGTTCCTCACCGCCGACGACCTCGTCGATCTGGCGACACGGCTCTTCGGAGACCCACCGCCGATGCGCGACGCCGGCCTGCTCGCCAGCGCGGCCGCCCGCCCGCAGGCAACCGTCTTCGGCGAGGATGCCTATGCGGATGTGTGGGAGAAGGCCTTGGCGCTGCTGCACTCGATCGTGACCAACCACCCGCTCATCGACGGGAACAAGCGTCTCGGGTGGGTGGCGACGGCGGTGTTCCTCCTCGTGAACGACGTGCCGGCGGACCATGCCGGGAACGATGCGGTGTACGACCTCGTGATGGCCGTCGCCGAGGGTCGGCCGGGCGCGAGGGACGTCGGCGAGATAGCTGTGCAGCTTCGGCGGGTCGTCCCGCCCCGGTAGGCGACAGCCGCCTGGACCATCACCGCTGGCCACCACCGCTGGCGCCAGCGACCGCCGGACGTCTGCTCAGCCGGCTTGCTTGGCCACGGCCTCGGGGGGCGGGGGCGCCGGGTCCCCCCGCCCCACACCCTCCGGGGGGCGGGGCCCGGCCCGCGACCGGAGGTACTGGCCCACCGCCGCCTGGCCGCGGTGCGGCGGGCCGACCGACCGCCCGACCCGGCCGCCGAC
>JBGAOY010000031.1:0-19954 GCA_044221555.1 Acidimicrobiales bacterium
CACCTCCAGATCGACCACCGCATCGACTGGCACAAGATCCACATCACCCAACTCGCCAACCTCGACTGGCTCTGCCCCCACGACCACAAACTCAAGACCCACCACGGCTGGCAACTCGAACCCGGCACCGGCAAACGCCCCATGCACCCACCCGACCACCAAACCGGCGCAGGCAGCACCACCGCCGAACCCGGCGCCGAGGCCACCAGCGCCGCCACCCCCGACCAACCGGCCCACGCTGGCGACCGGCCCTCCCCCCACGCCGCCTGACACCCGCCGGGACCGCGCTGAACCGGACGCCGACGACATCCGCATCACGCAACAGCACCCGGCCGCGGACAGACCCTGGCAGACCCGGACGTCGAGGGCATGGGTTCCTGCTCAGGAAGTGGTTCTCTCACGAGAGAGGCCACAGGCCGTAAGAGGACCTCGTGCTCGTGCACCCCGACCCTCCACTCGCGGCGCAGGTCGGAACGTTCTCCACCGATCGGCCGCGGGCACGCGCCCCGGCGGTCCCAGAGACGTCGGGTGGGTCATCCGGTTGCGCGGGCATCTGCCACTGATCCCGAGGTCCTCGGCGATCTGGGCGACCGGCTTCTCGCGGAGCCGGGCCGGCTCGCAGCACGCTGACGGTGGGTGCGCACTCGAGCAGCCTTCGAGGGGCGACTCACGTCGCCTCGAGTTACGAGCGCGCCACGCAGACGCCGGTTGCGCCCACCCCGATCACCGCTGGAGCGGCACCACGGCCATCGCGTCGAGTCCCAGCCGCCCCGCTGTTCGCGCTGTTCCTACCGAGCCTCACCCGAGTCGGAGCAGCGAGCAGACTGTCGGCGGCAGCCTTCCTCGACCATCGACAGCGCTCGATCGGAGGGCGCCGCCGGCCGCGTCCGGACCGGCGGCCGCGCGCCTGGAGCGGCGCCGCCCACCATCGGGTCGAGTCCCAGTCGCCCCGCTGTTCGCGCCGTTCCTCCTGCACCGCGAGCGAGCGACGACCCAGGCCGAGGCCGAGGCCGAGTCGGTAGGGCCCGGCCCGCAGGTACCTGAAGGGGCACTCACCAGCCTCGGGTCGAACCCACGCCGCCCCACCCCGTTGGCTTGCACTGCCGCTCGTCCGGGCATCGACCCAGTGGACCAGCGATTCGGAACGCGTCGCTGCCGGCGTCGGCCACCTCGTTCTGCCCATCGAGTGGGCCACGGCCTGTTGTGGTGCGGGCGGAGGATCTCGGGGCCACGGTGATGGCTGCGTCAGACCCCCAGCTGCGGACGCGGCGCCCCGCAGCAGGTGGTCGTCCACGGCGTCAAGGCCGCCGCCGAACGTCGGCGGACTGCGAGATCGGATCGTGCGCGCGCCGACGCCGCCAGTGCCACAAGCACTGGCCTCCGTCCACGAGTCGGATCAGGACGTCCCCAGGATCTGCTGGCTGAAGAGCACGGCGATCACGGTGGAGGCGGCCAGGGCCGGGCCGAACGGGAAGGCCGCGTTCTTGCGCCGTACCAGGGCCAGCACCCCACCGACGACCACGCCGAGCACGCAGCCGATCATGAGCGCGAAGAGCACCAACGTGACGGCCCGTATGCCGTCGGGCACGATCCAGCCCAGGTACAGCCCCATGAGCAAGGCCAACTTCACGTCGCCGAACCCCATGCCTGCGGGATACACGAGGTGGGCGACGAACAGGAGCACGAAGTAGGTGGCGGCGCCGATCAGTGCGAAGGTGATCGACCGCGTCGCGTCCTCGACGAACGACACCACGACGATCAGCGGCAGGGAGATCGCCAGCGCCGGGAACACGATGCGGTCGGGGATGCGGAAGTGCTCGACATCGATCACCGAGACCACGAGCAGCGCGGAGAAGAGCACGAGAAACGGCACCACCACCCAGCTCGCCCCCCACCGGATGCCCGCCAGCGCGAACAGCACCGGGGCGAGAACCTCGACCGCCAGTCCCTCGGTGCGCGGTGACAGGCGGGCACCCTCGATCTCGCCGTGATCGGCGTCCGCCTGGACCGGCTCAGAGACGACAGCGGAGGCGGGTGCCCGCAGCCAGTAGAGGATCGGTGGGTGGCTCGCGGGATTGGGCCACGAGACGGGCAACTTGTCGGGCACCCGGGCGACGAGCGCGCTCAGGAAGGGCGCCACCAGCAGGCCGGCGATCACACAGAGCGCGACGACCACGGCATCCGACACCTGCGGCACCGTAGTGGCGACGAGCGTGCAGTCGGTCGACTCAGGTCTGCACTGACGACAGGAACTTCAACAGCAGGCCGCGGTTGATCGGCTCGTCACCCTCGGACGTCACCTCGGCCAGTGCCGCCTCACGTTCCTCGACCGTCGACGCCCTGGCCGCGGCGGCAACGGCGCGGGCCGCCTTGGGGCTGAGGTTGGCCAGCTGCCGGGCCACCTCGGCGGCATCACCCGAATCGTCGGCGTGGCCGTCGAAGCCCGATGTTCCGGGCGCGAACAGGCCATCACTGCCGTTGAGGCCCGAGGCCGGGGGCACCGAGGTCACCACGTCGTTGGCGAACAGCGCCGCCCCCGATGCCGCGGATGCGGGCGTGTCGTAGGGCGATCCGTCGGCGCTCGACCCACCGAAACCGTCGAGGCCCAGCTCGCCGGTGGCGCCCGGCGCGGCGAACGAGAACGCCGGGTCGGCGCTGGGGTCCGACGAGAAGCCGTTCTCGAACCCGTTGTCGAAGCCGTTGCCCGTCCCGAAGTCGTCACCGCCGGAGAAGTCGCCTCCCGAGGAGAACTCACCGGTGGAGAACCCACCCTCCGTCCTGGCACCGTCGGACGAGAAGGCGTCGGGCGCGGCGAACTCGGGCGCGACGTCCTGCAGCCCGAAGCCCGACGCCATCGCGTCCAGCTCGGCTCGGGCGCTCGACGGGGGGTTGGCTGCCGGCGGGTGCTCGGTCTCCATGTCGTAGCCACCACCGGCCATCATGGCGCCGTCGGCGACGGCATCAGCGGGTGTCCCGGCATCGGTCGCGTATCCCCCGTCAGGCGCGTAGGCCGAGTCGCTCGCGTAGGCGCCGTCGGGCGCGTAGGCCCCGTCGGGCGCGTAGGCCCCGTCGGGCGCGTACCCAGCGTCACTCGCATAGCCTGCGTCGGACGCGAAGGCCCCGTCTGGCACGTAGGCCCCGTCGGTCGCATACCCCGTGTCCGTCGTGGCGGTCCGGTCCGCCACGTAGCCGCCGTCAGGTGTGTATCCGGTGTCGACCCCTGGCGCAGACTGATTCGGCTCAGTGTCGGACGGGTGGCCGACGGCATCGCTCGGCCCGGGCGAGCCGGCATCCGGTGGCGTCCAGACGTCCATCGCCACGCCTGCACCCGCGTCCCCGGACGCGGGTTGCCCGTCGCCGGAGGGCTCGTCGGCGGCGTGGGAGCTCGCCACCAGCTCGGTGACGACCACGAGACCGGCCTCGACCAGCTCCTTCGCCCGCCGGCACGCGGCGAACTCGTCGAGATCGAGGGCATCGGCGATCGACGCCACCGACCGGCCGTCGGCGACGGCTACCAGGGCCTTCCAGCGCTTGGCGTCGATGACCACGTCATCACCCGGGAGCTCCGGCGCGAAGGTCACGCCGACCGCGAGGGACGGCACGACCGCTTCGATCTCCTGCCACTCGCCGAGTTGGCGCTCGGCGTCGTGGAGCAGCACCTCGACATCCTGAGGTGTGGTGGGGTCGGCGTTGGACAGGTCGTCGTCGTCGAAGCTGAACGACCCCTCGACGAAGCGGAGCAGCTCGAACACCACGCTCACCGTCGAGGCCCCGTCGCGCACGCCCGTCGCGTCCGCGCCCACGACCTTGCCGCCGTCGATCCACACGCTGCCGGACCCGCGGTCGCCGCTCACGCGCAGGCGCCCGGTCTTGCCCCCCGTGCCCAGCAGACGGAGAACCTCGGGCAACGCAAACGTCTCGATCGTGCCCTGTAGTGCCACGGAGCAACCTCCAACGACTGATTGACTCCGGTTCCATCGGCACGGGGGGTGGAAAAGTTCAGTTCCCGGGCGAAGACCGTTCGGCCAGCCCGGCGAGCGCCGCCGCGGTCATCTGGGCGAGGGGCGCGGCCTCGCCGGTCCACCGCGAGAACGCGTGGGCGGCCTGGTGCACCAGCATGCCGACGCCGTTGGCCACCGACGCCCCGTTGGCCTCGGCGTGAGCGAGGAGCGGCGTGATCGGCGGGTGGTAGATCAGGTCGACCACCAGTTGGCCGGCCCCGAGGCCGACGTCCGCCAGTGGTGAGACGTCGCCGGTCATGCCGACCGGAGTGGCGTTGACGACGAGGTCCGCATCGGCGGCCTCGGCCGCCGTTCCCACCCGACCCGCCGCGCCGGCCAGCGTGGCGGCCGCAACTGCCGGGCCGGGCGACCGGTTGACCACGACCACCTCGGCCGCCCCGGCGCCGGCCAGGGCGAGAACGACCGCTCGTGCGGCACCGCCGGCACCCACGACCACACACCGGCGGGCGGCGGGGTCGAAGCCCTCGTCGACGCGAAGCGAGTCGATGAAGCCCGGTCCATCGGTGTTCTCCCCCACGAGCTCGTCCCCGACGGGCACCACGCAGTTCACCGCGCCGAGCACCTCGGCGTCCGCGGACAGCCGGTCGACCGCCCGGGCGGCGCCGTCCTTGTGCGGCATGGTTACCGACAGGCCGCCCAGGCCGAGTGCCCGCACCGCTTCGATCGCCGCCGCGGTGGCGGCCGGCACCACCGGCAGGGCCACGAAGACCCAGTCGAGCCCGAGCGCCGCGAACGCCGCGTTGTGGATGGCAGGCGAGAGAGAGTGCCGTACCGGCCAGCCGATCACCGCCGCGACCGTCGTGTCGCCACCGGGCCCGGCGGGCCCGCTCAGCACAGCCCGAGGTCCTGGCAGCGGCCCTTGGCCTCGAGGAACTCGTCGTAGCTGTCGGTGAAGAAGTGGTGCCCGTCCTGGCCGGCGAGCACGTAGTAGAGCCACGGGCCGTCCGCCGGGTGCATGGCCGCCTCCAGCGAGGCGCGGCCCGGGAGGGCGATCGGCGTGGGCGGCAGGCCCGCCACCTCGCGGGTGTTGTACGGCGAGTCGACCTCGAGCTGTGACGCGGTGAGGGTGCCGTCGGTCGCACCGCCGACGGCGTAGGCGATGCTGGCATCGATGCCGAGCGGGATGCCCTGCTCGAGTCGGTTGTAGATCACCCGGGCCACCTTGGCCCGGTCCTCGTCGATGCCCGCCTCGCGCTCCACCAGCGACGCCACGATGATCGTCTCGTAGGCGCTGAGCCCGGTGGTGGCCTCGGCATCGTCGTACCCGGCCGCGGCGGCCACCTGGTCGAAGCGGTCGATCATGGCCTGCACGATGGTGGTCTCGGTGTCCTCCTCCTCGATCCGGTAGGTGTCGGGGAAGAGCAGGCCCTCGAGGTTGCCCTGGTCGGCGGGTTGGTACCTCGAGTGCAGCTCACCGCTGAGCAGGACGGCGCTGATCGAGTCGGCGGTGAAGCGGTCGACCGCCTCGTCCAGCGCCGTCACCATCGGGCCGGGCACCGGCAGCCCCGCACCGTTCCACACGCTGTAGCCCTCGGGGATGGTGACCTGGTCGTAGGGCGGGGCCTGCGGGCCGGCGTGGAGTGTCGCCAGGGTGGCGCCCATGGACGCGTGCTCCTGCAGCACGTAGTCACCGGCCTGGATGGGCACGTCGTTGCCGCGGAACTTCACGTAGTACTCGAAGATCGTGGCGTTCGTGACGACCCCCTCGTCGGCCAGCAGCCTGGCGATGCCGCTGGTCGAGGTGCCCTCCGGGATCGTGATCGCCACCTCGTCGCCGGCGCCGCCGGGATTGACCTGCTTCATCAACCACACCGACCCCGCCGCGGCGACGATGCCGAACACGACCAGCACACCGAGCACGACGAGACAGCCGCGCCCGCGGCGGCGCTCGTGCACGACCGTGCGCTCGCGACGGGGCTCGCCCGCACCGATGGCGCCCGCAGCTGATCGACCGGACGGAAGGGCCGCCTCGCGGCGCTCCGGACCCGGCGGCAACGCCGGCTCGCGGCGCGGCCGACCCGGGGGCAGGGCCGGCTCGTCGTGGGACGGGCCCGCCGGCAGCGCTGGGTCAGTGCGCCGGCCCCGCTCCGGCTCCCCGGCAGACCTGGCTGTGGGCGCCGCGGGTGACGCCTCCTGCGGCGGTCGCCGCCGGTCCTTCGGGGAGGTCCGGTCCCGGGGAGCGAGGAACTCGGCGAGGATGTCGCTGCCGTCGTCGGTGGGGTTGCTCACGGGTGGTCCTGGGATCGGCGGTCGAGCCATGCCTGCAAGAGGACCGCCGCGGCGACCATGTCGATCACCTTGCGACGGTCCGGGCCACGCACGTTCTGCTCGGTGAGGGTGCGTTCGGCGGACACGGTCGTGAACCGCTCATCGTAGGTCTCGACGGGCAGGCCCGTGACCTCGGCCAGGCGCTCGGCCTCTCGTCGGGCCGCGATCGCCGCCGGGCCGTCCGAGCCGTTGAGTGACAGGGGCAGGCCCACCACGAGCAGCGTCGCCTCCCACTCGGCGGCGACCGCCGCGATCGCGCGCCGGTCGCGCGCGTCGTCGCCGCTGCGCTGGATCACCTGGTCGGGCGACGCCACCACCCGGTCGGGGTCGCTGACCGCCACGCCGATGCGCCGCGAGCCCAGGTCGATGCCCAGGACGCGTCCCGGAGGCGAGGGTCGGGTCAAGCCAGGCCCGCGGCGGCGCGGGCCTGGTCGAGGGCCTCGTCGAGCGCCGAGGCGTCCTTACCACCGGCCACCGCGAGGTCGGGGCTCTTGCCGCCCCCACCCTTCACGGTGCGCGCCGCGTCGGCGATGAGCGCCGATGCGTCGAGCCCACTGTCCTTGGCGGCGGCGGCGACCAACGCCACCCCGCCCTCGTCCGGCGCGCCACCCAGCACGACGGCGCGGACGCCGAGGTCGCGGATGGCGACCGCCAGATCCCGCAGGTCGTCGCGGGGCACACCGTCGGCGCGGGCGACCACGACACCGTCCACGGCGCTGGCGGCCAACTCCGACGCACGGCCGGTGGCGGCCTGACGGCGCAGCGCCTTCAACTCCTCGCGAGCCGCCTTCAGCTCGGCCAGCCGCTTCTCGAGGCCCTCGACCACCTCGTCGGGAGGCACACCGAGCAGGGCGGCGGTGCGCCCGAGCAGGGCCTCCTCGCGCCGGAGGCGCTCGATCGGGCCCGTTCCGGTGACGGCCTCGATGCGGCGCAGGTTCGAGCCGATCGACCCTTCGGAGATGATCTTGACCGGGCCGATGTCGCCGGTGGCCCGCACGTGGGTGCCACCGCACAGCTCGACCGACTGCTTGCCCGCTTCGAGCACGCGCACGATGTCGCCGTACTTGTCGCCGAAGAAGGCGATGGCCCCCACCGCCTCGGCGTTGGCCTTGGTGGTCTCGTAGTGGCGAACGGGGTCGTTGGCCAGGATCTCCCGGTTCACGAGGTCCTCGATGGCGGCCAACTCGTCGTCGGTCACCGGCTCGTAGTGACTGAAGTCGAACCGCAGCCGGTCGTCGGTGACCAACGAGCCCTGCTGCTTGACATGGTCGCCGAGCACCCGACGCAGGGCCCAGTGCAGCAGGTGGGTGCCGGTGTGGTTGCGACGGATGGCGTTGCGGCGGTCGACGTCGATGGCTGCGGTCGCCACCTGGCCGGCGGTGATGTCGCCCTCGACGAGCCGCACGGAGTGGCGGTGGAGCCCGGGCAGGGCGTAGGTGGTGTCGAGCACCTCCGCCCGACCGGTGTCGGTGCTGATCGTCCCCGTGTCACCGACCTGGCCACCCGATTCGGCGTAGAACGGTGTGTGGTCGAGGAACACCGCACCCGTGGTGACCCCTTCGGCATCGGTGGCTCGATCGGTCACCGCCAGCACGCGAGCGGTCGTCTCGCTCTCCGCCCGACCGGTGAAGTCGGTGGGGCCGAACTGGTCGAGCACCTCGTGGTAGCGCTCGATGTCGCCCGCGGCAGGACCAGCCGCCTTGCGGGCGTCCTTGGCCCGGGCCCGCTGCTCGGCCATGGCCGACTCGAACCCGTCGTCGTCCACCTCGATGCCCCGCTCGGACGCGATCTCCTGCGTCACCTCGAGGGGGAACCCATAGGTGTCGTGCAGCGTGAAGGCCACCCGGCCGTCGAGGGCCGCACCGCCGTCCAGGCGGGCCAGTTCCTCGTCCAGCAGCACCGACCCGCTCTTCAGGGTCTGGCGGAACCGGCGTTCCTCGCGGTCGACCACGCCGCGCACGAAGTCGTGGTTCTTGCGCAGCTCGGGGTAGTCGTCGCCCATGATCGCCACCACCTCGTCGACCAACGCGGGAGTGACCACGTCCTCGACGCCGAGCAGGTAGGCGTGGCGGACGGCGCGACGCATGATGCGGCGCAGCACGTAGCCGCGGTCCTCGTTGGACGGGAACACCCCGTCGCTGATCAGGAACGTCATGGTGCGGGCGTGCTCGGCCAGGATCCGCAGCGACACGTCGGCGGCGTCGCTGCCGCCGTAGGTGACGGCCGAGAGCTCCGCGGCCCGACCGATCAGGCGGGCCAACTCGTCGGTGTCGAACACCGAATCGACCCCCTGCAGCACCGCCAGGTTCCGTTCGAGGCCGAACCCCGTGTCGATGCTGGGCTTCGGGAGCGGCACCAGGGAGCCGTCGGCCTGGCGTTCGAACTCCATGAACACCAGGTTCCAGATCTCGACGAAGCGCTCCTCGCCGCCGTGGGCGGGGCCCCCGTCGGCCCCGTAGGTCGGGCCCTTGTCCCAGAAGATCTCCGAGCAGGGGCCACAGGGACCGGTGTCGCCCATGCGCCAGAAGTTGTCCTCGTCGAGGCGCTGGATGCGCTCGACGGGCACCCCGACCGCGTCGCGCCAGATGGCCTCGGCGTCGTCGTCCGACACGTGCACGGTGATCCAGAGCCGCTCGGGGTCGAGCGCCAGGGTCTCGGTGAGGAACTCCCAGGCCAACGGGATCGCCCGCGACTTGAAGTAGTCACCGAAGCTGAAGTTGCCGCACATCTCGAAGAAGCTGAGGTGGCGGGTGGTGCGACCGACCTCGTCGAGGTCGTTCTGCTTGCCGCCGGCGCGCACGCACTTCTGCACCGAGGTGGCCCGCGGGTAGGGCGCTGGCTGCTCCCCGGTCAGGTAGGGCGCGAAGGGCACCATCCCCGCGATGGTGAACAGCACCGTGGCGTCGTGAGGGATGAGGCTGGCCGACGGCACCACCGTGTGGCCCCGCTCCTCGAAGTAGCCCAGGAAGGCCCGTCGCAGCTCGTTCGCCTGCACCCCGACAATGTAGGGGGCGCGCTGGTCAGTTCGGGGATGACTTGATGGCCAGGGCCGGACGCTCTGCGGTCGTGGCGCGGCCGCGCTCGAACTCGGCGCGCAACTCGGCCTCGCGCTCGCGCATGGCCAACCGGCCTTCGAACACGGCGTCGTGCAGATCGTCCCATCGGTCCCGCAGGCGCGCGCCGACCGCGCCGGCCACCTGGACCGGTGCCAGCTGTCGGGCCTTCGACCGGGCGACGGTCAGCCCCCAGAGGGTGGTGGCGCTGCCCACCACCGCCCCCATCACGAACCAGGTCAGCCGCTTGATCACACCGCTCCTCAGCTGGTCCGGCGCAGGCGCTGCGCGGCGCGGTTGGTGCCGGCGGCGATGGCCAAGGCCTTGATCACCGGCGTGGACAGGGCATCGGTGGTGAGCCGGGCCCGCGTCTCCGCGGCTGCGGTGATGCGTTCGGCCGCATCGAGCAGACCGTCGGTCCGGTCCATCTCGGACTCGGCGTGTCCGACCGCCTGCTGCAGCGCGAGCACCGTGGCCGCGGTCTCCACCCGGAGGTGCTCGACCTCGGCGTTCAACGCCCGCACCGCCCGGGCCAGCCACGCGACGACCGCCACCAGCAGGCACAGCGCGACGGTGCTGGCCACCGCGATGACGAGGGCGGTGATCTCGGCGGCGCTCACGCTGCCCGCTCTTGTTCGCTTCGCTCACGGGCCGCTCGGGCCACGCGCTCGTCCCTCGCGCTCACGTGTCCCGCTCCCGTCCGCGCATGCGCTCGGCGATCTCCTCCTCCGCACCGTGCGGCGTCGGCTCGTAGTAGACCCTGCCCGCCAGATGCTCGGGCCGGTAGTCCTGCGGGACCCAGCCGCGCGGGTCGTCATGAGGATACCGGTAGCCCGACCCGTGACCGAGACGGGCGGCCCCCTGGTAGTGGCTGTCGCGCAGGTGGGCCGGCACCTCGCCCCGGGGCTGGTCGCGCACATCGGCCTCGGCCCGGCCGAGGGCCACGATCACGCCGTTCGACTTGGGCGCCGTGGCCAGGTGGATGGTGGCCTGGGCCAGGTTGAGCTTCGCCTCGGGCAGGCCCACGAACTCGAGGGCCCGTGCCGCCGCGTCCGCGACCACCAGGGCGTGGGGGTCGGCCAGGCCCACGTCCTCGGACGCCAGGATGACGAGGCGGCGGGCGATGAACCGGGCGTCCTCGCCGGACGCGAACATGAGGGCCAGCCAGTACAGGGCGGCGTCCGGGTCGGAGCCGCGGATGCTCTTGATGAACGCGCTCACGACGTCGTAGTGGTCGTCACGTCCATAGCGGTGCGCCTTGGTGTCGAGCGCGGCCTCGGCGTGGGTGACGGTCACGTGCGGTGGGCCCGACGCATCCCCGACGGCATCGCCGGCGGCATCGACGGCCAGCGCAACCGCCACCTCGAGGGCCGTGAGCGCGTGGCGACCATCGCCTGCCGAGCGCAGGATCAGCAGGTCGAGGGCGCCGTCGTCGGCGGTGGCGCCCTCGGCCTCGAGCCCCCGCTTCAGCAGGACCCGCAACGACGCGTCGTCGAGCGGCTCGAGCCGGAACAGCGTGGACCGGGACAACAGCGGCGGGTTGACCTCGAAGTACGGGTTCTCCGTCGTGGCCCCGACCAGGACCAGCAGCCCGGTCTCCACCACGGGGAGGAGCGCGTCCTGCTGGGTCTTGTTGAAGCGGTGCACCTCGTCGAGGAACAGGATCGTGCCCTGGCCGTGCTCGCCGAGGCGGCGCTCGGCGGCGGTGATCACCTCGCGGACGTCCTTCACGCCGGCGGTCACCGCGGACAGCGCCACGAACGCCTTCGACGAGCGGGACGCCAGCAGCCGGGCGAGGGTGGTCTTGCCGGTACCCGGCGGCCCCCAGAGGATCACCGACGACAGCCGGTCGGCATCGACGAGGGCCCGGAGCGGCCGCCCGGGGCCGAGCAGGTGGTCCTGGCCCACGACGTCGTCGAGCGATGCGGGCCGCAGACGGTCGGCCAGCGGCGCGGACCGGCGCAGGCGTTCGTCCGCCGCGGCGCCGAAGAGGTCGTTGGCCATCTCCGCGGAGGGTACCCCGCCCGCCCACCAGCCGATGCCGGTCCGGCGTGTGCCACGATCATGGTGTGCCGACGCCGCTCGTGGTGCTCTTCTACCTCTGGTTGGCCGTATCGGTCGTGATCCTGGTGCAGCGGGTGGTCACCCGCAGGCGGCGCCGGACCCCGGTGGCCAGGACCGCGCCGGGGGCGCCGATCATCCCACCGGACTGGGCACCACCCGATCAGCCGGCGGCGGCTCCCGGTCCGGCGGCGTCTCCCGGTCCTGTGGTGGCACCGCGCGACCCGGCATCGCCGGTGGTCGCCAACCCCACGGACCGACCGCCCGCGAACTGGCCGCCCGCGCCGGCACGACCCGGGACGACCCCACCACCAGGGCCTTCGCGCCCGTCAGCGGGCGCGGCCGCCTCCCGTCCCGGAGCCGGCTCGGACTCGCTCATGGAGGCGCTGGCCGGGATCACCCTGCCGTGCGACCTGGTTCCGCTGACCTCGGCCGAGGGACGTGTGCTCGGCAACCGCGACCTGCTCCTGATCACCTCGGGCCACTCCGGCTTCGAGGTCGGGCGCTCCCTCGGCCGGGCGATCGAGGCGCTGGGCTACACCCTAACACCGATGGCCAACAACGACCTGGTGGCCGTCCGTGGCAACGACCGCATCACCATCAACGTGCACGACCGCCCGGAGTCGCTCCTGTCGGGCACGCGCCAGGAGTTCCCCACGGCCAAGGCTGGCGACGTGGTGGTGGAGCTACGCCTGTAGGAGGGTCCTCGTTCGGCGCCCGGTCGGCCGCACCGCACTCCGTGACCAGGAGCTTCGTAGGGCGCTGGGTTCGGCCGACCGACGAGAGCAGCACCCTCCTGGCACCGCCTCAGGTCATGCCTTGGGGGGCAGGAGGCGCAGGCCCAGCTCGGTGAGCTGATCGGCATCGATGGGTGTGGGGGCCGAGGTGAGCGGATCGGCCCCGGACTGGGTCTTCGGGAAGGCGATGACCTCGCGGATGTTCTCCTCGCCGGCGAGGAGCGCCACCAGCCGGTCGATGCCGAAGGCAAAGCCGGCATGGGGTGGCGCCCCGTAGCGGAACGCCTCGAGCAGGAAGCCGAACTTCAGGGTCGCCTCCTCCCCGGTGATGCCCAGCGCGGCGAAGATCTTGTGCTGCACGTCACTGCGGTGGATCCGGACCGAGCCCGAGCCCAGCTCCCAGCCGTTGAGCACCAGGTCGTAGGCCTGTGAGCGGATCTCCAGCAGTGCCTCGCCGCCCTCGTCCAGCCGATGCAGGTCGTCGAGGTTGGGCATGGTGAAGGGATGGTGCGCCGACACCGGCCGGCCGGTCTCGTCGATGGACTCGAACAGGGGGAAGTCGACCACCCACAAGAAGTTGAGCCCGCCCTCGGTGACCGGCGGTCGCCCCAGCGCGAGCCGCAGCAGACCGAGCACGTGGCGCACCGCGGGGCGCTCGTCGGCCACCAGCAGCAGGAGGTCGCCGGGTTCCGCGTCCATGGTCGTGACCAGGCCCGACAGCTCGTCGTCGGAGAGGAACTTGGCCACCGGAGAGGCCAGGGTCCCGCCGTCCTCGACCTTCATCCACACCAGGCCCTTCGCCCCGAAGCGCTTGGCGTCGTCGGTCAGGCTGTCGAGCTGGTTCCTCGTCGTGGTCGCGGCGCCCGGCACCCGGATGCCCTTCACGCACGGCGCCTTGAACGCGTTGAACCCCGTGCCTGCGAACAGCTCGGTGAGCTCGACCAGCTCCATCCCGAAACGGACGTCGGGCTTGTCGCTGCCGTAGCGCTCCATCGCCTCGTGCCACGTGATCGTGGGGATGGCGCCGGGGCGCTCACCGGTCACCGCCTCGACCGCGTCGAGGACGGCCTCGGTGGTGAAGGCCAGCACGTCGTCCTGGGTCACGAAGCTGGCCTCGAGGTCGAGCTGCATGAACTCGAACTGGCGGTCGGCGCGGAGGTCCTCGTCCCGCAGGCACCGGGCGATCTGGTAGTAGCGATCGAGGCCGCCCACCATGCACAGCTGCTTGAACAGCTGGGGGCTCTGCGGCAACGCGTAGAACGTGCCCGGACGCTGTCGCGACGGGACCACGAAGTCGCGTGCACCCTCGGGCGTCGACGCGATCAGCATGGGCGTCTCCACCTCGGTGAACCCCTGGCGGGCCATCGCCAGGCGCAGGGACTGGTTCACGGTGGCCCGTATGGCCAGGTTGCGCTGCAGGCGGTCGCGGCGCAGGTCGACGTAGCGGTGCCGCAGGCGCAGGGTCTCGTCCGTGTCACTGCGCTCGCCGATGGGGAACGGCGGCGGCTCGGCCCGGGACAGCACCTCGACCGTTGCGTCGCCGATCTCGACCTCGCCGCTTGGTAGGGCCGGGTTGGCGGTGCCCTCGGGACGGCGACGGACGGTGCCGGCGATGCGCACGACGTACTCGGAGCGCAGGTCGTGGCTCCCGTCCACCACGCACTGGATCACGCCGGAGCGGTCACGGACGTCGATGAAGGCCAGGTGCTCACCGTGCTCGCGCCGAGTGGCCACCCAGCCGCACACCGCCACCTCGCGCCCGGCGTCCTCGGCGCGGAGGTCGCCGCAGTAGTCGGTTCGCATGCCTGCTGCTGGTACGGCGCTCATCTGGGGTGATCTTCTCCTCGCCCGCCGCGGCGGGCAGGGCACGGCGTCCGAGGCTACCGGACCGCCCTGCCGGCGCCGCAGGCCGTTTGCGGCTCAGCCCGTGAAGGCGGGGGCGGTGGCCACCGGGGTGGCGGCCGGTGCCGCGGGGAACGACGGGCAGGTGGCCGACGGTGGCGACGGCGGCCCGGAGGCCACGGGGCCGGGATCCCCGGGGCGGCCGACCGTCACCGTCACCTGCTCGACGCCGGGATCGGCGACCACCGTGAGGCGGGGATCGCCGGGTGCCGACGTGGCCTCGCCGCCGACCACGCGCACGTCGTAGCCGGAGGGATACGCCCTGGTGTTCGTGTCGATCACCGTCGTCGTCCCGTCGGGGAACGCGGCACCGTCGGGCCCAGTGGTCGACCAGGCCACCTGGTAGGTGCCACCCACGGGGTCGTAGGACGCCCCCAAGGGCGTGCCCGCCACCGCCACCGCGTGGGGGCGCGCCAGCGCGTCGACCACGGCGTCGTCCACGTTGGCGCCCGTGGCGGGGGCGGCGAGATCGTGCACCATCTCCTGGTCGTAGGACCAGAACATCCAGGGCACCAGCGCCGAATCGAACATCGCGGTCTGCCGCTGCAGGGTGGCCACGTCGGCGGTGGCACCGAACTCGGTGTTGAGCAGCGCCCCACCCGTGCAGTCGGTCCAGTCCACGGCGTGGTCGATGACGGCCGGGTCCAGCGAGGGGTCGGTGGTGTACACGTGGAAGCTCATGCCCCCGGCGGCGTCGCCTCCGGGCACGTCGATCGAGGTGGTGGACATGCCGAAGTTGAACAGCACCCACGGTTCGCCGAAGACCAGGTGCTCGGTGTCGTGGCGGCGCAGGGCGGTTGTGGCGGTGGCGTAGTAGGCGTCGAGGTAGGCGTGGTCGAGGTCGGGGCACCCCTGCGGCTGGGATACGCACGGCAGATACGTGGTGCCGGGCCACGGCTCGTTCAACAGGTCGTAGCCGAGCACGGCGTCGTTGCCGGCGAAGCGTTCACCGACCGCCTCGAACCAGGCCGCGGCCCGGTCCTGCAGGGGCACGCCGCCGGGGCCGGGGACATTGTCCCAGAAGCTCTGGAAGGCGGCCTGGATCGCCGGGTTGGTGAGGTAGTACAGCGGGAACGGGGTGCCCGTGTCGGTGGCGCCGCTGGTGAAGGTCATCCACACCGGGAAGCCGTTGTCGCGGAAGGCCGGGCCCCAGCCGTCCTGGTGGAAGTCGAGCAGCACGAGGAGGCCGTGAGCGGCCAGCACGTCCACGGTGGCCGCGATCTGGTCGAGGTATTCCGTGTCGATCAGGCCGGGTTCCGGCATGAGCGCGTAGGCCTCGATGCCGAGGCGCACCACATCGAAGCCGCTGTCGGCGAGGAGTTGGGCGTCGTCGTCGCCGAAGCCGGCTGCGGCCGGGTCGAGCGGGCCGTACTTGCTCACCATGTTCACGCCGCGGGGCAGGAGCACCCGTCCGTCCGCGTCGACCAGCCACCGGCCGACGTGGCCGACCGCTCCCACGGGCGCGACCTCGGCGCCGGCCGTGCCGGAACCGGCTTGCTCCGCACCGACCCGCGAGCCGGCGGCGAGCGCCGCCGCCGGCGAGGCCAGCGGGATGGCCAGCGCCGCGAGCAGCAGCGCGAGGACGAACGGCACCCCGACGGCGGTGCGCACCGCTCGGGCCCCGCCCTCGTTCCTCGGCCTCACGACCCGGGGAGCACCCGGTAGGCGTCGTAGACGCTCTCGATCCCCTTGATCGAGCTGATCACCGAGTCGAGGTGGGAGGGGTCCCCCAGCTCGAAGTCGAAGTGCATCTTGCACACCCGGTCGGCACCGGTGCGGGTGGTCGAGCTGAGGATGTTGACCTGGTGCGCCGCGAACGCCGACGACACCTCACCCAGCAGGGAGCGGCGGTCGAGCGCCTTCACCTCGATGGACGCCACGAACATGCCGTTGTGGGCCCGATCCCATTCGACCTCGATGAGGCGGTCGATCTGACCGGCCATCAGCGACACGGCGTTGGCGCAGTCGGTGCGGTGCACCGACACCCCCCGGCCTCGGGTGACGAAGCCCATGATCTCGTCGCCCGGCACCGGCGTGCAGCAGCGGGACAGCCGCACGAGCACGTCGTCGAGGCCCTCGACGTGCACGCCGGCGCCGTCGGCCGACTTCCGCCGGCGGCGCACGGTGGTGGGTAGCTGCTCCTCGCGCCCGGGGTCGCCCCCGTGCAAGAGGCGGGTGGCCCGGGCTGCCACCGCCTGGGGGGACACGTGTCGCTCCCCCACCGCGGCGTACAGCGCGTCGAGGTCGGCGTAGTTGAGGCTGGCGACCACGTCGGCGACCAGCTTGGCGGCCGCCGGCGTGCGTATGGGGACGCCGGCGCGGCGCAGGGCCTTCTGCACCTCGTCGCGGCCGGTGTCGATCGCGTCCTCCCGGCGCTCCTGGCTGAACCACTGACGGATCTTGTTGCCCGCCCGGCGGGTGACCACCACGTTCAGCCAGTCGGCCGAAGGGCCCGCGCTGCCGGTCTTGGCGGTGAAGATCTCCACGGTGGCACCCGACCGCAACGGGGTCTCGAGCGAGACCAGGCGGCCGTCGACCTTCGCGCCGATGCAGGCGTGGCCCACCTCGGTGTGGATCGTGTAGGCGAAGTCGATGGGCGTGGCGCCGTTCGGCAGCGTCACCACGTCGCCCTGCGGGGTGAAGACGTAGACCTCGTCCTGGTCGAGGTCGATCTTCAGGTTGGCCATGAACGCCGACGGGTCGGAGGTCTCCTCCTGCCAGTCGATGATGCGGTTGAGCCAGACCGCGTCGCCGGCAGGCGACGGATCCTTGTAGCTCCAGTGCGCGGCCACCCCGATCTCGGCCCGACCGTGCATCTCACGGGTGCGGATCTGCACCTCGAGCGGCTTGCCCTGCGGCCCGATCACGGTGGTGTGCAGCGACTGGTACAGGTTGAACTTGGGCATGGCCACGTAGTCCTTGAAGCGACCCTGCACCGGGTGCCACGTGCCGTGGATCGATCCCAGGGCGGCGTAGCAGTCCTTCACCGTGCCGACGATCACCCGGATGCCGACCAGGTCGAAGATCTCGTCGAACTCCCGCCCCTTCACCACCATCTTCTCGTAGATGCTCCACAGGTGCTTGGGTCGACCGGTGACCTCGGCGTCGATGCCCAACTCGCCGAGGCGCTGGCGCACCTCCTCGAGGACCTGGGTGAGGTAGAGCTCCCGCTCGGGAGCGCGGATCGAGACCATGTGGTCGATCTCGGCGTAGCGCTTGGGGTGCAGCGCCGCGAAGGCCAGATCCTCGAGCTGCTGCTTCATGTCCTGCATGCCGAAGCGGTGGGCCAGGGGTGCGTAGACGTCGAGCGTCTCCTGGGCGGTGCGCTCCTGCTTCCACTCGGGCATCGCCGCGATGGTCCGCATGTTGTGCAGCCGGTCCGACAGCTTGATGATCAGCACCCGCAGGTCCTCGGCCACCGCCACGAGCATCTTGCGGATGGTGGCTGCCTGCTGCGCCTCCTTCGTCTCGAAGTCGAGGCGCTCGAGCTTGGTGACCCCGTCGACGATCGAGGCGACCGTGGGGTTGAAGTCCCGCTCGATCTCCTCGAGGCTCACCAGGGTGTCCTCGACGGCATCGTGCAGCACCGCCGCCGCCACCGTGTCCTCGTCGAGGCCGAGGTCGGCCACGATGGTGGCCACCGCCAGCGGATGGGTGATGTACGGGTCGCCCGATTTGCGGAATTGGCCCTCGTGGGCGGCCGCCGCCAGTGTGTACGCCGCCTCGATGAGGGCGGTGGAGGCCTTGGGGTGGTGCCGCCGGAACGTGTCGAGCAGTGGTTTGAGCTCGATCGCCGCAGGGACGCTGTGCCGCCGCCACGGGAGTACGCGATCGACGGTCGTGGCCACGGCGGTCAGTCGTAGGTGAGCAGGGACATGACGTCCTTGCCGTCGAGCCTGCTACGGCCGTCCAGGAACGCCAGCTCCATCAGGAAGCCCATGCCCACCACGTCGCCGCCGAGCTTCTCGACCAGGCTGGCCGTGGCCGCCGCCGTGCCGCCGGTGGCCAGCACGTCGTCGATGATGGCCACCCGGTGGCCGTCGCCTACGGCGTCTCGGTGCACCTCGAGGGTGTCGGTGCCGTACTCCAGCTCGTACTCCTGGAACTCGGTCTCGTGCGGCAGCTTGCCCGGCTTGCGCACGGGGACGAAGGCCGCGCCCAGCTTGTAGGCGACGGGAGCGCCGAGGATGAAGCCCCGTGCCTCGATCCCGATCACCCGGTCGACGTCATGGCCGGCGAAGTGCTCGGCGAGCGCGTCGACGGTGAAGCGGAAGGCCTCGACGTCGGCCAGCAAGGGCGAGATGTCCTTGAAGATGATGCCGGGTGTGGGAAACCCCGGGATGTCGCGGATGTGGTCCTTGAGCCATTCGGAGTCGGCCGCCATCCACCCATCTTAGGGGCGGCTGGGGCCGGCTCAGACGACGGCGCTCACCGCTTCTTCTTCTTGCGCGGACGGGGCGGGATCACCGTGCCACCGGGAGTGGTCGACGGCCGCGCCAGCGGGTCGACGGGGCCGGCCGTTCCCTCCTTGGCGGCCGTGGCGCCGCCCTTGCCGGCGCCGACCCCTGCGGCCACGGGCGCACCCCGGAGCGAGGTGGCCGACGCGTGGCGGATCCCGGTGACGGGCACCGGCCCGCCGTACGCCCGCTCGAGGCGCTCGCGGAGCGCCCGGTTGCGGGGCTCGCGCTCCTTCAGGTTGGCGACGAGGCTGGCGGCCACGACCAGCGACGAGTACGCACCGCTGAGCAGGCCGACGAACAGCGCGAACCCGAACTCCTCGAGGCTCACCGCACCCAGCAGGTAGGCACCGATGAGCAGCAGCGAGATCACCGGGACGATGGTGACGAACGTGGTGTTGAGCGACCGCATGAGGGTCTGGTTCAGCGACAGGTTCATCAGCCCGGTGTAGGTGGTGCGGTTGGCCAGGCCGACGCGCGCCTGGTTCTCCTGCACCTTGTCGAACACCACGATGGTGTCGTAGAGCGAGAAGCCCAGGATGGTGAGGAACGCCACCACCGTGGCCGGCGTCACCACGATGGCGAACACCGAGTAGACGCCGACGCAGATGACGATGTCGTGCACCACGGCCACCAGCGCGCCGATGGCCATGCGCCACTCCAGCCGCAGCGCGATGTACAGGCCCAGCACGATGAAGAAGATGACCAGGGCGCGCACGGCCTTCTCGGTGATGTTGTCGCCCCACGAGGGGCCGACCGTGCTGACGCTGATCTCGCCGGGCTCCACCTGCGCGGTGTCGGCCAGGAGCTCGGTGATCTCGCCGCTGCGGTCGACCGCCTCGACCCCGGCCTGCACCCGGATCACCTGATCCCCCGACTGGTTGGTGAGCGTCTGGATCTTGGCGTCACCTTCGTCGACGGTGACCATCGCGCTGCGGACCTCGGCGATCGAGGTCTCCTGGCTCGGGAACTCCCAGACACCGCCGCCCGAGAAGTCGATGCCCAGGTTGAGGCCCCGGGTGAACAGCGACACGACGCTGATGAGCACCAGCAGGATCGACAGGGGGATGCCGATGCGCCACAGCTTGCGGAAGTCGTAGTCGTTCTCGCCCCGGTAGAGGCGGGACATCGTGCTCATGTCTCCCGCTCCTGCTCGCTTCGCTCACGAGCCGCTCGGGCCACGCCCGTCGCCCGTTCGGCCACGTAGGCGGCGTTCCTCGTGCTCATGTCGCGGCCTCCTCGGCCAGGTCGGGCCCGACGGGCTCGGTGTCACGCCGCTCGGGGATGCCGAACCAGGCCGGGTGCGTCCCGAACCGCCGGCTGCGGACCATGATCGCCACCAGCGGGCGCAGCAGGAAGTAGAAGGCGACGAGGTCGAGCAGGGCGGCCAGGCCCAGGTAGAAGGCGAACCCCCGTACCGCGCCCACGGTGAGGAAGTACAGGATGGCGGCGCC
>JBGAOY010000031.1:20051-48964 GCA_044221555.1 Acidimicrobiales bacterium
CCTATGAGCGAGGCCGAGTCGGCCTTGACGATGGTGGAGAACGCCGACGAGAACGAGCGCTCGACCGACGAGCGCAGGGTGCGCCCGTTGTACACGTCCTCTTTCAGGTGCTCGTAGTAGACGACGTTCGAGTCGAGGGAGATGCCGATCGACACGATGATGCCCGTGACGCCGGCCAGGGTCAGCGCCAGGCCCCGCGTCTCGCCGAGGTAGGCGATGATCGTCCAGAGCATCATGGCGCCAGAGAGCAGGCTGATGATGGCGACGGCACCCAGCAACCGGTAGTACAGCACCATGAACAGCGTGGCGATGCCGAGTCCGATGAGACCGGCGATGAGGCCGGCGTGCAGGGCGTCGGTGCCGAGCGTCGCCGACACGGTCTGGGTCTGCTGCGGCTCGAGCTCGACCGGCAGCGCGCCGTAGCGCAGCACGAGGGCCAGGTCCTTGGCGCTGCTCTCGTCGAAGTTACCGGTGATCTGGATCCGATCGCGCTCGTACGAGGGTTGGTTGATGGTCGGCGCCGAGATCACGATGCCGTCGAGGACGATCGCCAGCTGGCGAGACGGGCAGGTGGGCGCGCCGGTGTTGCACTCGGCCGCGACGGTGTTGAACTTGTCGATGCCGTCCTCACCGCCCTTGAAGATGGGGTTCACCACCCACGAGTTCTGGGGGAAGGTCGCGCTGGCGTCGCTGAGGGCATCGCCCTTCAGCGCGGTGGGGCCCAGCCAGTAGAGGTTCACCCAGCACTTCGTCGGATCGGCGGGGTCGACGTCGCACTTGGGGTCGACCTCGGGCAGGATCACGGACTGGCGCGCCTTGTCGTCCACCCGCCTGGTGATGCCGTTGCGGTTCACGTCGGTGGGCGGGGTGGTGCAACCGGCCGCGGCGTCGCCGGTGGCCGTCGGATCGGTGGGCACGGCCGTGGTGCCCGTCGTCGCGGTCGTCGCGGTGGTCGCCGTCGGGTCGGTCACCGCCGGCGTGGTCGCGGTGGTTGCGGGCGTGGTCGTCGTGGTGTCGGCCTGGAGGCCGGCGGCGCTCTCGCCGACCACCGCGCCGGCCACAGGGAGCCCCACCTCGTTGTCGGTGGCCGACGAGTCGGTGGTGGCGACGGTCGTGGTGGTGGATCCCCCGGCCGTGGTCGAGGTGGTCCCTCCGGGCGCGCTGGTGGACGTCGTGGAGGAGGAGGTGGCGTCGGCCCCGGTACCGGGCACGGGAAGGACCTGGCACACGGGACGGAACCGCAGCTCAGCGGTCTGGCCCACCAGGTCCAGCGCCCGGCTCTGGTTCTCCACACCGGGGAGCTGCACGAGGATGGTGTCACCCTGCCGCGAGATGTCCGGCTCGGCCACGCCGAGCGCGTCGACGCGGCTCCTGATGATGTCGATGGCCTGGTCGAGCTGGTCGCTCGGCACGTCGTTCGCAGGTTGCAGGACCACCGACACCCCACCCTGAAGGTCGAGGCCGAGCAGCGGCTTGTAGCCGGCGACGAGGACGGCCACGAACGACCCCACGGAGATGACCAGGAACGCGATGAGGCCGCCGACGCCCTTGCGCTTCATGAGCTGGTCCCCTCAGGTCGTGCCGGAAGGGCCATCACGCCTTGCCGTCGGCGTCGTCGTCGGTGTCATCGTCGGGCGACTCGTACTCGACCAGCTCGGCGATGGCATCGCGGGACATGTGCAGCTCGACGCCGTCGGCGACCTCGAGGCGCAGGACGTCGCCGTCGATGGCCGTCACCACGCCGTAGATGCCACCGGTCGTCATGACGTCGTCACCCACCTCGAGCGACGCGACCAGCTCCCGGTGCTCCTTGACCTTCTGTTGCTGGGGGCGGATCAGCACGAAATAGAAGACCCCCATCATCACGACGATCAGGACGATATTCACAGCGGATCCGGGAGGGTCGGCGACAGGGGCGAGCCGGGACGAGAGGCCCCGGCGAACGGCGGGTCAGGCTAGCCCCAAACGGCGCGGATGTCGGATCGCAGGGCGGCGAGTGTGCCCGTCCGGATCGCCGCCCGGGCGGCGCGCACCAGTGAGAACGTCCACGCGAGGTTGTGCAGCGTCACCAGGCGGGCCCCAGTGGGCTCGGACACCATGAGCAGGTGTCGCAGATATCCCCGTGACCACCGGGCGCAGACCATGCAGGCGCAGTCCCGGTCGAGCGGGCCGTCGTCGGCGGCATTGACGGCCGCCTTCAGGTTGTACCGCCCGGTCGCGGTGAGGATGGTGCCGTGGCGGGCGAAGCGGGTGGGCAGCACGCAGTCGAACAGGTCGACGCCGAGGGCGATCGCCTCGACCAGCCCGACGGGATCGCCGACGCCCATCAGGTACCTCGGCCGGTCCTCGGGCAACAGCGCGGTCGTGGCCGCGAGTGCCGGCAGCATCAGGTCTCGGGGCTCGCCGACCGACAGCCCGCCGATCCCGTAGCCGTCGAACCCGACCGCCACCGTCGCCTCGGCGCTCTCGGTACGTAGCCCGAGGTCGACGCCACCCTGCACGATGCCGAATTGCGCCTGACCGGCCGGCGCCCGCCCGGCGGCCACCGCGTCGCGGTGCGCGACGCGGGCCCGGCGGGCCCAGTCGGCGGTGCGACGCACGGCGGTGCGCACCGCACCCTCCGGTGCCGGCCAGGGCGGGCACACGTCGAGCACCATCGTGATGTCGGCCCCGAGGGCGGCCTGCACGTCGACCGCATCCTCGGGGGTCAGGCGGTGGGTGCCGCCGTCGTAGGTGGAACGGAAGGTGACGCCCTCGTCGTCCACCGACGGGTCCAGCGAGAACACCTGGTAGCCGCCCGAATCGGTCAGGACGTGGCCGTCCCACCCCATGAACCGGTGCAGGCCGCCGAGTCGCTCGACCACCGGCGCGCCGGGTCGCAACATGAGGTGGTAGGTGTTGGCCAGCACCACCGACGCCCCCAGGTCCTCCAGGTCGGGGCTGGCCAGCGTGCGCACCGCGCCCCGGGTGCCCACCGGCATGAACGTCGGTGTCTCGATGGTGCCGCGCGCGGTGTGCACGGTCCCCACCCGGGCCGGGCCGTCGGTGGCGGCGATGGTCATCGTCAGGGTCATCGTGGCGGACCGTCGGCCGTGGGTGGCCCAGGCAGGAACATGGCGTCACCGAACGACAGGAACCGGTACCCGGACGCGAGTGCGGTCTCGTAGAGCAGCCGCCACCGCTCGCCGACGAACGCGTCGATCATCACGAGCAGCGACGACCGGGGCACGTGGAAGTTGGTCAGCAGGCCGCCGACCACCTGGAACCGGTGCCCGCGGCGGATGTAGAGGTCGGTCGGGCCCTCCAACGCGCCGGTGACCGCCGCGCTCTCGAGCGCGCGGACGGTGGTGGTGCCCACTGCGACCACCCTCGTCGCCGCCCGGCACGCCGCCATCGTCTCGGCCGGCACCCGGTAGTGCTCGGTGTGCACCCGGTGGTCGGCCACGTCGCTCGCGGTGATGGGGCGGAACGTGCCCAGCCCCACGGCCAGGTCGACGGTCGCGATCGCGGCGCCGCGCTCCACGCACCGGTCGAGCACGTCCTGGGTGAGGTGCAGCCCCGCGGTCGGCGCGGCCACCGAGGCGGCACGGCGGTTGTAGACGGTCTGGTACCGCTCGGGGTCGGTCAACCGCTCGTGGATGTAGGGCGGCAGCGGCACCTCACCTGCGGCCAGCACCTCCGCCTCGGGACGCAGCAGGCGCACCGTGCGCCGGCCCTCGCCGAGTGCCCGGCCCACCTCGACGAGCTCGACCTCACCATCATCGGGTCCGACCCCGGCCCGCAGTCGCACGCCCGCGGCCACCCGGCGGCTGGGGCGCACCAGCGCCTCCCACGTGTCGTCGTCGAGGCGCTCCAGCAGGAGCACCTCCACGTGGCCGCCGGTGGGCTTGCGCAGCGTCAGGCGCGCCGGGAGCACCCGGGTGTCGTTGAGCACCAGCAGGTCGCCGGGGCCCAGCAGCTCGGGCAGGTCACGGACGTGACGGTGGCCCGGTTCGGCGCCGGCACCGGCGTCGACCAGGAGGCGCGCCGCGTCCCGGGGCTCGACAGGCTGTTGAGCGATCGCCGAGGGCGGGAGCTCGTAGTCGAACGCGCTGATCGACGTGGCGCGCTCAGGCACCTCGGTACGCATCGAGCGCCCTGAGGGCCGTATGGGTGAGCAGTCGCACGCCGAGTCCGATGGCTGCCTCGTCCACGTCGAACGTGCTCGCGTGCAGGTCGAGGCGCCGGCCGGCGCCGGGAGGACGCACCCCCAGGCGGGCGTACGACCCGGGTGCCCGGTCGAGGAACCAGGAGAAGTCCTCGTTCCCCACGCTCTGGGCGGTGGGGACGACGGCCTCGGGGCCGAGGGCCAGTCGGGCGCCGTCGGCGAACACCTCGGTGGCCGTCGCGTCGTTGTCGGTGGGCGGGGAGCCCCGCACGTAGTCGAGCTCGTAGGTGGCGCCGAAGGGGTCGACGATCGACGCCAGCAGCCGCTCGATGATGGACGGCGCATCGTCCCAGGTGGCCCGGCCCTGCGACCGGAGTGTGGCCTGCAGCACCGCGCTGGACGGGATCACGTTCGCAGCATGGCCACTCTGCACCGAACCGAAGACCAGCGTCGGTGCGTCCCGGAGATCGGAGAGCTTGGCGAACCCCGCCGGCAGGTCGCAGATGATGCGCCCCGCGATGTGGACGAGGTCGGCGGTGAGGTGCGGGCGGGCCGTGTGACCGCCGGGGCCCTGCAGTCGGATGGTGATGCGGTCGGCCGCCGCGGTGATGGGCCCGACCCGCATGCCGACCAGGCCGACGTCGAGCGACGGGTCGCAGTGCACCGCGTAGATGACGTCGACACCGTCCATCACGTCGGTGCGGGCCAGGAGGTCGGCGCCGCCCGGCATGGCCTCCTCGGCGGGCTGGAAAAGCAGCCGGACCCGGCCGGGCAGCGCCCGTTCGGCCTGCAGCTCGGCCAGGGCGAGGGTGGCGCCGAGGAGGATCGCCGTGTGCACGTCGTGACCACAGGCGTGACACACCCCCGGCACCGTCGATCGGTAGGGCACGTCCTTCTCGTCGTCGAGAGGCAGCGCGTCGATGTCGGCCCGCAGCGCCACGGTGGGGCCGGCGGCGGGGTCGCCCAGGTCGAGCACGAGTCCTGTGTCGGTCGCGAGTGATCGCGGCGCCAGGTCGGCCACCATCAGCCGCGAGCTCACCAGGGCGGTGGTCTCGTGCTCGTCCCAACTGAGCTCCGGGTGGGCGTGCAGCTGGCGCCGGACGGCGATCAGCTCCTCCTCGTGCCCGGCCAGGAACTTGTCGAGGTGCTCGTCGAGGCGTGCCGAGCCGTCGTCGGTCGCCGCCCCCCCGGGGGCGCCGTCGATGGATGCCTGCGGGTTCGGGGTCATGGGGTCGCTCCGGGCTCGTCGGTGGCCAACTCGTGGACGAGCGAGTCGACCACCGCGACCAGCGAGCCACGGTCGGCCATGACCGCCCGTTGACGGTCGTAGCTCGCGCCGCGCTCGAGGATCTGGTGCACGTCGTCGAGCTCGTCGGGGCACCCCAGCCGCTGTGCGATCGGGTGCAGTTCGTCGAGCAGCTCCACGATCGCCTCGCGCATCGGGCGACACGCGCCCCGGTCGTCGACGATCAGGGCGGCATCGAGCCCGTGCCGGGCCGCCCGCCACTTGTTCTGGCGGAGCACCCACTCACGCGGCACCGGCAGCTGGTAGCCCCGGTCGTGCAGCGTGTCGAGCCAGTGCACCAGCGACTGGGCCAGCGCGGCGAGGGCGGCCACCTCTCGCAGCGTGGGGATGCCGTCGCACATGCGCAGCTCGACGGTGCCGAAGTCGGGGTGGGGACGGATGTCCCACCACACCTCGCGGACCGTGCCGATGGCCTCGGCCGACACCAGCGTCTCCATGAACTGCTCGAACTCCCCCCAGTCGACGATCTGCTCGGGCAACCCGGCGGTGGGCAGGCCCTCGAAGATCTTGCTGCGACTCGAGGCCAGGCCGGTGTCGTGACCCTCCGAGTACGGGCTGGACGCCGACAGCGCCAGGAGGTGCGGGATGTAGCCCGACAGCGCGTTGGCGATGGCCACCACCTTCTCGGGCGATCGCACGCCCACGTGGAAGTGCACGCCGAAGATCTGGAGGCGCTGCGCCATCCAGGCCATCTCCGCCATCAGGATGCGGTAGCGCTCGTCGTCGGTCACCACCTGGCGCCGCCAGTCCGAGAACGGGTGGGTCCCCGAGCACAGCAGGTCGAGGCCCCGGGTGTCGGCGCAGGCCCGGACCTCGGCCAGGGTGGCGCTGAGGTCGGCCTTGGCCTCCTCGACGGTGGTGCAGATACCGGTGATCACCTCGATCGTGCACTCGAACAACTCGTGCTTGGCCTTGGGGTGCTCCCCGCCGGGATGGCCGGCGCCGATCGTGTCGAGGATCGCCGAAGCCGCGCTGGACAGTTCCCGGGTTTCGCGGTCGACGAGCTCGAACTCGACCTCGACCCCCAGGCTGGGGCCCACTGAGCTGTTGAAGTCGATGTGCAGAGGAGGCCGAGACTACAGCGGCGCGGGGTCGTCGAAGAGACCCGGCCCTGGCGAGGACGGCCCACGGGCCGGCGGCGGCACCGCCAGGCCCAGGTGGCGCCACGCCGCGGGGGTGACGATGCGGCCCTGCGGGGTGCGCATCAGCAGGCCCTGCTGGATCAGGAAGGGCTCGTACACGTCCTCGACGGTCTCGCTCGGCTCGCCCACGCTGATGGCCAGCGTCTTGAGGCCCACCGGGCCGCCACCGAAGTGGCCGCAGATGGCGGTGAGGATGGCCCGGTCGACCTTGTCGAGGCCCATCGCGTCGACGCCGAACAGCGCCAGGCCCTCGTGGGCGGTGGCCTCGTCGACCACGCCCTCGGCCCGCACCTCGGCGAAGTCGCGCACGCGACGCAGGAGCCGGTTGGCGATGCGGGGCGTGCCCCGCGACCGCGAGGCGATCTCGTAGCGGCCCGCGGCGTCGATGGGCACGCCCAGGATCTCGGCGGTCCGCCCGACGATGGCATCGAGCTCGTCGGCCTCGTAGTAGTCGAGGCGGGCCACCAGGCCGAACCGATCGCGCAGGGGCCCGGTGATGAGCCCGGTGCGGGTGGTGGCGCCCACCAGGGTGAAGCGGGGAAGGTCGAGCCGGATGGAACGGGCGGCCGGCCCCTTGCCGAGCACGATGTCGAGCTGGAAGTCCTCCATCGCCGGGTAGAGCACCTCTTCGACCGCCCGTGCCAGGCGGTGGATCTCGTCGATGAACAGCACGTCGCCCTCGGCCAGCTTGGTGAGGATGGCGGCCAGGTCGCCGGCTCGTTCGAGCGCCGGTCCCGAGGTGACGTGCATGGCCACGCCCATCTCGGTGGCCACGATGCCCGACAGCGTGGTCTTGCCGAGGCCCGGTGGGCCGGCGAACAGCAGGTGGTCGGCGGCCTGGCCCCGCTTGCGCGCCGCCTCGAGGATCACCCGCAGGCGCTCCTTGAGCTCTCGTTGGCCGACGAACTCGTCGAGGTTCCGGGGGCGCACCCCGACCTCGTCGAGCACCTCGTCCTCGGCGACCTCGGGTGCGAGCAGTTCGTCGCGGAGCAGTTCCTCTCTCATGTCGGGCGCCTCACGACGCTCCTGTCGGGCCGCCTCACGACGCCACCGCCAGTCGTTGCAGCGCGACCCGCAGCAACAGAGCGGCGTCGCCCTCGCCGGGCAGGTCGTGGAGCACCTCGCGGATCTCGTCGGGGCCGTAGCCCAGGCCCGACAGGGCGTCGTGCACGTCCCGGCGGGTGGTGGGGCCCTCGCCCGTGGCCGCCCCGTCCAGGCGGCTGACGTCGAGATCGCCCAGGTCGAGACGGGACTTCAGCTCGACCAGCAGGCGCGTGGCGGTCTTGCGCCCCACACCCGGGACGAGGCAGAGCGCATCGAGGTCGTCGTCGGCCAGCACCTGCTGGAGGCCCCGGGGATCGTGCACCGACAGGATGGCCAGGGCCAGCGCCGGGCCCACACCGTGGGCACCCAGCAGCGCCTCGAAGCAGCGGCGCTCGTCGGCGGTGGTGAAGCCGTACAGGGTCTGGGCGTCTTCGCGTATGTGGTGGTGGATGTGCAGGAACGCCTCCTCGCCCACCTCGCCCACCGCCACGGCCGTGGCCGGCGCCACCGTGACGCGGTAGCCGACCCCGCCGACCTCGACCAGCACCTCCGAGGCGCTCGGGCCCAGGCCGCGGTCGAGCAGCGTGCCCCGCAGCGACCCGATCACGACTGCGCCCGGGCGACGGCGAGCCTCGTCGGCTCGTAGGCGAGATGACACAACGCCAGCGCGGCGGCATCCGCGGCGTCGGCGGGCCGGGGTGGGGCGGGGAGACGCAAGAGGGTCTGCACCATCTGCTGCACCTGTTCCTTGTCGGCGGCGCCGTGGCCGGCCACCGCTTCCTTCACCTGGTTGGGCGTGTACTGGGCGACCAGGCAGCCGGCCGCGACCGCCTCGGCCATCGCGATGCCGCTGGCCTGCCCGACCGACATGGCCGTGCGCACGTTGACCTGGAAGAACACCCGCTCGACGGCCACCGCCGCCGGTTCGAGCTCGGCCAACAGCAGGCGGAGCTCGCCCTGGAGCTCGGCCAGGCGCTGGGGCAACGGGTCGGTGGGCGGGGTGGTGATGACGCCGATCGCCACGGCACGAGGACCCTCGGGACGGGCCTCGACACAGCCGTACCCGCAGCGCGAGAGGCCAGGATCGATGCCGAGCACGAACATACGTACGCCAAGATAGCCCCCCGGGGCGGCTACAGCGCGGATGCCTGGTGCCGATGCAACCAGGGTGACTCTCACCACGGCGCGCCCCCGGCCGGCCGCACCGACGCCCGAGAGCCCCGTGGACCTGGCGGTTGAGCTCCGCTCGGTGTCGCGGGGCTTCGGCGACGTGCAGGCCCTGACCGACCTGAACCTCTCCGCCCCTCGGCAGAGCATCACGGTGCTCCTCGGGCCCAACGGCGCCGGAAAGACCACGGCGATCCGCATGATCACCGGCGCGCTGAACCCCGACACGGGCCACGTGCGGGTGTTCGGCCTCGACCCGGCGACCGATGGCGAGGCGGTCCGGACCCGCTGCGGCGTCGTGTCGGCCAAGCCCGCGCTCTACGACCGCCTCACCGGGTGGGACAACCTGGCCTACTCCGCCGAGTTGTACGGCCTCGGCCGGGGAGACACCGCGGCGGCGGCCATTCGCTCGTCGGCGGCGCGGTTCGGCATCGACGACGCCCTCGACCACCAGGTCGGGGGCTACTCGACCGGCATGAAGACGCGCCTGGCGCTCGCCCGGTCGGTGATGCACGGCCCCGACCTGTTGCTCTTCGACGAGCCCACGTCGGGCCTCGACCCCGAGTCGTCCCACGCGGTGCTCGAGCTGATCCGCGAGATGGCCGACACCGGCTCGACCGTGGTGATGTGCACCCACCTGCTGCTGGAGGCCGAGGGCCTGGCCGAGCAGGTGGTGGTGCTCGACGGCGGCACCGACCTGATCGCCGGGTCACCCGGCGAGCTCACCCAACAGTTCTGGCCGGGCGCGGTGGTGCGACTGGACGCCGAGGACCCCGCCGACCTCGACCGCCTGGCCGGGGCCGAGGGGGTGCTGTCGTACGAGCGCGACGAGCGCGGCCTGGCCGCCTCCGGCGCCGGCGGCGCGGCCGTGACGGTGCAGCTCGACGACCTGTCCCGGGTGCCCGACCTCGTGTTCGACCTGGCCCGTGCAGGCGTACGGGTCACCCGCGTCGAGCCCCGCATCCCCTCGCTCGAGGACCTCTACTTCGCGGTGCGCGACGGGCGGGAGGCCTTCTCCGAGAAGGGACGGGGCACGGGCGCACGGGCCGACGGCACCGGGACCGACGGCACCGGCGAGGGCGACGAGGTGGCCGCATGAACTGGGGACGCGTCCGCACGGTGGCCCGGACCGACCTCCGCCAGCTCATCCAGGCCAAGGACTTCTGGCTGCCGATGATGATCCTCGGCGCCATCTTCTTCTTCTTCGTGCCGACCATCCTGCTGCTCGCCATCACCCGGGTGGGCGACATCAACGCCGTGCAGCAGCTGTCCAACGCCCTGGAGGTGCTGCCCCAGCAGGCCCAGCAGCAGATCCAGGGGCAGACACCGGCCGGTCGTGCCGCCTACGCCATGGCCGTGTTCCTGTTCGCGCCGGTGGCGGTGGTGGTGCCGCTCACCATCTCGACCGCGGTCGGTGCCGCGACCATCGTCGGCGAGCGCGAGCGGGGCACCGGCGAGTTCCTGGCCCACTCCCCCGCCAACGTGCGCGAGATCTACCTGGGCAAGCTGATCGCCAGCCTCATCCCCGGCTACCTCACGACCCTCGTGGGCTTCGGGGTGTACTCGCTGGTCGTCAACCTGATCGTCGGGCCCGAGGTCGGCGGTTGGTTCTTCCCGACCAAGCAGTGGTGGGTGCTCATGCTGTGGGTGGTGCCACCGTTCCTCGCGCTGACCCTGTCGCTGGTGCTGCGCCTGTCCGCCCGGGTGAAGAGCACCGCGGCGGCCCAGCAGGCATCGGGCCTGGTGACGCTGCCCCTCATCATGGTGGCCTACAGCCAGTCCACCGGCGCGCTGTTCGGCGCCGGCTCGGCGTCGGTCTGGATCGGTGCCATCGCCTGGGCCGTCGCGCTCATCGGCCTCACCCGGGGCATGCGCGTGGTCACGCGGGCCCGCCTCCTCGGCGTGGCCGACGGCATCTGAAGATCTGAGGGGATCGAGGACGCTGACGTGGCGTCTTGCCCGACCCACGCGCCTCACGGGCCCTGGTCGGGAGACGGCCCACCGAAGGGCTTGGCTACCATCACCAGGTGATCCCTGGGAGATCGGCGCGCCGCCTGACCGCAGGCATGTGCGTGGCCATCACCGCCATGGTCTGGTGTCCCGCGGCCCACGGTCTGGGTGCACAATTCCCGGACGACACTCCTGGGGCGTCGCTCAGCGACAGCACCGTCGCGAGCGGTGACACCGTCTCGGTCATCGCGAATGTCTGCGAGGTCGGAACCACCGTGGACTTCTTCTTGGACGGGTCGACGGTCGGGAGCGCGATCACCGACACGAACGGCACCGCCGAGGCCACCGTCGTGATCACAGGGACCCCAGGGACGCACTCGATCACGAATAGCTGCAACACCGCGGTGTTGGCGATCACCGTCGGCGAGGGCTCGGGCGCGTTGCCGAGGACCGGGACGGATCCGACGACGACCGTGGCCGCTGACGACTCCGAGCCGTCCGAGTCATCGGGCAGCAAGCTCGGGATCCTCGCCGTCGCCGGAATGGCGCTTCTTGGCATCGGGGCGGCACTGGTCTACCAGGCCGGACGCCGACGGGGTGCCGCCGGCGCCGGACCGCAGGACTTCTGACGCGGCACCCACGGCGATCCGCCGAATCCGCCGTCGAACACCCCGTAGTGTTCTGGTGTGCTGCAGCTCCGGGGAGTGATCGACGGCGTCGAGCGGACCTTCGTCCTCGACCGGCCGGAGACCACGATCGGTCGGGGTGACGACAACGACATCGTCCTCACCGACCGAGTCACCTCACTGCACCACGCCTCGGTGCGCCACGCCGACGACGGTTGGTGGATCAGCGATCACGCCAGTCGCTACGGCGTGCGGGTGAACGGTGACGTCGCCGACGAGACCGAGTTGCTGGCGGGCGACGTGGTCACGATCGGCACGGTGGACCTGACCGTCGAGCCGGTGCCCGCCACCCCGGGACCCGCGGGCGGGCCCGGTCACCACGCCCCCGCAGCGGACGACGAGGACGACGATGACGACCCCGTCCTGCTGAGTGCCGACCTCGACGACCTCCATCCCCTCGACGACGTCGGTGCGGGCATCGGTGCCGGTGCCGGTCACGAGGACGACGACGATCCTGTCCTGCTGGCGGCCGACGAGGACGACGACGATCCCGTCCTGATCTCGGCCGACGAGGACGACGTGCATCACGACGATCCCGGCCGCCACACCACCCACGACGCGGTGCCCGTCGCCACCGACCCGACGGTCGCGACCCGTGCCGCGACGACCACCGGCGAGCACCCCCCTGATGGCCCGACCAGCCCTGTCGCAGAGGTCGCGACGCGCCGGGCGGCGCCCGACGAGGTGCCTCCAGCCCATGCCGTCACCCACGAACTCCGCGACGCCGACACCGCGGCGGCGACCACGACGGCGGCGATGTCGGCGGCCGAGCTCCCCGGGCACGGGACCACCGCCGACGCCTCCGGCCCCGGCGGCGGCGACGGCGACGACGACGAGCCGGTGGTGGTGCTCGGCCTCGTGCGCCCGATCGAGGACTTCGCGGTCTCCCTCGGGTTCCCGGGCACCGAGTCACCCGAGGCCACGCCGCCGGTCTCCGAGGCGGTCGACGACACGCCGACCAGCGATTCCCACGCCTACTCGGGCCTGGCGGTCGGGTACCTCAGTCGCCTGGCCCACGAACTTCGGACCGCCCACGACATCGACGAGGCCGCCCGACGCACCCTCGAGGTCGTCTTCGCCGCGCTGCCCGTCGACCGCGGGTGGATCCTGTTCACCGATGCGGACGGGCAGATCACCGACCGCGTCGAGCGTGTCGGCGACACGGTGGCCCACCCCGGCGGCGATCTCCCGATCTCCATGAGCATCGTCCACCGCGTGCTGAGCGATCGCGTCTCGGTCACCACCGGCGACGTGGCCTTCGATGCCGGGACGGCCAGCGTCTCGATGATGGCGCACCACATCCGAGCGGCCATGTGCGCCCCGCTCTGGTCGGCCGACCAGGTGTGCGGCGTCATCTACGTCGACTCGCTGCTCGCCCGGGGGGCGTTCACCGAGACGGCGCTCGACCTGCTGACCGCGATGGCGAACTACGCGGCCGTCGCCGTGGGCGGGCTCCGCCATGCCATGGCGGCCGAGCGCGAGCGTCAGGCGCGACGCCACCTCGAGCGCTACCACTCCCCCGCCATGATCGAGGCCCTCCAGCGGCGCGAGGCGGTCGAGGGCGTCAGCCGCCTCCGCCAGGCCGACGTCACGGTGATGTTCGCCGACGTGGTCGGCTTCACCTCGGTGTCCGAGGAGCTGAGCCCCGACGGCGTGGCCCGGCTGCTCGACGGGTTCTTCACCGAGGCGGTCGAGGCGGTGTTCGCCCATGGAGGGACGCTCGACAAGTTCATCGGCGACGCCGTGATGGCCTTCTTCGGCGCCCCGGTGGCCGCCCACGACCACGCCGAGCAGGCCATCCGTGCCGCCCTCGACCTGCGTTTTCGGGTGGCCCGCTGGAACCAGCGCCAGGTCGACGCCGGCGGCAGCCCCATCGAGATCCGGATGGCCCTCAACAGCGGTCCGGTCGTGGTGGGCGACGTGGGCAGCAGCCGCCGGGTCGACTACACCGTGCTCGGCAACACCGTGAACGTGGCCGCGCGCCTCGAAGGTGTGGGCGGGCCGGGCGAGATCGTCCTCGGGGCCGGCACCCGCGACCGGCTACCGGCCGATTTCCCCCTCGAGCCACTCGGGGAGATCGACCTGAGGGGCCTGCGCCACCCGATCGCGGTCTGGCGGGTGGCCACCCACCCGGCGTGACCCAGGGCTCGGTCGCCGATCACGCGGCTCGGTCGGTCAGGCCTCGATGGACTCGAGGATCTCCGTGGGCACGTCGAAGTTCGCGTAGACGTCCTGCACGTCGTCGAGGTCGTCGAGGGCGTCGATGAGGCGCAGCACCGACTTGGCCGCCTCGGCGGTGTCCAGCTCGACCACGTTGCTGGGCACCATGGTGACCTCGGCCGAGTCGAAGGCGATGCCCGCCTCCTCCAGCGCCGTGCGCACGGCCGGCAACTCGCTCGGGGCGGAGGTGACCCGCCAGCTGTCACCCTCGTCCTCCAGATCGTCGGCGCCGGCCTCGAGGGTGACTTCCATGAGGGTGTCCTCCTCGATCGCGCCGGGGAGCACCACCACACCCTTGCGCTCGAACAGCCAGTTCACCGCGCCGGGCTCGGCCAGGTTGCCGCCGCTCCGGCTGAACAGGCTGCGGATGTCGGCACCGGTGCGGTTGCGGTTGTCGGTGAGCACCTCGACCAGCACCGCCACGCCGTGGGGCGCGTAGCCCTCGTAGGTCACCTGCTCGTAGATCACGCCCTCGAGGTCGCCGGTGCCCCGTTTGATGGCGCGCTCGATGGTGTCGAGCGGGACCGAGGCGTCTCGGGCCTTCTGGTACATCGTGCGCAGGGTGGCGTTGGCGTCGAGGTCGCCGCCACCCTCACGGGCGGCCACCTCGACCTGGCGGATGAGCTTGGCGAAGAGCTTGCCGCGGGCCTTGTCGGCCGCGCCCTTCTTGTGCTTGATCGTGGCCCACTTGGAGTGTCCGGACATCGCTTACCCCTGGTCGTTCGTTGTGGAGGAGCTCGGGCTCCCCGCAGACGCGTCGTGCGACGCTACGTGGTCGAGGAACAGTCGGTGCAACCGCAGATCGTCCGAGAGCTCGGGGTGGAAGGCCGCCACCAGCACCGGCCCCTGCCGACAGAGCACGGGCCGGCCGTCGACCGACGCCAGCACCGCCACCCCGGGCCCGGCCCGTTCGATGACCGGCGCCCGGATGAACACCGCTGGGAAGTCGTCTCCTTCGAGCCCGGCCACGGTCAGGTCGGCCTCGAAGGAGTCGATCTGGCGACCGAAGGCGTTGCGGCGCACGTCCACGTCGATGGCACCGAAGCTGCGCTGGTCGGCCCGACCGTCGAGCACCTTGTCGGCCAGCAGGATCATCCCCGCGCACGTGCCGAAGGCCGCCATCCCGGCGGCCAGGCGCTCGGCCAGCGGCTCGAACAGCTGGTTGGCCTCGAGCAGCATCGAGATGGTGGTGGACTCGCCGCCAGGCAGCACGACGGCGTCCACCGATGTCAGTTGCTCCGGCCTCTTGACCTCCACCGGCTCGGCCCCCAGGGCTCGCAACGCCGCCGCATGGAGCGACGATGCCCCCTGCAGGGCCAGCACGCCGACCTTCACGCTGCTGTTACCAGCCCCGGTCGGCCAGCTTGGTGTCGAGCGCGTCCATCTCGAGGCCGGGCATGGCCTTGCCGAGGCCCCGACTGACCTTGGCCAGGATGTCGGCGTCGGCGTAGTTGGTGGTGGCCTCGACGATGGCCTTGGCCATCACCGACGGCTGGTCGCTCTTGAAGATGCCCGACCCGACGAACACCGCCTGGGCGCCGAGTTGCATGACCAGCGCCGCGTCGGCCGGCGTGGCGATGCCTCCGGCGCAGAACATCGGCACCGGCAGCGTGCCGGTCTCCGCGACCTCCTGCACGAGGCCGACGGGCGCCTGCAGCCGCTTGGCCCAGTCGTAGACCTCGGCCGAGTCGGCCTGGGTGATCTTGCGCATGTCGCCCAGGATCGAGCGCAGGTGACGCACGGCCTCCACGATGTTGCCGGTACCGGCCTCGCCCTTCGACCGGATCATGGCCGCGCCCTCGCTGATGCGGCGCAGGGCCTCGCCGAGGTTGGTGGCACCGCACACGAAGGGCACGGTGAACGCCCACTTGTCGATGTGGTGGGCCTCGTCCGCGGGGGTGAGCACCTCGCTCTCGTCCACGTAGTCCACGCCGAGCGCCTGCAGGACCTGGGCCTCGGCGAAGTGGCCGATGCGGGCCTTGGCCATCACCGGGATGGTGACCGTGGCCTTGATGCCCTCGATCATCTCCGGGTCGCTCATCCGGGCCACGCCGCCGTCGCGCCGGATGTCGGAGGGCACCCGCTCGAGGGCCATCACCGCGACCGCCCCGGCGTCCTCGGCCACCTTGGCCTGCTCGGGGTCGACCACGTCCATGATGACGCCGCCCTTCAACATCTCGGCCAGACCACGCTTCACCCGCATCGTGCCGGTCTCGCGCCCGATCGAACTCGTCCCCGTTGCCTCGTTGTCACCCATGGGCCGAGTCTACGGGGCGCGCTGGGCGGCGAACCCACGCAGATCGCACCGGCGTGGCCGCGGCGACCCCTTCCGATGTGACGGCGGACTCCATCACGTGGTGGACCGGAGCAGCAGCGCCGATGAATCCGATGGCGACAACGCGGCGACGAAGGAGCAGCCGATGTGAGCGCTCAGAACTCCGGGGGGCCGAGCTCCTGGTTGAGGGGCTGGGCGGCGAGGTCGAGCAACTGGGTGGCCTCGGCCTCGTCGACGAAGCTCCCGGTGTCGGGATTGGCCAGCTCCACCCACGTGCGCCCGGGGGTGAGCAGGATCGGCGCGCCGGTGGCCTTGTCGGTGAGGTTCCACACATCGGCCGACGTCGGCCGCGACCAGTGGGCGTCGATGAACCCACCGGCGGTGAACACGGCGGCATCGCCCTCGCCCACCGTCTGGGCCTCCGGGGTCCCCGGCACGCTCGGGCAGCACAGGTACTCGACGTAGAGGAACACCACGTTCTCGGGGGCCACGACCACGTCGGTGTCGTCGGCGTAGGGCGTGCCGTCCTGGAAGCGGTCGTAGCCGCCCTTCGCCTCGTCCCAGACGTAGGCGATGTCGCGCGACCGGTACTGGACGCGGCCACCGGCGGTGGGGGTGGGCGTGCCCGGCACCGAGGCGTCGGCGGCCGTCGTGGTGGTGGCGGTGTCGGCGCCCTGGTAGCCGAACAGCGCCGGCGCCGACCGGGCATCGCCGGCGTGGGTGTACAGGCCGGAGGTGGTCGAGAACAGGTTCGAGGGGGCGGGCCGGTTGTCGGCCCGCTGGTACTCGTCGGTGACGGCGTCGAAGCCCACGTCCACCAGGTCGGCGGCGTGGATGGCCGACGCGGTGACGGGGTTGGCGCCCGACCACGCCAGCATCGGCCGGTTGAGGTTGGCCAGCAGCTCGACGTCGGAGATCCGCGCCGAGCGGATCGGGCCGACCGGGTCGGCCTCCTGGCTCTGGAAGATGGCCGCGAAGCGCGTGAACCCCGCTTCGATCTCCTCCTCGTACACGACGTCGGCCTGGTTGATCCCGACCGGTGGCCGTGCGCCCTCGTTGTTGTCGATCTTCACCACCAGCGCCGGCCGCGTGCGGCGGGCCTCGTCGGTGGTGGGCAGCCCGGTGAGCGGGAAGGCCGGCCCGACCGCCGCCGCGGTGGTGGTCGTGGTGTCCGCCGCCGGCGGACCGGCGTCGTCGTCGCCCTTCGAGCACGCGCCCGCCAGCAGGGCCAGGGCCAACAGGGGCGCGACGGTACAGCGTCGGGAACGGCGCGACATGAGTTGGTTCAGAGCTCCTGGAGGGCGGCGATGCGCTCTTCGAGTGGGGGGTGCGTGTCGAACATGCGGTTGAGCTTCGACATCTTGCCCTCCTCCGGCGTGCGGGCCAGCGGCGACTCGATCCAGAGGTGGGCCGTGGCCCTCGAGGCGCTGTGCACCACGGTCTGGTCGGCCTGCAGCTTCTCGAGGGCCGAGATGAGGCCGGGCGGGTAACGGGTCATCTCCACACCCGACATGTCGGCCAGCGACTCACGACGGCGGGACACCGCGAACTGCATGAGGCGGGCGATGATCGGCGAGAGGATGAGCAGGATGAGCGCCAGCGCCGCCATCACCAGGAACACGATGTTGCCGCCCCCGTTGGAGTCGTTGCTGCGGTTGCGTCCGCCGCCGAAGAAGAGCATGCGCACGCCGATGTCGGCCAGCAGCGCCACCACCCCCACCATGGTGACGGCGAGGGTGGACACGAGGATGTCGTCGTTCTTGATGTGGCTGAGCTCGTGGGCCAGCACCGCCTCGAGCTCGATCCGGTTCATCTTCTCGAGCAGCCCGGTGGTGACCGCAACCGCGGCGTGCTTGGCGTTGCGGCCCGTCGCGAAGGCGTTGGGCGCGGCATCGTCGATGATGTAGAGGCGCGGCTTGGGGAGGCCGCTGGCGATGCAGAGCCCCTCCACCACGTTGTGGAGGCGGGGGTACTGCTCGACGGTGGCCGGGCGGGCCCGGCTCATGGCCAACGCCACCGCATCGGACTTCCAGTAGGAGAAGAACGCCGAGCCGCCGGCGATCGCGAAGGCCAGCACCACGCCGGCCACCCCGAAGTTCAGCAGGTAGTTGAACGCCAGGCAGACGAGCACCACCAGCGCGACGAAGAAGAAGATGAGCACCGCGGACCGCCGCTTGTTGGCGGTGACCTGGTCGTACATGGGCATGGCGGGCTACCGGCTCACGGCGGTGTGGGGCACGGGCGTCGAGTGCAGGGTGAGGATCAGGACGGTGCGCCCGGCGCGGGTGGCGCGGTCGGCGGTGCCGCCGGCGGCGCCGCGGGGGCGGCCGGCGCGGCATCGTTGCCGAAGGACACCTGCACGGGTCCGCGGGCCTCGTCCTCGGCCTCGAAGTACTCACGTGCGGTGAAGCGCAGCATCCCCGCGATGAGCACCGCCGGGAAGGTCTGGATCTTGGTGTTGTACTTGAACACCGAGTCGTTGTAGAACTGCCGCGCGTAGGCGATGCGGCCCTCGGTGCCCGTGAGCTCTTCCTGCAGGTTCAGGAAGTTCTGGTTGGCCTTCAGGTCGGGGTAGGCCTCGGACACCGCGAACAGGGACTTGAGTGCGCCACTCAGGACGTTCTCGGCCTCGGCCTGGGCGTGGGGGCCCTCGGCGTTGACGGCCATGTTGCGGGCCTGGGTGACGGCCTCGAGGGTCTCGCGCTCGTGCGAGGCGTAGCCCTTGACCGTCTCGACCAGGTTGGGGATGAGGTCGTACCGGCGCTTGAGCTGCACGTCGATCTGGGCCCACGCATTCTCGATGCGGTTCCGCAGCTTGACGAGGCCGTTGTAGATGACCATCACGATGATCGCGAGCACCACGATCACACCGACGATGATGAGCACTGCGGTCATTGCGACTCCTTCGAGGCGGGGGCCGACGCGTCCGTCGGCTGCCGGACCATCATAGGGCCGCGGCGTGCGGCGGGACCCTCACACCACGGTGCGGTAGACGTCGAGGTAGATCGCCGCCAACCGCTCCATGGAGAACCCCGCGGCCCGCTCGGCGCCCGAGGCCACCAACTCGGCGGCCGTGCCCGGCTCGGTCAACAACCGCTGCAGCGCAGCGGTGAGCACCGCGGGGTCGCCGGGCGGGACCAACAGGGCGTCACGCCCCGATCGCGCCACGTTCGCGTACCCGGGCAGCTCGCTCGCGACGATGGCGCAGCCGGCGGCCATGGCCTCGAGCAGGACCACACCGAAGGACTCGCCCCGCAACGACGGGGCGCAGAACACGTCGGCCCCCCGCAGTCGTGAGGCCTTCTCGGCGTCGGTGATCCGCCCGAGCCACTCGATGCGGGGATCGCCGGCGTACGCGGCCTGCAAGCGGCTGGTCTCGGGCCCGTCGCTGCCGATCCACAGCCGGACGTCCACCGGCAGGTCGGCGAAGGCCGCGAGGAGGACCTCGAGGCCCTTGCGGGGCTCGTGGCGACCGACGAAGAGGATCGTGGGGCCCTCCGTCGGCCATGGCTCCGCGTCGGCGAAGTGCTCGAGCTCGACCCCGTTGAACACCATCGTGTACTCGCCGCCCAGGGCCTCGGCGGCGAGGCGACGGGCGTCCTCGGACACGGCGCAACGGTGGTCGAGGCGCTGGGCCAGCAGCCGCGGGCCCGGCCGCAGCCACTTGTACCCGAAGCTCACGCCGGCGGCGTGGAACGTCCCCACCAGAGGTGAGCTCTTGAAGAGCAGGGAGGTCATCGTCGGGCCGGGGCACATCGGCTCGTGCACGTGCAGCACGTCGAAGCTCTCGTCGCGCAGTGCCCGGATGGTCCGCAACTGCGCCGAGGGGTCGGGCGCCAACGGCGCCACCGAGCCGTTGGCCGCGGTCGGCACGCTGTTGCCGAGCGGGGTGACACCCGCGTCCGGCGGCGGACCGTCGCACGGCCCCAACACCCGCGTCTCGTGGCCGAGCGCCCGCAGCGAGCGCGCCAACGCGAGCACCTGACCCTGCACCCCGCCGGGCACGGTCAGGCTGTAGGGACAGATCAGCCCGACGCGCACCCGACGAGGCTACTGGCTCGGGTCCCACCGGCCATCAGCCGGTCCGGCGAGGCGCCCCGGGAACGCTGCGCCGTCAGGTCAGTCCCGCCCGGCGCAGGGCCTCGTGGTCGCTCGGCCAGTTCGGGGCCATGAGGTGCCACTGCTCGGGCTCGGCCCGGATCAGGACCTCGAGCTCGGTGGCCACGTGCTGGGTGATCCGCGTGACGTCCTCACGGAGCGTTCCCCGGCGCTCGGCGGGCACCGGCGCCCGGATCACGCAGTGGTGACCACGGCCCCGGTTGTAGACGGCGCAGGGCAGGATCGGCGCGCCGGTGCGCAGGGCCAGGGTGGCGGGACCGCCCGGCAGGGTCGTGCGCTCGCCGAAGAACTCCACGTCGATCCCGCCACCCTGGATGTCACGGTCCGAGAGCAGGCACACCACGTGGCGCTCCTTGATACCCCGCACGACCTCGGCGCCGGCCTTCGGGCCGAGCGGCACCACGTGCATCCCCAGCGAGCGGCGGAACTCGACGAACCACTCGAACAGTTCGGGTGGCTCGAGGGGCTCGACCACGGCGGTCACCGGGATGTTCGCCACCATCGTGAGCCAGAACGCCGCCCATTCCCACCCGCCCAGGTGCGGGATGGCCATGATCGGGCCGTAGCCGTCGGCCCTGGCCTGCTCGATGTGCCCGAAGCCTTCGTAGGAGAGCCCGGCGTCGACCTCCTCACGGGTCATGCCCGGGAGGCGGAACGACTCCATCCAGTAGCGACCGTAGGACTCGAAGGTGCGCTGCACCGCCGAGCGCAGGGCGAGGCCCTGCAGATCGCGCCCGGTGGCCCGCCGCAGGTTGCGCTCGACCATGAGCCGGCGCTCGCGCATGGCCTGGGCCGCTCCCGCGCTTGCGGCGCGGGATGCGGCCGCGGCGAGGGGCCCAGGCAGTGCACGGGCCACACCCGCGCCCAGCTTGTAGGCCGTCAGCGCCCGGTCCGCCACCGCCGGTTCAGCCCGGTGGCTGACGGCGCGACTGGGCGCGCTCGCGGGCCCGGGCCCGCCAGGTCTGGGCGATGGGCCGTGCCGTGCGCCGATTGCGGCGGCGGGTCCGGTCGAACACCGGCTCGGGCTTCGGCCGCTCGGCGCTCGCCTGTCGCCACACCTTCACGAAGCGTTGCCCCGCGGTGAACAGCGTGAGCACCAACATGATCCAGAGCACGGGCACGAGCAACGAGTCGAACAGGAGCCCGAACGCCAGCATGATCGTGCGCTCGGCACGCTCCATGAGCCCACCGCGGGCGTCGAGACCGAGCGAGTCGGCCTTGGCCCGCTGGTACGAGACGAGGAAGGACGCGCCGAGCACCGCCATGGGCAGCACGGCGAGGTGACCGGGTTGGGTGTCGGCGAGGTACCAGGCCACGCCGCCGAGCAGCAGGGCGTCGCTGACCCGGTCCATGACCGAGTCGAAGTAGGCCCCCCGGGGACCGGCGGTGCCGGAGGCCTTGGCCACTGCGCCGTCGAGCGCATCGGGCAGCGCGGTGAGCACCAGGAGCACGAAGCCGCCACGGAGCGCACCGGCACCGATGGCGACCGCGGCCGCGGCCGCCATCACCACACCGGTGGCGGTCAGGTAGTCGGCGGTGATCCCCGCCTTGCGGAGGTTGGTGCCGACGGGCTTGAGTCCGCGCTCGATGTTCGTGCGGAATTTTCCGTCGAACATGGTTCTCCTGACCGAAAGGGGTGCGAGCCGGCACCAAGGCTACCGGGCGACCGGTCGCCAGAGCACCACCCGTGCCCGTCAGCGCCGGCCCGCTGCGGTGCCTACCCTGTCGCCGGAGCCCCCTGCGAGGGCCCGCTGCGAGCAACGGTGTCGATGCGCGGAGGTGCATGACGTGGAGGATGTTTCGCCGGACAGGATCCGCAACGTGGCCCTCGTCGGCCACGGTGGTGCCGGCAAGACGACACTGGCCGAGGCCCTGTTGTTCGAGGCGGGGGCGGTCAATCGGCGGGGCCGGGTCGAGGACGGCAACACGGTGTGCGACTTCGACGCCGAGGAGCAGGGTCGTCGCCTGTCGCTCTCGCTGTCGATCGCGCCCTTCTCGTGGAAGGGCCACAAGGTCAACCTCATCGACACGCCGGGCTACGCCGACTTCGTGGGCGACGTGGCCGCCGCGTTGCGGGTGGTCGACCTCGCGGTGTTCGTCGTCAGCGCGGTCGAGGGCGTCGAGGTCCAGACCGAGGCCATCTGGAAGATGGCCGCCGACCTCGACGTGCCCCGCATGGTGTTCATCAACAAGCTCGACCGGGAGCGGGCCTCGTTCCCCCGCACCCTCGACCAGCTGCGCGACCGGTTCGGCGCCGGCGTGGCCCCCCTCGAGCTGCCGATCGGCGAGGAGGAGTCGTTTCGAGGGGTGGCCGACCTGCTCACCGACACCGCGTTCACCTACGTCGACGGGAAGGTCGAGCGGGGTGAGATACCCGACGAGATGGAGGCCCAGGAGCACGAGGTGCACGACAACCTGGTGGAGGGCATCGTGGTGGCCGACGACGCCCTCCTCGAGCGCTACCTCGAGGGCGACCTGCCCTCCTTCGAGGAGCTCGAGCACACGCTGGCCCACGGTGTGGCCAGCGCGCAGGTGTTCCCCGTGGTGTGCGGCTCGGCCGCCGCCGACGTGGCCATCGACCGGCTGGCCGACTTCATCTGCGAGATCGGGCCGGCGCCCCGCGACCGCCCCCCGGTCGAGGTGGTCGCGGGCGGGTCCACCGCCACGGTGGCCCCCGATCCTGCCGGCGACCCGCTGGCGTTCGTGTTCAAGACCATCGCCGACCCCTACGTGGGCCACATCTCGCTGATCAAGGTGCTCTCGGGCACCATCCGCCAGGACGACCACCTGTACAACACCCGCAGCCACCAGGATGAGCGCCTGCACAGCCTGCTCACGCTGCGGGGCCGCGACCAGGAGCCGGTGCGGGCGGTGCAGGCCGGCGACCTCGCCGCGGTGGCCAAGCTCAGCGCCACCAACACCAGCGACACCCTCGCACCCAAGGGCACACCCGTCGTGGTCACCCCGATCGAGCAACCCACACCGGTGCTCGCGGTCGCCATCGTGGCCAAGACGCAGGCCGACGAGGAGAAGGTGGCGAGCGCGCTGCACCGCATCGCCGAGGAGGATCCGGCGCTGGTGATCGAGCGCAACGACGAGACCCACCAGACCCTGCTCAGAGGCACGGGCGAGACCCACCTCAACGTCACCATCGAGCGGCTCAAGCGCAAGTTCAACGCCGAGGTCGCCACCGAACCGGTCAAGGTGGCCTATCGGGAGACCATCACGGGTGAGGCCGAGGCCGAGGGGAAGCACAAGAAGCAGTCGGGTGGCCGCGGGCAGTTCGGCGTCGCCTTCGTGCGCATCGAGCCGCTCGAGCGGGGCGGGGGGTTCGAGTACGTCGACGCCATCGTGGGCGGCGCGATCCCTCGCGGCCTCATCCCGTCGGTCGAGAAGGGCATCCAGGAGACCATGGCCAACGGCGGCATCCACGGCTACCCCGTGGTGGACGTTCGCGCCACCTGCTTCGACGGCAAGTTCCACGCCGTCGACTCCGACGAGATGAGCTTCAAGATGGCCGGCCGACTGGCCTTCCGCGAGGCCATGGCCAAGGCCGGACCGGTGGTGCTCGAGCCCATCTCGCGGATCGAGGTCACCGTCCCCGCCGATCAGTTGGGCGACGTCATGGGCGACCTCAACGCCCGCCGGGGCCGGGTGCAGGGCAGCGAGTCGGGCAACGACGGTGAGGCGATCGTCGTCGCCCTCGTCCCCACCTCGGAGATCCTGCGCTACGCCATCGACCTGCGGTCCATGACCGGTGGACGGGGCCGGTTCACCGAGACCCACGACCACTACGACCTGCTCCCGGACCACCTGGTGGCGGCGCTGTCCACCGAGGACTGAGGGCCGCGGCCATGGACACCGCCGACCTCGCCCGTCTCAGCCCGAAGGACGCCGTGGTGGCCCTACGGTCGCTCCCCCGGCGCTTCCGCACCGCGCTGCGACCCATCGACGACGACACCCTGGACGAACTGGCCGAGCGCATCGCCTCGAGCGGCCACTCCCCTCTGGACCACCTGGTCGACGCCGACCGCTCCCTCACCCTGTTGCACCAGGCCCTCGAGCAGGTGCTCCACCACGACCAGCCGGTGCTGGCGCCGGCCGTCACCGATCCGGCCGGGCGCGAGTGGCCGGCCACGAGGGGCGACCTGGCCACGGAGCTGGGCCACCTCGAGTCCACCGCCGTCGGGTTCGCCGACGGGGCCGACCGCGTGCCCGCGGCCGACTGGGGCCGCACCGGCACCGTCGCCGGCGCCGGCACCACGGTCGAGGCCCTCGACCTGCTCCGCGAGGCCGTCCGCACCGGCGTGACCGACCTGCGCGCGGCCCAGCGCGATCTCGACGAGGTGCGGCGGCGCTGACGGCGGTGGCGCGGGCCGGGCGATGGTCGTCGGAGAGGGCGGGCCCACGGTGCGTCCTGCCCGGACGGACGTCCGATGATCACTGGTCGTCAGCGTGACGCCCCTGGGTGCACCGGGGATCGTCGAGGCGGGCGCCGTGGACCGGGACGGGTGCTGGCAGACGGCCACCCGAGAGGTGCCGGGGCCCGGGCTCGACGACGTCGTGATCCGCTACTGCGGGTACGAGGAGCGCTTCACCGGGCCCGTGCGCCGGCGCGAGGTGCCCCATGGCGGTGTGGTGCTCATCGTCAGTTTCGGCGAGCCCATCGATGTCGGGTTCCTCACCGGGCGGCCCGAGCTGGGCCGCCACCGCTCGTTCGTCGCCGGACTCAGCGACGCGGCCGCCGTCACCCAGCACGCCGGTCGCCAGCACGGCATCCAGGTCGACCTCACACCACTCGGCGCCTACCGCCTGTTGGGCCTGCCGATGTCCGAGCTGGCCAACCAGGCGGTGCCGCTCGACGCCCTGCTCGGCGGGGACGGGGACCGCCTCGTCGATCAACTGGCGTCGCAGGCGGACTGGGTGAGCCGCTTCACGCTGCTGGACCGGGTGCTCGCCGCCGCGGCCGACGACGGGCCCGAGCCCGACCGCGAGGTGGCCCGGGCCTGGCACCAGCTGGTCGCCACCGACGGCACCGTGTCCGTCGGGGATCTGGCCGCCGACGTCGGGTGGAGCCGGCGCCACCTCACGGACCGCTTCCACCGGCAGGTCGGCCTCGCGCCCAAGACGACCGCGCGGGTGCTCCGGTTCCAGCGAGCCGTGCGGCTGCTCGCGGACCCCCGATCCGACGACGAGGCGATAGCGATGGTCGCCGCCCGCTGCGGCTACGCGGACCACAGCCACCTGATCCGCGACTTCCAGGATCTCGGCGGCATGACGCCGACGGCGCTGCGCACGGGCATCGAACCCGGCATCCTCGGCCTCACCGACCCGCCGCCCGTCGCCATCTGAGCGGTTCCCATTCGTCCAAGACAGCGCCGGCCACGCCGCCGTACCGTGCCCCCATGACCACCGAAGCGTTCGCCCCCGCCGTCGTCCCCACGCTCACCTACGAGGACGCCGACGCTGCCATCGACCACCTCCAGGAGGCGTTCGGCCTCACCGTGCACGAGATCCACCGCGGCGAGGGCGACACCGTCGTGCACGCCGAGCTGCGGTGGGGCAACGGCATCGTGATGGTGAGCACCAGGACGGAGGGCAGCCCCTTCTCGCTCGGTCCGCAGTGCGTCTACCTGGTGACCGACGATCCCGACGGACTCTACGAGCGGGCCGTGGCCGCCGGCGCCCAGATCGTCATGGCCCCCACCGACCAGGACTACGAGTCGAGGGACTTCTCGACCCGCGACGCCGAGGGCAACGTCTGGGCCTTCGGCACCTTCCAACCCGGCGCGACCCCGTCCTGATCCCCTCCGGTCGTGCCGCCGGCGGTCAGACGTCGGAGTACTGGGTCCAGTCCTCGGGGTTGTCGGACCTGAGCGCTGTGCTGCACCGCAGAAATCTCTGCAAACACGCGGAACTTGCCGAAGCGTGGGTGACCGGGATTGTCCCTGACCACGATCCCGTCAGCGGGCAGACCGCCCACTCAGCCCGACCTACGAGGACCTGCTGGTCGGCCGTGCTGAGGACGGGACGCTATGGAGCCGATCCGGGCACTTCTGGAAATCTCGCGGCCTGGCCGCGGCCTGGACCCTGCGCCCTCCACGGCGTGCACCTGCTCGCTAGCCATACCCAGACGAAGGAGCCGACCTCCTTCGAGCGTCAGCGCTGATGCGCCGTCAGCAAATTCTCGGTGGAGCCAGCCTCTTCTCCAGACCCGTGGGCGAACTCGCCCAGTGTTGACCCCAGGCATCTGTGAACAGGACAGAGGCAAGACCGGTTAGTTCAGCGAACGCAGGGGCGCTGCTGAAGTGCAGATGATCGAACGTCCCGTTGACCGAACTGCCAGCAGCAATCGTGCCGATGACCGTCTCACTCGCGGTGCCCACCTGATCGAGCGGCCGGTAGTCCTCCGCGCCTGGGTCCCCGATCACCACGACCGCTCCGTTGATCGGATAGTCGCCGCCGTTGTGGACTTCGTACTCGCAGAACCACGTTCCGTCTTCGCGTTGATTGGGAATCGCCTGAACACTCACCGATCGCCCCATCGCCTCGCGATGGAACTCCTGATCACGCAGCACCGCCTCGCGTTGCGCAGCCTGATCCTCTCGACGACGACGGCTCGCCACGCGAACTTCCCAGCCAGCGAACGCGAGGCCCGCGGCGGCGGCAAGGCCGCCAACCCACTCGCCGACATTGCCCCACTCCACCGCCATCACGCGAAGTCTACGGAGGGCGATCACCCTCCCGGGGCACGTCAAGAAAGTGGGCAGCCTGACCGCGGCACGGCAGTGACCTCACCCCGACGAAGCATCGGCCTCGTCCGTAAGGCACCTCAGCCGTGAAGCGACGGGTCCCACTGAGCTTCTTTCACTGGAAGTGCGCGGAACGGCCCCTCGCCCGGCTGTGGCTGCCTTAGGTTGTCGGCGGCGGGCTTCCATGAAGCACCTGGCTTCGGCGTGCCGCGCAATCGTTCCACTCCCATCACAATCGGCTTGGTTCGGCCCGGGTTCGCAGCCTCGATAGCAGCCACCTCGTTCCGCACGAAGCTCTCCCAGTCGCTGTCGAGGTTCACCGGTACGGCCTCGATGGTCTCTGGCCGTTCTCCGTCGAGCAGAAGCCACGTCCAGCTTCCGTCGAGTTCAACGCGCAGGAACATGACGGCTGCCGGTGGTGTCTCCGGCCAGAGTTCGTGATCGACCTGCACGCAGGCCGCCTCGTGGACTTCCAGGGCATCTGGGGTGAGCAGGCTGAGGGCGTCGTCTACCGGCTGACAGGCTCCCGGACCAACAGCAGCGCGCACTTCATCGACGATGAGTCGGAAGTGGCGGAGTCCCGTCTGCAGCGCGTAGGGGCACATGTCGACGGCGGGGCCGGTGCGAACCACCTGATGACCGTCGATCTCGCGGCGTTGCCCAAGATCGCCGCCAGCCGAGCCGTGGATCATGGCCGACATGAGGCGGTATCCGTCATAGTCGCCAGCCAGGCCGACCGCCGTGGCTCGATCGCGAAGCGATGCTTGGGTCCACGAGCGTTGAAAGCCGGATCCGTACTTCTTAATCGCAGCGCGTGCTGCTGGTCGGACTCGGCGCTCCAACTTCTTGCGAGCGTGTCGCACACGCTTTCGGTCGTGACCAGTGAACTGATCCTCGGTGGGCGTGTTCAGGTCGAGGTCCAGAAGCTCGCCGATCGCTGCGTGCTCGCAGTAGCGCTCAGCCTCTGCTCCTGACGCCGTGGTCCAGCGAAGGTTGACCAGATGCTCGAAGAGCGTGCGAGCCGATCGCACGGCTGGCCTTCCCCGGCCGCTCATGGCCTCGTAGAACAGGTCCAGGAAGTCGTTGGTGGCCTGGTTGACGATTCTGCTCCTAGCAAGCTGTTGCGGATCGTCTAGATCTGAGCCTGAGGTAACCGCAGCCACGAACGGGCGCGTTCCAGTCGTGAAGTCGGCTTGGAACTGGAGGATCGGCGGGAAGCGGCCAGCGATGTGGTCGGCAAGCCAATCATGGAGTTCAAAAAGCTCGCCTCGCCTGCGCTCATCCGTGGCACTGCTCGGGGAGGCCATACCCGATTGTGGCCTAGGACACTGTTGAAGAAATCGGGTGGAGGTGCTCGCGTTCTGGGCTGAGGCGCGGGAGAATTCGGGGATGCAAGGTAGGAGCGACCCGAACGCCGAGTTGTTGGACGCGGCGGCGTTGTGCCGCCATCTGGTTCCTGACGACTCGGTCCACGCGTTCCTGGCCGATCACCGACGGGACCTGTTTCCCGACGAGATGTTCGCTGATCTGTTCCCGTCGGGTCGGGGCCGCCCGTCAGTGCCGGCTGATGTGGTGGCGACGGTGATGGTGTTGCAGTCACTCGAGGGGCTGTCGGACCGTGACGCGGCGTCGGCGTTGCGGACCAACATCGCGTGGAAGGTCGCGACGGGCCTGGCGCTCGACGACGCCGGGATCCACTACTCGGTGCTCACCTATTGGCGGGCCCGGCTCCGCGACTCCGACCAGCCCGAGCGGGTCTTCGACGCGGTCCGCGCGGTGATCGCCCAGACCGGGGTGCTGGCCGGGCGCCGCCGGCGGGCGTTGGACTCGACGTTGTTGGACGACGCGGTCGCGACCCAAGACACCGTGACTCAGTTGGTGTCCGCGATCCGCCGGGTCCGTCGCCTGGTCCCCGACGCGGCCGCGGTGACGGTGTCGGCTCACGATTACGACGCGTCGGGCAAACCGGTGTGCGCGTGGGACGACCCCGACGCCAAAGCCGCTCTGGTGTCGGGGCTGGTCAATGACGCCGTCGCGATCATCGACGCCCTCGACGGGCACACCCTCGACGAGACCCAAGCGGACGCGGTGGGCCTGCTGGCCCT
>JBGAOY010000032.1:0-45531 GCA_044221555.1 Acidimicrobiales bacterium
CGACGCTGCCGCGTCCGACCGGCCGGCGGGCGGCGACGTGGTGGCCGAGGTACGTGCCGCGAACCAGGCGTTCTACGACGCCCACGAGGCGAGGGACCTCGAGGCCATGGCCGCGGTCTGGGCCCACGACGACGGCGTGGTGTGCGTCCACCCCGGATGGCCGATCCTGCGGGGGTGGGCCGACGTGGAGGAGTCGTGGCGGCGGATCTTCGCCGGCCCGGGGCGCAACCAGTTCATCGTCACCAACGACGAGGTCGTGATCGCCGGCGCGGTGGCGTGGGTCACCCTCGACGAGAACCTGGTGGCCGGGGCGATGACGGGAACCATCGCCGCGACCAACGTCTACGTCCGAGCCCCGGGCGGCTGGCGGTTGACGGTCCACCACGGCTCGCCCGTGGCGTCGCGCTGACGCCGGCTCAGCGCTCGTTGCCGTCGGCCGTGCACGGCGGGTCGACGCCCACGCCGGCGACGACGATCTCGTCGTCGATGATGCGCAGGGTGCGCTCCATGGCCACCGGGCGGAGGCCGCCCACGCCGTCGTGGAACGGGTGGTCGAGGAAGGCGATGAGCAGCAGCAGCGAGGTGACGACCGCGGCCACGGTGCCCATCATCATCGCCTGGGTGAGCGCGCCCTCGCCGCTGTCGGCGAAGAACAGCATGTACACGAGGAGCAGCGCCGACAGGAAGAACAGGACGATCCACAGCGGTGAGGGGATCACGCCGTTGGCGCCGTGCAGCCGGTCGTTGCGGGCCCGCTCGCGCTCGCTGCGCTGGTCGAGCCACCGGTCGTAGGCCGACTGCTCGGAACCGGATGCCGGCTCGACCTGCTGGACGGTGCGGAAGAGGTCGTCGCTCCAACGGTTGGGCGCGGTGTCGGTGAGGGTGCCGGCAACCATGGCGTCCCACTCCTCGCCGGCGACCGACCGGCCGTAGCAGACCAGCTCGCCAGTGATCCGCGCCCGCAGCGCGCGGGGCATGAGCTGGGCGGTCTCGACCTGCTGGGCCAGCACCACGGCCTCGTCCTCGGCCCCCGCCCGGGCGGTGTCGTAGCTGTCGAAGGCGAGGAACACGATGAACCCGAGCAGGACGGCGAAGCCCGTGGCCAGCACGCCGAACACCCCTGCAGCCCGGTCGCCGTCGGCGAAGTAGCTGCCCTCGGGGGCCCGCCGCCGCACCAGCAGCATGAGGCCCACCGCCGCGGCGGTGGTGACGGTGATGATCAGCGCCGCCCACACGATGTTCATGCCGGGAGGCTAGGTGAGCGCTAGGGCGACGCCCACGGATCGAGGGGCACCCGCCCGGGCGGTGTGTCGGGGCCCTCGTCGCCCGGTGACCGCTCGCTGTCGTCCTCGCCCTCCGATCGCTCGGCGAAGACGATCCGGCCGTTGCGCAGGATCGACACCGGGCCGTCCTCGCTGACCGCGACCACGGTGGCCAGGGGGTCGTCGTGGCTGTAGCGCCGGGCGGAGGTGTGGCGGGTACCGCCGAGCGGCGCGACCTGCTCCTCGGCCGCGTTGCTGGGCACGAGGCGCACACCGAGTCGACGGAGCACGCCCTCGGCATCGAACACGGCGGCACCGTCGACCTGGGCGAGCGCGTGGCGCAGCGGGGCGAGGTGGGTGGCGCGGGTGATGCGCAGCGGCGGCGGCGCGGGGAGGCGCTCCTCGACCGGCGGGCCGGGCCGGTCGTCGGGGCGGTAGACGAGCAGCGACCCGATGCCCAGCGAGCCGAGGTCGTGGACCGCGAACACCAGCAGCGCCTCCAGCACCGCTGGGTCGCCGTGGTCGGGGTCGGCGGTGACCGTGTCGATCCAGCTGTCGACCGGTGGCTCGTGGTGCCACCGGAAGCTCTCCCAGCGCAGCACCCCGAACGGCCCGACCACGCGCACCGAGCCTGCCGGGTGGCGCTGCACGATGGTGGCGCCGAGCACCTCGGCCAGCACCACCAGGTCGCGCTCGGACCCCGCCGGGCGGTCGAACACCAGCCACTCCACCGAGCCCGCGGTGCGGCGCAGGAGCCAGCTGGACCGCCCGTCGGCGAAGCGGCGGGCCGCCGACAGGGGCTGCTCGCCGATGGCGCCGCGGGTGATCGCGAGCTGGGTCCCGGCCTCCCACGTGTCGGGGTCGGTGCTGGGCGCCAGGATCGTGCCGCTGATCACCACCCGGCGCTCGTGCACCTCCGGGCGCAGCCCGTGCTCGACCTCTTCGAGCAGCATGGCGCACACGTCGTCGGGGTACCGGTCGAGGGGCAGGCCGTTCTCCTCGAGCTCCTCGGCGAGGCGGCGCCGGCGGCGCTGGGCGAGGTCGTCGGCCATCGGAGCGACGGTACCCCCGCCCCGCGGGATCGGCGTCACGTGCTTGCGCCCGTTCGACAGCGGCGGGGTGTCGGCCGGTCAGGGCCTGGTGTGCTCGATGATGATCGCCACCAGCTCGTCCGGTGCCTCGAACGGCAGCATGTGACCCTTGCCCGGCAGCACCCGCAGCTGGGCATCGGGGATCGTGGCGGCCATGGCGCGGCTGTGGCGCGGGGGCGTGAGCGTGTCGCGCGAGCCGACCACGACCGTGGTGGGCGCGCCGATCCGGGCGCCGCCCTCGCGCAGGTCCATCGTGACGATGCCCCGGAGGATGCCGGCGCGGGTCTCGATCGGAGTGCCCACGAAGTGGTCGCGGGTGGCCCGGACGGCGGCGGGCGCGGCGCCGCGCCCCAGCGTGCCCCGGACCAGCAGGTGGCCGAACCGACCGCCGAGGGCCCGGTCGATGACCGGCCCCGCCCGCAGCAGCGGGTCGGCCATTCGCCCCGCCGGGTGCGTGGCCAGGCCACCGGCGGCGGTGGCGGCCAGCACCAGGGCCCGCACCCGCTCGTCGAGCACCCCAGGGTGGTGGATGGCGAAGGCCTGGATCGTCATGCCCCCCAGCGAGTGGCCGACCACCACCGCATCCCGGACGTCGAGCGCCTCCAGCACCTCGGCCAGGTCGGCGCCGAAGCGCTCGATGGCGAAGGCGTCGTCACCGACGGTCGAGGGGCCGTGGCCCCGCTGATGCCAGCGCACCACCCGGTGGCCGTGCTCGACGAGGGGCGCGGCGACCAGGGACCAGTTCTCGATGTGGCCGCCCCAGCAGTGGGCCAGCACCACGATGGGTCCGGCGGCGGAACCGACCACGTCGACGATCAACGTGGCCCCGTCGGAGGCGGTGATCTCGAGGCGTTCCCCCTCGTCGAGCACCGCCAGGAGTGTGCGGTCGGCCCGCCGGGCCCGCACCGCGAGCGCCGTGAGCGCCGCCGCGCCGAGGCCGATCGCCAGCGCGGTGCGCGCCCGCACGGTCACGAGCCGCCCCCCGGCCGCACGGGTCCGACGCGACCTCGAGCGGTGTCCACGGTGATGGCAGCGAGGGGCATCGGGTTCCTCCGGGATCAGGCGGGCGGGCGGCCGGAGAGCTCGCGGGCCATGGCGTGGAACTCGAAGTAGGACATCTGCCCACGCGCCGCGACCGCCAGCTCGGCGTCGGCACCCACCGGCCGATGGATGCTGTCGCCGATCACCCCGTCGGCCGCGGCCAGGATGGCGTCGACCACCGCTTCGGGCCCGGGGGCGGCGGCGATGCTGGCCCTGACGTTCCGCTCCGCCAGCTCGGCGTGCTCCTGGTAGGGGTTGCCCTCCCAGCCCGGCATCGTGGAGTTGTCCACGATGCTGGTGGCGAACCACCCGGGCTCGATGCAGTGCACCGACAGGCCGAGGTCGCCCACCTCGTCCCAGAGCGAGTCGCTGAACGAGCACACCGCGTGCTTGCTGGCCGAATAGGGCGCGAGCATGGCGCTCCCCGGCAGCCGACCGGCCATGGACGACACGTTCACGATCGTCCCCTGGCCCCGTTCGCGCATCGCGGGCAGCACCGCCCTGGTGGCGCGCACCGCGCCGAGCACGTTGGTGCCCAGCACGGCCAGCCAGTCCTCGTCGGTGAGGTCCTCTATGGGGCCGCCGCGACCGCCGATGCCGGCGTTGTTCACGAGCACGTCCACCGGGCCCGACCGCTCGATCACACCGCCGAGGGTGGCGCGGACGCTGGCGTCGTCGTCCACGTCCATGGCCACCACTTCGGCGTTGTCGGCCGCGGCGGCGGCCTCGAGGGCCGCGTCGAGCTCGCCCCGTCGCTCGAGGTTGCGCATCGTGGCGACCACGCGATCACCACGTTCGGCGAAGGCCACCGCCGTCGCCAACCCGAACCCGCTGCTGCACCCGGTGATCACCACGTTCCTGGCCATGCCCGAGCATGGCACGGGAGGGCGATGAACGGGCCGGCTCCCGTGACGTCGGCGCGGTGGACCCCGTGGGCGTGGTGCGGCGGCGGGGTGGCGGCGGCGCCCGCGGGGTAGAGACCAGGGGCGGGGACGATCCAGGAGGTGCACGATGTCCACCACCACCCAGATGGACGAGTTGCTCGATCTCGAGCGGTCGGCGTGGAAGGCCCTGTCGACCTCGGGCGACGAAGCCGCCGCGTTCTACTCGGAGACGCTGGCGAGCGAGGTGTTGATGCTGCTGCCCATGGGCATGGTCATCGACGACCGCGAGCAGGTGATCGACTCGATGCACGGCGACCCGTGGACGTCGTACGAGCTCAGCGACGAGCGGGTGGTCGCCCTCGGTGACGGCGGCGCCGTGGTGGCGTACTCGGCGCACGCCACGCGGGGCGACAGCGACTACCGGGCGCTGATCAACAGCACCTACGTGCGCGAGGAGGGGGCCTGGCGCCTCGCCCTGCACCAGCAGACGCCGTTCTGAGTGCCCGCCCCCGCACCCTGACGGTGCCCAGCAGCCCGGTCACCAGGCCCGGCCATACCGGTCGCGGTGGGTGTGGTCGGCTACCGGCTCACGGCGGTTGGCCCCCAGCGATCTGGTCGGGTGGCCGAGGGGGACCACGGCCACCGGGGTGATGTGCCCGGGAAGGCCCACCACCGCGCGGAGGTCGTCGGCGAAGAAGGTGGCGATGGTGGTGAGCGCGCTGCCCAGGCCCAGGGCGGTGGCGGCCAGCAGCAGGTTCTGGACGGCGGGCCAGATCGACGACTCGACCGAGCCCGGCGGGCAGCGGTCGGCGTCGGCGCCCACCACGATCGTGACGGGGGCGAGGGCGAAGCCGCCGTCCGCGAGCGCGGCGTCGACATCGGCGTGCAGGGCCGGTGGGTCGACGGCGGCGCTCGCCTCGCGACCGCCGGCGTCCCACAGGCGCAGGCCCACCTCCCAGACCGCGGCCCGCACCTCGGGGTCGCGCACCACCACGAACACCCAGGGCTGGAGGTTCTGGGCGCTGGGGGCTCGGGTGGCCGCTTCCAGCACCGCCTCGATCGACTCGTCAGCGACGTCGTCGGGTCGGAAGGAGCGGCAGGCACGCTGTCGGGCGAAGAGGGCGAGGGCGCTCGACGGGTCGGCATCGGTCATCCACGCACGGTAGGCGGGCACTCATCGCGCGGGCCGGACCGCGAGCACTCATCGCGCGGGCCGGACCGCGAGCACGGCGACCGCCGGCCGCCGCACCGTGGGGTCGTGCGACACCTCGACCTCGCCGAAGCCGGCCCGGCGGCAGGCGCCGGCGAAGGACTCGGCCTGCGCGTCGGTCCAGCCGTGGCTGGCCAGGCCGCCGGCTCCCGCCGCCACGGCGTGCTCGACGGCGAGGAACCGGCCGCCCGGCCGCAGGGCGCGCCAGGCCTCCCGCAGGCCGTCCTCCACGTCGGCCCAGTGGTGGACGGCGGACAGCGACCAGACGACGTCGGCGGCGCCGTCGTCGACCGGCAACTGCTCTGCCGCGCCCGTACGCCAGGTGATGCCGACCGCGCGGGGCGTCAACAGGCGAGCCACGCGCAGCATGATCCGGGCGGGGTCGACGCCCACCACGGACGCGCCGTGGGTGGCGGCCACCCGTGCCGCCCGGCCGGGCCCGCACCCGACGTCGACGAGGTGCTCGTCGGGACCGAGGCCGGTCAGCCGGACGGCGAGCTCGGCGTCGTCGGCTCGTCCCCGGCTCATGCTCAGCGCCGCGAGCAGGCCGGACACCCCGGCGAACCCGGGGTAGTCGGCATGGTGGTTGGGAGGCAGGTGATCGGTGTCGGTCATGCGACCGACGTTGACACTTGAACCCAGGTTCAAGTCAACTGGGAACATGTCGGACGCCGACCTGGCCACCATCGGCGAGGTCGCCGCCCGTGCGGGCGTGGCCACCTCGACCGTCCGCTTCTACGAACGCCGGGGCCTGCTGGCCGCCGACGAGCGGCGGTCGGGCCAGCGCCGCTACCGGCCCGAGTCGCTGCGACGCCTGGTGTTCATCGGCATGCTGCAGGATGCGGGCCTGTCGCTCGACGACATCGCCGGCGTGCTGGGGGCGGCGACCGTCGAGGAGTGGAAGGCGATCGCCCTCCGGCGACTCGAGGCCCTCGACGACGAGATCGCCCGGCTGCAGCGGGCCCGCGGCTACCTCGAGGGCGCGCTGCTGTGCCGCTTCGACCACCCGGCGACCGACTGCAAGGTGATGGGCACCGAGATCGACCGGCGCCTGGGCGACGAGCCGAGCTGAGCCGGTGCCGGCCCGAACCGGGCGCATCCACGCACCTCAGAGGGGTGGATGCGCCAGGCTCGCGGCGGCGGCTGCGGTCAGGAGCGGGGTGCGCCCTTGCGGTGGCCGCCGGCGCCGGCCTTGCGGGGCGGGCCGTTGCGGGGCGTGCCCTTGCGGCGGGCACTGGGGCCCTGGCCGTTGCCGGAGCCGCCCGCCGCGGCCTTGGCACGACGCTGGCCGCCCTGGCGACCGCCACCCTGGTGGGGGCGCCGGGGGCCGTTGCCGCGGCGCTGGTTGCTCGGGCCGACCGGGTCGAACGGCTTCGGTGCGGTGCCCGGCTCGGGGGCGGGCACGGCGGGGAAGTCGTGCAGGTCGGGCTCGACCGGGCCGCTGGTGCCGAGGCCCAGCTTGCGCTGCATCTTGGTGGCGGTCTTGCGGTGCTCCCCGCCGATCAGGCTGACGACGGTGCCGCTGGCACCGGCCCGGCCGGTGCGGCCCGAGCGGTGGACGTAGTCCTTCTCATCGGCGGGCGGGTCGAAGTGGATCACGCAGGCCACGTCGGTGACGTGGATGCCGCGGGCGGCCACGTCGGTGGCGACCAGCGCCTCGACCTTGCCCTGGGTGAACGCCTGCAGCGCCCGCTCCCGTTGGGGCTGGCTGCGGTCGCCGTGGATGGCGGCGGCGGTGACGCCGGCGTTGGCCAACTGCTTGGTCAGCCGGTCGGCGCGGCGCTTGGTGCGGCAGAACACGATCGTGGGGCCGTGACCGCGCACCAGGCGGGCGGTGAGGTCGACCCGCTCGTGCTCGCCGGAGTGCCAGAAGTGGTGGGTGGTCAGGTCGGGGCCCTGGTCGATGGCGGCCACGTCGTGGCGGCCGGGGTTGTTCTGGTAGCGGCGGATGAGGACGTCGACGTCGTTGTCGAGGGTGGCCGAGAACAGCAGGGTCTGACGGTCGGGGCGCACCTGGTCGAGCAGGCGCTTGACCTCGGGGAGGAACCCCATGTCGGCCATGCGGTCGGCCTCGTCGAGCACGACCAGGTCGACCTCGTCGAGGCGCACGTCGCCGCGTTGCACCAGGTCGGCCAGCCGCCCGGGGCAGGCGACGGCGATGTCGACCCCGTTGCGGAGCGCGGCGAGCTGCTTGCCGAAGCCGACGCCGCCGTAGAACGACGCGACGGTCATCCGTCGCAGCGCGGCCAGCGGGCGCAGCTCGCTCTCGATCTGGGCGGCCAGCTCGCGGGTGGGAGCCAGCACGAGGGCGTGGGGCTTGCGGGGACGGCCCTTGGTGGCGCGGGTGACCAGCGGGATGCCGAAGGCGAGGGTCTTGCCCGAGCCGGTCGGGGCCTTGCCGCACACGTCGCGGCCGGCCATGGCGTCGGGCAGCGTGGCTGCCTGGACGGGGAAGGGGGAGGTGATGCCGCGCTCGTCGAGCAGGGCAGCGAGGTCGGCGGGGACGCCGAGCTCGCGGAAGGTGATGGACACGTGATGCTCCTGTGCGCGCGGCATTCGACCGCGCACGTCGTTGGTGAGTGTTTCGTTGGGTTCGGAGGTGCAAGGGAAACGGGGCGGCGACACACCCATTCGGCAGCCTTCGAGGTCACCGGCGGGCCGGTGTTGCTGCGTCGCGGCAGCGAAGGCGTGGCCGCGAGCGAGAGTGGATGTCTCCAGCGGCCCGTCGTGTCCCGTGATGCGAACCCGACGATCACCCGACCGGCGTCAGTTTCGACGAGGCCGGAGCAAAGCGGGGCCAACCGTACCCGCGTCCGGTCGGTCTTCCACCTCGGCGCCACCATCGGCGCATTCGAACTGGCGCCCGATTCGGTCGTTCTGGCAACCGAATCGGGCGCCAGTTCAGGACTCACGCCCGCCGCTACAGGCCCGGCCCGTCCGCGGCCACGGCGGACGCCGGCGGGGCCGCCAACGCGAAGATGGGGTTCTCGATGATGCCGACCACGGCGCCGCCGTTGGGCTCGAGGAAGGTGCCGGTCTTGATGCCGTCGCCCACCTCGGTGACCGGCTGGTGGACGGTGGCGCCCCGCTCGAGCAGCGCCGCCGCGGCCGCCTCGGCATCGCGGACGCCCCAGTAGGTGAGCACGCCGGGATTCTCCTCGCCCTCGGCCAGCGGCAGGAGCCCGAGCTCGTAGCCGCCGACGTTGAAGCCGACGAAGAACGGCTCGTCGAAGTACGGCGGGAACCCCAGCAGCTCGGTGAACCAGGCCTTGGCCGCGTCGAGGTCGGGGGCGGGGTAGATGACGGTGCGCAGTCCGAGGAACATCAGCTCACCGTACCGACAGGGTCCGACACGGAACGCGCCCGGTCGACGCCCCCCGGCGGGCGGAGGTCGACCGATCGAGCGATCGGGTCGAGGCGGCGCAGGCCCCAGGCCAGGCCGGCCACCCAGCCGAACGCCACCAGGAGCAGCAGGGCGTAGGCCGCCCGCTCGAGCCACACGTCGTCGGTGCGGGCCTCGCGCTGCAGGACCGCCTTGTCGGCCTGGAAGGACGCGGTGTCGCCGGACGCCACCGTCACCGCGGGGGCGGGGATCTCGGTGTCGGCCGGCAGGTGCAGCGGCAGGGCCTGCAGGCTGGTGCCGGTGTGGAGGCGCACCATCGTCTTCCACGGGTCGGACAGCGGGACCGCTCGATCGGTCTGCCACACGCCGTCGCCCCGGGGCTCGAGGTCGGCGATCACCAGGCCACCGTCGCCGGTGGTCGAGCCCTGCCAGGCGATGACGCCGAACCAGTTCGCGTCGGCGACGGCGTCGGCCACCTCGCCGGGCGGGAGCCGCAGGGTGACGAGCGCGGACCGCTCGGCGGTGGCGCCCCCGCCGACGTCGTGGTCGGCCACCTCGTCGAAGGTCACCGTCGCCTGCCAGTCGGGGTGCGCGCCCATCGGCAGTGGGACGGCCAGGCACAGGAAGGCGCCCACCCACGCCGCCGCGGCCCAGCCCCGCGGCGTGGCCTGGCGGGGGAGGGCGTCGGGGGCCAGGGCCCGGCCGATGAGGCCGCCCAGGATCCCCCCGCAGGCGCCGGCCACGAGGGCCAGCACCGGCGCCTCGGGCAGCAGCGGCGTACCCCACGGCAGCGGCATCCACACGTGCGACCAGGCCCACTCCGCCGCCAGGCCCACGGTGCCGATGCCCACCCCCGCCACCAGGCCCAGCGTGAGCTGGCGGCGGCGGGGGACGGCGAGGGCGACGGCCTCGACCACCAGCGCCTCGACCACGTAGAGGGGGAAGTGCATGGTGGAGCGCCCGAGCGGGCCGGTGATGAGGAACGACAGGGCGCCGTCCACCAGCAGGAAGAACGCCACGGCGGCGAGCGCGGCGCCCTTGCCGGCCCGGATGCGGACGGCGACGAGGGCGATCGACGCGGCCAGCACGATCATGATCGGCTGGAACAGCTGGCGGAACTGGGGGACGCCGAAGTCGAACTCGATCTGCAGCGTCGACAGGCCCAGCAGGAGGCCGCCCCCGGCCAGGATGTCGCGGCCGCGGTCCAGCCAGCGATCGGCCCGGGCCCGGCGGGCGGCGTCGGGGCCCGTGCGGGGAGACCGGCACCGGGCGCCCTCGACGCCGAGCGCCCAGGCCGCGAGCGTGGCCAGCGAGGCGCCGCCGATCATCTGGATGTGGGTGGGCCCCCATGCGGTGACGTCCTGGCCGAAGAGCCGGTGCCACAGGTCGTCGGCCGGGAACCCGGCCAGCGCGATCAGCCCGCACAGGGTGAGGAGCAGCCCCCCCACGGGCACGTGCCAGTCGGGCCGCAGCTCGACGGACGTGGCCGTCCGGCGGTCGCCCAGGACGAGGGCGAGCACGCCCGCGAAGGCGATGCCGTCGAGCCCGATGATGATCAGCCAGTGGGCGGGGTTGGCGAACGCGCCCGGGTCGCGGCCCCGGTCGATGTGCCACGAGACGTCCCAGTAGTAGCCGACGACGGCGAGCAGCAGGCTGGCCCCCGTGATGGCGCCGGGCAGTGCCGCCCACGCCGGCAGGCCGCTGCGGCGCTCGACCTCGCCGGCCAGGGGGTCGAGCAGGCCCCGGCGGCGGTGGGCGACCCCCAGCGCCACCACGGCGGCGACGGCGAGGAACGCCACCGCGGTGGCGCTGACGATCTCGGAGAGCGCGCTGCCGCCCGCGGGGGCGTCCCGGGCGATCACGAGTGGTGCAGCCGCGAGCAGCGGGTGGGACGGGGCCAGGAGCGGGGTCAGCATGGCGGAGCCTCCTCGTCGGAGCGGCCGGCGGGCGATGGTTCGATCACGAACGGCACCGGACCGGCGCTGGCGGGCGTCATCGGAGCGGCTGGCGGGCGAGGCGTTGCTGCGCGGCGATCGGGGCGAGCCGGCTGAACCACCAGCCCAGGTGCGACTCCCACCCGACGGGCACGACGGCCCCACCGCGCTCGGCCGCCCGCAGCACGGCCGCGGCGACCCGCTCGGGCGGGTGTCCCCGACGGAAGACCCGCTCGGCGCGGGCGCGGTCGTGCCCCTCCGGGCCGTCGGCGGTGAACCGGGTGCGGCTGATGATGCCGGTGTCGATCACGCCGGGGCAGACCGCCGACACGCCCACACCGCGGTCGTGCCAGTCCGCCCGCAAGCAGCGCGAGAGGGCCAGCACCGCGGCCTTGGTGGCGACGTAGGCCGACTCGGTGGCGCGCGGTGTGTAGGCCAGGCCCGAGGCGATGTTGACCACGTGGCCCCGCCCGGCGTCGAGCATGGCGGGGGTGAAGGCATGGCAGCAGTTGACGACGCCCCCCAGGTTCACCGAGGTGATCCATTCCCAGTCGTCGAGGCTGGTGGAACGGAACGAGCCGCTCATCCCCACGCCGGCGTTGTTGACCAGCAGGTCCAGGGGGCGTTCGATGTCGGCCGCGACGGTGAGCACGGCGGCCCGGTCGGCCACGTCGAGGGCCACGGCGTACCCGGTGCCGCCGGCCTCGCCACAGGCGGCGGCGGTCTTCTCGGCCGCGATCAGGTCGATGTCGGCGCAGGTGACCGTGCCGCCCCGGGCGGCCAGGGCCAGTGCCGTGGCGCGGCCGATGCCGTGGCCGGCGCCGGTGACGAGCGAGCGGGCCCCCTCGATCGAGATCCCCGCCATCAGACCGTCGTCTCCACCGGGGCGCCCGCGCCCACGTGACGGGAGGAGCCAGGCGCCGGGACCCGGCCCGGCGTCGCTCCGGCGGATCCTGCGATCGCCCCTCCGGTGCTGGTCGCGGGGAGGAGGTCGTAGTGCTCGGCGTCGAAACGGCGGGTGAGGCGCCGGAAGCGCCACGTGAAGTCGGGCCAGATGGCCGGGTTGCGCCCGCTCTCGTGCAGGTACCAACTGCTGCAGCCGCCGCGGTTCCACACGGTGGGGGCCAGCTTGGCCTGCAGGCGCCGGTCCCAGTCCTCGACCACCTCGGGGCGCACGTCGACCGCCGCCGCGCCCGTGCGGTCGAGGTGGCGGAGCGCCCCGAGCACGTAGGGCAGCTGGGACTCGATCATGTACACGAGCGAGGTGTGACCGATGCCGGTGTTGGGCCCCGACAGCAGGAACAGGTTGGGGAAGCCGCTGACGGTGGTGCCCACGTACGCCCGGGGGCCGCGATCCCCCCACGCCTCGGCGAGGGACCGGCCGTCACGGCCGTGGATGCGGGCGGCCATGGGGTGGTCGGCCACCCGGAAGCCGGTGGCCAGCACGATGGTGTCGACCTCGTGCACCGCCCCGTCGGCGGTGACGATGCCGGACGGGGCCACCTCGACGATCGGGTCGGTCACCACGTCGACGTTCTCGGCCGTGAGCGCCGGGTAGTAGCGGTCGGACAGCAACAGGCGCTTGCAGCCGGGCTCGAACGAGGGGGTGAGTCGGGCCCGCAGGTCGGGGTCGTCCACCTGGTGGCGCAGGTGCTCGGTGGCGAGGCGGCGGATCGGGGCCAGCAGCCGCGGTCGCTTGGCCAGCGCAATCACGACCAACTCGTGCGACGCGTAGATCCGGGCCCGCACCAGGCGCATGAGCGCCGGCACCCGGCGGTAGAGGCGGCGCTCCCACGTGCCGATGGGCCGGTCCGGGTGGGGGAGCACCCAGGCGGGGGTGCGCTGCAGCACCGTGAGGTGCTGGGCGCGGCGCTGCAGGTGGGGGATCACCTGGACGGCCGAGGCGCCGGTGCCGACCACGGCGACGCGGCGGCCGTCGATCGCGGCCGAGGCGGTGGCCTCGTCGGGCCAGGCGCCGGTGTGGACGGTGGTGCCGGCGAAGGTGTCGAGCCCGGCCAGCGCCGGCACCGCGGGCTCGCTCAGGCCACCGTGGGCGCTGACCAGCACATCGGCCTCGACGGGACCGTGATCGGTCTCGATGCGCCAGTGGTCGCCCTGCCAGCTCGCGTCGGTGACGGTGTGACCCAGGCGCAGGTGGGGCCGTAGCCCGAACCGCTCGGCGCAGTCCTGCAGGTAGGCCTGGATCTCGGGCTGGGGCGAGAAGGCGCGGCTCCAGTCGGGGTTCGGGGCGAACGAGAACGAGTAGAGGTGGCTGGGCACGTCGCACTGGCAGCCGGGGTAGCGGTTGTCGCGCCACGTGCCGCCGACGTCGTCGCCCCGCTCGAGGACGACGAAGTCGTCGATGCCCGCCTGGCGGAGGCGGGCGCCCAGGCCGATGCCGGCGAAGCCGGCGCCGATCACGGCGACGCGGTGACGGTGGGTCGACATGGGTCACACTGTTACATCACAAACTGTTACAGTCAAGACTGTCTACAGTGAACCATGTCATAGGAGGCGTTCGTCACCGACACGGACGTGGGAGGATCGGGCGCGATGGCCGAGTACCGGGTGGACGATCTGGCCCGTGAGGCGGGCACGACGGTGCGCAACGTCCGCGCCTACCAGGACCGGGGCCTGCTGCCGCCGCCCAAGCGGGTGGGGCGGGTGGGCCTGTACGACGATGGCCACCTGGCCCGGCTGCGGACCATCGGCGAGCTGCTGGGCCGGGGCTACAGCCTGGCCAACATCGGCGAGCTGCTCGACGGGTGGGCCCAGGGCCAGGACCTCGCCGAGCTCGTCGGCCTCGAGATGGCGGTGACGGGGCCCTGGTCCGACGAGGCGCCCGAGCGGTTCACCGCCGAGGCGCTCGTGGCGCTCTTCGCGGGCGCCCCCGACGCCGACGTGGGCGGGATGCTCGACGAGGCCATCGACCTCGGCGTGATCGAGGTGGACGGCGACCACTTCGTGGTGCGCAGCCCCCGGGAGCTGCGGGCCGCGGCCGAGCTGGTGGCGGCCGGCATCCCCCTGGGCGCGGTGCTGGCCGCCGGCCGGGAGCTACGCGGCGAGATCGACCGCGTGGCCGAGCGCTTCGTCACCCTGGTGACCACCCACCTGTTCGACCCCTTGGGCGACGTGGTGCCCCCCGAGGCGGTGCCGCGCCTGGCCGCGGCCATCCAGCGACTGCGCCCGCTGGGCCAGCGGGTGGTGGATGCCGAGCTGGCCCGGGCCATGGAGCGTCACGCCAAGGCGCAGCTGGGCGACCGCCTCGAGCGGGTGCTGCCCGACCCCGACCCCGACCCGGACCCGGACCCGGACCCCGATCCCGACCCCGACCCCGACCCCTGACCGACCGATCAGAGGTGGGCGGAAAGCGAGATGAGGGCGAAGGTGGCGCCCTGGGGGTCGGCCAGCACCGCGATGCGGCCCGCGGGCGTGTCCATCCCCTCGACCATGGCCATGCCGCCCAGCTCCTTGGCCCGGGCCACGCTGGCGTCGGTGTCCTCGACCGCGAAGTAGACCAGCCAGTAGGCCGGCACCTCGGCGGGCACCATGGGGGGCATGTCCATCATGCCGCCGATGCTCTCGCCGCCGAGCTGCCACTCGGTGTAGGCCATGGCCTCGTTCTCGCTGGCCTGGGCGCCCCACCCGAACACCGCGGCGTAGAAGGCCTTGGCCGCCTCGGGGTCGCGGGTGCTCAGCTCGCTCCAGCAGAAGGCGCCGGGCTCGTTGACCACCTCGGCGCCGAGGTGCCGGCCGGCCTGCCACACCGAGAAGAAGGCGCCCTCGGTGTCCTGGAACACGGCCATGCGCCCGGCGTCCATCACGTCCATCGGGGGCACCACCACGGTGCCGCCGGCGGCCTCGACCTTGGCGGCGGAGGCGTCGGCGTCGTCGGTGGCGATGTAGGTGGTCCAGAACGGGGGCCCGGGGTTCTGCTGGGGGCCGTAGCCGGCCAGCAACTTGGCGTCGGCGGTGGTGAAGAACCCGTAGCCGCCGGTCTCCTCGACGGGTCCGGCGTCGGCGGTCGACCAGCCGAACAGCCCGGTGTAGAAGGTCTTGGCCGCCTCGACATCGGTGCCGATGTCGATCCAGCTGGGGGTGCCGGGTGCGTAGCTGGTGCGTTCGGGCATGGGGGGCCTCCGGTGGCGCGGGTCGTGTCCGGGGCGACCGTAGCCCTCCGCGGCGCCGGTGTCATCGGGTCCTCGGTGACCACGACGGGCGACGCGCGAACCTCCAGCCGGGTGACGAAGCGCTGCCGTCGGTGTCTGCTGGACGGCCCGGTCGGAACCCGACCGGCCGACGGCCGGGCGCAGAGGCGCCGGTCACGTGGTCGGCCGCTCGGACCGGACAGACTGCGCTGATGACCTGGCGCTACGAGGACGGCGGCCCCTCGCGCCGCCAGCTGGTGGACGGTGGCCTCCACCTCGGGCGCGGCGACCACCTCGAGGTGACGACCCGGGTCGCCCCCGCCGCGACCATGGTGGTCGGCGACGAGGCCGGCTCGTTCTTCCTGTTGCGCCACACGGCGGGCGCCGCCGCCACCGCCCTCGTCGAGCGCATCGACCCGGTCACCCTCGAGACCCTCGCCCAGTCCCCCGAGCTCGCCGCGGGGCCGGTCTGGCCCGGGGGCCTGGGCGTCGCCCCCGACGGCGCCGTGCACGTGGTCTTCGGCAACCATGCCCACCGCCTCGACGCCGACCTCCGGCCGACGCACACGACTCGCCTCCCACGCGACCGCCCCTACAACAGCTTCGTCCCGCTGGCCGACGGCCACCTCGTCACGAAGGACTTCGGGGGGTCGCTCCCCGGACGACACCTACCTGCCGCCGATCGTGAGCCGTGCGAGCTGGTGGTACTCGCCCCCGACGACCTGACCGTCGTCGATCGGCTCGTGCTCCCCGAGGCGTCGATCGCCCGCCTCTCGGCCGAGGGCGACACGGTCTACGTCGTCGGCGACACCCACCTCCTCCGGGTGGCCTGGGACGGCGCCCACCTCGCGCTCGACGAGCGCTTCGCGGCTCGGTACCGCACCGAGGAGGGCCAGACGTACGGGTGGGACTGCGTGCTGGCCGCCGGGGCGGCCTGGTTCCTGGACGACGGTGAGGGCAGTGAGCACTACACGGGGACGCTGCGCGGCCACGGCGTGTCGATCGCGCCGCTGCACCTCGTCCGGGTCGATCTGGGCACCGCCGAGGTGGCGACGGCCGAGGTGTGCGGCCGTCCGGGCGGCCTGGTCGCCAACCCGCCCGTGGTGGACGAGGCCCGAGGCGTGGTGGTCGGCTACGACAGCGGCATCGGCGTGCTCGCGGGGTTCGACCTCGACACCCTCGACGTCCGCTGGCGCCACGACCAGGACCACGGCGGCCACCTCCTCCTCTACACCGAGACCGGTGAGGTGGTCACCGGCGACCACGCCGACGTGGTCGTGCGCGACATCGTCTCGGGCGACGAGCTCGCGCGCGTCGACGGCGGCATGGGTATCCAGTCCGTGCTCTTCCCCTGCCCCGGTGCGCATCGCGACTTCTACGTCTGCACCTTCCTCGGGCTCAGCCGGGTGGCCGTCACCAGCTGAGCGCCGGTGGTCGGGCGTCGTCCGCCCGCCGGCGCCGAGCTCTAGAGGAGCTCGTAGTCGTCGGGGTCGGGCGCCTGTGTGAGCTGCCAGTACTCCAACAGCGAGAAGGGCCAGTTCTGGCTGACCCGTCCCTTGGCGTTCTTGTACCAGCTGTTCACCGACGAGGCGCCCCAGGCCATCTGGCGGTTGGCGGCGTCGACCCGCTCGTTGAAGGCGTCGTGCACCTCGGGGCGCACGTCGAGCGCGTGGTGCCCGGTGGCCAGGAGCAGGTGGATGCACTCGGTGAGGTAGCGCACCTCGCACTCGCTGAAGAAGATGATGCTGCCGTTGATGACGATGTTGGTGTTCGGCCCGTACAGGCAGAACAGGTTGGGGAAGTGGGGCACGGTGATGCCCAGGTAGGCCCGGGCGTCGCCGGCCCAGTGCTCGTGCAGGTCGAGACCCTGATTCCCCGCTCTGTGGGGCCGCTCGGGCCCTGGCCGCCCGGTGACCGTCATCGGCGTGAGGAACTGCGAGGCCGCGAAGCCCGTCCCGTAGATGATGACGTCGACAGGGTGGTCCCTCACAGGGTGGTCCCGACCGCCGGCCCGCACGCCGGTGGGGGTGATGCGCTCGATCGGGTCGGTGACGAGGTGCACGTGGTCGCTGGTGAGGGTGCGGGCCCAGATGCCGTTGTCGCGCACGATGCGCTTGGCGATGGGCGGGTAGGTGGGCACCACGTCGTCCAACAGCTCGGGCCGGCCGGCGAACTGCTCGGTGAGGTACTCCACCAGCCCGATGCGCACGAGCTCGTTGAGCACGCTCACCGTGCCGGTGTCGCTGGTCCAGTCGGGGTCGACCTTGGCCGCCGCGGTCAGGCCCTCGTGCATGCGCCAGAACAGCCACAGCCGGTACCAGTCGCCGTACTCGGGCAGCACCTCGAGCAGCCAGCGGGTCTCGTCGGCGACATCGTCGTGGTAGTCGGGCGTGGGCGCCAGCCAGTTGGGGGTGCGCTGGAACACCACCAGGTCGGCCGCCTGCGCCGCCACCTCGGGGATGAACTGGGCGGCGCTGGCACCGGTGCCGATCACCGCCACCCGCTTGCCGGTGAGGTCGACGTCGTGGCGCCACTCGGCCGAGTGGAACCACGGCCCCGCGAACGACTCGATGCCCTCGATCTCGGGCAGGTGGGGCCGGTTCAGCTGGCCCACGGCGCTGATCACCGCGTTGGCCTCGATCGTCTCGATCGCACCCCGGCCACCGTTGCTCTCGTCGGCGTGGTCGGCCCCGGCCGCGGGGCGCACCCGCAGCGTCCAGGTCCGGGTGTCGTCCGACCAGCTCGCCCCCAGCACCTCGGTGCCGAACCGCACCTTGTCGCGGACCGCGAACTCGTCGGCGCAGTGGCGGAAGTAGTCGAGCAGCGTGGCCTGGTCGGAGAAGTGCTGCGGCCAGACCGCATGGGCGAACGAGTAGCTGTACAGGTGGTTGGGCACGTCGACCCGACAGCCCGGGTACGTGTTCTCGAACCAGGTGCCGCCCACGTCCTCGTTCTTCTCGAACACCGTGACCGACACCCCGGCCTGGGTGAGGCGGTGGGCCGCCAGCAGGCCCGACATGCCCGCCCCCACGATGGCGACGTGGAACGGGGTGTCGGGCGCGACGTCGCGCTTGGTCCACCCGGGCGCGCGCCGATCGATGCCCTCGGGCGCCAGCTCCTCCAGCAGCAGCGTCCGGTAGGCGTCGACGTTGGCGTCGCCCACGATGTGGGCCACCAGGCGCTGGAGGTCGTCGTCGGTCGGCGGGTGGTCGGCCCGGGCGATGGTGCCGTCGCGCAGGCCCCGCAGCGTGTGGGCCGCGAGGGCCCGGGCCTCGTCGAGCTGGTCGGGGGTCAGCCCGCCCTGGGGGTCCATGATGTCGTCGGGGTTCGGGCGCAGGTGCTCGGGGGCGAGCGTGGGGTCGCCGGTGACGTGGGCCAGCGCCGGCAGCAGCGCGCCCAGGGTCGCCTGCGCGACCGCGGCGTCGATCACCGCGTCGTCGCCCGCAGCGTCGTCGTCGTCGCCCGCCGTGGGTGCGCCGCCGCCCGTCACGTCGGCGCCCTCACTTCTTCAGGGCCGGGTGCTGCCGGGCGAGGATCGGGAGCAGCAGGCGCTTGGGCAGCAGGTAGCCGCCGACCGCCCCGACGCGGTTGGCCACGCCGGGGATCACGACCCCCTTGTCCTTGTCCATGCCCTCGACGGCGTCGGCGGCCACCTTCTCGGCGGTCTCCCACATGAACTCGGGCAGGGCCCCGACGGCCTCGTCGTCGGTCAGGCCGGCGACCTCGGCGAAGCCGGTGCGCACCGGGCCCGGGCAGAGCATGGTGACGGTCACCCCCGTGCCGACCAGCTCGGTGCGGATGCCGTGGCTGTACGACAGCACGAAGGCCTTGGACGCGGCGTAGCCGGCCTGGCCCGGCAGCGGCTGGAAGGCGCCCACCGACGCCACGTTGAGCACCGCGCCGCGGCCCCGCTCGACCATGCCGGGCAGGAACAGGCTGCACAGGTGGGCGACGGCCTCGACGTTGGTGCGGATCATCATCAGCTCGTCGGCGGGGTCGCTCTCGTGGACCGGGCCCATGGTGGTGAACCCGGCGTTGTTGACCAGCACGTCGACGTCGAGGCCCAGGTCGCCGACGCGGTCGACGAGGCCCGCCCGCGCCGACTCGTCGCTGAGGTCGGCGGCCAGCACCTCGGCCCGGACGCCGTGGGCGTCGGCCACCTCGGCGGCCAGCGCGGTGAGCTTGTCCTCGCGCCGTGCCACCAGGGTGACGCCCAGGCCGCGGGCGGCGAGCGCCTTCGCGATCTCGGCGCCGATCCCCGACGACGCCCCGGTGACGAGGCAGGTGCGATCCGGTGCGGGAGGGGGCAGGGCCATACCCGCAGCGTAAGCCGAGGTCTAACGTCGGCGCCCGTGTCCGGATGGGAGTTGGCGGCGGTGTGCGGGGCGGTGTTCCTCGCCGCCGCCACCCAGCAGCTGTCGGGGTTCGGCTACGCGTTGATGGCCGTGCCCCTGCTCTCCCTCGTGATCGGGCCCAAGGACGCCGTCGCCCTGTCGTCGCTGTCGGGGCTGGCCGGTACCGCCTTGATGGCGGTGCGCCTCCGCCGGCGGGTGGACCGTCCCGTGGTGGGCCGCCTCCTGATCGGCGCGGTCGTGGGCATGCCGCTCGGCATCATCGCCCTGCGCCGGGTGCCGGCCGACCCGCTGCAGGTGGCCGTGTCGGTCGTGGTGCTGGCCGCGGTGGCGCTGCTGGCATCGGGGTTCCGCCTGCGCTCCGAGCGCCCCAGCACCGAGGTGGGCGCCGGGTTCGTGTCGGGGATGATCAACACCAGCATCGGCGTCGGCGGCCCGCCGGTGGTGCTGGTGCTCCAGGCCGCCGAGCACGAGCAGCACGCGTTCCGGGCCACGACCGTCACCTACTTCCTCTGCTCCAACGTGGTCGCGCTGCCGTTGTTCTTCGCGTCGGGCGTCGTCTCGTCGTCCACCTGGGTGGCGGGCCTGTTCGCCATCCCGGCGGCGCTGCTGGGCACCCTCGCGTTCGAGCGGGTGGCGTTCCGCATCCAGTCCGAGCACTTCAAGCCCCTGGTGCTGGGCCTTCTGGTGCTCTCCGCCGTGGCCTCGATGGCGTCGGTGCTGTGGTGAGCTGATCGTCAGAGGCGGCCGAAGATCGTGGCGGCAACCTCGTCGAGGGAGCGCCCGTCGGTGGCGATCGGCTCGCCCCGCCCGGCGTCGCCTCGCTCGGCGTGGCGCGCGGGGTCGTGGCCGTGCAGTGCGGCATGCCCGCCGAACCGATCGCGCCCCCGCTCTCCGCCGCCGGGCAGGAACCGCACCTCGTCCATCAGGCCGGCAGCGCCTGGCGGCGGGGGGGCTGGGGCATGGGCAGGGCCGTGCAGCTCACCGCCGCCGCCCGGGCGGCGGTGTCGGGCAGGCGGGGCACCGAGGTGTCGGGGTCGGAGAAGTCGAGCGTGGTGGTGAGGTCGCCGACGGTGTCGCGCCGCCACTGGCTGAGGTTGGGCACCTCGACGCCGAAGCGGCGCTCGAGGAACAGCAGGGTGGACGTGTGGTCGAACGTGTCGCTGACCACCCGGCCGCCGCGGCTGAACGGCGAGGCGATGACCGCCGGCACCCGCAGGCCCAGGCCGATGGGCACGCCGTCGACGAACTCGTCGGCGGTGCCGGGCTCGGGCACAGGCGGGGGCACGTGGTCGAAGAAGCCGCCGTGCTCGTCGTAGTGGAACACGAACAGCGTCTTGGCCCAGGCGTCGGGGTCGGCCATCACCGCGGCGAGGCACTGCGCCGTGTAGTCCTCGCCCAACGCCGGCGGGTTGGGTGGATGCTCGGACGCGGGGGTGGTGCCGACCACCCAGCTCACCTGGGGCAGGTTGCCCGAGCGGGCGTCGTCCAGGAAGGCAGAGAGCGGTCGGTTGCGCATGGCGTTGTCGAACAGCGGGCTCGACCGGGGCGCGTCCTCGAAACGGGCGAAGAACTTCAGCACGTTGTCGTCGAAGTCGTCGACGTCGTGGTACACCCGCCAGCTCACGCCGGCGTCCTCGAGCCGCTCGGGGTAGGTGGTCCAGCGGAACCGGCGGCCGTCGTTGCTCAGCTCGGGCCCGCCCTGGGTGCCCCCCGGGTCGATGGTGGCCGACATGTAGTAGAGCCGGTTCGGGTTGGTCTGCGACAGGACCGACGAGTGGTAGCCGTCGCACACGGTGAACGCGTCGGCCAGCGCCCAGTAGTACGGCAGGTCGTCGCGGGTGAGGTAGCCCATCGCCACCGGCTGCTGCTCCGCCAGGAAGCGGTCCATGGCGCCGTCGTGCCACCCCTGGACGGTGATGGACCGGTCGGGATCGACGCCCAGGATGCACTCCCGGGCGGCGGTCTCGTCCAGGTGCCACGGCAGCACGTACCCGTCGGGGTGGTCGGCGCTCGGCTGGAACCACACCGGCCGGCCGTCGGGCAGGGTGGTCACCTCGGCGTCGGCGTAGCCCCGCACGCCCGGGCGCATGCCGAAGTAGTGGTCGAACGAGCGGTTCTCCTGCATCAGGAGGACCACGTGGTCGATGGCGCGCAGGTCGGCGTCGGTGACCGTGGCGGCGGGCGTGCTCGCGGTGGAGGCGGCGCCGGCCGAGGACGCGCCGCCCGCCCCGTCCGGTCCCGATCCGCCCGACGCGCACCCGGCTGCCACCGCGGCGGCGAAGGCGGCGCCACCCCCCAGGAAGGCCCGTCGGCTGAACGTCCCCACGACGCCACGGTAGATCGCCGGTGCCGACCTACGATCCCGCCGGTGCCCGAGACGATCCCAGCGCTGTTCCGGCAGGCGGTGGCGCGCTCGCCCGAGGCCACCTGGCTGCTGGCGGGCGACGACACCTGGACCTACGCCGGGGCGCTGGGCGTGGTCGAGCGGGTGGCGGCGGGGTTGCGGGCCGCGGGGATCGAGCGGGGGGACCGGGTGCTCGTGCCGGCCGGGAACGTGGCCGGGCAGGTGTTCCTCTGGCTCGCACTCATGGAGGTGGGCGCGGTGCAGGTGCCGCTGAACCCGGCGGGGACGGCCGACGAGTTGGCCGGGTTCGTCCGTCAGGTGGCACCGGCGGCGCTGGTGACCGAGGGCGACGCACGGGTGGCGGCGGCCGGCGGGCGCCGCCTCGACCTCGGGGCGCTGCTCGCCGCCGATCCCGACGGCGCGGCCCCGGCGGCGGTCGGCCCGGGCGACGTCGCGGTGATGATCCCCACATCGGGCACCACCGGGCGGTCCAAGCTGGTGATGCAGACGCACCGGGCCTACGTGATGGCCGGCGAGGGGTTCCCCCACTGGATGGGGCTCACCGCCGACGACCGCCTGCTCACGTCGCTGCCGCTGTTCCACATCAACGCGCCGGCCTACTCGGTGCTCGGGTCGGTGGCCGCGGGCGCGAGCCTCGTGCTGCTCCCGTCGTTCTCGGCGTCGACCTTCCTGGACGACGCCCGCCGCACCGGTGCCACCGAGTTCAACGCCATCGGCGCCATGCTCGAGATCCTGATGCGCCAGCCCGAGCGCCCCGACGATCGCCGCCACGCCCTGCGCCGGTGCTACACGGGGCCGTCGCCCGAGCGGGAGCGGCACCTCGAGATCGAGGAGCGCTTCGGGTTCGAGATCGTGTGCGGCTACGCCATGTCCGAGTCGCCCTACGGCCTGATCTGGCGCCACGGCACCCGGCCCTACGGCACGCTCGGGTCGCCCCGCCAGCACCCCACGCTGGGCCACGTCAACGACGCCCGGGTGATGGTCGACCGCCAGGGGGCCCGCCGCCCGGCCGCCGAGGGCGAGGTGGGCGAGCTCGAGCTCCGGAACCCGGCGATCATGGCGGGCTACTACGAGATGCCCGAGGAGACCGCGGCGGTGGTCGTCGACGGGTGGCTGCGCACGGGCGACCTCGTCCACCCCAACGAGGACGGCACCTTCACCTTCGTGGGCCGCGAGAAGGAGGTGATCCGCCGCCGGGGTGAGAACCTGGCACCGGCCGAGGTGGAGGCGGCCCTGGAGCGTCACCCGTCGGTGGCCGAGGCGGCGGTGGTCGGCGTGCCCTCCGAGTTGTCGGAGGAGGACGTGAAGGCGTTCGTCGTGGTGGCGCCGGGCGAGACGCTGGACCCCACCGCGCTCCGCGACTTCGTGGCGGGGGAGGTGGCCCGCTTCAAGGTGCCCCGCTACCTCGAGATCGTCGAGGAGTTGCCCCACACGCCCACCGGGCGCATCGCGAAGCACAAGCTCCCCCGGGAGCGGACCCCACAGGAGACCGACCATGGCTGACGCTCGTGCCGGAAGCAACCAGTGGCACACGTGGATCGGGTCGTCGACCCCGGACAGCATCACGGTGGGCGGTCTCGACCTGCCGAGCGAGGTGATGGGGCGCCTGAGCCTGACCGACCTGGCCTACCTCCTGGTGACGCACCGGGAGCCGACGGAGGGAGAGCGGCGTGTCCTCGACGCGGTGCTGGTGTCGCTGGCCGACCACGGCCTGACCCCCAGCGCACTGGCGACCAGGCTCACCCACACCGGTGCCCCCGAGGCCGTCCAGGCGTCGGTGGCCGCCGGCCTGCTGGGGGCGGGCAGCGTGTTCCTCGGCCCGACGGGCGACACCGCCGAGTTCCTCGCAGACGCCATCGAGGGCGCGGATCCCGACGACGAGACCCTGGCTGTGATGGCGGACGCGCTCGTCGCCGGCTGCCGCGCCGAGGGCCGACGGGTGCCGGGGCTCGGGCACCCGGTGCACCGCGACGTCGACCCGCGGACGCCCCGCCTCTACGCCCTGGCAGAGGAGGAGGGTGTGCTCGGTCCCCACCTGCGCCTCCTCACCTTCGTCGCGGAAGCGCAGGAGGCGGCGAGCGGTCGTCACCTGCCGATCAACGGCGCGGGGGCCGCAGGGGCAGCGCTGGTCGACCTGGGCCTGCCGCCGGCGATCGTCCGCGGCTTCGTGCTGATCGGGCGCACCGCCGGCCTCGTCGCCCACCTCGCCGAGGAGGCCACCGATCCGCTCGGCATGCGCCTGTGGCGGGCGGTCGAGGGCTGACCGGGAACGAGAAGGCCGGCATCGGCGCCTGCTGGGTCGGCGCGCCCAGCGACCCCAGCGGCACCGAGTGGCGCTGGCCGACCTCCGCCTCCGGCCTCCGGCCTCGCCGTAGGCACGGGTCAGGAGCGCCCGGTCGAGGGCGACGCCGAGTTCGGGCGGACGGGCCGTTCGCCGTGTCCGCGGTGCCGAGCCGCCGGCTGCTCCCCGGCGGCCCACCTCGGCGAACGGTCAGGCGAGGGCGGCGTCGACGGTGGTGGTGTGGCTGCCGGTGACCACGGCCGGGGTGGCGGTGGTGGGGCTGCTGGCGTTGTCGTAGAACTCGAGGTGGTGGGCGGTGGTGGGGTCGATGACGACGACCTGGTAGCTGCCGAGGGGAAGGTTGGAGATCTGGTAGGTGCCGTTGGCGGCGGTGGAGACACCGCTGACGGGGACGCCGGCGGTGTCGATGGCTGCGACCCAGGCGCCGGCGATGGGGGCGCCGCCGACGTCCGCGGTGATCGTGCCGGCGATGGTGCCGCGTAGCGGTGCGAGACTCCCGTTGGCGCCGCCGCCGGTGGTGCCGCCGACGATGACGGTGATGTCGTCGAAGGTGGCGGGGTTGTTCTGGCCACCGGACCACTCGGACCGGTAGTGGTCCTCGTCGTCCAAGTAGCGGAGGAAGTAGTCCCCGGCGGGGACGGGGATCGAGTAGTGGCCTCCGGTGTCGGTGACGGCGCCGGCGGTGAAGGTGCAATTGCTGCGGGTCAGGGCGGTGACCCAGATGCCGGAGACGGGGCTGCCGGTGACGTCGTCGATGACGGTGCCGGTGATGGTGGTAGCCGTCCCCGGCGGGGTCGTGGCGGGGAGGGCGACGTTCGCAGCGGCGGTGATGCCGGCGGTCAACGTCACCGGGGTGGCGGTGTCGAAATCGGTGGCGTTGGGGGCCATGCGGGTGGCGTGGTTGCCGGCGGGGTCGACCGATGCGACGCGGTAGGTGCCAGGGCGCAGCCCGGAGATGCGGTAGGCGCCACCGGGGCCGGTTTCGACGAGGGCGGTGGGTCGGCCGGCGGTGTCGAGGGCAGCGACCCAGGTGCCGGGCAGCGTGGTGCCGGTGGTCTGCTCGCTGATGGTGCCGGTGATGGTGCCGGTGGGCAGGTTGAGGTCGGCGTTGGCGGTGGCCACGTTGCCGGCGGTCACGGTGACGACCTCGGCGTTGGCGGCGTCGGTGTAGCCGTGGCCGTCGTACCACTCGATCTGGTGGCCGACGGTGGGTTCGACGAACTCGAGCACGTAGTTCCCGGGCGGGAGATCGATCCCGTAGGTGCCCCCGGCGCCGGCGACCGTGGCGCCGGCCAGCCGGTAGGTGCTGGCCTGCAGTGCCAGCACCCAGGTTCCGGGCAGGGTGACGTTCGACGGTGCCTCGCGGACCGTGCCGGTGACGCCGGTCCGGGTGACCGTCACGTTGACGGTGTTCGAAGCGACCGGCGGGGTCTGGGTGGTGTCGACGGTGGCGGTGTTCGCGTAGGTGCCCACGTCGGCACCGGTGGTCGTGTAGGCGCAGTCGATGGTCTTGCGGGCGCCGGCGGCGAGGTCGGCGATGGCCTGCACGCAGTTCGGCGCTCGCGCGTCCGACACGGTGAACCCGGACAGTGCGGGGACCCCGGTGTTCGTCACGGTCAGGTGGTAGTGGATGACCGCGCCGACCTGGACGGTGGTCTCGTCAGCGGTCAACACCACGGTGAACGTCGGCGACCCGGGCGAGCCGGCGCCGAGGTTGACGGCCGTCAGCGCCGCCATCTCCCCCGGCTGGTCGCCGAGGGTGGCCGTCGAGCCCTGCCCCAGCTGCCCGCTGCTGCCGGAGCCCCAGCACTTGACGGTGCCGTTGTCCAACACCGCGCACGTGTGGCTGGTGCCCGTGGTGATGGCGACCGCGGTGCGGCCCGCCCCCAGATCGATGGCGGGCAGTGCTGCCATCTCGCCGGCCTGGTCGCCGAGGTTGGCGGTCGAGCCCTGGCCCAACCGGCCGCTCCCGCCGGCGCCCCAGCACTTGACCGTGCCGTTGTCCAGGATCGCGCACGTCTGGCTGTCGCCGGCGACCACCGCGGTGGCGGTGCGTCCGGCGCCGAGGTTGATGGCCGGCAGTGCGGCCATCTCGCCGGCCTGGTCGCCCAGGTTGGCGGTCGAGTCCTGGCCCAACTGCCCGCTGGCGTTGGCGCCCCAGCACTTGACGGTGTGGTCGTCCAACAGGGCGCAGGTGTGGTTGGCTCCGGCGGTCACCGACAGCGCGGTGCGGCCGGCGCCGAGGTCGACGGGCGTGAGTGCGGCCATCTCGCCGGCCTGGTCGCCGAGGTTGGCGGTCGAGCCCTGCCCGAGCTCCCCGTTGGCGTTCGAGCCCCAGCACTTGATCGTGTGGTCGTCCAGCAAGGCACACGAATGGGTGCCGGCCGCCGTGATGGCGAGGGCGGTGCGGCCGGCGCCGAGGTTGATGGGTGGCAGTGCGGCCATCTCGCCGGCCTGATCGCCCAGGGTGTCTGTCGAGTCCTGCCCCAACGTCCCCGTGGTCCCCAGGCCCCAGCACTTCACCGTGCCGTTGTCCAGGAGCGCACACGTGTAAGAGGCGCCGGCGACCACGGCGGTCGCGGTGCGGCCGGCACCCAGGTCGATCGGCTGAAGTGCCGCCATCTCGCCGGCCTGGTCGCCAAGAGTCGCGGTCGAGCCCTGCCCCAACCGTCCGCTGGCACCGGCACCCCAGCACTTGACCGCGCCGTTGTCCAGCAGCGCACACGTGTGGTTGGGGCCGGTGGTCACCGCGGTGGCGGTGCGGCCGGCGCCGAGGTTCACCGTTCCCAGCGCCGCCATCTCGCCCGGCTGATCGCCCAGCTGCGCGGTCGTGTCCAGCCCCAGTTGACCGGACGCGTCGTTGCCCCAGCACTTGACCGCGCCGGTGTCGGTCACCGCGCAGGTGTGGGCCCCGCCCGCGGCGATGGCGGTGGCGCTCGATGCGAAGCCCACGGGCACGGTGAGCTGGTTCGAAGAGGCCAGCGCCGTCTGGTCCGTGTCGACCGTCGCCGTGTTGGCGCGGCCCGGGTAGTCGGCGCTGCTGCTCGTGTAGGAGCAGTTGACGGTGGTGCTCTGGCCCGAGGCCAGGTCGGCCACCGGCTGCACGCACGCGGGCGCATTGGGGTCGGCGACGGTGATCCCCGTGAAGGTGCCGCCGGTCTTGTTGGTGATGGTCAGGTGGTAGTGGATGACGCCACCTGGGGCGACGCTGGCCTCGTCCGCGGTCAGCACCACCTGCAACGGAGCGCCGAAGTCGACGATGGGTAGGTTGTCGCCCATCTCGTTCGCGCCGTCGCCGCGGTTGGCGGTGTCGCCGAGGCCGAGTTGGCCGCTGCTGTTGAGTCCCCAGCACTTGACGGCGTTGTTGTCGAGGAGCACGCAGTTGGAACTTTGGCCGGCGGTGATGGCGGTGGCGGTGCGCCCGGTGCCGAGGTTGACGGCGGGGAGGTTGTCGCCCATCGCGTTGGGGCCGTTGCCGCGGTTGGCGGTGTCGCCGAGGCCGAGTTGGCCGCTGCCGTTGTAGCCCCAGCACTTGACGGTGCTGTTGTCGAGGAGCGCGCAGGTGGAAGCTTCGCCGGCGGTGATGGCGGTGGCGATGCGCCCGGTGCCGAGGTTGACGGCGGGGAGGTTGTCGCCCATCTCGTTGGCGCCGTCGCCGCGCCAGGCGGTGTCACCCAGACCGAGTTGTCCGAGGTTGTTGAGTCCCCAGCACTTGATCGTGGCGTTGTCGAGCAGGGCACAGGTGTATTGGTTCCCGCCGGCGGTGATGTCGACGGGGGTTCGTCCGACGCCGAGGTCGACGGCGGGGAGGTTGTCGCCCATCTCGTTGGCGCCGTCGCCGCGCTTGCTGGTGTCGCCCAGACCGAGTGCTCCAGTGCCACCGCTCCCCCAGCACTTGACGGTGGCGTTGTCGAGCACGGCACAGGTGGAGAAGGCGCCGGCGGAGATGGCGGTGGCGGTGCGTCCGGTGCCGAGGTTGACGGCGGGGAGGTTGTCGCCCATCTCGTTGGCGCCGTCGCCTCGATTGGCGGTGTCACCCTGGCCGAGCTGGCCGTCGCCATTGGAGCCCCAGCACTTGACGGTGCCGTTGTCGAGCAGCGCGCAGGCATCTCCCTGGGGTCCGGCGGAGATGGCGGTGGCGGTGCGTCCGGTGCCGAGGTTGACGGCGGGGAGGTTGTCACCCATCTCGTTGGCGCCGTCGCCGCGGGTGCTGGTGTCGCCGAGGCCGAGTTGCCCGCTGAAGTTCACTCCCCAGCACTTGACGGTGGCGTCGTCGAGAAGGGCGCAGGAGAGGCCATTGCCAGCGGTGATGTCGACGGCGGTGCGTCCGGTGCCCAGGTTCACGGCGGGGAGGTTTTCGCCCATCTCGTTGGCGTTGTCGCCACGGTTCGAGGTGCTGCCGAGGCCCAGTTGACCGTTGGTGTTGTTGCCCCAGCACTTGACCCGACCGTTCAGGACGATGGCGCAATTGTGGGTGGAGCCGGCCGCCACCTGGCGGTAGTCAGCGCGCGTTGCCACTGCCACCGACAGCGGGTTCGAGGTGACCGGCGAGGTCTGGTCGGAGTCCACCGACGCCGTGGCGTTGTACGTCGGCGCGTCGCCGGCGGCGGCCGCATGGGTGCAGCGGATCGTCCGGTTGGTTCCCACGGCCAGGCTGAAGGGAGCGACCTCGCAGCCCGCGGCGGTGGGGTCGGTGACGGTGACGTTGGTCAGGTTGACGCCACCCGTGTTCGCGATGCTGAGCGTCACGCGGATCGAGTCGCCGACGGCGACGCTCGTGGTACCTGCGGTGCGGATCGCGGTGAGGTCCGCGGCGCCGAGGTTGACGTAGGGCAGGTTGTCGCCCATCTCGTTGGCGCCGTCGCCGCGGGCGGCGACGTCGCCGAGCCCCAGCTGCCCGGAGGTGTTGGACCCCCAGCACCGCAACCTGCCGTTGTCGAGGAGGACACAGGTGTGGTTGACACCGGTGGTGACGGCGGTGGCGGTGCGGCTGGTGCCGACGTTGACGGCGGGGAGGTTGTCGCCCATCTCGTTGGCGCCGTCGCCCCGGCTGGCGAAGTCGCCGAGGCCGAGTTGGCCGGAGCCTCCGGACCCCCAGCACTTGACGGTGCTGTTGTCGAGGAGGGCGCAGGTGTGCACCACCCCGGCGGTGATGGCGGTGGCGGTGCGGCCGGTGCCGAGGTCGACGGCGGGGAGGCTGTTGCCCATCTCGCCGGGGCCGTCGCCGCGGTCGTTGGTGTCGCCGATGCCGAGCTGTCCCGAGTAGTTGGCGCCCCAGCACTTGACGCTGCTGTTGTCGAGGAGCGCGCAGGTGTGGCCGCCGCCCCCGGTGGTGATGGCGGTGGCGGTGCGGCCGGTGCCGAGGTTGACGATCGGGAGGGTGTTGCCCATCTCGCCAGGGGCGTCGCCATAGTTGGCAGTGCCGCCGCTGCCGATTCGTCCCTCGAAGCCGCCGCCCCAGCACTTGACGGTGTTGTTGTCGAGGAGGGCGCACGTGTGGCCGTTGCCGGCGGCGATGGTGGTGGCGGTGCGGCCGGTGCCGAGGCTGACGATGGGGAGGTTGTCGCCCATCTCGCCGGGGCCGTCGCCGCGGCTGGCGGTGTCACCGACGCCGAGTTGGCCGCTGGCGTTGGCGCCCCAGCACTTGACGGTGTTGTTGTCGAGCAGGGCGCAGGTGTGGGCGAGGCCGGCGCTGATGGCGGTGGCGGTGCGACCGGTGCCGAGGTCGACGGGGGGGAGGTTGGCGTTCATCTCGCCGGGGCCGTCACCTCTGGCCGCGGTGTCGCCGTAGCCGAGCTCCCCGGAGGCGTTGGACCCCCAACACTTGACCGCGCCGCCGGGGACGAGAGCGCAGGTGTGGGTGGTGCCGGCGCTGATGGAGCGGAACGCCGCCGGGTTGGCCGGCGCCTCGTTGCCGTCGGCCGCTGCCGGAGCGATCGCCGCCGTGGGGGCGAGGACGGTCAGCACCGACGCCACGAGGGCGACGACGATCAGGCGGGCGACGGTGCGGTTGGTCCTGCGGTGCATCGGGGTCCTCGTTCGCGTGGAATACGGGCGGTGAGGCCACTGTCCATGTCACGAGGGGCCGTGTCGTCAGTACCGAGTACGGGTTTCACCTGGGGGACACGCGGTCGAGAATTGCGTACCGAGTACGGATTCGCCGCCGCCTCCGTCCGTCGTACGGTCCACGGCATGGACGAAGCCGCGGCCGTCGCCGCCCTGCCCGAGCCCTACGCGGCCGCGCTCGCCCTCCGGGACGGGGGCGCCGACATCGGGTCGATCGCCGCCGCTGCCGGCGTGGCCGAGGACGCGGTGCCCGCACTGCTCGCGGTGGGCGAGCGCAAGCTCACCGAGCTCTTGGCGAGCGAGGCGTCAGAGCTCTGGGTGTGACGCGAGGTCGGCCCGGCCGCTGACGCCGAGCTTGGCGTAGATGCGGTAGAGGTGGGACTCGACGGTCCGGACACCGATGAACAGGTCGTCGGCGATGTCGCGGTCGCTCGCGCCCCGGGCGGCCAACCGGGCCACCTCCAGCTCCCGCTTGGTGAGTCTCACCGCGGTGTCACCGCCCGCGGTGAGCGCCGGCGTGGTCGCGCCCTGGCACTCGGCCGCCAGCGCCGCGCTCCTCGCCCGTGAATCGCGAGCGTCGCCGCGGGCGCCGGCTCGTCCGTGCGCACCTGCGGCGAGGGCGCAGGCCTCGGCCGCCGCGAGGGTGGCGCCCAGGCCGGCCAGCACCTCGCCGGAGGCGTCGAGCAGGGCGCCGTCGTCGGCGTCGATGGCCACCGCGCGCCCGTGGAAGGCGGCCCAGAGGTCGCCGCCGGCGCCACGGGCGAGCGCGGCCCCGGTCATCTCGCTGATGCCGAGCTCGCCGAGGGCGGCGAGCTCGTGGAGGCAGGTCATCACCCCCGGGACGCCTCCGACCTCTGCTGCCACGGCGTCGCGGAGCAGTGCCACGGCGGCTCGATGGCGTCCGGCGCTGAGCGCGACCCAGGCCTGCGCTCGGACGAAGGCCGGGGCGAACACCTCGGTCAGGGCGGGCGTCGACCGCGCGAGCTCAAGTTCGGCCTGGGCCTCATCGTGGCGCCCGAGCCAGGCCAGGGCGTGCGCGGCAGCGGCGTGCGCCGGCGCGTGATCGGACGGTCCAGGGCCGTTCGGCGACGTCGCGCCCAGGGCCGAGCGGGCAGCGGCCAGCGCGTCCTCGGGGCGACCACGCGACAGCGCCGTCTGGGCCTTGCTGATCCCGAACAACGACGTGCCGATCTGGTTGCCGGTCGCCTCGGCGATGAGGAGGAACTGCGCCGCCAGCTCGTCGGCGTCCACGAGCCGGCCCACCATCGCCAACGCCCCGATCCGGGCGAACACCAGCGCACCGAGCGACCACTGGTCGGCGTCCGCCGGGAGGGCGGCGATGGCGTCGTCGGCCAGCCGGAGGGCCTCGTCGCTGCGCCCGACCCAGATCAGGCTCCCGATCACCGGGCCGACCACGACGAGCCGGTCCTGGGCGCTGGTGAGCGGATCGGCCAGCACCTGCTCGCCGAGCGCGATTGCCTCGGCGTTGCGACCGAACATGGCCATGGTCAGCACCATCAGTGCGTCGATGCGACGGCGAGCGGTCGTGCCGTCGAGGTCCCGCCGGTGGCGCTGGAGGTCCTCGAGCACCTCGGGTGAGGTCTGCCACCCGTTCAACAGGTGGAGCCCCGCCGCCGAGGTCATCACCAGCGTCTGCTGCTCCTCGGTGGTCGCCAGCTCGTGCATGCACGAGAGCGCCTCGGCGGTCGCCGGCGCCGTGCCGTTGACGTGGGCCTCCATGCGGAACCAGCTGGCCGCGGCTTCGAAGCCGCCGCCGCCGTCGACCGCAGCCTTCGCCAGGCGCACCGCGCTCGCCAGCAAGCCGCCCTTCAGCGGCGGCACCATCGTGCCCGACGTCAGGTCTTCGCCGTGGGAGAAGCCCGAGAACAGGTGGGCCACGGCCAGGAGCGCGGCCGGGTCGATGGCGTCACCGTGCTCGGTGGCCCACACCGCGGCCTGGACGACGTCGCTCTGGCGGCGGCGGCCCTGACCGTCGACCTCGTCCAGCAGCTGGCGCTGCCGGACCCGTCGGGCGGCCAACCCCATGCGGGCGGTCACCACCTCGCCATAGATCGGATGGGCCAGGGTGGCCACGAGGCGACGGCCGGCCTCGGCCACGGTCACCAACTGTCGACGTTCCAGGTCGACGACGGCGTCCTGACCGGACACGCGGGTCAAGAAGGCGAGCGAGGCGGTCCCCGCCACGGTCAGCAGTTCGAGAACGGCGAGGGAGGCGGGATCGAGATCGTCGAGGCGGGCATCGACGATGTCGGCCAGTGCGCCACCGTCGAGCTCGAGCGAGCGGCCCTGCTCGTCCGAGCGAGCCACGACCTCGTGCAGGTAGAGGGGGTTGCCGTGGGTCAGCTCCCACAGGTGGTGGACCTGGGTGGCGTGGATCTGCGGGCGCACCAACCGGAGCAGCCGGTCGACCTCGAGGCGGGCCAGCGGCTGCAGGTGGAGGCGTTCCAGGCCGAGTGAACGGCCCAGGCCCGTGACTGCCGCGCTGCGCGTGTGGCCGGTGCGAACGGTCATCAGCACGTGCACGGCGGTCGACTCGGCCACGTGATGGACGAAGGCCAGGGACTCGTCGTCGAGCCAGTGGGCGTCCTCGACGTGGAGCAGCGCCGCCGCGCCCTCGGCCTCGGTCAGCTGCTGGGTGGCGCCGAGCAGTCGCTGGAGCGGGTTCGCGGCCTCGCTCGACGAATCCAGCAACGACAGGAACGCGGCGAAGGGGACCGAGCTGCGGGCCTCGGTGGCGACGTGGCTGCTCACCTTCCAGCCGTCGGCCACCAGGCGATCGACGAGGGCAGCCGCGAGGCGGGTCTTGCCCACCCCCCGGTCGCCGGCGATGACGAAGCCGTGTGCTCGGGCCGCGGCGGCGTCGACCAGGAACTCCAGCTCGCTGCCGCGACCGACCAGGGGCCACTCGACCAAGTCAGGGGAGGGGGGGACCACGGGTGCTCCGGCGTGTCGAATGGGGTCCGACACTGCCCGCCGGTGGCGCGACCCTACTGGGGTCCGGGGGCGTTTCCCGACCCCCACGGAGACCCGCAGTACCCGAACACACCCAGTGGTCGCCCAAGCACGGAACGCGCTATGGTGCGGGGGTCGACAACACAGGGGACTCCTTCGCTGCGGGCGAGCCGCGCACTGCTCCGGAGTCAGGCATCGGGACCGCGGGCGGCGCCCCCATGGCGACGACGGAGGTCCTCGTCGGCGCGCGCATCGTCGTCATCGACGACCAGGAGTCCAACGTCATCCTGCTGGACCGGCTGCTGCGCTCGGCCGGCGCCACCCACGTGCACCTGGTCACCGACGCCCGCCAGGCGGTACGGCGCTGCCTGGAGGTCGACGCCGACCTGGTGCTGCTCGACCTGCACATGCCGCACCTCGACGGGGTGGCGGTGCTCGAGCACCTGCGGGCCGCGCTCGCCCCCGACGCGTTCATGCCGGTGCTGGTGCTCACGGCCGACACCACCGACGGCGCCAAGGGCCGGGCACTGGCGGCGGGCGCCAAGGACTTCCTCACCAAGCCGCTCGACCGCGACGACGTGTTGTTGCGGGTGCGCAACCACCTCGAGACCGCGGCGCTCTACGGGCGGATCCGTCACGAGAACCGGCGGCTCCAGGCCGAGTTGGACGAGCGCCGGCGCGAGTCGTCCCGCCAGCAGCGCCGCCACGAGCGGCTCCGGGCCACCGTCCAGCAACTGCTGGACGACGACGCCATCGAGATGGTCTTCCAGCCCGTGGTCGATCTGGTCAGCGGTGTCGTGGTCGGTGTCGAGTCGCTGGCCCGGTTCCGCACCCCCGACCGGCGACCGCCGAACGAGTGGTTCGCCGACGCCGCCGCCGTGGGCCTCGCGGTCGACCTCGAGCTGGCGGCCATCGCCGCTGCGTTCCGGCGCATCCCCGACCTGCCGCCGCAGGCGATGATGGCTGTGAACGTCTCGCCCCGCGTGGCGACCACCGACGCCTTCGCCGCGTGCATGGAGCGCGCCCACCCGCAGCGGGTGGTGATCGAGTTGACCGAGCACGTGCCGGTGGACGACTACGACCTGCTGGTCGACCGCCTGGCCCCGTTCCGGTCGCGGGGCGTCCGGGTGGCGGTCGACGATGCCGGCGCCGGCTACGCCGGGCTCCAGCACATCGTCAGCCTCTGCCCCGACGTGTTGAAGCTGGACCGGGAGCTCACCTCGACCATCGACACCGATCCGGCGCGCCGGGCGATGGCCGCGTCGATGGTGCACTTCGCCGGCGAGATCGGCGCCCTGCTGGTCGCCGAGGGCATCGAGACACCGGCGGAGCTCGACACCCTGCGAGAGCTGGGCATCTCGGTCGGGCAGGGCTTCCATCTGGCCCGCCCCGGCATGCTGCCCCTCGCCGCCGATCGCATCGACGTCTCGGCGCTGGGTGGGCCCGGCACCGGCATGGTCGAGTCCGGGGGGAGCTGTGAGGCGGTGCCCGGTGAGCGATGATCAGCAACCCGACGAGGCGTTCTACGAAGGCCTGATCACGACCAGCCCGATGGTGGTGTTCCGTCTCAGCGCGGACGGCCGAACGGTCCGCCACATCAGCGCGAACGCGGCGCGGGTGTTCGGCTGGGACGCCGAGGCCATGCAGGCCCCCGGGTGGATGTGGCGGGAGGCGGTCCATCCCGACGACCTCGACCGAATCGCCGCCGCGTTCACCAGGTTCGTGGCCGACCCCACCGAGCCGGTCACCGTGTCGGTCCGCGTCCTGCGGGGCGACGGCGAGCCCCGTTGGGCCGTCGCCCGGTTCCGGAGCGACCCCTCCGGGTCGAGCGACATCACCGGGTTCGTGCTCGACGCCCATGACCGCGTCGAGGCCGACCGAGCGGCCCATCGCCAGCGTGACCTCCTGCAGGCGGTGCTCGACCATGCCAGCGTGTCGGTGCAGGTCAAGGACCTCGAGGGGCGGTTCCTGGTGGCCAACCGCCAGATCGAGCAGGACTTCGGCCTCGAGCCCGGCGCGCTGGTGGGGGTCCGTCCGCGTGACGTGTGGCCGGCCGACATCGCCGAGGTCTACGAGGCCAACGACCGTGCCGTGCTCGACGCCGAAGGGCCCGTCGAGGTGGAGGAGGTGGCCGAGCACGCGGATGGCACCCACACCTACATCTCGGTGAAGTTCCCCCTGCGTGACGCCGACGGGGAGATCTTCGCCGTGGGCGGCATCTCGACCGACATCACCGAGCGCATCCGGGCCGAGCACGAGTTGCGCCAGTCGCAGGTCTTCCTCGACTCGATCATCGAGAACATCCCCGACATGGTGTTCGTGAAGGACGCCGAGCAGTTGCGCTTCGTGCGGTTCAACCGTGCCGGTGAGGAGTTGATCGGCCGGCGCCGCGAGGAGCTCATCGGCCGCAACGACCACGAGCTGTTCCCGGTCGAGCAGGCCGACCAGTTCGTCGCGGCCGACCGCCGCGTGCTCGACCGCGGTCAGTTGACCGACATCGCCGAGGAGGAGATCGACACCGTCGCCCACGGCCGCCGCCTCCTCCACACGAAGAAGATCCCGATCCCGGGTCCCGATGACGCCCCTGCCTACCTGCTCGGCATCTCCGAGGACATCACCGACCGGCGGGCCGCCGAGGATGCGCTGCGGGCCGCCAAGGAGGAGGCCGAGCGGGCCAACCTGGCCAAGAGCGAGTTCCTCTCGCGCATGAGCCACGAGTTGCGTACCCCGCTCAACTCCATCCTCGGCTTCGCGCAGCTGCTCGAGCTCGACGAGCTGGAGGACTCGCAGACCGAGGCGGTGGCCCAGATCCTGAAGGGTGGGCGCCACCTGCTCGACCTGATCAACGAGGTGCTCGACATCTCGCGGATCGAGGCCGGGGCGATGGCCCTCTCGCTCGAGCCGGTCGCGCTGGACACCATGGTCCAGGAGTGCCTCGAGCTGGTGCGCCCGCAGGCGCAGGCCAGGGGGATCGCGCTCGTCAACGAGGACGGTCGCCACCGCCACGTCCAGGCCGACCGGCAGCGTTTGCGCCAGGTGCTGTTGAACCTGCTCTCGAACGCGGTGAAGTTCAACCGCGACGGCGGCACCGTCACGGTCAGCTGCGACCACGGGGACGACTTCATCCGCGTGCACGTCGCCGATACGGGCGTGGGCATCCGCCCCGAGCTCCTCGACCGGCTGTTCGTGCCGTTCGACCGCCTCGACGCCGGGGGGACGGGGGTGCAGGGAACCGGGCTCGGGCTGGCCCTGTCGCTGCGACTGATCGAGGCCATGGACGGCACCATCGAGGTGGCGAGCACGCCGGGCGAGGGCTCGACGTTCTCGTTCGAGCTGCCGGTGGGCGCCTCCGAGGCCGCGGCCGACGAGTTGCGCAAGGCGCCGGCGACCGTGTCGTCGCGCCTGACCGCGGAAGCCACGTTGCTCTACATCGAGGACAACCTGGCCAACCTGCGCCTGGTCGAGCAGGTGCTCGTCCGCCGGCCGTCGGTCCACCTGCTGTCGGCCCTGCAGGGGTCGATCGGCCTCGAGCTGGCCGCCCAGCACCGTCTCGACCTGATCCTGCTCGACGTGCACCTGCCCGACCTCGGGGGTGACGAGGTGCTCCAGCGGCTCAAGGCCGACCCGGCCACCGCATCGATCCCGGTGGTGGTGATCTCGGCCGACGCCACGCCGCGCCAGGTCCGGCGCTTCGCCGCCCTGGGCGCCGACGAGTACCTCACCAAGCCACTCGACATCGCCCACCTCCTCGACGTGCTCGACCGCCACCTCGACCGCTGATTCCTCACATGAGTGGGTGCGCCGGCGCGGCGGCCCTCGGGCCGGCAACGGGCGCCTCAGGCCAGCAGCGCCCGCACCGCGCCGATCGTGTCGGCATCGGCGGGGCCCTTGTCGTCGCGGTAGCGGCGCACGCGGGCGAAGCGCAGGGCCACGCCCCCCGGGTAGCGGGTGCTGCGTTGCACGCCGTCGAGCGCGATCTCCACCACCAGCTCAGGGCGCACCCACACCGTGCCCGCGGTGCGGCGCGCCTCGATGGCCAGCAGCGCCTCCGTCTGCCAGGTGAGCAGGGCGTCCGTGAGGCCCTTGAACGTCTTGCCCACCATCACGAAGCCCCCCGCCTCGCCGTGGGCCCCCTCGGGGTCGAGCGCGCCGAGGTGCAGGTTGGAGAGCCAGCCCTGACGCCGGCCGTGGCCCCATTCCGCGGCGAGCACCACCAGGTCGAGGGTGCGCACCGGCTTCACCTTGCGCCACGCCTTGCCCCGCCGGCCGGCCTCGTAGGTCGAGTCGATGGCCTTCACCATCACGCCCTCGTGGCCGGTGTCGAGCGCTTCGGCCAGGAAGGCGGCGGCCACCGCTGCGTCGTCGGTCACCACCCGGGGGATGGCCGCCGCGCCGGCGACCCGGTCGAGCGCGTCGTGGCGCTCGACCAGTGGCGCGTCGATCAGGTCGGTGCCGTCGAGGTGCAACACGTCGAAGAAGCGGGCGCCCAGGCCGGCGCCGGCGTCGCCGGTGCGGGTGCCGAACCGGCGCATGGTGTCCTGGAAGCGCTGGGGCCGGGCCGGGCCCGCGTCGGGGTGGTCCGGGTGCTCGGGCTCGTCGTGACCGATCGCCTCACCGTCCAGCACCACGTGCGTGCACGGGAACGACCGCACCAGCGCCACGATGCCGGGCAGGCGGTCGGTGACCTCGTTCAGGTTCCGGGTGAACAGGCGGACCTCGTCGCCGGACCGGTGGGCCTGGATGCGGGCGCCGTCGAGCTTCCACTCCACCGAGGCCCGGCCGGTGGCCTCGAGCGCGGCGGCCACGTCGGCCGCGGTCGACGCCAGCATGGGCGACACCGGCCGCAGCACGCGCAGGCCCACCTCGTGCAGCGCCTCCTCGCCACCGGTGCGGGCGAGGACCGCGACCGCGGGCAGGTCGCCGGCCAGCATGGCGGCGCGACGCACCACTGCGAGTGGCACGCCGTTGGCCCGGGCCACCGCGTCGGTCACCAGCCCCTCGAGGGCACCCTGGCGCAGCTCGCCGGTGAGGAGCCGCCACAGCAGGTCGGCCTCGGGTGCCGTGGCCCGCTCGAACACCGCGGCCAGCTCGCGGCGGCGGGCACCGACCGAGCCCTCGCCCTCGAGCGCGGCCAGGCGGTCGATGAGGTGGTCGATGTCGGCGACGGTGAGGGTGGGCTGCGTCGCGGCCCGGCCGGCGAGCTCGGCCGACGGGCCCGCGGCCCCCGCCACCGTCGCCCAGCCCACGCCGATCCGGCCCTGGCGGGCCCCGCCGGCCAGCATCGCCACCGCCGGCTCGATCTCGTCCACGTCGAGCCGGGCGATCAATTCGGCCAGCGCCGCCAGCTTGGCCGTGCGCGACCGCGTGGCCGCCACCGCGGCCGACGTCGCCGCCACCTCCGCGAACCGGGTCACGGTCGTGTCCCCACGCGGCTCAGGCGCCGCCGTCGTTCTGGTGGCTGGGATGCGACGCTCTCACGACAGGATCCAGCCACCAGAACGGTGGGGCTGCGGGGTCACAGGTAGCCGGCCGTGCCGCGGTCGAGCGTGGGTGAGGCGGTGGTCGTGGCCGGCGAGCTCTCGCCGAACAGGGTGCGGCCACCGAATCGGGCCTGGAGCTCGTCGTCGAGCTCGTCGGCGGCGGTGCCCAGCATCTCGAGCGCCTGCAGGACGTGCGAGCCCACGTAGGGTCGGCCCGGCACGTCGACGGTGAGCACCAGGGCGTGCCCGTCCCACAGCGCGGAGATCATCAGGTACTGCCGGTTGATGTCGTTCACCGCCTCGAGCAGCGCGGGGCTGGGGGTCAGGTCGGTGAGGATCGGGGCGAAGAAGCGGATCACCGGGGCGCCGTGCAGCACCCGGGCGTAGACCGCGGTGCTTCCCCAGCGGATGGGCACGTCGCCGTCGTCGTCGCGGAACACGGCGGCGTCGGTGAGCACGTGGCGCAGGGTCTGGGCCAGGGCCTCGAACAGCTCCTCGGGCGACTCGGGGCGGGGCAGGTCGACCTCGACGTCGAGGTCGTCGGTGTCGTCGAGGTGCTGGACATCGATGCCCAGCGCGTCGAGGGAGAGGGGGTTGCCGTCGGCGTCGGCGGCGGTGTACTCGAGGTACGACGGGGCGGCGGCGCCGTAGATCTGCTCGAGCGTGGCGCAGGCCAGCTGGGCGATGGTGTCGAAGGGCGGTGGCTGGTCGTCCCAGTCCCGGAAGAAGTTGGCCGAGCCGTGCTGGTCGAGGGCGCCCCGGTCGTCGCCGGGGGCGTAGGTGGGCGGCTGCCAGCCCAGGCGCACCAGCTCGGTGATCTGGTCGACCGACAGCCGCTCGGCGCCGGCGAGGAAGGCGTTGGCCACCGCCTCGCCCCGGAAGCCCCGCTCGCCGCCCTGGGCGAACTGCACGAAGTACGACGAGCCCTCGAAGGCGCCCTCGTGCTCCGTGCCGGTGCCCCGCACCGACATGATGAGGTACTGGCCGGGGGTGAGCGCGGCCAGCGTCGAGGCCAGGGCCCCGGCGAACTGCGGCCAGGTCTGGTCGGGGCGCAGGCTGGACTTGAGCGGCGGCAGCGCGCGCTCGCCCTGGGTGATCAGCTCGCCGAGGACGATGCGGCGCAGGCTCGACTGGTTGCGGCACGACGCCAGGTAGGCGGCCTGGCCGGCCGGGTAGCCGATGTCGATGGTGCGGTCGCCGAGGCCGAGGCTGCGCAGCGCATGGACGATGCGGGACCGGGCGGCGTCGTCGCGGGTCATCCACCCGGCCCGCAGCGCGGGCCAGCGGTCGGCCACCAGCTCGGGACCCGGCCGTGCTCCGTAGGTGGCCTGCAGCCAGGCCGCGGGGGTCCGGCCCCCCAGCTCCTCGCCGTCGGTGAGGTCGTGGAGCACGCCGGCGTCGAGGTTGTCCCAGTTGAAGTGGGCGTGCGACACGCCAGGCCTCCGATCCGCGCACGCGGCGTGCGAGGGGACCGTAGCCAGCGCGGCGGCGGCTCGGTCGCCGGAACCTCTCGGCGGTCGGCCCCCCCGACCCCGACCGGTAGGCTCGTCCCGGCCGGAAGGGCGGGCCGAGAGGGCAGGCAGGGAGGTCGTGGTGGATCGAGTGAGTGCGGCAGACGCCTCCTTCCTCTACCTCGAGAACGAGGTGGTGCACCTCCACGTCACCGGGTTGCTCCTGCTCGACCCTTCGACCGCGGAGAAGCCGGTCACCTTCCGCCTGCTGCGGTCCTACGTCGCCAGCCGGTTCGACGTGCTGCCGGTGCTCCGCCAGCGCCTCGTCGAGGTGCCCTACGCCATCGACCACCCCGAATGGGTGGACGACCCGGCGTTCGACATGGACCGGCACTTCCATCGCCACCGCCTCCCGCGCCCCGGCACGCTCGACCAGCTGGCCGAGTACATGGGCCGGTTCGCGTCCGTGCCCCTCGACCGGTCGCAGCCGCTGTGGGACTTCGTGGTGGTCGAGGGCCTCGCCGACGGGCGCGTGGCGATGGCCACCAAGATGCACCACTGCCTCGTCGACGGCGTCTCGGGGGTGGAGATCATGGCCCACCTCCTCGACCTGTCACCCAAGCTCAGGGTGCGCCGGCGACGCGCCCGTTGGGAGGCGCCGGCGCTGCCCGAGCGCAGCGAGGTGGTGGCCGACGCGGTGTGGCACCGCCTGGCCACGCCGATGCGCCCGGTCCGCGCCGCCACGGGTGCGGCCACCTCGCTCGTCCAGGCCGCGGGCACCACCGCAGGGCGGTGGCTGCGCGGCGCCCGAGCCGTCGCCCACCCCGTCAACGCGCCGCGCACCCGCCTCAACGGCTCGATCACGCCGAACCGGTCGGTGGCCTTCACCACCGTGCCCCTCGACGAGCTCAAACGGGTCCGCGCCGCGCTGGGCACCACGGTGAACGACGTGGTGCTGGCCATGTGCACGGCGGGTCTGCGGTCGTACCTGTCCGAGCACGACACGCTGCCCGACCGCGCCCTGGTGTGCTCGGTGCCGGTCTCGGTGCACGGCGAGAGCGCCGATCATCGATCCACCAACCAGGTGTCGAACATGTTCGTGCACCTGCCCGTGCACCTGGCCGACCCCCTCGAGCAACTGGCGACGATCCACGAGGGCACCATCGGGGCCAAGGAGGTGCAGAGCGCGGTGGGCGCCACCATGATCGGTGATGTCGTCGAGCTGCTGCCGCCCACGCTGTTCAGCTGGGCCGCCCGGATGTACTCGCGGGCCAGGATCGCCGACCGGCTGCCGCCGGTGCACAACCTGATCGTGTCCAACGTGGTGGGCGCCCCCATGCCGCTGTACTTCGCTGGCGCCGAGGTGGTGGGCATCTATCCGTTCGGCCCCCTCATGGAGGGCACCGGCCTGAACATCACCGTGCTGTCCAGCAACGGCCAGCTGCACATCGGCGTGATCGCGTGCCCCGAGTTGGTACCCCACCTCGACGAGCTGCGCGACGCCATCCTGGACGGGCTGGAAGCCCTGTCCGCCGCCGCGGCTGCCGCCGACGTCGACCCCTGACCACCCGGAACTCTTGGTGAGAACCACCTGCCGGGTGGTTCAACGACAGAATTTCCGGGGTGTGCGGACCGACGGGGCCCGCCGGCTCAGGTGGGTGGCGGTGCCGCCAGCCCCCGGGCGCGGCAGGCCTCGTCCACGAAGCGCCACACCTTGTCCGACCACAGGTAGCCCACGTGGCTGCCGGGGAACCAGCAGGTCTCCGGCTGCTCCCAGTGGTCCCACAGGCGCCGGGCCTGGTCGGCGGTGGCGAGGCGGTCGCCCATGCCGGCGAAGATCGCCCGCGCCGGCCGGGGCGCGGCCGGGGCCATGGCCAGGGGTGACACCACCTTGTGCACGTCCTGGGCGGTGCCGTCGAGGATGTGGTGCTCGATGGCCCGCAGGTGCAGGTGGTGGGGGGCGTGGTGGCGGATCAGGTCGGGGAAGTCGGCCATGGGGATGCCGGCCAGGCAGAGGTCGAGGTCGGCCTCCAGGGCGGTGACCAAGGCGGTGAGCATGCCGCCGAGCGACACCCCGAACACCCCCACACCCGTGGGCTGCTGGGCCCGGACCCACGTGAGCAGGCGGCGGATGTCCCACACGGCCTGGGTGAACCCGTGCACGCTGTTCATCAGGTCGAAGCTGAGGAACGCCTCGCCGCTCACCCGGCCCTGGCGGCGGGCGCCGTGGGCGGGCAGCACGATGGCGGCCACGTTGACGCCCAGCTCGTGGTGGAGGTGGGCGGCCCGGAAGCTCACCAGGTCCATGAACACCGAGCCGGTGCCGAACCCGTGGATGCACACCACCCACGGGCGCGGTGTCTCGCGGTCCGGGTGGCGGAGCAGCCAGGCCGACGCCGTGCGGTTGGCCTCGAAGGCCATCCAGCGGTCGCGGCCGGGCACGCCCTCGGGCGGCTGGTAGCCGCTCGGCCACCACAGCCGCTCGTAGCTGGTGCCCAGCGCCCAGCCCTTGGTGAGCGCGGGCTCGTCGAGCGGGGGTGGCGCCCGGTGGTACGACGCCGGGTCGTCCAGCCAGCCGTTGGCCTCGAACACCGCCCGGGCCTCGGTGAGCTCGGCACCCACCCGCAGGTAGTCGTCGCGGCGCGGGAACCGGTTGGGGCCGACGGCCATGGCCATGATCGACTCGTCGAGCACCACGTGGCCGACGAGGCCGGGGGTGATGCGGGTGTCGGGCCGGCCGGGCAGGGTGTCGTCGGCGCGCGACAGCACCTCGTTCACCACCCACTTGGCGGTGCGGGGGCCGGCCACGCCCAGGCGGGCCAGCGGCTGGCGGGCCAGCTGCTTCTCCACGCTGTGCCAGGTGGAGGTCGACCAGTCGACCACCCCGGTGCCCCAGTCGACCACCCCCAACGGGTCCCACCAGGGCCGGTGCCGGCCGGTGGTGGGCTCGACGCCCGTCCCGGAGGTGCTGTCGATACCGGCGCGCCCGTCAGTCTCGGGCGCCGCCTCCGCCTCGGTCAACGTCACGCCCTCAGCCTTGTCGCTGGCCCCCGCGGGCGCAAGGGTCACGGTCGGGCGGGCCGGGTGGGCGCCGGGCCGGGTGGGCGCCGTGATGGCGTCAGCGCTCGCAGCTCACCTTGCGGTCGGTGCCGGGGCCGCCGGCGCAGTGGTCGCGGCCCGCCCCGCCCTCGAGCACGTCGTTGCCGCCGCCCCCGGTGAGCGAATCGTCGCCCTTCCCGCCGATGAGCCGGTCGCCGCCGGCGCTGCCGTCGACGGTGTCGGCGCCGCCGAGCGAGCACACCAGGTCGCCGCCGGCGCCGGTGCCGAAGAAGTCGGGGCCCGGAGTGCCGAGCACCACGTCGGGGCCGTTGGTGGGGAACTGGCCCAGGCCCAGGTTCACGGTCACCACCCGGCCGCCGCAGGCCACCAGGGGCCGGACCGTGGCGGTGGGACGCCACTCGGGGGAGTAGTCGAAGGCGGCGTTGCGGTTGACCCGGGCCTCGTTCGAGCCGTCGGCGTTCATCAGGTAGATGTCGCCGCCGCCCGTGCGACCGCTCTCGAACACGATCTGGCTGCCGTCCGGCGAGAAGCCGGCCTCGGTGCCCCCCTGCCGGTTCGAGTCGGAGGTGAGCTGGCGCTGGTTCGAGCCGTCGGCGTTCATCACCCAGATGTCGAAGTCGTCGCTGCGGGGGTCGGTGTTGCTGATCCGCGTGCTGCCGAACAGGATCTTGTTGCCGTTCGGCGACCACGACGGCAGGTAGTCCGTACCCGGGTGGGTGGTGAGCCGGCGCTGGTCGGTGCCGTCGGCGTCCATGACGTAGATGTCCTCGAAGCCGTTGGCCCGCCGGCTGACGAACGCGATCCGGCTGCCGTCGGGCGACCACGCCGCGTGGAAGTCGGGCGCGGGGTCGGTGGTGAGGCGGGTCTCGCCGGTGCCGTTGGCGTTCATCACCCAGATGTCGGCGTTGCCGCCCACCCGGGTGCTGGTGAACGCGATCTTGGCGCCGTTCGGCGACCAGTCGGGGCTGCCGCTGGTGGTGTCCTCGGTGAGACGGGTGGGCGACGTGCCGTTGGCGTTGATCGTCCAGATGTCGCCGTTGCCGCCGGCGCGGCTTGAGGTGAACGCGATCTTGGTGCCGTTGGGCGACCACGTGGGGTTGTAGTCGCCGGCGGGGTTGTTGGTGATCCTGACCTGGCCGGTGCCGTCGGCCGACATGGTGTACAGCTCGGAATCGCCGTCCCGCTCGGAGACGAACACCAGGTCGTCACCGGCCGCGGCGACCCCGCTGCCGGCGCCCAGGACCAGACCCAGCAGGGTCAGGCCCGTGAGCGATCGCGCCCATCGCATGGCCTCATGATTGCACGGTCGCGCGCCCGGTTGCCGGGTGCGGCGTGAGGCGCCGTCAGATGATGAGGCCGAGCCCCTTCTGGCAGTGCGGGCCACCCCAGTGCTCGACCACCTTGCCGTCGCGGATGCGCAGGATGGCGGTGCCGTTGATCTCCACCGGCTCCCCCGACGCGGGCACGTCGTAGAAGGCCGTGCCGGTGTGGGTGCCCTTCACCGTCCAGTTCGACACCACCAGGTCGTCGTGCTCGATCAGCAGGTCGACGGTGAACTGGAAGTCGGGGAAGGCGGAGCGCACCTGGTTCCACCACACCACCTCGTGGCTGCGCACGTCGGTGTCGACCGCGTCGGGGTTCACGCGGGCGGTGACGTGGCTCATGAACTCCGGCGCCCAGAACTCGAACACCGCCTGCTCGTCGCCGCGGAACATGGCGTCGCTGTACTCGCCCAGCATCCTCAGGTTGTCCGACATGGCGGACATCTTGGCCCACGACCCGTCCCGGCGCGTTCAGCGCGCCGGGAACGCACCGGCAGCGGTCGCGGCATCGATGGCCGCGAGCGGCGAGGGCTTCGACACCAACGGCGGCGAGGTCGGGTGCTGGCCGGTGGCCGGTGGGCGATGTTCGTGGTCGCGGGTGCATCCGCCGGGGACCCCCGCACCGAAGTCGTAAGCGTGGCCGTGATGACCGAAGTGCCGGCGGCGGCAACGACCGCGGGCCCCGACGGGCGCGACCGGGTGCGTGCACCCGAGGCCTTCTTCGAGGACCTCACCCACGCGCAGATCGCCGAGCGGTGCCCTGTGCCGCTGGGCACGGTGAGGAGCGACATCCGCCGTGGCCTCGAGAAGCGGCGCGATCAGTTGGGAGGCTTCGACAGTGCACCCGAGTGACGTGCCCCACGGCGACGAGGAGGCAGGTGCGGAGGCCGAGACGATCGAGCGCATCGCCCGGATCGCGGGCCGGATGGACGACGGCGACTTCGCCCGCGTCGACCCACCAGCGCACCTCTGGGCGCGGATCGCGGCGGCGGTGGCCGACACCGACGGCAGTCCGGCTGCGACACCGGCGCCCGCCCCCGCCCCCACCCCCACCCTGACGCCGCGCGAGGTGGTCGCCGCGTCGGCGCCGGTGGTGTCGCTGCAGGCCCGCCGGCGGCGCATGAACCGCATCGTGGCGGTCGCCGTCGCCGCGGCCGTGGCGCTGCTCGAGGAGTTCGAGCTCGCGGCGTGGGCGAAGAAGCCGGTTTCGGCGCTCTCGAAGGGCATGCAGCAGAAGCTGCAGC
>JBGAOY010000033.1:0-41501 GCA_044221555.1 Acidimicrobiales bacterium
GACCCGCCGACCGCGTCCAGCCACCCATCGGCCCGCACCTGACCCTCGAACGACTTCGACGCATGCCAGCGCGCATCCGCCAACTGCCGCTCGGCGCGGTCGTCGGCACCCTCCGGGTCGGCGATGTCGCGCCAGTACACCAACTCCTCGGCGAACCGCTCGAAGCGCAACTCCCGGGCCCTGCCCACCAGCCGCCGCTCCGAATCGGCGAACACCCCCGCCAGATCCGAGGTGTTGCACCCCGCCAACAACTCCACATGCTCCAGGGTGATCTCCCCATCGGCCAACGCCTGTTCGGTGTGGGGCATGGCCCGCAACGCCCGCGCCAGACGCACCCGCCGCTGCGGCACCCCCCTACGCTCCCGCCCCGCGCTCATCAACCACGCCGCCGCCGACCGCGACCCGTTACCCATCCACTCCTTCGACGCATCGAACGCCCCCGCCGCCTTCAGATCCAACGCGTCGTGCTTGTTGCGCACACGACCCAACGCCACCATCACCTCACCCAACCCCGGCGCGCCGGCGAGCTCCTCCGCGAGCAACTCGTCGTAGTCGGCCTCGAGGCGGGCCAATCGTTCCAGCAGTCCAGGCATGGCGGGTCTCCAGTTCCACAGACAGGTTCATGTGGTCACTGCAAACCGTTGCCCGTGGGACCTCACCACCGACCCAAACCGGTGATGGCCCTGGCTCTCACACGGCAGCGCGTGTAACGACCCTGACCCTACCCGGCCGAACGCCCGTTCGCAAGTCCATCCACGAGAAATGACCGAAATCTGTCTCGACACAACGAAACCGGCTGAGATGCCGGACGCTGTCTCGACCGGACCCTTCGGCCGGCTGCTCCGACCGCTCCGCCTGCTCGGCGCGCAGGTCGCCAACCGGCTCGTGGCCGGCACGCCGGTGCGCCACCGAGCGAGGCCCGGGCGGGCCGCATCCGGACTCAGCGAGGCGGCGAGGACCCGCGCTTCCCCGAACTGGCGCCCGATCCGGTCGCCCCGGCAACAGAATCAGGCGCCACGTCGCTCGGGTCCCACCCGCAGGTGGACGGCCTCACCCAAGTTGCGGTCGACGCCGAGCGCCGCAGTGCTGCTGCGACAGGACGGCCGAGGTCAGCCGGAACCCTCGATGCGCTGCACGTTGTCGACCTCTGAGGTGGTGACCCAGACCACCTCATCGGCCGCGGAGACACCGAAGGGGCCGTCGTCGGTGTCGATCGTGTCGGTCACCTCGTTGGTGGTGGCATCGATCCGACTCAGCGTGTCGTCGACGGTGTTGGCCACGAAGACGCCGTCGCCCACCGTGGCCACGCCGGACGGGAACTGGCCGACGTCGATGGTTGCGTCGACGTCGAAGCTGGTCTGATCGATGCGACTGACGGTGGCGTCGGCACGGTTGGTCACCCAGATGGCGTCGTCGGTCGCGGCGACGAACTCAGGGTGCTTCCCGACGTCGACCACGTCGGTCACCTCGTTGGTCTCCCGGTCGACGCGCGAGACGGTGCCGTCGATGAAGTTCGTGACCCACAGCGCGTCGCCGGCGAGCACCATCCCGTTCGGCGCGTTCGTGTCGATCGTGTCGGTGGTGTCGTTCGTGTCGGCGTCGATCACCGTGACCGAGTCGTCGGCCGGGATCGAGACCCAGACGTCGGTCCCGTCGGCGACCACGTCGAGCGGCCTGCCATCCAGGTCGATGGTGGCGACGACGTCGTTGGTGGCGGGATCGATGCGGCTCACGGTCTCGTCGTCACCGTTGGTGACCCAGACCGCATCGTCGGTGGCCGCCACCCCGAACGGGTCGGCGCCGACGTCGATGGTGGCCACGACGTCGTTGGTGGCGACGTCGATCCGGGTGACGGTGCCATCCGAGCCGTTGGCCACCCACACGTCCTCCTCGGTGGCCGCGGGCAGCTGGGGGAAGTCGCCGACCGAGATGGTCTCGGCGATCTCGGGCGACACCAGCTCGGGCGGGGGCTCGGTCGTGCTCGTGGTGGTGGGCGGATCGGCCGAGTCGTCGCCGCGGGTGGCCACGAAGGCCACGAGCCCCACGACGACCACCGCGACCACCACCCCGGCGATCACGGCCAGCACCGTTGCCTGGTTGCTGCGCTCGGGGGCTGCCGGGGCGAACGGCGGAGGTGGCGCGCCCACCGGCGGGGGCGCAGGCGGCGGCCCGGGAGGCGGCGGCGGCCCGGGAGCGGGCCGAGGCGGCGGCGGAGGTGGCGGTTGCGGCGCGGGCGGCACCGGTCCGGGCGGTGCGCCGACCGGTTGCGGCGGTGGCGCAACCGGTTGCGCAGGTGCGGTGGGGTGCGGTGCCGGCACCGGCGGAGGCGCCGGTTGCGGCGCGGGCGGCACCGGTGCGGGCGGTGGCACGGGCGGCGCCGGCGGCGCGGCGGGAGGCAGGGGGCGCATCTGGACCGTGCCCTCGTCCTCGGAGGGCGGGCTGGGCGAGAGGGCGTCGGGCTCCTCGGGAGGAGCCGGTTGCGAGGCGGTCGTGCGCGAGAGCCGCAGTTCGGTGACCGGCAATCCGTTGTCGCGCTGGATCTGCTGGAGACTCCGTCCGAACACCTCGGCGCTGGGCGGTCGTTCGGCCGGGTCCTTGGCCATGGCCGCGGCGAGCAGGTCGGCGAGGGCCGGCGGCACCGAGGCGAGGCGGGGCGCCGGGGTGTGCAGGACCCGGGCCATGGTGACCGCGAAGGGCTCGTCGGCATCCTTCTCGAACGGTGCGGTGCCGGTGATGAGCGTGGTGATCGTGGAGGACAGGCTGTAGAGGTCGGAGCGCTCGTCCGGCGGTCGTCCCTGCAGGATCTCGGGTGCGACGTGGTTCACCGTGAACGAGGCGTTGCCCGCCGTCGTTCGGGTCGAGCCCTCGATGGACGCGATCCCGAAGTCACCCAGCTTGATCTCGCCGAACGGGCCGACGAGCAGGTTCTCGGGCTTGAGGTCGCGGTGGAGGATGTGGGCCGCGTGGGCCGCGCCCAGGGCCCCGGAGACCTGCACCGCGGCGGCGACCGCTTCGGGCCACGGCAGCGGGCCTCCGGTGAGTCGGTCGCCGAGCGAGCCGGCGTCGAGGAACTCCATGGCGATGAAGGGCTGGCCGTCGGGCGTGACGCCGGAATCGTGGAGTGCGACCACGTTCGGGTGCCAGGACAGGCTGCCCATGGCCTGGCACTCCCGCTCGAAGCGCATGCGGGCCCGCTCGTCGAGCACGTCGACGAGCAGCACCTTGAGCGCGACGATCCGGCCGTGACGATCCTGACGGGCGCGGTACACGATGCCGAAGCCGCCCTTGGCAACCTGAACGAGATCGGAGTAGCCCTGGATCGTCGGAACAGCCATGCACTGGACTCCCGCGTCGTCTCGAACCCGGGAGGAGTCTACGGGGGTTTGGCGATCAGGTCAGCGGCGGGCTCGTGACGGCCGGCTGACACCGACGGGACTGTCCAGACCGACCCCCTGACCCGGTGACGGTGACCCGCTCTAGGCCGGGGCCGCGCCGACGGTGTACCGCCTGTTCTCCTCGAAGCTCGGGATCCTGCACGCCCTGCTCGACACCTCGATCGGCGGTGACGACCAGCCGATCCCGGTGCCGCAGCGCACCGAGGTGGCCACGCTCCTCGACGAGCCCGACGCCGTCGCGCTCCTCGCCGGGTTCGTCGCCATCGCGGTCGCCATCAACGTGCGGAGCAACGACCTCTACCAGATCCTCTGGAGCGCCTCGGCGTCGGATCCGGCGGCGGCTGAGCTGTTCGCCGACTACCAGCGCCAGCGCCGACGAGCGCCGGATCGATGAGAAGGGGTGGCGGCGGTCGTCTCAGTAGCGTCCGCCAGGTGCCTGCGCCCCGTCCGGGGCCATCCGTGAGGGAGACCAGCCCATGAGACCACTCAAGTACGCGATCAACGTCACCCTCGACGGCTGCTGCGACCACGAGGCCGGGCCCGTCCCGGACGCCGAGTCGCACGCCTACTGGGCCGCCCAGATGGAGCAGGCCGACGCGCTGCTCCTCGGCCGGGTGACCTACGAGATGATGCAGGAGGCGTGGCGCCGGCCGGCGACGGGCACCTGGCCCGACTGGATCGACGACGAGCTGCTGCCCTTCGCCGAAGCCATCGACGGCGCCAAGAAGTACGTGGTGTCGAGCACCCTCGACCAGGTCGACTGGAACGCCGAGCTCCTGCAGGGTGACCTGGGTGACGCCGTCCGAGCCCTGAAGGAGCAGCCCGGCGACCTCCTGCACGTGGGCGGCGTGACCCTCCCCCGGGCCCTGGCCGACCTCGGCCTGATCGACGAGTACGAGTTCCTCGTGCAGCCCTTCGTGGCCGGCCACGGTCCGCGGCTGCTCGACGGCCTCCGCGAGCACCTCGAGCTCGAGCTGGTCGATCGTCGCGAGTTCCGCTCCGGCGCCGTGGCCCTCCGCTACCGGGCGGGCTGACCTCAGGGCGGGGGCAGGGCGAGCGCGGCGTCGACGGTGACCGTGCCGCCGGCGACGACCGACAGCGGGACCGCCCCACCGACGTCGACCGCGTCGTCGTAGAACTCCTGGCGGCGACCCCCGACGGGGTCCGCGACCGTCACCCGGTACGTGCCCGTGGCGAGCCCGTCGACGCGGTAGGTGCCGTCAACGGCGGTCACCGCCCCACCCGCTATCCCCGACGGGCCGATCGCGATGACCCACGCCCCCTCGAGGGGATCACCGGATGGGTCGTCGGTGATGGTGCCGGCAACCGCGCCACGCGTCGACGCCAACGCCGCGTCCGCGGTTCCCGGCGCGGTCACCGACACCGCCGAGCCCAGCTCGGTCGACCCGAGATCGTCGAACCACTCCATCTCGTGGCCGCCGGCGCCGTCGAGCACCGCCAACTTGTACTCACCCGGCGCCAGGTCGAGCTCGTAGTGACCCGACCCGTCCGCGGTCGCCCCCCGCACCATCCGGTAGTCCGCCGCCCGCAGGGCCACCACCCGCGCCGACGCGATCGGTACGCCGGTCCCCTCCTCGGTCACCGTCCCCGAGATGACCGCACCGGTCCCCACCGCCACCTGCGGTGGCAGCGCCGCGTCGGCGATCGACGCCTGGCCCGCGGTCACACCCACCATCGTCGCGTCGGGGACGTTCGGCGAGTCCGGGAAGAACCGGGTCTCGTGGGTACCCGTCGGATCCACGAAGCCGACGAAGTGGCTCCCGGGCACCAGGCCCGTCAACGCCACCGCACCTGAGCCGTCACCGTCGACCACCAGCTCCGTCGCCCCCGCGTTCGCGGCCGACCCCGACAGCGCCAGCCCCCACACACCCGCGATCGGATCACCCGTCCCCGCCTCGGTCACCGTCGCGGTGATCGACCCCCGCAGCGACACCATCGTCGGGTCCGCCCGCACCACCACCCCCTCGGTCACCGTCACCAACGTCGGCGCCCCGAAGAACCCCGCCGGGTGCACCCCCGACGGGTCCACCAGGTACAGGAAGTACGTCCCCGGCGCCAGGTCGGCCGCGAACGCACCCGAACCGTCCGCCACCGCCCCCGCCGCGACCGAGAAGTCCGCCGTCCGCAACACCGCCATCCACACGCCGCCCAACGGAGCCCCCGACCCCACCTCGGTGACCGTCCCCGCCACGCCTGAGGGTGGCAGCGTGAGATCCACGGGCGCCAACGCCGCCATCTCCCCCGGCTCATCACCCAGGGAGGCGGTCGAGTCCTGACCCAGACGACCGTTGCCACCATTGCCCCAGCACTTGACCGACGCATCGTCCAACACCGCGCACGTGTGGGTGAAGCCTGCGTCCACGGCGGTGCCGAGGCGCCCCGCCCCCAGGTCCACCGGCGCCAACGCCGCCATCTCCCCCGGCTCATCACCCAAGGTGGCGGTCGAGTCCTGACCCAGACGACCGTTCGCGCCGGAGCCCCAGCACTTCACCGTGGCGTCGTCCAACAACGCGCACGTGTGCAGGAGGCCTGCCGAGATCGTCACTGCGGTCCGGCCCGCCCCGAGGTCCACGGGCGCCAACGCCGCCATCTCCCCCGGCTGATCACCCACGTCCGCCGTCGACCCCTGCCCCAACTGCCCACTGGCGTTGTAGCCCCAGCACTTGACCGTGCCGTCGTCCAGCACCGCACAGGTGTGCAAGCTTCCGGCCGAGATCGCGGTCGCCGTGCGCCCCGCCCCCAGGTTCACCGGAGCCAACGCCGCCATCTCCCCCGGCTGATCACCCAGGTTTGCGGTCGACCCCTGCCCCAACTGCCCGGTCAACGCCGATCCCCAGCACTTCACCGAACCGTCGTCCAACAAAGCACACGTGTGCGACGCACCCGCCGAGATCGCCGTCGCCGTGCGGCCCGCCCCCAGGTTCACCGGAGCCAACGCCGCCATCTCCCCCCCCTGATCACCCAGATTCGCGGTCGACCCCTGCCCCAACCGCCCGTCAGTGCCGCGCCCCCAGCACTTCACCGAGCCGTCGTCCAACAACGCGCACGTGTGCACGCTCCCGGCCGAGATCGCCGTCGCCGTGCGCCCCGCCCCCAGGTTCACCGGAGCCAACGCCGCCATCTCCCCCCCCTGATCACCGAGGTTCGCCGTCGACCCCTGCCCCAGCACCCCGCTCGCGCCGGTGCCCCAGCACTTCACCGAGCCGTCGTCCAACAACGCGCACGTGTGACCTTCACCGGCCGACACCGCCGTCGCCGTGCGCCCCGCCCCCAGGTTCACCGGCGCCAACGCCGCCATCTCCCCCGGCTGATCACCCACGTCCGCCGTCGACCCCTGCCCCAACTGCCCGTTGAAGCCGGAACCCCAGCACTTCACGTGCCCCGTCGGCAGGATCGCACACGAGTGGGTGCCGCCCGCGGTCACCAGCTCCGACGCCGTGGCCGGGCGCACCGCCACCTCGACCTCGTTCGAGGTCACCGGCGTCGTCACCTCGGCGCTCACCACCGACACCGAGAACCGGTAGACCGGCGCGTCCCCGACCGTGGCGGTGTAGGTGCAGTCCACCGTCTGGTCGGCGCCGATGGCCAGGACGAAGGGAGCGACCGCGCAGTCCGGCGCGTCGACGCTGGAGATCGTCACGCCCGTCAACGCCACGTTGCCCGTGTTGGTCACGGTCACGTGCAGGTGGACGGTGTCGCCGGACACCACCGCGGTCTCGTCCGCCGACGCGGCGACCGACAGCGCCGGCACCGGGGTGAGGATCACCGGGCCCACCGACCCCGGCGTCTCGTTGTCGCCGATGTTGTTCTGGTCGGCGTAGCCCAATCTGCCGTCGGCGCCGAGCCCCCAGCAGCGCACCGTGTCGTCGTCCAACAACGCGCAGGTGTGGGCGACGCCGGCCGTCACCGACACCGCGGTCCGGCCCGCCCCCAGGTCGACCGGGCCCACCGACCCCGGCGTCTCGTTGTCCCCGATCGTCGTGCTGTTCCCGTACCCCAGCCGACCGTTGGAGCCGTCGCCCCAACAGCGCACCGAACCGTCGTCCAGCACCGCGCACGTGTGCTTGTCGCCGCCGGTCACGGCCACGGCGGTGCGCCCCGCCCCCAGGCTCACCGGGCCCACCGACCCCGGCGTCTCGTCGTCACCGATCGACGTCGTGTTCCCGTACCCCAACTGGCCGCCGGCACCGGAGCCCCAACAGCGCACCGAACCGTCGTCCAACAACGCGCAGGTGTGCGCGTCACCGGCGGTCACCGACACCGCGGATCGGCCCGCCCCCAGGTTCACCGGGCCCACCGACCCCGGCACCTCGTCGTCGCCGATGTTGTTGGTGTTGGCATAGCCCAGCCGGCCGTCGGAGCCGAGGCCCCAACAACGCACCGAACCGTTGTCCAACAACGCGCAGGTCTGCGCGCCGCCGGCCGCGATCGCGACCGCCGTGCGCCCCGCCCCCAGGTTCACCGGACCGACCGACCCCGGCGACTCGTCGTCACCGATCGACGCCGTGTTCCCGTACCCCAACCGGCCGTTGGAGCCGTCGCCCCAACAGCGCACCGAACCGTTGTCCAACAACGCGCACGTGTGCTTGTCGCCGGCGGTGACGGCCACCGCCGTCCGCCCCGCCCCCAGGTTCACCGGACCCACCGACCCCGGCGTCTCGTCGTCGCCGATCGACGCCGTGTTCCCGTACCCCAACTCGCCGCTGGCTCCGGAGCCCCAACAGCGCACCGAGCCATCGTCCAAGACGGCGCACGAATGGGCGCTGCCGGCGGTCACCGCCAACGCGGTCCGCCCCGCCCCCACGTCGACCGGGCCCACCGCCGCCGGCGTCTCGTCGTCGCCGATCGACGCCGTGTTCGCGTAGCCCAACCGGCCGTCGGCGCCGAGGCCCCAACACCGCACCGAACCGGCGCCCGAGATCGCGCACGTGTGGGCGTCGCCCGCGACCACCGCCCTCCGCCCCGCCCCCAGGCGCACCGGGCCCACCGATCCCGGCGACTCGTCGTCCCCGATGCTGTTCTGGTTGGCGTACCCCAGCCGGCCGAACAGACCGAGGCCCCAGCAACGCACCGTGCCGTTGACCAACAACGCGCAGGTGTGCGCGCCGCCGGCCGTCACCGACACCGAGTAGTCGCCCAGGTCCACCGTGCCTCCGGACGCAGCGATCTCGTCGTCGCCGATGTCGTTCTGGTTCCCGTTGCCCAACCGGCCGGCGGCACCACTGCCCCAGCAACGAATGAAGCGGTCGGCCTTGATCGCGCACGTGTGGAAGTCGCCGGCAGCGATGGCCAGGTTCGTGCCCCCGACCACCACGGGGTTCACCGACCCGGGGGTCTCGTCGTCCCCGATGTTGTTGGTGTTCCCGTACCCCAGCTGTCCGAACTGGCCGCTCCCCCAGCAACGCACCGTGGCGTTGTCCAACAAGGCGCACGTGTGCGCGCCGCCCGCGGTCACCGACACCGCCGTCCGCCCCGCCCCCAGGTCCACCGGGCCCACCGACCCCGGCACCTCGTCGTCGCCGACGTTGTTCGTGTTGCCGTAGCCCAACCGGCCGTCGGCGCCGAGCCCCCAACAACGCACCGAGCCGTCGTCCAACAACGCGCACGTGTGCGCGCCGCCCGCGGTCACCGACACCGCCGTCCGCCCCGCCCCCAGGTCGACCGGGCCCACCGTGCCCGGCTTCTCGTCGTCGCCGATCGACGTCGTGTTGGCGTAGCCCAACCGGCCGTCGGCGCCGAGCCCCCAACAGCGCACCGTGCCGTCGTCCAACAACGCGCACGTGTGCGCGCCGCCGGCCGTCACCGACACCGCCCTCCGGCCCGCTCCCAGTTGCACGGGGCCGACCGACCCCGGCACCTCGTTGTCGCCGATGTTGTTCTGGTTGTCGTACCCCAGCCGCCCGTCGCTACCGAGACCCCAGCACCGCACCGAGCCGTCGTCCAACAACGCGCACGCGTGCGCATCGCCGGCGGTCACCGACACCGCCGTCCGCCCGGCGCCCACGTTCACCGGGCCCACCAGCCCCGGCACCTCGTTGTCGCCGATGTTGTTGGTGTTGGCGTAGCCCAGCCGGCCGCTGGCACCGGAGCCCCAGCACCGCACCGAGCCGTCTTCGACCACGGCGCACGTGTGGGCGCCACCGGCGGCGATCTGGGTCAGCGGCGTCACCGCGACCACGACCTGGTTCGAGTCCACCGGTGCGGTCTGGGCGCTGTCGGCGGTCGCCACGTTCGTGTACCTGCCGAGATCGGCCGACGTCGCGGTGTACGAGCAGTTGACGCTGCGCTCTTCGCCAACGGCCAGATCTGGCACCGGCCCGTTGCAACCGGGGGCGTTGAGGTCGGCGACGGTGACGCCGGTCAACGTGGCGCTCCCGGTGTTGGCCACCGTGATGGAGAAGGTGATGGGGTCGCCGACCCGGGCCGTGACCCGGTCGGCGGTCTGCGTGACCGCGAGCGACGGGGTGAGCAGCAGCACCGGCGTCAGCCCCGCCACCTCCCCGACCTGGTCGCCCAGATCGGCGACCGAGCCCTGACCCAACCGCCCGTCAGTGCCGCGCCCCCAGCACTTGACCGACGCGTCGTCCAACACGGCACACGACTGGAACTCGCCGGTCGTGATGGCGTCGGCGGTACGCCCGGCACCGAGATCCACGGGCGCCAACGCGGCCATCTCCCCGGCTGCGTCACCCAGGGTCGCGACCGAGCCCTGACCCAGCCGGCCGAAGCCGCCGGCACCCCAGCACTTCACCGAGGCGTCGTCCAACGATGCGCACGTGTGCGCCCCGCCCGCCGAGATGGCCGTCGCCGTGCGCCCCGCCCCCAGGTTCACCGGTGCCAACGCCGCCATCTCGCCCGCCGCATCACCCAGGTTGGCCACCGAGTCCTGGCCCAACCGGCCGGAACCGCCGGCACCCCAGCACTTCACCGACCCGTCGTCCAACAACGCGCAGGAGTGCTCGGTGCCGGCCGAGATCGCCGTGGCCGTCCGGCCGGCACCGAGGTTCACCGGCGCCAGACCCGCCATCTCCCCCGGTGCGTCTCCGAGGTCGGCGGTCGAGCCCTGCCCCAAGGCCCCGCTGAACCCGAAGCCCCAGCACCTCACCGTACCGTCGTCCAACAACGCACACGTGTGCGATCCGCCGGCCGAGATGGCCGTGGCGGTGCGCCCCGCGCCGAGGTTCACCGGCGCCAGACCCAGCATCTCCCCCGGATCGTCACCGAGGTCCGCCGTCGAGCCCTGCCCCAACCGGCCGCTCGCACCGAACCCCCAGCACTTCACCGTCCCGTTGTCCAACAAGGCACACGTGTGCGCGTCGCCCGCGGTGACCGCCGTGGCCGTCCGGCCCGACCCCAGGAACACCGGCGGCAGCGCCGCCACCTCGCCCGGACCGTCACCGACGTCCGCGGTCGAGCCCTGCCCCAACCGCCCGTTCCCACCGGCACCCCAGCACTTCACCGTGGCGTCGTCCAACAACGCACACGTGTGGGCGCCGCCGGTGGTGACCGCCGTGGCCGTCCGGCCCGCGCCCAGGTCCACCGGCGGCAACGCCGCCATCTCCCCCGCGGCGTCGCCCAAGGACGCGGTCGACCCCTGCCCCAACCGCCCGTTGGCACCCGACCCCCAGCACTTGACCCGCCCAGTGGGCAGGACCGCGCACGAGTGGGCGCCACCGGTGCTGATCGAGCGGGCCGCCGCCGGCGCGCCCGGCGCCTCGTTGCCGTCCGCCGCCGCCGGCGCCGCCGGCGCGACGACCCCCAGTCCGAAGGCGACGAGCGCCACCACGACGACCGAAGCCACCCGTTCACGCCTCGTATCCGCCCCCCGCCGTCCTGACATCCCGGCCCCCCCGGCTGGTCGATCCAGGCGATCATCGCAGAGATGGCCCTGGCCGGATACCCCTCGGATCTGTGCCTCCCGTCACATCGGTCGGCCGAGGTGGGTCTGTTCGAACCGACCTGGTGGGCAGGATGTGGGTACGGCGTGCCTGGACGCGGCTGTCCGATGCCGCCAGGGTGGGGTCGTCGGGGCATCGCCGTCGATCATCCGCGGGGCCGGAGTGCTACGCAGGAGGGCATGACTGGTGCCGGTGTGACAGGCATGGCCGTCACCGTCCGCAACCTGACCAGGACGTATGGACAGGGTGAGACGCTCGTGCGAGCGGTGAACGGCATCGACTTCGAGATCGAACGAGGTGAGTTCGTCGTCCTGCTGGGCCCGAGCGGCAGCGGGAAGACGACGACGCTCAACATGATCGGCGCCATCGAGGAGCCGACGAGCGGATCCCTCGTGGTGGACGCGGTGGAGGTCGACGGTCTCGACGCCGACGGTCGGACCGACTTCCGGCGCGAGAAGGTCGGCTTCGTGTTCCAGTTCTACAACCTGGTGCCGACCCTCACGGCCCTCGAGAACGTGCAACTGGTGGCCGAGCTGAGCTCTCGCGACGACTCGGCGGCGCGGAGCCGCGCGAGGCTGGCCGAGGTGGGGCTCGAGGATCGGGTGGACCACTTCCCCGGCCAGCTCTCCGGTGGCGAGCAGCAGCGGGTCGCCATCGCCCGAGCCCTCGTCAAGGACCCGCCCGTCCTCCTGTGCGACGAGCCCACCGGTTCGCTCGACCTCGAGACCGGCCGCCAGGTGCTCGCCCTCCTGCGCGGGGTGTGCGCGCACGGCCGGACCGTCCTGACCGTCACCCACAACAACACGATCGCCCAGATGGCCGACCGCGTGATGCGTCTGCGGGACGGCCACCTCACCGACGTCGTGCAGCAGGCGGCGCCGGTGGATCCCGGAGACCTCGAGTGGTGACCGCGCCGGGCCCACCGACGGGGGTGGGGACCCCGGGGCGATGAGCATCCTCCGGCGCAAGCTCCGACGAGACATCACGCGCCAGAAGTGGCAGTTCGCCGCGGTGATCGTCACGATCATCGTCGGGGTGACGCTCTACGGCGCCTCGTTCGACTCGTTCCGCAACCTGACCCGGTCGTACGAGCGGACCTACGACCAGCTCGACTTCGCCGACCTGACCGTCGCCGGGGGCGACCTGGCGTCGTTCACCCGGGCCGCCGGTTCGACCACCGGCGTCGTCGCGACCACGAGGCGGGTGCAGGCGGACCTCCCTGTGGTCGTGGGCGAGAACCATCGGCTCTACGGACGCATCGTCGGGATGCCCACCGACGACCAACCTGCGGTGGACAAGGTGCAGATCGAGACCGGGTCCTACCTGTCGTCGGGCCGACCCGACGGCGTGCTCGTCGAGCAGCACATGTACGACCACTTCGACCTGAGCCCCGGCGACACGATCCAGGTGTTCCTCGGGAGCACCCCCACCGAGGTGGAGGTCCTCGGCGCCGCGGTGTCACCAGAGTACCTGTGGCCGGCGCGCAGCCGCCAGGAGCTGTTCACGACACCAGACGACTTCGGGGTGCTGTTCGTGCCCGAGGATCTCGCCGAGCAGGCCCCCGCGACGAGCAGGGTCGACCAGGCACTCGTGCGCTACGGCGACGGCACCGACACCGCGTCGCTCGACGCCGCGCTCGGTCGGGCCGCCACCGCGGCCGGCGCCGCGGACGTGCAGACGCAGGCGGACCAGCCCTCGAACGCCGCGCTGAGTGAGGACGTACATGGCTTCGGCGAGCTCTCCTTCATGTTCCCACTGCTCTTCCTGACCGCGGCGGGGATGGCCACCTTCATCCTGATCAACCGGATCGTGCACGCCCAGCGCGGCCAGATCGGCACCCTCATGGCGAACGGCCTCGGTCGCCGCCCCATCCGGCGCCACGTCCTCGGCTACGGGCTGGCCGTGGGTCTGACAGGATCGGTCATCGGCGCGATCGCCGGCGTCATCCTCGGCAACCTGATGACCGGCGCGTACACCAGTGCCCTCAGCATCCCCGACACCGTGGCCGGGTTCTACCCGCTCACGCCACTGTTGGGCGTCGTGTTCGGCGTGGTGATGGGCTCGCTGTCCGCCCTGGCTCCCGCACGGGCGGCGGTCAAGGTCAGCCCGGCCGAGGCCATGCGGGGCAGCCAACCCACATCCAGCTCGGGGCCCAGCCTCGTCGAGCGTCTCGTCCCTCCACTGCGCCGCCTGCCGATCCGGTGGCGCATGTCCGTCCGCGGCATCGGCCGCAACGCGCGCAGGAGCGCCTCGACCGTCGCCGGGGTCGTGCTCGCGCTCACCCTCATCCTGGTGTCGTGGGGCATGCTCGACACCACCCAGATCCTCGTCGACGAGCAGTTCGACACGATCCAGCACAACGACGCCCAGGCCTTCTTCGCCACCACCGTCGACGACTCGGTGGTGGCGACGGTCGCCGGGACGGACGGTGTGCGCGCCGCCGAACCCGTCGTGGCGGTCTCGGCCACCATCGCCGACGGGGACGAGCAGTACGCCACCCAACTCCAGGGCTTCGAGCAGGACACGGCCATGCACACCTTCGTCACCTCGTCGGGACGGGTGTCATTGCCCGACGCCGGCGTGCTGGCGGGGTCATCGGTGAAGGGCCTGATCGGCGCCGACCAGGGGGACCACGTCACGATCTCGTTCCCGGCGCTCGGCACGTCGATCGACACGACCATCGCCGGGTTCGTGGACGAGCCCCTGGGCACCTACCTCTACATGGCGCAGCCCGAGCTCGAGGATCTCCTCGCCGGCGCCAGCCCACCGGTCGGCACCGACCAACTCGAATCGCCGTCGCTCACCTCGGTGATGGCCATCTACGACGAAGGCGCCGACGCCGATCAGGTCCAGTCCCGTCTCTTCGACCTCCCCGACATCGCCGCGGTGGTGAGCTCGAAGGCCATCCTCGAGGTGGTCGACGCCGCCATGTCGTTCTTCTACGTGTTCGTCGGCATCATGCTGGTGTTCGGCGGGACCATGGCCTTCGCACTGTTGTTCAACATGATCTCGGTGAACATCTCGGAGCGCTCGGTGGAGTTGGCGACCATGCGCGCCAACGGCCTCACCGCCCGCGAGGTGAACCGGTTGATCACCGGTGAGAACCTGCTGCTCACCGTCATCGGCCTGCCGATCGGCCTCGCCATCGGCTACGCCGTCTCGGCGCTGTTCATGGCGAGCTACACGTCCGACCTGTTCGACTTCAGCCTGCACATGCGGTGGACCACGCTGTTCCTCGCCGCCGTGGCCATCATGGTCACCACCCTGCTGTCTCAATGGCCGGGTCTTCGAGCCGTGGCCCGACTCGACATCGCCACCGTCGTACGGGAGCGGGCCCAGTGATCGGCGGGGACCACCCAGCGCCCTCGAAGCGACCCGAACCCCCGACCATCTGATCCGCCGGCGGTCCCGACGGGTCCTCACCCCCGTGTGCTGGTCGGCCTGTCACCCTCTGGCGGCCCGCGTCCACCTACGAGCTGTGGGACCGCGGCCTTCGCCGCCCACACGGTCCTGCCACTCCCCAGCGTTCACCCGCCGTCTCAGCACATGGCTGGCAACATGGTCGTGACGGGAGGGGGGGGACGGGCTCGTGACGTGCGAGAGGTGTGGCGACCAGAACCGGCACGACGCGCGGTTCTGCGCGTCGTGCGGCGCTGCCCTCGTCCGCACCTGCACCGCCTGCCGGCGGGAGCTGGCGGCCGACGCCCGCTTCTGCGACGGGTGCGGCGTGCCCGTCACCACGGCCGAGGCGCGACCCACCGAGCCGGGACCCACCGAAGCGTCGACGGCGCCCCTCGACGACGCGGTGCGCAAGGTCGTCACGGTGCTGTTCTGCGACGTGGTGGGATCGACCGCGTTCGCGGAGGGCGTCGACGCCGAGACCGCTCGTGAGACGCTCGCCGAGTACCACGCGGTCTCGAAGGAGGCCATCGAGTCCCACGGCGGGACGGTGGCCAAGTTCATCGGCGACGGAGTCATGGCGACGTTCGGCCTCCCCGAGGTGGCCACCGACGACGCCGAGCGCGCCGTGCTCGCCGGCCTCGAGCTGCAGCGCCGATTCGCCGCCATCCGCGACCGGGTCGCCGAGCGCTACGGCGCCGACCTCGGGCTGCGCGTCGGCGTCAACACCGGCGAGGTCGCCACCGGTGCCGGCGACGCCGACCTCGTCGGCGACGTGCTGAACACCGCGGCCCGCCTCGAGGCGGCGGCCCCGCGGGGTGGCGTGCTCGTGGGCGAGGCCACCTGGCGCCTGACCCGGTCGACGGTCGACTACGCGCCCGGCGGCGAGGTCGAGGCCAGGGGCAAGGCCGAGCCCCTCGCGACGTTCCTGGCGAACGGGGTCCTGGCGCCCGCGGCTGAGGCGGCGACGCCGTTCGTGGGTCGCGACGACGAGCTCGCGGTGCTCGCCGACGCCCTCGGCCAGGCCCGAGAGGCGGGCACCGCTGTCGTCGTGACGGCGATCGGCGCTCCCGGGGTCGGCAAGACCCGCCTCGCCGCCGAGTTCGTCGACCGCCACGGCGGCGAGGTGGTCGCGTACGACCTCCGCTGCGAGCAGGCCGGCGCGACCACGTTCGCACCGATCGCCGACCTCGTCCGGGCGGCAGCCGGGCTGAGCGTCAGCCAGCCCGACGACGAGCAGCGCGCCGGGATCGCCCAGCTCCTCGGGCCCTCGCTCCCGGAGGCGCCCCGCCTCGTCGACCTGCTGGCCAGCTTCGTCGGCGCGGCCCCGGCCCCGTCGACCGAGGAGGCCTTCTACGCGGTGCGCCGGCTGTGCGAGCAGCTCGCCGCCGATCGACCCCTGGTGCTCGTCATCGACGACATCCAGTGGGCCGAGCCCCGACTACTGGACCTGATCGAGCACCTCGGCAAGTGGGTCGGCGCGCCCGTGGTGATCGTGAACCTGGCCCGCCCCGAGATCCGCGAGGTCCGCCCGGCGCTGGCCGAGGCGGGTCGCCGCGTCCGAGCGGTCGTGACGGTCGGCGGCCTCGACGCCGCCGCGACCCGACGGCTGGCCGCCGAGCTCCTCGGCGCCGCGCTGCCGTCCGAGCTCACCGACCGCCTCGGCACCTCGACCGACGGCAACCCCCTGTTCGTCCGGGAGCTGGTGCGGATGCTCGTCGACGACGGCATCCTCGTCCGCGCCGAGGACGGCTGGGACCTCACCGTCGACCTCGAGGCGGTCGAGGTGCCGCCCACGATCCAGTCGCTGCTGGCGACCCGGGTGGAGCGCCTCCCCCCGGACGAGCGCCGCCTGATCGAGCTGGCCGCGGTGGTGGGCCCGGAGTTCGCGCTCGGCGCGGTGGCGGACCTGGCCGGCCTCCCCACCGCGGCCGTCGCCGCCACCCTCGAGCGCTTGCGCCGCAAGGACGTCATCGAGTCCACCGGCACCTACCGCGGCGACGAGCCGGTCCTGCGGTTCCACCACATCCTGATCCGCGACGCCGCCTACCGGCGCCTGCTCAAGAAGACGAGGGCCCTGCTCCACCAGCGCGCCGGCGAGTGGACCGAGCGCACGTCGGTCAGCCTCACCGGCGACCACGAGGCCGCCATCGCCCACCACCTCGAGCAGGCGTACCGCTACCGCCTCGAGTTGGGCCTCGACGACGCCGACACCGCGGCGCTCGGCCGGCGTGCCGCCGCGCTGCTCCAGGTCGCCGCCGCCGGCTCCCTGGCCCGCGACGACCTCCCCGCCGCGGGCGCCTTCGCCGTCCGGGCCCTGGCGCTCCTCCCGGTCGACGCCACCGGTCGGGACGAGCTCCTCCTGCTCGCCTGCGAGGCCCTGCTCGGCGTGGGCGACGTCGCCGGGGCCATCGAGCCGCTGACCGAGCTGGCGGCGAGCGGCGACGAGCGCACCACGGCGTGGGCCGACTGCTTCGCCGGCGAGGTCGTCGCCCTCAGCGACCCCGAGCGCCTGGCCGAAGCCGAGGTGTCGGTCGGCGCGGCCGCCGAGCGGCTCGCCCGACTGGGTGACCCCGCCGGCGTCGCCAAGGCCCGCCAGGTCCGCGCCCTGCTGCTGGTCCGACTCGCCCGGGTCGCCGACGGCGAGGCCGAGCTCGACCGCTCGCTGGCGGCGGCCCGCGAGGCCGACGACCGTCGCCGCATCTCCGCCGTCCTCGGCGCCGCCCCCCAGGCGGCGCTGTGGGGCCCGAGCCCCGTCCCCCAGGCAGGGGGTCGGTGCCTCGACGTGGTGCGCCTGGTCCGCATCACCAACGGCTCGCCGGCGGTGGAGGCGACGTCGTGGCGGTGCCAGGGCGTGCTCGAGGCGCTCCGGAGCCGCTTCGACACCGCCGAGCGGCTGATCGCCGACGCTCGCCGGGTGTGCGAGGAACTGGGCCTGCACCAGGACCTGCTGGTCACCGAGCTGTACGCGGGGATCATCGCCCTGCTCGCCGGCGACCCCTCCGGGGCCGAGCCCCACCTGCGCCTCGCCGCCGACGGCCTCGCTCGTCTCGGGATCGGCGCCGACCTCGGCCAGGCGACGGCCCACCTCGCCCGGTCGCTCCTGCTCCAGGGGCGCGTCGAGGAGGCCGGGGACCTGGCCACCCGGGCCGCCGCGCTCGCCGGTCAGAACCCGCAGTCCGTCGTGGTGGCCCGCTGCGTGCAGGCCGACGTCCTGCTGGCCCAGGGCCGCACGGAGGCGGCGGTGGCCTCCGCCCGGGCCGCGGTCGAGCGGCTGGCGGGCTCCGACGTGGTCATCGACCTCGCCAACGCTCACGCGGCGGTCGCCCGGGCCTGTGCCGCCGCCGGCGACGTCGAGGCCGCTCGCGGCGCGGCGGTCGAGGCCGACCGGCTCTACCGCCTCAAGGGAGCCACGGCGCTCGTCGGCCTGGCCGGGGGGGCCCTCGCCGGGAGGAGCGCCCCGCCGTCCCCACCCGAACCGGCGGCTGCGGGCCGGTTGCGGGACAACGCCGCCAGCCGCAGCTACACGCGGTTCATCGCCGCCACCGGCACGACGCCCCGGAGCTACGCCGGCCTGGCGCCGTCGATCCAGGTCTGGGATCGGCGGGTCGTCGCCATGGCCCACTACGACGGGCTCGCCGAGTTCCGCTCGTCCCTGGCCCCTGACGTCCTCGCCGAGCGGCTCGTGCGGGGTGCCACCCGGGCCGTGGCCGTGCGGGGCGAGCGCTGGTCGCTGCACCACGACGTCCTCGAGACGGAGTCCGGCCTCGACGTCCCCTTCCTCGACGTGGTCGAGGTGGACGCAGACGGGGTCATCGTGCGGCTGGCGTTCTACGACGTGGAGCGGCTCGGCGACGCCGAGGCGTGCCTGAACGAGTGGTGGCTCGAGGAGGAACCGGACGCGACCCGGTCGGCGTGGCGGCGGGTGGAGGCCCTCGGCGCCGCCTACGACGCCGGCGACCTGGCGGCGATGACCGAGTGCACCACGCCGGACCTGCAGTTCCGCGACCACCGGTCCCTCGTCGGCCTGGGCGACCTCGACCAGCCCGGTCTGATCGCCACCGCCGAGGAGCGGCGCGCCCCCGGCCAGACCACCGCCGCCCTCGACGTCGCCCACCTGGACGCAAGCGGCGCCGTCCTGCTCGGAGTCAGCCGCCAGGAGGTCGACGGCGTCGAGGTGGAGTTCCACTCGTGGTGGGTGTTCGCGTCCGGCGCCGACGGCCGCGTCGGGCACGTCGAGGTCTTCGAGGCCACCGAGCGCTCAGCCGCGCTCGCCCGCTTCGACGAGCTGCGAGGCCGGACGGGAACGGGCGCCATCCGCCGGAACCTCGCGACGAGGACGGCGAACACCCTCGCCGCCGCCTTGACCGCGGGCGACTTCGACGGGGTGATGGCGATCAGCGCCGACGAGGTGCTGCGTGTCGACCAGCGCAGCCCGCTGACCAACTCGCCCGACGCCCGTTGGGCGGAGGTGATCGGCTCGATGGTCGGTGAGGGCCGGCCCGTCTGGACGCTGACCCACATCGCAGTGCGTGACCAGCACTGGTGCGTCAGCCGGGCCACCCTCGACTTCGACGGCCTGGTCGTCGAGTTCCTCAACGCGCTCGGCGTCGACGACTCGGGCCGGGTGACGAGGACCGGTATCTGCAACGTCGACGACCTCGCCGGCATCGAAGCCCTCCTGAACGAGTGGTGGCTGGCGACGCTGCCGCCGGGCCCTCGTGACGTGTTCGAGTGCCTCGCCGCGGCTCGGGACGCCCAGGACCACCTCGACACCGATGGCCTGGTGGCACTGACCACCGAGGACTTCGAGCTGGTCGATCACCGCCAGCTCATCGGCGCGGGGCGGGTCGACCAGACGACCATGGTCGACCTGGTCCCCGGACGCAACGTCCCCGGCCAGACGACGATGATCGCCGACGTCCCACGGCTGAACAGCCGGGGGGCCCTGTTCCTCGCCGTGACCCACCAGGAGGTCGGCGGCGTCGCGGCCGAGTTCCCGGCGTGGTGGGTGGTGGAGGTCGTGGACGGTCGGGCGCGGCGCGTCGAGATGGTCGACGTCGCCGAGGAGCAGGCCGCACTGGCCCGCTTCGACGAGCTGACGGGCGGTGACGACCTCCCCGTCCGGGTCAACGCCGCGGCGCGCTCGGTCGACGCCTTCATCGCCGCGATGAACGCCGACGACGTCGAGGCGGCGGCGGCGCTGGGCACGGCCGACGCGGTGGTCACCGACCATCGCCGGATCGTCTCGGGGTCCCCCGCCGAGGCCTGGGCCACCGTCGCGCGCTCGCTGGCGGCCGATCCCGGGTCGGTACGGGTGTGGCGCTCGACGACCGTGGCGGTGCGCGACGACCGGTGGTGCCTCAACCGGGCCCGGGTCGACATCGACGGCATGACCATCGACTGGCTGAGCGTCAACGAGGTCGACCACACCCAGCGCTACACCAGGAGCGCGACCGTCGACCTCGACGACCTGGCGAGGGCCGAGGCGCTGCTCGATGAGTGGTGGGGGTCCGGCCTCGACGCCCCGCGCCGTGCGGTCCTCGAGGCCGTGCGCCGGTTCCGGCTCGGGAGCGCTGCTCGGGACAAGGCGGCGCCGGCCCGTGCCCCCGTCGTCGCCGACCACCGGCGGCGGGCCGACAGAGGCGCCCTGGACGTCGACCGGCCGGCGGATGCCGGCGGGCCGACGCTCGCGCCGGGATCGTCGCTGATCGCCGACGTCGAGCGCCTCACCGGCGCGGGCCTCGTCGCCACGATCGTCCGGGCGGGGCCCGAGGGCGTGGCGACCGACGACCGCATGCAGGCGCTGCTCCTGGTCGCCGACGGCGAGGTGCAACGGGTCGAACTGTTCGACGCCGAGACCGACGCCGACGGTGCCGCTGCCCTGGCACGGTTCGACGAACTGACCGAACCCACGGACGGCGACCTGGCGAACGCCGCGACCCGGGTGGTCGACCGCCTCGTCACGGCCGCCCGAGCCGAGGACGACGCGGTGGCGGTCGCCCTGTTCGCCGACGAGGTCGTCCACGTCGACGTCCGGCCGAGCTCACCGGTGGGCGGGGACCGCGTGGCCGCCTACCGATCGGCGCTCGAGGTCGCTCATTCGGTCGGCGCGACCCGGGAGGCCGTGACGCTGGCGATCCGCGGCGACCGGTGGTGCCTGCACCGGCTCGAGGCCGGCGCCGACGGCTCGACCCGAGAGTGGGTCCAGGTCACCGGCCTGGACGCAGCCGGATTCGTCAGCCACGTCGGTTCGTTCGCCGCCGCCGACCTCGAGGCCGCCCAGGCCCAGCTCGACGAGTGGTGGCTGGTCGAGCACGAGGCGGCGGTCCGTGAGACCTACGCGCTGGTCATGCGGGCGACCCACGCCCTCAACCACCGCGACACCGCGGTGACGGACGCGCTGATCGCCGAGGACGTCGCGTACGCCGACCACCGCCGGTTGATCGGCGCCGACCAGTCGGCGCGGGACGACCTGCTCGAGAACACGCGGACCTCGATGACCACGTCGTCGCTCATCACCGACGTCCGCCGACTCGACGACCGGGGCGTCGCCGTCCGATCGACGGCCCGGTATGAGGAGAGCGGCCTCGAGGCCGAGGGCGACCAGACCTGGACGGTCATCGTCCGCGACGGCCGCATCCACCACGTCGAGCTGTTCGACGGCACCGACATCGCGGCGGCGGCAGCCCGGTTCGACGAGCTGACGACGCCCACCTGAGAGACCGAGATCCCCGACAGCACCCCAGCCGGGATGAGCAAGGGCCGCTCGGAACCTCGACGAGATGAGTCCGCAAGCCCATGACCGGGGACGTCCCCCGCTCGGTGGGTCACGGTCGTCGCCGACGAGGGGACCTGATCGTCGGTGAAGCTCGTGTGGAAACCGAGCCGTGAGAGCTCGGCGACGGCTGCGGCACGCGCCTCGTGGCCCGGACGCGCCTCGACCGCTGAATCAGCGGGGGGATCGCGGGGCGCCGAAGGTCGCCCACCCAGCCGTGGCGGCCAGGAGGGCGGCGGGGACGAGGCCTGTGACGGTGAGGCCCTCCAGGGCCACCATCACGACGGCCAGCAGGGCCGCTGCGGCGACGGCCAGTAGCCGGGTCGTGGCCGCCCGGGGGTGGCCCCCGGACGCGACCGGCGGGCGGGCGGCCGCGGCTGGTGGCGCGGCAGGCGGAGCCAGCGGGGGTGGGAGCGACGGGCGTTGGATCACCGTCGACTCGGGGTCGGGCGCCGCTCGGTCGCGTCCAGGAGCCGCCCCGGCGCGCGCGACGGCTCCCACGTCGGGTGAGTCGTCGGTCGGCACGGGCTCGAGGGCCACGATGAGGTCGGTCACTGGTCGGTCGGCCTCGGCCTCGACGGCCTGGAGGGCACGCCCGAACGCCTCGGCCGTCTGCGGGCGATCGCCGGGGTCCTTGGCCATGCTCCGCTGGACCAGCTCCGCCATCCGCTCCGGCACCGCGGACGACCACGGCGGCGGATCGTTCAGCGTCCGGGCCAGGGTGCGGGCCTGCGACTGGCCGGGCCCCGAGACGAAGGCGGGTCGACCCTCGGCCAGGGCGTAGAGGGTCGCGGCCAGGCCGTAGACGTCCGACCGGGCGTCGGGCTCGGCGCCATCCAGCACCTCGGGCGGGACGTAGGCGAGGCTGAACACCGATCTCGCCCGGGACGTCTGGGTGGCGCCCGCTACGCTGGCGATGCCGAAGTCGGCCAGCTTCAGCCGGCCGAGCGCGCCGACGAGCAGGTTGTCGGGCTTCACGTCCTGGTGAACGGTGCCGGCACGGTGCGCGGCCTCGAGCGCCCCGGCAACCTGCACCCCGACCCGCGCCACCTCGTCCCACGAGAGGCGGCTGCCGGCCTGGAGTCGGCGGCCCAGCGATCCGGCCTCGTGGTACTCCATCGCGAGCCATAGGCGGCCGTCCGCGCTGTGGCCCGAGTCGTAGACCACGACCACGTTGGGGTGCCAGGAGAGCCGGCCCATCGCGCGGCATTCCCGCCGGAGGCGGCGCTCGGCGGCCGGGTCGTCGGCGGCCTCGAGGACCTTCAGGGCCACCACCCGGTCGAAGCGGTCCTGGCGGGCCCGATAGACCACCGAGAACCCGCCGCGACCGACCTCGACGAGCTCCGAGTATCCCTCGACGACTGGCACCGCCACGCCTGACCACCCCCTCCGGGCCCAGACCCTACCGAAGCCCCGGACGCCGTCGCGGGGCTCGGGCGTCGCCTGCCGCACCCGGGTGAGTAGCCTGCCGGCAGGCATCGGGACCAGGTCGGGGGAGCCATGGCGGGTCGAGAGTGCAGCAACGAGAGGAGGCGCGTCCGTGCCCGGGGACTGCTGGCTGCAGCCGTGCCGCTGCTCCTCACGCTGGGCCTCGCCGGCGCCGACCCCGCCGGCGCTGCGCCCGAACGGGCCCTGAAGGTGGCCGAGCCGAGCCCCGAGGAACTCAGGAAGGAGTGCATCCACCTCCTCGAGGAGGGAGGCGTCGTGGAGGACTGCGTCGAGGCGGACACGACCGTCGTCTTCGTGGTGGCCCTCGCCGAGCTGGTCGTCCTCGTCGTACTCGTGGCCCTGGCGTTTCGGCTTCCGTGGCGGCGGTCCGCCGGCGCACCGGTGTCGCCGGAGCAGGGTCCCACACCATTCTGACACTGGTCGCGCGCCCCAAGAGCCAAGGCCGAACCGAGCCGGCGGTCCCCGGCGGCCAGCTAGCGTGCGTCGGGTCGTCCTCGCCGTCGGCCCGCCGCCGCACGCTGTGCTCTGCGGCGTCAGTGGTGGGACGGCGCACCAGACACCGTCAGAATCGCCGGCTTCTGCCACGAGTCCGGGACCCCTACACCCCGCTCATCCGCGAGGCGCCGTCAACGCACTAGCGTGCCGGGGACCTGCGAGGGGAGGAGCACCATGGAGTGGCGGCGATCGGGTCGGGTCCGGTTCCGGCTCTGGATGACCGGGTTGGCGGCCACTGCCGTGGTGACCGGGACCTCGGTGGCGGTGCCGGTGGGTCCCTTGGGGGGCACCGCCGTCGATGCGGACGCAGCCTGCGACAAGTACGCCGACCCCAACGGCAACGACGCGAACCCTGGCACCCTGGCGCAGCCCAAGCAGTCGCCGATGGCGCTGCTCAACTCGCTGGCGCCGGGCGAGGAGGGTTGCCTCACCGACGGGGCCACCTTCACCTTCGGCGCGGGCGCCGCACAGACGTCCGCGACGGGTTCGCTCGGCGCTCCCAAGGTCCTCCGCCCGACCACACCCGGGTCACGGGTCACGATGATCGCGACGACCGGTTTCGCCATCAGCACGACCGCTCACGACCTGGTGTTCCGCGACATCGACCTCCGAACGACGCAGACCAGCGGGAACATGCTGCAGGTCAACGGCGACCGGATCACACTGGAGGGGCTGGATCTCACCTATCCCAACAACATCTGTCTCGGGGTGGGCGTGCAGGCGAACCCGGCCGAGGACTTCACCCTTCGGGACAGCGCCATCCACGGCTGCGGGCGCGCCTACGGCGACCCGCGTGGTGGCGAGGACCGCTACGGCGGTTTGCATGGTGTGTACCTCGCCTACCTCCGCGATGGCGCCGACGTGGACGGGTACAGCGCGATCATCGAGCACAACCTCGTCTACGACAACAACAACCGCGGCGTGCAGCTCTACCCCGACGCGGACGACGTCCTCATACAGTTCAACCTGCTGTACGGCAACGGTTCGAACCTCAACCTCGGCGGAGACAACAACGCGCTCGTCTCTCAGCGCAACCTGGTCACGAACAACATCCTCGCCGAGTCAGTCCTGCCGTCGCTCGCGCAGGACCCGATGAACCCTGGGCTCTACACCGGATGGCTGGGGGACGCCCACGAGGTGTTGGGGCGGCCCTCCTCGACCGCCGGCAACCACGTCGACGGAAACTGCATCTCGAACAGCGCCCACCCACAGAACCTCTACGACGGCGTCGGGTTCACGCACGTGAACAACATCGAGAACCAGGACCCGCTCTTCACCGACCCGGGCGCCAACGACTTCGTGCTCCGCCCCGGCAGCCCGTGCGTGGGCAAGGGCCCCAGCTCCATCCAGCCCGCCGCCGGACTGCCGCCACCGAGCTTCGTGCGCGAGTGGGGCAACACGTCGGCCGGCGCCTGCGAGCTGGACGGCCCCGAGAGCATCGACGCGAGCCACGACGGTCAGCGGATCTACGTCGCGGCCACCAACGACAACTGCATCAAGGAGTTCAACGCCCGCGGCCAGTTCGTCCGCCAGTGGGGATCGTCGGGTACGGACCCGGGGCAGTTCGACCGCCCGGTCGATCTCGCGGTGGCCGACAACGGTGACGTCTACGTGGCCGACCTCAACAACAACCGCATCCAGCAGTTCAACTCGGACGGCGTGTTCATCCGCCAGTGGGGCACGCTGGGCAGCGGCGCGCTCCAGTTCAACCAGCCGCACGGCATCGACGTGGACGGCTCCTACGTGTACGTGGCCGACATGATGAACCACCGCGTCCAGCGGTTCACCCGGGCCGGCGCGCACGTGCAGACCATCGGCAGCGGCCCGGGCACCGGCCCCGAGCAGTTCAACCGCCCGGCGGGCGTCGCGGTCGATCCGTGGGACGGCCGGATCTACGTGGCCGATCTGTTGAACCGCCGGATCCAGTACTTCAACTCGACCGGCGGTGGCGAGGGGTCGTGGGGCTCCCAGGGGACCGGCGCCGGCCAGTTCGAGCTCCCGGTCGACGTCGCCGTCGGGCAGAACACGTCCAGCTCCGTCTGGTCCCGGGAACGCGACATCTTCGTGGTCGACTACGGGCTGCACCGCATCCAGCGCTTCGAGCGGCCCGAGCAGCCGACCGTGCCGACCCCGGGCGTCATCCAATCGTGGGGCACCGGGGGAGGCAGCCCCGGAGAGTTCCTGAACCCCGAGAGCCTCGCCGTCGTCGGGTCGTCACCGGGACGGTCCGATGACGCCGCCAGCTCGCGCTTCTACGTCGCCGACGGCGGCAACGACCGCATCCAGGTGTTCGGCCCGCCCGTGCCCACCACGGGCATCCGCGGTTCGGTGTTCACCCGGGGCACGAGCACCCCGATCCCCGGCGCCGGGGTGGTGGTGCTGCGCACGTCCGACTTCTCGGCCGCGGCGGGTGTCGTGGCGGACTCGGCCGGCGACTTCTCGGTGTCCGTCCCGGCAGGGAGCTACTTCCTCTACGTGCTCGACCCCGCCGGGGAGCACGCCGCCGGCTTCCACGAGGCGCCCAACGTGGTCACCGTCACGGTGTCCGGCGGGCAACTGTCGAACATCAACCCGACCCGCCCAGCGCTCCGGGGTGCGATCGCCGGGTCGGTCACGGCCGACGGGTCGGGCGCGCCCCGGCCCGGCACCCTGGCGATCACGCTCGACGGGAACACGAGCCAACCCGGTCGCGGCGACTACGCCGACACCCAGGGTGCCTACCGGGTGCCCAGGCTCGTCCCGGGCAACCACCGGATCGGTTTCCTCGATCTCGCCGGTGGCCGCGCCCCCGAGTTCCACAGCAACTCGCCGGGCGTGTCGGGATCGAGCCTGGTGGGCGTGTCGGCCGGTGGCACGGCGACGGTCGACGCGGGCCTCGCCACCCACACGGCACCAACGACCGGTGCCACGTTGCAGGGCCTGGTGACCGACCAGTCGACCGGCGCGCCGCTGCCCGGCGTGACGGTCGTGGCCCTGCGGGCGGCCGACTACTCCTATGTACGAGGTGCGGTCACCGGCCCTGACGGCCGCTACGCGCTCAACCTCGCACCCGGCGGGTACAAGCTCGAGTTCGTCGACCCGAGCGGGCTGCACCACATGGAGTGGCACCCGAACCTGCCCTACCACCAGATCGCGTCCGCCGCCACGGCGTCGGCGCCGAACACGGTCAACGCCGCGCTCGCCCCGACCACCGGTTCGATCGCCGGCAACATCGTCGCGGAGGGCGCGTGGGTCGTCGCGATCGCCGCGTCGGGAACGGTCCGCTTCACCACCACCGACGACCTCGGGGACTATCGGATCGACGGCCTCGCTCCGGGCACCTACCGGGCCACCTTCCTGGTCCCGGGCAGCGGCGCCCCCCAGGAGTACTGGCAGGACAGTTCCGACTTCGCCGGCGCCACGCCGTTCAACGTCGCCGCCGGCCAGGTGGTGCCGATCAACCCGACGCTCTGATCGCCATGGTGGTCGCCTCGCTCCGCCGACGGCTACACACCGAGCATCACGCCGGTGGCTCACCTCGCGGTGGACCCCTCGCGTCGCCCGAGCTCTGCCGGCTCCTGGTGGCCGACAAGGGCTGGGCCATCGACCGCTACGAGACCTGGCTCCTCGACACGCTCACCGTCCAGCTCCTCGTCGAGGCACCGACGCCAGAGGTGCCGTAGCCGCCCCGTCGACTCGTCGGACGAGACGGGCCCACGTCCGTCGATGGTCAGGTGACGACGAGTGCCGGCACCACGAAGTCTTCGACGTAGCGGCGCACGTCGTCGTCGGTGACGATCGTGCCGGGGTCGCTGATCAGGCTGACCACGACCCGGAAGACGTGGTCGATGGCCCGCTCGGGGTCGACGTCCACCACGTGCTCGCCGTTCGCGGCGACCTGCGCGCTGATCGCGTCCCAGGTCTCGAGGGCGGTGGTCCGGAATTGCGTCGCCGCGGGGCTGAAGAGCGCTACGCGGCTCGTCGGCTCGCCCAGAAGCGCCGCCGCGGTCCGGTTGCGGCGGCCCTCGCGGACCGCGGCAACCACCGTCTCCACGATGGCCTCGCGGGCCGAGCGCGCCTGGCTGATGTGGTCGATGATCTGGCGCGTGACCGCGTCCGTCTCGTGCTCGAGCACGGCGAGGACGAGCTCGTCCCGCCCCCCGGGGAAGTGCCGGTGGAGGGTGGTGCGGTGCATCCCCGCCCGGGCTGCGACCTCTTCGAGCGAGACCCTGGCGATGCCGTTCTCGGCGAAGCACGCTGCGGCCGCCTCGATGGCGCGCTGCCGGGTGGCGTCGGTGACGGCGGCTGGGGTCACAGCCCGACGGTAGCGGGCACCCGCTCGCCCTCGGGGGTGCCCGTTTCGGCCCGAGCCTCACGGCCCTCACCCTCGATCGCGCTCCCACCGGGACCGCCCCCTTCGACGTCCAGGTTCGGCAGCACCCGGTCGAGCCACGCCGGGATCCACCAGTTCCGATCGCCTAGCAGCGTCATCGTCGCGGGCACGAGCACCTGCCGGATCAGGGTGGCGTCGAGCAGCACCGCGACGGCGAGGCCGAAGCCCGCCATCTTCACCTCCATGGCCGAGGCCGAGGTGAACCCGGCGAACACCGCCAGCATGATCAGGGCGGCGGCGGTGACGACCCTCGAGCTGGCGCCGAGGCCCTCGACGACCGCCGTGCGGTTGTCACCCTGGCGCACCCAGGACTCGCGCATCCGGCTGAGGATGAAGACCTCGTAGTCCATCGAGAGACCGAACAGGACGGCGAACATGACGATCGGCAGGTACGAGAATATCGGGGTGGGCTGGTCCAGGCCCAGCAGCTGCAGGCCCCAGCCCCACTGGAACACCATCACCACCGCGCCGTAGGCCGCGGCGATGCCCAGCAGGTTCATGGCCGCGGCTTTGAGCGCCACCACCGGCGCACGGAACAACACGGTCAGCAGCACGAGGCTGAGGCCCACGACGGCCCCGATGAACCAGGGCAGGCGATTCGACAGGACCCCCGCGAGGTCCGTGTAGAAGGCGGTGGCGCCGGTCACGCCCACCGCGTTCGCCAGCTTCGCCGGGAGCCCGTCACCCGTACGGATGCGATCCACGAGGGTGGCGGTCGCCGGCTTCTCCGGACCGGACGCGGGGGTCACCTGCACCAGGGCGAGATCGCCGGCGTGGTTCGTGATCGCGGGCGAGACGGCCTGCACCTCGGGCAGGCCGGCGAGCCAGTCCCGCACGCGGGCCACGTGCGCCGGGTCGCCCCGGTCGATGGCCACCAGCAGTGGTCCGTTGGCACCGGGCCCGAAGCCTTCCGCCATGAGGTCGAACGCCACGCGGGCGGGGTCCTCCTGCTGGCGATGTCCGGCGTCCGGCCAACCGGTGGTGAGGCGGGTGGCAGGGACGGCGAGCAGGAGCAGGACGCCGGCGCTGGTCAGGGCCGCCCCCAGCGGCCGGCGGGTCACGGCGGTCGCCCACCGGGTGCTGAACGAGCGGCCATCGTCCTCGCCCCGCCGGCGCACGAAGGGCACCCTGGCGCGATCGATGTTGGTGCCGATCAGCCCCAGCATCGCCGGCAGCAGCGTGAGCGACGCCAGCAGCGCCACGGCGACGGTCAGCGAGACCGAGGTGCCCATGCTCGTGATGACGGGGATTCCCGTCGCGGCCAGGCCCAACACCGAGATCATGACCGTGCCCCCGGCGAAGAGCACGGAACGACCGGCGGTGTCGACTGACCGACCCACCGCGCCGGGGACGTCGTGGCCCTCGTCCAGGGACTGCCGGAAGCGGGACACGATGAAGAGGGCGTAGTCGATGCCCACAGCCACGCCGATCATGGAGGCCAGCGTGAAGGCGGCGGCGTTCACGTCGGTGGTGGACGCGAGGAGGCGGACGCCGAACAGCCCGAGCACCACCGTCACCGCCGCCAGCCCGACGGGCAGGAGGGCCGCGACCACCGATCCGAAGGCCACCGCCAGCACGATCAGGGCCACGGCGATGCCCACCAGTTCGCCCCGTTCGGTTCCCTCCGGCTGGACCTGCTCGAGGACGGGCCCACCGAAGCCGACCTCGAGGCCGGCGGACCGCCCGATGTCCCCGGTGGCGACGAGCCGTTCCCTCACCTCGGTCGGAACCGACGGTGCGTCGACGTCGAAGAGGATCTCCCCCCAGGCCACGCGGCCGTCCGCCGACGTCAGCACCGGAGCCGCCGGCCCGATCGGCCCGATGACCTGGCGGACGTGATCGAGACGTTCGATGTGACGCAGGGTGCGTTCGATGGCCCCCTGTGTCGCCGGGTCGTCGGCCAGCCGGTGGTGGCGGGACCCGAACACCACGGTGGCCCGGCCGCCGGCCTGCTCGGGGAAGCGCTCGGCCAACTGGTCGAGGACCTGCTGCGAGGGAGCGCCGGGCAATTTCAGCTCCGTGCTGGCCGGGCTACCCCACGTTGCCGCGCCGGCGCCCAGGATGACGGCGGCCGCCAACCACACCGCGAGCACCCGCCACGGGTGAACGGCGGCCACCCGGCCGAGACGGAACAGCCAGCCGGAGCGATTCAGTGGCGACGGTCTCGGGTGGGTACGGCCTCTCGATCGCGCTGCAACATTCACAACTCTGTATGTAGCACTTGTTGCACACCGACAGAACCCCGCTGCCCGTGACTTCGATCACACGCGGGTCGCCGGCATCCAGGAGGTCAGCGCATTGGGCCGCGGGGCGCCGTCACGACTCGTCGGACGCGGCCGGGTCCACTTCGCCGGCCTGCTCGTCTCGCGCCGCCCACTCCAACAACTCGTCGAGAGCGAACACCGCGTCGTCGATGCCGGCGTGGAGGTCGCCGAGCTGGGCGAAGCGGGCGGGCACCGTGGCGACGGTGAAGTCCTCGGCCTCGACGTCGTCGATCTCGTCCCAGGCGATCGGCGTCGACACCGTGGCGGTCGGCAACCCCCGGACCGAGTAGGCCGCCGCCATGGTGTGGTCCCGGGCGTTCTGGTTGTAGTCGACGAACAGCGCGGCCGGGTCCCGGTCCTTGCGCCACCAGGTGGTGGTGACGTCGCGGGGCGCCCGGCGCTCGACCTCCCGAGCGAAGGCCAGCGCAGCCCGACGCACGTCACCGAAGCCGTGCTCGGCGGCGATCCGGACGTAGACGTGCAGCCCGTTGCCGCCCGACGTCTTCGGCCAGCCGACCGCGCCCAGGTCGTCGAGCACCTCGTGGACCACGCCCGCGACCCGCCGGGTTCGGTCGAGCGGGCAGTCGGGCATCGGGTCGAGGTCGATGCGCCACTCGTCCGGCTTCTCGACATCGGCCCGCCTCGAGTTCCAGGGATGGAACTCGACGGTCGACATCTGCACGGCCCAGATGACGTGCGCCAGCTCCGTGACGCACAGCTCGTCCGCATGACGGCCGTACCGGGGGAACTCCACCCGCACCGTCTCGAGCCACGGTGGCGCCCCGTTGGGCACCCGCTTCTGGTGCACCTTCTCGCCCGCCACTCCGGTCGGGAAGCGGTGCAGCATGCACGGCCGCTCCCGGAGCGCGTTCACGACGCCCGGACCGACAGCGAGATAGTACTGCGCGAGGTCGAGCTTCGTCGTCCCGGAGGCCGGGAAGTAGATGCGGTCGGGGTTGGAGAGGCGCACCGTGCGCTCGCCCACCTCGAGGTCGACCGCCGGCGTGGCCACCTCCGCAAACGTACTCAGGCCGGTTGACCCGCGACGCACGGCACGACGAGCTGCGACGGTGCCGGATCGCGCCCGGGCGATGAGTCACAGCGCCGGCGTACCCACGGACAGCGCACGTGCAACGGCGCCTGCATCGATCACTACGAGCTTCCCGAACGGCGGAGCGGGCGAAGGGGCTGGGATGACCCAAGGCGGCGAACGGTTCCGTAGAGACAAGCCCTGGCGCGAGCGCAACTCGATGTGGCTCCTCCCGACGATCGCTTGCTGCGGCCTGTTGACCTGGGCGTCGTTCCTCTACATCGGGATCAGGTCGAGGCGGTCCACCTGGCTGGCGGCGGCCACCGCCTACGGCCTGGCGACCCTCGCCTACCTCGCGGTCGTGGGCTCCGCGCCACGAGCGGCCGACGGCACGGTCGACACCTCGGGGTGGCAGGGGACCGCCGGGACGGTCTTCCTCCTCGTGGTCTGGGTCGGAGGGTGCGTCCACGCGCTGATCATCAACCGCCAGTGGCTCGACTTCCTGGCCACGCAGCCAGAGCCCATGTCGGCACGCCCGGCCCCGCCCGCACCCCCGGTATGGCCGGGAGCCCCTGCGCCCCCGCCTCCCGCCTACGCCGTCCCCAACGCGCCGCCGGCGCTCGATGAGCCGTGGCGGACCTTCGTGGCGCACGCCCTCGCCTCACAGCGCGACATCGTGGCGTCGGTGGCCAACACCTCGCCCGGGCCCATGCGGGAGCGACTCCAACTGCTCGCCGGTCACGTCGACACCGGCCTCCGCGAGTGCTGGCAGCTCGCCCAGGACGGGCAGCGGATCACGCGAGCGCGCCTCCACATCAACACCCCGGCCATCGCCACCGAGCTGCGCCGGCTCCAAGCGCTCGCGCCGAGCCCCTCGCTGACCGAGACCGCCGAGGCGCTTCAAGCGCAACTCGACACGGCGACGCGCCTCGAGGGCCAGGTCACCTCGACCTACGACGGGCTGCTGCTGCTGAACGCTCGCCTCGGCGAGGCGGCGGCGCGGGTGATCGAGCTCTCCGTTCGACCCCACCAGCTGAACGACGTCGCCGCGGTCGAATCGACCGTGGAGTCGGTCGTCGACGAGTTGGCCGCCATCCGCCACGGGCTCACCGAGCTCGACTCCTGACCGCACCCCCTGATCGGTCGTGGCGGTCAGGTCGGCGGCCACGGTGGACCGCCGGCACAGATCACCGCTCTCGCCGGCTACGGATGACCGCTCAGGCGCCGTCCACGACCTCGGTGGCGCCGCGGCGAACCAGGATGAGCACCGCCGCTGCCGCGACCCACGCAGGGAACACGAGGCTCACCCAGGTCGCGATCTGGTAGCCGACCAGGAGCGCCACCGCCGTGGCGATGCTCAGGACGCCGAAGACCCGAGGGAACAGCCCCGACCGCACGCCCCGGGACGCACTCACGCCGACGAAGACGGCCGCGGAGCGGAGCGCCATGATGTTCGACGACGCCTGGCCGAGCGCGAGGATCGAACGGGCCCCGTCGACGTCGAACCCGACGGCGGCATCAGCGAGCCGGGCGACGGCGAGTTGGACCGCGGCGATCGTGAACAACGACACCACCACCAACGCACCGGCCACGACGTGCGCTGTCGACAGGATCGTGTGCTCGCTGCCCGCGGTGCGGATGTAGCGATCGCGCAGCGCCGCCATGAACCAGATGAACGCGATGCCCGCCAACGGGATGACGTACAACCCGACGATCATCGATTGACGCCGGTTCGTCGAGTCGCCGTAGTAGGCCACCAATTGGGCGTCGGTGGCGTCGAACCTGGGCGCCCCACGCAAGAGGAACCACGCCAGCAGGAACAGCGCGGCGAACAGGAGTCCCGCCAGCGCGATTCGCGACCCTCGCTCGCTCGGCGCGACCTCTGCGGTCACCCCATCGGAAGGGTCACCCATCACGCGCTCCGCTCCGTTTCGGCCACCGTCCGACCATCCACGCCACGAGCTTCGCACCTGCACGGACACCGTGCGCTTCGCCGAGGGACGCGAACACAGCCGGGTCGACCGGCTCCGCGAACGTGATCGTGAGGTTGCGGCCAGCACGCACCTGGAGGTCGCCGATGTCCTCCACGGCGACGATGCGACCATCGCGGATGATGGCCACGGTGTCGCAGAGGTGATCGACCTCCTCGAGGACGTGCGAGGACAGGAACACGGTGCGGCCTTCGGCGACGGTCTCGTGGACCAGTTCGTGGAACGTCTCTTGCACGAGGGGGTCGAGGCCGGAGGTCGGTTCGTCGAGCAGCAGCAGCTCGGGTTCGTGCATGAACGCCTGGGCGAGTGCGACCTTCTGGCGGTTGCCGCGTGACATCGCGTGGATCGGCCGGGACAGGTCGAGGTTCAGCCGTTCCGCCAGCCCCTCGATCGCGCCGGGCCGGACGCCGCCGCGGGCGCTCGCGAGCCAGGTGAGCTGCTCACCGGCCGTGAGGCGCTCGAAGACCGGGCTCGCCGGCGACGTAACCCACCCGGCGGTGGATCTCCACGCTGTCGTCGCGGGAGTCGAGACCGAGGACCCGTGCGCACCCGGAGGTCGGGCGCAGGAAGTCCATCAGGACGCGGATGGTGGTCGTCTTGCCCGCGCCGTTCGGTCCCAGGAACCCGAAGACGGCGCCCGTCGGCACCGTCAGGTCGAGCTCGGCGACGCCGCGGGCGGCGCCATAGCGCTTGGCCAGTTGTTCGGCCTCGACCGCGGCGGTCACGGGCCAATCGTCCTCGCGAGACCGGTGGGCGGCTAGGGCACGAAGTCCCCTTGACGCGATCACCTCCTGACGACGTCGGTGCCGGCGGAGAAAACGCAGCGGAACGTTTTCGGCCCCGCTGAACGCGTCGCAACTGGTGCCGTCGTCGCCGTAGGCGGTGACGATACGGGTCGGGGGTAGCTCGGCACCCAGGACGTCGAGGATTGTCGTGTGCACCGCCGCCGTGGCAGTCACCTTGCGCCGCCAGTCGAGCACGACCTTGTCATGCAGGTGGGCGAGCAGGTGCGTGGTGCTGGTCGCCCCACCGGCCCGCCGCCTCTTCGTGCGCGCCCGAACGGGCCGCCGGGTACGTTCTGGCCGTGCAGCACGCGCCGCCTCTGCCGCGACACGCCCCGACAAGCCCCCGGTGGTCAGGGGCGCCTCGGGCACCGGGTTCCGCGCCAGGGTCTCGTCCGTGGAGGGAGTGCCACCGCTGATGGCGCCGCGGAGCGGGGGGCCGCAGCCGTGAACGAGATCGGCGACTACGGCGTCATCGGCGACTGCCACTCCCTGGCGTTGGTGGGCCGAGACGGTTCGATCGACTGGTGCTGTTACCCCCGCTTCGACTCACCGTCGGTGCTCGGCCGGATCCTCGACCAGCACCGAGGCGGCCACTTCTCGATCGGCCCCGACGGTCCAACGACCGGTGAGGCAACCGTGGCGGCGACGAGCCGCGCCTACCTGCCGGCGACCAACGTGCTGTCCACCCGCTTCGAGACCTCCGGCGGTGTGCTCGAGGTGACCGACTGCATGCCGGTGAAGCGCTTCGACCCCGGGCGACCCGCGGCGGTCACCGCCCACCAAACCATCCTGCGGCGAGTCCGGTGCATCGAGGGTGAGGTGGCCTGCCGTGTCACCCTCCAGCCGCGACCCGAGTACGGCGCGGTCACCCCGAGGTTCACGGTGACGTCACCCACCACGTGCTCGGTGGTGGGCGGCCCCGATGCGCTCTGGGTTCGGGCCACGCATCGCCTCACCCGAGCCGACGACCACATCGCCGCCCAGTGGGAGCTGCACGCCGGCGACGAGCACTTCGTGGAGATGGCCTGGACGCCGGCGGCCGGGGCCGACCCCTTCGGTGGTGGCGACGCACGCGCCGCCATGGCCGCCCGCCTCGACGACACCGTCTCGTTCTGGCAGGACTGGTTCGCCTACGGGAGCGGCTACGAGGGCGAACACGTTCGCAAGGTGCACCGGTCGGCCCTGACCCTGAAGGCGCTCACCTACGCGCCCACGGGCGCGGTCGTGGCTGCGGGCACCACGTCGCTGCCCGAGTGGCCCGGCAACACCCGCAACTGGGACTACCGGTTCACCTGGATCCGGGACGCGACCCTCACCCTCAGCGCGCTCACCAGCGTGGGCTCGTTGAGCGAGGCCGAGGCGTTCAAGGGATGGCTCGAACGGACCGGCGCCGGCCGGCCCGAGGAGCTCCAGATCATGTACCGGGTCACCGGCGAGCGGCTGCTCCCCGAGATCGAGCTCGACCACCTAGCCGGCCATCACGGCTCCCGCCCAGTCCGCGTCGGGAACGCCGCCGCGGGCCAGCGCCAGCTCGATTCCTACGGGCAGGTCCTCGAGGCGGCCCACCTGTTCGTCCAGGCCGGGGGGGCGCTCACCGCGTCGAACGGCGTGTTCCTCTCGCGCGTCGCCGACCAGATCGTCGCCTCGTGGCAGTGGCCCGACCAGGGGATCTGGGAGATTCGCGACGAGCCGCGGCACTTCGTCCACTCGAAGCTGTGCTGCTGGGTCGGACTCGACCGGGCCGTACGACTGGCCCTTGCCGGCCAGATCACCGGGTCGGTGGGTGCCTGGCGGCGAGAGCGCGAACGGCTGTCCGCTTGGTTGCTGAGCGAGGGGTCGCCCCAGGGTTGGTTCGCCCAGGCCGCCGGCCACGCCGTGGCCGACGCCGCCACGCTCCAGGTACCGGCCCTGGGGTTCCTCGCGGTGAACCATCCCGTGGTGGCCCAGACCGTCGAAGTCGTGTCGCGTGACCTGCGCGACGGGGCGCTGGTCCACCGCTACCTGGTGCCCGACGGCCTCCCGGGGCAGGAGGGCGCCTTCCTGCTGTGCTCGTTCTGGTTGCTCGACTGCCTGATCCACGCCGGGCGCCTCGACGAGGCGGATGAACTCCTGGAGACGCTGCTCGCGCTCTCGAACGACCTGGGGGTGTTCTCCGAGATGGTCGACCCGGCCACCGGCGAGGCCCTCGGCAACACCCCGCAGGCCTTCACCCACATGGCGGTCATCACGTCGTGCGACGCGCTCACGGCCGCCCGCCGGGGCGCTCTGCCATCACCCGACGAGCCGCAGGCGTTCGCGTCAGCAGCACTCGCCCGCCGCCGCTGACACCCCGGCGCCATCGGGCCCGGGGACGTGGCCCCTCAGATCGTCGGTGCCGTGACTCCGAAGATCGTGGCGATCCGGCCCAGCGTCTCGCGCTCCTTGTCGTTCACGCCTTTGGCCGCGCCGGCAACCGCGACCCCGATGTCCACCAACCAGCCGCCGATCTGGGACCTCTCGTCCTCGGGCAGCTTCTCCAGGGCCTCGGCTGCCGGCTGGAGGTCGGCCAGGCACTTCTCCACGATCTGGTCCATCGACGCACCGTGGGGGTGCCCGACGTCGTGGCGAGCCTCTTTGCCCTGGGCGACCGGGACGATCTCGGCGATGAGCCCCGACGCCGCCCCCCGGTTGCCGGGCTGGGTGATGGCGTGCGCACCGGCGGCGGACTCCTTGACGGTGGAGATCGGCCCGTGCTCCCCGGCCGCGAACATGGTGACCAGCACCTGCAACGGGGCATGGATCACGACGGCCCATTCATCTTCAGTGAAGTCAGCCTTGCTCGACACGGCAGGTTCCTTGCGCTCTGGGACGGTGGTTGGCGGGTCTATCACGATCAACCCGTCGCCAGTGCCCCCACGACCGTGCGAGGCACTCAGCGCGCTCGGAGGGCCTCCAACCGGTCAGACTGAAGGATCGTGGAGCGGGAACGGCAGACCCTCACCTTCCTCTTCACCGACATCGAGGGCTCGACAGCACGGTGGGCCGAGCAGCCGGATGCCATGCGGGCCGCGCTGGCGGCTCACGACGCCACCTTGCGCGCGGCGGTCGCGGAACACGGCGGCAAGATCTTCAAGCACACCGGTGACGGCATCGTCGCGGTGTTCCCGGCGGCGACGGGGGCGGTGGCTGCAGCTCTGGAGGCCCAGCAATGCCTCGAGCTGCCGGTGCGCATGGGGTTGCACTCCGGGGAGGCCGACGAGCGGGACGGCGACTGGTTCGGACCCACCCTGAACCGGGCGGCGCGGATCATGGATGCGGGCCACGGCGGGCAGGCACTCTGCTCGACGGCGACCGCCGAGCTGATCGGATCCGACGTCGGAACGGTGGCCCTCGGCGAGTACCGGCTCAAGGGCATCGATCGGCCCGAGCGGATCATCCAGCTCGGAACCGGGACGCATCCGCCGTTGCGGGTGGCGCCGGTGACGGCCGAGCTCCCCGAACCCCGGACGCACCTTCTCGGTCGCGCGGATCTCGTCGCCGAGATCGCCGGGCTGCTGACCGACCACCGGTTGGTCACGCTCGTGGGACCGGGCGGCGTCGGGAAGACCGCCGTCGCCATCGAGGCCGCTCACCGGTACGCGCCGTTCGTCGACCGGGCCGTCTTCGTCGACCTGTCGGTCGTCGACGCCGGTGACGACATCCTCGCCGCGGTCGTGCAGTCGCTCGGGGTCTCTGCCGTGGCCATGCCGGCCGTGCAGATGGCGCTCGCCGGGTCGACGTCGCTCGTCGTGTTCGACAACTGCGAGCACCTCATCGACGCGGCCGCCGACATCGCCGACGAGCTCCTCGAGAGCGTGCCGGACCTTCGCGTGCTCGCCACCAGTCGAGAGCACCTCGAGCTCAACGGTGAGCGGGTGGTCACCGTCCCGCCCCTCGTCGATGACGACGTACTGGCCCAGCTCTTCGTCGACCGGGTGGCGGCGCTCTCGAGCGCGACACCCGGGCCGATCGAGCGGGATCGCGTCGTGGAGCTCTGCCACCGCCTCGACGGGCTGCCGCTCGCCATCGAGTTGGCCGCGGCACGCTCGACCGTGCTCTCGGTCGATCAGATGCTCGAACGGATCGACGACCGCTTCCGCCTGCTGGGCTCGGGGCGTCGACGGGGCCGGGACCGGCAACGCACGTTGCGGGACACCATCGCCTGGTCCCATGAGCTGCTCGACGCCGACGAGCAGTCGCTCTACGCCCGCCTCGCCGTCTTCACCGACTGGTTCGACCTCGACGGCGCGGCCGCCGTGGGCGGAACCGACGAGTTCGTGGTCCTCGACGGGCTCGAGGGACTGGCCGGCAAGTCGTTGCTGGTCGTGGACGATGGCGAACACGGTCGGCGCTACCGCTACCTGGAATCGATCCGCGACCACGCCTGGGAGCAACTCGAGGCGAGCGGGGAGACCGAAGCAGCGATGACGGCGGCGGTCGACCACCTCGCCGGCCACACCAGGGCCCTCGTCGAGCAGCTGTGGGTCGAGGACGGACGCATCGAGGGCCAGTTCCGCGCGCTGCAGGCGACCCTGCCGATGCGACCGCGGGCGCTGGCCTGGTGTGACGCCCGGGACGACCTCGACCGGGCCGCCGCCCTCTTCTCGCCGCTGGCCCAGTTCACCACGGTGGACGCCCGCCTCGTCGCCGGTGCCGGACCCTTCGTCGAGCGGGCCGTCGAGCAGGACCATCCGGGCGCGGCGCTGCTGATGGCGATGCACGGCCTCGAGCGCATGTACTCGCAGGACTTCCGGACCTACCGTCCGACGCTCGCCCGCCTGCGCACGATGATCGGTGACGAGGCGGCGCCCCCCGCCGGGGTCGCCGCGATCCTCGCGTTCATGGCACTGATCGCCGGGGACCTCCCGACGGCCATCGAGATGAACGAGGCGGCCGCGACCGACCTCCCCGATGTGCGCGCCCGGCTGTACGAGATCACCGCCACGGCCGAGCGGCTCTGCGAGAGCGGGCGACCCGACCGCGAAGGGGTGACCGACCTGGTCGAGTCGACCGAGCGCCTGCCGTCGGCCTTCGCTCGGGCCACCGGCTACTCCGTCGCCGCCATGGCGGCCCTGGTGGGCGACCCCGAACGGGCTGGTGAGCTCGCCCATCGTTCGCTCTCGCTCCTTCCGCCAGGAAGCTCGGCGTGGCTCGGCGCCTACCACCCCGTGCCGTTGTGGCACGTGGGGCGAGGCGAGCTCGTCGAGGCCCTCGACCACACCGTCACCTTGGTCGAGACGGGGACCCGGCTCGGCGAGGGCTCGGCGCTCATCCCCTCCCTCGTCACCCACGCCCTCGTCCTCCAGCGGATCGATGACGCCGAGGGGGCGGCGACCGTGCGCGGCGCGCTTCCCCGCCGCTGGAGCGTGTACGCCGTCGACCAGCAACCGGTGCTCGACGCCTGGCTCTCGAGTCGACTCTCCGACGAGGCCCGCGCTCGGTTCGCCGCCAAGGGTGCCGGCCTCGACCACGACGCCCTCTTCGCCATCGCCCCAGCGGCGCTCGCCCAGCATCTGGCCGCCTCCGACGCGAAGCCCGCCTGATCAGGTTCTCCGGGTTCGGCTGACTGGGCACCTTGACTCGCTGGAGTCGTGGCGCAGCCGTCGCCGTCGAAGGCTGGTTCTCAGCTCACCCGCGGCCCGGAAAGACCGGGGCTAGCGTGGGGCTCCAGTCGGCCGATGGGGTCGGCAGGAAGGTGGCAGACCATGAAGTCCACCCTGTCCAGCGGTCGCATCGCCCTCGTGCTGAGTGGCCTTGCCCTCCTCCTCGCCCTGGGGGGCACGGCCTACGCCGTGAACACGGTGCGCAGCGCCGACATCGTCGACGGCACGATCCAGAGCAGCGACATCGGCACCGGCGCCGTGCAGTCGATCGACATCAAGAATGGGACGGTCGCCCGTGGTGACCTCGCTGCAGGCACGCTCGGGCGGACGCCGGCGCTGATGGCGCGGGTCAACGGGGACGGCACGACCGCCATCAACCTCGGCGGCCTCAGCGTCGTGCGTCCAACGATAGGGCAGTACGGCATCTTGACGGGTCGCGACATCACGAACTGCCTGGAGGTGGCCACGGCACGCGAACGCCTCATCAACGTCGCGGTCGAGCCGGGGTCCAGCACGGGCGTGACCGTCTGGGTCACCGACAGCAGCGGCCTCCCCGCCAACATCCCGTTCGACATCGTCTTCTTCTGCTAGCTCGTCGGGCCGGCATGCCGACGGGACTCGGGGCATGATTCCGAGGCCTTTGGCGGTCCAGTTGGCTGTCAGCATCCGATTCGTGCGACACGCACCCGGCGCCAACAACGCTGCGACTCGGAGAAACACTCAGCGCGCTCGGAGGGACTCGAACCCCCAACCTTCTGATCCGTAGTTCGATCAGCAGGGATAGCCGGGAGTGCCCGTGAGTGCCGAATGTGGCCGGTGACCTGGGGTTTCGCGCCGGGCGATTGCCCGGCAGGGGCCACCATAGACCCCTGTTCCCCGCCTGTGGTTCTCAACCCTGTTCTCACCGAGATGGTCGTTCGAGCCTGCGTCGATCAGCCTCGACGCGACCGGGTCGGTCGTGGGTCTGAGTAGCCGAGGCGCGAGACGGTCCTCGTGTGCTCTTGGAACTCGTCCACCTTGGAAGATCGACACCCGCGCCACGTCCTCTGGTGTCAACCTCGGCTACGACTCGACGCTCGCTCTCGTGGCCGCGCTGAGGTGGGGCTCCCCTCCTCGCCGGCGTGGTCGCGCTGACCACCAACCTTGGAAGGAGCCCCTGAAGCTGACCGACGCCTTGGCGAGGGGCTACCGGCGACACCGATGAAGCAGCCCTTTGACGGCTCTTCGGATTTCAGCGGGGAGTGACGGTGGCGAGTAGCGCCCAATTGGGCTTCCCGGCGTAGAGCAACACCCTGATCCGGTAGTTGCGGAAGCGGGTGAACCCGAACGCCACGCGCTTGACCCGCTTGATGAGGTTGTTGGCGGCCTCGGTGGGCCCGTTCGACACGTGCGCTTGATGCCAGGCGGCGATGTGGGCCCGCCACTTCGTGATGGTGCGGCCGAGTTGGCGGACCTCGGGCGGACAGGACTCGTCCTGAAGATCGATGCCGAGGCGGGTCACGAACTCGAGGGCCAAGACGGGGTCGTGGTGGTCGTAGATCGACCGGACGACCTCCTTCGCGTGCCACGCGGCGCGGACCTCGCCGTTCGGGTCGCCGGCCTCGAGGAGCCCGGCGACGTTCTCGTGACGGATGGCCGACAGCGCGCCCGCCTCCCGAGCGAAGCGCTTGCGGCGGCTGGAGTCGACCGGGTCGAGCGCCGGCAGGACCTTGAGGGCGACGGCGCGCCCGCTGCGCTCGTCGGTGGCCTCGAAGACCACGCCCATCCCGCCGCGCCCGAGCCCCTCGACGATGCGGTAGCGATCCGCCACGACCACGCCGATCAGCGGATCGGCCACGGGGAGCTGGAGATCATCGAACGGGGTGGACCACGTCGACCGGCGCATCCCCGGCTGCGAGATCTGCGACGCGGACGACACCTGCGAGGTCGTGAGCGACGAGTCGCCGTTGGGGAAGCGGAGCTCGACCCTGTGCGGCTTCGCGCCGTCCTGCGAGATCCCGAGC
>JBGAOY010000034.1:0-38533 GCA_044221555.1 Acidimicrobiales bacterium
GATCTGGATCTCGGGGCCAGTGAGGTCGATCACGGTCGATGCGGTGCCGGCGCACGGGCCACCGTCGAGGGCGATGCCGACCGGGCCGGTGAGCGCGGCAGCGGCATCGGCCGCTCCTTCAGGTGTCGGCTGACCGGTGCGGTTGGCGCTGGTGGTGGCGAGAGGGCCCACCTCGGTGGCCAGGGCGGCGATGACCGGGTGGTCGGGCCAGCGGATGCCGATGGTCTGGTGGGGCTCGCCGAGGGGCAAGTCGACCCCCGGTCGCCGGGGCAGCACCATGGTCAGCGGCCCCGGCCAGAAGGCGGCGGCCAACCGGCGCGCCCCCGCGGACATCTCGGCCAGCGCCTCGGCCTGTTCGAGGCCGGCCACCAGCACCGCTATCGGCATGTCGGCGGGGCGCCCTTTCAGCGCGAACAACCGGTCGACCGCGCCGGCCACCGACGGCAGCGCGGCCAGGCCGTACACCGTGTCGGTCGGAACGACGATGGCCTCACCCGCCCGCAACACCGCCACGGCCCGCTCGAGCGCCTCCGGCGAGATCACGGACCGGAGGCTACGGCACCGGCTCACCGGCGGCGCCCCCGACACCACCCCGAACTGGCGCCCGATCCGGTCGCCTGGGCAACAGGATCAGGCGCCAGTTCGCGGGGAGTCCCGTGCCGCTACTCGAACCGGGCGACGAGGGCCCGTGGGCGGCCCCAGAGGTCAGGGGCGACGCGCGCGTCGGTGAAGCCGGCGTCCTCGGCCAGCGCCACGGCGGTGTCGGCCTGGGTGGGCGCCACCTCCACCACGAGCACGCCGGGACGGACCAGCCACTCGGGCGCCTCCGCCACGATGACCTCGATGGCCTCGAGGCCGGTGGGGCCGGGGATCAGGGCGCCCGTGGGCTCCCAGTTCGCCACCTCGGCCGGAAGCGCGTCGGTGGCGGCGACGTAGGGCGGGTTGCTGATCACCAGGTCCAGGACGCCCCGCAGCGCGTCGGGCAGTGCCTCGAACCACGAGCCTTCGCACAACGTGACGTGGGCCCCGGGCGCCCCGAGGCCGGCCAGGTTGTTGCGGGCCACGTCGATGGCGTCGGCCGACACGTCGGTGGCCCACACCCGGGCACGGGGACGCTCCGCGGCGACCGACAAGGCGATCGCGCCAGAGCCGGTGCCCAGGTCGGCCACGTGGGGCTCGTCGACCTTCAGCCGGTCCAACTCGGCCAGCGCGAACTCCACCACCTGCTCGGTCTCGGGACGGGGGATCAGCACCCGCCGGTCGACCATCAGGTCGAGGGTGCGGAACGACCACTCCCCCAGCACGTACTGCAGCGGCTCGCCGGCCAGGCGGCGCTCGAGCATGAGATCGAAGAACCCCACGCCTCGCTCGGTGGCCGGCTCGGACAGCCGCAACCCGTACTCCGCGCCCTCGAATCCCGCCGCACGCTCGATGATGCGCCGCACGCTCACCTCGGGCGACGGGATGTGCGCCTCCGCCAGGCGGCGCTCCCCCTCCTGCGCGAACACCCGCCAGGGTGTCCCCTCGGCGCTCATGCCCCCTGGAGCTGCTTGGCGCGGTCGTCTGCCACCAGCGCGTCGACCACGTCGTCGAGCTCGCCCGCCAGGATCTTGTCGAGCTTGTACAGCGTCAGGTCGATCCGGTGGTCGGTGAGCCGGTTCTCCTTGAAGTTGTAGGTGCGGATCTTCTCGGAGCGCCCGCCGCCGCCGATCTGGTCGCGGCGCTGGTCGGACGCGGCGGCCGACGCCTCGTCCTGCTTCGCCTTCAGGAGCCGGGCCCGGAGCACCTGCATGGCCTTGGCCCGGTTCTGGATCTGGCTCTTCTCGTCCTGCATGGCCACCACCAGGCCCGTGGGCTTGTGGGTGATGCGCACGGCCGAGTCCGTGGTGTTCACCGACTGCCCGCCCGGGCCCGACGAGCGGTAGACGTCGATCTGCAGGTCGTTGGGATCGATGTGCACGTCGACCTCTTCGGCCTCGGGCAGCACCGACACCGTGGCCGACGACGTGTGGATGCGACCCTGGCTCTCGGTGACCGGCACCCGTTGCACCCGGTGGGGGCCGCCCTCGTGCTTCATGCGGCTCCACACGCCGTCCCCCTTGAGCAGCAGGGTGACGTCGCTGAACCCACCCATGTCCGACGGCTGGCTGGCGAGCACCTCGCACCTCCACCCCATGCGACCGGCGTAGGCCTGGTACATCTCGGCCAGGTCGCGGGCGAACAGGTTGGCCTCCTCGCCCCCTTCGGCGCCGCGGATCTCGACGATCACGCTCTTGTCGTCGTTGGGGTCCCGGGGCAACAGCAGCTCGCGCAACTCGTCCTCGAGGCGGGCGATCGAGGCCTCGGCGTCGTCGGCCTCGGCCCGCATCACCTCACGGTCGTCGCCCGAGGCGTCGGACAGCATCTCGCGGGCGGTCTGCAGGTCCTCGGTGGCCTGACGGAGCTCGCGGGCCCGCGACACGATCTCCTCGAGCTCCTTGTACCGGCGGGCCACCTCGCCGTAGCGGCGCTGGTCGGCGATCACCTGGGGGTCGGCCAGGCGCGCCTCGACGTCGTCGAACTCCCGCTCCAGGTCGCCCAGCCGCTCCAGCATCATCCCAGGCTAGGAGGGCGCTTCTTTTCTCACGCGTCGGCGACCGGCCGCACGTGGCTCCGCCAGTCGCCCTCGACGGCGACGATCTCGGCGGGATCGGCCAGCGCTGCGGCCAGCGCCTGGGTGACCGGGTGGTCGTCGCGCTCGGGCACCACCAGGACGAGGCGGGCGTCGGGCGCGTGCCAGGAGCGAGCGTCGGCCGCGGCGGGCACCAGATCGAGGTCGACGCCGGCCGAGCAGACCACCACGACGGGGACGCCGCCCCGGTCGACACCGAGTGCCGCCGCCGGCGCCGCGTCCTTCACGTTGTCGCGTGGGCGGGGTGGGTCGATCGGGGCCAGCGACCGGGCGCCGACCACCTCGGGCTGCGCCATCACCCGGCAGCGCAGCCACCGCTCGGCGGCCAGACGGTTGAGCGGATGCGGCGGGGCATCGGGTCGTCGCTGCGCCAGCACCGCGTCCACCACCGCGGCCAGGGCCTCGGCCGTGGGCAGCCGACCGTGGATCATGGCGAACGCCTCCCGGTCGTGGCGGCCGACCCCGACCTCGAGCCGGGGCGCCTCGGCCTCGCCGTCCTGGTCCACCACGACCCGGGCGATCTCCAGGCCCAGCACCTCGCCCGACATCACGCCGTGCTCGATCACCACGTCGACACCGGACGCCTCGAGCAGGGACCGCAGCTGATCGGTGCCCTCGGGCGCGGCCCGGCGCTCGGGGTACGGCGCCCGCTCGGCGGGGTGCACCGCGCGACCCTGCACCTGCCACACGGTGAGTGACCGGGCGAACTCGCCCGCCCGACGGGCTACGACGCCGGCGGCGGCAGGGTCGTCCACCAGCACGTGCAACTCGTCGACGTCGTTCCGATGGGCCCACGCCACCGCGCCGCCGAGCACCCGCTCCGGCTCGGTGTCGGCCAGCACCCATCCGGTGGAACCCTCCACCAGGGCGCCGGCGCCGCCGAGCGCGGCCGGCCGGCGCTCGGCCTCGCCCCACTGGTCGCGCACGAGCGCGCCGAGCTTGGCCGCTACCAGCGCGGCACGGCGATCGGGGTCCAGGGTCATCGCACGGGGCGGTGGGCGCCGCCCGGAGGGATGGGGCTCAGGCCTTGTTCTTGCGCTGGCCGTAGCGACGCTCGAACCGGTCGATGCGACCGCCCGAGTCCACCAGCTTCTGCTTGCCGGTGTAGAAGGGGTGGCACTCGCTGCACAGCTCGACGTGGAGGTCGGAGGTGGTCGAGCGGGTGGTGAACGTGTTGCCACAGGAGCACTTCACGGTGGCGACGACGTAGTCGGGGTGAATGTCAGCTTTCATGGCTGCCTTCTTCGCTGAGCGGGTGGATCATGATACCGGCGGGGGGTGGGGACGCCTCAAGCCGTCAGCCGGCAGGGGCGGCCTTGGCGATCTCGTCCAGGAAGGCGTCGTTGCTCTTGAACGTCTTCATGCGGTCGATCAACAGCTCGAGGCCGGCGCCGTTGCCCCCGTCGAGGGCGTTGAGCACCCGCCGCAGCTTCCACACCTGCTGCAGCTCCTTGGGCTTGAACAACAGCTCCTCGTGGCGGGTGGACGAGCCCTCGACGTCGATGGCCGGGTAGATGCGACGGTCGGCCATGCGCCGGTCGAGGCGCAGCTCCATGTTGCCGGTGCCCTTGAACTCCTCGAAGATCACCTCGTCCATCCGCGACCCCGTCTCCACCAACGCGGTGGCCAGGATGGTGAGCGAGCCGCCCTCCTCCAGGTTGCGCGCCGCCCCGAAGAACTTCTTCGGCGGGTAGAGCGCCCCGGTGTCGATGCCCCCCGACATCACCCGGCCGGTGGTGGGCGCGGCCAGGTTGTAGGCACGGGCCAGGCGGGTGATGCCGTCGAGGATGATCACCACGTCCTTGCCGTCCTCGACCATGCGCTTGGCCCGCTCGATGGTCAGCTCGGCCACCTGGGTGTGCTCCTCGGTCGGGCGGTCGAACGTGGAGGCCGCCACCTCGCCCGCCTTCACCCAGCGGCGCATGTCGGTGACCTCCTCGGGCCGCTCGTCGACCAGGAGGACGATGAGGTGCACCTCGGGGTTGTTGGTCTCGATGGACCGGGCGATGGCCTTCATCACCGTGGTCTTGCCCGCCTTGGGGGGCGAGACGATCAGGCCACGGGTGCCCTTGCCGATGGGCGCGAGCAGGTCGATGATGCGCGCCGTCATGTTGTAGGGGTCGTGGGGGGCCTCGAGCCGCAGCTTGTCGTCGGGGAAGAGCGCGGTGAGGTCGTCGAAGCGCGGACGCTCACGGGCCTTGTCGGGGCTGACCCCGTTGACCTCGTCGATGTGCAGCAGCGCCGGGTTCTTCTCGTTGCGGTTGGCGGGTCGGCTGGCGCCCTTGATGTGGTCGCCCTTGCGCAGCGAGAACTGCCGCACCTGCTTGACCGACACGTACACGTCGTCCTTGCTGGCCAGGTAGCCGTGCAGGCGGAGGAACCCGTAGCCCTCGTCGCGCAGGTCGAGCAGGCCCTCGACCGCAACCGGCTCGCCCTGGAAGGGCTCGTCCGCGCCGGGACGATCTCCCCGGCCGCGGCGGCGGCGGCGGCGGTTGCCGGCATCCACGTCGTCACCGTGCTGGTTCCGCTCACCGCCCTGGTCGTTGCCGCCCTGGCCCGGTCGGGCCTGGTTGGGCCCGCCCTGGCCCTCGTCGGCCCCGTTGTCGTGCGCGGGGGCGTTGTCGCGCGCGGGGGCGTTGTCGCGCGCCTCACCACGCGCACCGCGGTTGGCCTCGCGGTCCCGGGTGCGGGGCTTGGCGCCCGAATCGCCTCCGTCGTCGCCGCCCGAGCCGTCGTCGGTGTGGCCCTTCCCGCCGTCGGCCGCCCCGTTGGTGGCCGCGCCGGACACGGCCCCGCCCTTGTCCTTCACACTGGCACGGGCACGGGTGGCCGCGCCGCGCACCTCGGGGGTGGTGGGTTCGGCGGCACCCGTGTCGTCGGCCTCGTCGCCACCAGTGGGCGGTCCGTCCGCGTCCTGATCGCGGGCGCTCCCGCCACCATGGGCCTCGGACCCCTCGCCGGCCTCCGCGCCGCCGGCAGCCGTGTCGCGGTCGGCCGTGTCGTTCTCCGCCGTGGCGTTGTCGGCGGCCTCGTCGGCACCGGCGTCGGTGACGCCGGCCAGCTCGAGGATCAGGTCGATGATCTCGCCCTTGCGTGCCCGCGACCCGGGACGGCCGCCCATCGCGAGAGCGATGGTGTGGAGCTCGTCTCGGTCCTTGCGCTCGAGCGCCGTCCGCTCGAGTTGGGTGGGCTCCACGCTCATGGTTCCTTCTTTCTGGTGCGTGCCATCGCAGGTGAGGCCAGCCTCGCCGGTCCGGGCAAAGGGGAAGATCGCCGAGCGGGGAACCGCCACCGCTACCGCCTCAGCGGATCGACCCGTGCCCAAGCGGAACGTCTGGCATCGGGTGGTGGAGCGGGCCCGTCATCGACGGCACGACCACGTTACCAGCTGTCACGACGACGGCAATCGGGCCAATTCGCTCGTCAGGCACCCGGAGGCCCGCGAGACTGACCCGTTCGTGGGGACCCTTTCGCCGGAACCGGTGCTGGTGGCGCGTGGGCTGGTGAAGGCATACAAGCGCGTCCGGGCGGTCGACGGGGTGGACCTGGTCGTCTCCGCCGGTGAGCGGGTGGGGCTCCTGGGGCCCAACGGGGCCGGCAAGACCACCACGCTGCTGATGCTCCTCGGGGCGATCACCCCCGACGAGGGGAGCATCGAGATCGTGGGGCGGCGCCTGCCGCGCCAACGCACGCAGGCCATGCAGCACGTCGGCTTCGCCGCCGGCTACCTGCCCCTCCCCGACCGGTTGCGGGTGCACGAGGTGCTGGGCATCTTCGGCCGGCTCTACGGCATCGACGACCCCACCGCGGCTGCGCAGGCCGCCCTCGACCGCTTCGGTGTCTCGCACCTGGGCGAGGCCATGTGCGTGGAGCTGTCCTCGGGGCAGCGCACGATCGTGGGCATCGCCAAGGCGATCATGCACCACCCTCGCCTGCTCGTGCTCGACGAGCCCACCGCGTCGCTCGACCCCGACGTGGCCCTGCGGGTGCGAGCCGGCCTGCAGGCCCTCAGCGAGGACGAGGGCATCGCCCTGCTGGTCACCAGCCACAACATGGTGGAGGTGGCCGAGCTGTGCGAACGGGTCGTGTTCGTGCAGGGCGGCAGGGTCGTCGCCGACGGCACCCCCGACGAGGTCGCCGGCGACGGGTCGCTCGAGGACTTCTTCCTGGCCCTCGCCCGCAACGAGGAGCTCGACAGCATCGGGAGCTTCCGGGGCGCGGGCAGCCACGTGCCGCCGCTCGACGACGAGGGGACCGCCAAGCCATGACCCTGCCCGCCTCGCCGTCGCCCGCCTCGTCGTCGCCTGCCGCGCCGTCCGGGCCACCCGCCAGCCCCCGGCGCTGGACGCGCATCAAGGCCATCGCGATCCGTCACGCCTACGTGCTGAAGCGCAGCCCCCATCGGGCCTTCGACGTGTTCGTGTGGCCGGTGGTCGACGTGCTGCTGTGGGGATCGCTCGGCGTGTTCGTGTCCCAGCAGACCGATGCCGCCCAGTCCGGCGTGCCCTACCTGCTGGCCGGGATCCTGTTGTTCCACGTGCTGTACCAATCGCAGATCGCGCTCTCCACGGGCTTCCTCGAGGAGGTCTGGTCGCGGAACCTGCTCAACTTCATGACCACCCCGGTCACCGAGTGGGAGTACGCCGCCGGCGTGGCGCTGTTCGGCCTGGCCAAGGTGGTCACCGGCCTCGCAGTGGTCGTCGTGGCCGCGTTCGGCTTCTACGCGTTCTCCATCTTCGACGTGGGCTGGGCCCTGCTGCCGATCGGCGCCGTGCTGCTCATCGCCGGGTGGTCGATCTCGCTGTTCGTGATCGGCCTGGTCCTGCGCTTCGGCCAGAGCGCCGAGGTACTCGCCTGGGGGATCCTCTTCGTGGTCATGCCCCTGTCCGGCATCTTCTACCCCGTCGACGCCCTGCCCACCGTGCTCCAGCCGATCTCCGTGGCGCTGCCCACCACCCACGCCTTCGCCGCAGTGCGCACCGTGCTCGACGGCGACCCCATCCCCTGGGACCAGATCGCCATCGCCGCCGTCGGCTGTGTCGCGGTGGCGATCGCCGGCCTGTGGTTCGTCGCCCACATGCTCAAGACCTTCCGCAAACGGGGCTACATCACCCGCTTCAGCTGATCACGGCTCGACGGCGTGTTCGCCGCCGAACGCCGACGACCCCAGGTCATCGCCCACGGGGTGACCTTCGGCCCTGACCGGCACCGAGCGCAGGCGCGACGTTGGATGCAGACAACCGCATCGGGTGGTGATCGCCATGATCCGCAAGCTCGTGTGCTCGACGTTGGTCGCGGTGCTCCTGGGAGCGTTCCTGGTGGCCGCTCCTCTGTCTGCACCCACTACTACTCCTCCCGCCGCGGCCGACGGCAACGAAGCCCCCGGCAACCCGGCCGCGTTCCGGTCGATCACCGCCGGCAGCAACCAAACGTGCGCTCTGTCGGACAACGGCACCGTGAGATGCTGGGGCGCCAACGGCAACGGGCAGTTGGGCCTGGGTGACACTGTCGCTCGGGGCGACGGGCCCGGCGAGATGGGCGACAGCCTCCCCGCGGTGAACCTGGGCACCGGACGCACCGCCACCGCCATCACCGCCGGCGGCTCCCACACGTGCGCTCTGTTGGACAACGGCACCGTGAAATGCTGGGGCTACAACTACTACGGGCAGTTGGGTCTGGGCGACACCGTCAACCGAGGCGACGGGCCCGGCGAGATGGGCGACAGCCTCCCCGCGGTGAACCTGGGCACCGGGCGCACCGCCACCGCCATCACCGCCGGCTCGATCCACACGTGCGCCCGGTTGGACAACGGCACCGTGAAGTGCTGGGGTTACAACGTCGACGGGCGGTTGGGTCTGGGCGACACCGTCAACCGGGGCGACCAGCCCGGCGAGATGGGCGACAGCCTCCCCGCGGTGAACCTGGGCACCGGGCGCACCGCCACCGCCATCACCGCCGGCGTCGGACACACGTGCGCGCTGCTCGACAACGCCACCGTGAAGTGCTGGGGCAACAATTCGTACGGGGGGTTGGGTCTGGGCGACACCGCCCATCGAGGCGACGGGCCCGGCGAGATGGGCGACAGCCTCCCCGCCGTGAGCCTGGGCACCGGGCGCACCGCCACCGCCGTCACCGTCGGCCAGTACCACTCATGCGCGCTGCTCGACGACGCCACGGTGAAGTGCTGGGGCTACAACACCTACGGAGAGTTGGGGCAGGGCGACACCACCCATCGAGGCGACGGGCCCGGCGAGATGGGCGACAGCCTCCCCGCCGTGAACCTGGGCACCGGACGCACCGCCACCGCCGTCACCGCCGGCTCGGACCACACATGCGCACGGCTCGACAACGCCACCGTGAAATGCTGGGGCTACAACGGCTCCGGGCAGTTGGGGCAGGGCGACACCGCCCATCGAGGCGACGGGCCCGGCGAGATGGGCGACAGCCTCCCCGCCGTCGCCCTGTTCACCCCGGCACCCGCCGCGACCATCTCGAAGAACGCCGACGAGGGCACGGTGGTGGCGGGCGCGGTGATCCACTACCACGTCCGGGTCACCAACACGGGCAACGTGCCGCTGACCGGCGTGACCGTCGCCGACGCCAAGGCGCCGGCCTGCGCCGGGGCGCTGGCCGACATCGCCGTCGGCGCCAACCGCGTGGTGGGCTGCAACTACACCTCGACGCCGTCCGACATCGGCCTCTACGCCAACACCGCGTCGGTGGACACGAACGAGACCGACGCGGTCACGTCGAACACTGCCACGGTGAACGTGACCGCGGCGGCGCAGTCCGAGACCCCGCCGGACTTCGTGCGCACGTGGGGCACCGCGGGGGGCGGGAACGGGGAGCTGAACGCCCCTCTGGGGGTCGCCATCGGCGTGGCGGGCAACATCTTCGTGGCCGATCAGTACAACCAGCGCATCCAGAAGTTCTCCGCTCAGGGCACCTACCTCACCCAATGGGGCACCGCGGGCACCGGCGACGGCCAGTTCAACGCGCCGGTCGGGGTGGCCGTCGGCCCCTCAGGCGTGGTGTACGTCACCGACTACGCCAACAACCGCGTCCAGCAGTTCACCTCCGACGGTGTCTACGTCCGCCAGTGGGGATCGGCCGGCACCGGTGACGGTCAGTTCAACGGCCCCTGGGGCGTCGCGGTCAACAGCGCCGGCGACGTGTTCGTCACCGACCGGTTGAACAACCGGGTCCAGCAGTTCACCGCCATCGGCACCTACGTGCGCCAGTGGGGCACGACCGGCTCCGGCAACGGCCAGTTCGGCGACCCGCGCGGCATCGCCGTGGGCAACTCGGACGAGTTGTTCGTCGCCGACTCGGGCAACAACCGCGTCGAGCGGTTCACCTCGACGGGCACGTTCGTGACCGCGTGGGGCAACACGGGATCGGCCAACGGCCAATTCAACGGGCCCCGCGGGATCGGGGTCGACGCCGACGGCGACGTGTACGTCGGCGACCAGAACAACCACCGCGTCCAGAAGTACAGCGCGTCGGGCACCTTCGTCACCACGTGGGGCACCTCGGGCATCACCCACGGCCGGTTCCAGAACCCAGTGGGGATCGCGGTCACCGGCCACACCGTGTACGTGGTCGACCAGGGCAACAACCGGATCCAGCAGTTCGCGCCTGCTCCGTCGCCGACGGAGGTCCCGCCGGTGTTCGTCAGGGCCTGGGGAGGGACAGGGTCGGGCGACGGCCAGTTCAACGCCCCCGACGCGGTCGGCGTGTCCCCGGCGACGGGTGACGTGTACGTGGCCGACCGGGGCAACCACCGCATCCAGCAGTTCACCCGCGAGGGTGTGTTCGTGCGGGCCTGGGGCACCAACGGCACCGCCAACGGCCAGTTCCGGGAGCCGTCCGGCGTGGCCGTCAGCACCGGCGGTGACGTCTACGTCGCCGAGAAGCTCAACAACCGGGTCCAGCAGTTCACCGCCACCGGCACGTGGGTGCGCACCTTCGGCACCGGGATCCTGACCAGCCCGGAGGGCATCGCCGTCGGGCCGTCCGGCAACGTCTACGTGGCCGACGCCGGTCACAACAAGATCCAGCGGTTCACCGCCGACGGCACCTTCACCTCCTCGATCGGCGCCGCTGGATCCGGCAACGGGCAGCTGTCCTACGCGCAGGGCGTCGCCGTGTACGGCTCGTCGATCTACGTGGCCGACACCTACAACCGCCGGGTGGAGCAGTTCCTCAACACCGGTGCCTACGTGCGGGGTTGGGGGATCTCGGGCTCGGGCAACGGCCAGTTCCAGGAGGTCGACGGGCTCGCCATCACCCCCGGCGGCAACGTGGTGGTCACCGACCCGAACAACACCCGCCTGCAGACCTTCACCGGGACCGGCGCCTTCGTCACCACCTGGGGCACCGCCGGGACCGGCGACGGCCAGTTCGTGGCCCCGTCACCGGCCGACGTGGCCGTCAGCCCCGACGGGTGGGTGTACACCGTGGACCGCACCAACAACCGCATCCAGGAATTCGCGCCGTCGGTCATCCGGGGCACCGTCACCGAGACCGGCACCGCCGCCTCCCTCGCCGGCACCTGGATCGTCGCGCTCCGCGCCGCCGACTACCACCTCATCGGCGGGACCACCACCGCCGCGGACGGCACCTACCGCCTGCCCGTCACCCCCGGCAGCTACCGCCTCGAGTTCGCCGACCCCGCCTTCCACCACGACATCGAGTGGTACGACAACCACCCCTTCGACCAGCTCGGCGCGTCCAACCCCGTCACCGCCACCCTCGGCGCCGCCACCACCGGCATCGACGCCGGCCTGTTCCTGCCCACCGGCACCATCGCCGGCACCGTCACCGAGGCCGGCACCGGCACCCCCCTCGCCGACGCCGCCGTCGCGGTCATGTCCACCGACGACGCCCACCCCTACTCCGCCGACCTCACCGCCACCAACGGCACCTACCGCGTCACCGGGCTCCCCGCCGGCGACTACTGGGTGGTCGCCGCCCTCGCCGACGGCACCCACCAACCCACCTTCCGCGGCGGCACCCACACCCCCACCGGCGCCACCGTCGTCACCGTCACCGCCAACACCACCACCCCCGGCGCCGACATCGCCATGACCACCACCACCCACGGGCCCCCCACCGCCGGCCTCACCGGCACCATCACCGACAAGGTCACCGGCGACAACGAGCCCAACGTCGTCGTCGCCGCCCTCCGAGCCGCCGACTTCGGCTTCACCGTCGCCACCTTCACCGACACCGCCGGCCACTACAGCCTCACCGTCCCGCCCGGCGACTACTACCTCGAGTTCTTCGACATCACCCACGGCCACGAGTTCGAGTGGTACCAGGAACAACCCCATCCCACCTCGCCCGGCGACCTCACCGCCGTCACCGCCCCCGGCACCGCCAGCGAACACCTCATCCCCCTCCACGGCACCGCGGCGGGCACCGTCACCGACACCAGCACCAGCCAACCCCTCCCCGGCATCTGGGTCGCGGTCATGTCCGCCACCGACGGCCACGGCGTCGCCGGCACCACCACCGACAGCACCGGCCACTACACCCTCCCCGACCTCGACCTCGGCGACTACTACCTCGTGTTCATCGACCCCACCGGCCGCCACGACTACGAGCTCCACGACAACACCCCCGACATGGGCGCCGCCACCCCCATCACCATCACCGGCAGCCACACCACCACCACCGACGCCGCCCTCACCCCCACCACCTGAACGACGCCGACCGCCACGCGACCGCCACGCCACCACTCCAGGCGGCGGCACCCCCAGTCGGCGGGGCCGGGCAGAGGGTGGTCGATCCCACCACCCGGTGCCCCGCGTCGCCGCACGCGCGCTCGCGGCGGGTCCCTGGGCCACGAGCCGCCGGCCTCTGCCACCGAGGCCTCGCGCTGTGCCGTGAGTCACAGCGCCACCGGTGACCTTCGACCCTGACCCCGTGGGCACGGTGGCGCGACGGTGACGACAGAGAACCCCAGATCGGGCGGTGATGACCATGACCCGCAGGCTCGTGTGCTCGACGATCGTCGCGCTGCTGCTCGGAGCGCTCCTGGCGGTGGTTCCCGAACCCGCACCGCAGGCCCGGGCGGCCGGGCTCGCTGCCGCGTCCGCCGTCGCCGACGAGACACTGGACGCGTCGACGTTGGCAGCCGCGCCCGGGTTCGTCCGGACCTGGGGCGGCGCCGGTGCCGGCGACAGCCAGTTCAACGCCCCGTCCGGCGTGGCGATCGACCTCGCCCACCGCTTCGACGGGACCAGCGCCACCGGGAACGTCTACGTGGCCGACACCGGCAACCACCGCGTCCAGGAGTTCACCCCGAGCGGCGGCTACCTCACCCAATGGGGCACCTACGGCACCGGCAACGGGCAGTTCCGGTACCCCGAAGGCGTGGGTGTCGGATGGGCCGGGGACGTGTACGTGACCGATGGCGGAGTGGCCCAGGGCGTCTACAGCCTCGCCGGCAGCCTCCAGCGCTTCACCAACACCGGCGGCTTCGTCAGCCGGACGAACGGAGGTGGTTCTGACACCGCTCAACTGCCGTGGATGCCGCGCGGCCTGGCCGTCTCCACAGCCTTCCGCGTCTACGTCCTCGACACCTACCTCGGTTACGTCCACAGGTACGCGACCTTCAACGACGGGATCCTCGTCTGGCAGGACCTCTGGGGCCGCATCGGCACCGGCAACGGGCAGTTCTACGACCCCGCGGGCGTGGCCACCGACACCGCGGGCAACGTCTACATCGTCGACCAGGGCCTCGACCGCGTGCAGAAGTTCACCGCGACGGGCACCTACCTCGCCCAGTGGGGCACCACCGGCAGCGGCAACGGCCAGTTCGACGGCCCACGCGGCATCGCCGTCGACGCCACCGGCAACGTCTACGTGGCCGACACCGGCAACGACCGCATCCAGCAGTTCGACACCACCGGCACGTACCTCACCCAGTGGGGCACCACCGGCAGCGGCAACGGCCAGTTCAACGCCCCGCGCGGCGTCGCCGTCGACGCCACCGGCAACGTCTACGTCGCCGACACCGGCAACAACCGCATCCAGCAGTTCGCCGACACCACCGACCCCACCATCGACCTGCGCACCCCAGCGGCCGGCCAGGTGGTCGAACAGGGCGCCACGGTCGCCGCCGACTACAGCTGCGCCGACGCGGGCTCGGGAATCGCCTCGTGCACCGGCACGGTTGCCGCCGGCGCCCCGATCGACACCTCGGCCCTGGGCGCCCACCCCTTCACCGTCACGGCCACTGACCGCGCCGGCAACGACGCGACGGTCACCCACACCTACCGGGTGGTGGCGCCGCCCGCGCAGAACGGGCGCATCGCCTTCGTCTCCAACCGTGACGGCGACGACGAGATCTTCGTCATGAACGTGGACGGCTCGGGCCAGACCCAGCTCACCCACAACACCGACGCGGACACCGACCCGGCCTGGTCGCCCGACGGCACGCAACTCGTGTTCACGAGCACGAGGGACGGCAACCCCGAGATCTACACGATGGGCGCCGACGGCACCGGAGCCACCCGGCTCACCACCGACGCCGCCTCCGACCACCAGCCCGCCTGGTCCCCCACCGGCACCCGCATCGCCTTCGCCAGCCGGCGTGACGGGAACTGCTCGGCCGGCTCGGAGGTTTCCTGCGACGAGCTCTACGTGATGGACGCCGACGGCAGCAGCCAGACCAGGCTGACCACGTCGTACAACTACGACAACTGGCCCGCGTGGTCGCCCGACGGGGCCCGCATCGCCTTCACCTCCGCACGCGACGACAACGCCGAGATCTACGCCATGGACGCCGACGGGACCCACGTGACCCGACTGACCGACCAGCCGGCCAACGACGCCCAGCCGGCGTGGTCGCCCGACGACCGCATCGCGTTCTTCAGCGCCCGGGACGGCAACGAGGAGATCTGGGTGATGGCGACCGACGGGACCGGCGCCACCCAGCTCACCGACTCGTCGCCGAACAACGGGGGGCCGGCGTGGTCACCGGACGCCGCCCAGCTCGCCTTCGACACGAACCGCAGCGGCGACTTCGAGATCTTCCGGATGGCGGCCGACGGATCGGGTCAGACCAACCTCACCGCCACCCCCGGCAACGACTACTCGCCGGCCTGGCAGCCCGTGCACGACACGAGCGGCCCGACGGTCACCCTCACGACCCCCGCCGACGGTGCCACCTTCACCCGGGGTGAGGCCGTCACCGCCGACTTCACCTGCGCCGACGCGCCCGCCGGCGTGGTCTCCTGCACCGGCACGGTGCCCGACGGTGACCCGGTCGACACCGCCACCGTCGGCGACCACGCCTTCACCGTCACCGCCACGGACAACGCGGGCAACAGCACCACCGTCACCCACCACTACACGGTCGTGCGGGCCAGCCGGCTCGCGGGCATCGTGACCGAGTACGGCACCGGCGTCCCGCTCGAGGGCACGTGGGTGATCGCCCTGCGAACCTCGGACTACGGGCTCGCCGGCGGCGCGCTCACCGGTGCCGACGGCCGCTACACGCTGCCCGTCGACCCCGGGAGCTACGCCATCGAGTTCGTCGACCCCGAGTTCTCCCACGTCATCGAGTGGTACGACGGCCACGGGTATCGAGACCTCGAACAGGCCGACCCGGTCCTCGCCGTCGCGGGAGCCACGACCACCGTCGACGCCGACCTGCACGACCCCACCGGCGCGGTGTCGGGCACCGTCAACGAGGCCGGCACCATCACGCCCCTCGCCGGCGCGGTCGTGGCGGTGCTGCCCGTCGGGGTGCCCCGACCCCTCGCCGCCACCACCACGGACACCCATGGCGACTACCGCATCGACGGCCTCCCACCTGGGGACTACCTGGTCGTGACCGCCCTGCCCCAAGGCACCCACCACACGGCCTTCTACGGCGGCACCACCGACGTCAACGCCGCGGTCCCCGTCACCGTCACCGCCGGCGACACCCGCCCCGACACCTACCTCGTGATGCCCGCCCTCACCGGCGCCCCCGTCGTCGGGCAGGTGACCGGCAACGTCACCGACGACGTCACCGGGCGCCCCGAGCCCGGCGCCCTCGTCGGCGTCCTGCGCGCCGCCGACTTCGGGTTCACCGCCGCCACCTTCACCGACCAGGACGGCAACTACTCCCTCGGCGTCGGCGGTGGTGACCACTACCTCGAGACCTTCGACCTCGACACCGGCCACCGGTTCGAGTGGTACGACGACCAGCAGACCCCGGGCGCCTGGAGCGAGCTCACCACCGTCTTCACCTCCAGCACCGCCGACACGGCGCTCACCCCCCTCGAAGGCAACGTGGCCGGCACCATCACCGAGGCCGGCACCGGCACCCCCCTCGCCGGCATCTGGGTCGCCCTCATCGGCTACGACACCGGCCAACCCGTCGCCGGCACCACCACCGACGCCAGCGGCCACTACTCCCTCCCCGCCATCGACATCGGCGACTACTACGAGGTGTTCATCGACCCCACCGGCACCCACACCCTCGAGTTCGAGCACGACACGGGGAACATGGGCGCGGCGTCCCGAGTCGCCGTCACCGGCGGGCACACCACCGCCGTCGACGCCGACCTCACCCCCACCACCTGAGCGTCCCGACGCCGGGCGACCTAATCGGGGAATCTCGACGACATGGCGCGCGCACTGCGCGCGCCATGTCGTCGAGAACACGGTCGGTCGCGGGCCCGACCTGGGTTGCTCAGCCGGCGAGCAGGCGGGCCATGAGGGAGTGCCCGGGCACGGCGTCGGCATCGGCGACGCCGTCTTCGGTGTAGGTCCCCCCCGGGCCGTCGTGGCGGGAGTCGACCAGCAGGTAGGGCACGGGGTCGGGGGTGTGGGTCTTCAGCCGCAGCGGTGTGGCGTGATCGGGCAGCAGCAGCAGGCGCCAGTCGCCCATCGCGTCCAGGCCCTCCACCAGCCCGGCCAGGATGCGACGGTCCCAGTTCTCGAGGGCCCTCACCTTCTCCTCGACGTCGCCGGCGTGGCCGGCCTCGTCGGTCGCCTCGACGTGGACGATGAACAGGTCGGCGCCCGCCTCCAGCCCCGCCAGCGCGGCGTCGCGCTTGCCCTCGTAGTTCGTGTCGTACCAACCGGTGGCGCCGGGGACGTCGACGATGTCCATGTCGGTGAGCACCCCGAGGCCCCGGACGAGATCGACCGCGGTCACGAGGCCGGCATCGAGGCCGAACGCGTCACGGAACGACGTGAGCTGTGGCTGCGGGCCCTGACCCCAGAGCCACACCTGGTTGGCGGTGACGGGCGAGCCGTCGGCGCGCGCCGCGGCCAGCGCCTCACGGGAGGCGTCCATGACCGCCTGCAGCTTCGGCGCGGCCGACCCGGCGGGCAACACCACGGGCTTGTCGGACAGGTCGTGGGGCGGCACGCACTCGGCGTCGGCCCAACCGGCGGGCGCCACCATGATGTGGCGGTACTGCACGCCGGGGTGGAAGGTGATCTCGTCGGTGCCCAGCTCGCGCTGCAGACGGGCGATGACCGCGGCGGCGTCGTCGGTGGACGGGTGGCCCCCGGCGAAGTCTGCCATGGTGCCGTCGTCGCCGACCGTGACCAGGTTGCAGCGGAACGCGACCTGATCGGGATCGAGGCGCAGGCCCAACGCCGCGGCCTCGATCGGCGCCCGACCCGTGTGGAAGCGGTCGGGGTCGTAGCCGAAGATCGACATGTTGCCCACGTCGCTGCCGGGCGGCAGCCCCGGCGGGATGACCGAAGCTCGGCCCACCTCGCCCCGGGCCGCCAGGGCATCGAGCACCGGCGTATCGGCGGCCGCCAGGGGCGTGCGACCGCCCAACGCGTCGACCGGCTCGTCGGCGCACCCGTCGGGCACGCACACCACGTACTTCACCGGCGTACCGCCGTCCCGATCAGATCAGCGCGAGGCATGACGCCATCTTGCCGCACCCGGGCTGCATTGACGCCTTCGGCGGCGTGGCGGCCTGCGCACCTGCGCACCGGCGACGGACCGGACGCCCGAACTCACGGTCTGTGGCCGACGTGGCGAAGGCCGCCGGTTCGTTGGACCGCTGACTGCGCCGCCGGTTCGTTGGACCGTTGACTGCGCCAGGTGACGAAATCGGTCCAACGAACCGACCGTGACGGACGACTGCCGTCGCCGGTGACCATCGAGCGTGAGCAACCAACCGAAGCCAGCGCGATGCGGGGCCCTTCGCCCTCGATTCCGCCTTGCCTACGGGTGCCTCCTCCCCATGGGCGCACCAACGCCGGCCCGCAGGCGGACCCGGTCAGCCGAGCACGGCGGTGGCGAACAGGTGGTCGCGCACGGCGTCGAAGTCGTTGGGCAGGGTGTCGAACCGCTCGGGACGCTGCAGCAGGTCGGCGAGGTGGTCGGGGAGCTCCGGTCGGATGCCGGTGGCCTGCTCGACCGCGTCGGGGAACTTGGCCGGGTGGGCCGTGGCCAGGGCCACCATCGGCACCGACGGGTCACGCCGACAGGCCCGTGCCGCACCCACGCCCACGGCGGTGTGCGGGTCGATCAGCACGTCGTCGTGCTCGTACTCGGCCTCGATCACCGCCCGGGTCTCGTCATCGTCGAAGCGGGCGCCGTCGAACAGCTCGGCCACCTGGGCCAGCCGCTCGGTGCCGATGGCCACCGCCCCCTCGGCCCGGAACTCGTCCATCAGCGCCGCCACGCCGGCGCCGTCGCGCCCGTAGAGCTCGAACAGGAGGCGCTCGAGGTTGCTCGACACCTGGATGTCCATGCTCGGGCTGATGGTGGGCTCCACGTCGCGCATCTCGAGGGCGCCCGACCCGAGGAAGCGGAACAGGATGTCGTTGGTGTTGCTGCCGATGACGAGCTGGGGGATGGGCACACCCATGCGGCGGGCCGCGTAGCCGGCGAACACGTTGCCGAAGTTCCCGGTGGGCACGGCGAACGACACCGGAGTGCCGTGGCCGACACGCGCCGCGGCGCGGACGTAGTAGACGATCTGGGCCATCACCCGGGCCCAGTTGATGGAGTTCACCGCCGACAGATGCAGCTTGTCCCGCGTCGGTGCGTCGTTGAACAGCGCCTTCACGAGGTCCTGGCAGTCGTCGAAGGTGCCCTCGACGGCCAGGTTGTGCACGTTGGGCGACGTGACCGTGGTCATCTGGCGGCGCTGCACCTCCGACACCCGGCCGGCCGGGTGCAGGATGAAGATCTCGATGCCGTCGCGGTCGCGGCAGGCCTCGATCGCGGCCGAGCCCGTGTCGCCGGACGTGGCTCCCACGATGGTGACGCGCTCGCCCCGCCTGGCCAGCTCGTGGTCGAACAGGCGACCCACCAGCTGCAGGGCCACGTCCTTGAACGCGAGGGTGGGCCCGTGGAACAGCTCGAGCAGCCAGAGGCCGTCGTGCAGGCGATAGAGCGGGGTGACCTCGGGGTCGTCGAAGGTGGCGTAGGAGTCGGCCACCAGCGCGGCGAACACGTCGCGCTCGTACTCGCCCTCGACGAAGGGCCACATCACCTCGACGGCCACGTCGGCGTAGGAGGCGTCGGCCAATGTGGCCAGGCCTCTCGGCAGCTTGGGCCACGACTCGGGCACGTACAGCCCGCCGTCGGTGGCCAGGCCGGCCAGGAGGGTGTCGGCGAAGCGGAGCCCGGGCGCGCTCCCCCGGGTGCTGACGTATCTCATCGCGCCACCCTGCTCATCGACGTCCCCTGCTCAGTCGTTCCCGATGACGCGCATCATGCTGCCCACGCGGCCGACCACGTCGAGGTTCTTCAGTGCTCCCACCGTGGCGGCCACGTCGCGCTCGTAGGCCTGGTGGGTGATGAAGATGAGGCGGGCCTCGTCGCCCAGGCCCTCCTGCTCCATCGAGCGGATCGACACGCCGTGCTCGCCGAACACGCCCGCCACCGTGGCCAGCACGCCCGGCCGGTCGAAGACCTCGACGTTCAGGTAGTAGCCCGAGCGCACCTCGTCGATGGGGCGGATGCGGGCGGGCCCGAGGCGGCCGATGTGGGCACTCGACCCCTTGCGCAGGTTGACCGCGGCGTCGATGAGGTCGCCGAGCACGGCGCTGGCGGTGGGCATGCCCCCGGCGCCCCGCCCGTAGAGCATCAGCTCGCCCACGGCGTCGCCTTCGATGAACACGGCGTTGAAGCTGTCGCGCACCGAGGCCAGCGGATGGGCCACCGGGACCATCGCGGGGTGCACGCGGACCGCGATCTCACCGTCGATCTCCTCCACCACCGCCAGCAGCTTCACCACGTAGCCGAGGTGGTTGGCGAAGGCGATGTCGGAGGGCGTGATGCCCGAGATGCCCTCGTGGTACACGTCGCCGGCCACCACCCGGGCGCCGAACGCGATCATGGCGATGATGGCCGCCTTGGCGCCGGCGTCGAAGCCCTCGACATCGGCCGTGGGGTCGCGCTCGGCGTAGCCCAGGCTCTGGGCCTCGGCCAGCGCGGCCTGGTAGGAGGTGCCGTCCTCGGTCATCCGCGTGAGGATGAAGTTCGTCGTGCCGTTGACGATGCCGGTGACCCGGGTGATGCGCTCGCCGGCCAGCGACTCCCGCAGCGGACGGATGAGGGGGATGGCGCCGGCCACCGCGGCCTCGAAGAGGATGTCGACCCCGGCGGCGTCGGCCACGTCGAAGATCTCGCTGCCGACGTTGGCCAGCAGCTCCTTGTTGGCGCTGACCACCGGCTTGCCCGCCTTGAGGGCGTCGAGCGTGAGGGTGCGGGCCGGCTCGATGCCGCCGATCACCTCCACGATCACGTCCACCTCGGGGTCGTCGACCACCGCCCCGGCGTCGTGGGTGACCACCCCGTCGGCCAGCTCGACGGGACGGGCCTTGGCCACGTTGCGCACCGCCACACGCGTGACCTCGAGCCGGAGACCGGTGCGCGACGCGATGTCGTCGCCGCGCTCGTCGATGAGCTGGATCAGTGCGGCCCCGACGTTGCCACAGCCCAGTACCCCGACCTTGACGCGCGACTCGTTCACGGTGGGTCACGGTAGTGGCTGCCCGGCCTGCTCCCCTCCCGGGTTCGGCCCGACGAGCGCCGGGGGCGGGGCTCCACGAGCCGAGACCTGACCCGCAGCGCCCCGAGGGTGCCGGTGCCCGCTCCTACACTCGCCGCGATGACCGAGGCGGTGGCAACCCCCGCCCGCGAGGCGCTCGTGCGATGGCCCCGCCGCCTCGCCCGCCTCACCCGCGACGGCGTCGTCGAGTTGGGGCCGCACCGCGTGGTGCTGAGCGTGGCGATCGGCGTGTTCGTCATCGTGTTCGGGCGCCTCGTCTACCTGCGCCACGAGCGCTTCGGCAGCTTCGACTTCGACCTCGGCATCTACGACCAGGCCGTCTGGTTGCTGGCCCACGGCCACGGGTTCGACACGGTGCGCGGCCTCGGCGTGTTCGGCAACCACGTCAACCTCGCGTTCTACCTGTTGGTGCCCTTCTACTGGCTGGGCGCCGGCCCCAACTTCCTCAACATGGTGATGGTGGTCGCCGTGGGACTGGCGGCGGTGCCGGTGTTCCGCCTGGGACGCCATTGGCTGACCGACGAGTGGCACGCGCTGGTCCCGGCGCTGGCGTTCCTCCTGCACTTCACCAACCAGTGGGTGATCCAGGAGACGTTCCACGCCGAGGTCGTGGCCATGGCCCCCTTCCTCATGGCCTACCTCGCCGCCACGGAGAAGCGGTGGCGGGCCTACGCGCTCTGGATGGTGTTCGCGGTGTCGTGGAAGGAGGACATCGCCCTCGCCGCGATCATGGTGGGGCTCCTGCTCGCCGTCCGGGGCCACCGCGACGGCGAGGCCACGACACGCCGGAACGGCGCGCTGACGGTCGTGGTCGCGCTGGGGTGGTTCCTCGTCTGCACGAGGCTGATCATCCCCGCCTTCAGCCCCGGGGGCGTGTTCTACGAGGACTTCTTCGGCCCCCTCGGCGACTCGCCGTGGGCCCTCGCCGACACGGCGCTGACCAACCCCACCGCCATCGCCCGACAGCTGGAGACGGCGAACGCCCTCGGGTACCTGCGCGACCTCGTCGCGCCCTACGGGTTCACCCCTCTGCTGGCCCCGGGTGTGCTGCTCATCGGCGCCCCCCAGGCACTGATCAACCTGCTGTCGGGCAACGGGTTCACCTGGAACCTGCGCTTCCACTACGCGGCGATGCCGGTGGTTGGGGCCACCCTCGCCATGGTGGAGGGCATCGGCCGGCGCACGAACCTGGCCGTGCGCCGGTTCCTGCTGGGGCTGGTCGCGGCCTGCGCCCTGGCCACCACCGCGGCATGGGGCATCTCACCGCTCAGCACCCACTACCGGCAGGGCTTCTGGCCGCTGACACCGATCGAGCGCCAGGACGAGCTCGAACGGGCCGTCAACACCCCACCCGACGACGCGTCGGTGGCCGCCACCTACCTCCTGGTCCCCCACCTCACCCACCGTCGCAACATCTACTCGTTCCCCAACCCTTGGCAGGAGCAGAACTGGGGGGTGAACAACGAGCGCCAGCACGACCCCGCCGACGTGGACTGGCTCGTGATCGACCGCACCTCGCTCAGCCCCCAGCTCGAGGACCTGTTGCAGCACATCCTCGCCACCGAGGACTGGGAGGCGGTCGTCGCCGAGGACGACCTGCTGGTCGCCCACCGGGTGGGCGCCGAGACCCGCTGATCAGACGGTCTTGACCACCATCACCGTGCACGGGGCGGTGCGCACCACGTCGTGGGGCACGCTGTGGCGGAAGCGATGGTGCGCCCCCAGGCTGCCGATCACGATCAGGTCGGCACCCACCTCCTCGGCCACCGACACGATGGCCTCGGCGGGCTTGCCCGGTATGGCGTGGGTGGTGACCTGGGACTCGTCGGCCGCGAACTCCTGCACCAGCGCGTCCAGTTGCGCCTGGGCCTTGTCCCGCCCGGGTGGCGCCGCGCTGCGGAGCCCGCCGACCGGCTCGTTGGGCACCGCCACCACCAGGTGCACGTGCGCCCCGTTGACGGCGCGGGCCAGTTGGCGCGCCTCGAGGGCCGCCTGCTTCGACGCATCGGACTCGTGGACGCCCACGACGAATGTGCTGAACATGGTCCGCTCCCTGCCCGGTGCGCCGAGACGGTCGCACGTCCGAGCCGGACCAGTGTCGCAGGCCGGGACACCGCCGGGGAGAGGCTCCGCCGCGGCGCCAGACACGGCGGTCGGGCAGTCGGTCAGGCAGTCGATCAGGTAGGGCGGCCGAAGGTCACAGGTCGGCCCGGAGGAGGTCGTCGTAGGTCTCTCGGCGGACCACCAGGCGGGCCTCGCCGTCTCGGCAGAACACCACCGGCGGGCGCGGGAGCTTGTTGTAGTTCGAGCCCATGGAGTGGCCGTAGGCGCCGGTGACCGGCGTGGCGAGGATGTCGCCCACCGCCAGGTCGCCCGGCACGGCGGCGTCACGCACCAGCACGTCGCCCGACTCGCAGTGCTTGCCCACCACCGTGACCGTCCGCGGCCGCTCGGCCAGCGTGGCCCGGGGCAGGAACGTCTCGTAGCCGCTGCCGTAGAGGGCGGGCCGGGGGTTGTCGATCATCCCGCCGTCGACCGCCACGTAGGTGCGGATGCCCGGGATCTCCTTGATCGTGCCCACGCGGTAGAGCGTGACCGCGGCCTGGGCGACGATGGCCCGGCCGGGCTCGGCGACGGGCCGGGCCTCGATGCCCACCGCCGCGCACGCCTGCTGCACGGCCTTGGCCCAGTCGGTGATGGTGGGGGCGACCTCGCCCACCACGTAGGCGACGCCCAGTCCCCCACCGAGGGACAGCTCGGGCAGGCCGAGGGGGGTGACGAAGGGGGCCAGCACCTCGACCGCCTCGGCGAAGAAGTCGGCCACGAACACCTGGCTGCCGATGTGGGCGTGCACCCCCACCAGGTCGAACGCGGCCGAGCCGTCGGCCCGGATGACCGCGGCGGCGGCGTCGCCCGAGGCCAGGCCGAACCCGAACTTGGAGTCCTGCTGGCCGGTACGCACGTACTCGTGGGTGTGGGCCTCCACGCCGGGGGTCACCCGTACGAGCACCCTGGGGGCGGTCCAGCCCTCGTCGACCAGCGCCTCGATGCGGTCCATCTCGTCGAACGAGTCGACCACGATGCGGCCCACGCCGGCGTCCAGCGCCTGGCGCAGCTCGTCGGTGGACTTGTTGTTGCCGTGCAGGACGATGCGATCGGCGGGCACGCCCGCGGCCAGCACCACGTGCAGCTCGCCCCCGCTGGCCACGTCGATGTGGAGGCCCTCCTCGTTCGCCAGCCGGGCCATGGCGGTGCACAGGAACGCCTTGGCGGCGTAGGCCACGCCGTCGCCGAACGCGGCGATCGCCTCGCGGCACCGGGCCCGGAGGTGCTCCTCGTCGTAGACGAACAGCGGCGTGCCGAACTCCTCGGCCAGGTCGAGCACGTCGCAGCCGCCGATCGACAGGCGCCCCGTGTCGTCGACCTCGGCGTTGTCGGGCAGCAGGTGGCGCGGCAGCGCCGTCATCGCCTCGTCCCTCGGGCGCGGGCCCTCACGCCGCTCACATCGACTCCGGAGCCGACACACCGAGCAGGTCGAGGCCGATGGCCAGGCCCACCGAGGCGGCCTCGACCAGCCACAGCCGGGCCTGGGTGAGCTCGGGCGCGACGCCCTCACCCATCACGTAGCAGTCGTGGTAGAAGCCGTGGAACCGTCCCGCCAGCTCACGCACCCACGTGGCGATCTGGTGGGGGGCCCGGGCACCACAGGCCGTGGCGACGGTGTCGGGCAACTCGGACAGGCTGCGCAGCACGTCGAGCTCGCGCTCGTGGGTGAGCAGCGACAGGTCGACATCGGCGAGGGGCGCCCGCACCACGCCCCGTTCACCCGCCACCCGGCCGATCGAGTGGATCCGCGCGTGGGCGTACTGCACGTAGAACACGGGGTTCTCCATGGCCTCGCTGGACACCACGTCGAGATCGAAGGTCTGGCGGGTGTCGACCGACTGGAGCAGGAAGGTGAGCCGGGCCGCGTCGGGGCCCACCTCGTCGAGCACCTCGGCGAGGGTGATGAGGTCGCCCGAGCGCTTCGACAGCTTCACCACCTTGCCGTCCCGCATCAGGTTCACCATCTGGGTGATGGGCACCTCGAACCGATCGGGATCGTGGCCGAGGGCCTGGAGAGCGGCCTTCATGCGGGCCACGTAGCCGTGGTGGTCGGAGCCCCAGACGTCGACGAGCAGCTCGAAGCCCCGGGCCAGCTTGTCCCGGTGATAGGCGATGTCGGGCAGCAGGTAGGTGAACTGCCCGTCGGACTTCACCAGCACCCGGTCCTTGTCGTCGCCGAACTCGGTGCTGCGCAGCCACACGGCCCCGTCCTCGTCGAACACGACGCCCTTGGCGCGCAGATCGGCCAGGGTGACGTCGATGGCGCCGGAGTCGACCATGGACTTCTCGCTGAACCACACGTCGAACTCGACGTTCATCCGGGCCAGCGTCTCGCGCTGGTCGGCGATGGCCCGCTGCTCGCCCCACTCGACGGGGTCGACCCCATCGGGCATCTCCGCGGCCCAGTCCTTCACGTACTGGCCCTGGTACCCCTCGTCCGGCGGCGCCTCACCGGCCTTGCGGGCCGCGAGCGAGGCGCCGAACAGCTCCATCTGCACGCCCCGGTCGTTGATGTAGAACTCCCGGTCCACGGTGTACCCGCAGCGCTCGAACAGCCGGGCCAGCGAGTCGCCGTAGGCCGCACCCCGGCCGTGGCCGGCGTGCACGGGACCGGTGGGGTTGGCGCTGACGAACTCGACGTTCACCTTCAGCCCGCCACCGAGGTCGGGCCGGGCGAACCCATCGCTCCCCGCGGTGACCACGTCGGTCAGGACCTCGTGCAGCCACGTGTCGTGGAGGCGGAAGTTCACGAACCCGGGACCGGCGATCTCGACCGACGAGACATGGGCCGGGGGTGTGGCGTTCAGCTTGTCGACCAGTTCGCCGGCCAGCTCGCGGGGGTTGCGACCGGCGGCCTTGGCGGTGGCCATGGCCACGTTGCTGGACCAGTCACCGTGCTCGCGGCGGGCGGGCCGCTCCAGCGCGATGCCTGACGCCGGGGGCTCGACCCCCAGCTCGGCGAGCGCGCCGCCCAGCGCGTCCTGAAGCGATTCCCTGATGCCGGCCACGGGACCATCAAACCCTGCCGGAGGCAGGCGCGGCCAATACGTTCTCCCTCGCCCCGGCTACCAGGCGATCTCCTCACACCCCTCGTGGGTGTCGGGCTCGACCTGCAGCGTGGCGTGGTCGATCCCGTGCTCGGCCCGCAGCACGTCGCGGGCCTGGTCGAGCACGCCGTGGTGGTCGGCGTCGGCGGTGACCACCAGGTGGGCCGACACCACCTCCATGTCCGACGTCAACGTCCAGGCGTGCAGGTCGTGCACCCCGACCACCCCGGGGAGCCCCTCGAGGTCGGCCTCGAGCGCGTCGAGGTCGAGCCCCGGCGGCGCCGCCTGCACCAGGATGCGCACGGCCCGCCCGCCGAGGCTCCACGCCCGGGGCAGGATCCACAGGCCGATGGCCACACCGACCACGGCGTCGACCCACTCCCACCCCGTCACCTGCAACACGATGGCCCCGGCGATCACGCCCAGCGACGCCACCGTGTCGGACAGCACCTCGAGGTAGGCACCCTCGACGTTGAGCGACTCCTTCGAGCCCTCCCGCAGGAGGGCGAAGGCGACGAGGTTCGCGAGCAGGCCCAGCACCGCCACCACCAGCAGGGGGACCGCCTTCACCTCGGGCGGGTCGCCGATGCGGCTGATCGCCTCGTACAGCACGTAGCCGGCCACGCCGAAGAGCAGTGCCGCGTTGGCCAGCGCGGCCAGGATCTCGAGCCGGTAGAGCCCGAAGGTGTGGTTGCGCCGCGACGTGCCGCTGCTGGCCAGTTGGATCGCCGCCAGCGCCATGCCCATGCCGAGGACGTCGGTGAGCATGTGGCCGGCGTCGGACAGCAGGGCCAGCGAGTTGGTGGCGACGGCCGCGACCACCTCAACCACCATGAACACCGCGATCAGCGCGAACGCGGCGAACAGTGGGCCCTTGTGGCGCTCGCCGGCCCGGACGCCCCCGTGGGAATGACCGTGGTCGTGGCTCATGTGTCCCGCTCCGAGTGCAGCCGCTGGTCATCTCGACCGTGACGAGTTCGGGGACGGGTCATCCCGGTCCTTCCCGGCGCGGGACCGCACCTGACGACTGCCCCCCAAACGTACTCACCCGAGGGCACGACCGGGAAGGGCGCCCGCCCGCGCCGAGCCGCTGACCGCCACGAGGCGCTGCCCGGGGCCCACGGCCCGGACCCGGGTCGTAGGGTCGTGGCCGTGACTGCCGGCACGGGAGCGAACGGGACCACGTTCACCGGCGCCGGGGGACGGGTGTCCTGTGGGCCCTGGCACGCCGCTGTCACCCTCGTGCCGGCGGACGGCAACGGTGCGACCACCGCGGTGGTCGACGGGCGGACCGCCGCCGCCCGGCGCGGGCTGGCCGTCGAGCTGGAGGCCACGGTCCCCGCCGACGACCGGGCAGAGATCCGGGGCCGGCTGGTGAACCACAGCGACGAGGTCCTCGTGCTGGAGCGCTTCACCCTCGCGACCACCGACCAGGTCCACGTGGGCGAGGACCCCCGGCGCTGGCGGACCTACCGCAACGGGTACCAGTCGTGGTCGGGCACATGGACCATCGGAACCGACGAGCCCGACCGCGATCTGCCCACCGCCTTCGCCCGCGCCGCCGCCACCGACGCCCGCCACCCGGCACCCGCGGGACCGGGGCACGTGCGCTCGGACTCGCTCACCGCGGTGGTCGAGCCCGTGAGCGGCGACGCGCTGGCCCTCGGCTTCACCACGCTGGCCGACGCCTTCACCTTCGTCGAGTTGGACGCCCCCCACGGCACGGTGCGGTCGCTGTCGGCCTGGGTCGACCTCGACGGCACACCGATCGCCCCCGGCGAGGCGACCCCCTGGTACACGCTGCACCTCGCGGCAGCCACCGGGGGCCGCTCGGCCGGGGCGGCGGCCCTGCGCGCCGTGGCCGAGGCCGGCGGTGCGGCCATGGGCGCCCGCGCCACCGAGGCCTCCCATCCCACCGGCTGGTGCTCGTGGTACTTCTACTTCACGAAGGTCACCGAGGCCGACGTGCTCGAGAACCTCTCGGTGCTGGCCGCCGACGGTCGCGACGGCCCCGACTTCGGGTGCGAGTACGTGATGGTCGACGACGGCCACCAGACCGCGATCGGCGATTGGCTGTCGACCAACGACAAGTTCCCGAGCGGCATGGCCGAGGTGGCCCGTCGGATCACGACCGAGGGCTTCGACGCCGGCATCTGGTGGGCACCCTTCCTCGCGTCGGCGAGGTCCGACGTGGCGCTCGCCCATCCCGAGTGGTTGGTGCGCAACGATCGTGGCCGCCCCATCCTCGGCCTGCTCAACCCGGGGTGGGGTCTCACCACCCCGATGCGGGTGCTGGACACGACCCATCCCGAGGTCCTCGAGCACCTCACCGACGTGGCCCGCACCATCGGCGACGAGTGGGGCTTCGCGATCCAGAAGCTCGACTTCCTCTACGCCGCGGCGCTGCCGGGTGTGCGCCACGACGGCGGCGCCACCCGAGCCCAGGCGCTGCGCCGGGGCCTCGAAGCGGTGCGACGAGGCGCGGGCGACCAGGCCTTCCTCCTGGGTTGCGGCTGCCCCCTCGGGCCGGCGGTGGGCGTGGTCGACGCGATGCGCATCGGCGCCGACGTCACCCCGTCGTGGACCAGCCTCGTCGGCCGCACGGTGGGCCGGAACCGTCACGGGCTCGCCACCTTCCACGCGCTCCTCAACACGCTGACCCGCTCGGTGCTCGACCGCGCCTGGTTCCTGAACGACCCCGACTGCCTGATGGTGCGCGACGCCGACACCAGGCTGACGGTGGACGAGGTGCGCCTGCTCTGCACCGTGTTCGGGATGACCGACGGGATGCTGGTGCTGTCCGACCGGCTCGATCGCCTGCCCCCGGAGCGGCGGGCCATGGTGGCGCAGACCCGCTCGTTGGCCGGCGGACGGCCCGAGGTGATCGACCTGTTCGAGCGGGCCCTGCCCGAGGTGCTGGTGAGCCGCCACCCCGACGGCCGGGTCGACGTGGGCCTGCTGAACCTCACCGACGAGCCACGCCACGGCACCGTGGACCTGGCGCGGCTCGGGCTGGCCGATCTGGTGCCCTCCGGTGGCGACCACGACCTCGCCGAGCTCTGGACCGGGCAGCCGGCGACCCTTCACGGGAGCGTGGTCGACGTGGGCCCGCTCCCCCGCCACTCGGCGAGGGTGCTGCGCCTGGTGCCGAGATGACCGGCCCGCGGTCGGCGTGGCGCTGGGCTACCGCCTTCCTCGCTCTCGGCGCGTTCCTCCTGGTGGTCGTTGCCGCGACCGACGAGCACGACGGTGACGCCACCTCGGTCGCGGTGGACCCCTATCCAGGCGCCCCCCACCCCGTGGTCACCGTCGACCCCGTGTCCGATCTCGTCGATCACCAGGTCGTGACGGTGCACGGTGAGGGCTTCGACCCCGGCGGCGGGGTGTCCCTCGTCCAGGGTGCGGGCTACAGCGCGGCGGACGTCACCGAGGTGGACGACGACGGGTCGTTCACCCGGGACCTGGCTGTCGTCGCGGTGGTGACGAACGGTGACGAGGAGATCGACTGTCGTTCACGGACCAGCGAGTGCACGCTGAGCGTTCGGACCTTTCCTCCCAGAGGCGGCACCGACACCGAGCGCGCCACGGTGCCGCTGGCGTTCGCCCCGGACGCACCCTTGGTCCCGCCATCCACACTCATGGTGTCACCGCTGACCGGGCTGGCCGACGGCGACCTCATCACCATCAGCGGCGAGCACTTCCGACCCGGCGACGCGGTCACGACCGCGATCTGCGTCGACGACACGACCTTCCCCGGAGAACGGTGCACCGATCCCGGTGGCTTCGGCGGCTACGACGCCGACGGCGACGGCAGGATCCGCCAGCCCTACAGAGCCACACCGGTGCTGACAACCATGGCCGGCGACCGGATCGACTGTCGCCGAGACGCCTGTGTGCTCATCGTCGGGGACGACGGCCTCGTGGACAGCGCGGCCTACCCGCTCGAGTTCGATCCCGACGGTGGACGAGGGGCACGGCCCGAGGCGTTCGTCCGGGTGATCCACGGCACCGAACTGCAGGTCCAGGGCGACGGATTCGTCCCGACCGAAGAGGTCTACCTGATGCCGTGCATCCACCTCGACGACGGCCCCCACTGCCAGGTCCCGACGCCGACGCACACCACCGCCGATGGCGACGGCACCATCAACATCACGTTCGACCCCGGGCGCTTCGCCGGATTCGAGAGCATCCAGGACTGCCGTGCCCACCGCTGCTTCGTGAAGGTGTACGGCACGGCGGCACCGGGCGGCACGCCCGAGGTCCGTGCGCCCTTCGCGCTCGATCCCTGAGCCCCGCGTACGTTCACTTCTCCTGAACGCCCGGACTGCCTCGACCGAGGCTGCATGCGGCACAGCCACCGGTGGAGAGAGCGCCCTCGGCAGGACTCGAACCTGCGCACACGCCTCCGGAGGGCGATGCTCTATCCGCTGAGCTACGAGGGCAGGGTGACGACTCTACCGCGGGGCGGCCGGGACGCCTGAGGGGTTCCTACTCGCAGTCGATGCCGTCGGCGGCCGGGTCGCCTGCGGAGTGGCCGATGGTGGTGGAGGTGGTGGACGTCGAGGTGGACGAGGTGGTGGTGCCGCCGCCGGCCGGCGCCGGGCGGGCGTCGGGCAGCACCGTGGTGAAGTCGGGGCCCGTGACCAGGCGGATCTCGCCGGCGTCGAGCGACTCGTCGGCCACGAGTTGGGCGCCGGCCCCGAGGTGGCGCACGACGAGATCGGCGGCCTGCTCGGAGCCCGCCGCGTAGTGCACCTCGGTGCCCAGCACCGGCACGTCGCTGGTGTCGGCGCCCGCCACCTGGAAGCCGGCGGCGGTGAGCGCGTCGGCCACCGCCTGGGCCTGGCCGTCGGTGCCGGAGCCGTTGGCGACGGTCACGGTGACCATCGCCTCCGTGACCGCATCGGGCGGCAGGCCGCGGAAGATGTTCAGCACCGGCTGCGACCCGGCCACGTCGAGGTTGAGGACCGCGGCGCCGCCATCGGTGCGGTAGTCCTCCACGGCCAGGCTGTGGCGCGAGATGTCGTCGCTGCTCGTGGACGCGAACGCCTTCACCAGCGAGACCATGTCGTCGAAGGTGAAGCCCGGGTCGACACCCACGTTGTCGACACCGACGTTGATAAGGCGGTTCAGATGGGCCGGGTTCGCCAGCTGGAGCGACACCGCCTCGTCGATGGCGTTGACCACGAGGAGCTGCTGGCGGTTCATGCGTCCGAGGTCGCCCGTGGGGTCGGACTCCCACTCCCCCGTCTCCGGGTCGAGGTACTCCAGGTGGCGGGCACGGGCGTAGGCCAGCGCCTGGTCACCGTTGAGCGTGACGCAGCCCTCACCGGCGATGTTGAGGCCCGAGTTCTCGTCCCGCCACGCGGCGTCGAAGTAGGTGGGCACGCCGTCGATGGCCGACACGAGCTCCTTGAAGCCGTTGAAGTCGACCTCGACGTAGTGGTTGATGTCGATGCCCAGCGTGGCCTCGACGGTCTCGATGAGCTGCTGGCGGCCGCCGGCGAACGCCTCGTTGATGCGGTGGTGCATGTCCGGGTCGCCTCCCGGGATGGTCACCCACAGGTCGCGGGGCACCGAGAGCAGGTCGACGTGGCGACTCGACGGGTCGATCCGGGCGACCATCATGCTGTCCGATCGGGCCCCGCCCGACTCGCCGTTCAGGAAGACCGCGGCGTCCGGGTCGTCGGGGTCGATGGCGTCGCGGCTGTCCGACCCCACGATCAGGAAGTTCTCGGGCGCGCCGCTGGCGGCCTGCACCAACTCGACCTGGTAGTGATCCACCTGCTCGAATTTCCACGCGCCGTAGGCCAGCCCGGTGGCCGCGAGCGCACAGGTCATCGTCACGAACACGCCGGACGCGATGACGATGCGCTGGGGCCAGGTGCGCCGCGCCTTCGCGCGTCTCGTGCGTCGGGCGGACATGACCGGGCTACTGTAACAATCCGTAACTCAACCGCAATGTCGCACCCCAGCGGCCGGCCCGGCTCGCGGCGGCGATGAGCGCCCGCCCGTGCCACGGTGCGCCGCTCAGGGATCGGCGGCGACGGTGGCATCGACGCCCTCGACCAGGCGTTCGAGGAGGTCGGCGAGTTGGGCCAGCTCGTCGGGTGCGAAGCCGGCGAGCACCTGCTCGAGCAGGTGCAGTCTCCGCTCGGCCAGCGCGGCCTGCAGCTCCTCGCCCCGGTCGCTGATGCGCACCCGTACGCCGCGGGCATCGTCGGGATCGGGCACCCGCTCGACCAGGCCGGCGCGCACCAGGCGGTTCACCGTCCTGGTGGCGGTGGAGGCGTCGACCCGCAACGCCTCGGCCAGGTCGCGCATGCGCGACGTCCCGTGCTGCACCAGCAGGTCGAGCGCGTCGACCTGGCCCATCTCGAGCTCGTCGCCGTAGAGCAGCTCGCGGAAGCGCATCATCGACGCCCCCCGGCGCAGCTCCCGCCACGCCACCCCCACCCGGTGCTCGTCGGTGCGCACGGGCCGCAGGTCGGTCGGCATGTGCCCGGTTGGCAGGGTCCCCATGAACTTGTAGGATACAACCAATTTACTTGCACGCTACAAGTACCGGCTCGAGCACCAGGACCCGCCACGCCATGACCGCCGAACCCACCCATCTGTCGCACCGCCAGATCCTCGTGGTCTTCAGCGGCCTGATGAGCGGCGTGCTGCTCGCCGCGCTGGACCAGACCATCGTCTCCACCGCCCTGCCCACCATCGTGGGCGAGCTCGGCGGCATCGACCACCTGTCGTGGGTCGTCACCTCGTACCTGCTGACCAGCACCGTCAGCACGCCGATCTACGGCAAGTTGAGCGACCTCTACGGGCGCAAGCAGATGTTCCAGGCCGCGATCGTGATCTTCCTGATCGGCTCGGTGCTCTCGGGGCTGTCGCAGGACATGACGCAGCTGGTGCTGTTCCGCGGCGTGCAGGGCATCGGCGCCGGCGGGCTGATGGCCATGGCCTTCGCCATCATCGGCGACATCATCTCGCCCCGAGAACGCGGCCGCTACACCGGCTACCTCGGCTCGGTCTTCGCGGTGGCCAGCGTGGCCGGCCCGCTCATCGGTGGCCTCTTCGTCGACCACCTCTCGTGGCGCTGGGTGTTCTACATCAACGTGCCGGTCGGCGGCGTGGCCCTGGTGATCACCTCGAGCGTGCTCGACCTGCCCTTCGCCGTCCGTCGCCACCGCATCGACTTCGAGGGCGCGGCGCTGCTGGTGGCGGGGATGACCTCGCTGCTGCTGGCCCTGGTGTGGGGCGGCAACGAGTACGGCTGGACGTCGCCCACGATCGTCGGCCTGCTCCTCGCGGGCACGGTGCTCACCGGTGCCTTCGTGGCGTGGGAGTCACGCGCCGACGAGCCGATCATGCCGCTCGGCCTGTTCCGCAAGCCGGTGTTCCGGGTGAGCGTCGTGCTCAGCTTCCTCGTCGGCATGGGGATGTTCGGCGGGATCATCTTCCTGCCCCTGTTCCTCCAGGTCGTCACCGGCGCCTCGGCCACCAACTCCGGCCTGCTCACGCTGCCCATGATGATCGGGATCATGACCACGTCGATCGGGTCGGGCCGCCTCATCACCCGCACCGGGCGCTACAAGGTCTTCCCCGTCACCGGCTTCGCGGTGGCCTCGGCCGGCATGTGGATGCTCAGCCGCATGGACCTGCACACGACCACCGTCTACAGCTCGCTGTCGATGTTCGTGTTCGGCCTCGGCATCGGCCTGATCTCGCAGGTGCTGATCCTGGCGATGCAGAACGAGGCCGACCCCGCCGACCTGGGCGTCGTCACCTCGTCGGCCACGTTCTTCCGCCAGATCGGCGGGTCGTTCGGCGTGGCCATCTTCGGTGCCGTCCTCACCGCCGGCATCACCCACGAGCTGCCCCGGCTGCTCCCGGAGGGCACGCCCACGTCAGGCGGCCACATGGGCTCGCTGCTGAACAGCCCTGAGGCCATCCGGGCCCTCCCCGCCGGCGTCCAGGATGCGGTGGTCGGGGCGCTGACCTACGCGATCCACGATGTGTTCCTGCTGGCCATGGTGATCCTGCTGGCCGGCTTCGGCGTGGTGTGGCGCCTGAAGGAGCTCCCATTGAGAGAGACGGTCCAGGTGGGCGAGTCCGCCGACGAGCCTGTCCTGATGGCAGAAGCGCTCTGACCGCCTCCTGAGGCTGCGCAGCGGAGCGGAGCAGCGGCACCGACGAACCGGATGGCGAAGCCGCTCCGACGAAGGAGGAGCCAATGTGAAGCGGAGCGGAGCAGCGGCACCGACGAACCGGATGGCGAAGCCGCTCCGACGAAGGAGGAGCCAATGTCAGGGTTTGGGTTCCTTCGGCAGGCCGAGGACCCGCTCGCCCACGATGTTGCGCTGGATCTGGGCGGTACCGCCCCAGATCGTCTCCGAACGGCTGAAGAAGAACGACGCCTGCAGCACGCTCACCGGGTAGCCGGCGCTGCCGCGGCGGGGCCCGTAGCCGGGCACCGACTCCTCGTCATCCCCGCTGCCCGTGAGGATCTGGCCGTCCATGCCGGCGATGTCCAGGTAGAGCTCCATCACGTCACGGTGGTACTCGGACCAGTACATCTTGTTGGTCGCTCCAAGGGCCGCGGTGCCGAGATCCTTCTTGCCCTGCACGACCGCGGTGAGGCTGCGCAGGCCGTTGATCCGCATGATCTGCACCTTCGACCAGGCGTGGGCCAGGCCCTGGCGGATGGTCGGGTCGCCGATGCGGCCGTTGGCCCGGGCCTTGTCGATGATGACCTCGAGCTCCTTCTCGAACCGTCGGTACCCGGTGGTGGCCGACGTGCCCCGCTCGAACCCCAGGGTGGTCATCGCCACCTTCCACCCGTTGTTGACGCCACCGACCACGTTGTCCTTCGGGCACCGGGCGTTGTCGAAGAACACCTCGTAGAACTCGGCCGAGCCGTCCACCTGGGTGATGGGCCGGGCCTCCACGCCGGGCTGCTTCATCGGCACCAGCAGGTAGGAGATGCCGGCGTGCTTCGGGGCCTCGGGGTCGGTGCGGGCCAGCAGGAAGATGTAGTCGGCGAAGCCGGCCTGGGTGGTCCACACCTTCTGGCCGCTGATGACCCACTCGTCGCCGTCGAGCTCGGCCTTGGTCTTCAGGCCGGCCAGGTCCGACCCGGCCTCCGGCTCGGAGAAGCCCTGGCACCACGAGATCTGACCCGACAGGATCTTGGGGAGGAACTCCTTCTTCTGCTCCTCCGAGCCCCACTGCAGGATCGTGGGGCCCACCAGGGTGTCGCCGAAGAAGTCGGCCCGTAGCGGCGCCGAGGCGCGGGCGAACTCCTCGTTGAGCACCACGCTCTCCATGGTGGACAGGCCCTTGCCGCCGTACTCGGTGGGCCAGGAGGCGCAGATCCAGCCGCCGCCGTAGAGCTTCTCGGTCCAGGCCGCGTTGAACGCCGCCCGCTCCTCACCGGTGAGCTCGAACCCCTCGTCGAACCACCCTTCGGGCAGGTTCTCCTCGAGCCACGCACGGATCTCGGTGCGGAAGGCCTCGGCCTCGGGTGGGTACGTCAGGTCCATGCCCTCATCTTGACCAACCGGTCAAGTTCTCACAACCGTCAGGGCTTGGGGAGCACCTCGGCCGCAGGCGCCGCCGCCTTCTTCTTCTTGGGCGGGGGCACGCCCACCTTCACCGACTTCTCGGCGAAGTCGGGCCAGCGCCGGCGGCTGACGATCGACAGCCGGCGCATCAGGTCGATGGCACCGGGGTCGGTGTCGCCGGGACGGGCCAGGATCGACCCGTCGTCGATCATGCGGCTGATGATCTCTCGGCCCAGGTCGGTGCGGATGATGGTGAGGGTCCAGTCGTTGTTCTCGCCGATGCCACCGGTGGAGATGTCGGCGTGCTCGGCGGCGAAGTCGGGGCACATCTTGCAGCCCTCACGGGTCCAGGCGTGGCACTCCTTGAGGTTGATCTCGTGGTAGTCGCCGTTGCGCATCCAGATCTGGAAGACGCCCTTGATGTTCATCTTCACCATGTCCTGCTTCTTGAGGCCGTACTTGGCCTCGAAGAGCTCCGGGAAGATGGCGTCGTCGAAGGTCTTCGAGCAGAGCAGGCCGATGTTGAAGATGAAGGGCTTGCCCGCCTTGCCCACCTTGCGGTGCCACATCACCGGCGGGACCGACGACTGGCAGCTCATGCCGACGAGGGCGAGCTTCGAGAAGCCCTGCTCGAGGGCGTCGTCGATCGCCAGCGTGTTGGCCGAGTAGGTGTAGCGGCTGCCGGCCGAGGCGAGCACCTGCTCCTTGGTGCTGGCCACGCCGGGAACGGCCTTCCACGAGGTGCCGTCACCTTCGAGGAACGAGGTGAGCGCGGCGTCGATGTAGCCGTGGTCGAGGGCCCAGATGAGCAGCGCGGACACCAACCCGCCGTCCTGGCCCATCCGGTGGACGTAGTCGTCGCTCGCCCGGGTGAGCATGACGTCCTGGTAGATGCCCGACATCTCGTCGTCGTGGCGCGTGCGGGCGAACAGGTGCTCGTCGGCGTCGGCCTCCCAGGTGCGGAAGCGGGGGCAGGCCCGGGTGCACGAGGTGCAGCCCTTCTGCCCGTGGATGCAGTCCGCCGGGCCCAGTTCGTCCTCGAGGTGGAAGGGCTTGTAGCCCCCCTGCTCGTGGTCGTAGCCGATGACGTCGTGGGGGCAGGCGATGACGCAGCCCGCGCAGCCGGTGCACAGGCCGGTGTCGATCACCTCGTTGTAGAGCTCGAGCCACTGGTTGGTCCACCGGGGTGCCTTGGCCGCCGGCGCCGCCGCGGTGTCGGTCACGGGGCCGCCGTGGTGTCGGTGACCGCCGGCGCGGTGGTGGCGGTGCCGTCGCCCGCCACCGTGGTGCTGGCCCCGGGGCCGGCGGTGGTGGTCGTGGTGGGGAACACGGGCGTGGTGCCCGCCGACCCGCCACCGAACTGCACCACGCAGTTGGTGTAGATGTCGATGAAGTCGTCGGGCAGGTTGCTCTCCGGGTTCTCGCGGAGCCGATCGTCGACCCGCTGGAAGCGATCGAACGGGATCTCACGCTTGAAGTTGTCGTAGGCGCACTGGCAGACGTCCTGCTCACCGGCCTGATCGGTGCAGGTCTCGATGAAGGTCTGCTCGGTCTGGTCGTTGTAGTCCGACGGCGCGCTCTTGCCGCAGCCGGCCACGACCAGGCCCAGGCCGATGACGGCGACCACGACGGCACGACGCATGTTCACGCTCTCCTGTGAGGCGATCGGTGGTCCGAGAACGGGCGTCACGCTAGCGCTCGACCGGCCCCGTCCCCACCACTCGGCGCTGAGGGGTGGGGACGGGGCAGCCGTTGGGCGATGCCTCTCCATCGGCACGGGTGCGGTCCCCCGCAAGGGGGCATTTGGACTAATTCGAGGGCGCCGGTAGACCGAGGCCGTGGATCCGGGCCTGCTGCGCGACACGCTCACCGTCGGGCTCGGCCTGCTCACCGGCATCATGTCGGGGCTGTTCGGCGTGGGGGGCGCGGTGATCTCCACCCCCGGCATCCGCGCCCTCGGCGCCACGCCGCTGCTGGCCGTCGGCACCACCCTGCCGTCGATCATCCCCGGCGCGGCATCGGGCACCGCCCGCTACGCCCGGGAGGGACTGGTCGACTGGCGGGTCGTGGCCGTCACCGCCCCCACCGGCATCGTGGCCGCCGTGCTCGGCGCGCTGGCCGCCGACCACGTGCCCGGGGAGGGCCACCTCCTGATGCTGATGACCGCGGCCCTCCTCGGCTACAGCGCGCTGCGCATGGCCCGCTCGGGCCCCGCTGCCGCCGACGCCTCCGACCTGGCCGAGTCCGACGCCGAGACCGCCCCGACCGACAGGCCCGAAGCGGAGGGCGCGGCGAGCGAGGGACGAGCGAGCCATGACGATGCGATGAGGCGCCAGCCGAAGAGCGAACAAGCAGGCCATGACGATGCGATGAGGCGCCAGCCGAAGAGCGAACAAGCGAGCCATGACGATGCGATGAGGCGCCAGCCGAAGAGCGAACAAGCAACGCGCCAGCCGAAGGGCAGTGGATGGGCATTCGCGGGCGTGGGGACGGTGGCCGGTGGGTTGTCGGGGCTGTTGGGGATCGGTGGCGGGATCGTGATGGTGCCGGGGTTCACGCAGGTGGGCGACCTGCCGGTGAAGACCGCCATCGGCACCTCCTTGGCCTGCGTGGGCCTCTTCGCGGTCCCGGGCACCGTCACCCACGCCCTGCTCGGCCACATCGACTGGCGCTTCGCCCTGCTCCTGGCGGTCGGTGTGATCCCGGGCGCCCGCATCGGGGCGGCGCTGGCCATCCGCTCGGGCGACCAACGGCTGCGGCGCGTCGTGGCGATCTTCCTGGGCCTGATGGCCGTGGCCTACGGCCTGGGCGAGACCCTGGCGCTGATCGACTGATGGGGCGGTTGCGCCGGCTGGGTCCCCGTCAGCCGGTCTCACTGATCTCACGGGCCCGGGTGAACACCGCGTCGAGCATGGGCTCGGTGAGCTTGCCCGTGAACGTGTTCTGCTGGCTCACGAGGTACGAGCACACGATGGTGAGGCCCGAGGGGGTGGCCACCTCCACACCGTGGCCGAAGCGGGGGCGGGGGCGCACCCCCAGGATGGCGGCCACCGCCTGGTAGCCGAACTGGCCCAGCGCCACCACCACCCGAAGGTCGCCGAGCAGGGCCAACTCGCGCTCGAGGAAGGGCCGGCACGTGTCGCGCTC
>JBGAOY010000035.1:0-34989 GCA_044221555.1 Acidimicrobiales bacterium
GATAGGCCGCGAGGCCCTCCCGAAGCGAAAAGACATTTCCTCACAAGACCATGCGATCTCGTGGGGGTATCCGGTATTAGCTCGAGTTTCCTCGGGTTATCCCGGTCTTCGGGGCAGGTTCCTCACGTGTTACTCACCCGTTCGCCGCTAGGTCTTCACCAGTGTTGCCACTGGATGGACCTCGCTCGACTTGCATGTGTTAGGCACGCCGCCAGCGTTCGTCCTGAGCCAGGATCAAACTCTCCGTCGAGATCGTTGATCCGCCCCCGCCGGCCTTGCGGCTGATGGTGGCGTCTCGTTGATCGGGAGAGCCAACGTCGGGGCTGACTGCCCGTCGGTTGACTGGCACCAGAACAGACTGACTTACTTTGTCCGTTATTAGGTGCTTGTGTTTTGTATATGAACGGTCACGTCGACCGACCGAGCTCGGATGAGCCCAGTGTCGCGGCGTGATCGCCCGCACTAGCTTTTTCGTCCTCTATTCCGTTTTCAAGGAGCGCCGGCCACGCGGGTCGGAGCGGACTCCGAACCACCTGACTGCTCTTGGGCACTCGACTCCGTGGAGCCGTTGGTGCCGCTGGTTGCTCCGGGGCCGCCCGCATCTGCGAGTGCTGCCCGAGGCGAAGGGCAACATTACCCACGTCCTTGCGAGACGTCAACCTGAGATCAAAGAAATCAGGTGGTAGGTGCGTTTTCCCTTCCTCAGCAAGATAGCACGGCCATCCAGCAGGTCCTCCTCACCGAGGCAAGAACCTGGCGCCACCCTGCGGTTGTTCACGCTCACCCCACCTTGCTCGAGGGACCGGCGGGCGTCGCCTCGCGAGGTGGCCAGGCCGGTGGCCACCAGCACGTCGAGCAGGTCGGCGCCCACCACGTCGCCGGCGGGCAGCTCGGTACAGGGCACCTCGGCCGCCACCGAGTCCAACGCGGCACCGGTCAGGTCGTCGGTCGACCCGCCGAACAGGACCGCGGAGGCGGACTCCGCGCCCTCGGTGGCCTCGGAGCCGTGCAGCAGCGTGGTGATCTCGCGCGCGAGGGCCCGCTGGCCCTCGCGGCGCTCCGGCGCCTCGGCGTGGGCGCCGGCGATGGCGCGGGCCTCGTCCACCGACAGCAGCGTGAGTTGGAGCAGGAAGCGCTCGACGTCGGCGTCGTCGACCTGCATCCAGTACTGGTAGAAGCGGTAGGGCGAGGTGCGCTCGGCCGACAGCCACACGGCCCCGTCGACGCTCTTGCCGAACTTCTGGCCATCGGCCCGGGTGACGAGGGGGACCGTGAGCCCGTGCACGTGATCACCGCTGCGGCGCCGGATCAGATCGATCCCCGCGGTGATGTTGCCCCACTGGTCCGAGCCGCCCACCTGGAGCTCGCAGCGGTGCTGCTGGTGGAGGTGCCAGTAGTCGAGCGCCTGGAGCAGCATGTAGCTGAACTCGGTGTACGAGATGCCGTCGGTGCTCTCCATGCGCGAGCGGATCGACTCCTTGGCCACCATCTGGTTCACCGTGACGTGCTTGCCCACGTCCCGGAGGAACTCGAGCAGGGTGAGGTCACGGGTCCAGGAGTAGTTGTCCACGAAGGTGGCGCCCTCGCCCAGGATCTGCACCAACTGCGGCGTGATCCCGGCCATGTTGGTCGCGAGGGTGGCCTCGTCGAGCAGGTTGCGCTCCTCCGACCGCCCACCGGGGTCACCCACCATGCCGGTCGCCCCTCCGGCGAGCGCGATGCACTCGTGACCGGCGTCGCGGAACCGCCGCAGGAGCAGCAGCGGCACCAGGTTGCCGACGTGCAGGCTGTCGGCGGTGGGATCGAAGCCGGCGTAGACCACCAGCGGGCCCTCGTTCATCCGCGCCGCCAGGCGGTCGCGATCGGTCAGGTCGTGGATCAGCCCGCGTGCATCCAGGTCGTCCAGCAGGGCGTTGGTGGTCACCGCCCAACTCTCGCCGTCGCCGTGCGGGGTCGTCCAGCCGATTCAGAGGAGGGTCGGGGCCGACTGGACACGGTGGGCCGGGCCGGGAACCCTGTCGGGATGGACGAGCCCGCACCGGTGGCCACCGACGACCGTCGGATCACGCCGGGTCGGGTCGCCGCCACGGTGGTCGTGGTGGCCCTCGTGGCGATGTGGGTCTATGCGTTCTCCGGCCTGGCCGCCAAGGATCCGCCCGACCTGCTCGACGAGCCCGCCTTCTCCGTCGCCGCCGAGCCCATCTGCGCCGCTGCTGTCGACCGGCTCGACGCGCTTCCCCCCGCCCTCGAGGCACGTACGCCGGAGGAGCGGGCCGCCACCGTGGCGCGGGCGAACGCGATCCTGACCACGATGCTGGACGACCTGCGGGCCGTGGCGCCCGACGACCAGGACCGTGACAGTCGCATCACGGCCCTCTGGCTGGACGACTGGGACACCCACCTGGCCGATCGGGCCGCCTACGTCGAGGACCTGCAGGCCGGCTCGGAAGAGCCTCCGGTGTTCACCGCACGGGGCGGACGCTCGATCACCACGACCATCGACAACTTCGCGAAGGTGAACGACATGGCCAGCTGCGTCACCCCGCTCGACATCTGAGCGCCACCCTCGGCTGAGCGGGGCCCGTCGACCGAGCGGGACGATCGGTCACCAGTCGCCCTGGTCGACCCGGTCATCGGGCGGTGGTGGGCCCAGGTGCACGATCTGGCCCTCGGGGATGTCGACGGGCCCGTCCTCGCCGGGTGGTGGGGCGAACCCGTGCGTCTTGTCGATGGCGAAGATGGAGCGGACCTTCTGGAGGACGGTGGGCGCGGCGACGTCGCCCTTGGCCTCGTCGTAGAGGTCGAACCACGGCAGCCCGTGCCGCCGGTACGTCTCGGTGGTGACCGGTGTGGGCGGTGGCTCCTCACCCGTGATCTCCCGCCAGTGCATGCTGTCGACGAGGTGCACGAACACGCGGCCCTGGTTGTCGGGGTCCCACGTGTCGATGCCCTCGCGGTCCGGGTAGATCGACTGGCGCATGCGCCCCCCGGCGCCCATGCCCATGGCCCCAGCCGGCGGCGCCGGGGCCGCCATCGCCGCTGCCATCGGCGGGCCTCCGGCGATCGCCTCGGGCGGCGCAGGCGGTGGGGGCGCCTTGTCGGGGAAGCGGCCCGGCTTCGGGGCGGTGCACAGCAGCTGGATCCCGCCGAACTCCTCGCGACCGGTCACCTCGGCCTCGACGGTGTATCCCATGCCCAAGGGCATGGCCACGAACTGACGGATGAAGCCGTCACCGGCGTTGATGCCGTCCAGCCAGGGCTGGCTCGGCACCACCACGTAGCTCTGCGGGTCGGCCTGGAGCTCCTGGGACCAGGGCTCACCGGAGACCGCGTTCACCTTCCCCACCGCGACCTGCAGCGCGTGCGGCCGCCAGTGCGGGGCCTGGAACGAGAGCCACATCGCCTCGCGCTGGTAGATCGGGAGGAGCACGCCACCACGGCGGCGCCACTCCTCGGGCACCCGGTCGGCGACGTCGCTCACCCGGCGGAGCGGGAACGGCCCCAGGCCCGGCGGCAGCGGGTACTCGCCCTCGGCGGGGATGCGCAGCGTCCGTTGGAAGGTGACGGCCACGTGCGGCCCGAGCCACAGGCGGTCGCCGTCGATGCGGATGTCGAGCATCGCGGCGACGCTACCAGCGAGCATGGGGGCGGCGGCGGCGACACCCGGTGCCCCGTGGCGGCAGGAGCACGACCTCGCCTGTACCGTTCGCGACCATGACCACGTTCGGCCTGCAGATCCCCAATTTCGGTTTCGGGGTACCCGACGACCAGCTGTTCGACCAGGTGGTGGCCCGGGCCGTCGCCGGCGAGGAGAGCGGGTTCCGCTCGCTGTGGGTGATGGACCACTTCTACCAATTGCCGGCACTGGGGGGCGAGGACCAGCCCATGCTCGAGGCATACACCCTGCTGGGTGCGCTGGCGGCCCGGACGTCGGCCGCGCAGCTGGGCACGATGGTCACGGGGGTCACCTACCGCAACCCCGCGATGCTGGCCAAGATCGTCACGACCCTGGACGTGATCAGCAAGGGCCGGGCCATCCTCGGCATCGGCGGCGCCTGGCACGACACCGAGCACGAGGGCCTGGGGTTCGAGTTCCCGCCCGTCAAGGAGCGCATGGACCGCCTCGAGGAGGCCCTGCAGATCTGCCGGGCCATGTTCCGCGACGACCACACCTCGTTCTCGGGCACCCACTACCGGACCAGCGACGCCCGGAACCTGCCACGGCCGATCCAGCCCGGCGGCCCCAGGATCCTCGTCGGCGGTGGCGGCGAGCGGCGCACGCTGAAGCTGGTGGCGCAGTACGCCGACGCCTGCAACCTGCACGGCGACCCCGCCACGATCCGCCACAAGCTCGACGTGCTCCACCGGCACTGCGCCGACGTGGGCCGCGACCCGGGCGAGATCTCGGTGACCCGCCTGGCCACGATGGTGATCACCCATTCGTCCCAGCAGACCGGGGAGCTGCAGAACTACCTGGCCCGGGCCGCCGGGCCCGATGCCCTCGCGGGGGCCAACATCGGCCAGCCCGACGAGATCGTGGAGCAACTGCACGCCCTGGTCGACGCGGGCGTGGACGAGTTGATCTTCAACATGCCCCTCGCCGGCCCCGACGACATCCGCGCCGCCGGCGAGCTGTTCACCCGCACCTTCGCCTGACCCGACGGCGCCGGCATGGTCCGAGGCGCCCTGCAGTGCCGTTCTGGTGGCTGGATCCCGACGCTGATGACAACACATGCGGGCCACCGGAACGGAGGGATCGTCAGGGCAGGGGGCGGACCTTGGTGGGTGGGGTGTGCACGTCGAAGTGCACCGTCCGGGCCACCACGGCGCTGTGGGGCTCGGCGCCCGGCTCGACCAGTTCCAGCCGCTCGAACACCGCGAAGCGGGCCTCGTCGACCACACAGGGCCGCACGCCGAGCACCTCGTGCCACACGCTGTAGCGCCCCAGGCCGCCGCGGCTGCGCTGGTACCAGCCCGTCATGGGGTGGGTCAGCACCTCGACCGTCTCGTCCAGGTCGGCGAACCCGTCGAGGCGGGCCAGCGCTTCGCCGGTGGCGGCCATGCGGCAGGTCCCCGCTCCCCACCCCGTGGCGGCGAACGCCCAGGACTCGCATCGGTCGGCGTCCCAGCGCCCCTCGATCGAGATGCGGTCACGGTGCCAGGGCATCTGCCAGACGTAACGGGGCAGCGCCACGAACACGCTGTCGAGCGAGGTGCCGAAGAACCACACGCCCCGTTCGCCCCGGAAGGTCACGTAGGCGCGGTAGTTCACCTGGCCGCACGCCACCTTCACCAGCGGGAAGAACCGGAAGTGGAAGTCCCGGTCGAGGAAGGGCACCGCCGACACCAGCGACCCCGAGGTGCCGTCGTCGAACACGAACACCTCGGGCTCGACGCCGTCGGGCAACACGGCCGCGAGTGCCGCCGTGGGCACCCGGTACGACACCATGGCGAACTCGTCGAGCTCCGTGGCGGCATGACACCACCGCGCTGCCGGTCGCTTCGTCCCACCGAACGTCATCCCCAGAACCTAGGTGGTGGCGGCGACCACGATCGGGTCCCACCCGCGTCCTGCCCGACGCATCCGGGCCGTCAGCGGGAGACGTTGAGGTCGCCGGGGACGTACCAGCGCCACTCGTGCTCGACGCCGGCGCTGAGCCCGATGCGGCGGCTGACACCGGGCTCGGCGGGCGGGGCCACGCCATCGTCGACGATCGTCACGCCGTCCCCGCCCGCCACCAGGTCGGCACCGTCGTGTGCCTTGTCGAGGCCGAAGGCCTGGCAGAGCTTGGCGGGGCCGCTGCACAGATCCCGGTCCCGCCGGGCCGCGGGGCCGCGACGTTCGTGCATGAGACCGAGACCGGTGAGGGGTGCCGCCGCTCGCAACAGCACCGCCGACGACTCACCGACATCGCCACAGACCGCGTTGGCGCACCAGTGCATCCCGTAGGTGAAGTACACGTACAGGTGGCCGGCGGGACCGAACATGACCCGGGTGCGGGGAGTCTCCCCCCGGAAACCGTGGCTCCCGGGGTCCTCCTCGCCGCGGTAGGCCTCCACCTCGACGATGCGGGCCGAGCACTCCCCCGCCACCAGCACCTTGTTGAGCAGCGCGGGGGCGACGACCCGGCTGTCGCGGGCGTAGAAGGCCCGAGCGAGCGGCCCGCCGGTCGTCATCGCTTCATGGGCGCAACTGGAGGCGGTACTCCCGCTGGGGCCGCGGTACGAAGCCCAGCTCCAGGTACAGGCCCGCGCCGACGTCGGTCGCATGCAGGTCGACCGTGGTGACGTCGGTGGCGCGCACCAGGTCGAGCAGGTGGACCATCACGAGGCGGGCCGCGCCGCGGCGGCGCCACGCCTCGTCCGTGCAGACGGAGCTGATGTAGGCGACCCGACCGTTGGGGCTGATCGGGTTCGGGATCCGCCGGTTCAGCTCGACCAGGCCGCTGGCCACCAGGCCGTCCCCCGAGGGCGCCTCGACCACGGCACCGAGGAGGGTGTCGGTGCCCAGGAGTCGGAGGTGCGCCGTGCAGGCCGACCGCCATGCCGGGTCGCCGGCGTCGATCCCCATCGACTCGAACATCAGCGCTCGGAGCCGCACGAGCTCGGCGGCGTCGTCGACGGTGGCGTCTCGGGCGACGAGGTCGGTCACGCCGGCTCAGGCACGACCGATCCGGGCGGCGTCGGCATCGAGTTGCTCGCGGAAGCGGGCCAGCTGGAGGGCCACCGGTGCCGGGCCGGCGCCGCCGGGCGTGGTGCGCCGGGACGCGGCCACCCCCGGCGCCAGCAGGGCGGCGGCCTCCGGGCCCAGGTCGGGATGGGCGGTCACGAGGTCGACGAGCGCACCCGCGCCGTCGAGTGAGTCACGTACCAGGCCGCCCACGACCGCGTGCGCGTCTCGGAACGGCATCCCCCGGCCCACCAGGTACTCGGCCAGGTCGGTGGCCGACGAGCCCGGGGTGTCGGCCGCCGCCCGCATGCGCTCGTGGTCCCAGGTCAGCGTGGCCACCAGCCCGTTCATCGCGCCGAGGCCCAGCGCCACCTGCTCGAGGCTGTCGAACAGGGGCTCCTTGTCCTCCTGGAGGTCGCGGTTGTACGCCAACGGCAGGCCCTTCAACGTCACCAGCAGACCGGTCAGGTTGCCGACCAGCCGGCCGGACTTGCCCCGGGCCAGCTCGGCGATGTCGGGGTTCTTCTTCTGGGGCAGCATCGAGCTGCCGGTGGCGTAGGCGTCGTCCAGCCGGGCGAACCCGAACTCGTCGGAGGTCCAGAGCACGACCTCCTCACCCAGGCGCGACAGGTGGATGCCCACCATCGCCAGGGCGAACAGCGACTCGGCTACGAAGTCACGGTCGCTCACCGCGTCGAGCGAGTTGTCGAACGCCCGGTCGAAGCCCAGGTCGGCGGCCACGCCGTGTGGGTCGAGGTCGAGCGACGATCCCGCGAGCGCCCCCGCGCCGAGCGGCGACACGTCCAGGCGCCGGCGAGCGTCGAGCAGGCGATCGACGTCACGGGCGAGCGCCCAGCCGTGGGCCAGCAGGTGGTGCGCCAGCGTCACCGGCTGGGCCCGCTGCAGATGGGTGTAGCCGGGCAGGTACTCGTCGCCGGCCTGCTCGGCCCGGGCCAGCAGCGTGCCCTGCAGCTCCAGCACCCGACCGGCCACCTCGGCCAGCTCGCGCTTGGTGAACAGGCGCAGGTCGGTGGCCACCTGGTCGTTGCGGCTGCGGCCGGTGTGCAGCTTGGCCCCCGCGGGGCCGGCCAGCTCGGTGACCCGGCGCTCGACCGCGGTGTGGATGTCCTCGTCGGCCGGTTGGAAGGCGAAGCTGGCGTCGGCCAGCTCCTGCTCCACCGTGTCCAGGGCACCGAGCACCATCGACGCCTCGTCGCCGTCGAGGATGCCGGCCCGCACCAGGCCCCGCACGTGGGCACGCGAGCCCACCAGGTCGTCCGCGGCCAGGCGGCGGTCGAACGGCAGGCTCACCGTGTAGGCCATCAGCTCGTCGGCCGGGCCACCCTCGAAGCGGCCGTGCCACAGCGTCATCGGGACACCCTCGTTTCCCGCTCCTGGCTCGTTCCTCGCCGGGCCGCTCGTTGTGCGTTCGGGCCACGCAGGCCGGGGCCCACGCCCTCGTTCCTCGGGCTCACGAGAGCTTCGCCTCCGACCCCGGGCCCTGGCGGGCACTCCACGTCTCCACGCCGAGGCCCCACAGCCGGACGAACCCGGCCGAGTCCTCGTGACGGAAACTGTCTTCGGCGTCGTAGGTGGCCAGGCCGTAGTCGTAGAGGCTGTGGGGGCTGCGGCGGCCGTTGACGTAGCAGTTGCCCGGCTCGAGGCGGAGGCGCACCTCGCCGGTGACCGCCCGCTGGCTGTCTTCGATGAACGCGTCGAAGGCCTGCTTGAGCGGCGAGAACCAGAGGCCGTCGTAGATGAGCTCGGCGTAGCGGGGCTCGATCCGGGCCTTCTCGCGGCCCAGGTCGCGTTCGAGGCAGATGGACTCGAGGTCGGCGTGGGCCAGGATCAGGGCCAGCGCCGCGGGGCACTCGTAGGTCTCCCGGCTCTTGATGCCCACCCGGCGGTTCTCGACCATGTCGATGCGACCCCACCCGTACGAGCCCACCACCGTGTTCACCTTCTCGATGAGGTCGACCATGCCCAGCGCCTCGCCGTCGACCGAGACCGGCACGCCCTCCTCGAAGCCGATGACCAGGTCCCGGGCCTCGGTCTCGGTCGGCACGGTCATCGACCACACGCCGGGCGGGGGCACCCGCCACGGGTCCTCCATCTCGCCGCACTCGATGGCCCGGCCCCAGAGGTTGTCGTCGATGGAGTACACCTTCTCCTTCGTCGCCTGGATCGGGATGTCGTGGCGGTAGGCGTAGAGGATCGAGTCCTCCCGGGTCATCCCCCACGACCGCACGGGGGCCAGCACGTCGAGGTCGGGGGCCAGGGCCCGGGTCGACACCTCGAAGCGCACCTGGTCGTTGCCCTTCCCCGTGCACCCGTGGGCCACCGCGTCGGCCCCGTGGTACCGGGCGGCCGCCACCAGGTGCTTGACGATCACCGGGCGCGACAGGGCCGACACCAACGGATAACGCCCCTCGTACATGGCGTTCGCCTTCAGCGCGGGTGCCACGTAGTCGACCGCGAACTCCTCGCGGACGTCGGCCACCACCGCCTCGATCGCCCCGGCGGCCAGGGCCCGCTCGCGCACGGCGTCCCAGTCACCGCCCTGGCCCACGTCGGCGGCCAGGCACACCACCTCGACCCCCAGCTCCTCGATCATCCAGCGGACGGCCACCGAGGTGTCCAATCCGCCGCTGTAGGCCAGCACCACTCGTCTCGGGCTCATGTCAGTCGTTTCCTTCGTGGGTTCTCGGGAGATCCAGGAGTCGGTCGATCCGGGGGGCGGGGTCGACCCGTGCGGGGTGGTCGGTCCCCGTGGGCGCGGTCGGCGGCGTGGGCACGCGGCCTTCGGCCCTCGGTGCGGTCATGCCAGGCCGGCCAGGTCGCGCAGGCGGTCGGCCACCCACGCCCCGGTGGTCGTGTCGGCCACCACGACGAGCAGGGTGTCGTCGCCCGCCACGGTGCCGAGCACCTCGTCCAGGTTGGAGCGGTCGAGGGCGGAGGCCACCACGTGGGCCGAGCCGGGCGGTGTGCGCAGCACGACGATGTTCGCCGAGCTGGCCACGTCGACCACCCAGTCGCCGAAGACCCGGCGGAGGTGGTCCTCGGGGGCGACCTGGTCCTTCGGCAGCTCGGGGATGGCGTAGACCGACTCACCGCCGCGCACCCGCACCTTGATGGCACCCAGATCGTCGAGGTCGCGGGACACGGTGGCCTGGGTGGCCACCACGCCGTCGGCGGCCAGCAGCTCGACGAGCTGGGTCTGGCTGGTCACCGCTTCCTGTTCGAGCAGGCCCGCGATGCGGTGCTGGCGCTGGGTCTTGGACAGCCGGGCGGTGTCGGCCACCTCAACCGGCCTCGGTCGCGCGCTCGGAGAGCAGCCACGCGAGCAGTCCCCGAGCGGTGTGCATGCGGTTCTCGGCCTCCGGCCAGATGCGGCTGCGGGGGCCGTCGACCACCTCGGCCGACGCCTCCTCGCCCCGATGGGCCGGGAGGCAGTGCAGGAACACCCCACCCGGGGCCAGGTGGTCGACGGTGGCCGCGTCGAGCGTCCACCCCTCGAAGTCGCGGCGCCGGCGCTCGGCCTGCTCCTCCTGGCCCATGGATGCCCACACGTCGGTGCAGACCACGTCGGCGCCCTCTACCGCTTCCTCGGCCCGATCGTGGACGGTCGGCTCCCCCCCGGCCGAGCGGATGCGATCGAGGTCGACCGCGCCGAATCGGTAGCTCGGTGGGCAGCCCAGCCGCACGTTCATCCCGACCATCAGCGCGGCGATGCACAGCGACCGGGCCACGTTATTGGCGTCGCCCACGTAGGCGAGGGTCCGGCCGGGGAGCGAGCCGAACTCCTGGCGGACGGTCAACAGGTCGGCCAGGGCCTGCAACGGATGGGCCTCGTCGGACAGCAGGTTCACCACGGGCACCTTCGACACCGCGGCCATCCGCTCGACCTTCGAGTGCGCGAACACCCGGGCGCCGATGGCGGCGTGGTAGCCGGCCAGGGTGCGCGCCACGTCCTCGGTGGTCTCCCGGAGGTCGAGGCCCACCTCGTCGGCGTGGATCGTGATCGGATGCCCCCCCAACTGCACCACCGCCATCTCGGTGGAGTTGCGGGTGCGCAGCGACGGCTTCTCGAAGAGCAGACCCACCCCTTTGCCGGCCAAGACCTGCGGGGGCGCGGGATCCTCGGACAGGTCGAGCACCGCGATGAGCTCGTCGGGGCTGAGGTCGTCGATCTCGAGGAAGTGGCGGGTCATGCGACCCCCTCCCGGCGACGTCCTCGTCCTGGGGCCTCCGGCGCGACGGGGGTGACGGCACGGTGCACCCGGTACGGGGCGGATGCGGCCGGGCCGTTCATGACAGGACCCCCTCGAGGATGACCAGTGCCTCGTCGATCTCGTCGTCGCTCACCAGTAGTGGCGGGGCGAACCGCAGGGCGGTAGGGGTGACGCCGTTGACGACCAGCCCGGCCGCCAGTGCGTCCGCCGCCACGGCCCGGGCGTCACGGCCGTCGAGCTCGGCGGCCAGCAGGAGGCCCAGGCCTCGCACGGACGTGACCGCATCGAGCGCGAGCAGACCCTCGGTGAGACGGGCGCCGGCCCGGGTGGCCCGGGCGGGCGCGTCCTCCGCCTCCATCACCGCCAGCACCGCACGGGCGGCGGCGGTGGCCAGCGGTTGGCCGCCGTAGGTCGTGGCATGGTCGCCGGGGCGGAACGCGGCCGCCACCTCGGCCCGGGCCCAGCAGGCGCCGATGGGCATGCCGTTGCCGAGTGCCTTGGCCATCGTGACGACGTCGGGCCGCACGTCGTAGTGCTGGTGACCGAACCACCGCCCGGTGCGACCGAGGCCGGTCTGCACCTCGTCGAACATCAACAGCAGGCCGCGCTCGTCGCAGAGCTCCCGCACACCCTGGAAGTAGGCGGCGTCGGCCATGTTGACCCCGCCCTCGCCCTGCACGGGCTCGAGCAGCACCGCGGCCACGGACGGGTCGATGGCCGCCTCGAGCGCGTCGAGGTCGGCCCAGGCGACGTGGCGGAACCCCTCGGGCATCGGCTGGAAGGCCTCGTGCTTCTCGGGCTGACCGGTGGCGTGCAGCGTCGCAAGGGTGCGCCCGTGGAACGAGCCGTAGGCGCTGACCACCCCGAACTTGCCGTAGCCGCCCCATCGGCGGGCCAGCTTGATGGCCGCCTCGTTGGCCTCGGCCCCCGAGTTGGAGAAGAACACCTTCCCCCCGGGACTCGTGCCGCCGCCACCCAGCAGGCGGTCGAGTGCCGCGGCCACGTGCCGGCCCGGCACGGTGCCGAACAGGTTCGACACGTGCACCAGGGTGCGGGCCTGCTCACAGATGGCGTCGGCCACGACGGGGTGGGCGTGGCCGAGGGCCACGACCGCCAGGCCGCCGAGGAAGTCGAGGTAGCGCCGTCCCTCGTCGTCCCAGAGCTGGGTGCCCTCGCCGCGGACGAACGTGACGGTCGCCGGCGGGTAGGTCGACATCAGCGGCGATGCCGACGTCTCGTCGGTCGCCGGCGTCGCGTCCGCCATCACTCGGCCCCCACGATCATCGTGCCCACGCCGGCGTCGGTGAACAGCTCGAGCAGCACCACGTGGGGCAGGCGCCCGTCGAGCACGTGGGCCGACCGCACCCCCTGCTCCACCGCGTGGATGCACGCCGCGATCTTGGGGATCATGCCGCCGCGCATCACCCCCTCGTCCACCAGGCGCTGGAGCTCGGGGATCGCGATGGTGCTCACGAGCGTGGCCGGATCGTCGGCATCGAGACGCAGCCCCTCGATGTCGGTGAGGTAGATCACCTTCTCGGCCCCCACGGCCTCGGCGATGGCGCCGGCGGCCGTGTCGGCGTTGATGTTGTAGGCCTGGCCGGCGGCATCGGTGCCGATGGTGGAGATGACCGGGATCAGGTCCTCGGCCAGCAGGCGCTCGATGATGGAGGGGTTCACCGCGGCCACGTCGCCCACGAAGCCGAGGTCGGGGTGCCGGGCCGACGCCTGGATGAGGCTGGCGTCTCCACCGGACAGTCCCACGGCCAGGGGGCCGTGCACGTTGATGCCGGCCACGATCTCGCTGTTGATCTTGCCCTCGAGCACCATGCGGGCGACCTCGAGGGTCTCGGCGTCGGTGACCCGCAGGCCGTCCTTGAACACCGATTCCTTGCCCAGGCGCCGCAGCAGGTCGCCGATCTGGGGACCGCCGCCGTGCACCACCACCGGCTTCAGGCCGACGGTGTGCAACAGCACCATGTCCTCGGCGAATTGGCGGGCCAACTCGTCGTCGACCATGGCGTTGCCGCCGTACTTCACCACGATGGTGGCGCCCGCCAGGCGCTGGATGTACGGCAGCGCCTCGATCAGGACACCGGCGACGTAGCCTGCGCCGCCTCCGGCGTCGACCGAGCCCGATCCGGATCCGGCCGGTGCCGCGGCCTCGCTCCGCTCCGGAGCCTCCGGGGTGATCGGCCGCGCGGTCACGACGTGCCCATGTTCTCGTCCACGTACGCGTGGGTGAGGTCGTTGGTCAGGACGGTGAACCGGCCTGCGCCGAGACCGAGGTCGACGGTGATGTCGAGGTCGCGCTCGGCCATGTGATCAGCCACCGCGCCGCGGTCGTGGTCGATCTCGATCCCGTGGCGGGCCACCATCACCCCGCCGTAGCAGACCGACACGCACGCCTGGTCGAAGTGCACCCCGGCGCTGCCGGCCTCGCTGGCCAGGCGACCCCAGTAGGGGTCCTCGCCGTACCACGAGCACTTGCACAACGCGCTGTCAGCGATCCGCCGGGCCGCGGTCTCGGCCTGGACGTCGTCCACGGCGCCCGTGACGTGCAGGCGCACGACCTTGGTGGCGCCCTCGGCATCGCCCGCCATCTGCTCGGCGAGGTGCAGGCAGGCCGCCGCGACGGCGTCGGCGAAGGCCTCCGGGTCGGGCACACCGGCCCGGCCGCTGGCCAGCAACAGCACGGTGTCGTTGGTGGACTGGCAGCCGTCGACGCTGAGGGCGTTGAACGAGTGGGCCACCCCGGCCGTGAGCGCCGCGTGCAGGTCGGCGGGGCCCACCTGGGCATCGGTGGTCAGCACCGCCAGCATCGTGGCCATCTTCGGCGAGAGCATGGCTGCACCCTTGGCCATGCCACCCACCACCCAGCCGTCGCCCTCGACGACGGTCTCCTTGCGGTGGGTGTCGGTGGTGAGGATCGCCTCCGCCGCGTCCACCGCCCCCGTGTTCGACCGGGCCGCAGCCAGCGTGGGCAGCGAGGCCGACAGGGCCTCGACGGGCAGCCGGTTGCCGATCAGCCCGGTCGAGCACATGAGGACGTGGTGGTGCGCGCAGCCCAGCTCGGCGGCGAGGATGCCGGTGAGCTCCTCGGCGTCCTGGTGCCCGGCCTCGCCGGTGGCGGCGTTGGCGTTGCCGCTGTTCAAGAGCACCGCGGCGGCCTGGCCACCAGAGGTGCGCAGATGGCCTTGGCACAGCTGCACCGGCGCCGCGGTCATCTTGTTCGGGGTGAACACGCCGGCGGCGGGCACCGGGCCGCCGTCCTCGGTGGCGACCAGCGCCAGGTCGAGGGACTCGGGATCCTCCTTCACCCCACCGTGGATGCCGGCGGCCACGAACCCTGCGGCGGCGGTGACGCTCATGTGCACACTCCTGTCGAGGCGATGGCGATGCGGTCGTCCGACCCCAGCCGTTCTGGCTCCCGATTCGACTGCTGGAGCGGCCGAATCGGGAGCCAGAACACCTCGGGCAGGCCGAGGGCGAGGTTGGCACATTGGAGGGCCTGGCCCGACGCACCCTTCACCAGGTTGTCGATGGCGCAGATAGCCACCACCCAGCCCGTGCGGGGGTCGTGGCGACCGGTGAGGTGGGCGGTGTTCGAGCCCAGCGTGGCCTTGGTGGACGGGGAGCGATCGCTGACCACCACGAAGGGCTCGTCGTCGAACGCCTCGTGCATGGCGGCCAGCACCGCGTCGGTCGACGTCGGGCCGGCCGGCCGGGCGTAGCACGTGGCCAGGATCCCCCGGTTCATGGGCGCGAGGTGGGGGGTGAACAGCACCTGGGTGCCCAGCACCACCTCCATCTCGGGGGTGTGGCGGTGGTCGAGCAGACCGTAGGCGGTGAAGTCCTCGTCGACCGTGCAGAACGTGGTGGTGGGCTTCGGGGGCCGGCCGGCGCCGGACACGCCGCTGGCGGCGTCGACGATGATGCCGGAGATCTCGACCAGGCCGAAGTGCACCAGCGGGGCGAGCGCCAGGTTGGCGGCGGTGGGATAGCACCCGGGCACGGCGACCGCGGCGGCGCCGGCCAGGTCGTCACGGAACAGCTCGGGCAGGCCGTACACGAACTGCTCGAGCAGTTCGGGAGCGGCATGCTCCTCGCCGTACCACCGTGGGTACATCGCCGGGTCCTTCAGGCGGAAGTCGGCGGCCAGGTCGACGACGTGTGGCACCCGCTTCAACAGGTCGGGCACGATCGCCTGGGACGCCCCGTGGGGCAGACCCAGGAACACCAGGTCGAGCCCCTCGACGTCGGCGGGGTCGTAGGCCTGGAACACGAGGTCCGGGTAGGCGGCAGCGAGGCTCGGGTACAGGTCGGCCACCGCGGTGCCGGCCTGGCTGTCACCGGTGGCCAGCGCGACCGTGAGGTCGGGATGGCCGGCGCACAGGCGCAACAACTCGGCCCCCGTGAACCCCGAGGCACCGATGATCCCCACCCTGCTCATGGTGCACCCGTGATCATCGCAAGAGCATACGGAGGACCGCATTCTTATGCAAGCCGACTAGGGATGGGGCGCGGCGACCCGGGGCGAGCAGTGTCTGTGGGCACGGCGCGGCGAGCGAGGGACGACCGAGGCGTGATGATCGCGACGACGCGTCGGCCGAAGCGCCCTCAACGCAGGGTGGCGCCGTGGGCCGACTCGACCGCCTCGATGAGGCCACGGCGGGCCTCACCGACCTCGGCATCGGTGAGGGTGCGATCGGGCGCCTGGAAGCGCAGCGCGAAGGCGAGGCTGCGCCGGCCCTCCCCCACGGTCCCGCCGCGGAAGACGTCGAAGAGGCGCACCTCGGACAGCAGGTCGCCCCCGGCCGCGCGCAGGGTGGCCTCGACCGCGCCGGCGGGCACGGCATCGTCCACCTCGAAGGCGAGGTCGATGTCGCTGGAGGGGTAGCGGCTCACCTGGCGGTAGGTGTGCACGCGCACGGCATCGAGCACGGCGCCGAGCTCCAGCTCGAGCCAGGCGACACGCCCCCCGAGGTCGTACGCCGCGGTCACCCGCGGGTCGATCTCGCCGACCAGGCCGACCCGACGGCGGTCGGTGCCGATCACCACGGCGGCGGTGCGGGTGGGATGCAGCCCCGGAGCATCGTCCACCGCGTCGAGCGTCACCTCCGCGAGCCCAAGGGCTTCGGCCAACAGGCGCCACACTTCGACGGCCGCCGGTGCCTCGGCACCGGCGAGGATGACGCCCAGGACCTCGCGCTCGTCCGGCAGCTGCTGCCCGTCGGGTGGCACCCCGAACGTGTGGCCGATCTCGAACAGCGCCACGTCGCGGTTGCGATGACTCGCGTTGTACGCCACCGCGCCGAGCAGGCCCGGCCGCAGCGACGGCCGCAACACCGACTCCTCGGCCGCGAGCGGGTTCGACACGGCGACGTGGGCACCGTCGAGGCCGGCCTTGGCCAGATCGTCGGGCGCGAGGAACGGGAGCGGCAGCGCCTCGCTGATGCCCAGGCCCGCGAGCGTGGCCCGTACCTTGCGCCGCTGGCGCTGGTGCTCGGTGAGGCCACCGGTGTGCACGCCGGGCGGGCGCCGCCGCGGGATGGCCGAGTACGAGTGGTGACGGGCCACCTCCTCGATCACGTCGATCTCGGTGGCCACATCGGGGCGGAACCCGGGCGCCACCACGTCCTGGGTGTCGCCCGCCCCCGCCACCTCGAAGCCGATGGGCCGCAGGTAGCCGGCGATCTGCTCGGTGGACAGGTCGGTGCCCAACATCGCGTTCACCCGTGGCGTGCGCACCACGATCGGCACCACCGGCGGCAGGTCGCCCCGGGCGTCGATCAGGCCGGGGGCCACGCTGGCACCCGCCGCGGTGGCCAGCTCGCAGAAGCGGTCGAGGGCCAGATCGATGCCGAAGGGATCGATCCCCCGCTCGTAGCGCATCGACGCCTCCGACCGGAGGCGGAGCCGCTTGGACGTGCGGGCGATCATCGTCGACGGCCACCAGGCCATCTCGAGCAGCACCGAGGTGGTGACGGCCGAGATCTCGGTGGAGGCGCCGCCCATCACCCCCGCGATGCCGATGGGCGTGTCGTCACCGTCGCAGATCAGGGTGTCCTCGGCGATCACCGAGCGGTCGACGTCGTCCAGGGTGACCAATCGCTCGCCGTCGCGCGCCGCCCGCACCCGCAGGGTGCCGCCGGCAACCAGGTCGAGGTCGTAGGTATGGTTCGGGTGGCCCAGTTCGAGCATCACGTAATTCGACAGGTCGACCACGCTGTTGATGGGGCGCATCCCCAGCGCGGTGAGCCGGTTGGCCAGCCACTGGGGCGACGTGCCCACCGTGATGTCGCGGAGCACGCGGGCACCGAAGCGCCCGCAGCGGTCGGGGTCGACGATCTCCACGCGGGCGACGCCGTCCGACGATGCACCCGACGCTGCGAACACCGGCGCCGGCAGAGCGAACGGCACGCCGAGGCGGGCGGCGAGGTCGCGGGCGACCCCCGCCACCGACATGGCGTCGGGGCGGTTGGGGTTGATCTCCAGGTCGTAGAGCACGTCGGCGGTGACACCGAGGGCCTCGCGCAGCGCCACACCCGGGGTGAGCTCGCCCGAGAGGATCATGATGCCGCCGGCGTCGCCACCGAGGCCGATCTCGGCCGCCGAGCACAGCATGCCGTTCGACCACTCACCCCGGAGCTTGCGGCGCGCGATCTCCATGCCGTTGGGCATCACCGTGCCCAGGGTGGCCAGGGGAACCAGGTCGCCCACCGCCATGTTGAACGCGCCGCAGCAGATCTGGAGCGCCTCGCCGTCGCCGGCGTCGACGTCGACCAATTGGATCTTGTCGGCGTCCGGGTGGCGCCGCAGGTCGAGCACCCGGGCGACCACGATGCCGTCGAGGCCCTGACCGGTGTGCTCGATGGACTCGACGGCCATGCCGAGGTCGCTCATCGTCTCGCCGAGCGCGACAGGGTCGCCCTCGAGCGGCGCGAACTCACGGAGCCAGGAAAGTAGAACCTTCACATCGGCTCCTCGTACCTCGGAGCGGCTTCGCCATCCGGTTCGTCGGCGCCGCGGCTCCGCTCCGCTCCGCCACCTGAGATCGACAGTCCGGTTCGCGCTCGCATGATCACCATCAGAATTGCTTCAGGAAGCGGATGTCGTTGGTGAACAGCTCACGGATGTCGTTGATGCCGTAGCGGTTCATGGACAGGCGGTCGGTGCCGAAGCCGAAGGCGAACCCCGACCACTCCTCGGGGTCGTACCCCACGTTGGCGAACACGTTCGGATGCACCATCCCGCAGCCCCCCAGCTCCATCCACCCGGTGCGCCCGCAGGTCTGGCAGCCCTCACCCAGGCAGAACAGGCAATTGATGTCGTACTCGGCGGAGGGCTCGGTGAACGGGAAGTACGACGGACGCAGGCGGGAGTGGATCGCCCCACCGAAGTAGGCGGTGGTGAAGGCCTCGAGGGTGCCGGCCAGGTCGGCGAAGCTGATGCCGCGGTCGACCACCAGGCCCTCGATCTGGTGGAAGACCGGCATGTGGCTGGCATCGGCGGTGTCGCGCCGGTACACCCGCCCCGGCATGATCGAGTAGATCGGCGGCGGGCCGCCCTCCATCACCCGGATCTGGACCGGTGAGGTGTGGGTGCGCAGCACCGTGCTCTCCGGGGGGCCGAGGTCGACGTAGAGCGTGTCCCACATGCTGCGGGCCGGGTGGGACTCGGGGATGTTGAGGGCCTGGAAGTTGTACCAGTCCGTCTCCACCTCGGGGCCCTCGGACACGGTGAAGCCCATGCCCACGAAGACGTCCTCGAGCCGGTCGTGGGTCTGGGTGACCAGGTGCAGGTGGCCGAGTTGGCGCGCGGCGATGGTCTCGGTGAGGTCGAGTCGCTCGGCGGCGAGACGACGGGCGTAGTCCTCGGCATCGAGGGTGGCCCGCCGGGCATCGAGCGCGGCCTGCACCCGGGCGTTGGCCTCGTTGAGGGCACGTCCCGCGGTGCGCCGCTCGTCCTCGTCGAGGTCGCGCAGGCCCCGCTTCAGCTCGCCGAGAGCGGACTTCTTCCCCAGCAACTCGTAGGCGAGCGTGTCGAGCTCGTCCAACGACGACGCCGCGGCGACGCGCTGCTCGGCCTCATCGGCGATCTGGGTGAGCTGCTCGATCATCGACACCGGCGGGTCGGCCTCCTCGGCGGGCGGGACGCACCGACGATAGTGAGCGCTGGCCGCCGGTCGTTCATCGACCGCAAGGCTACGAGCCGGTGGCGGCGATTCCCGGTGAGTTCCTCCCGTCGGGGTCTCCCGCCCCGCGGTCGGGGTCGAACGAGAGGCCGTGGGTGCGCAGCCGGGCGAAGGGGTAGGTGGTCTGGCGCCACCAGGTACCGACGAGCGAGCCGGGGCGGCCGCTGCGCTCGAGCGGGAACGAGCGGTCGTGGATCCCGGTGGTCGGGTACTCGTGGTCGTCGGCGTACCGGGTGCCGAACAGGTAGTCCCAGCAGGCCAGGATCACGCCGAAGTTCGTGTCGATGTGCTCGGCCGCCGCCGAGTGGTGCACCCGGTGGGCCTGCGGCGAGATGATGAGGTAGCGAGCCGGCCCGAGGTTGGTGCGGATGTTGGCGTGGATGAAGGCGCCCACGTAGATCGACAGGAACGCCAGGGCCGCCGCGGCGTCCGAGTCGAGGCCGAGGATGCGGGCCGGCAGGAAGACGAGGGTTGCCGTGATCAGGGTCTCGACCACGTGCTGGCGGCTGTCCGACAGCACGTTCATCTGCTCCTGGCTGTGGTGCACGGCGTGGAACGACCAGAGGGCCGGCACCTTGTGGTGGAGGTAGTGGCTCGTCCATCCCATCAGATCGGTGACCGCCAGCGCGAGCACGGGAAGGCCCCAGACACCGAGCTCTCGCTGCAGATCGAGGCTCCAGTCGCCGGCGAGGGCCACGTACACCCCGTCGAGCACCACGAGGTACGCGGTCACCACGGTGACGGCCAGCAGGGTGTTGGCGAGGAACCACACGAGGTCCTGGCCCATCCCCACCGACACCGCGGCCATCTCGGGCCGGGCGGGGAAGCGCCGCTCGAGCACCACCAGCGCAACGAGGAAGGCCCAGTAGTACGGGTTGCTCACCACCGCCCACCACCCCTCGGCGGCGCCGGACAGCGCCGAGGCGAGCCACGAACCGGCCCCGTCCATCGCCCCCGCGCCGACGTCGAGACGGAGGATCGACGTCGCCAGCAACGCGACCACGAACGCCGAGATGCCCGAGACCACAAGCACGATGGCTCCACCGGTGGGCGGGGCGCCCTCGGCCCGGCTGGGCGACCAGGGGTCACCGGCTCGTGGTTGGTCGACGGCGGTGGGGAGGTGTCCACGGTCCATCGGGCGATGGTGCGCAGCCGTCCTGAGAGCGAACTGAGGGTTCCGTGAGGGTTCCCTGAGGTTTCTCGGCGCTACCCGGCGCGCCCCGAGCGCCGCTGGCGCGCCGCCTCGAAGCACAGCACCGCGCCGGCCGCGGCGACGTTGAGCGACTCGGCCCGCCCGTCGATCGGGATGGACACCACGTGGTCGACGGCGGCGGCAACCTCGGGGGGCAGGCCCGCGGCCTCGGTGCCGAGGACCAGCGCCAACGCCCCGGTCAGGTCGTGGCGGTCGTAGGCGGAGGGGGCGGCGGCGTCGGTGCCGACCACCGTCATGCCGGCCGCGCGCAGCCGGCCGAGCACGGCGACGCCGTCGTCGACGAGCGCGACGGGGAGGTGGAACAGCGCCCCTACGGACGCTCGCACGCACTTGGGGTTGAACACGTCCGTGCCGTGGCCGCTGACCACCACCCCCCCGGCGCCGGATGCTTCGGCGGTCCGCAGGAGCGTGCCCACGTTGCCGGGGTCGCGGAGGTCGTGGAGGACCACCACCGGACGGGGCCGGTCGCCCTGCGGTGCCGCCGCCGCGATCACCACCGAGAGGTCGACGTCGCACCACGGCGCCACGGCCACGACGGGCTGGGGTGAGACGGCGTCGGTGACCCGGGCCAGGGTGCCCGGCTCGAGGTGGTGGACGGGGATGCCCGCGGCGCGGGCCCGCTCCACGAGCGCACCGTCCACGCCCGCCTCCACGAAGACCTCGTCGAGGGCCAGCCCCGCATCGAGGGCCGCGCCCACCACGTGGGGGCCCTCGAGCACGAAGGCCCGCTCGGCGGTGCGCTCACGGCGGCGGCGGGCCAACCGCCGGGCCCGCTGCACGCGCGGGTTGCGCGCCGAGAGCACGGTCAGGGTCGGGCGCTCCGTCGTGGAACGCCGGCCGCCACCGACCGGCTCGTGGCTCAGCCGGCCGCGGCGGCCTGGGTGGCCTCGTCGGCCACCTTCACCAGCGCGCTGAACGCGCCCGCGTCGGTGACGGCGAGGTCGGCGAGCACCTTGCGGTCCACCTCGACCTCGGCCAGGCGCAGGCCCGACACGAACCGGCTGTAGGTGGTGCCGTTCTGGCGGCAGGCGGCGTTGATCCGCTGGATCCAGAGCTTGCGGAACTCGCCCTTGCGTGCCCGGCGATCGCGGTACGCGTACTGCAGCGAGTGCATGACCTGCTCGTTGGCGGCACGGTAGCTACGGCTCTTGTTGCCGTAGTAGCCCTTGGCCCGCTCGAGGGTGGCGCGGCGGTGCTTCTTCGAGTGGACGGCGCGCTTGACTCTGGCCATCGGGGGGTCCTTTCAGAGGGGAGGTGTCGGACGGACGGCGCGTGGCGCCGAGACGGGGAGTTACCGGAGGCCGAGCTGGCGCTTCACGTGGGCGCGGTCGCCACCGGTCACCTCGGTCTCACCGGCCAGCCGGCGGGTGCGACGGGACGACTTCTTCTCGAGGATGTGGGCCCGGTAGGCCTTGCGGCGCATGATCTTGCCGGATCCGGTCACCTTGAAGCGCTTGGCCGCACCTCGGTGGGTCTTCATCTTGGGCATGTCGTCGTCTCCGTGGCTTCGTGAGCTAGGCGGTCTCGGCCGGGGGTGGCTGGGGCTCGGCCTCGGCGCTCGTCGTGGGGGGTGTCGGGGATGTGGGGGTTGGGGCGGTGCTGGCGGCAGGTGTGGCGGCCGCGGGTGTGACCGTGGTCGGTGGCACCGCGTCGCTGGGATCGGCGGGCGGCCGGTCGCCGTTGGTGGCGGGATCGCCGTCCTTGGCCGCGGCGTGGGCCTGCTGCGCCTTGCGGTCGGGCACGAGGACCATGGTCATGTTGCGACCGTCGACCTTGGGCACGACTTCGACCCGTCCCGTGTGCTGCACCGCCTCGGCCACATTGTCGAGGATCCGCTTGCCGAGCTCGGGGTGCTGCATCTCCCGTCCTCGGAACATGATGGTCACCTTGACCTTGTGGCCTTCGTCGAGGAAGTGCTCGACCTTGCGGGTCTTGGTCTCGAAGTCGCCGGCACCGATCTTGGGCCGGTACTTCATCTCCTTGACCACGACGTTGGTGCTGTTGCGTCGGGACTCCTTGGCCCGCTGCGCGGCCTCGTACTTGAACTTGCCGTAGTCCATGATCCGACAGACCGGTGGGTTGGCCTTGTCGGCCACCTCCACGAGGTCGAGATCGAGATCACGGGCCATGGCGAGCGCCTCGGGCAACGGTTTGATGCCGATCTGCTCACCATCGGGGGCGACGAGTCGAACCTCACGGGCCCGGATCTTCTCGTTGATCCGGGGCTCGTTGTTGGCCGGCGGCGCTGCTATGGCCGATCACTGCTCAATGCGCAACTCCTTGATTGTGGCGTCTTCGGGTGGAGCGGGATGCGTCGACTGCCTGCGAATCGTGCCCCACGCGGGCAGAAAAGCACAAGAGGCGGACGCCGGAGAGCCGACGTCCGCCGACCGACCGGGAAGCCCGGTCGGGTGACGATCGATCGACCCGACGCACGTCCGAGGCGACAGGTCGCCCCGGGGTGGCCGGGTGGGGGCGCAGAACGACCCCGCTTTCCGTGTTCAATTGTGCGCATACACTACCAGCCATGACCCCGGTTCCGACAGGTGGACGGCACGCGCGATGAGCAGTCTGTGGACACCCGGCGGCGAGGTCCCGGTCGACCGCGACGCCCCGCACGAGACGCCGCGAGCGACCCCACCGGGGCCCGAGGGCGGCATCGACCCGGACGAGCTCCTGGCCACGATCCTGTCGAGCATCCCCGAGGACCAGCGCGACGAGTTCCAGGCGGCCTTCGCCGAGCTGACCGACGAGGAGCGCGCCAACTACTTCCAGGCCATGCTGCAGCGGGCCGAGGTCCAGCGACAGGTGGTCGAGTCGCCCGTCGAGCTGCAGGTCGCCAACCACGCGGCCGGCCTCTTCGAGCTCGCGGCGCTGCACCTGCAGCACCCACCACCCAACCTGCCCGAGGCGAAGCTGGCCATCGACGCCCTGGCCGGCCTGCTCACCGGGGTGTCGGGACGCCTCGGCGAGCACGAGGCCGAGCTCAAGGCCATGCTCACGCAGATCCAGCTGGCCTTCGTCCAGGTGCAGGGTGCGGCGGCGGGGGCCTCCGACGGCTGACCTGTTCGCCGACGGCCGAGGGTTCTTCGAGGCGGTCGCCGAGATCGTCCCCGGCCTGCTCGACGGGCACCAACGTGATCACGGCCTCAAGGCCACCGGCTGGAGCGTGAAGGTGTGGTTCGACGAGCCCCGCGAGCACTACGAGGTGCAGTGGCTCAACGGGCGCGACGTGGAGGTCGGGTTCCACGCCGAGCACCGCGACGAGGCCAGGAACGAGGCGGTGCTGGCGGCGTTCGCCCGAGCCGAGCCGACGTGGCGTGACGCGCTGGGCGACGAGCCGGTCGCGGGGCGGTTCGTGGGGGGCCGCCCCGAGCACTGGCGACGCGTGAGCGAGGTGTGGGAGGCGGCCGACCTCGCGTCGGTCGACCTGGCCATGGAGGCCGCCGACCGCCTGGCCGCCTACACCGAGGCGCTCGAGCCGCTGCGCCTCGCCCGCTGAGTCAGCCGCCGCGCATCGGTGCGTACGTGGCCCGCACGAACGCTCCGGCCCCGCCCGGTGCGGGCAGCAGGAGGTCCATGTGGTTCCCTGTGGGCGCCAGAGCCGCCTCGTCGAGCAGGGCCCGGAAGGTGCACCGCCCCCCGTCGCAGTCGAAGGTCAAGGCGACACCTGCGACCACGCCGTTCACCACCACCAGACCAGCATCGGGTGGCGTCCCGGTCACGTCGAGCAGCGTCCCCACCTGCAGCAGCGGGATCGAGCCCGCCTGCGCGTCGTAGTCCTCCACGGGCTCGAAGGTCTGCCAGCGGTTCGCCACGTCGCCCCGCACGTCGAGCTCGGTGACGGGCCGCCCGACGAGATCGGCGTATGGCTCGACGGGAACGACACCGCCGTCACCCCCGAGCCCCGGGAGCCACGCCTCGTTCCGAGCGGCCACCGCCATCACGAGATCCACGTACACGGGGTGCAACGTCTCGTTGCTGGCGACCGGCTTGTCGTCGGGGCGCTCGGCCGGGTCGAGCAGGGACCGCCCGTCGAACTGCCAGTCGATGTCGATGTCGAGCGCGTCCACGATGGTGGGCAACACGTCGATGGTGAGGGCGTTGATGTCGCTCACGGCCCCGTCGGTCTGCCCGGGGTACTTGACGAAGAGGGGCACCGAGAAGATCTCGGGCTCAGTCCCCGGGACCGCGACACGACCCGGCTCGCCCGGCGTGAAGGCCTCACCGTGGTCGGCGACGACGACGACCATCGCATCATCCCAGACGCCGAGCTGCTCGAGCCGGTCGATCATGGCGTTCAGACGGCCGTCGACGTACTCGGCCTGGAGCAGGTGCAGCCGGAGCCCCTCGCGCACGATCCCGGGGTCGGTGGACCACCGGCCCGTCTCGTCGATGCCGGGTTCGGGGCCGGGATTGGTGAGGGGTCGACCGCCCGGCGTCATGATCCACGGGCTGTGCGGCAACAGCACGTGGAGGTACGAGAGGCTGCGCTCGTTCCTGGCCCTGAGACCGTCGATCCACTCGTCGAGCTCGCGGCCCTGGGCCTGCGGGTCGGACCGGCTCTCGTCGACCGGCGCCTCGGAGGTCGAGGGGCGTGATGCTGCGGCCTCGACGTCACCGTGCTCGAAGAAGTCGCTCCACGACCGATCCACCGGTGCCAGCGACGACCGCAGCGCGGGGGGCAGCACGAGGTGCCCGTACACGAGGGCGACGTCGGCGAACGTGTCGCCCAGGTCGCCCGTGGCGGACGCGGCCGAGGGCGGCGCCGCGCACACCGAGCTGGGGCACAACCTGGTCACCGACTCGTGGACGTCGAGATCGTAGACATCCCCCAGAAGCGTGAAGAGGTTGTGCGGGTACTCCGCCGATGTGGGCACCTCGGACTCGGGCACGATGCCACTGACGATCGACGGCACGCTGCGGTTCGTGCCCGACGAGACGCTCGTGGCGTTGCGGTACCAGGTGGCGCTCCCGGCGAGTCGGGCGAAGCCAGGGAACTGGGCCTCGTTGATGGTGCCGTCGGATCGGATGAGCGAGGCGAGCGGGAGCTCGTCGAGTTGGAGCACGACGACCGGCGCCGGTGCACCGACATCGACCCCTCGGGTGGCCTCGGCCTCGCCCTCGAAGAGCAGGGACGACGTCTCGGACGTGAACAGGAAGGCGCCCAGCACGAGCACCGGCGCGAGGGCCAGGTAGCGCAAACCGAGCGCCACGGCCGGGACCCGCCGGAGCCCCGCCACCAGCCCGACGCCGACGAGCACCGCGAGTGCGATCGACGCCAGGTCGGAGCGAGGCACGACGTGCCGGGCGATCTCGGCCCCGAGCACGGCCCCCAGCAGTCCGATCAGGCCGAGGTGGAGCAGTCGCCCAGCGCGCTCCGCGACCCGGTACGCAACGAGCTCCGCGAGCACGAGCAGCGCAGGCAGCCCGAAGGTGAGCACCACGGCGAGCACCACGATCGATGCCGGGCCGAGGTCGTTGGCGACGAAGTACGTGGGGTTCCGACCGAACAGGTCGAGCAACGGCTGGGCCACCGCGATCCCCGTCAGACCGAGGAGCTGGGCGCCGTTGTGCCACAGGAGGTGGCGCACCGAGGTGCGCCCCGCACCGCCGCGCCGCCCGGCGGTCGGGGTCGAGTTGCTCACCCGGAGATGGTAACCACGCGTCTGCGCCGGTAATCGTCAGTGCAGCCGGCTGCCGGGCCGGTCCTCGTCGAGCACCAGGCCCATGACCACCGCGTCCCACAGCTCGCCGTTCTTGCGCGGGTAGTGGCGGCGCAAGTGGCCCTCCTGCACGAAGCCCATGCGCTCGTACAACCGTCGGGCTGCGTCGTTGTGCGGCCACACCTGGAGCTCGACCTTGTGGGCACCTGCGGCGCGGGCCCACTCGATGGCCGCGTCCATCAGGGCCCGGCCCACGCCCCGGCCCCGCCAGCCGTCGGCCACGCACATGCCCAGCGAGGCCACCCCGTAGCGGGCCAGCTCGATGCCGAGGTTGGCGATGAGCGCGCCGTCGGCGTCCACGGCCACGAAGGTCGCCGTCCCCGGTCGCCCCGGGTGCAGGCGCTCGCGGTCGCCCTCGACGTCCAGGGGCAGCTCGGCACCGATCCACTTGCCCTCGGCGGCCACGTCGACCCGCAGCGCCATGATGGCGTCGAGGTCGCCGGCCACCCCGGACCGGACGGTGAACGCCGGCCCTTCAGCCACGGGGGCGCAGGTCGGCCGCTTCCCACTGCCCGAGGCGGCCCGGCACGACCGCGAACTCCACCGGGGCACCGACCTCGATGGTGCGGGTGCCGTCGGCGATCGCGGTGCAGTGGAAGAAGTACTCGCGGCCGTCCTCGTCGGCCACGGTGCCGATCCCCCGCGGGTCGTCGAAGGTGGCCACGGTGCCCGTTGCCCGCTCCTCGGGGCCGCGTGCCGACATGGGTCGGGATCAGCCCTTGGGGAGCTGGCGGAGCAGGTCGACCATCTCGATGGCCGTGACCGCCGACTCGTAGCCCTTGTTGCCGGCCTTGGTGCCGGCCCGCTCGATGGCCTGCTCGATGTTCTCGGTGGTGAGCACCCCGAAGACGATGGGCACCCCCGTCTCGAGCTGCGCCGCCTGAACGCCCGACGCGCACTGGCCGGCGACCGCCTCGTAATGGCCGGTGGCGCCGCGGATGACCGCGCCCAGCGTGATCACCGCGTCGACCTCGCCGGAGGCGGCCAGCCGCTTGGCCACCAACGGCAGCTCGAACGAGCCGGGGGCCCACACCTCGGTGATCGACGCCTCGTCGACACCATGGCGCACCAGGCCGTCACGGGCCCCTGCCACCAGACGCTCGGTGATCAGGTCGTTGAACCGACCGCACACCAGGGCGATCCGCATGCCCGAGCCGTCGAGGTTGCCGGTGTAGGTCGTCATCGTCGGGTCCTTCCGGTGGCGTCGGCCAGAGGCGCTTCACTGGACATCGTCGAGTCCCCATCCCATGGGCATGGCCCATCCGCTTCGTCGTCAGTTGCGTCATACGACGTCATCGTGAGTCCCCATCCCATGGGCATGGCCCATCCGCTTCGTCGTCAGTTGCGTCATACGACGTCATCGTCGAGTCCCTCCAAGAGATGACCCATGCGCTCCCGCTTGGTGCGCAGGTACTGGATGTTTTCGGGGTTGGGGATGGATTCCAGGGCGACCCGTTCGACCACCTCGAGCCCGAAGCCCTCGAGGCCACCGTACTTCGCGGGGTTGTTGGTCATCAGGCGCATCGTGGTGATGCCCAGGTCGACCAGGATCTGGCTGCCGATGCCGTACTCGCGGTTGTCGATGGGCAGGCCCAGCTCCACGTTGGCGTCGACGGTGTCGTGGCCGGCCTCCTGGAGGCTGTAGGCCCGCAGCTTGTGGCCGATGCCGATGCCGCGCCCCTCGTGGCCCCGTAGGTACACGAGCACGCCCAGCTCCTCCTCGGCGATGCGCGCCATCGCCGCGTCGAGCTGGAGGCCGCAGTCGCAGCGCAGGGAGCCGAAGATGTCGCCGGTGAGGCACTCGCTGTGCACCCGGACCAGCACGTTGTCCTCCCCCTGCACCGCACCGCGCACCATGGCCACGTGCTGCTCGCCGTCGAGCAGCGACTCGTAGCCGTAGCAGGTGAAGTCGCCCCACTCGGTGGGGATGCGGGCCTCGGCGATGCGCTTCACCAGCTTCTCGTTCTGGCGCCGGTGACGGATCAGCTCGGCGATGGAGATCATCTTCAGGCCGTGCTCGGCGCTGAACTTCTGGAGGTCGGGCACCCGGGCCATCGTCCCGTCGTCCATCACCAACTCGCACAGCACGCCCGCCGGGTACAGCCCCGCCATGCGGGCCAGGTCGACCGCCGCCTCGGTGTGACCGGCCCGCTTGAGCACGCCGCCCTCGGCGTAGCGGAGCGGGAAGATGTGGCCCGGGCGAGCGAGGTCGGCCGGGCGGGTGGCCGGGTCGATGAGGCTCTGGATGGTGAGTGCCCGGTCGGCCGCCGAGATGCCGGTGCTGGTGCCGTGGCGGACGTCGACGCTGTAGGTGAACGCGGTGCGCTGGGCCTCGGTGTTCTGACTGACCATCAGGGGGATGTCGAGCTCGTCGAGGCGGTCGCCGGTCATCGGCACGCAGATGAGCCCGGAGGTGTGTCGCACGAAGAAGGCGATCTTCTCGGCCGTGGCGTGCTCGGCGGCCATGATCAGGTCGCCCTCGTTCTCACGGTCCTCGTCGTCGACCACCACGACGATCTCGCCTCGGGCGATGGCCTCGACCGCCTCGTCGACGGTGTTGAAGGGATTCTTGTGCTCGGCCATGTCAGGCCTCCAGTGCAGGGTCTGCGAGAGAAGTGGTGTCGAGGGTGTGGTCGGGAGCGTCGTGCAGGAGCAGGCGCTCGGTGTACTTGGCGATGACGTCGACCTCGAGGTTCACGAGGTCGCCGGGATGACGGGCGCCGAGGGTCGTGACCTCGGCGGTGTGCGGGATCACCGCCACGGTGAAGCCGTCGTCGAGGGGCTCGACCACGGTGAGGCTGACGCCGTCGACGGTGATCGAGCCCTTCTCGATGACGTAGCGGAGCAGGTGCTCGGGCATCCGGACCGCGAGGTCGGGCACGGGCCGGACCACCTCGCCGACGGCATCGACATGGCCCTGGACCAAGTGGCCGCCGAGGCGGTCCATCAGCCGGACGGGCCGCTCCAGGTTCACCGGATCGCCGGGTCGGAGTTGTCCGATGTTGGTCCGGGCGAGGGTCTCGTCGCTGACGTCGGCCTCCCACCACGTGGGTGGGTCGGCCGGGTCGAGGGCGACGATGGTGAGGCAGCACCCGTTGACGGCGGTGGAGTCCCCCAGGCCGGCGCCTTCCAGCACCCCGCCGGCGGCGATGCGGATGCGCACCCCGTCCGGGCTCGATTCGATCGATTCGACCGCGCCCAGCTCCTCCACGATCCCGGTGAACATCAGGCGTTCCCTCCGGTTGCGGTGCCTGTAGCGGCACGTCCGTCCGTTCTGGCTCCCGATTGGACCGCCATGGCGGTCCGATCGGGAGCCAGAACTGCTGATCTCGGGGCCACCTCGATCCGGAGGTCGTCACCTACCAGGCGCACCGACGTCATCCGGCCCCGCCACACGTCGTCGATGGTGGGCGCGCCGGCGCCGGCGAACAGCGGCCGACCGTCGTCGCCGCCGAAGAGGACCGGCGCGAGGTAGAGCACGTAGCGGTCGACCAGCCCGGCGCGGTGGAAGTCGCCGGCGACGGTGGCGCCGCCCTCGACCATGGCCTGCAGCACTCCTCGGCGGCCCAGCTCGTCGAGCACGTCGGGCAGGGGGCCGTCGAGCTCGAGGGCGGGGTGGACCTTGGCGCCGGCGGGCGCCCGACCGAGCACCACCCGCAGCGGGTCGTCACCCTCGGCGTCGCGCACGGTGAGCGACGGGTCGTCGGCCCGCACGGTGCCGGCCCCGACGATGACGGCGTCGCTCTCGGCCCGCAGGGCGTGGGCATCGGCGCGGGCCTCGGGCCCGGTGATCCACTGGCTCGAGCCGTCGGGAGCGGCGGTGCGGCCGTCGGCCGAGGCGGCCAGCTTCAGCACGACCCAGGGACGGCCGGTGGTGCGGTGCTTCACGTAGGGCGCCAGTTGCTCGGCGACCGCGTCGAACCCCACGCCTTCGACCACCTCGATGCCGGCGGCCGCCAGCTTGTCGGCGCCCTGGCCGGACACCCGCGGGTCGGGGTCGCGCAGGGCGAACACCACACGGGCCACGCCCGCCTCGATCAGCGCATCGGCGCAGGGCCCCGTCCGACCGGAGTGCGAGCAGGGCTCGAGCGTGCAGTGGACGGTCGCGCCGCGGGCCCGGTCGCCGGCCGCGGCCAGCGCCACCCGCTCGGCGTGGGGGCCGCCGGGAGGCTGGGTGGCTCCCTCGAAGGTGGTGCCGTCGGTGGCGGTGAGCACGCAGCCGACCCACGGGTTGGGCGACGTGGTGGCGCGCACGGTGGCCGCCAGCGCCACCGCCCTCGCCATCACCCGCCCGTCACCCGTTTCGTCGTCCACCAGTGCTCCTCAGCGTGCGCAGGCAAGGGTGCGCGCGCCAGAGGGTCCGGCGTGTCGACACCCTCGCTCCCATCCGGACTGTGACCGTCGGCTCCGGAACTTCCCCGGATCGGCCCTGGCCCGAGGGCCAGGGTTCGCAGGCTGTACTGCCGGTCGGGACTTTCACCCAAAACCCCGCGAGGGGTTGTGTTCAGTTGTGTGTGATCGAAATTAGAACAGATTCTAATTTTGTCCGGTCCTCAGGTCAACCTCAGCTCCGTGACGGCGGCCGGACGGGTGGATCGGCCGACGCCAGGTCAGTGCTCGCGGTTGCCGGCCAGCAGGCGGAGGGCGTGGGGGATGACGTCGAGGACGGCATCCAGGGTCTCGATGCAGCCCTTGGTGGAGCCGGGGGTGTTCAGCACCAGGCTCTCCCCCACCGTTCCCGCCACGGCCCTGGACAGGCGGCCGAGGGGGCTGACCAGGCGCATGGCCTCGGCCAGGCCGGGCGCCACCCGGTCGACCACCCGCAGCGTTCCCTCCGGGGTGAGGTCCCGAGGGCCGAAGCCGGTGCCACCCGTCGTGACCACCAGGCCGGGGAAGCCGTCGGTCATCTCCGTCAGCGCCGCCGCCACCGGCTCGATGCCGTCCTCGGTGACCCGGCGCTCGACCACCTCGTAGCCGTTGGCGGTGAGGTGCTCGGCCAGCGCCACGCCCGACGTGTCCTCGCGGGTGCCCGCCACCACCCCGTCGGACACGGTCAGCACCTTCGCGTACCCGTGGTAGTCGTTGTCGTCCAGGCTCATGACCTCACCGTAGGTCCCGGAAACAGGCCGAAGTCCTCGTTCTGGGACCAGATCTCCCGCGTCACCGGTCGACTTCTGTACCCAGAACGGATCGTCACTCGCCCAGGCGCTCGCCCTCGGACCAGTGAGTGCCGTTGAACCAGGCCTCCGCCGGCTGGCGGCCCTTGCCCTCGGGCTGCACCTCGACCAGGGCGATCGGGCCGTCGCCGGCGCCGGCCAGCACCTCACCCCCCGTGTGCTCGACGTCGCCGATGGCCATGCCCGGCGCCGGGGGCGAGTCGATCAGCCGCGTGCGGTGGACCTTGAGCCGCCGGCCCCGGAACGTGGTCCAGGCGTCGCCCACCCGCACCTGGCGATGGGTCTCGACCGCCGGCCGGTTCCAGTCGATCTCGCGCTCCTCGGGACGGATCTTCCTGGCGTAGGTGACCTCGCCGTCCTGCGGCGTCGGCTCGCCGAAGCCTTCGGCCAGGGCATCGAGCAGCAGCGACGAGCCCAGGTCGACCAGCTCGTCGCGCAGCTCGTCCAGGGTGACGTCGGGGTGGATCCAGCACTCGGTGCGGGCGTACACGGCGCCGGCGTCGAGCTCGGGGACCACCGCCATGAGGCACACGCCGGTGTGCTCGTCGCCGGCGAGGATGGCCCGCTCGACCGGTGCCGCCCCCCGCCAGCGGGGCAGCAGCGAGAAGTGGAGGTTCACCAGCGGCAGGGCCTCGAGGACGTGATCCTGGAGGATCTCGCCGAAGGCCACCACCACGCCCAGCTCGGCACCCACCGACAGCACGTCGTCGACGTCGTGGCTGACCGGGATGCCGAGGTCCAGTGCGGCCTGCTTCACCGGGCTCGGCTGGAGATCGCCGCCCCTCCCCCGCCGCTTGTCGGGACGGGTGACCACCAGCGCGACGTCGCGGCCGTCGTCGACCAGCGCGTGCAATGGGGGCACGGCCAGCGCGGGCGTGCCCAGGTACACCAGCCGCTGGGGCGACGGCGGCACCGGGATCACGGCGTGGCGGGGGTGGTCGCGCTCAGGGGAGCCGCAGCCCGCCGGGTACCGCCGCCGATCGCTCGGGAGCGGGGGGCGCGGCCAGGGTGAGCTCGCGCAGCGTGCGCAGGGCGTCCTTGCGCTGGTCGTCGTCGAGGCGCTCGAGCAGCAGCACACCGTCGAGGTGGTCGAGCTCGTGCTGGAAGAGGCGGGACAGCAACTCGTCGGCCTCGACCGACACCTCGTTGCCGTCGAGGTCGTACCCGGTCAGGTGGATCTGCTTCGGTCGGATGATCTCCCACGACAGTCCGGGCACCGACAGGCACCCCTCCTCGTAGGCCCACTCGCCGCTGCTCTCGGAGATCACCGGGTTCACCAGCACCGCGGGCCCCTCGCCGGCGTCGTAGACGAACAGGCGCTTCTGCACGCCCACCTGCGGGGCGGCCAGGCCCAACCCGGGCGCCTCGTACATGGTGGTCAGCATGTCGTCGGCCAGGCGCGCCAACGCGCCGTTGATGTCGTCCACCTCGGCCGCTCGCTGGGTGAGCACCGGGTCGCCGAAGACGCGGATCGCGTAGGGAGCCATACGCCTTCAGGCTACCGAGTAGAAGCGCAGGGCCACATTGCCGTAGCGACGGGAATCGTGCAGCTGCAGGCGGACGAGGGGCGGCTCGTCGGCCTCCTCCCGCGGGTCGAGCTGCACCACCACGAGGGCATCGGGGGCGAGCAGGGTGGGGTGGGCGTCGATCGCCGCCAGCGAACGGCCCCACAACCCCTGCCACTGCGGCGGACCGGAGAACACCACGTCGAACGGCTCGTGTGAGCGGTCGAGCCAGGCGAACACCTCCGACCGGACCACCTCGGCCTTCTCGGCCAGACGGGTCGTGGTGAGGTTGGCGCGGATGACGTCGACCACGGCGCGGTCCTGCTCGACCAGGACCGCTGATGCGGCGCCGCGGCTGAGCGCTTCGATGCCCACCGCGCCGGTGCCGGCGAAGAGATCGAGGAAGCGGGTGCCTCGGATACCGGTGCCGAAGATGTTGAACAGCGACTCCTTGGCCCGGTCGCTGATGGGCCGGGTCCCCTCGGATGGCGGCCCCTGCAACCGCAGCCCCCGGGCCGCCCCCCCTACGACCCGCACGGCAAACCCCCCGTTCTGGCTCCCGATCGGACCGCTATAGCGGTCCGATCGGGAGGCATCAGCGGAGGGGGTCGACGGCCAGGCGCAGCCGCCCGGGCGGACGGGGCGTCGCCGCGAGGGCGTCGCACAGCGTTCGGTGGTCGGGCGCTCGAAGGAGCCACACACCGTCGCGCGGCCCGAGCAGATCGACCCCGAGCGGGGCACCCAGGGCCTCGACGTACGCGTCGGCGGCGGCGCCCGACACCGTCGCGGTGGCCGCGAAGGGCGGGTCGCCGAGGGCGACGCGCCGCTCGCGGTCGGCGGCCGCGACGCGGCCTGGGTCGGCGTGCAGGGCGGCGCTCACCACCTCATGATGGGGCAGGCGGGTCTGCAGGACGAGGCGCCCGCCCTGGGCCCGCCCACCGAGCAGTCGTGCCGCCCGGGCCACCAGCGCCATCGCCTGCTCGCCGGCGCGGTAGCGCGGTGCCACCAGCTCCTGGTCGAGGTCGAGGAACGCCACCACCGCGGCGTCGGGCACCTGGTGCAGCACCGCCTCGGTGCCCACGTAGATGCGGCCCGGCGGCAGCTCGTCGCCCGCGGTCTTGGCGCTGATCTCGACCACCGGCTCGCCGGCCAGGGCCTCGAGCTCCTCGCGGGCCCGGCTGATGCCGGCCCGCAGGTTCTTCAGCAGGGTGCCGTGGCAGGCCAGGCACACGACGGGCCGTTCGAGCCCGCAACTGCGGCACGCCAACGTGCCCTTCTCGTTCTCGACCGTCGAGGCCCCGCAGCGCTCGCAACGGGCCAGTTCCCCGCACCGGGCGCAGGCCAGCAGCCGCGCCCGCCCGACGCGGTTCAGGACGCACACCACCCGCCCCGCGCCCCGCAGGCGCTGCACGAGCAGGGGCGAGTACAGGCCCGCCTTCACCGGGTCCTCCTGGCGGCGGTCGACCACGTCGACCACCGGCCAGCCCTGACGCTCCGCCTGACGCGACGGTGCCAGCAGCGTCCCCCACGCCTGGGCCTCGAGCGTCGGGCAGGGCGACACCAGCACACACGGGACGCCGGCCCGGCGAGCCCGCTCGATCGCCACGTCCCGTGCGTTCCAGGTGGGTGTGCGCTCCTCCTGCAGGCCCTCGTCGTGCTCGTCCAGCACCACCACCGCCGCGAGGTCGTGGACCGGCGCCCACGCCGCGGCGCGAGCGCCGACCACGGTGGCGCCGCCGGCCGCCACCGCCCAGTCACGCGGCATCGTCGCGGTCGTCACCCCGGCCCGGCGCAGACGCAGGCCCAGGTGGCGCGCGCCGCCGAGCGAGGGTGTGATCACCAGCGCGTTGCCCCGTCCTGCGGCGGCGAGGACGTACGGGAAGGCATCGTCGGCGGGCGGCAGGCGCACCACGGCCCGGTCGAGGGCCAGGGCGTCGCGCGCGAGATCGTCGGTCACGACCGGGACCGGGGTGGTCCGGACCGGTGCCGCCGGCAGGCGGGCCACCACCCGCTCCGGCGACGCGGTGCGCAGGAACGGCACCCGCCGGCCCGCCCAGCGCCACGCCGCCCACCGGGCGAGGTCGATCAGGTCGGCGCTCGGCCCCCGCCCTGACACCTTGGCCAGCGGACGCAGCTTCACGCCCGCCGGCGGCTCCACATCGACCGCGGTGGCCCCCCCCCCCCACCCGCGGGCGGGGGGGTGGAGTCGCCCCCGGGAGCCCCCCCTGGGCACCCCCCCCGGCGGGCCCCCGTATTAGCACACCCTTTG